>DPJG01000010.1 GCA_003543135.1 Rheinheimera sp.
AAATTTCTTATCTGATCGGCATTACAGCCAGCCGGCTGCTTTTTTTATTGTGTTGTAGCTACGGCCTGCATCGCTTTGAGAACAATCTGCTGTGGTTAGCGCTGCATAACAGCAGTTTTAGCTGTGTCAGGGCAAAATCAGGCTGAAGATCCGGTGTTTATCTCTGAAGTGGAGTTATGAAGCGGACGGGGCTGAGGTGGCGTCACAAGCTTTAAGTTCAATGGTATTGCCTTCGGGATCCAGAATATAGACCGAAGGACCAAAACCAGTGGCGCCATAACGGATTTCAGTTGAACTGAGCTCAATGGCAAAAGAGGCAAAATGTTGTTGTAAAGCCGCGGGGTCAAAAGGGCTGATCAGCAGACAAAAGTGCGCCAGATTATGGCCTTCAGCGCCGGGCGCTTTGCCACCTTCTTTGCCAAGCGTGCCATCCACACTAATTAAATCAATCAGTTGTTGCCCGGCTCTGAGCTGATACAAGCCGAGCTCAGGCAGGCTGCGTTCTAAAGTACAACCCAGTGCTTCTTGATAAAACTGCAGCATCAACGGCAGGTTTTGTACCCTGAGCACCAGATGATCAAGTTGTTGGATCTGAAACATCAAGCCGCACTCCGTCAGCCTTGTTGTATACAGTAGTGTAGTGAGTTGGCTGCGCTGGTGGTAAAACGCAGCTTTTCAAAAGGCAGAACTTTAGCTGTCGGCGTTATTTTTATGCGGCCCTTCCACTAAAGCCACATCCACGCTGCCTTCTTTAATGGCTTCCGATAAATCGGTTTCCAGCTGGATGGCGATATCGGCATAAGGTTTATTCAGCTGCACCAGACCATAAGCGCGGTTGCGGCCATGCACTTTACCCAGATACAACGCCATATCAGCCAGTTGCAGCGCTTTGGCCCAACCCATGGTTTGTTCATTCAGATTGGCAAAAGGATAAGTTAAAAAACCGGCTGAAGCTGTGACGCGAATTTGATGTTCACCAAAAGTCACCGGGGTATTGCCAATGGTATCCAGCACCCGTTGGGTAAAAGCGGCTAAAGATTGAATATCCACCCGGCGTAATAAAATCAGGAACTCTTCACCACCCCAGCGCAGTACCATATCGTCATTGCGGGTCAGTTTGGATAATCTGTTGGCAATTTCAACCAGTACTGCGTCACCGGCAGCATGGCCAAAGTGGTCGTTCACATGTTTAAAAAAGTCGACATCCAGCAAAATAAAACCGTCAGTGGTGAGTGCTGCCAGCTGGCGCCTTTCCACCTGACGCTGGCGTTTGTCCATTTGCTCCTGGAAAGAACGGCGGTTAAATAAACCTGTTAAAGGATCGCGTAACGACTGATAGGCCAGCTGATCATTAGCTTCTTTGAGTTTCTGATTGGCACTTTGTACCTTGCGATACAATAAATACAATAAGATCGCCGCCAGAATCACTACCACACCAATCAGTAAGGTGACATCCTGCTGCAGTTTCTGCCGTTCAATTTCCACTGCTTTGAGTTGGTTTTGTTGTTTTAAGCCGGCAATTTCTTTGCTTTTTTCTTTGGCAGAAAACTCTTCCTGCAGCTGATTGATCTGACGCTCACGTTCCTGCTGAAAAATTTCTTTGGCAAGGGCGGCATGTTCACGTAGGGTTTTGGCTTCCTGCTGGTACATGCCGGCCAACTGAAAAGCATCAGCCAGTTCTGCCAGATACTCCAGGGTTTCTGACTGGGCTCCGGCTTCTTTGGATAAATCCACCACGTTTTGCATAGCACTCAGGCCGTCGGCAAATTGTCCTTCCTGCACCTGCAGATAACCCAGATTAAAGCGGGCTAAATCTTCGGTTGCCTTGTTTTTTTGCTCAATGCCAAATCTCAGGGTTTGTTCGAAATATTGCTTCGCTTCCGGCAATTTGCGCTGACGCATGGCAATATCACCGAGGTTATTCAGCGCTGTGGTTTCGGCAAAAACCATATTGCGTTTTTTCGCCCACTTCAGCGCTTCCAGATTGGCTTTGGCTGCGCCATCCAAATCCTGTAGCTCCACCAGGTTAAAACCCAGCTGGATATAAATATCTGGTAAAAAGCCTTCTAACTCAGGATTTTGTAGTGCTGTTGGCAGTACTTCTTCTACCATTTGGTTGGATTTTTCAAAATTTCTCAGACTGGACTGCAGATTTGCCATCCGCAGCGCCAGATTCATCCGGCGAAAAGTAGTTCTGGGGTGTTCGTCCCGGGCTATTGCGTCATAAGCATCATGGTAAGCCTGCAGTGCCTGGTCATATTTACCACGCCAGCTTTGAAAATCGCCGGCCAGATTAAAAGCATAATATTTTACCCGGCTTTGACTCGCTTGTTGGGCATACTGCAGGGTGGGTTCCAGATAGCTAATGGCTTTGCCAAATTCACCTTTATCCCAATATTGCACCAGCATTTCGGCATTAATTTCAGCTAAAACATCGGGATCCTGAGTTGTTTGTGCCAATTCCTGCAGCAGTTTCAGGGTTTCCTCAACCCCTTTTTTGTCTTTTAATCTGTGTTGTTCCGACACTTTATAAACGTAATAGCGCACTCTGCTATTGAGCGGCGTCAGGGCGGACACATCTTTTTCCAGTGCCAGCAAAAATTGCCCGGCTGCATCTGCATCCTGAGTCGATTTCTGCAGATATTGATCAAGCTGCTGTTCCAGCTCAGTATCCAGTTCTACTGCGGCGGCCACAGTAAAACTGCCCAGCAACAAAAACAGCATGGCCATCCGGCGCAGGATGTTGCTGAAATTAACAAGGTGGAACAGGGAACCAACTACATTCATCTGGGATCTCTTTCATTGGGCAGTTTTATAGTAGTTATTGCGACAAGCTTAGCAGCCAGAACCAAAACAGGGCTGTCATTCACAATGCCGGTGAAATTTAAGACATTCTGCGCATAAAATAACTGATAGAGCAGTAAACTTCAAAAAATATTAGCGAATCTGCATACAAGGTTTTGTCGATAAGGATGTTGATAAAAGCTTGTCGCAGATAGAAAAGCTTCTGGTAAGATAATCACTTTCATTTGATTGAGACTTGGCAGCACTGATGAAAGCTGTGCATCATTTATTCCGGCAATTGCTGACATTGTTGTTGGTGCTGCTCACCACTCTGTGTTTTGCCGGCTGGTTGTTGCTGGACCCTGTGCCTTTATTAGCTTTGTCCGGCCAGATGAACGCCGACACAGTGCGCCACAGCAAACAACTATTGAATAACCTCAATCAGTCGATCAAAAAACCGGACGGTTCGCCCTGGGTGATTGCCGCCAATGCTGACGAACTCAATTCCGCTTTTCATTTGGCCAGTCGCACTTTACCCGGTTTTCAGGGCCGGGCAGAGGTGACGGCTTCAGGTTTAACCAGCTTAATGACAGTACCGGTGCGATTACTGGGGCAACAGTATTATCTGAATGCAACTGTACAAATCAGCCCATCCAGCGGCCCTTTGCAGATAGATAAAGTGAAAATTGGCATGCTGACCCTGCCTGGTGGTGCTGCTTTAACGCTGGTGGGTTCAGCGGCCGATCAAATGTGGGGCGCTGGCACTGGCGCTGAATTATTGGCTATGGTGCGTTCGGTACAGTTTGAAGAAAATGAAGTTAAAGTTGAGCTGAATAAACCCAGCGGCTGGAATTTACAAAAGCTGAAAGAGTCAGGCTTGTCGGTATACCGCGATTTATTCAGCTCACCACAGCAGCGTGCCGATATTGAATTTTATTATCAGATTGCACTTGAGCATGCCGGGCGACAACAGGGCAGCGCTAGTCTGGTGAGTTATCTGCAAATTTTATTTCAGCAGGCGGCAATTCGCAGTGCGGCAGATCCGTCAGTGGCAACGCGTGAGAATCAGAGTGCTCTGTTGGCGCTGGCGCAGCTGTTGGGTGGGCAGAATCTGCAGTTGCTGGTTAATGAAGTCAAAAGGCCCAGTGGCGTAAAAGCGCCGCGTGTCACGCTGGCGCGCCGGCCTGATCTGCAACAGCATTTTATTTATTCGGCGGCCATTCATTTGCTGACCAGCCACAATGTCAGCAATACAGTGGGCGAAGCCAAAGAGTTACTGGATTCGATCAAAGGCGGCAGCGGTTTTAGTTTTGTTGATTTGTTGGCCGACAGAGCCGGTGTGCGTTTTGCCCGTCTTGCTACAGCTTCGACTGCCTCTGCCATCGCGGTACAGCAATTTTTTCAGCAGCAGCGCGATGAAACAGAAATCTTCCCCAGCAAAGCGCGTTTACCTGAAGGATTATCCCAGCAATTATTCGAGCAACGCTATCAGTCGGTGGATTCTGCGGTATATCGGCAAATGGTACAGGAAATTGACAGACGGCTGAGCGCCTTACCGCTGTATCAGATTAAAACCGAATAAAACCGGCGGCCGCTTAACGCAGCCGCTGGTTCAGTTGGTCTATCACTTCCACCCAGTCGGCATCCTGCTGATAACTTTCCCGCAAAAATGCTGCCTGGGCTGGGGTCCAGAAACTGGCTTTAGATAAGGCTTGATCGGCATCCAGCCTGTGCTCTTTGATAAATTTTTCAATACTGCTGCTGTCACTGCGAAGGCCCAGTTGGTCAAACAACTGGCTGAAAGAATGGTAACTGCTGTTCATGGCAAGGTTCCTCAGGTTACAGACTGTGCTGTCTGACAGCTGCAGTCGGGCGGCTGACTTATAGCAGTATAGAAGAGCCGCCTTTGCTTTGCCCTGTCGCAGCACTCGCGGCCTTTAGCGCTGTGCTGAGTGTGATGTGTTTAACCTTTTGCGGCCAAGGGTCAGTACCAATAACCAGATGCCAGACAGGGTAAACAGCAGAGCAGACGCTGAGCTGATGATCAGCAGCAGGTTATTAAAATTATCACGCTCACGATAATCCATAATGTGCAGCATCCAGACAAAATCAAATAAACGCCAGTTGTCGGTACGCACCCGCAATAACTGACCAAGCACAGGCTCAAGATAAAACACTGTATTGTCCGCATCCTGAAACTGTACCTGCCACAGCGGCAACGACAGCCCCCGCGCTTCCAGTGGCAATGTGCTCAGCAGCGTGCTGTTTTTTAATGTGCCATTGCCGTTGTAACGGGCTGTAGCCAGAGTTTTAACTTCGTTTTCGCTCAGGGCTTCCAGCCTGCTGCCATCCAGTGCGCTGAAGTACATCAGCTTTTCCCCATGTTGCAGCTGATACACAGGTACAGTGCCGCGTTGTGTCAGGCTGAGCTGGGCGCCGGGATGCAAGGCCGTCAGTTGGGCCGGGCTGAACCGAGCTTGATGCCACTCTACCTCTGGTGCAGGTTTTTTCAGATGATCACCACGAACTTCTTTAATGGGCAACACTGACATCACCAGTCCACTGCCAAACCAGGCCAGCAGTTGCAGTGACAATAACAGGCTCAACCACAGGTGTAGCTGACGCCAGAAGCGGACAGAGCGAAAATAAGGCATAAGTTTCATCGGTTTAACCTATCAGAGTCTGGCAGGAGACCAGCTTGCCATTTTTGCCACGCCAGAGCCAGATGCTTGCACACCTCGGATCTGGTTCTTGCCATATTGCTAAATTATCCGCTGGGGGCTTGGCCATTTGCGGCTATTGCCAGCTATGCTCAGTTATCGCTGTGATTTCTGGAACTGGCATTATGCGAAACCGCTTTGTGGTTATTTTGCTGATATTCTGTACTTGCCCTGTATTCAGCCTGTCAGCCCAGGCGCTTCAGGTGTTGGTGGGCATGAACAAACCTCCTTATATTCAGATTGAAACTGCCGATGGTTACGAAATTGAGCTGCTGCGCGCTTTGGTCAAGCGGATGGGCGCCACCGCAGAATTTACCCATGTGCCCAATAAACGGATCCAAAGTTTATTGCAGCAGAATATCGGCGATATGGCTACTTTGCAGCCGCTGAAAGCCAACGAACCCGGTCTGTATTATTCCTGCCCTTATATTCGTTATCAGAATGTGGTGGTGAGCCTGGAAGTACAGCAGCTCAGCATTAATAGTCTGTCCGATCTGAAAAATCTGTCAGTGCTGGCTTTTCAGAATGCCAGCGCAGCGCTGGGGGATGAATTCCGTGATATCGCCAAACAGTCGTTTAAATACCGTGAAACCGTTGAGCAGCGCACTCAGGTGGAGTCTTTGCATAAAATGCGGGTGCAGGCGGTGGTGATGGACATTAATATTTTTTATTACCATCACGACAAAATTGATCCGCCGCAACAGGTGCAGGTGCACCCGTTATTTACCCCCAGTTATTACCGGGTGGCTTTTCGCGACAAAAAACTGGCTGATGCATTTAATCAGGCATTGCAGCAATTCTGGCAAAGCCCTGAATACCAGCAGTTACAACAAAGGTATCTGATCAGCGATCAATCCAGTGTACAGGCGCAGTGTCCGGTTATTTAGGACAGATCAAACAAAACAACAAAGCCGGCAATTGCCGGCTTTGTTGTTTTGTGCAGCATCAGATTAAAGCGGTTTGGAAAGATTGCCGGCTTTATCCCCGGCAAAACCAATCAGGGAAGCATTGGCCCAGTTAGCGCACACTTGGTTGTTGCCGGCTACAGTGCGCAGGCTCAGCAGTTTAATGCCACGGATATCCAGTTCAGGTTTAACGACTGCAGGCGCTTTTATTGTGCCTGAGTCAAACAACAGTTTGTTGTCTCCATAGATCTGGAACTGCACAGCGCCATGCTCCCGGCAGCTGTCGTTAATGCCCACATCAGCGCGGAATAACTGCCAGTGCCCGGCGAGCTGATAATCAAACCTGCTTTCACCTGCCACAGTAAAACCCTGGCGGAATTTCAGACCATTCATTTGCATCGGCGCTTTGAGGTTGATTTTGTGTTGACTCACCACAGCTTCAACTGCTGACAAATACAGCTGCTGCCGCTCTGCTTTGGGCAAAGGCTGCTCCAGCACTCTAAATTCTGAAATAGTGATTGGTGTGACTTGTTTGGGTAGCAATGCATTAAAAGCTTTGGCCACTGTTGTGTTTGCGGTGTCAGTGTTTTGCCCGGCCGCTGTAACCATAGGATCAAGCGCAGTGCCATCTGCAGCCTGATCCTGAGTGCTTAACACGCGAAAACGGAATAAGGTGCCGGCTTTGGCGGCAAATTCCACTTTTTGCAGTTTGTCCGACAGTTTCAGCTGGCCCCGATGCACCGGCTCGCCCCATTCGCCGTTGTTGTCGGCGATATAAACTTCATAATCCCGTACCTGACCATATTTCCAGTGTTGGTCATTCCGGGGCGCTATTTCAAAGCCATTGACCATACGGCGTTCACCCAGTGCCAGGGTAAATTCATGGGCACCGGTTTTCAGCGACTGATCTCTTTTGGTTCTAAACCAGCTGGTTGGATTGTCGTCAAAAGCGTTTTCCAGCACATGGCCTGGCTCCTCTGCCGGCCGGTTTAACACCAGCAGACTGTCGGCGGCAATGGCGTTACCCAGTTCCGGCGCTTTGGGGTAGCCTGCTGTTGGCGTAAGGGCCAAAGCACTGTTGATGTTGATGTCAAATTGCAACCCTTGCCGGATGGAGGTTTTTGCTGTTTTTACCAGAATCACACCGTATTTTTCCGGGCTGTAAAACCAGCCACTGTTTGCTTTTGCAAAAGCCATCTGGTCTTTTAGCTCTGCTAGGTTCTGGCCTGTCAGCTTGACCTGCTCCGGTTTTATTTTGCTGTGAATGTGCAGCTGATAAACCCGCTGTTG
This sequence comes from Rheinheimera sp., assembly GCA_003543135.1. Taxonomy (GTDB): domain Bacteria; phylum Pseudomonadota; class Gammaproteobacteria; order Enterobacterales; family Alteromonadaceae; genus Pararheinheimera. The sequence continues at coordinate 7,700 of DPJG01000010.1, forward strand.
CTCCTGGCCCTGGTATTCACCGTTCACAGCACCAATAGTGACGCTGATATTACCGGCTTTACCTTGTGGTGCTGTCACTTTAAATTCTTGCTGGCTAAATTTGCCCTGCTGATACTGACGGGTATTGCCGTCGTCCTCATACATCAGATAACTGCTTTGACCAAAAGGATAAATATCCAGTGTCAGCTCATCTTTGGGTTTTTCGCCGTCATATAAAGCAGCGGGGTACATGGGTAAAATAGCGCCTGCCCGCACAAACACCGGAATGGTTTTTAAATCCACTTTGTAATCAAGCAACTGGCCTGCTGCTGGTGCATCCACCACCCGGCCATCCCAATAATCAATCCATTGGCCTTGTGGCAAATACACATCCTTGCGCCAGCCTTTACTGGCGGCCATGGAGCGGTACACTGGCGCTATTAACAAATCTTTGCCCAGTAAAAACTGGTATTTATGGGTTTCGGTCAGCGCAGTTTGATCCTGCGCATGATCCCACATCAGGCCACGCACTATAGGTGCGCCTGTGGTTTCAGCCTCATAAGCCGTGCTGTACATATAAGGCGTTAAGCGCATTTTTAACTTCAGATAATCGCGGTTGATGCTGCGATACGGCTCGTCATACCACCAGGGATGTTTACGCGCCGCTTTGGCCCAGCCCGACATACCCATCAACACAGGGGTAAAAGCTTTCCACTGTAAATCACGGGTATAGGTTTCGGCGCTGCCGCCAAAAATAGCGTCCACATCGCCAGTTGCATAAGCCTGGCCGGATAAACCTGAGCCAATCAGGGTGGGGATATGCCAGCGGATATAGTCCCAGCTGGCGGATTGATCGCCAGTCCAGGTGACGGCATATCTTTGCACACCGGCCCAGCCCATCACTGTCCATAAAAAGGGTCGTGACTCTGAGTTATTTAAGATGCCGTCAGCAGCGGCTTTATTGGCGTCCAGCGCAAATTGGTAACCCTGACCTGTCCAGGCCACATCCAGTTTTTGCGCCCGTGAACCGGCGGTGCCCACTTCCCAGGCAATTTTATCTACACCGTTTTCGGTCCAGAGGCCGGTCTTAAAGCCATATTTGGCAAGGCCTGCCACTACTTTGGGCAAGTCGGTGTAACCACAACCATAACCGTCGTTGGGTAAAATCCAGCCGCCCGGCATGTTATGTTCACGGTATTTTTTGGCAACAGTTTCAATCACATCTGGCGTGGTGCCTGTAGGGCCATCACTCCAACCATCCGGTACTGTGCCCGGTTTTTTAATATTGTCGCCGTCGTTGTAACAGTCGGCGTCGCCATATTCAAAAGCCCAGCGTGGAATAAGGCGGGCGCGGCCTGTGAGGGCGGTGTAATCGGCGAGCACCTCTTTGATGGAGTTGCCGACAAAATAATAAGCGTCAAAACGCCCTTCGTGATGGCTGAGCTGAATGTACTCGCTGGAGCGAAAATCATAACTGCCGTTGGCCCAGCTGTTACGCAGCACCCCATAACCTTTGCTCGACATATAAAAAGGCGCAGGGCTTGGTCTGTCGCCTTCTTCCCAGCCACCGGAATAAGATATTTCCATGGTTTTGCCTTTAAATTCAAAGGCACCATTTTGCTGGCCACCACCAAAAAAACGCTCGGCCGGATCTGTGCTGAGTGTCTGAAAACTCTGCTCTGGACTCAGTTCCAGCGGCTGCAGTTCCTGCATGATCAGCTGCTGATTGTCGGCTTGATAAAGCGCAAATTTCAGTGGTTTGGCATAAATGCGCAGCGCAAATTTTTCTGTTTGTAATAACTGATAGTCGCCCTTGTCGCTCAGCTGAAATTCAACCGGGGCTGGCGTTTGTGGTAACACAATAGCGGCTGCTTTGTTGCTGGGTTCCGTCAGCTTGCCGTTTAAGCCGGCCTGAAGGCGGAACAAATCGTCCTGCAGCAGCTGGATTTGCAGCAGCACCTGCTGATCTGTGGTGATATCCAGTTGATTATTGCTGGCCCGGATAGACGTCAGATTACCGACAGGAGCAGCCAACACTGAGCTGGCAAAGCAGCATGTCAGGGCGCTGGCCAGGGCTGCACGGAAAAAGGAAGGCGCATGTGATAACCTCATGATGAATATGTAAAAAATGCTGCCTGAAATGCCAAGCCATCACAAGGAGGCTAAGCGCAATAACACAGTTGTTGGTCGTGGAGCTTTCATGGCAGAGTGCAGCCGCGGATTGACCTTAACACAGCAGGTTTTTTGTTTGGTCAGACAAGTGTTGATGCGGAGGTATTGACAGCAGGCGGTTTTTACCCGGTCAGCAGGAGTAAAAAAACCGCCTTAACGCCGGTAGTTGCCCACTTTATTCATAATGCTCTGGTACAGAGCGGCATCGGCATCATCGCCGCAGCTGACAGGTTTCATACTGGCAATATCACGGCGAAGATCGGCGCCATCTTTGGCCAGATAACAATAATCCCCGATTTTTTCGATAAAACTGCCATCTTTCATCACTTCCAGCACATTCGCGGCGGCATTAGCGGGTTTGGGGCCGCTGCGGGTGACAGCCAGGGCTTTTTCGGGCAAGGTTTTTTGTTGTAACGCCTTAACTTCAGCGCTGCTGAGTTCTGTGGCCTGTTGCTGCTGCCGGGTTGCCACTGTGGCTAAAATGCGGTCGGCAAGGCTTGGTGGTAAAGTTGCTGTTTCAGTAGTGGCCGGCTGAGGCTGGCTTTGCTCCGTGTTTTGTTGTGTGTTTTGCTTTCGGGCTTTGTTTGTTTTAGGCGCTGTAAACGCAGTTGCCGTTTTTGTGTTGTGCTGATCTGTTGCTACTGGCGGTTTTTTGCCGGCTGCAGTCTCGGTGGTGTGCTTTGTTTTTAGCTTTGTCGCTGCTGTGGTCGTGGTGCTGGTTGCCTGCGCCTCAGTGTTTTTATTGCTGCCGTTCGCAGGGGCTGGCGCTTTGGGTTTTGGCCAATGGACGATTTGTACTGTCAGTGGCGCTGTCTTCCTGGTGTTTTTAACCGGCGCTGGTGCACGCTGCAATAACAGCAGCGCCAGCAATAACAAATGCAGCAGCAACGACAGTGCAATGGCTACAGATAAACGGGAATACAGCAAGGGCAAGCTTAAAACTGAGGAAAATGATGCAGATACAGACTAAAGCTGACAAATGAAGTTCCGGTGTTTGTCAGAAAAACCTCAGTAGTCTGGTGATCAGAATAGCTGCAGCCTGCTGTGCCGTCTTTGCGCTAAGGTCGTGCTCCGGGCTTTTCACACAGGTTACAGCGCTTATCACAATGCACTTTCTATTAATTCAGCGCTTAACCACTGGGCAAATTCACGCATGGCACCGGTTTCCGGCCTGGATTGCAGCCGGGTCAGCCAATAACTGCCCAAGCTGATTTCTGTGCTAAAAGGCCGCTGAATTCTGCCTGTTTGCAGCAATTGACTAAACATTCGCGCCGGCGCTATCGCAATACCAATACCACTTTGTGCGGCTTCCAGCATAGTGATGCTGGAATCAAAGACCATCACCGGATGGGTGGGCGGAAGTACAGGGCCGCCGGCTTGTTGTAACCAGGCCGCCCATTCGTCGCGCCGGTAAGAGCGCAGCAGCATAAAGTTCAGTAAGTCAGCCGGTTGGCTGATGTTGGCCGCCAGTTCAGGCGTGCATAAAGGCGTCAGTGGACTGTCACATAAATACATGGCCGCAGTGCCATGCCAGGCGCCACTGCCAAAACGAATGGCGTAATCCAGCCCTTCGGCGGCCAGATCCACCCTGTTGTTATTGGTGGAAATTTGCAGTTCGATATGGGGAAATTTTTGATAAAAGGCCGCTAAACGTGGCAACAAAAAGCCAGTGGCAAAGGTGCCAACCACCCCAATGTGCAGTTTTTCCTGCACTTTGCGACTGGCAAAATAATCTAACAGCTGGGCAATACGGTCAAAAGATTCATTTAATACTGGCAGCAGCGCTTCACCTTCAGGCGTGAGCATCAGGCCACGTGGGATCCGCAAAAATAATGGGCAATGTAGCTGATCCTCCAACAGTTTTACCTGCTGACTCACAGCCGAATGGGTGACATTCAGTTCTATAGCGGCATGGGTAAAACTTAAATGCCGGGCTGCAGCTTCAAAAGCGCGCAAAGATTTTAATGGGATATAACGACGGGTCATGCGGCTTCCTGCAACTTCTGTAAGTTTTTCTAACAGCTGCTATACAAATTAACCTTTTGTCCGGCGAAGTCAACTCAGGCAAGCTAGTGAAGTGCGGGCCCGGCACTTTGACATAACCCTCTCGTTTGCAAAGGAACATTCATGCATTTATTCACAACCCAAGTGGCCTGGTCGCTCAAAGCGGCGCTGGCCTTAACGCTGTTCAGCTCAGTACCGGCGCTGGCACAAAACGGCGCAACTCATCACGGCATTCAGCAGAAAATTTCGAGTGAAGCTGCGTTAACAGCGGCTGTTGGCAACGAAGTTCAGCAGCTGATGCAGCAACAACAAATCCCGGGTATGGCGGTGGCCGTGCTGTGGCAGGGCAAAACTTTTTATTACAGCTTTGGTAAGGCCGACATCAGCAATCATATTGCCGTGACACCTGACACGCTGTTTGAGCTGGGTTCGATCAGCAAAACCTTTGCCGGTGTTATTGGAGCTATGGCGCTGCAGCGGGGTGATATCAAACTGACGGATAGTGTTGCAACCCACTGGCCGGAGCTTACGGCAAAACCATGGCAAAACATCAATATGCAACATCTGGCCACTTACACCGCAGGCGGCCTGCCGCTTTTTATGCCGGAGAGCGTGACCGACAAAAGCAGTTTGCTGAAGTATTACCAGGAGTGGCAGCCCGCTTATGCACCAGGCAGCCAACGGGTATATGCCAATAGCAGCATAGGTTTATTTGCCCATTTGGCTGCGGCTGCCGGTGGTCAAACTTATACTGAGGCATTTGCCAAACTTACCGCCACACTAAAGCTCAACAGCACTTATTTGCAGGTGCCACAACAGGCGATGGCGCAATATGCCTGGGGTTACAACGAAGGCAAAGCAGTGCATATTGGCACTGGGGTATTACTGGACGAAGCAGGTGGTGTAAAAGCCAGTGTGCGGGATGTCGCCAGCTGGGTACAAGCCAACATGCAGCCGCAGCAGGTGGAAGCGTCGCTGCTAAAAGCCGCTCTTGTAAGTTCGCAGCAGCCTTATGCCAAAGCCGGCCAGATGTATCAGGGCCTGGGCTGGGAAATGCTCGACTACCCGGTGCAGCTGCAAGCGCTGGAAGCAATGACAGACCCGGGCTTTGTCAGTGGCAGCCCCGCCAGTTTAATAATGCAGCCTACTGCTGACACCACAACCGGCAAAACTGTTGGCAAAACAAGCCACTGGATACATAAAACCGGCGCCACCGGCGGTTTTGGTGCTTACGCCGCTTTTATTCCGTCGCGCCAGGTTGGCATTGTGCTGCTTACCAACAAACGTTATCCCAATGCACTGAGGGTAAAGCTGGCTTACCAGATTTTAGAAGGCTTGCAGTAGCAGGGCCGTTTTAAAGCCTGAGGTGTGATGTTCTGTGCAAAAGCCCCGTTATGTTGCATGGCATCACGGGGTTTTTTATGGGGTTGTTGCATTGTCAGGTTTGGTATTTTGTCTGTTGCTAAAGGGGGTTGCTGCTTGCTTTTGTGCCTGCGCTGGCATGTAATGGCGCCGTTTTGTTGTCAGTATTCAAAGGAAAGTGCATGAATAAGCTTGTCAGAGATATTGGGTTGTTTGCCGTTGCGCCTGTTGTGATCCTGGGCGCGCTGGTCGCCTGGATGTTTGCGGCCACCACAGCATCCTGTACTAATGGCATTACAGCGCAGCTTGCTTCACCTGATAATCAATTTAAAGCTGTGGTATTTGTCCGCAGTTGTAATAATGCCCCCGGTTTTAGCAGCAATATTTCCATTCTGGCCAAAGACGGCATGCTGGCAGATGGCCCTGGTAATTTGTTTGTCACCGAAGGCCACCCGGAACAGCTTGGTATTAAAGTAAACTGGCAAAGCATCGATAAAGACCGTTTGCAGCTGAATGTCGCAAGCCAAAACCGTGGTGCATTGATACAGGCCGATCCGGTCTGGTCGGCCAATCCCAATATCACCGCGACTTATCAGTTAGGCACTTTGCCTGTTCAATCCGGGCAATGATGCAGCGGATAGCTGACTGTGATTCCTGGTTGTGAGCTTGTGCCCGGTGGCCGGAATTCTTAGCTGTTGGCTGATGATATTGGCACTGCTGAGATTGAATCGGCACGGCACGGCACGAACCACAACCGGCAACCATTGCGTTCGCACTTCCCGCGCTCTCTGCTGAATGCTCACTGTGCAGTTCCCGGTGTTGGTTTGGCGGATTAGTCTGGCGATATGGGGGGCTGGAAAAACGGACATCACAAGGCGCTAGCCAGGCACATGGCTAGACGCTACCGTTATCATCTCCAAAGCACTGAGGGTTTAGCTGGCTTATCAAATTCTGGAGGGGCTTTTTAGGTGGGTATAATCAGCCCCGTTAACGGGGCTTTTCTAAGTGACTGATATTTGCATTAATGTTCTGAGTAAAGTGATTTTGCGAATCTATCAGCCCGTGGCAGATAATAATTGTCGTAGTCCATGGAGAAAGCGACGTAACTGGCTCTGCCCAGTAATTCATGCCTAGGCACCAGCCCATAAACACGTGAGTCTGCGCTCTGCCGGCGATTGTCACCAAGCACTAAATAGTAGTCCTCGGGGATGGTGATAGCGCTAAAGTTAGCAAAAACTGCTGGCCGGGATTTATCCCATTGAACCTGATGCGCCAGCTCTCCCAATTGTTCGGTTGCTGTGGTTAATAAGTTGGTGTCGTCTTCCTGTCGATAAGCCAGTGGCTTGCCGTTAATCAGTAACACCTCATCCTGCATCTCGACAGTATCCCCTGGTAAACCAACAACACGTTTTATCAGGCGATTTTGCGCCGCATTGGAATCAAACACCATAATATCGCCGCGAGCGGGTTCACCGGTTCGTAGCAGTACCAGTTTGCTAAAGGGTAGCCGCAGGTCGTAGGCCATTTTATTCACTGTGACCCTATCGCCAATATGAATGGTCGGCTGCATAGAGCCGGTGGGAACTGTATACCAGTCAGCACAAGCGCTGCGAAACACCAACATCAGGGTAATAAAAACGATAAAACTACGGGTAGCTTTAAAAAAACTGGCGAGCTGAGTTAAAAAAGGCGTTTTGCCCATTATTCAATCCTTATGTTGTCGCTTTGCAGCTTGTTTGGACGTTCGAAGCGTCGGCAATTCGAACTTTGTCTTGTTATTTAGTTCACGGCGCAGGCCAGGCAGATGTAAACAAATATTACCTCTTATTGGTGAGCTGCTTAAAAGTTCAGTTCGTTTTGCCACATTCAGAATATGTCTTTGATATGACTCACAGATCCTGCAGCTTAAGGTCTGCCCCGAATGACCGGGTAATAACCTGAGACCTTGTAAAAAGCGAATGCCCGGTTTCAGTATTACTTAAACCGGTGCTGTTACTCAAAATGGCTATTTGGCGCCATTGCCGATTAAGAACTCAGGTTTTGTTAAAAATAAAGTCCAAACCGCGTTGAGCAACGTTTATAGCGGCATAAGGTTTTGCCTTAGCATCACATTGTCAGCATGAAAAGCAGAGGGGGCCATTTTGAGTTACTCAGGATTAACAGTGTTATACGACGGCAGTTGCCCTTTATGCAGCAGGGAAATTGCCTATTACCAAAAACTACAGGCGCGGGAACCGCTGCTGTTTATTGATGTATCCAACAGCCTGCAAGCTTTGCCGGATGGCATTAACAGATGTGATGCGCTTAAACGTTTCCATCTGGTGGGTCCAAACGACCAGGTGTGGCAGGGCGCCCGGGCTTTTTTGCGCTTGTGGCGCGCTTTACCGGGCTGGCGCTTTTTGGGGTATCTCGGTGCTATACCGCCTTTGCCCTGGTTGATGGAAGCCGTTTACCGGCTGATATTACCGATAAGGCCCAAACTTGCGCGGCTTTTTAGCAAGGCCAGTAAGGTCTGAAGGAACAGCGCCAGCTTACTGCATTGCAGGCCTACAGCAGTCGCCCGGACTTATCGGCTTCCGCTCCTTTTTGCAGCGGCAATGATAAAAGGCAGCACCAAAAACAAAGCCTGCAATATGCAGGCTTTGTCGTGGCTTAGCGGCATATTCCGCTCAGAACAATATTAATACTGATAATAATCGGCTTTTTTCAGCAGGGTTTCGGCTTTTAACTTACCGCTGACACACTGGTTAATATCCGACTTTTTGAATACCCAGTAAATGTCTTTACCGTCACGGCCTTGCGCTGTTTCCAGCTGTAACGACACAAACTCATCATCTTTAATTTCGCGCAGGCTGGCGCCGTAATCACACAGGGTAGTGGCAAAATTTACGCTGATGCTGGTAATGAGCTCCGCCTGTTTTTGTGCGGCTAACTTAGCCTGTTCGGCGCGTTTTTGCTGGAAATCTTTCTCCCAGGCGGCATATTTTTGTTTAATGTCAGCCAGACGTTTTTGCAGTTCAGTGTTTTTGCTGTTGAGCTGGCTCAGTTGTTTTTGCTGCTCAGCATCTTCTTTACCCACTTTGCGGGCAAATTCAATATCACGTTTTTCCCGCTCTATGTCTCTGAGCTCACGTTCTAAATCGCGGCTTTGTTCCCTTAATTCCCGCATTTGGTCCTGCATTTGCTCCTGCTGCTCCATCATTAGTTCGGCCTGAGCTTCGGCTTGTTCAGCAATATCTTCAATATAGGCTTCGGAAATATGGTCACCGGCCATAGCTGCATTGGCCGCAGCGGAAGCGCGGGCGCTGATAGCGGCAATTGCAGCCTGGTCAATCACCGGCATAGGCGCGGCCGGTGGCATAGGCGCCATAGCAAAATAATGACCAAACTGGCCGCGGGTGCTGGTGCGGAACAATACTCCCTGGCCTGCCAGATAACTGTGGCTGATGCGGCCCACATTGGCATGCTGGCTTTGCTCTAACGAGGTTTGCAGAATATTGCGCATAATTTCCAGGTTCTGCTTCAGCTTAGGGCTCACTTCAGTGGCGGCCAGGCTGTTGCCGCTAAATAGCAGAGCGGCAAGGGCGCTAACATAAAAATTCAGTTTCATCATGGTTTACTCCGGTTGGGTTCGGTTCGGCAGGTAACTGCGGCTACTGTAATCAAGCCTGGCCTGGCTTGGCTGGGCGTTGTCCTGCCAGTATTGCCAGTCGGCCTGTCGTTGTTGATTCAGATATTCCACCAGCTCCAGCATGTCGCTGCGTCTGGCTTTTTGTTCATTTTCAGACAGATAGTCTTTGAGCATCACCAGCTGAGTGGCTTGTTGCTGTTGCTGAATTTGCAGTTGCTGCTGCAGATATTGCTGCTGTTGCTGCTGAAAACCAGCCAACATGGTATTGAGCTGTTGTTGCTGCGCAGCGGCATCAAAGCTGTCCCAGCGCAGTGCCAGCCCACCACCATGCAGCTGCAGTTGCAAAGGCGACATGCTGATAATAAGCGCCAGTGCCGACATGCCGACACTGAGCCTCGGCCACCAGGCGGTTTTTGCGGTTTTATGACCCCATTGCTGGCGGAACAGCTGACTGGTGTCTATGTCTGGCACGTTGTCATACATTGGTGCTCTGGCATCCTGACGGATGTTTTGTGCGGCGAGGAAACGGCCGTACCATTGATTGTCTGAACGAAGTTGTTGCTCACATTCAGCAGCGGTGATTTTGCCCGCGAGCCAGGCTTCAAAAATTTGCTGATTGTCCAACATTGGCTACCTCCAACTGCACACGCAGTTTATCTAATGCCGCATAAAATCTTGATTTAACGGTATTGCTCGACAGCGCCAGCTGATCGGCAATTTCGTCAAAAGTAAATTGCTGATAAAACCTCAGTTCCACCACCAGCCGTTGTTCCGGCGGTAAGGTACGCAGCTGTTGCTGTACCAGTTTTTGTGTCTGGGCGCCGTACAGCTGTTGCTCGTGGCTTTGTTCGTCTTCGTTATACAGCTCTGGTATATCGTCCAGATCCTGACTGGGTTTGCGCTTGCGCAGCATATCCATAGCGCGGTAGTTGGCAATGCCAAACAGCCAGGTTTTAAAGCTGCTGTCGCCGCGAAATTGCGCCAGATTGCGGCACAACACCATGCACACGTCCTGCAGCAGATCACGGGCGTCGTCCGGGTTTCCCATCAGGCGCAGGCCGTAATAATACAGCACGGACTGATACCGGCTGACGAGCTGCTGCCAGGCGCGTTCGTCGCCATTCAGCGCTTTGTTGATTAAAGATTCGTCACTGCGTTTAAACACTTTGTTTTTATTCTCAGGTTCTGATGTGCATTGGTCGGGCCCTGGTGAAATTTAGTTGGCTGTGATGGCTAAAAAAATAAAATATTTTTAGATACTAATTCAGTTCTTTGAATTAACTCATAATTTTATTTTTTTATTGGTGGCTGTCGCTGATTTTTAGTGCGGCCAACCACAAAAAGAGTGAAACACCCCGCCTGTTAAATCCAAAAACTGCCTGATGCCGTATGTATCAGTATCTCAATGAGGATGGACGAGCAGAATGCGCAAAACTTTATGCTTAAGTTTGTTTGCTTTATTTGGCTGCAGCCAGTCAGTACAGGATTATCAGGCCATGACACCTAATTTACAGTTGTCGCAGTTTTTTGTCGGTTCCAGTGAAGCCTTTGGTGTGATGCACGACTGGCGTGGTAAACAAAGCCTGCATTTTACCGCTGAGCTTTGTGGTCAGTGGCAGGGCAATAGCGGCGATTTATATGAAATTTTCAGTTTTAGTGATGGCCGTGTTGATAAAAGACATTGGCAGCTCAGTCAGAACGACCAGGGTGAAATTTCCGGCAAAGCCGAAGATGTAGTGGGGCAGGCGACAGGGCAGCTGGCTGGCAATACCTTGTATTGGCAATATGTGCTGCGTATTCCTAAGGCAGCGGATGCAGGTAAAGAGAACGAGCAAAGCAGCGATTATATCGACGTGACGGTCAAAGACTGGTTGTATCTGGTCAGCCCAACCCAGCTGATTAACCGCTCCACTTTGCATAAATTTGGTTTAACAGTGGGCGAGCTGACGCTGGCCATTCGCCAGCTGGATAAAACAGCCGACTGCGCTGCATTTATCCGTCGTTATGAAGCTACTGAGCGTACTGTGCCGTTGGCACCACAAAACTAATTTTGCTGCTGTGTTATTTTTTTGTCACAGCGAATAAAAAAGGCCTGAACAAACTCAGGCCTTTTAAGTTTTTGTAATTTAAAGTTTTTTCTTTGTGCTGAGTTTTTAACAAACTACTGCAAATCAGGATAAGCGTCGCGGATAGCAATAAATTCATCCAGATGGCTCAGCAGAATATCCACCAGTACAGGGTCAAACTGTTTGCCTTTTTCTTCGGCTAAATATTGCAGCACTTTGGGCATAGGCCAGGCTTCTTTGTAACAACGTTCACTGGCCAGGGCGTCAAAAACGTCGGCCAGCGCTGTGATACGGCCGGCGATATCAATTTCTTCACCGGCTAAACCCCGTGGATAACCCTTACCATCCCAGCGCTCATGGTGTTCATACGCAATAATGGCGCCCTGCTGCAAAATTTCATTCTGTGATTTTTGCAAAATCTGATAACCAATTTCAGCATGCTGACGCATGATGTCCCACTCTGCGGCGTCGTGTTTGCCCGGTTTATTCAGAATATGATCCGGAATCGCAATTTTACCGACGTCGTGCAAAGGCGAGGCTAGTTTGATTTTTTCGGCGTCGTAGTTGGATAAACCATATTTCAGCGCCAGTAAAAAACTGAAGTTGGCCACCCGTTTTACGTGGCTGCCGGTTTCTTTGGACCTTTTTTCAACCGCTTCGCCCAAAATATAAGACAGTTCACGCTGGCTTTCTTTAATCAGCTCTCTGAGCCTGATGTTTTCATAAGCTACGGCAATATTGCTGGCAAAATAACTGAGCAGATGATGATCAACCTGGTCAAATTTGCTGTCTTTACTGACATACAACAGGTTTTCCAGGCCACGGCTGGTGGTGAAATAACCAACAAAATAATCGTCACCATGGAAGGTGTGTTTCAGTTGATGCACTTTTTTAAGCCGTTCAACCACATCTTCAGGTAGCTTGTGATCCGGCGCTGTGTCCTGGCCAGTGGCAGCGATGACGTCCAGTTGCAGTTGTTGCTGTCGTGGGTCACCGGTGGCGGCACAACAATAAATCTGTTGATGATCAAGCCCAAGTAAATGTGCGGCCTGCGCCAGAATATTAGACGCAAACTCGGTCAGGCTTTCACATTCAAGAAAACTGACGGTAGAACCGATAATTTTTTCCAGGCCTTTTTTGTTGTCATCAATAATGCAAATGTCGCGGTAGGAGCGTAACGACGAATACAACAGAGTTTTCAGTTTAATGGCGGTGACTTCGGTTTTGTTTTTATAGTCGTTAATGTCGTAATCGCGGATCACACTTTCTTCCGGTGCCTCACCGGGCTGGCCGGTACGCAAAATCAGCCGGATTTGATGTTGGTTCAGCTCAGAGCGGATGGTTTTGATGAGATCCAGCCCCGCATGATTGGTTTCCATGACTACGTCAATAATGGCAACAGCAATACCCGGGTTGGTCTGTAATACAGCACGCGCCTCACGGGCGCTGTACACATGAATAAGTTCTACATTGCGGTGTTCAAACTGAAATCCACGCAGCACCAGACTGGTGATTTGATGAATGCTTTCGTCATCATCCACAATCAGTACCTGCCATGGTTTTTGACCGGTTGGAGATGGGACCGTTTCCGTTGCCCAACTGATGGCAGTGTCCTGACTGAATAAAAAGTCTTGGTTGCTCATAGGCTCAGCTCAATACAAAGTTAATGTTAACTATGGCTGACAATTAACATATTGGCAGCTGTTGCATCGCAGAAAAATGGTTTTCAGCGATTTTCCAGTGATTCCAGTTCGATATTAATAGCGTGACAGGAGATCTGAATTTCATATAACGAAATCAACAGGCTTAACATCAGGCAGACTAAACTGGCACCAAAACACCATTGGCCGGCCAGAGTCCAGTTTAAAAATAAACTGAACATCGACAAAGTACAAAGTACAAAACTAATCACCCCCCAGCGCTGCATCGAGCGGATCAGCACAATACGCTGACGCAGATTTTCAATTTGTCTTTTGGCCAGATCCCGTACCTGATCGCCTTCTCGTTCGTTCAGCTGGCGGATCAGTTGAGCTAACACCAGAAACCTGTTGGTATAAGCCAGCAGCAATAACGAGATGGCAGGAAATAACAAAGCCGGGGTGGTGAGGGTCATGTGTCTGCTCCAATGGTGCTGAATTTTGCAGCTAAATCACTGCAACAATTTGATTCGCTTGAAATCTGAACTCATATTACACTGACTTCAGCCAAATAAAACCGCCCCGGAGGTGCAGCATGGCCGTTGATTTATGGAGTGCGATGCTGACATTGTTTTTGATCATGGACCCTCTGGGCAACCTGCCGATTGTGGTGGCTATTTTAAAAGACTTAAAACCCGAACGCCGCCGTATCGTTTTAATCCGTGAACTTATTTTGTCGCTGATTATTTTATTAATGTTTTTGTACGGCGGGCAGAGCTTTTTGGCCCTGCTTGGGGTCAAAGAAGAAGCGGTGAGTATTGCCGGTGGTATTATCCTGTTTTTAATCGCCATCCGGATGATTTTTCCGCCGCCGGGTGGTTTGGCCGGTTTAAAAGAAGGTGAAGAACCTTTTTTATTTCCGCTGGCTGTGCCAATGATTGCCGGGCCTTCAATTCTGGCTGCGCTTATTTTGCTGGCCAATCAGCAGCCGGGTCAGATGATGGACTGGACCCTGGCTTTAGTAGGCGCCTGGCTGGTGAGTTCAGCCATTTTATTATTTGCGCCCATGTTGCACAGAGTGCTGGGCGAACGTGGTCTGACCGCGATGGAAAGATTAATGGGTATGATTTTAGTGATAATTGCAGTACAAATGTTGTTAAATGGCATCAGCCATTATTTTAAATGGGATTAACAGATGCAGGCCGTCGTAAAAAATAACACAGAGCAAAGTGAACAGACTCTGGTCCAAACCGCACAACAACAACTTGAAACCGCACTGGTAGATTTTTCCGGTCAGTTATTAAGTCAACAACAACAATTGCTGGAACAACTGACCGCTTCGGTGCGTCAGCAGGTTGAGCAGCAGTGGCAACAAAAACTAGAACAACAACAGTTGCAACTGCATTCACAACAAAGTGCCGCTGATGGAGCCAGTGCACAGCAACAGCAGCTGGAAGCTGAGTGCTCTTTGCTGAAACAGCAGCTGGCTGCAGCAGAAAAGCAGCAACAGCAAAGCCAGCAACAGCTCAGGCAGTTTCAGGACGAAAAAGAAGAAGCTTTGGCTGCGATGCAGCGCCTCGCTGTGCAGCTCAAACAAAGCCAGGACGACTTTAAAGCGGAAAAATACCGGGTGCTGGAGCTGGAGAAACAGCAACAACAAGCCAGCGAGTCCGGCAATCAGTTACTGGAAAGCGCCTTACATCAAGTCACCTCAGAGCGTGATGCACTGCAGTTGCAAATTCAGCAGCTGCGCACCGAATTGCAGGATGCCCAGTTGCAGCAGGCCAGTGTCACCAGTCAGTGGCAACAACAACTGGATAAACAGCAGCAGCACAATACCCAGTTAAAAGCTGAGTTGACACAACATCAGCAGGCATTGGCTGAAGCGCAACAACAGCATACGCTACTGCTGCAGAAGCTGGCGCAGACCGAGGCCAGTTTAGAACAACTGCAACAACAACAAAGTGAGCAGGCCGGCAATCTGTCGCAGCAGCTGGCAGAGCGCGACGCGCAACTGCTGGCAGTGCAGCAGCAATTACAGACTGCAGAGCAAAAGCTACAGCAGGCAACAGCACAACAACTGGCGTTGCAACAACAGCTGGATCAACAGCAACAACAAACCAGTGCCTTGTGGGCCGCGCAACAACAAACCGCCGAAGAAACCCTGCAACAGGCATTGGCGCAACAAGCCACAAATCATCAGCAGGAAATGGCGCAACTGCAGCAGCAGCTGGATCAATACCAGCAACAGGTGAATGCAATGGCGGTGCAGCTGAATCAAATCACTGTGATTGATCAGCAACTGCAGCAGGAACTGAAAATCCGCTTGCAGCAATTTGAACAGCTGGAACAGGAAAAGCAGCAGCTCAGTGCCAGCCTGGCCGAACAGCAACATCAGCAGCAGTCAGCTTCTGCCGAACTGACCCAGGCCGCTGCTGCGCTGGCCGAAACCCGGCAGCAGCTGCTGGCGTTACAGGAAAAAGAGCAGGAATGGTCGACGTTGCAGCATAAGCTGGAAAGTCAGTTGTTCCGAGCCCAGACCAGGCAGCAGGCGCTGGAAGAGCGGCAACAAAATGAAGGCGATCAGTCCAGGGAAACCATCAGAGTGTTGCGCCAGCAGCTGCACCAGCTGGAGCAGGACAGTCTGCAACAACAGCAGACGCTGGAGCAGCAGCTGACCGAATACCGGCTGAAGTTTGAATATGCCCAGCGTCAGCTCAATGCAACTTCAGGTTGAACCGGCTTTGATGCTGGTTCTGCCTGCCTGCCTTGTGTATCATAGCTGCCCTGAAACTGCCCTCAGGGCAACTGCTTGTCAGATAAGAGAATTGCATGAATTCAAAAGCCAATAATTTCCAGCGCATGCGTGATTTAAGCTTCTATCAGCAAGGCGCAGTGGCGGCCACTTTGCTGGAAAGAATGATCCCAAGTTATCAGCTGTTTGCCGAAGTCACTGCTTTTGGTGATGCGGCTTTGCCCCGTCATGTGCTGGATTTGGTCTGGGAATGGTTGCAGGTAAAAAGAGCCAAAATTAACTTTGACCGTTTGCAGGAAGAGCTGGAACTGGTAACCCCAGAAGTCAGTCATTTTGATATTTTTGGTGTTTATCCTGCGCTGGATGCCATTACAGCTCTGGATATGATGCTCAACGGCATTACCCAGCAAGACAGCACTGAATTTATTAATGTGGCCAAAATCTCTCAGGCTTCGGTAGCAAGGCTGATTGAACATGAGTCGGCCGATCTGGATATTACCTCAGAAGCCGAGCTGAAAAAGGTAGTACGTGAGCATGAGCTGATGTGCTACGAAATGGACTGTTTGGCCGAGCTGATCGATATCTGTAGTGAAATCAACGAGTTTGGTCGTGCTGAAGTACAAAAGCTCAAAGCCTGGGTGGCAGAGCAGGGTGTGACCAACCTTGGTATGGAATTAAACCCTGGCGCCAACTAAACACTCTCAGATAGGCTGAGTCGGGATGCAGTAATACACCACTGCAACCCGCAGCCACTTCATGCTGGTTTATTGTGGCGCACTTATCACGACAGCACCTGAGCCGCCAGAACTAGACAGCTGACAACAGCAATTTATTTTCCCTGCCGCAAAACCAGACTCTGTGTATTGCCACTTATTTTCATAAAAACAGCAGTTTAAAACCCACTTCACGACTTTAGCACCTGAGTTCTGTTTAGCTGGATCCGGTCATATAAATGTGCTGTTTGAAAAATGCACAACTTGTACCTTTTTGTGAATTTTATGCGTCAAAATGTTTTACATATAATTTTCACAATGCGAGTTTTGTTTATTTTATCCTTTAAAATCAATTGATTATTTATTTTAATTTTTGGCCTCATTTTTGCTAACAGAGCGCAGCGCAGGATGATTGGCGTTTGACCTCACACAGTCGGGTCGGACTCTGGCTGCAATACCTGCGACCCGGTCAGCACAGCTGGCACATTGCTTGGTGTAATTCAAAAAGTTCTGGAGAACTTCAACATGACGAATAACTTTGGGAAATTGTTTGCAGGTTTTGCCGCTGCAATCGCTTTAATGTCTTCTGCTGCTATGGCTGCGCCTATCACTGATGTGCAGGAATACAGCAACAACAGCGCAACTGAATATTTTGTTGATTCAGATGGCAACAAATACGATCAGCCGTTTTATCGCGATCAGAATCAGGATTGGGAGTGGATCCACAACCCACTGGCTGGTCTGTTCACCAATATCAAACTGAGTATTTCTGCGTTTGACGTGGACTTTGGCTCGGGTGAACTGGACGCTATTTCGGTATTTGACGGTACTTCATGGCTGAGCCTGGGTTACCTGGCCGGCGCAAGCGACATTTGGGCTTTTACTGACTTTGATTTAACTGGTTTTAGCTGGGCACAAAGCCAGGTGAATGCTGGTTTAAAAGTGCGGATGAACATTGACCAGAACAACGCAGGCTGGTTAGTGACTTTAGGTAAATCAACCTTAACCGTAAACGGCGGTGATTTAGCTTGTGTTCCAACACCGGGTGTTCCTTGTACTCAGATCCCTGTGACTGAGCCAGGTGTATTTGGTCTGTTCGGTCTGGCATTAGCCGGTCTGATGCTGCGTCGCAGAAAAGCCAACAAAGCTTAATCAAGCTTCAGACGACGGTTTACGTCGCCTGAAGACGAAAAACAAAAAGCCCGGTCAAACTGACCGGGCTTTTTGTTTGAATTTTTATAGGGTGATGAGCGTGCTGCAATTTATTCAGGCTGCTCGCGCTGATATAACCGATATGCCAGCTGGCCTGCCACACTTTCTTTGATGGGCCGCCAGTTCGCCGGCAACTGGGCAACCGGCAGTTCTTTTTCACATTCGACATAAATCAGCGCATTGTCACTTAACCAGGACTGTTGTTCCAGCAAGGTGGCACAAGGCAATAATAAGCTCTGCCGGAATGGCGGGTCTAAAAACACCAAATCATATTGCCTTTTTGCTGCCTGCTGCAGATAGACAAGGCAACTGCCAGCAATCACTTCGGCATTGTTGCACTTTAAGGTTTGCAGATGTTGTTGCAGCTGTTTTACCGCTGTTTTGTCCAGCTCCACCAGGGTGGCGAAGTTGGCGTGGCGCGACAGCGCTTCCAATGCCAGGCTGCCGCTGCCGCTGAAACAGTCCAGCACAGTGCGGCCGGCGGTGTCCTGCATTAACCAGTTAAATAACGTTTCTTTCACTCTGTCTGTGGTGGGTCTTAACCCTTGTGCATTAAGCACTGGCAAACGCCGGCCGCGCCATTGGCCGCTGATAATACGGACAAAACCGGGGCCATTGTGGGTAGGGGCATTTGCTGCGGGGCGACGCGCTTTCATCTGGTGTTTATGCCTGAATAATAAAGGTGTTAGTATAAGCAGCGATTTTACCTGAGTTTCCGTATTCTGACAGCGAACCCTATGACAAAACCTAACAAACTCTTTTCCTGGCTTGGCTTTGGTAAAAAACCACAAGCGCAAGTGACAGAACAACCAGCAGCTGAATTGCCTGCCGAACAGCAGTCAGCGCAGCCTGAACCGCAATTGGCGCAGCCCAAACCTATGGCGGCGAAACCACAGCCCGCGGAACCTGAGCAGGCAACAGCAGCACAAGCCGCTGCATTAACAAGCCTTGAAGTAACGGCAACTCAACATGAGCAGACTGCGTTAAAGGCTCAGGATAGCGGAGTTGCTGAAACTGCAACTCAGCCTGGTACTGAACAACTTGTCGGGCAGCCTGTTTTACAGCAGCCAGTTTCAGCGGTTCCGGCCGTTACAGTGCCACCAGCAGAAGAAACCGTCATCAAAGTTGCACAGCCAGAGCCTTCTTCACCGGTAACAGCAATATCTGCAACAGCGCCTGACAGTGCCTCCTCTGCACCTGTAGCTGTCACGACACAACCGGCACAAATCACTACCGAGAAAAAACCGGGCTTTTTTGCCAGGCTCAAACAAGGCTTAAGCAAAACCAGTCAGAACCTGGGCAACGGTTTAGCCAGTTTGTTCCTCGGTAAAAAAATTGATGATGATTTATATGAAGAGCTGGAAACCCAGTTATTAATGGCCGATGTCGGCGTGGACACTAGTCAGAAACTGATTAAACAGCTGGTGCAACATGCCGACCGTCGCCAGTTAAAAGACGCCGACAGCCTGTATGAAAAACTGCAGCAGGAAATGGCTGAGCTGCTGGATGTGGTGGAGCAACCGCTGCAGGTTGAACACAAAGACGGTCCTTTTGTGATTTTAATGGTGGGCGTCAATGGTGTGGGTAAAACCACCACCATCGGCAAAATGGCACAGCAATTTAAACAGCAGGGCAAATCTGTGATGCTGGCGGCCGGTGACACTTTCCGTGCTGCTGCTGTTGAGCAGTTGCAGGTGTGGGGTGAGCGTAACCAAATTCCGGTGATTGCCCAGCATTCAGGTGCCGACAGTGCTTCAGTGATTTTTGATGCTTATCAGGCGGCCAAAGCGCGCAAAATTGATGTGCTGATTGCCGACACCGCAGGGCGGCTGCAGAACAAAGCCCATTTAATGGAAGAGCTGAAAAAAATCGTCCGGGTGATGAAAAAAATCGACGGCGCAGCACCACATGAAGTGATGCTGACTTTAGATGCCGGCACTGGTCAAAATGCGTTAAGTCAGGCAAAGTTGTTCCATGAAGCTGTTGAACTGACAGGTATTTCACTGACCAAGCTGGACGGCACCGCCAAAGGCGGGGTTATTTTTGCGATTGCCGACCAGTTTAAGTTACCCATCCGCTACATAGGTGTGGGCGAAAGTATTGACGACCTGCGGGTGTTTAACAGCAAAGACTTTATCCGGGCATTATTTAATAAGGAATTCTGAACATGCTGCGTTTTGAGCAGGTCAGCAAAGGTTACAGTGGCGGTTTTGTGGCATTGGACAGGGTCAGTTTTGAACTGGCCAAAGGTGAAATGGCATTTCTGACCGGCCACTCCGGCGCTGGTAAAAGTACCCTGCTTAAACTGATCAGTCTGATTGAACGTCCGTCCGCCGGTAAGGTGTTTATTAACGGCGTGGATTTAAGCACGGTCAAAGCCAGGCAAATTCCTTATGTGCGCCGTGACGTTGGCATGATATTTCAGGACCACCGTCTGCTGATGAACCACAGTGTGTTTGACAATGTGGCGCTGCCGCTGGTGATTGAAGGTTTTACCGGCCGCGAAATGGCTAAAAGGGTACATGCAGCGCTGGATCAGGTTGGGCTGCTGGATAAAGCTCGCTGCTTGCCGGCCACTTTATCCGGTGGTGAAGCACAGCGGGTGGGCATTGCCCGCGCTGTGGTGAATAAACCACCGCTGCTGTTGGCAGACGAACCTACAGGCAACCTGGATCCGGATCTCTCCAAAGACATTATGCGGGTATTTGAAGCTTTTAATCAGGCCGGCGTTTCGGTGTTGGTGGCAAGTCACGATTTGGGCCTGATTGCGAGGATGCGCTACCGCACTATGACACTCAAAGCCGGCAAGATGATTAATGATGGGCTGACGCATCAGGAGGATGGTGAATGAGTATGTTGTTTGCCGGCCGTGCTGTTGGTGCTACTGCCAGTCAACCGAATGTGCTGCAAAAATTGCTGCGAGCTGTGCTCACCCATGTACGTCAGGCGATAACCAGTCTGGGAGAATTGTGGCGCAGCCCGCTCTGGGCTTTGATCACTGTAGCTGTGCTGGGTATCAGTATGACGCTACCAACCACTTTGCATTTGCTGGTGAAAAACGTGCAGCAGGTGAGCCGCAGTTATGATGAATCTTTTGAAATCAGTTTATTTTTAAAAAATGATGCCAACGCCACTGATATCGCCACGCTTGTCACTTTGTTACAAGGCGATGCCGAGGTGGCCAAAGTGCGGCTGATTGATAAAGCTGCGGCTATGGCTGAGTTTAAACAGCAGTCGGGTTTTGGTGAGGCGTTAGCTTTTCTCGATCAAAACCCCTTGCCTGATGTTCTGTTGGTGACACCAAAGAAAAATCAGCCAGCGGCCGCTGAAGCTTTAATGCATAAGCTGGAAAAAGAACGTTTTGTCGAGCTGGCAAAACTCGACATCAGCTGGCTGGAACGGCTGGCAGCGCTGATGAACCTGATGCAGCAGGCGGTTTATACTATTGCCGTGTTGCTGCTTAGTGCAGCACTGTTGGTGATTGGTAATACCATTCGTTTGTCGATTATGGATAAAAAAGCTGAAATTGAAGTGATGAAACTGGTGGGTGCCACTGACGCTTTTATCCAGCGGCCATTTTTGTACACCGGCATCTGGCTTGGCGTTTTTGGCGGCTTTTTGGCCTTTCTGGTGGTTGAACTGATGCTCTGGTGGTTGCAAGGCGCCATTGCCACTGTCACTCAGTTGTATCAAAGCGACTTTGTGCTGAACTCACTGAGTTTACGTGAGTTTGGTTATCTGATGCTGATTGCGGTGACTTTAGGTCTGGTGGGCTCTTATATCGCGGTGCGCAGCCATATTAAGGCAATTGAACCTTAATCTTGATGAACAGCGCTCAGCACAGACTGAGCGCTTTTTTCTTTACACTTTATCTTCTTCTCTGGCTGTTAACATTAAACCATGAGCCCAATCCACCGCTTCCAGATAAACCGGGCTTAAATCGACCGCTTTATTCAGCGTCTGACGGGTGAGTTGTTGTTGGCTTTCCCAGTCGGCTCTTTCAAAAGCTTTGGCAAGTTCCAGATACTGACCCAGCTTGCCGCGATGCTCCAGCAAGGCCGATTTAATTTCCGGCAGTATAGGTAAGTCTTGCAACAAGCCAGCAAGCGGCTGCTCAAGTAAAGCATCCACCAGTGAAAACAAGCCGGTTAAAAAAGCCGAAGGTGGGTTGAGCTCGTCCTGGTTTAAGGCGGCTAACTGGTCGCAAAACCGGGCCCGCACTACTGACATATTTAAAAGTTCACTGCCGTTATTTTCACTCAAATTGGCCAGCGCCAATAAAGCGATAAACTTTTTCAGTTCCGCTTCACCCATATACACCATGGCATGTTTCAGCGAGCCTATTGGTTTTTCCCGGGCAAAACTGGCGCTGTTGACAAAACGCAGCAGCTTATAAGACAAGCCTAAATCACGTTCGACGATCTGTGACAAGTCGTCAAAGTTCAGCTCAACTTTACTGGCTTCGGCAATCAGCAACATCAGGTTCAGTTTGCTGCTGCTGATGTTTTTGTGCTTCAGCATTTCCGGTCTTGCAAAAAAGTACCCCTGAAATAACTGAAAACCCAGCTGTCGCAGTTTGTTAAATTCTTCGGCGGTTTCCACCTTCTCGGCAAGCAGCGTAACGTTATAGTGCCTTACCCGAGACACATATTTGCTGATTTGCAGCAGATTAAATTGCTGTACGTCCACTTTAATGATGCTGATATAAGGCAGAAAAATATCCCATTTGGGGTCAAAATCGTGATCGTCCAGCGCCAGCTGATAACCCATGCCATGCAACTGTTTGCAGGCGGTCATCAGTTCACTGCTGATAGGTACAGTTTCCAGAATTTCAATCACCATACTTTTGGGATTAATTGAAGTTGGAAAATGATGGATAAGCGTATCTGCAGAAAAATTGATAAAGGCCAACTGGCCACCGGTGATTTTTTCCACACCCATCAATAAGTGATGTTCGGTGATGAGTTTAGAGGTTGCTTCATCATCATTGATATTAGGAAAAGCATTGGACTCTCCGTCCCGGAACAACAACTCATAGCCGTATAAGTTTTTTTGCGCATCCAGAATAGGCTGGCGTGCCATATAACAATACATACTGCAACTCCTGCTCTGCGGCGATATAGCCGGAGGCCTTGTAATTAGCGGCTGTTAGATCTGTGGGGGTAGATAAAAGGCTGTGACTACTGTTTTGAGCATATCGCAAAAATCTGAATTAACTTATGCTTTGATATTCTGAAAAACAGCTGTTTATAAGATTCGGATCTTAAAATGATGGAACTTCGTTTAGCACTCTCAATCAAAGAGTGCTAAGATGATTCCACTTTAATCCTTGCAGGAGCTGTTTATATGACAAAAGCATCCCAACTTATGACACTGTCGGTCGCTGGTAGCGGAAGCCTGGAGGCTTATACCCATGCGGTCAGCAGTATCCAGATGCTGTCTGCCGAGGAAGAACGTTCATTAGCGGAACGCCTGCAGCAGCATGGTGATTTAGAAGCGGCCCGCCAGTTAATTATGTCGCATTTACGTTTTGTGGTGCATATCGCCCGCAGTTATTCTGGTTATGGCCTGCCGATTGGCGATTTAATTCAGGAAGGCAATATTGGCCTGATGAAAGCAGTTAAACGTTTTGACCCGACCGTTGGTGTGCGTTTGGTTTCTTTTGCGGTTCATTGGATCAAAGCCGAAATTCACGAATTTGTGCTGAAAAACTGGCGTATTGTAAAAGTGGCCACCACCAAAGCGCAGCGCAAACTGTTTTTTAACCTGCGTAAAGCCAAGAAAAACTTAGGCTGGTTCAGTCAGGAAGAAGTAAAAAACGTAGCTGAGTCTTTAGGTGTGCCTGAATACGAAGTACGTGAGATGGAATCGCGGATGAGCAATCACGACATGCCTTTTGATGCTCAGGACGATGATGACGAAAGCAACTTTAATGCGCCGGTATTTTATCTGCAGGATAAATCATCAGATTTAGCCAATAACTTTGAAGAAGATCAGTCTGAAGGTGCTGCCATTGAACGTCTGCAAGCCGCAGTTCGTACGCTGGATGAGCGCAGCCAGGATATTATCCGCGCCCGTTGGCTGGATAACCAGAAACTGACGTTACAGGAACTGGCAGACCGTTATCAGGTCTCGGCTGAACGTGTTCGTCAGCTGGAAAAAAATGCGATGAAAAAGTTGCATGCCGCTATGGTTGATGCCGCTTAACTGACAATATTGTACTCAGCAAAAAGGCAGCTTCGGCTGCCTTTTTTATTAACACTACTTGCGCTCTGGTGCCTGGTTTTTTGCTGTTACGCCAATTCAGTCCGTAAATAAAGCGGCATCAGAGTGGCCAACCTTAGACAGGGAATCGCAGACGCTGAGCAATAACTGCAGCTGCGTATTCTTTACCGCAACAGCAATAAGCCGCCCAAGGGAATTAACTCGGTTTTAGTGGCCGGAGTGCTGAGCAAAAAACGCCATTGGGGTTCATGTGGCACATCTGCCGGTACACTAAATCCCGCCAAATCAGTGCGATAAGGCGGATGCCAGATCAGCAGTTCTGCTGGTTGAGTGTCTGGCTGATGGGGTTCAGTCTTGCCGGTACTTTCTGAGGTTTCAGGGTATACCAGACTGACAGAACCAGAGCCTGCGACAACACTATGGTTTTGTTCAGGTTTAGGCGATAACTTCAGCTGTCGTTTACCGCTTTGCGCCTGATGACCGGTAGTTGCAGACTCTGTTGCAGGGGCTGTAGTGGCAGCGTCAGTTGTTGCTGTAGTTGCAACCACAGAGGTTGTGGGCTGTGTTGGCTTGTGCGCCGCAACAACTGGTGCAGGCAGTGCTAACAATTGTGATACCGGTACCAGTTCAATGCCTTCGGCTTTGAGCCTGCTCAGGTTGCGGCGTAAATAACGATAGGTTTCAGGGTAGGGGTGACCAATGGCAATAGCGCTGCCCTGTTGTTTGGCGAGTTTTAACAGCTGATTAAATTGCCGGTCCAGCGCCTGATAAGATTTATCGTTATCCAGGAAAATATCACGGCTGCGGCTTTTCACCTGATATTGACTCGTCGCCTTGCCAACAGCGCTGCGGTTGGTGGTTTTACTGTCGATAAAATACAGCTGGCGCTCAGCCATTACCTGCATAGTCCATAACATAGGTTCGGCCAGGCTGGTGTATAAACTACCCATATGATTATTCACACCCACAGCTTGCGGCACTTCAGCCAGAGCTTTTTGCAGCGCCTGTTGCACCTGTGCTTTTGACATTTGTTTTCTGAGTGCGCCTTTGCCGAGCAAATGATTTTGCGCCACCGCTTCCATCGGCATATGCAACATCACTTCTTTTTGCTGTGCTTTGGCAAGTTCCGCCATTTCTTTACCCTGCGGAGTAAAAGGCATCACGGCAAAAGTCAGCTGATAGGGCAGTTTGATCAATAAAGGATCGGCTTTTTGAAAGCCGATATCGTCAATAATAATGGCAACTTTGGGCGGTAAGGTCTGGGCTTTGGCAGCCACACAAAAAAACGCCAACAGGCAGAAAAAACGGAATTTACGCACAGAAGGTTATTTCACCGCCAAAAGGCTGCAAGGCTGCAGCAAACTAAATGATACGGGGCCTATTATGCCTGACTAAGGGGCCCGCAACCAGCGTAAAGGATTGACCGCAGACCCTTTTTGCCGGATTTCAAAATAAAGTCCGGCGGCATTTTGTCCACCGCTCTGACCGACCAGCGCCAGGGTATCGCCTGATTTCACCACTTCACCCGGTGTTTTTAACAAAGTCTGATTATTGCCATACAAACTCATCAGGCCGTTGCCGTGATCGACCACTGTGACCCAGCCATAACCTTTGAGCCAATCGGCATAAATCACCTGACCATCAGCCACAGCTTTTACTGCAGTGCCGGTTGGCGCCTGAATAATCACGCCGCTGGCGGTCATGCCGCCGCCTTGCTGAGCACCAAACTGCTGGCTAATGGCGCCTTTCACCGGCCAGGGTAAAGAGCCGGTTTTTCCACTGTGCTTTAACCGGCGATTGGCGGCCTGAGCTTTCAGCTTGGCAATAGTGGCCTGCAGGCTTTGTTCGTTACTTTTTAAGTATTCCAGCTGTTGTTTTTGATCCTGCAATAGCGCCTGCAGCTGCTGAACCGAAGCATGCTGATTTTTACGGGCTGCAGCCAATTCCTGCTGCTGCGCTGTCAGCTGCGCCAGGCGCTGTTCCTGCTCCAGCCTGTTGCTGTCGGCTTGTTGCTTCAGTGCCGCCAGTTCATCCACTGTGGTTTTCAGCGCAGTCAGCTGCTGCATTCTGGCGTTATTAAAATATTGGTAATAGGTAAGCAAACGCTCGAGTTTACTGGCATCCTGCTGATTTAACAGCAGTTGGGTGTAATCGTGGCCACCGACCTGATAAGCGGCTTTGACCTGAGCGGCCAGCAACTGTTGCTGTTGTTGCCGTTGTTGTTCCAGTTGCTGCTGCTGTTGTTCCAGCTGCTGCTGTTGTTGCTGTAATGTCTGCAGTTTGTCCTGTTCTGCTCTGACAGCCTGACTGGCTTCAGCCAGCACCTGATCCGCTTTTTTCAGCTCAGCTTCAGCCCGCTTCAGCGCCTGACGTTGGTCGCGGCGCTGACGTTCGGTTTGTTTAATTTCCTGCTGCAACGACTCCAGCTCTTTACGGGCACTGGCGGTGCTTTGTTGTGCCCAGGCTGTGCTGCCATACACTGTGCTGAGCATCAGCAGGCTCAGCAACAGTGGTGCAGGAAATAACGAGCGCACCGGCATACTCAATTGAGTTTAAACAACAATTTGCCGGTCATTTCGGCCGGAACCGGCATGCCCATCAATTGCAGCATAGTGGGCGCTATATCACTTAAAATACCGCCTTCGACTGCGGTGGCGCTGCGGCCAACATAAATTAATGGCACCGGGTCACTGGTGTGTGCTGTATGCGCCTGGCCCGATTCATGGTCGACCATTTGTTCGGCATTACCATGGTCGGCTGTGATGATACATTCACCCCCCACCTCGGCGAGTGCTTCCACCACCCGGCCGATACAATGATCAACAGCTTCTACTGCTTTAATAGCGGCGGATAAAATGCCGGTATGACCCACCATATCGCCATTGGGGTAGTTACAAATAATGACGTCATATTTGCCACTGTGAATGGCTTCTACCAGTTTGTCAGTGAGCAAAGTGGAGTTCATCTCAGGTTGCAAGTCATAGGTGGCGACCGCAGGGGATGGCACCAGAATACGGTCTTCACCAGGGAATACTTCCTCTCTGCCACCACTGAAAAAGAAGGTGACGTGGGCGTATTTTTCAGTTTCTGAAATCCGCAGCTGGGTTTTCTGATGTTTGGCCAGCCATTCACCCAACACGTTATTCAGGCTGGTTGGTGGATAAGCAACAGGCGCTTTGATATCGGCGGCGTATTCGGTCAGCTGCACAAAAGCGGCTAACTGAGGCTGGCGGTTTCTGACAAAACCCTGGAAATCGCTGTCGGTAAAGGTGCGGCTGAACTGACGGGCACGGTCGGCACGAAAGTTCATAAAAATCAGTGCATCACCATTCTGCAGCAGCACAGGTTTGCCGTCCTGGCCCAGAATCACACTGGCTTTGACAAATTCGTCGTTTTCATCACGCTGATAGGCCGCCTGCAACGCACTGACAGCATCGTTAAACTGATAATCAGCTTTACCATCTACAATCAAATCATAAGCTTGCTGTACCCTGTCCCAGCGTTTGTCCCTGTCCATCGCATAATAACGGCCAATCACTGAGGCAATCTGACCCATGCCAAGCTCATTAAATTTTGCGGCCACTCTTTTGAGTGAGGCTTCTGCGCTACGTGGTGGTGTGTCGCGGCCATCTAAAAAGGCGTGCAGGTAAATGGCTTTGGCGCCTTCGCGGGCGGCCAGTTCTATCATGGCAATCAAATGATCTTCGTGGCTGTGCACACCACCTGGCGATAACAAACCCATTAAATGCACGGCTTTGCCAGCCTGAGCTGCACTGCGCACTGCGTTCAGCAGCACAGGGTTCTGATAAAAGTCACCGTCCTGAATGGCTTTGGTGATGCGGGTAAAATCCTGATATACCACCCGTCCTGAACCCAGATTGACATGACCAACTTCGGAGTTGCCCATCTGACCTTCAGGTAAACCCACATCCATACCGGAGCCGGAAATCAGGCTGTGTGGATAATCCCGCCACAGTCTGTCCATCACCGGGGTATTGGCCTGAACTATGGCGTTGTCTGTTGGATCTTCACGATAACCCCAACCATCTAAAATCAGAAGTACCAAAGGTTTCACCGACTTTGCCATTACAACTCCACGTCTTGTTGCTTGATCATCATTTTGAATTCATCTTACCGAAATTTAGCTGCGACTCCAATCGTCCTTGTTCAGATATTGTGCAACCGGGGGCAAAGAGTGGCAATTTCAGTCCGGCGCGGCGGGTGCAGGGCTGTTTTTGGCCCTGAAAGCCGTTATACTCGGCGCCAAATCATCGGATAACGGAAGCTAAATTGATGCAACAGTACCTCGAATTTGCCGGTAATCATCCTTATCTCAGCCTGGCCTGGGCAGGTATTTTAATTGCGCTGCTGGTCAGCTGGGTGCAGTCCTTGGTATTAAAAATTCAGTTTGTGACCCCCACTGAACTAACCATTAAAGTGAACAGAGAAGATGCGCAGCTGGTAGATATCCGCAGCGCTGACGATTTTAAAAAGGGTCATATTACCGGTGCGCGCAATATGCCACTGGCACAATTTTCCAGCCAGATCGCTACCCTTGAAAAAAATAAAGACGCACCCATTATTGTCATCTGTCAGGCCGGCATGTCGGCTCAGGGCGCAGCAAAACAGCTGATCCAGGCTGGTTTTAGCAAGGTTGCTGTACTGCGTGGTGGCATGGGCAAATGGCAAGAAGCTAATTTACCTGTGGTGAAAAAATAACAGGATTTGCAGTAATGAACCAAGCCAGTGTCACTATTTACACTAAAGCCTATTGCCCGTATTGTGTTCGCGCAAAAGCATTATTAACCGCTAAAGCTGTTCAGTTTCAGGAATTCAAAATTGATGAACAGCCAGAGCTTCGCCCGGAAATGATCAATAAAGCCGGTGGCCGCACGACAGTGCCGCAGATTTTTATTGATGAACAACATATTGGTGGCTGTGACGATCTCCACGCGCTTGAAGCGCAGGGAAAACTGGACACTCTGCTTTTTAAATAACAACAATCAATTCAGCTAGGACACATCATGGCCGACGAACAAAACAATGTAGCTGCAGACGCGCAGCAGGCTCAGTTTGCAATTCAGCGTATTTACGTAAAAGACGTTTCATTTGAAGCGCCAAATTCTCCGGCAATTTTCCGCAAAGAGTGGACGCCGGAAGTGAAGTTAGACCTGGACACCCGCAGCGAAAAACTGGATGACAATACTTTTGAAGTGGTGTTGTCGCTGACTGTGACGGCAACTATCGGTCAGGAAACTGCGTTTTTATGTGAAGTGCAACAAGCCGGTATTTTTTCAGTACCAGCGTTAAATGATGCCCAAATGGCGCATATGCTGGCAGCTTTCTGCCCGAACATTCTGTTCCCGTATGCCCGTGAAGCAGTATCAAGCCTGGTGAACCGTGGTACTTTCCCACAACTGAACCTGGCCCCGGTAAACTTCGACGCCCTGTTTGCACAATATATGCAGCAGCGCCAGGCTGAAGCGCAAGCTCAGCTGCCAAACTAATACAGCTTTTGTTATGTCTGCGGCTATCACAGTTTTAGGCGCCGGTTCATACGGCACAGCGCTGGCTATTTGTCTGGCGCGTAATGGTCACCAGACCCTGTTGTGGGGCCGCAGTAAACAAGATATTGCTGCGATGCAACAAGATCGGATCAACCATAAGTATCTGCCGGATATCAAACTGCCGGATACTTTAGCGGTAACATCCGATCTGCCATCGGCTGTTGCCGCCAGCCAGAACGTGCTGGTGGTGGTGCCAAGTCATGCTTTTGCTGACACCTTAAAACAAATTAAACCTTATTTGTTACCCCATGCCCGTGTGGCCTGGGCAACCAAAGGTTTAGAACCCGACACCGGTCGTCTGTTGCAGGATGTCGCCCGCGATATTCTTGGAGATGAGGTGTCTCTGGCGGTCTTGTCAGGCCCGACTTTTGCCAAAGAGCTGGCGCAAGGCTTGCCAACGGCAATTTCGCTGTCGTCCACTGATCCTGAATTTATTACTGTGCTCTCTGATTTATTGCATTGTGGCCGTACTTTCCGGGTGTATACCAATCCCGATTTTATTGGTGTGCAGTTGGGCGGGGCAGTGAAAAACGTCATTGCGATAGGCGCCGGCATGGCTGACGGTATTGGTTTTGGAGCCAATGCCCGCACTGCGCTGATCACCCGGGGTTTGGCAGAAATGTGCCGCTTGGGTTGTGCCTTGGGTGCTCAAAAAGAAACCTTTATGGGCATGGCTGGTTTAGGTGATTTGGTTTTAACCTGTACCGACAACCAATCCCGTAACAGACGTTTTGGTTTGTTGCTGGGGCAAGGTGCTGGTGTGGAAGAGGCAATGACTTCTATTGGCCAGGTGGTGGAAGGTTACCGCAATGCCAAAGAAGTATTTAATCTGGCTACCCGCGTTGGTGTCGAGATGCCCATTACCGAGCAAATTTATCAGGTGTTATATCAGGGTAAAGATGCCCGCGCAGCTGCTATTGACTTGCTTGGCAGGGAAAAACGCGACGAATAAAAAAT
The DNA here is from genome assembly GCA_003543135.1 of Rheinheimera sp. Taxonomy (GTDB): domain Bacteria; phylum Pseudomonadota; class Gammaproteobacteria; order Enterobacterales; family Alteromonadaceae; genus Pararheinheimera. Next base: position 37,980 of record DPJG01000010.1, read on the forward strand.
CAGCCGTGATGGCTGCTTTTATATCGACAAAAAGCCGGCTGTTTAGCCGGTTTTTTGTGTCTGTTGCTCAATCATTAAAATCTTGCTGATTTGCCCTGCATTCTGCGCCTGGCCAAATAACAGGCCTGTGCCAAGCTGACATCCCATCACATGCAATAAATATCCTTGCATTTCGTTATCAATCTGCAGCGCAGACACTCTGAGCTGTTGTGATGCTGCCAGACGGATCAGACAACTGCACAAATGGCGTTTTTGGTCGTCATTTTCCAGCTCAGCCACTGCATTTGCCGCCAGAATAACGCCGGTCCAGTAGGGTTGTTGTAATAAAAACAACGGGGTCTGGCCACTGCCAAAATTCAGCCACCATAACGAAAAACCGGCTTTGGTCAGTGCTTCCATTTGTTTATGGGCAAGGCCTGGTTGCTCCAGATAATAAGTTTCGTCGATCATCAGCGAAAACAACGCCGGATCCAGCGTCCATTCCTGCAGATGATGCAGCAGATAAGCCACTAAATCGGGTTGTTGTAATTGCAGAGCTGATAATTCCAGCCGGATGCCAGGCACCGTCATGCCTTGCTGGCGCCATTGCCACAGTTGCTGGCACAGTTGCTGAAATTGCCAACGTTCAATTGCCAATAGCTGATGGCTTTGTGCGGCCACAGCGGCAAAATCCTCTAACCATAACAAACCCCGTTTGGGCGAATGCCATGCCAGTTGCACTGTTAAAGCAGTCAGCAGATGTTGTTCCAACTGATAACAGGGTAAATAACAAAGTTCAAACTGATACTGGCGCAAAGCTTGTTCCAGTTCGTCTGCGGTTTGCCAGTCGGCAGGAGCAGCCAGGCCTGGTTGCTGCCAGAAGGTAATAGGTTGTTGTTGCTGCATACCTTGCTGCAGCGCCCAGTTGGCATGTTGCAACAAAGAATCGCTGTCAGTACCGGATTGCGGATACACTGCGAGGCCAATATAACACTGCAGTGATACTTCAAAGTCGGTTAAAGGGCAGGGGTTTTGTAAACAGAGTTGCAGCTGTCGTGCCAGCTGCCACAACGCCAGCTCAGTCTGTTGCTGGCAATGTTCAGGTTTAAAAATAAGCGCAAAACGTCGTTCGGAAAATTGCCCCAGTACGGCGGCTGGCGGTAAATGTTGTTGGAGTTGCTCGGCGACCCAACATTCGAGGATCAGTGCCTGCTGATTGCCAAATTGTTGCCGGATCTGGTTTAGTTCAGTCAGTTCCAGCAGCGCAACGGCACAATGGCGTTGGCTGGCTTCACATTGTTGTAGCACGGGTTCCAGTTGTGCCAGCCACAGGGTGCGGTTAGACAAACCAGTTAAGGCGTCGTGGGTGCTGAGTTGTTGCAGCTGCGCCTGTTGTTGTTGCTCGGCGCTGATGTCATGTTGCACCACCAGATAAAAGGGTGATTTGTTGTGTAATAACCGGGTGATCCAAAGTTGCATGGCTTTGGGTTCGGTCTCGGTACTGAGCCAGACCATGCCGTGCCAGTGCGATTGATGCTGTAATTCAGCGCTGATATCCGGCCATGCCGACTGCTGACAATATTTGCTTTGATAATATTGCGGTTTGCAGCCAGGTAGCCAATTTAACTGTTGGGCTGCCGGGTTCGCCTGCAGCAATTGAAAGTCTGTATCTGCCAGCCAGGCTACACAGGGGCAATTGCTGAAAAAACTGTCCAGTGACAGATGTTGCGCCGGACTGCGCTGCAGTTGGGCACGGCGTTGGATCAACACCCAGGCCAGTAGCAGAACCAAACCCAAACCAGGGACAGACAATACAAAAGAGCTGGCAAACTCTGTGTAGCTACTCTGTAACATCATGGCTTCCTTGCTTACATATGTCCCTAAATTATTGGTGAAGCCTGGCCAAATTACCAGCAGTCTGGCTTTTTTATCCTTGGGCTTTTTTGTGTCCGTATTATAAATTTCGGTATACTGCCGTTTTTATCTGATTGTTTCTGAACAAGCTGAAGTTCAGAAACTGCCATGCCAGGCGCTGGCAAAAGCGGAAGTTACCTTTATGTTTCATATCGCATTATTTGAACCGAAAATTGCACCAAATTGTGGCAACATTATCCGGCTGGCCGCCAATAACGGTTGTGCTTTGCATTTAATCGAACCTTTAGGTTTTGATTTTGAAGAAAAAAAACTGCGCCGTGCCGGACTGGATTATCATGATTTAGCCAGAGTGAGTCGCCACGCCAATTACGACGCATTTTTACAGGCGATGAATGGCCGGCGCATTATTGCCTGTACCACCAAAGGTAGCCGGCCTCATACCGATGTGGCGTATCAGGCTGGTGATGTATTGTTGTTTGGCTCAGAAACTCATGGTTTGCCGGACGAAGTGCGTAATGCCATAGCGCCTGAGTTTCGTATCCGTATTCCGATGATGGCCGATGCCCGCAGTTTAAACCTGGCCAATGCAGTGGCCATTATCAGTTATGAAGCCTGGCGGCAGCAGGGGTTTGCCGGCGCAGTTTAACCACAGGAGTGTGTAATGAGTCATGCCAATTATCAGTTGTGGGTGCGCCGTTCCGGCTATCTGACGCTGCTGACGGCTTTGGTGATTGTGGCGTTAAAACTGACAGCCGCCATTATGACCAACGCAGCTTCGGCACTGGCATCTTTTATGGATGCGCTGCTGGATGTGTTGGTGTCGACGCTGAATTTTATTGCATTACGGTATGCGCTCAAACCTGCTGATCAGGAGCATCGTTTTGGTCATGGCAAAGCCGAAGCCATTATGGCGTTGTTTCAGGCCGCCTTTTTAACGGGCGCCGCTGTACTGTTGTTATATCAGGGGGTTAGCCGTTATTTCAGCCCGGAGCCAGTAGGTGCGCTGAACAGCGGCATTCTTCTGACGTTCATTTGCACTGGTCTCACCCTGATGCTGGTGCTGGTGCAGCGCTGGATCATCAAAAAAACCAGCTCTTTGGCGGTCAAAGCTGACTCTGCACATTACAGCGGTGATGTGCTGTTGAACCTGTCTGTGATAGCGGCGCTGTGGCTGGTGAATAATTCTGTACTTTGGGCTGATGCGGTGATGACGGCGTTGATAGCGCTGTATTTGTTGTGGACAGCCTGGCAGCTGGCACTGGAAAGTTTAAGGCATTTACTTGATGAAGAGCTAACCGACTCTGAGCGCACCCAAATTGTCGACGTCCTGCATCAGCTGCCGGAAGTCTATGGTGTGGATCAGCTGAAAACCCGTCAGGCCGGTATAAAAGTTTTTGTACAGCTGAGGTTACTGCTGTCCGATCAGCTATCGTTGCTACACGCGCATGACATTGTGGATCAGGCCGAACATAAAGTGGCAGCCTTATTCCGTGATGCCGATGTCATTATCCACGCTGATCCGGTTTCTGTGGTGCCTGTGCCTGAATATCCAAAAACTCAGACAAAAACCGGTTCACAGCCCTGAACCATTGGCTGCGGACCCCATCCGTTTCGGTTAGTAATTCATGCCGGGCGCTCTGAATTGTCACGGCGTCCGGTAGTGGCGGTAGTGGTTGTTGCAGGCGCCAGTGCTGCCACAATAACAGCTGTTGCCGGTTATCCACCACAGTATCTTCAGCACCTTGCAATAATAAACAAGGCATAGCCGGCACCGGTCCGCTCTGAAGTTTTTGGCAAGCCGCTAAAGCTTCAGCCAGCCAGTGCCAGCTGACACCACCCAGCTGATACTCTGGATATTGCTGATATAAATCACGAAACCATTGATAGCGCTCAGCGCAATGGCTTAAGTCATTGCCCTTAAAAGCTTTGTGCTGGTAAGGTCCCTGACCCGGCACATACCAGGGCTGTTTGCTACACAGCCGGTTCAACCAACGCATAAAATTTGCTACGGCCGGTGCTATGCCCGCCGGTATTGGGCTGGTGTGAATGCCCCACATCGGCGAGCTGAAAATAGCGGCCTGAACAGGGTTTGAGCGCTGCTGTTGCAGATAAGCGGCCAGAATGGCGCCGCCCATCGAATGGGCAACGGCCAGCAGTGGTAAGCTACAGCAACCTGGTATGATTTTTTCAATAAACAGCTGTAAATCAGCAACATAATCGGAGAAATCTTTGACATAACCGCGCTGTGGGTCAGCCAATAAACGCTCTGAAGCACCCTGACCCCGGTGATCCAGCACAAATACCTGATAACCCGAATGCAGCGCGTCGGCAATAAACTCGGCATATTTATGGCCGGCTTCAATGCGGCCAGGTATCAGCACCAAAGCGGCAGTGGCCTGTGCCGGTTGCCAGCTGCTGTAGTGCAGGCGACAGCCGCCAGTGCCGGTAAAATAATGGTGTTGACCTTGTTGCCACAGTTGCTGCAAAACGACAGTAGCGTTGCCTGAACTGAAATCAGCCTGAGTTAAACCAGGCCTCAGCATTGGGAATAACGTCAAACCGGACTGCTCCTGTTGGCGAAAGTGAATTCTATACATAAACCGCCGCTATCCGGCAGGCTGGCGCTGATGCTGCCGCCATGTTGTTTTGCCGCTTGTGCTGCAATAGCAAGGCCCAGGCCTGTGCCGCCTGTTGCGCTGTTGCGGCTGTCAGACACCCGGTAAAAAGGCGCAAAAATCTGCGTCAGGCAATCTGCTGGAATGCCAGGCCCCTGATCGCAGATGCGAAGTTTGGTCTGGTTTTGCTCTTGCTTCAGCATAAGCTGAATGCTGCCGCCCGGCGGGCTGTATTTAATGGCATTACGCAGCACATTTTCAATAGCACGGGCCAGCAGCCTGCTGTCACATTGCAGCAGGCAGCGCGCCGGGCTGTCGCGGTGAAGGCTTAACTGTTTCTCGTCGGCATCCAGCCTGTTTACTTCAAAAATTTCTTCAATCAGTTCAACGAGGTCCAGCTCCTGCCACTGCAATTGATACTGGCCGGCATCCAGCCGGCTGAAGGTGAGTAACTCTTCCAGCAAAGCGTCGATCCGCTCCAGCTCCTGCTGTAACCTTGGTAATTGCTGGCCGCCCCCCTGACGTTGCTCCAGGGCTATAGCAAGCTGGGCTCTGGTTAAAGGTGAGCGTAGCTCGTGCGACACATCTCTTAATAATCTTTGTTGGTTTTGCAATAAATCACTGATTTTACTCGCCATCAGATTAAAACCGCGGCCAAGCTCGCCTATTTCATCCTGCCGGCGGGCCGGGGCTTCAGCACGGGCCTGTAAATCACCGGCGGCAAAGTCGAGGCTTTTTTGTTGCAACAGCCTGAGCGGTTTGGTAATGCTCAGTGCCAGCACAATACTGGCCAATGCTGACACGGCAAATAACAGCAGCGGTAACAAATACTTAGGCAGTGCCATTAAATCAAGCCCCGGGTTTTGTGGCCTGGCGCGTTGTTGATACAGCGCCAGTGTTCTGCCGTTAAAATTTACCAGAAAGGGTCCGGCCAACAGCGTATTGCGATGAAGTAACAATCTGGGTTTATCCAGTTGCGACAGCTCGGTCAGCCAGTTTTGATCAAAGTTACGCGGCAAAATTTCGCTGTTTAGCACCTGATTGGTGTCGGGATCAACCACCAGCCAGCGGTTATGATCACGCCGGTTGATGCGTTTTGACAATTCTTCAATCGAATCCGCTTTTTGCAGCGATTTCAGCAAAGGTTGTAATTGATGGCTGATGTCGTGTGGCAGCCGGCGGATTTCGGTGTTGTCATTAAGCCCTTTGGCCAATAACCAGGCACCGGCCATGGTCAGTAGCAGCACCAGCCAGAACCAGGCAAAAATCCGTACCGCCAGATAACGTAGTGGATTCAGTGCTGCAAAGGTCATGCTTGCTCCAGAAATATGTAACCACTGCCGCGCAACGTTTGAATTTTTTCACCGGCATCGGCCACACTGAGTTTTTTGCGGATATTGCTGATATGCACATCCAGGCTGCGATCGTACAGCTGCAGCGTGCGGCCCAGCACTTCTTTACTTAAATCTTCTTTGGTAATAACGCTGCCGGCATGGCTCATCAGATAATCCAGCAGCTGAAATTCGGTCGCGGTCAGCACCACAGGAGAGCCGGCGCAGTGCACCTGGCGGTTTTGCCGGTTTAGCTGCACATTATTCAGCTCCAGCAGGTTGTGTTGCTGCGGCGCAGCCGGTTGTTGGGCCAGTTCTACCCGGCGCAGGATAGCGCGCACCCGGGCGCTTAATTCCCGTGGGTTAAAAGGTTTTGCCAGATAATCATCGGCGCCAAGTTCCAGCCCGACAATACGGTCAATATCATCACCACGGGCCGTCAGCATCAGCACAGGGCAATAACTCGATTGCCGCAGCTGGCGCAGCAAAGATAAACCATCCAGCCCTGGCAGCATCACATCCAGCAAAATCAGCTGATACTGGCCGCTTTGCGCCCGCAGCAAACCGGCCGGGCCATCGGCTGCTCTGTCCAGATGAAAACCATCCAGCGTCAGGTAATCGATCACCAGCTGACTCAGCTCGTCGTCATCATCAATCAGCAGGATTTTTGGGGTCATGGCTTATCCTCAAGGCTGGCTCAGGTGCAGTTTATCGCTGTGACACAAAGCGACAATGCTCTTTACACAACCTTTACCCTGGCTTGGCGTTGCTTTGCATAACGCAGAGTATGCTTGTTTCATCGCTGCTGAGTCCAGCGCAATCAATGTAAAACAACCCCAGAGTTATGGAGCTTAAAATGAAAAAATTCAATCTGTTAGCTTTAGTTTTGTCCTCAGTTCTTGTGGCCGGTGTCAGCACTGCAGTTTTGGCTGGTGATCGCCATGGTGGTCACGGTAGCCATTTATTAGCCGATGGCAAAATGTTTAAAGGGCTGGATTTAACCGACGCACAAAAAACGCAGGTAGATGCGCTGTTAAAAGCCCACCGCGAACAAATGCTGAATAAAGCTGAACGTTATGCCATGCATGAAGAGCTGCAGTCTGTGTTAATCAGCGACACTTTTGATGAAGCCGGTGTGCGGGTCATTCTGGAAAAACAGCAGGCGAAAAAACTGGAGCAGGAAGTCGCGCAGCTGAAACTGCAACACCAAATCCGGGCTTTATTAACGCCGGAGCAAAAAGCCAAACTGGATGAACGTAAAGCAAAAATGCGCCAGCGTATGCAGGAAAAGATGGCAGAGCACCAGGGCAAAGCAGGCACTGAATAAGCAAAGCCGCAGTTCGCTTTTTGAAAAGCGTACACAACAAAGCCGGATTATTCCGGCTTTGTGTTGTCTGGCTGGCAGCTATTACACAGAATTACGCCGATACAGCCGTGAAAAGCTAAAAAAATCATCAGTCTGGAAAAATAATTGGAGCAATCACTTTAAACAGCGATGCATAAATAGCGACAGGATTTTAGTTGGCGCTGCGCTTTTATATCAGCAGTTACTTAACCATCTCAGAGTTTTATCTAAAAAATATTTAAACAACACAATGGTATTCATTGGTTTTTATTAACAAATTTACCTAAAAACCTTGGTTGTGTTCAGCCTTTTTTACTCTATCTTGGAACCCTGACGGGCTGTGCCTGACTGCTGTAACAGGTAATTCCCGAACATAATCAATAACAAGATGGGGATAGACGATGAAACTTATATACTCGCTGGCGGCTGTTGCAGCCTTCAGCTTCCAGGCGCAGGCAGCGGTGGCCGGTTATCCGGTGGTGCTGATCCATGGTTTTCAACCAGACCAATTAAAAACAAAACCAGCAGCGGCCGATGTCACCCGCAATGGCGAGTCATACTGGCAGAACTACTGGAATGCCAGAGCTGATGTGCGGATTGACTGGCCATCCCATGAGCGTATCAAAGGCAAAATTGCCACCGACTATGTCTGGCCCAAACTGAAAGAATTATCGCTGAATAACACCTGCAAGAATGGCTGCATTATTGTCAGCCACTCGACCGGCGATTTAGTCAGCCGGTATCTGATTGACAATCAGGCACTCTGGCTGCAAAACGCTGGCTTAACGCCCCTGAATATTGTGGCAACTTTCGACTTTGCCGGTGCTGGTGGTGGTTCAGAGCTGGCCGATTTGGCGGTTAATGTGGCGACAGGCGGTGGCTTAATTGATGCTGCACTAAAAGCCGCTTTGTCTTTGTGGCTGGGTGAAATCCCCAGCGCCACCAATGTCGGCGTGTTGCAGGATTTAAGAGTCAATAGCGCACGGCAGCTCGCGGCCATGCCAAGCAGCCGGGTGCCGCGGTTACGTTTTGCCGGTGCCTCTTCTGCCTTTTTAGGCCTGACCAGCCCGTTTTTACCAGGTAATGATGATGGTGTCGTGGCACCACATTCCAGTTGTGGTGCTTCAGCGGCAGCAGCTTTTGACAGCTGCTCGGGCTCAGTTGCTTTTGATGGCAAACTGACCAGCCAGACCGGTGTCAGCAACTTTATGCCTTATCACTATCCGATGCTGATGAGCCAGGACTACAGCCACAGCAATCTGATAGACGCGGCCAGGCGTGGCAATGTTACTGCAGTGTACAGCAGCCGAACTTATCTGAACGGCAAGGCGCTGAGTTTTACCACTTATGACGAAAGCCGTGGCTGGTGGATCTTCGCCTCTAAGTACCGGGTGGTCAAAGGGTCGGAAACTTACAGTATGTCTGACTTGTTATACCGCACCGCCAATCAGGGTTAATGATGAACAAGGGTTATGGCTGGGCGCTGGTGGCACTGACGATGCTCTCTGGCGCCTGTTGGTGGTGGTTCAGCGGGCATGATGCAGTGCCACAGCTTCAGACTGAGGCTGTGGCAAAACCAGCGTCTGCTCAGGTTAAAACTGGGGCTGCCAACAAAACTCAGGGCACTGAGGTGGTTGAAGTGAAAGAACAGCTGCCGGAGGAGCTGCAACAAAGTTTTACACTGGTGGCACAAAGTTATGCAGCTGAAGTGGCAACGCCGGCTTATTCAAGGCCACTGAGCAGTGCTGACACTCAGCTGTTGGCGCCCAATCAGTTTTTTGCCCAGACCATTCCACTGACCGAAGGCGGTAGTATCCGCCTCGAAGCCAGTCAATATAGATTCAGTTACCCTGAGCCGGTGCAGGTCAGCCTCATCAGCCAGGGTATTGAATTAAACGGCGTGCAGGTACAATTGCTGTCGCAGCAAAACGGCGAGCTGTTAGCCAGCCAGGCGCTGACAGGGCAGGATGGCCGTTATGATGCTGTATTAACGCCACAGGCGCCTGATCAAGGACAAGGCTGGGATGGTGAGCTGGAGGTGCGTTTTGTGTTTGACGCCCGGGGTGAAACACAGCAGCTGCAAACTGCCATTGAATACAGCCAGCCGGTGGCCGAAATTACTGCTGTGGGTAGCCCTTCGCCTGTTGGCGCCGATTTGGTGATCCCGTTGCAGTTAACGGTAAAACAAGCGGGCTTTTACCGGCTTCGCGCCAATTTATTCAGTGAAGATGGCCAACCACTGGCACAGCTCACCGCTACGGACAGACTCAGCAGCGGCGCAGAACAGTTAAAACTGAAGGTGCATAAGTCGGTACTGGCAGGACGCAGTGGCCCTTATTGGCTCAGAACCTTTGTGCTGGAGCAAATGTCGGCGTCGCCGGCAGAGCCAACCCGTTATGGCAAAAGTGCAAAGCCTGAATATAAGGTGGAGTATTTGTCGCTGGATAGTTTATCGGATGAACCGGCACAGTTGTCGGACGAAGAGCGGCAGCGGCTGGAGCTGTTGCAAAAACTGGCCGGTAAACAATAAGCTGCAGCCTATTTGGCCAAGGTTGCAGCTTATGTTTAAAAGGGTTTTATTCAGGTTTTTTTGAAGGGTTCTGTTCCGAGCCTGCGTAGCAAACGAAGCCGGCGCCTGAATTTGGCGCCGGATCTTATTCCATATCCAGTTCTTTGAGTTTGCGTGTCAGTGTATTACGGCCCCAGCCAAGACGTTTGGCGGCGTCCTGTTTATGACCATGGGTAAACTGCAGCGCTTGTTTCAGCACAATACGTTCAAACTCAGGGCCTGCTTCTGACAGAATATCTTCTTCACCTGCATTGAGTTTTTGTTGCACCCAGGCCGCCAGTAAGTCCTGCCAGCTGTGATGTTGCTCACCATTGGCGGTACTGTACACTTTGGGCGCGGCGGTCAGTTCAGGTGGTAAATCTGACAATAACACCTGTTTACCGCTGGCCATCACTGTTAACCAGCGACAAGTGTTTTCCAGCTGGCGCACATTACCCGGCCAGTCGAGCTGACTCAGGTACTTTTCGGTGTCGCTGGCCAGACTTTTGGCTTCAACATTCAGCTCTTTGGCGGCTTGTTGTAAAAAGTGTTGCGCCAGCTTTGGAATGTCCTGTTTGCGATCTTTGAGTGCCGGTATATGAATGCGGATCACGTTCAGGCGATGGAATAAATCTTCCCGGAATTTTCCTTCAGCCACCAGTTGCTCCAGATTCTGGTGGGTAGCGGCAATAATACGCACATCCACATTAACACCCTGATGACCACCGACTCGGTAAAACTGACCATCGGCCAGCACTCTTAATAACCGGGTTTGCACGTCCAGCGGCATATCACCAATTTCATCGAGGAATAAAGTGCCGCCATCAGCCTGTTCAAAACGGCCTTTACGCAGATTGGCGGCGCCGGTAAAAGCGCCTTTTTCATGGCCAAAGAGTTCAGATTCAATCAGATCTTTTGGAATGGCGGCCATATTCAGCGCGATAAAAGGCTGTTCGCTGCGTGGGCTGTGTTTGTGCAGCGCATGCGCCACCAGCTCTTTACCTGTGCCGCTCTGACCATTAATCAGCACGCTGATGCTGGAGCGTGACAAACGGCCTATGGCACGAAACACCTCCTGCATCGCCGGTGCTTCACCGATAATTTCAGTCAGCGCTGAAGATGCGACTGGGGCTTGTTTGGGTTTTTTGGCGCTGGCGTGTTCCAAAGCGCGGCTGATGAGTGCCACTGCTTCGTTAATATCAAAAGGTTTGGGCAAATATTCAAATGCGCCTCTTTTAAAGGCATTGACCGCACTGTCTAAGTCGGAGTGGGCCGTCATAATAATCACCGGCAACTCGGGGGCAAGCTGTTGCAGTTTGGACAGCAACGCCATGCCATCAGTACCAGGCATGCGGATATCTGACACCACCACAGCCGGCTGGTCGTATTCAAGGCGCTGTAACATTAAATCCGCTGAGGCATAACTTTCACAGGCAATGCCGGCACGGGCCAGCGCTTTTTCCAGTACCCAACGGATCGAGTTGTCATCATCAATAATCCAGACATCCTGATGCATGCTTAAGCTCCTTCGTGATGGGCCGTACTGTTAATCGGCAGATATAAAGTAAATTCGGTACGCCCTGGCCAGCTGTCACAATCAATCCAGCCACCATGCTGATGAATAAGGGTTTGGGCAATAGACAAACCAAGGCCGGTGCCGCCCTGTTTGCCGCTGACCATAGGGTAAAACAGCGTGTCTTTAATCTCAGGCGGAATACCAGGGCCATTGTCGATGACTTTTATGGTGGCCACTAAACGGTGGCGGCGGCCATGAATGGTGTGCTGATGCAAAATACGGCTTTGCAAAGTGATATCCCCCCCTTGTACCAGCGCTTGTTGGGCGTTGCGCACTATATTCAGCAGGGCTTGTTCAATCAGCTCCGGATCGAGTAAAAAATCCGGAATGCTGGGGTCATAATCGCGGCAAAACTGCACGTCAGAAGGGTTGTCCATTTGCGCCAGCTGACACACCCGCTCGATGATCTGATGTAAATTGGCAAGGCTGCGTTGTGGTGGTTTATAAGGGCCAAGTAGCCGGTCCACTAAATTTCTAAGCCGGTCGGCCTGGGCGATAATCAGCTGGGTATATTCTTTTTGTTCATCATTGAGCGATTCTTCCAGTAACTGCGCTGCGCCCCGCAACCCACCCAAAGGGTTTTTAATTTCATGGGCCAGACCACGAATCAGCTCTCTTGCCGCTAAATGCTGGTGCTGCTGCAAACTTTCCATGCTGATTTTGCGTTGTTGATCTACTTGCTTCAGTTCCACCAACACTGACGGTTGTTCTGTCTCCAGGCTGCTGGCGGTGATATCCAGCAGAATATGGCGGCCGTCGGGCAATACGGTATGCACATCGCTGATACCAAAACCTTGTTTGGTAGAAAGTGTACTGAGTAAACGACTGGCATGCAGTTCGCTAAATTGAAACAGGGCAGGAAAGTATTGATTCAGCAGTCGTTTTTCACCAATGCTGAGTAATGCACAGCAGGCAGTATTAAAATACTGCACCTGTAATTGGGCATCCAACACCATAATGGCGGTGGTCAGGTGATTGGCATAATCAATGCCGGCTAAATTTAATGCTGGTTGAGTCAAGCTGCTGGCCCTCTGCACCACTTTAGTGCATCAAAACCGGCAGTGTAGCGGTTGCGGGCTGAAAATTCAGCCCTGATGCACTATTTTGGTGAAATTATCGAAGCTCTATGTAAATAGAAGGTCGTGGTAGGACTAGTTGCAATAACCTTGCCGCTTTCGTTCAGCAGCTCCAGCATTAACTGATGTTCGCCGCGCTCCACATCATGCAGAATAAAATTGGCATTACCGGTTGGGCCAGCCACCTGCTTGCCATCCAGATAAAGTTTGACCCTAAGGCCAGTGGCAAACATAGGTTTGATTTGCCCTGACACATACACAGTACCGCTGTTTTCGCGCACTGTGCCTTGTTGTTCCGGCTTGGAGATAGCCACTTCAAATTTGGTATCTTCCTGCACCACAGGGGTAGACAAGGGGACAGACGACGTTGGTGCCATAATGGTGGCATTGTCTTTGACTGTGACCTGAGTAGCGCCCGGGCTTGGACTGTCAGAAAATACCAGATTGTTGTTTTTGTCTTTAGTAACAAAAACCTTTTTGTCATCTGCCGCCGACAAAGCCAATGAAGTGATTAACAACAACCAAACTGCTTTTTTCATTTTATACCTATAACAACAAGTGAGTCGTTTAGTAATTTTTTGTTTACTCTATCGTGCTTTATTGCATTTGACCAGAACAAAAAGCCCGCAAATGCGGGCTTTTTCTGGTACGACTTGTTGTCATTTGTGAACAGGTTTCGCGGCTGCGATTTTGCTGTTAAACGCTGTAATACAGTTCGTATTCCAGTGGGTGTACGGCCATAGAAACACGTTTGGCTTCAGCACGTTTTAATGCGATATAAGCATCGATCATCGCATCTGACATCACGCCGCCTTTGGTGAAGATAGCGCGTGATTTGTCCAGGTTGTCCAGTGCTTCGTCTAAAGAACCACAGACCTGAGGGATCAGTGCTTCTTCTTCCGGTGGCAGGTCATACAAGTCTTTATCCATGGCATCGCCTGGGTGGATCTTGTTCTGGATACCATCCAGACCGGCCATCAGCTGAGCCACAAAGGCCAGGTACGGGTTGGCCGCCGGATCCGGGAAACGTACTTCAATACGACGGGCCTTGGCACTTGGTACCAGCGGAATGCGTACAGAAGCAGAACGGTTACGGGCTGAATAAGCCAGCATCACCGGGGCTTCATAGTGTGGCACCAGACGCTTGTACGAGTTGGTTGACGGGTTGGTAAAAGCGTTGATTGCTTTGGCGTGTTTGATAATACCGCCAATGTAATACAAGGCCATTTCTGACAGACCGGCATATTTATCACCGGCAAACAGGTTGACGCCGTCTTTGGCTAAAGACTGGTGGCAGTGCATGCCTGAACCGTTGTCACCTACAATTGGTTTTGGCATAAAAGTCACAGTCTTGCCGTACATGTTGGCCACGTTATGTACTACATATTTCAGCTGCTGAATTTCGTCGGCTTTTTTAGTTAAAGTGGCAAAGCGGGTGGCAATTTCGTTTTGACCGGCGGTTGCAACTTCGTGGTGATGCGCTTCAACCACCTGACCCATCTCTTCCAGTACCATACACATGGCGCTGCGGATGTCGTGGTGTTGATCTACCGGTGGTACCGGGAAATAACCGCCTTTTACACCTGGACGGTGTGCCAGGTTGCCACCTTCATAACCTTTGTCTGAGTTCCAGGCTGCTTCTGTCGAGTCGATTTTGAACATAGCGCCAGACATGTCGTTTTTAAACTTCACGTCATCAAACATAAACCACTCAGGTTCAGGCCCGAACAATACAGTGTCAGCAATACCTGTTGATTTTAAATATTCTTCCGCACGTTTAGCGATAGAACGCGGGCAACGGTCATAACCTTGCATAGTGCTTGGTTCAATCACGTCACAGCTGATCAGAATAGTGGTTTCTTCAAAAAACGGATCCAGCACCATAGATGCCGCATCTGGCATCAGGATCATGTCCGAGTCGTTGATACCTTTCCAGCCTGCAATTGAAGAACCGTCAAACATTTTGCCGTCTTCAAAAAAGTCTTCATTAATCTGGCTGGCAGGAATAGTCACATGCTGCTCTTTACCCTTGGTATCAGTAAAACGTAAATCAACAAACTTCACGTCGTTTTCTTTCATAAAACTCAGAACGTTCGATGCAGACATGCAATCCTCCGGATGAATCGGGTGTTAAATCAAGCTGTTTTCAGGTTTTCGGTTGAACCGATAAGTTGCGCTAACAAAGCCAGTTTTATGCCAACAATATAACTATTTGATTTGTATAATTATATCCTGAGGCATTATCCAGCTACGATTTAGTTGCGCACTAATGTGGTGCATTAGTGCATCAGACTGGTGCGCAGTTGACATCCTTTGCACCAAATTTGATGCAGCGCTAACGATAGCAACTTTCATCGGGCTGTCACGCTTTGCCGGTAAAAATTCAACAAAATGAAAAATAACGCTCAAAGCTTGCACTGATGTTTTTCTTTCTGGCAAAAAAAAGAGTAGAATACGCGCCCTTAATTTCAGAGAAACTTACGTTGTAGACCCCGGGCTGATATTCCGTCAGCTGGCGCTACAGAGGATATAAATGATGAGCGTAAACGCTTCAGCTATCGAAAAACTGCGTAATGTCGCCATTATCGCGCACGTTGACCACGGCAAAACCACCCTGGTTGACAAATTACTGCAACAGTCAGGCACTTTTGATGCCCGCGCCAAACTGCAGGAACGTGTAATGGACTCTAACGCGCAGGAATCCGAGCGCGGTATTACTATTTTGGCAAAAAATACCTCAGTACGCTGGAACGGTTACCATATCAACATCCTGGACACACCTGGCCACGCCGATTTCGGTGGTGAGGTTGAGCGTGTTCTGTCGATGGCAGACTCGGTATTATTGCTGGTTGACGCTGTAGAAGGCCCAATGCCACAAACCCGTTTTGTGACGCAAAAAGCCTTTGCCCACGGTTTAAAGCCAATTGTTGTTGTGAACAAAATTGACCGTCCTGGTGCACGTCCGGATTGGGTTATTGATCAGGTGTTTGATCTGTTTGATAACCTGGGTGCTACTGACGAGCAGCTGGATTTCCCTATTGTTTACGCATCAGCCATCAATGGTTGGGCAACATTAGATTACAACGAGCCGAAGGACAACATTGACGATCTGTTTGCCGCTATTATTAAGCACGTTGCGCCTCCAAAGGTTGAACTGGACGGTGACACTCAGCTGCAGGTTTCTCAGCTGGACTACTCAAGCTACCTCGGCATTATCGGCATCGGCCGCATTAAACGTGGTTCGTTAAAACCAAACCAACAAGTCACTATTCTGGGTGCTGACGGCAGCAAACGAAATGGTAAAGTTGGTCAGGTATTCAGCTACTTAGGTTTAGAGCGTATCGACACGCCTGAAGCCACAGCAGGCGACATCGTTGCTTTCACCGGTTTGGGCGACCTGAAGATTTCTGACACTATCTGTGCACCAACCACGCTGGAAGCCTTACCAGCCTTACAGGTTGACGAGCCAACAGTAACTATGACCTTCCAGGTCAACACCTCACCATTTGCCGGTAAAGAAGGTAAATTTGTCACTTCACGTCAGATTTTAGAGCGTTTAAACCACGAGCTGAAACACAACGTGGCCCTGCGGGTTGAAGAAACCGAAGACGGTGACAAGTTTAAAGTGTCTGGCCGTGGTGAACTGCACTTAGGCGTATTAATTGAAAACATGCGCCGTGAAGGTTTTGAACTGGCGGTATCCCGTCCTGAAGTGATCATGAAAGTGATCGACGGTCAGAAGATGGAACCGATGGAAAACGTCACCATCGACGTGGAAGAGCAGCACCAGGGCTCTATCATGGAAAAAATGGGTGAACGTAAAGCCGAAATGACCAATATGCAACCAGACGGCAAAGGCCGCATCCGGATGGACTTCCTGATGCCAAGCCGCGGTCTGATTGGTTTCCGTACTGAGTTTATGACGCTTACTTCAGGTACTGGCCTGATGTATAACAGCTTCGACCATTACGGCCCATTTAAAGGTGGTTCTATCGGTCAGCGCATGAACGGTGTGCTGATTTCAAACGCCATGGGTAAAGCCGCCGGTTACGCCATTTTCTCGCTGCAGGAACGTGGTCGTATGTTTATCGGTCATGCCGAAGAAGTGTATGAAGGCCAGGTGATCGGTATTCACAGCCGTAGCAACGACTTAACAGTGAACTGCTTAAAAGGCAAACAGCTGACCAACGTTCGTGCTTCAGGGACTGACGAAGCCATCAACTTAGTGCCGCCAATCCGTTACACACTGGAGCAGGCACTGGAGTTTATTGATGACGACGAGCTGGTGGAGGTTACACCTCAGTCTATCCGTATCCGTAAACGTCACCTGACTGAAAACGACCGTAAACGCGCCAGCCGCGCTGAAGGTTAATCAGCGTTTAACCTGACACAAAAAAGACCGGCTCTTGCCGGTCTTTTTTTTGGCTGTTTTTCGCTGGCTTGCCGTACAGAGCAGACAAAAATGATGGCAAGTCGGTACAGAGCTGTGTATTGTTCGGCTGTTTAACGGCAAGAGGCAGCTAAGTTTGCAGGAGCAGCATGACGTCGCGGCGCGCTTTTTATAAAGACAAAACAGTGTTGGTGGTGGACGATTCAGATCAGATCCGCAGTTACGTCAAAAGTATGTTATTGCTGATTGGCTTTGATGACGCTGTGCTGGCGCGGGATGCTGATATGGCGCTTAGCTACTGCCGCCGGATGTCTTTTGATTTTATTTTGTGCGACTTCCATCTGGGGCAGGGTCGCAATGGCTATCAGCTGCTGGAAGTGCTGCGCACCGAAAAACTGCTGAAACCCGATTGTTGTTTTCTGGTGGTCAGCGCCGAGCGCCAGCGTCAGGCGGTGCATGGCATGATTGAATTTCAGCCGGCGGATTATCTGCTCAAACCTTTTAGTTACGCTGAGCTTGAGCGCCGTATTTCCAGAGCCTATCACACCCGCCACACACTGCAGCTGGCCTATCAGGCGATTAGTAGCCAGGACTATGACGACGCTATTCTCGCCTGCGACCATGTCATTGAATATAAAAGCCAATATGTGATGCATGCCAGCAGGCTTAAAGCCGAACTGTTATTAAAACTGGAACGTTTTGACGAAGCTGAACATTTATATCTGTGGGCGCTGACAGTTCGCGAGTTTGGCTGGGCAAAACTGGGGCTTGCGGTGACTTATGGTTATCAGGGCCGTGCCGGCGAAGCCGAAGCTTTATTGCTGGAGCTGTCGCAGCAGGCGGAAACCAAGGTAGAAGCGATGGACTGGCTGACCCGGCTGTATATCAGTCAGGGCAAAGCCAAAGAAGCGCTGGATGTTGTTGAACAGGTAGCGCGTTATTCACCAAAAAATTATTTGCGTCAGCATGTGATGGCGCATCTGGCTGTGATCGACAATCAAAAGCTGCTGGCAGTGAATATTCATCAGAAGCTGCTCAGTGCCGCCCGTTATTCGATGCATGACACCGCAGATAATATGCTCAATTACGCCAGAGCGCTGTTGGAGGTAGCGCGGGATCAGCAGGGCAAAGAGCAGCAGGACACCTTTGGTAAAATTGATAACTTTATCAGCACCATTAAAAAACGCTTTCACCCGGCCAGTTTTGAACATGACAGACTGGTGCTGGAAGCGCGGATGTTGTTCCTGCAAGGCAAAACGCAAAAAGGCCTGGTGCTGCTGGAAAGTAGCGAGCAGTTGTCGCTGGAAAAAACCTTATCAGTGGCTGGTATGCTCGACAGAGCCAGAGCTTATTTTGAGAGTGACAATCTGGCGATGTGTGAACACTATATGGCGGCTATCGCTACAGTGGCACACGACGATGATCTGTATTGCAGTGCGCTGAACCTGATGATGCAACACGAAAAACAAAAGCAGCAGCAGTTACGTCAGCAGGCAGCAGTCGAGGGTCAGAGTCATTATTCCAAAGCTATCGACTATTTCCGTTATGCGCTGGAACAAACGCCGGGCAACGTCAACATAGCGTTAAACCTGTTGCAGGCTATTAGTGCCCGCGAGCAACTGAATGCCGATTTAACAGCACTGGCACAACATTGTGTCGAAATTATTGAAAGTGGCTGGTTGCCGGCAGAACAACAAAAACGTTACCAGGTGATTTTAAGCCACATCGAGTTACCCACCGCCGACTGACCCTGTACTGGTAATTGTGGGCGGCATTTTGTAAACTTGCCGCCAATTCTAAGACAGGAAACCGCTTATGTTATCTGCATTTAACCGGGTTGTGCTGCTTTTTTCAGCTGCAACATTATTCAGCTGCACACCCGCCGATCCTATCCAGAAGTTTTCCGGTCCGGCACAGGGCTCCACTTACAATATCAGTTTCTGGTCAGAACAGCCGGTGGATGCTGCGGCATTAAAAAAGCAGGTTGAAGCCGAGCTTGAGCGAATTGATCTGGCGATGTCCAATTACCGGTCTGACTCGGTGATTGAAAAATTTAACCAACAACAAAGTACTGAAGCAGTGGAAGTCGGCACTGAGTTGGTGCAACTGGTAGAACAAGCCCGTTTTGTGTCGTCCCAAAGCCAGGGGTGTTACGACTTAACCGTCAAACCTTTGTTTGAACTCTGGGGTTTTAAAGCCGACAAGTTTAATCAGCCGACCGAACAACAGCTTGCCGACACGCTGGCGCTGATCGGTATGGAAAAAATTCAGCAGCGCAGTCCTTCGATGCTGGCCAAACAGGTGCCCCAGCTGCGTGTAGATGTGTCCTCGATAGCGCAGGGCTGGACAGTGGCACAGTTGGCCAAAATTCTGGAGCAGGCCGGGGTGCAGAATTATCTGGTTGAAGTGGGTGGTGAGTTACAGGTTAAAGGCAAAAAACCACAACAACAGGCCTGGAAAGTGGCGATTGAAAAGCCGTTGCCTGGTTCACAAACCCTGCAAAAAGTGATTACTGTGCAGCAGTCTGAACCTATGGCCGTGATGACATCCGGCACCTATCGTCATTATTTTGATGCCGATGGTAAAAGATATAGCCACGTGCTGGATGCGCGTATTGGTGCGCCAGTGAAACACAATACAGTCTCTACTACAGTGCTGATTGAAAACCCGACTCTGGGTGACGCCTGGTCCACTGCCTTTTTGTGTATGGGTAGTCAGGATGGCAAGGCAGTGGCAGACCGGCTGGGAATGAAAGTATTGTTTATTGACCAGATTGGTGATGAACTGGTCGAGATTAGCAGCGAAGCGCTGAGCAATACCAAAACAGTAACCATGCAATAACGCCACCAGGCAGCAGGCGATGCTGCGAGGTGGCGCTGGCTGCAGCAAAAGGCGGATGACGGAACGGGATGTCTGAGGTAAAACTGAGCAAAATCACTGCAGTGCTGCAGCAAAGCTGGCGGCTGGTACAGCTCTATCTGCAGCGCTGTCAGCATGATCAGGTGGGCATGATCGGCGGTTATCTGGCTTATATCTCGTTATTGTCGCTGGTACCACTATTGGCTGTAGCCTTTTCTGTGTTAAACGCTTTTCCGATGTTTGCCGGGCTGCGCCAGCAAATCGAAAGTTTTTTATACGCCAATATAGTGCCGTCGCGCGGTGTCGAAATTCAGACCTATATCAATGGTTTTGTTGAAAATATCGGTCAGATGACCACTGTTGGTGTGATGTTCCTGGTAGTGGTGGCTTTAATGCTGATCCACAACATCGACAAAACCCTGAATAAGATCTGGCGGGTGCAAAAACGGCCCAGAGTGATGATTTCATTGTCTATTTACTGGATGATTCTCACCCTTGGCCCTATTTTACTCGGCAGCTCAATAGCGCTGACCTCCTATTTAGTGTCTTTTACCCATCTGGCCGATAACTACACGCCCTGGTTATCCACCCTAATGTTGCGACTGGCACCCTATGCTTTTTCGTTGCTGGCATTTTTTATGTTGTATCAGTTGGTGCCGAATATCAAAGTGCGGTACAGCCATGCGCTGTGGGGCGCGCTCTTTAGCTCAGTGTTATTTGAAATGCTGAAAAAAGGCTTTGCGTTATATATTCAGCATTTTCCGTCTTATCAGGCTATTTATGGTGCGCTGGCGCTGGTACCGATTTTATTTGTCTGGGTCTATTTATCCTGGCTGGTGGTGTTACTGGGGGCTGAACTGACCGCTTTGCTGCAGGAGCTGGAGCACAGACAACTGACAGCACAACGTCATCAACAACAGGCACAAGCTTCGGAGTCCTCTGATGTACCGCACTGAACCAGTGGAAACTTATCAGACGTTTTTTCTTGACCGGCCTGATGGCCATCGTCTTTATGTTGAACAAAGCGGCAACCCACAGGGCATACCGGTATTGATGTGCCATGGCGGACCTGGTGGCGGCAGTTCCCCTTTTCAGCGCACGTTATTTGATGCCAGCCGTTATCGCATTGTGTTATTTGACCAGCGCGGTTGTGGCCAGTCCACGCCTTTTGCCAGCTTGGAAGCCAATACCACGGCCACGCTTTGTGAAGACATCGAAGCCATCCGGCAGCACTTACAGATAGAACGCTGGGTGGTGGCCGGCGGGTCCTGGGGCAGCACCTTAGCCCTTTATTATGGTCAGCAGCATCCACAGCGGTGTCTGGGTTTTATTTTACGCGGCATTTTTCTGGCCAGACCTCAGGATATTGACTGGTTATACCGGCCAGGCGGCGGGGCCAGTCAGTTGTTTCCGGATTATTTTGCTGACTTTATGGCGCCTATCGTAGGCATGGCAGGGCTTGATGTACTGGTGGCATACCAGCAGTTATTACAGCACCCGGATGCCGCTGTGCAGCTGGTTGCAGCACAGGCCTGGAGTTTATGGGAAGCCCGGGTGGCTACTTTGTTACCCAATCAGAATATGCGCGCCGGTGCAGTGGAGGCTGAATCGGCATTACCGCTTGCCCGCATCGAAAATCACTATTTTTTACATCACTGTTTTATGGCACCCGACCAACTGCTCAGAGATTTAAACCGGGTTCGTCATTTGCCCTGTTATATAGTGCATGGCCGCTATGACATTGTGTGCAAAATGGAAAATGCCTGGACTTTGTCGCAGCAGTGGCCGGGTTCAGTGCTGAAAATAGTGCAGGATGCCGGACATTCCGCCAGTGAAGCCGGCATTTGCCGGGCTTTATATCAGATGTCTTTGTTGTTGGCCGACCGTTTAACGGCTCAGGAAGTATAAATGATTGCGTTGTTACAAAGGGTTCGCCGTGCCAGCGTAGAGGTTGAAGGACAGCTGGTTGGAGATATTGGCACTGGTCTGCTGGTATTGCTTGGGGTTGAAGCTGGCGACGATTTGCAGAAAATGCAAAAACTTGCAGATAAAGTGTTGAAATACCGCGTTTTTAACGACGAAAACGGCAAAATGAACCTGAATGTACAACAAAAAGGCGGCGCTTTGCTGGTGGTGTCGCAGTTTACCCTGGCCGCAGATACCAATTCAGGCTTGCGACCCAGTTTTACGCCGGCCGCCTTGCCTGCAGTGGCTGAGCCCTTGTATCAGGCTTTTGCCGATTATTGTGAAGTTCAGGGACTGACTGTGGCGCGGGGCCAGTTTGGTGCCGATATGCAGGTGAGTCTGGTCAATGATGGTCCTGTGACCTTTTGGTTGCAGGTGTAAGTTGTTGTTATTCAGCGTGAAGCTGTAGAATTTTATTCAGATAGCCTTCCACATCAAAGATTTGCAGCCGGTAATGCATCTTGCTGGCAAAAGATTGCAGTAATGGCAAAAACTCCGGTGCCGGCAGGTTCAGCAATATCACGCCAGCCGGACTTTGCAATTGTATTAATTGTTGTAATAACCAGGCCCAGTCTGCAGGCCAGGGGTACAGGTCAACAAAAATCACCTCATAACACAGCTGCTTTGCCAGTGCCTGCAGACAAAATTGTTGTGCTGTTGTGCACAGCAGTTGTTCGGTTTTTACCGGTAGAAAAAATTGCTGATAAACCTCAACGATAGTGGCGTTTTGTTCCACAGTACTGAGTTGCCGCTCTGGCCAGCGGCTGGTTACAGCGCGGCTGAATTCACCTGCGCCAAGGCCAAGTTGTAATAAATGCCGCCAACACAGTGGTTCCAGTAATTGCAGCAGCAATTCCAGATGAGGGTAGGTCACAGAATTTGGGTTTTTCAGGTGCATCTGGCCCTGGCGCTGACCATTTAACAACAGATAACGGCAGCTGTGATCCTGCAGCACCTGAATGCTCAGTTCTGGCTGTGCCTGATGTGCCGGCAAGCGCCGCCAGTACAGTATGGCTTGAGTTTCATTGTTGCTTTGCTCCACAATGCCCCCAAATTGATTGGACAGCTGAACGCCGTACTACGCGAATAAAGCTGTTTTTACAGAAGGAATTACCGATGAAATGGCAGCTTATCGCGCCGCAGACTGAAGCTCAATGGCAGGCCTATTATCAACTGCGTTATCAGGTGCTCAGAGCGCCCTGGTTACAACCACCCGGCTCAGAGCGGGATGAGCTGGAAGATAAAGCATTACACCGGATGATCATAAGCTCAGGCGGTGAAGTTCTGGCCGTCGGGCGTCTGCATCTGGTGGATGCGGAAAAAGCCCAGGTGCGTTATATGGCGGTGGCCGAGCAGGCGCGAGGGCAGGGGCTCGGGCTTCTACTGCTACAGGAGCTGGAACAACAAGCGGTAGCGCTGGGAGCCAGTCTATTGATCCTCAACGCCAGAGAAAGTGCCATCGGTTTTTATCAGCAGGCTGGTTATCAGCATGGCGCTGAGCAACCACCGCTCTATGGTATTGCCCATCAGCAGATGTGGAAAACTCTGCGTTTAGCCGGTGATCAGCAGAGCTACCAACACAACTGTGACGCTTTAGTGGCGCTGTGGCATCAAACCATTCCACTGTCGGCTTATATGCAGCTTGGCATTGAGAAATTTGACGGCAGCACCCTTTATTGCCAGGCGGCTTTAGCACCTAATCAGAACCTGCATCACACCATGTTTGCCGGCAGCATTTATGCACTGGGCACCCTGACTGGATGGGGACTGGTGTATCTGCAATTGCAAAGCCAGGGATTAGAGGGTGACATCGTACTGGCTGATGGCCGTATCCGCTATCTGGCGCCGCTGAAAAATCAGCCCAGGGCCAGGGTGAGTTTGTTGCAGGTACGCGGCAGTCTGCAGGCCTTAGCTCAGGGCAAAAAAGTCCGGCAAAGCCTGAGTGTCGAATTGCTGGACGCTCATCAGGTGGTGGCGGAATTTGAAGGCCGTTTTGTGGTGTTGCCAAAACATGGGGACTGATTTGATGCGCGGTAAAGTTGTGATAGTAGGCTGTGGCTGGTTGGGGCAGCAATTAGGCGTCAGCCTGGCCAGGGTTGGTTATCAGCTCTATGGCAGCCGTCAGTCCGAACAATGCTTGTTGCTGTTGCCGGTAGAAATCACGCCTATGCTGCTGCAGTTGCCGCAGCTTTTTTTAAGCAATGCACAACAACAAATCTGGCAGGATGCCTGGGTGATTTGTGCTTTGCCACCCTCGGCTAAAACACGCAGTGAGGAAGACTATCTGCTGCTGTTACGTAACGTTGCTCAGCTTGCAAATCAGGCCGGGGTGCGTGGCTTGATCCATTGCTCCAGCACCGGTGTTTATCAAGGGTTGGCAGGAGAAGTAAGCGAAAAATCAGTGTTGGCGGACGATGCCAAATCGAGGTTTTTGCGCCTGGCAGAACAGGAATTACAGCAGGTAAACCCTTGTGTTACGTTACGTCTGGCCGGTTTGATTGGCCCTGGTCGTCACCCTGCCAGATTCTGCAGCGGACGTGTATTGCAAGGTGCTGAGTTGCCGGTGAATATGGTGCATGCGGCCGATATTGCCGCTTTTATCATCCAGTTACTGCAACAGCAGCCTGCGACCGATTGTTTTAATTTGTGCAGCCCTGAACATCCAACCAAACAACAGTTTTATACCGCCGCAACCCAAAGTCAGGGCTTAGCTGCACCGCAATTTGCATCAGGCAGTGAGGTGGCAAGAGTGGTTTCAGCCGCTTATAGCCAAAGTGTGCCCGGTTTTTGTTATAGGTTTTCATCACCGGTACATGCGCTGCCATATTGTTGATCTTTATGATTTATCAGTTTTTTATCATGTAGTAATAAAGTCTCGATCTTCACACCAAAGCATACTGTCAGCCTATTCTGATCTGGGTGGTAGTATGTCAAATCAATGGATGCTAGGCCTGACTCTTGTGGTGCTGCTGGGACTTTTTAGCGGATCTGCCTATGTATTGTTGCAGGAGCAAGTCAGATGGGACTGGCTTGGCAGCCTTTGGCGGGCAGACTGGATTTGGTGGGTTTTTATGCTGGCTACGGCGCTTGCGGTATTGCTGAATTTATTGTTATTTGTGGCGACACCTTCTGTCATAAATATACTAAAACACAAGCCTTTTCAGTCCGATGCTGAGAGGCAGTTGCAGTTCTTGACTGCACTGCAG
Source organism: Rheinheimera sp. (assembly GCA_003543135.1). Lineage (GTDB taxonomy): Bacteria > Pseudomonadota > Gammaproteobacteria > Enterobacterales > Alteromonadaceae > Pararheinheimera. Next base: position 62,745 of record DPJG01000010.1, read on the forward strand.
CTGTTTTTCCGCCAATATGCCGGCTTATTACAACCGCTCAATGGCAGCAGCGGCAGCAGCGAGCTTTATCTGTATAACGATGGCGGCTACCGGTTCTTGTTGCAGCTTTACCCTTGTCTGAATACTGAACCCGGACTTGATCAGTTGTGTCAGCTGTTCCAGCTGATGTTAATCCATCAGTGTGATGGCGCTTTAGTCATTTCATTACAGCCGATGACAGCACAAGCCAAAATATTTGCCCGTGAGGCCAATATCCGGGCCACTGATTTTTCGAGCCTGGCCCGGCAACTTGGCAGTGACGATTTTAGTACGGCAATCTGCTGAGAAGCTGACAATATCAAGTTTTCGTCAGGTTTTTTTTGTCTCTATTTTGGCAATATGCAGAGGCGTTATCGATGAAAGGAACAACATAAATCCAGGGTTGGATAAAAAACGTTTCCTGCCTGGCTGGACTCAGTCCAGCCTTTTTCTTTTGAATCGCTGAATTTTACGTGATCGGTGTTTTTGCCGTTTTGACTGGTGTGAGCAACTACCTGTCATGTAAATCTGCGTTAAATCTAATCTTTAAAACTCAGCCGGTTTTTCATTTTGTTGCCTGGAACAAGCTGCCGCATACTGTATTTGGCATCAAAAAGTTGCTGGTACCATTGCTGCTCCCGATGTTCGAACAACCAGCTGATGGAAAAATAACCGGCAGCAGAGTTGTTGTTGTGGCAGAGAACAACGGGTAGCAATCAGTATCAGGTGATGACACAAAATAGACAGCAACACATGGGGTGCGGTATCTGGTAAAGCCGGGGTTGAGCAGAAGCCTGAATGTTATCTGGCAGTTTTTATGCTGTGCAGCCAGGTTGAATTTAACACCTGGCTGTCTGATGAGATAACAACCACCTGCAGCCGACGTGCTGTATTCCATCTCTGCCCAAATGAACCCGCGTTGTTTTGTTACCAGCTTAAATTTTAAAGGTTTGAATGGACTGCTGCAGTGTGTCGGCGCTTTGTGCCACAGCATCACTGTGATTTAAAGTCCGGCTGGCTTTGTCACTGCTTTGCTGTGCCAGTTCGACCATCCGGCTCATATTCTGCCCAATGGCAGAGCCGAGTTGCAGCTGATTGTCGGTGGCATCAGCAATCACTGCACTAATACCATGCATTTGGGTAATCGCCTGATTAATTCCCGTTAATGACGCCACCAGTTCGCTGTTATGGCCAACACAGGTATCAGCATCAGTTTTACCTCTGCTAATCGCCTGCACGGCGGCGGTACTTTGTTGTTGCAAGGTTTGAATCATCTGGCGGATTTCATCAGTGGCACCCTGACTGCGTACGGCCAGCGAGCGCACTTCATCTGCCACAACGGCAAAACCACGGCCTTGTTCACCGGCGCGGGCCGCTTCAATAGCGGCGTTCAGTGCCAGTAAGTTGGTCTGTTCGGCAATACTGCGGATGGTGGCCAGAATACTGCCGATATTGTTGGACTGATCATTCACTTTCAGCATGATATCGGCCGTTTCAGTCAGTTGGCTGGCCAGGCTGGTGATCAGGTTGCTGTTTTGGCCTGAGATAGTGTCAATCTGCTGGCTCTGGCTTAATGCATGTTGCATTTCACTGACCGCCAGTTGTGCCTGACTGGCAATTTGATGGGTATTTTCTTCCAGCTGCATTGTGGTGTGATTCACCGCAGCAATTTGTTGTTGTTGTTGCGCCAGCGCCTGGTGAATTTCATTCACTTCGCTACGTGACAAAGCTGAGCTTTGTTGCAGTTCACTGGCGTTGGCGCTGATGCCATGAATAAGCTCACGCAGCGCCAGGATCAAGCTATTAACTTTGGCTGACAAAGCGCCAAACTCGTCATCCTGTTCAATTTTCAGCTGACGGGTTAAATCACCGGCAGCCACTTCACCCAGTACCTTGTTAATGCTACCCAGCGGTCGCAACATGGCATTAATAGTAAAGTAAGCGGCGGCGCCGGCCAGGGCAATCAACACCAGCATCAGTACAAAGGTGCGGGCTGTGCCAAAACTTAAGGTGTCAGACATTTCCGCCTGCAAGCTGTTAAATTGTTGGCCCGCACCTGTCAGTACCTGATCCAGCGCTGTTACCGCCTGAGTGACCGCCTGCTCGGAAGCCGCCAGTTGTGCTCTGGCTTCAGCCAGTGCTTTCAGTTGTTGTTGTTTTTGTACCACCAGGCTGTCGGTTGCCGCAATGCGGTTTTTAAAATCGCCAAGCTGGGCGTTAAAATCGTCCCACAGCTGCTGCGCACCCACTTCTGCCACCAGATTATTGATGTAATCCAGATTGCCCTGCATATCACTGAGCGCAAATTCAATGTTTTGCTGGCTTTCGGTCAGTTGCGACAGGTCGGTATAAGCACCGGTTTCACGTAAGGTTTGCATCAGTGCCAATAATTGGCCATCAACCCGGCCGGCAGCGCCGGCTATCAGTTCCATCTGTTGTTTTTTTCCGGCAACTTCCAGATAAGAAATATCCAATAAAGTGGCGCCGGCATCGTCAATCAGTTGTACCAGCGAGGCAAGCTCAGCTGCGGCGGTTTTCGCCTGTTGCAGGCTTTGTTGTTTAGCCTGAAACATCAAAGTCACAGCGGCCACATAATTGTTGTAGTCTTTGCCGGCTTGCAGCAATGGTTTATTCAGCTGCGGATCTTGTTGTAATAGCTGTTGCAGCGCTTTAAAACTCTGCTGATATTGCTGTTCTGCCTGATTAAAATCGGCCTGATATTTACTGATGTCTTTTTCCTGTTCGGCGGTAAAACCAAGGGCGGATAGTTTGGCGAGTTTCAGTAACTGGATCTGGGCATTGTTACTTTGTTGCTGCGCCGGCACGGCAATCTCGTTCACTCTGCCGCTGGCGTCAGACACCACGGCAAAACTCCAGAGTGACGACAAACTGGCGATTAACAACAACAAGGCAATAAAGCCAAAGCCAATGCTCACTTTGTGCGCAACAGTTAGTTTCATGTGTCTGTTTACCCTGATCTTGATTTTTATCGTTATGTTTTTATGAGCGGCATTGCCATTTTGGTCAAAAACCGGCCTCGGAAATTAACAGAGTTACCAGCGCTGGTCTAGCCAGTTGATTAGAAAAACTGCAAACAGCAGCAGTGTCTTGTGGGCTAAAACCAGATTTTTTGTTCAGATTTACCAGGTTAGCAACAAGCATAGCCTGAGCGCCGGTTTTTTAAACTCGTTGATCGAAAAAATGGGGAAAGATTGATTGCCGTGTTGATTTTTGTCGGAGGCCGCCAGAGCTTAAGGCCGGAGTATTCGGCAGTGCTTCAGCGGCTAAAACAGCCGCCATGACGGAATGTTCCGGTTAATTTTTGTGGTTAGGTTTGATATTGAGATGACCACCCAGCCGGTAACGGCTGCCAGCTGACGTCAGATAAGCAAAACTTACAGCGCCGCCGCGACTGAAAGTGCGGCGGGTTAACCGCAGGCAAGGCTCAGTTTTTTGAATTTTCAGATACTTACAGGTGAAGTCATCGGGCAAAACAGCTTCAACCAGGTGGTCGGCTTCAGTTAAAGGTGCCACTGCACTTAAATATTCGTGGGGGGTTTGTTGCACAAAATCCTGCTTTAAATAATCAGGAATTTGTTGTGGATTGACATAACGCGCTTCTAATTGCAGCGGTTGCTGGTTGTCATAATGCACTATTAATGAAAAAAATACCGGGTCGTTGCGGTTTAATCCCAAAGCTGTGGCGACCACTGCCGGGCAGGGTAGCTCAGTCAATTGCACCAGTTCAGCCGAGTGAAAATGACCACGCGCCTGAATATCATCGGCAATATTGCGGATTTCCAGCAGCGCCGATTGTGATTTAGCACTGGCGACAAAACTGCCAACCCCCTGAGTGCGGTATAACACCCCTTGTTCTGTCAGTTCCTGCAAGGCGCGCCTGGCGGTCATCCGGCTAACGCCAAACTGGGTGCATAATTCGTTCTCCGAGGGAACTCTGCTGTGCTCAGGCCAGCTGCCTGATTCTATCTGACTGAAAATAAACTCTTTAATAGCAGCAAATTTCGGGGGATTGCGCTCCTGGTTATTTTGCATTTCGGCGACCTTATATTGCGTGATCTTGATTCAGCGCTCGGGTAACGGAAAAAATAACTGCTGTTGATTGTATATACAAGAGCTTCGGGTTAGATTATTTGCTGTTAAATGAATGATGAGCGCAGCAGCATATGACGTTCTGCCTGGCTTTTGTTTATGGTTCTGTGCTTTGGAGTTTTTATGTCTGCACCCCATCAGTTTGATGCCATCTGGCACAATGTTCAGCTTGCTACTATGACGGACAATGGCCAGCCTTATGGCACTATCAGCGACGGTGCTTTGGCGGTTAAAGATGGCATCATTGCCTGGTGTGGCCCTAAAGCTGAACTGCCAGCTTGTGATTTACTCAGTACTCCTTTGTATGACGGTCAGGGTCAATGGTTATTGCCGGGATTTATCGACTGCCATACCCATCTGGTGTATGCCGGCAGCCGTGCCAATGAATTTGAGATGCGGTTAAATGGTGCCAGTTATCAGGATATCGCTGCAGCAGGTGGCGGCATAAAATCAACAGTCGCCGCCACCCGCGCCGCCTCTCATGAAGAATTGTTTGTGCTTGGCAAAGACCGCCTTAATGCACTGCTGAGCCAGGGGGTGACTACTGTTGAAATCAAATCAGGTTATGGTCTGGACCTGGCGAGTGAGCAAAAAATTCTTGAAGTGGCCAAACTGCTGGACGAGCATCATCCCATCGCCATTGAAAAAACCTTTTTAGGCGCCCACGCCTTGCCTGCCGAATACGCTAACGACAGTGACGGTTATATCAAACTGGTAGTCGAGACCATGCTGCCGGCGTTACATCAGCTAGGTCTGGTCGATGCGGTGGATGTGTTTTGTGAAGGTATTGGTTTTTCAGTTGCACAAAGCCGGTTGTTATTCGAAAAAGCCAAATCCCTTGGCCTACCGGTCAAAGCCCATGCCGAGCAATTATCGGCTTTGGGTGGCGCTTCGCTGGTGGCGGAATTTGCCGGTTTGTCAGCCGATCATATTGAATATCTGACGGAAAATGACGTGAAGGCGATGGCTGCTGCCGGTACTGTTGCAGTGCTTTTGCCGGGCGCTTTTTATTTCCTGCGTGAAACCAAAATGCCGCCTGTCGATTTATTGCGCCAGTATCAGGTGCCGATGGCCATTTCAACCGACTTAAACCCAGGCACATCGCCGCTTTGCAATCTGCCGCTGATGCTGAATATGGCTTGTACTCTGTTTAAGTTGACACCGGAAGAAGCCCTGAAGGGGGTAACAGTACATGCCGCCAAAGCGCTGGGTAAAACAGACAGAGGTGTGCTGGCGACCGGTAAAAAAGCCGATTTTGCCCTTTATGCTATCAGTCAGCCGGCAGAACTTTGTTACCAGTTTGGGGTTTCTCAGCTTAAGCAGTTGATTGTTAATGGTAAAATTACAGCAATGCCGCGCTGAGCGCGGCTTTACAAAATAAGCAAACAGAGTAAGCTGAAAGTATCAGCGTCTGATGAGAAGTACATTTTGAAATTTGTCTGGCTGCTCCCTGCCTTTTTTGCTGCGCCGGCCTGGGCTTTGTCCGGCTTAACGGCTTATGCCGACTGGTTATTGCCGCTGTTGCTGCTGATATCCTTGCTGTTGTTATTTTTGCTGCTCAGAAGTCAACGTCATAATCGTAGTTTGCAGGCTTATATCAAGACGGTGCAGCAACTGCCGGATCCTTTCAGGATGCTGCATGACGAAATCACCGGTTATCCGAATAAACTGGCTTTTGAGCAGCAGATCAAATTATTACTGCAACGGGATCCGTCGCAGCACTATTCGTTATTGTTATTAAAAATCAAAGATTTTGAGCATATTAACAAAGCACTTGGACGCAGTAACGCCAACCTGTTGTTAACCCAAATTGCCGCCCGGATCAATCAGCAGCTGGTCAATGATCCCGATGTGCTAAAACTGGAATGGCAAAGCCAGCACGCAGCTGTTGCCCATCTGGGCGGAGTTGATTTTGCGGCCTGGGTGCATGCCGGGCGTAAACAGCATCAGGCCGAATATCTGGCGCAGCGTATTGAACAACAAGTGCCTGAGCCTCTGCTCATTCATGGTTGTGCTATTGAATACCGTATTGCCAGTGGTGTTGCGCATTATCCACAACACGGCACCCTGCTTAATGGGCTGATGGACAAAGCTTATCAGGCTCTGCAATTCCACCTGTACCGTTTTAGTGATACCCAGGTGTTTAACCCGCAAATGCAGAGTTACACCGACGACAAACTGCTGATGATGTCGCAGCTTAGTGACGCCATAGTGCAGCACCAGTTACAGCTGGACGTGCAGCCGCAGCTGGATTTACATAGCTCACAAGTCGTCGCCGCTGAAGTGTTATTGCGCTGGCAGCACCCGGATAAAGGATTGTTATTACCCAAAGACTTTCTGCCGATGGCTGAAGAAATGGGCATGATTTATCCATTAACCCAATGGGTGTTAGCGCAGGCGGTAACAACGCTGCAGCAGCTGCGCCAGCAGGGGTTTGAGATTGCGCTGGCGGTCAATCTGGCCAGCAGCGATTTAATGCAGATGGAGCTGGTAGAGCAACTTCAGCAGATGCTCGAAGATGCTGATGTGCCGCCAGAGCAGTTGATCCTGGAAATTAAAGAACAGGCTCTACTCAGTGATCCTGAAAAAGCCTTACTGGTGCTGCAACGTTTGCACCAATTGGGGGTAGCGCTGGCGCTGGACGATTTTGGCACTGGTTTGTCGTCTTTGGGCTATATCCGCCAGTTGCCGGTGCAGCAGGTGAAGGTGGATTGTTCTTTTATTGCCGGTTTGCATCGTTCCGACACCCAGGCTGCAGTCACAGGCGCTATTTTGGATGTGGCAAAAAATCTGCAGCTGATCGTAGTGGCTGAAGGTATTGAAGAGCAGGCGGTGGCGGATCGGCTGGTAAAAATGGGCTGTCAGCGTGGCCAGGGCTTTTTATACTCCAGGCCATTTGCGCTGCACGGTTTACCATCCTGGTTAAAACAGTGGTTTCATCAGAAAAAACAATAACTGCTCTGCTGGTTAACACAAACAATAAAGCGCTGATTTTCAGCGCTTTATTGATTTCTGGCCTGTATAAAAGCCAACACTAAGGCGGTTAGTACCTGGCCTGCTTCTGACATACCGGCAGCAAGACCGGCCGGATGTTGGGCCGGTGCAGCCTCTGCCAGGTGCAGATAACGGCTTTGTGGCAGTTTTGCCAGTTGATACACATAGCGCTCTGCTTCACGCACCGACACCCCACAGTTGGTGAAGGCGCTGACCGGCATCAGGCTGATACTGTCGGTGTCCAGTTCAATACCTACAGGGGTTTGCTGCTGGTCGACAAAACGGATAGCCTCTGCCACCGCCTCGTCAAAAGTGCAGCGTTGATGCAGGTATAAATCCTGATAACTGCAATAAGCAGCGCCGGCGTCCTGCAACTGGGCAAGGGCAGTGGCTGAGTTTTTCAGCTCATGCAGCCCCAATACAAAATAGCGGTTTAAATAACCCAAAGCCGATGCATAACTAAAGCCATTACCGCTGTGGCGGCCTTCCTGCAAACGAAAATCGCAGTGTGGGTCCAGATTCACCGCATTGACCTGAGAACCGCTGCTTTGCGCTAAAGCTTTCAGCAGTGGCAACGCATTGTTATGGCCACCACCTATCACCAGCGGGATTAAACCGGCGTCGAAAATAGCGCGCAGCACAGGCGTGGCTCTGTCGTCTATTTGGCTACATAAGCTGCGCAAAGTAGCCAGCTGCTCCACATCCTGGCTTTGCAGTGCAACGCTTTGTTGTTGTAAATCCTGCAGCTTTATTTCACCCAGCAGCAGAATTTGCCGGCCATCAATAAAATCATTGGCCTGCAAATTAATAAAACGTTTTAAAAATGCCTGAAAACCTAAATCGGCGCCACCATTGCCAAAATTGGCGCGGGGGCCGATATCTTCCGGAATACCCAGCAGTACATAACGCACACCTGCAGCTTTGGCCAGACGCAGCGCGTCGGTTAAAGGTAAAGTGGCATCGGCAAATTGCAGGGTTTCGCCCAAACGGGTTTCACCACTGCGCTGTTGTTGAAAGGCCGCCAAAGTGGCGGCCTGATAGCGGATAAGCAGTTCTTTCATTGAACTTCCGGTTGTTTTAGTCTGTTATTCAATATCAAGGGGGTCGGCAGACAGAATAATACCTGTGCTGTCGGCGTACAGGTGATCACCTGGCAGGAAAGTGACACCGGCAAAGTTAACAGGCACGTCGACTTCACCAAAACCCTGATCATCAGCGCCCACCGGAATGGCATTGACGGCCTGAATGCCAATATCAAAGTCTTCCAGCGTGTCGACATCACGGACGCTGCCGTATAACACCACACCTTCCCAGCCATTTTCGGCGGCCATTACGGCAAGCTCAGCATCTAACAAGGCACGACGGGCTGAACCACCGCCATCTACCAGCAATACTTTGCCAACCCCGGGCTCAGACAGAACTTGCCGGATCAGACCATTATCTTCAAAACACTTAATGGTCTGGATCATGCCGCCGAACGAGCGGCGTCCGCCATAGTTGGCAAACAGCGGTTCGACCACGTCAATCATGTCAGCATACAAGTCACATAATTCAGAAGTATTGTATTGCATTGCTTGGTCCGCCTGATAAGTCATTGATCCAGAGCACAGTATAAACTTATCGGAGCGAAGCTCAAGCTTGTTGTCGGCCAGTGCGCGCTGCAAATTATGCGGGTGCCTGAGTGCAAATCCGCATTTGCTGTGGTAGGTTTTATCCATAACTGAAAATAAATTAGGTAAAGTGGGTTGAGCACTGAACTGATTCTGGCCAGATTGTCGCTGTTTTTAATTCAGGCTGGATTGGCATTGGTGCTGAGTCTGGTACTCTGGCATTTTTACCGTATTTATCAGCGGCACTATCTGAAATCCTGGTCAGTCGCATTTTTTGTACTGGCACTTTATGTCATTAGCCTCAGCTGTTACTCCTACTTTGCTACCGAGCTGGTCAGCGCACTTTACCTACGGCAAGCGTTTGAATTCATTTATATTTTTACCTGTTATGCCTTTGCTATCTGGGTGCTGGTTGGGGTGCGTGAAGCTGTGACCTCGGAGCGTATCGCCTCCCGCACTGTGAATCAGCTGCTCTGGCTGGTTGGCCTGATTGCATTATTTTCAGTGTTGTTATTTGCCTTTGATACTCAGCTAAGTCCCTGGAAACACTATCTGCAGGTTAACCTGAGGTTGTTTTTTATTGGTGCCGCTTTGTTTGTGGCCGGCATCTGGTTGTTTTCACTACAACGAAAAATTTTTGTCACTAAGCTGGTGGCCAGCAGCATTGTGCTCTGGGGTTTTCAGCTGGTGGTGGTGGCTATGTTGTCGGTGTGGTTTGGCACCGGCGACACGCTAAACCGGGTGATCCTGGTCAGCAAACATCTGGAATTATTCTGTCAGACCATACTGGGGCTTGGGTTGATTATCTGGCTGCAGGAAGATGAAAGAACCGCCAACCTGCAGCTGACTGCAAAAACCCGTTATCTGGACAGCCATGATCAGTTAACCGGAGCCCTGAACCGTGATGCTTTATTGCAGGAATTAAATCTGCTGATGCAACAGCAGCAGGAGCCATTATTGCTGGTGATGGTGGGGCTGGATAGGTTTAAAACCATCAACGAATCTGTGGGTTTAAAGCAGGGTGACCGCATTTTGCGGGAAGTGAACCGCCGTTTTGAAGCCAGTATTTTAAAACCCCGTTTTATTGCCCGTACCGGCGGTGATATTTTTGCCCTGGTGCTGACCGATGCCCACAGTGAAAAACAACGGCAGTTTTCGCTGCAACATATTGAACAACAAATAGAAAAACCATTCGCTTTTGAGAGCGTGCAGCTAAAAATGACCGCAAGTATGGGGCTGGCCATGTACCCGGAACATGCAGCCAATGCCGAAACTTTGCTGCAAAAAGCCAATATTGCCTTTCACCAGGCCAAAAGACAGCAACAGCGCTGGGTGCAGTATCACAGCGGTATGGAAGAAGAGTCCGCCCGTTTGTTATTGCTGGAAAAAGAATTATTACAGGCGATAGAGCAGCGCCAGTTTGTGTTGTATTTCCAGCCACAATGGAATTTACGCGAGCAGCGTATTGACGCTTTTGAAGCCCTGGTACGCTGGCAACATCCGGAGCGTGGTTTATTAATGCCAGCGCAGTTTTTACCTGCAGCGGCTCAGCTTGGGCTCAGCCAGCGGCTGGATTTAGCTTTGCTGGAGCAGGCCGTTGCCACCCTCGGGCGCTGGCGGCAACAACGGATTATGCTGCCAGTGGCGGTCAATATGTCGCCTATTCATTTTGAGCAAGAAGGTTTAAAACTGAAAATTCAGCAGCTGCTGGAACGTTATCAGGTGCCTTCTTCGATGCTGGAGCTGGAAATTACCGAAGACACGGCGATGGGCGATATGGAAAAAGGCCGTAACTATGTGACTGAGCTGCAGCAAATGGGCATTCGGGTGTCAATTGATGACTTTGGTACCGGTTATTCTTCGCTTGGGTATTTGCGCAAAATGCCTATCGACAAAATTAAAATAGACCGCAGCTTTATTACCGATATGGCCGGCAGTGATTCAGACATGATGATTGTCAAAACCATGATCACGCTGGCACACGGCCTTGGCAAACGTATTCTGGCCGAAGGGGTGGAGGATGAACACCAGCTGGGGTTACTGCGCCATATGGCCTGCGACGCTGTGCAGGGTTATCTGATTGCCAAACCTCTGCCCGAAGCCGAAGCGCTGGCCTTACTTGCCCGCAAAACACCAGGTTAAACACATTCATTTGTTTGTCATCTCAGGCGGCTAGGCTGATCTTAGTCTGAAGCTGAATGGATTGCCTGATGAAACTTGCAAGGCTTGCCGCTTTTGATCAGTATTTTTTCAGCTGGTTGTTTCAGCGTTTTGGTAGCAGCACAGTCGCACCGTTGTGCCGGTATTGCTCCAGAACCGCCGATGGTCCTTCTTATGCGCTGCTGGCGCTATTGTTATGGCTGTTTCAGGGCGAGGCTGTACTTGAGTTTATCCTGTTGCTCGCTGTGGCCTATGGCATTGAGTTACCAAGTTATTTGCTACTGAAAAACCTGTTTCGCCGTGCCCGTCCGGCTGAGTTGTGGCAGGGGCATTTTCAGCCGCACATCCTGCCATCTGACCGTTTTAGTTTACCGTCAGGCCACACCGCCGGCGCCTTTGTGCTGCTTGGGGTGGTGGCACTGCATGCTCCGTTCTGGTTGATTGTGGTTTTTCCCTGGGCTTTTTGTGTTGGCCTTAGCCGGATTTTATTGGGTGTACATTTTCCCGGGGATGTTTGCGCCGGTGCAGCCCTTGGTCTACTGGCCGTGCTGCTGGCACAGATGATTTTGTTTCCATAGCCTGTACATTTACGTTTTTTTTGTTTTTCTGCAGCAATATTAGCTTTTATTTCTTATACTTATCTCCTCTGTTTACCCCTCAGGAACTTTTCAAATGTTGCGTAATTTCTCCATCAAACAACGGTTATTACTCAATGGCCTTGCGGTAGGTCTGGCCATGTTGGTGATGTTGGCTCTACTGATTCATCAGAGTGCGCAGCAAAGTGCGCTGGCAGAATTGCGACTGGATATCGACAATTTAAAAACCGATGTACTGACGCTGCGCCGCCATGAAAAAGACTTCTTAATGCGCAAAGATTTGTCGTATCGCGACAAATACCAAAAAGCCCATACCGAACTGGAACAACACACCGAACATTTAAAACAAGGCTTGCAGCAAGCTGGCATTGACACTGCACCACTGGAAGAATTCAGCCGGCAAACCGACAGTTATCAGCAGCAGTTCGCCAAAGTGGTTGAGCTGTCTGAGCAGGTGGGGCTTGATCATCAAAGCGGTTTATATGGCAAATTGAGGGCTGCCGCCCATCAGTTGGAACAACAGTTTAAACAGGTGAATAACGACACCTTAATGGTCAGTCTGTTGCAACTGCGCCGTGCGGAAAAAGACTTTATGTTGCGGCTGGATTTAAAATATCTGGATGCTTTTGATAAAGAATTTAGCCGTTTTAGCGCTTTGTTGTCTGCCGCCGGCGGGAGTGCGGAATTATTGCAGGCAGCCAACGCTTATCAGCAAGCCTTTCATGCCTTGGTGGCCGGTCAGCAGCAGATTGGGTTAAACCAGGAACAAGGCGTGATGGCCAGCATGCGTGCCGCTATTCATCAAACGGAACAGAGTCTGGAGAATATGGCTGAGGCTGCACAAAAAGCGGTTGAAGCTGCGGTCACTACCACGAAAACCCTGGCTTTTGCCCTTTTTGTGCTGGTGTTGGTCGCTGTGATGGCGTTAGTGCTGATGACCAGCCGCAGTATTTTGCAGCCTATTGCCAATGTCTGCCGTACTATCGGTCTTATTCGCACCGACAACGATTTTCGTCAGCGGGTGGAAGTCAGTGGCAATGATGAAATGACCACACTGGCGAAAGACTTTAACCAGATGTTGTCGGATATTCAGGATTTAGTGCGTAGTGTGAACCAGGCGCTGGAAATGCTCGATAAGGCGACAGCTGAACTGGCAAAATCGACCTCAGATACCAGCAGAGGCATGAGCCAGCAGCAGATCGAATCTGACATGGTGGCTACTGCTGTGACTGAAATGGGTGCTACCATTGATGAAATTGCCGGCAATACCGAAAACACCGCCAATAAAGCCGAAGCAACCAATAAAAATGCCAGTGATGGTATGAAAGAAGTGGAACAAACTGTGACACGAATCACCAGTTTATCTAATGAGTTACAACAAGCTGCAGTGGTCATGGCCGAACTGGAAAAAGACAGTGCCACTATCGGCTCTGTGCTTGATGTGATCCGTGGCATTGCCGAACAAACCAATTTGCTGGCGCTGAACGCTGCCATTGAAGCCGCCCGCGCTGGTGAACAAGGTCGTGGTTTTGCCGTTGTTGCAGATGAAGTACGTAGCCTGGCACAGCGCACTGCCGAATCGACACGGCAAATAGAACAGATCATTGCCGGTTTGCAAGGCCGCACCAAAACCATAGTGCAAACCATGCAAATCTGTCGCGAGCAGGGGAGTTCCAGTGTGCAACAAGCAGGTATTGCCAGTCAGTTATTGGCCACTATTACCCATGATGTCAGCACCATTATGGATATGACCACTCAGATAGTCACTGCCATTGAAGAACAAAGCCATGTGGCCTCGGAAGTAAATAAAAACGTGGTGCGTATCCGCGATATTTCGCAAGAGTCACTGGTCATCGCAACCCACAACGCGCAAATCAGTGAAGAAGTGGCTGAACAAGCCGCCCGTTTGCATCAAACCGTGGATAAATTCCGCGCTTAACATTGGTACTTACAGAGTTCGGGATAAACCGCAGCCTGGCTGCGGTTTTTTTTGCTGTGAATTTAGCTTGCAGTTGTTAGCATAAGCGCCCTTGTTATCTGATTGGAAACAACACAAGTGTCTTCTGCTCCTTGGTCAAAATGGCAGTTATTGCTGGCCAGATTGGGTTTAAAAAACGCTGACAGCCAACGGCTTTCGGCTTTGCCGCTACGGCAACGACTGACAGTGGCCTGTTGTGCTGCACTGGCACTGTATCTGGTGACCCACATCAGTCTGCAGCTTAGTGCAAAAGATGCGGCCGTGGTGCTGCTGGCCTCTATGGGCGCTTCGTCTGTGTTGTTATTTGCACTGCCCAACAGCCCGCTGGCCAAACCCTGGTCTTTTCTGGCCGGACATTTTATTCCGGCTTGTATTGGTTTGGCCTGTTCACACCTTTTTACCGATCTGGCACTGATGGCCGCTGTGACTATAGGTTTAGTGTTGTTTTTTATGTACCTGTGTGAATGTATGCATCCACCGGGCGGGGCTACAGCGCTGGTGCCGGTGATAGCATCACAGCAAGAACTGCTGTCGCTGGAGTTTTTGTGGTATCCGGTTGGTTTAAATATGCTGGTGATGTTCTGTGTCGCTTTGCTGCTCAATAAGCTGATACTAAAAAGAACTATTTTAGCTGCGCCTACTCAGGCTTTTGACCCGGTGCATCAGCATCAGGACCCGCCGCCGCTAAAACGTCTGGGGGTGCAGCCTGATGATTTGCTGGCGGCGCTTAATAATTCGGACACAGTGCTGGATATCCGCGAGCAGGATCTGGAGCTGTTATACCAGCAGGCGCAGCAACATGCGTTTGCCAGACAACATCAGGATTTATTGTGTGAAGACATTATGTCGCGTGATTTGATCACAGTGAGTGCCGACACGCCGCTCAGTGCAGCCTGGCAGTTATTACGCCAGCATAAAATTCAGCTGCTGCCGGTGGTAGATGGGCAGCAGCGGCTGCTGGGTGTTATTTCGCTGGTCGATTTCCTGAAAGAAATGCCGCTGCATGACTACGGGCTTTTTATCGGATTTTTCCGCAAGTTCTGGCAACAACAATCGGATCAGAAACAACAACAGCGGCCTGTGTCAGCGCTGATGCATCAGCAGGTGGTGACTGTGACTGCAGAGCAGCAGGTGGTGGCAGTGGTGCCTCTGTTATCCGATCTTGGCTTACACCATGTTCCGGTGCTGGATCAACAGCAACGGCTGTGTGGCCTGATTAGTCAGTCCGATCTAATTGCAGCTTTGTATCAGCTGCAACTGCAACCACGCAGTGAAGGCAAAAACAGCGCTTAAAGCTGCCTGATATTCAGACTGGCTTCGCGGTTGCTATTGGCGGCCGCCAGCCGGTTCAGGTAATCCTGCCATAAGGCTTCGCGGTTCTGGTGCAGCTCGCGCAAATAAGGCCAGCTGTAAATACCGCTGTTGTGGCCATCATCAAACACAATTTTGGCGGCGTATAAACCCACAGCTAAAATCTGACTGATGGCCACCTGTTTTTTATGGCTGACCAGCCTGGGTTTGCCATGGCCCCGCACTTCAGCAGAAGGTGACAATACCCGCAAAAACTCTGGGCTGAAGCTGGCACAAAGGCCATCATCAAAATGCACGTCCAGTATTTTGCTTTGGCGGTGGTAATGTAGTTTTGTCACCTGATGCATGATATTTCCTTCAAAAAACAAGCCCGTCACAACGGGCCTGGCGATAAGTTACAGCAGGTGATGCCGCTTATAAAATAAAGCGGCTTAAATCTTCGTCCTGCACCACAGACTCCAAATGGGCGTCGACATAAGCACCGTCCACCAGAATGGTCTGGCCGGTATGGTCGGCAGCTTCAAAGGACACTTCTTCGAGCAGCCGCTCCATCACCGTATATAACCGGCGTGCGCCAATGTTTTCCGTGGTTTCATTGACCTGCCAGGCCGCTTTGGCAATACGTTCAATACCGTCTTTGCTAAAGCTTAACTTCACACCCTCGGTTGCCAGCATGGCAATGGTTTGTTCCGTTAATGAGGCTTTGGGCTCGGTCAGAATACGTTCAAAATCACTGGCTGACAGCGGTTGCAGTTCAACCCGGATCGGTAAACGGCCTTGTAATTCAGGGACTAAGTCAGAAGGTTTTGCCATCTGGAAAGCGCCTGAGGCAATAAACAGAATATGGTCGGTTTTGACCATACCGTGTTTGGTGTTGACGGTGCAGCCTTCAATGAGTGGCAGTAAATCCCGTTGTACCCCTTCGCGCGATACGTCCGGGCCTGAGGTCTCGCCGCGTTTACAGATTTTGTCAATTTCATCAATAAAAACAATGCCGTTTTGCTCAACAGCTTCTAAGGCTTTGGCTTTAAGCTCTTCCGGATTCACCAGTTTGCCGGCTTCTTCTTCCACCAGTTGCTTAAAAGCGTCTTTAATTTTCAGTTTGCGCTTTTTGGTTTTATCAGAGCCTAAATTCTGAAACATACTTTGCAGCTGCTGGGTCATTTCTTCCATGCCTGGTGGGGCCATAATCTCCACACCCATGGCAGGCAAGGCTAAATCCAGCTCAATTTCTTTGTCATCGAGCTGACCTTCGCGCAGTTTTTTACGGAAAATCTGCCTGGTGTTGGCATCACTGTCGGACACTTCCACTTCACCCCAGTTGTTGCGGGCACGGGGGAGTAACACATCCAGAATACGCTCTTCAGCAGCTTCTTCAGCGCGGAAACGGTTTTTTGCCACTTCCTGCTCGCGCACCATTTTTACTGCGCTGTCGGTGAGGTCACGGATAATACTTTCCACTTCTTTACCAACATAACCCACTTCAGTAAATTTAGTGGCTTCCACTTTAATAAAAGGCGCGTTAGCGAGTTTGGCGAGGCGTCTGGCAATTTCAGTTTTACCCACACCAGTTGGGCCAATCATCAGAATATTTTTGGGTGTGACTTCCTGGCGCAGTGCCGGGTCGAGCTGCATGCGGCGCCAGCGGTTACGCAGCGCAATAGCCACAGCTCTTTTGGCGTCCTGCTGGCCAATAATATGACGGTCCAGCTCATGTACAATTTCTCTTGGGGTCATTTCAGACATAACGGACCTTCTTACAAATCTTCAATAGTGTGATGCTGATTGGTGTAAATGCAGATATCACCAGCAATAGTCAGGCTTTTTTCGACGATGTCGCGTGGGCTCAGTTCAGTGTTGTCAAAAAGTGCTTTGGCGGCTGCCTGGGCAAAAGGGCCACCACTGCCAATGGCAATTAAGTCTTGCTCCGGCTGGATCACATCACCATTACCGGTAATGATCAGCGAGCAGTTAGCATCGGCCACTGCCAATAAAGCTTCGAGTTTTCTAAGCATACGGTCGGTGCGCCAGTCTTTGGCGAGCTCTACCGCAGCGCGCATTAAGTGGCCCTGATGCATTTCCAGCTTGGCTTCAAAACGTTCAAATAAAGTAAAAGCGTCGGCCGTGCCACCGGCAAAACCAGCCAGCACTTTGCCATGGTACAAACGCCGCACTTTGCGGGCGTTGCCTTTCATCACGGTATTACCAAGGGTCACCTGGCCGTCGCCACCTAAGGCAACCTGACCGTTACGGCGCACAGAAACTATTGTGGTCATAATATCTCTTCTTAAATGGCTGTGTTCAGCCTGAAAACGGGCACTGTTTCAGGAAATAAGGGCATTTGTCTGCTTTTTCAAGCTGCGGCTTTACAATAGCTGTGGGGGTCATACTGAAGGGGCAGTGGTGGTTTGCAGCCAGCCTGAGTACAGCAGCACTGCACTCAGGCCTGTGATTGCTGTACTCAGCTTGTGATTAGAGTGGGATCCAGCAGTCGGCGACTTTTTGTCGTTTTAACAGGTTTTTATCGTTTTGTGCCTGACGGCGGCTGGCATAAGGGCCGATCACCACCCGGTATTTACCGGACGACTCTTTAATGCTGGCGGTCAGGCCGGCAAAGGCAATTTTGGCTTTGGTTTGTTGGGCTGCATCCAAAGTTTTAAAAGCACCACAATACATAGTGGCCGGTTTTTTTGATTCCAGCTCATCCGCTTTGACCTGAACTTCTTTGGTCTCCAGCTCTTCAATATAGGTATAAGGTTCTTTTGAAGGTTTTTGTGGTAATTCGTCCAGCACTTCGGTTTTGGCCGGTTTTGCTGCAGCAGCTTCGGCCGCCAGTTGTTCTGCGCCTGGGCGATGGGAGATGTGCCAGAGAAAATAACCAAATACAATTAACAGCAATAACACAGCTGCAATCAATAACTTGGGAACCGGTTTAGGCGCATTGGCTTTTTTCCGCGTTCTTGGGGCTGGCCTTGCGGCTTTGACATAATCTTGCTGGGGCATAACAGGAAACTGCTTCACACTTTTTTACAGGCTATAGGGCATTCTACTGAAGTTAGACAAAAAAGAAACGACTGAAGTTTGTCAGCGGCCGTTGTTGCTGTTTTCCTGCACAGTGATGCCAGATCACCGCAAGTATTTAACTGAATCTATTTAACTTAAATCCAGCGGGTCCACATCCAGTTGCCATTTGAGTTTGCGACTGAGCGCTGACTTTTGAATATGAGAAAGCAATATCTCCAGCAGCTGATGTAACACTTTCCGATCCGGGCTGAATAACTGTAGTTGCCAGCGATATTTGCCGGCTTTACGTTCAAGCGGCGCCTTGACCGGTCCCAACCACTGCACTCTTTGTAATGTGGTTTGTGTTGCTGGTATCGCCTGCATCTGCCCGGCACAAATTTGCTGCAGTTCCGACAACCATAACTGACAAATGGCACTGTCGAGCCCCTCAGCACGAAACATCGCCATAAACTGATAAGGCGGCAGCTGGGTTTGTTGCCGCTCTTTGAGCGCACTGCGGGCAAAAGCGCTGTAGCCATTCTGAATCACGTCCTGCAGCAGCGGATGGCCAGGATAATGGGTTTGCAACAACACTTTGCCAGGCACATCACCGCGGCCGGCGCGGCCCGATACCTGAGTGAGCAGCTGTGCCAGCTGTTCGGCAGCACGGAAATCGCTGCTGTATAAAGCGCCGTCCACATCAACAATGACCACTAAAGTGACATTGGGAAAATGATGCCCTTTGGCCAGCATCTGGGTGCCGATAACAAGCTGTGGGGCGCCACTTTGAATTGTAGCCAGATGTGCTTCCAGACTGCCTTTACGCCTGATGCTGTCCCTGTCCAGCCGGGTAATGGGAAAATCCGGAATCAGCTTGCCAAGTTGCTCTTCCAGCTGTTCAGTACCCTGACCCACAGGCGCCAGCTGGGTACTGCCACAGGCACCACACTGGTGCGGCACCGGCCTGGTGGCGGCGCAGTGATGGCACACCAGCTGGCGGCTTTGTTTATGATAAGTGGTAAATGCACTGCAATGCAGACATTCGGTCAGCCAGCCACATTCGTGACAAATCAGCGCTGGGGCAAAACCACGGCGGTTTAAAAACAGCATCACCTGATTGCCACGGCTCAGATGCTGACGCATTTGTGCCAGAGTGCCGTCGGCCAAACCGTGTTTCAGGACCTGTTGTTTTAAATCAATCAGTTCAATTTGCGGCACCAGCTGACTGGTGGCGCGATCCGGTAATTGCAGATGGCTGAATTTTTTCTGCTGCACGTTATATAAAGATTCGAGGCTTGGCGTGGCAGAACCGAGCAGGATAGGGCACTGCTCTATACTGGCGCGTTTCACCGCTAAATCACGGGCGTGATACCGAAAACCGTCCTGTTGTTTCAGCGACTGATCATGCTCTTCATCAATGATCAATAAACCCAGATTTCGAAAGGGCAAAAACAATGCCGAGCGGGTGCCGATAGTAATAGCAGCATCGCCACTCTGGCTGCGTTGCCAGGCACGTAACCTTTCACTGTCGGTCATATTGGAATGCCAGCTTTGCATTGGCACGGCAAAACGTTTTTCAAACCTTGCCAGCGTTTGGGGGGTTAAACCAATTTCCGGCACCAGCACTAACACCTGCTGGCCTTTGGCCAGCACCGGTGCTATTGCTTGTAAATACACTTCGGTTTTGCCTGAGCCTGTGACACCTTCCAGCAAAAAACGGCTAAAACTGCCGAGCGCCTGCACTACAGCTGTGACGGCCAGTGCCTGTGCCGGGTTCAGTGGCAGTGCTTTTTGTTTTTCTCTCTGGTACACAAAAGGCGAAAATGGCTGACTGACCAGCTCGACCAGGTTTTTTTCCAACAGCTGGTTTAGCGTGGTTCTGCTGTGCTGCGCCAGTACATCGGCTTCAGTTAAATCTGATGTTAATAAGGCCTGCCATAAGGCCAGCTGTTTGGCGGAGCGGCGAAAATTCTGTTCGCTGAGCTGATGACCTGTTTCAGTGAGTTTTACGGTTTTATGTTTTTCATTGTCAAGCAGCCGGCCTTCGCGCAATAAGGCCGGTAAAGCGCTGGTCAGCACATCGCCCAGCGGATGATGGTAATAGTCGCTGGCAAAACTGAGTAAATCCCTGAGTTGAGGCCCAAGCACAGGCACGGGATCGAGCAGGGCACTGACGTTTTTTAAACTTGAGCTGTCAAAACTGTCGTCTGGATTAATTTGCCAGACAATACCCACCAGCTGGCGTTTGCCAAAAGGCACCAACACCCTGGCTCCGACCTTAACCCCTGCGGGATCGTCAGTTTCCAGTTGATAATCAAAATGTTGGCGCAGCGGCACCGGTAGGGCAACCCGAACAATCAGCACAATCAAATTCCGTCAATAAACCAACTGCAGTTTACAAAGCACGGCCTTGCCTGAACAGGGCTATTTTCCGGCCTGGCTGCGGCCCTGGTGTTTTTTTCTGAAGGCGGTTTTTTTTGTTGAATAAGGCCTGCTGATCTATTAAGCTACGCGCCCTAATTTAACTGAAATACGTATGGTGTTTGACAGCAAGACTGATCAGATTGCGATACGGCCCAACGAGGTAAGCCATGAAACCAGGTATCCACCCGGAATACAAAGAAATCACTGCAACCTGTACTTGCGGTAATTCATTCAAAACCAGTTCTGCTCTGTGCAAAGACATCCACCTGGACGTTTGCTCAGCTTGCCACCCGTTCTACACTGGTAAGCAAAAAGTTCTGGACGTAGGTGGTCGTGTTGACCGCTTCAAAAAACGTTTTGCAGTACTGGGCGCCAAATAATCCGGCTTCCTGTTTCAAAACAGCAAAAAGGCACTACGGTGCCTTTTTTGTTGCCCCCAATTTGTCACTCGCCCTCGGTAATCTGTCAGCAGTTTGTAGTTGACCTGATGTTTTTACTGCTCACTTTGATCTGGTTTTGGTTTTTATGCGGTGCATCAGACTGAACTGAGTGAAAAAAAATTCTGCATAATGGCAGTGGCTTATATGCAAAGTTTTTAGTCTTGCATGTGCTTTTATCTGATTGATTTTAAATATATAAATTCGTTTGTAGTTATTGGTTTTTGCATAATTATCAACTTATCTTTGTTATCCATCTGGCCGTTTATGCATCTGTATTGCATGGTTAATGACAGCTTGTCTAACTGGTCATACCTCATCGCAAAATTCCGCTTGGTTTCACGGATAAAACTTGTTATAAAACTTAAGAACGCTGAAATTTGCACAAATTCTGTGCAGCACAAAGGGCGGATTTTGTGGATTGTTTACAAGCCACAACCTGCTGTGTTCATCAGCTGAAAGTGCGGCTGTTCCTACACCAGTGGTACGATCAGAAAGTTAATGATTTGATTCAGCGGGTCTGCTTATTAGAATGAGCGGCCTTTTGCGCGGCTCCTTCGCACAACAAGGCAAAAAATGGCAAAAAACCAGTCAATACAACTAGATGCCCAAAGGGCTAAGCGTCAGGACACTCTTACCATGTCAGATTTTAAACAACAAGCACTGCGGTATCACGCTGAACCCAAGCCTGGCAAAATCAGTGTTGAGATCAGTAAGCCGGCCGAAACGGTGAAAGATTTAGCACTGGCGTACAGTCCGGGTGTGGCAGAGCCGGTACGGGAAATTGCCGACAATATCGACAATGTTTACAAATACACTGCCAAAGGCAATCTGGTTGCCGTGATCAGTAACGGTACCGCTATTTTGGGTCTTGGTAACTTAGGTCCTATGGCTTCTAAGCCGGTGATGGAAGGTAAAGCTCTGTTATTTAAGCGTTTTGCTAACCTTGATTCCATTGATATTGAAGTGACACACCGCACCACTGAAGAATTTATTAATACGGTTGCCAATATCGCCGACACTTTTGGCGGTATTAACCTTGAAGATATCAAGTCGCCTGAATGTTTTGAAATTGAAAAAGAGCTGATCAAACGCTGCAATATTCCGGTGTTTCATGATGACCAGCACGGCACCGCTATTGTTACAGCGGCTGGCCTTCTGAATGCACTGGAAATTCAGGGCAAAGATATCCGTAAAGTTACTATCGTCTGTATGGGCGCCGGCGCTGCCGCTATTGCCTGTATGGAACTGTTGATTAAATGTGGCGCCAAACGCGAATACATTTATATGCTCGATACCAAAGGGGTGATCCATACCCGCCGTGAAGATTTAAACCAATACAAAACCTTATTTGCCAATAACACCGACAAACGGACACTGGAAGACGCTCTGGAAGGTGCAGATGTATTTGTGGGTGTGTCAGGCCCGGACGTATTACCACCAGAAGCGCTGAAGTTAATGGCGGATAAACCTGTGGTTTTTGCCTGCTCTAACCCGGATCCGGAAATTAAACCTGAGCTGGCGCATGCAGTGCGTTCAGATTTAATTATGGCAACGGGTCGTTCGGATTACCCGAACCAGGTGAATAACGTGTTGTGTTTCCCATTTATTTTCCGCGGTGCGCTGGATGTGCGTGCCAAAGTGATTAATGACGAAATGAAAATTGCTGCGGTACAGGCCATTCGCAGTATTGCCAAAGAGCCGGTGCCGGAAGCTGTGTTGGTGGCGTCCCAGGTGAAAAGCCTTGAGTTTGGCAAAGAATACATTATTCCAAAACCCATGGATCCAAGGTTGTTACCTCGGGTGGCCAAAGCTGTGGCTGATGCCGCAGTGGCCTCTGGTGTAGCCCGTATTCCGATGCCTGAAGCTTATATGCAGCAATAACAGCTTGCGCAAAACCACAAAAAAGAAACCCGCCAATTGGCGGGTTTCTGCATTCTGTTGATTTGTTTTTATTGTATTTTCTGACTCTTGGAATTTTTAGTGGTGAGTCAGATTATTCTTCGTCGGATTCAGCTTCCTGAATAACCGGAATTGGTTTACCCATGCTGGTCAGAATGTTGCGTACTTCAACCGGAATTTGGTGTGGGTTGTCTTTGCGTAAGTCTTCATCGGCTGGCAGTGGCTGACCGGTAAAAGCATGCAAAAAAGCTTCACATAACAATTCGCTGTTGGTGGCATGACGTAAGTTATTGACTTGACGACGGGTTCTTTCATCTGTCAGCACTTTTAATACATTCAGCGGGATAGAAACGGTGATTTTTTTCACCTGCTCAGATTTTTTGCCGTGTTCGGCATACGGGTGAACGTATTCACCATTCCACTTAGCCATAGTTGTACCTTGATTGTTTTTTTAAGTTGCGTAGCGCATTTTGGGCCGGAATTTTACTTCTTTATACGACGGGACACAAACAATGCGCAAGAAATAATCATTGCAGACGTCTAAATGTTTTGACTTCTTATTTTTCGTCAGTATACTTTTAGACGTCTAAACGCCTAAATAAGTCTGAGGTCATTATGTCAAACCGTCACTCTGCCACTATTACTGCCCGCGCCGGCATAGCACAAGACCCGGCTTATGGGGCTGTGACACCGCCTTTGTACCTGACCTCCACTTATGAACTGAAAGCTTTTAAACAGCCGGGCAAATACGATTATTCACGCTCCAATAACCCAACCCGCGATTTATTGGGGGACGCTTTAGCTGAATTGGAAGGCGGCGCCAAAGGTTTGGTGACCAGCACCGGTATGTCTGCCTGTTTATTGGCGCTGCAGCTGTTAACACCCCAGGACACTCTGGTGATCCCGCATGATTGTTACGGCGGCAGTTATCGTTTGTTTGTCAATCTGGCCAATCGAAAACAGGCGTTTAAAGTGGTGATTGTCAACTTCCAGCAAGATGGGTGGAAAACGCTGGTGCAACAAGCCAAACCCAAAATGATTTGGCTGGAAACACCCAGCAATCCTTTGCTGCAAATTACCGATGTTAAAGCGGTTTGTGAACTGGCAAAAAGCCTCGATGCCTTAGTGGTGGTGGACAACACTTTTTTATCGCCGGTGTTACAGCAACCGCTGCAACTGGGCGCCGACATTGTGGTGCATTCCACCACTAAATATTTAAACGGTCATAGCGATATTGTTGGTGGTGCGCTGATCACCAAAGATCAGGCCATTGGCGATGAGCTGAAGTGGTGGGCCAATTGTTTGGGCGTCACAGGGGGGGCTTTTGATGCTCACTTAACCTTGCGTGGCATCCGCACTTTATTGCCCAGAATGAAAGCGCACCAGGAAAACGCTGCGCTGGTTGTGGAGTTTTTGCAGCAGCAAACACTGGTGGCCAAAACTTATTATCCAGGGTTAAAGGACCATCCGGGCCATGCTATTGCCAAAGCCCAGCAAAATGGTTTTGGCGCTATGGTCAGCTTTGATTTAGCAGCAGATGAAGCTTATCTACCGGTATTTTTCAGCGCTTTACGTTGTTTTACGCTGGCACAGTCTTTAGGCGGTATTGAAAGTTTAATTTGCCACCCGGGCTCTATGACCCACGCTTCGATGGACGCTGCCGCGCAAAAAACCGCCGGTATTGGCCCTACATTAATCCGCTTATCTGTGGGGATTGAAGATCCAAGGGATTTAATTGCTGATTTAGCCCAGGCTTTTGCCGCTGTGGCACAGGCGATTAAAGCCGATGGCAAGCAAAAAAACGGCAGCACAAGCCCGGAAGCCGCTGCCCAGAGTGTTGTGGCTACAGCAGCAACAAAACCCTCAGTAGCAACAGGCCAGCACCTTGCAGACGCTGAACAATCTTTTCGTTTAAATCCGGCTCTGGCCGCTTTCTGGTGAGTGTTATGACAGTATTATCGTCAGTTTCTTTAGTTCATTCAGCGGCCCCTGCGCTGGTGGTGCATAAATTTGGTGGCAGCAGTTTAGCATCCAGCGAACGTTTTCATGCGGTGGCCGATATTTTGCTGGCGCAGCCGCAATCATCGGCTTTTGTCGTGGTGTCCGCACCAGGGGATACCACAGACGCTTTATTAACACTGTTGGATTGCGCCTGTGACACGCCGGAGTTTGAACTGCATTACCAGCAGCTGGCACAACAGCTGCGCTTGCTGGTAAGCCGCACTTTAACTGCCGCTACTGCACCTTTGGTGCTAAATGAACTGAATCACTGGCTGGCGGCAATTCCAACCTTCGCATTGGCCGGGCGTAATAATGATGTGCTGGCAACAGGCGAAAAACTGTCGGCTTTGCTGCTCAGCCATTTGCTGCAGGAGCGGGGTGTTGCCGCCAAGGCGATAGATGCCCGTGACTTTTTACAACTGTCAGGCCAGCAAGTGTTATGGCCGCAATCTGAAGCTGCGTTAAGGTCACTGTTAATCCCCGGTTTTAATGTGGTGACTGGTTTTATTGCCCGGAACGAGCTGGGAGACAGCATCACACTGGGTCGCAATGGCAGTGATTATTCCGCCACCATTTTAGGCCGGCTGGTGCAGGCTCAGACTATTCATATCTGGACAGATGTAGATGCCATTTATAGTGCAGATCCGCGCAAGGTGCCGTCAGCCCGCCCTTACCGTCAGGTGCCCTGGGCACAGGCCACTTTATTGGCACAGCTGGGTAACCCGGTTTTGCATGCCAAAACCTTAAGCCCGCTGCAGGACTATGCCGCTGAACTGGTAGTGCGCAGCAGTTATGAGCCTGAGCAACCAGGTTGTAAAGTCAGCCGTCAGGCCGCTATTGAAGTGCAGTTTGTCACTGATTTAAACGATGTGGTGCTGGTCACTTTACCAAAAAGCGCATTGCTAAAAGCCGAAGCCGTGGCAGCTAGCTTGCAGCTGACGGTATTTGCGGTGCCGGGCGATCACAACTCTTGGGTAGTGGCACAAAAAAATCTTGATGTTTTATTAAGTTATCTGGGGCAACAACAAATTTACCCCAGGGTCAGCAGTGAACAGTATCAGGCTGTTGCCTGGGTCAAACCAGCAGCTAAACAACAAAAGCAGTTGTCGTTGCAGGCCGCGCACTGGCTGGAACGCCAGCAACCAGCATTTTCGTTTGATAACAACGAACTGGCACTCTGGTTGTTTGCACCGGCTTTAACTGCCCGCGAGCTCACCGAATTTCACCAGTTGTTGTTACCTAGCCAAGTGCGGTTGAATGTAGTGGTGGCAGGTACCGGCAATGTTGGTGCCGAATTTTTGGCGTTATTGGCTAAACAACAACAGGTTTTTGCCGGGCAAATTGAACTAAAACTGGCCGGTGTGCTGAATTCGCGTCAGGCCTGTTTTAGTGATGAGTTAACAGTACAAAACTGGCAGGCGCAATTAGTGGCTGCACCTTGTTATCAAAAGCAGGATTTACTGGATTATTTAACGGCGTTACCAAGCCCTAAAGTGTTGGTGGACATTACACCCAGCAAAACTTTTGCTGAATCTTATGCTGACTTTGTGCAAACCGGCTGTCATTTGATCAGCGCCAATAAACAAGGGGTGACGTTGCCACTGGCCCAATATCAGCAGATTGCCGCCACTGTGGCCGAGCAACAGGTGAGCTGGCTGGCCAACACCACTGTGGGCGCAGGTTTGCCGGTGCAGCGTATTCTGCAGGAGCTGCAAAGTTCAGGGGATCATATTCAGCAAATCAGCGGTATTTTTTCCGGTACTTTGTCCTGGTTATTGTGTAAATACGACGGCAGTGCAGCTTTTTCTGACTTTGTGCTGCAGGCGCAGGCCGAAGGTTTAACAGAGCCGGATCCACGCGACGATTTATCCGGCAAAGATGTACAACGCAAATTGCTGGTACTGGCGCGCGAACTGGGTTTAACCCTGGATATCAATGATATAAAGCTGACGCCTTTATTACCTAAGGGTCTGGAGCAAGGCAGCTGGGATGAGTTCTGGGCACAACGTGCTGAGCTTGATAGGGTACTGGCACAGACTTTTGCCAAAGCAGCCGCTGAGGGCAAAGTATTGCGTTATGTCGCAACTTTAACTGTGACAGCACAAGGGCCAAAAGCCAGTGTGCAGCTGCTGGAAGTTGCGCCCGAACATCCGCTTGCGGCCATTCAGGCTTGTGATAATGTCTTTGTCATTGAATCCGACTGGTATCAGGCCAATCCACTGGTGCTTAAAGGCCCGGGAGCCGGCCGGTTAGTGACTGCAGGTGGTATTCATGCCGATTTGGCTATTCTGGCACGCCAGCAAATAGCAGCTGCCAAAGCGGCACGGCACAGTCAGGCGCAGGCAGCAGCCTGGGCCAACGAAAGGGCCTGAGCTTCAACAGCTGGTTTTGCTTAGGGCATGTGCTGAACTACCTGTAGCTGCGCTGCAAAGCGCTTCATGCTGGCGGCAAGCTGATTGCCGCTGCATCTTTTTTGCCTTGTCTTAGTTCCTGAAAACGGCAAAGTTTTGCCGTTGACTTGAGCTGTCAGATCACAATGATCATGCAAGATCCGCCGCTAGCCTTTGCTTGTGTCTTAATAAGCATTTGAATTTTAATGTTTTATTCTTTATCTTCTTAAAAAGATGTCGGCGCCGGATTTTTGTCATTAGATCTTGGCGCGGTTGTTGCTAATAAGCATACGCCGTTGTCACCGACCCGTTGAAGAAGGATCGGAAATGGGCACAAATTTTCAGAGAAGTCTAACAAATAAACTTACAAATTAGGGATTTACTCACTATGCAAATCAATGCACAATCAGGCATCAACGCGGCTTTATTTGATGTTCAAACGAAAAAAAATACAGCGTTAGAAAAACAACCCTTACCAGCAGCACAGGACAAAGTCACTTTGTCTGCTGAAGCTTTAGCACTGGCAAGTGGTGGCGGTCAGGTACAAACTTTAGGAACAAGCTGGCCAAAATGGCCAACCATTCCAGCCTAATAAGTTGAGGTTTGCGTGCATGATGTAAAAAAGCTGGCTGCAAATATTATTGTTACACTGCTTTGTGCATGTTTTTTGACAGCCACTTTTGTCTTGCGTGACGACCAGCTTCAAGTCTTAGCTGTAACTGTTTTATCGATATTTCTGATTGCATTTTTGTCCAAAGATAAAAATGCAATCTACCCAACGCTTGCCATTGTACTTTTTATCCGTTTTGCTGAGTTTTTGTTGGGCGTTTTATTAATAGATTCGCTGGCCCTGACTTATTTACTGGTTACAGGACTGGTGGATTTACTTTTTGCATTTTTACTGGTGCATTATCATATGGACCCGGCGCTGCATAAACTGTTTAAATCACAGCCGCAGCGTGGCCATTACCCTCAGGTTTATCTGATTGCTTTCCTGCTGGCGTTTTCCTCTTTGTACCATGTGCTTGGCTCAGCAGAGCTGATGATCCATTTAATGGATAAAAATTTCTTTGGTGGCCAAGTGCCGTTTTTCTTTAGCACAGGCCCTATGGTGGCAATTGTGATCCGGCTACTTGTTGATTTAACGGTCTGGAGTTTATTACTGGCGCCTGGTCGTATTCGGTTACCTGCCAGGGTACAACGCTGGCTCAATCCTTAAGCTACAACAGCCATTTTGCGTGCCTTGGACTAAAGTAGCCTTATAAATCAAAAATTTCCGCTGTATTTTCGGTTATGCTTGCAGCTTCTGACCATGGTTTTTTCAGGAGCGGTTTATGTCTCATCGCGCTTATCTGTTTTCTCTTCGGATTGGTCATGCCTTACGCGACACTGCGGCAGAAGGTTATGGCCGGCAGCAACTGACAAAAGATCTGCTGGCTGGCCTGACGGTTGGTATTATTGCCATCCCTCTTGCTATGGCGCTGGCGATCGCCAGTGGGGTGCCCCCTCAATACGGCCTTTATACCGCTATTATTGCCGGTTTTATTATTCCGTTATGTGGTGGATCACGTTTTAGTGTGTCCGGCCCTACCGCCGCTTTTGTGGTGATTCTGTATCCGGTAGCACAAAAATATGGCCTTGGTGGCTTGCTGATTGCGACCGTCGGGTCCGGTGTGTTGTTGGTGATGATGGCGATGCTGCGGCTCGGTCGTTTTATTCAATATATTCCCGAAGCTGTGACCCTGGGTTTTACCGCTGGCATAGCGGTAGTGATAGCTACGTTGCAAATCAAAGACTTATTTGGTTTGCAGCTGGCGACCATGCCCGAACACTATATTGAAAAATTACATGCGCTGATGCTGGCGGCCGATACGGCCCACTGGCCCAGTATGCTGGTGGCGGCTGTCACTTTATTGGTGATGTTTAAATGGCCGGCACTTAAGTTGCCGGTACCGGCGCATCTGCCTGCGGTTCTGGCAGGTACCCTTGCTGCTTTGTTGCTGAACTGGTTTGAGTTGCCGGTGGAAACTATCGGCAGCAGATTCCAATACACCATGCAGGATGGCAGCAGCGCCAGTGGTATTCCGGATATGTTGCCAAGTTTCAGCTGGCCCTGGCAGCAACCGGGCGCTGATGGCCAGTTATTGGCCTGGAGCTCGCAGATGGTCAAAGATCTGCTGGCGGCGGCTTTTGCCATGGCGATGCTGGGGGCAATTGAATCTTTGTTATGTGCTGTGGTGCTCGATGGTATGACAGGGCGGCGCCACAGTGCCAACAGTGAGCTGTTGGGGCAGGGCCTTGGCAATATCATAGCGCCGTTTTTTGGTGGTATTACTGCAACTGCGGCTTTGGCGCGTTCTGCCGCTAATGTGCGGGCTGGCGCCCAGTCACCTGTGGCAGCTATGGTGCATGCTTTGGTGGTGCTACTGGCGCTGTTGTTATTATCCAAATGGCTGGCGTATTTACCGATGGCGGCGATGGCGGCGTTGTTATTGGTTGTGGCCTGGAATATGAGTGAAGCAGGCAAAGCGCTGCACCTGATTAATACCGCGCCACGCAGTGATATCTGGGTCTTTACCGTGTGTTTTTCCTTTACCGTGCTGTTTGACATGGTGATTGCTATTACCAGCGGCATCATTATTGCGGCGCTGCTCTTTGTAAAAGAAGTGGCAGAGATGACCAAGGTCACAGACGTGACTGAAAGCCCAAAACTGGTGCCGGAAAAACTGGCGGAAGGTCACAAGGTATTTCGCATCAGTGGCCCGCTGTTTTTTGCCGCGGCCGATCGGGTATTTGGGGAGCTGTCACAGTTGAGTAAAAACCAACAAAGTGTCGTGCTACTGATGGACGGTGTGTCGCTGCTGGATGCCGGTGGTTTAGTGGCGCTGGATAAATACATCAGTGCCTGCGACAAAATAAACTGTCATATTATGTTAGTGGACTTACAGTTTCAGCCGCTGAAAACTTTGGCCAAAGCGCGGATCAGGCCGGTTGAAGGCTTATTGTCGTTTTACCCCACCTTGCATGAAGCTTTGCGGTTATTGCCGAAAAAAGAGCTGCATTCCGAGCATAGTCTGCACAACACCTTAACCGAATCAGGGCTTTAATTTTGTATCATCTTGCTGATCATAGCCTTTGTTGTGATCAGCAGGCTTTGATACTGCAGTTCTGACTTCAGTTAACTGCAATAAAATTCCAGCTAAGCCGGTCCGTTGTTGCCCGTCATTCTGTGGTGATTTACCTCAGCCATACCGCACTTTGTGTTCAAATCACTGCAACTCTGTGTCTTTGGCACAGATCGAAAATTCACTGAATTTCAGCTAGCCTTAGCCGCAGGCAAAAAGCTTGCCCTGGAATTATTGATTTTGGTGATTAATTAATATTAATTCATAAAAACAGCATAATAATTCTTGAAAGTGCATGAGTGACCCAGTACACTGGCCGCAGTTTGTCGCGAAACCAGTTTTATTTTCGCTTTTTTTGGAGATCGACCACTGATGTCGTCTGTAGTGTCTGACAAAACCCAAATCCGTAGTGCAGTACTTGGTGCTGCAGGTTATAGCGGCGCCGAACTTTGTGCGCTGTTAACCAGAAATCCTCACTTTGAGCTCTGCTTTGCTTACGCCTCTGCCGGCCGTAAAGCAGAGCCTTTTTCTTCGTTATACCCACGCTTCCAGCAACAAGTGGATGTGTTGGTTGAGCCCTGGACAGATGCTGAAATTGGCCGTATCCAAGGCAAAGTTGATGTGGCTTTTTTAGCCTTACCGCATGAAGCCAGTGAAGAAGTGGCGCCACTGCTCATGGCCGCCGGTATTGTGGTGGTGGATTTATCCGGTGCCTTCCGCTTAAAACAAGCGGATTTATATCCAAAATATTATGGTTATGAACATCAGCATCCGGCTCTGTTAAATGAAGCTGTTTATTCACTGATGGAATGGCTGGATAAGCCATTACCCCAGCTGATTTCAGTCCCTGGTTGTTACCCCACAGCGTGCTCGCTGGCGTTATTGCCTTTGTTAAACGCCGGTTTAGTGGCCGATGACTGTATTCCGGTGATCAACGCCACCAGCGGTGTGTCGGGTGCAGGTCGTAAAGCGGCACTTAATACGTCGTTTTGTGAAGTAGGTTTAAATGCTTATGGCTTTTTTAAACACAGACACAGACCGGAAATTGAACAAAATTTAGGTCGCAAAGTGGTGTTTACACCCCATTTGGGCAATTTTAAACGTGGCATCCTGGCCACCAGCGTAGTGACATTAAAATCCGGTGTTAGTGCAGAACAAGTGAAAGCCGCTTTTGTGAATGCTTATGCCGCTAAACCGCTGGTGCGGTTAACCGCAACCTCACCCAATGTGGCTGATGTGGAAGGCTCACCATTTTGCGATATTTTCTGGCAGCAGGATGGCGAGCAACTGGTGGTGGTGTCCGCTATCGATAACCTGCTCAAAGGTGCTGCAGCTCAGGCGATGCAGGCAGCCAACGTGAAGTTTGGCAAGCCGGAAACTGCAGGTTTATTTGCCTTTGAAAAAGCAGGAGCCCTGTGATGAGTGAGCAAACCCAACACAACGCAAAAACGCCCCTGGTATTAAAAATGGGGGGCCGGCTGCTGCAGGATAATCAGGCGTTAGATGCTTTATTAAAAGTAGTGGCACAACTTTCCAGCCAATACCCGATAGTGCTGGTGCATGGCGGTGGTGATCAGGTGGACAGCTGGCTGGCAACCTTTGGTTTTAGCACGCAAAAAATTGATGGTCAGCGCGTTTCGCCAAAAGAGCAAATGCCGGTGATCGCAGGGGCTTTGGCCGGTGCAGTGAACTGTTTAATGGTGTCACGCGCTCAGCTGCAGGGTTTACGGGCTGTAGGTTTAACCCTGGCTGCCGGGCAAAGTCTGAAGTTTGATGTGAACGAAAAACTGGGCGCTGTGGGTATTGCCAAAGCCAATGACGCGACTTTGCTGAACACCTTGCTTAGTCAGGGGTTTGTGCCTGTGTTTAGTTCTGTTGGCCAAAGTGACAACGGCGATTTATTGAATGTAAATGCAGACTTAGCTGCAGCCGCTATTTGCCAGTTGGTGCAGGGTCAGCTGGTGTTATTAACCGATGTGCCGGGCATTCTGGACGGCGAAGGTAAGCTGATTAGCGCTTTAGATGGTAAAGCAGCACAAGCGCTGGTCGACAGTGGTGTGATTAAAGGTGGCATGAAAGTCAAACTGGATGCTGCGCTTGAAACTGCCGCTGCACTGCGACGATCCATCGTTGTTGCCGGCTGGCAGCAACCTGATGATTTGTTAAAACTGATGCAACAACAAGCAGTAGGAACCTGCATCAGTGAATAAGGGGCTAGATCTTTGTAATAAAACGCCCTCAATCCCACTGAAATCCGCTTTCACGAAGGTCTGAACTACTCGGCCTTCGGGCCGATTTCCCCAATAAGGAAGCCGCAGCGCGGTCAGACAGTGTGAGTTATGAGTCAATTAAAACAGCTGTTATGTTTAGCTGAACTGGATCAACAACAATTAGCGGGCTTACTAGCGTTAGCCCTGGATATTAAACAAAACCCCGCCAACTACAGCAACGCGCTTAAAGGCAAAAGTATTGCGTTGTTGTTTGAAAAACCCAGCTTGCGTACCCGCGTCAGTTTTGATGTAGGCATCAATAAACTTGGTGGTCACAGTGTGTATCTGGACCAGCAAAATGGTGCAATGGGCGTGCGCGAGTCGGTCGAAGATTTTGGCAGCAATCTCGCGTGCTGGACAGATGCAATAGTGGCGCGGGTGTATTCCCAGCAAACACTGCAAAAACTTGCTCACAGCAGTAAAAAGCCAGTGATTAATGCACTCAGTGACTTGTATCACCCTTGTCAGGCGCTGGCTGACTTACTGACGTTAAAAGAGCAGTTTGGTGACGTCAGTAAGGTGCATCTGGCTTATGTTGGTGATGGCAATAACGTGTGTCATTCGCTGATGTTAGGGGCGGCCATTATGGGCATGACTTTAACTGTGGTTACGCCACCGGGTTTTGGCCCTGACGCGCACGTGCTGCTGCGGGCTCAGGCGCTGGCGCAACAAAGTGGCGCTAAGCTGACGTTGAGTCAGCATGTGTCTTCGGCGGCCGGTGCAGATGCACTTTATACCGATACCTGGATGTCGATGGGTAATAAAGCCGATCCGGCGCAGGTTGAAGCGGCTTTTGCCCCTTATCAAATCAATACGGCTGTGATGCAGCGGCTGGGCGTAAAGAACTTTATGCACTGCCTGCCTGCCCATCGTGGCCATGAAGTCACCAGCGAAGTGCTCGACAGTGACTATTCTTTGGTGTTGCAGCAGGCGGAAAACCGTATGCATGCGCAAAATGCTGTTTTAGTAAGTTTATTTGCCTGAGGCCGAACATGAATAATGCAAAACAAAATGTGAAAAAAGTAGTACTGGCGTATTCCGGTGGTTTAGATACTTCGGCCATTGTGCCTTGGCTCAAAGACAACTACGACTGTGAAGTGATTGCTTTTGTGGCAGATGTTGGCCAGGGCGCGGAAGATTTAGCCGGTGTTGAAGAAAAAGCCATTAAATCCGGTGCCAGCAGCTGTTATGTGGTGGATTTACGCGAACAGTTTGTCAAAGAAGTGATTTATCCAACCTTAAAAGCCGGTGCTGTATACGAGGGCCAATATTTACTGGGCACTTCGATGGCGCGGCCTATTATTGCCCGTGCTCAGGTGGAGCTGGCATTAAAACTCGGTGCTGACGCGCTTTGCCACGGCTGTACCGGTAAAGGTAACGATCAGGTACGGTTTGAAGGGGCTTTTGCTGCTTTAGCGCCTCAGCTGAAAGTGATAGCTCCTTGGCGGGAGTGGGAATTTAACTCCCGTCAGTCGCTGCTTAATTATCTGGCAGAAAAAAATGTGCCGACCACAGCAACAGCCACCAAAATTTATAGCCGTGACGCCAACTTATTCCATATTTCACACGAAGGCGGCGAGCTGGAAAACCCATGGAACGAACCCTCTGAACAGGTCTGGATGTGGACCAAATCGCCGGAGCAGGCGCCGGATAAAGCACAATATCTGCAGCTGAGTTTTGAAAAAGGCGAACTCACTGCCATTGACGGTAAAACAGTGGGAGCCATTGAAGCTATTGAACAATTAAATGCTATTGGCTCTGAGCATGGTGTAGGCCGTATCGATATCGTCGAAAACCGTTTGGTTGGGATGAAATCCCGTGGCTGTTATGAAACACCGGGCGGCACCATTATTGTGGCAGCGCTGCGTGCGCTGGAATCCCTTGTGTATGACCGCACCTCACTGAAATACCGTGAAGAGGTAGGTTTGGAAGTGGCGCAGCTGGTGTATGACGGCCGTTGGTTTACCCCTTTAAAAGACGCTTTATTTGCCGCTTCCAATTCGCTGGCGGAACAA
The DNA here is from genome assembly GCA_003543135.1 of Rheinheimera sp. Classification (GTDB taxonomy): domain Bacteria; phylum Pseudomonadota; class Gammaproteobacteria; order Enterobacterales; family Alteromonadaceae; genus Pararheinheimera. Next base: position 97,089 of record DPJG01000010.1, read on the forward strand.
CTGACCGGTGATATTGTGGTGAAACTTTATAAAGGTCAGGTGACTGTTGCCAAACGCCGTTCACCTAACAGCCTGTATTCAGAAGCTTTTGCCACTTTTGATGGTGATGAAGTGTATAACCAGAAAGATGCCGCCGGTTTTATCCGCTTGTATTCTCTGGCCAGCCGTATTCGGGCGCTGCATACCAAAGGTTAAACTGCCAAAATTCCCGGTACGCCAGATTGCACGCCGGATGGATGATACAGCGGTTTCGGCCGCTGTTTTTTTATTGAGTAATTTGAGGATACAGTCATGGCCATGTGGGGCGGACGTTTTCAGGAAGCCAGTCTGGATGAGTTCCGGGCTTTTAATGACTCATTAAGTTTTGATTATCTGTTGGCGCAGCAGGACATTGCCGCGTCGCGCAGTTGGGCTATTGGCCTGGCCGAAGCTGGCATTATCACAGCAGAAGAAGCAGCTTTATTGGATGGTGCTTTGGCTGAACTGGCGCTTGAGGTTGAAGCCAACCCTGAATTGCCGCTGCAAAGTCAGGAAGAAGATATTCACAGCTGGGTTGAAGCTAAACTGGGTGAAAAAATCGGTCATGCTGCCAAAAAGCTGCATACCGGCCGCTCGCGCAATGACTTAGTGGCTACCGATCTGCGGCTTTGGAGCAAGCTCAATACCGGTTTAGTGCGTGATGCCCTCAAATCTGCAATCGGCGCTTTATTGGCATTTGCCGATCAACATCAGGCGCTGGTGATGCCGGGTTTTACTCATTTACAGCGGGCGCAGCCGGTGATGGTCAGTCACTGGGCTTTGGCTTATGTTGAAATGTTCCGCCGTGATTTAAGCCGGTTGGACGATGCACTGAAACGGATGGATGTATGCCCGCTCGGTTGCGGAGCTTTGGCCGGCACCGGTGTATTGCTCGACAGAGTCACACTGGCACAACGTTTGGGTTTTGCAGAAGCGGCGCGTAATAGCCTGGATGCAGTGTCGGACCGGGATTATGTAGTAGAGCTGTCAGCAGCGGCCAGTTTGTGTTTAACCCATTTGTCGCGTTTATCTGAAGATGTGATTTTCTTTTGTTCAGGCGAAGCTGGCTTTTTTAAATTGGGAGATGCTATTTCTTCCGGCTCTTCGTTGATGCCACAAAAGAAAAACCCCGATGTGTTTGAACTGCTGCGTGGCAAAACCGGCCGGGTGCTTGGGCATTTAGTGGCTATTTTGCATGTATTGAAAGGTTTGCCGCTGGCTTATAACAAAGATATGCAGGAAGACAAACAAGGCTTTTTTGATTTGATGTCTACCTGGCAACAATGTTTATTGGTGCTGGCAACAGTGCTGCCGCATTTGTCGGTCAATGCCGGCCAATGTCGCCGTGCCGCTGAGCTTGGCTACAGCAATGCCACAGACTTAGCCGACTATTTGGTGAGTAAAGGTGTGGCTTTTCGCGATGCACACGAGCTCTCCGGTGAGCTGGTGCTCAAAGCTTCAGCCCAGCAAAAACCGCTGGAAGCTTTATTACTGAGCGAATTACAGGCAGTATCAGCGCTGATTGGCGATGATGTGTATGCTGCACTCACCATCGAAGCGGGTCTTGCCAAAAGAGCGGCTTTGGGCGGCACTTCACCACAACAGGTTGCGGCTGCACTCGCGGCTGCACAAAGCTGGTTTGCTGCGTTATAAAACCCGGTAACCGCAATAAAAAAACCGGCATTTATGCCGGTTTTTTTGAAGTTGTAGCACCCACAGATTTTCAGCGCTCAGTGGCACTAAAAATCAGGCCATTTAACGGAAAATATCAATTTCCGCAGGTTTTTGCTGATCTGCAGGTAAATCAGGATTGGTTGGCACCGCATATTGGGTCGGTTCTGTACCCTGACGGAAAAACTCAAAACTGCTGCTGTTGTCGGTGGCCTGGCTTAATAAACCGGTTTTATTGTCAATCCGCACCGATACTATACCCACTGGGGCTGGCGGGAATTTTTCCGGCAGATCTTTGAGCGCCAGTTCTGCAAAGTTTTGCCAAACCGGTAAAGCAGTGCGGGCACCAGACTCACCACCGGCAACCTGATCCACACCCAGATTGCTGTTCCAGGCGGTTTTACCCAGCACACTTTCAGCGTCATCAAAACCAACCCAGCTGGTGATCACCAGATCCGGGGTAAATCCAGAAAACCAGGTGTCTTTCACATCATTGGTAGTACCGGTTTTACCGGACAAATCACGACGTTTTAATGCTTTCAGATTTTTGGCGGTACCGTCCCAGCCGTCACCACCCCAAATGGCGCTTTTCATCGCTTCGGCAATTAAAAAAGCGTTTTGGGCAGAGATCACTCTGGGAGCAAATTCTGCCGTCGCTTTTATTTCAGCTTCGGCTGGTGATGCATTGTCTGCATCAGCGGCCTGGGCAGCTGCCTGCAAAGTGGCTTCGGCTTGTGCTACTGCCGCGCAGTCATCACACACCTGTACCGGTTTATGCTCATAAATCAGATTGTTCTGATCATCCAGAATTTTGGTAATGATATAGGGCTTCACCAGATGACCGCCGTTGGCAAATACGGCGTAACCAGTCGCCAGTTCCATCGGTGTTAATGAGGCTGAACCCAGCGCCAAAGTCTGGTTGCGTGGCAAATCAGATTTATGAAAACCAAATTTAGCTAAGTGATTGATGGTGTTATCAATACCTACTCCGCTGATCAACCGCACCGACACCACGTTTTTTGATTTAGCCAGCGCCTCACGCAGGCGGATAGGGCCGTCGTAAACGTCAGGTGAGTTTTTTGGCCGCCAGGCGGTGCCTGAGCCTGCGTCCCATTCATGAATGGGGGCGTCATTAATAATGGAAGCCAGGGTATAACCATGCTCCAGTGCCGCAGAATAAATAAATGGTTTAATGTTTGAGCCTACCTGACGGTTGGCCTGAGTGACACGGTTAAACTGGGTTAAACCAAAACTGTAACCACCAACCAATGCCCGCACCGCACCATCATTTGGATCCAGCGCCACCAACGCACTACTGGCCTGCGGCAGCTGGCTTAAGCGCCAGTTACCCTGTTGTTCACGCACATACACCAGCATGCCGGGTGCCAGGATCTGGCCGGCATTTTTTGGCGGATTGGCCTGACGTTCATTGCTGATAAAAGCACGGGCCCATTTCATACCATCCCAGTCCAGCTCAATTTTACGGCCACCGGCCAAAGTTAACGCGGCTGACTTCTGCTGCACTGCTGTGACGACCGCAGGTTGTAATTTTTCAATGGCATCCTGCTCATCCAGATAGGCCAAAATGGCTTCATCCGACAAACGTTTATCTTCAGTAAAACTAAAACTACCGTCCGGGTTGTCTTGTTTAGTGGCAGGCCATACTACGGCTACGGGGCCACGGAAACCGTGGCGCTCGTCGTAGTTGTGCAGGTTTTGTTGCAGTGCAGCAACGGCACGGGCCTGCTGCGCAGAATTCACAGTGGTAAATACCTGAAAGCCTTTGGAGTAGGCTTCTTCTTCGCCATAAGTGTCTACCACTTCCTGGCGCACCATTTCGGCCAGATAGGGGGCTGAGGCGGTAATTTGCGCACCATGTAACTTGGACACAATAGGGGCCTGCACGGCTTCATCATGTTGCTGTTGGGTGATGTAACCCACAGTCAGCATCCGGCCCAGCACTATATTACGACGGGCGCGGGCACGGCTTGGCGAGCGTACCGGATTTAATACGGAAGGTGCCTGAGGTAAACCGGCAATAATAGCGATTTCAGATAAAGTCAGATCCTGAATGTTTTTGCCAAAATAAACCTGAGCTGCAGCGCCAACACCAAAAGCACGTTGGCCCAATTCAATCCGATTCAGGTACAACTCCAGAATTTCATCTTTGGTCAGCAGCTCTTCAATATGAAATGCTAAAAAGATTTCTTTTATTTTGCGGATTATTTTCTTTTCCCGGCTAAGGAAAAACAATCTGGCTAACTGTTGGGTAATAGTGCTGGCACCTTGACTATAATCGCCAGTGGTGGCAACTACTGTTGCAGCGCGGAACACGCCGATCAGATCTATGCCCGGATGTTCGTAAAAACGTGCATCTTCGGTTGCAAGTACCGCCTGGATCAATAAAGGTGGTATTTCATTGATCTTCAGAGGGATCCTGCGCTTCTCACCAAATTGTGAAATCAGCTCACCGTCCTGGCTAAATACGCGCATCGGCGTTTGCAGCCTGACATCTTTGAGTGTTTCCACACTGGGCAGGTCATCTTTCAGATAGATATAGCTGCCAAATATCAAAGTTACGCCAAGGATCGCGCAGCTGAGGGTGATAATTACCAGTTTTTTAAGCCAAGACACTGAATAGCCCCAATTTTTACTCCCATTTACCAAAATAGGCTGCTAGTATAAATTTATTAGCAGTCGTTAAAGCGCTTTAGATCCGTTTTAAAAACGACTAAGCTAGAAATCAAAACCATAATAATCATAAATTTGATACGGCCGCAGGAAGCTATGATAAATCGCCTGTTTCATACAAAAAACCCTTTAATTCTGGGGGTAGACATTGGTGCCCACACCGTGAAGGCTGTATTACTCAGTCAGCATGGTCCGCATTATAAAGTAGAAGCCTTTGCAATTGAACCTATGATTAAAGGATCGATGAACGAGCGCGAAATCCAGGACATCGAAGCCGTAGGCAACGTCATCAGTAAAATCCGCAAAAAGATCCCAAAATCAGTGAAGTTTGCTGCTGCTGCAGTGTCGGGTTCGACCGTGATCAGCAAAGTTATCTTTATGGATGCAAATTTATCTGATAACGAACTGGCCAGTCAGATTGAAGTTGAGGCTGATAGCCTGATCCCATACCCGCTTAGTGAAGTGAGTATGGATTTTGAAAAACAGGATTTAAATCCAAACGACCCGTCTAAAGTAAACGTGTTGCTTAGTGCAGCCCGTACCGAGAGTGTGCAAACCCGTGTCAGTGCGCTGGATCAAGGTGGTTTCACCGCCAAAGTTATCGATGTAGAGAGTTATGCGTTAAGCCGCGCAGCTGAACTTTGTTATAAACAGCTCCCCAGCGATGCCAAATCCAAGCTGGTTGCTGTGGTGGATATCGGTGCCACTATGACGTTACTCAGCATCATGGAAGGCGGTAAAGTGTTATACACCCGTGATCAGATGTTTGGTGGAGAACAATACACCCGTAGTATCGTTTCTTATTATGGTAAAACTTACGAAGAGGCCGAGCAGGCCAAAGTAAATAATGATTTACCGCCGAATTATACCTTTGAAGTGCTTGCCCCGTTTCAGACCATGTTATTACAGCAAGTCCGGCGTGGTATTCAGATGTATCTGACCACTTCAGGCCGTGACAATATTGATTATCTGCTGATTTCAGGTGGTACCAGTTTAATTGAAGGTGTGGATAAGTTGCTCACCGACGAGCTGGGCATTCACACAGTTGTGGCTAATCCATTCTTAAATATGGAAACAGCGACTTCAGTGGACCGTGAATTACTCAATCAGGTTGCCCCCCAATTGATGGTTGCCAGTGGTCTGGCGTTACGGAGTTTTTCGACATGGCATATATAAACCTATTGCCGTGGCGTGAAGCGCAGCGGAAACAACAACAAACACAATTTATGACGATGCTCAGCATGGCGGGCATCTTAAGTTTTGCCGCAGTGTTTGGGTTAAGTGCAGTGTACAGCGCCAAAATTGAAGGTCAGAACAGTCGCAATGCGTATTTGCAGGGTGAAATCACCGTACTGGAACAACGTATTGTTGAGATCCGCGAGCTGGATGAGAAAAAGAAAAATCTGCAAAAGCGGATGGAGCTAATCACTCAGCTACAAAGCAGCCGGAACCTGGGTACCCAGATCATGGATGAAATTGCTGCCGTGGTGCCTGCCGGCGTGTATTTATCCAATCTGCAAAAACAAGGTCCTTCATTGCTCCTGGTGGGTAAAAGTGAGTCGAACAACCGTTTATCCAACATGATTCGTTCTGTTGAAAGTTCTGAGCTGTTAAAAGACCCGTTGCTGGAATTTATCGAAGCGGGTAAAGATCAAAGCCAGATCCTCAGTGATTTTAAAATTCATCTGACGGTAAAAGGTTTTGAAGCGGTGCAGGGTGAAGCCAAACCAGCGGTTGTGAAACCAGGCACTCCAGCACAGGGGACAGCAAAATGAGCATGAATTTTAATCTGGACGAGCTGAACAACCTTGATATGTCGGATATGGGCTCCTGGCCCCTAGCCGGTAAAGTGATAGTGATTGCAGTCTTGTCTATTCTGATTGCCACTTTAACTTTTTTCCTGCTGGTTGATGACAAGATCACCCAACTGGAAATTTCAGAAGCCAAAGAACAAGAATTACGTCAGGTATACAGAGTGAAATACGCCTCAGCGGTGAATCTGGAACTGTATAAAAAACAAATGGTAGAAATGGAGCAAACTTTTTCTTACCTGTTAAAACAGTTACCGGCTACCCATGAAACTCCTGGTTTGCTTGACGACATTACCTATGCTGGTACTTCTACCGGTTTAACTTTTGTCAAAATCAACTGGTTGCCTGAAATCGAGAAAGACTTCTACACCGAACTGCCGATCAAAATTGACGTTGTTGGCGATTATCACCAGTTTGGTAACTTCGTCAGTGAAGTTGCCAAGCTGCCGCGTATTGTGTCGCTGCATGACTTCTCAGTCAGTACAGACAAAGAAGAACGTTTGGTGTTTAACGTGGTGGCCAAAACCTACCGGTATAAGGAGGCTCAATAATGCGCCGTTCCTTACCGGTATTAATCAGTTTGTTTTTGTTGCAAGGCTGTTATGATGATTTGACCGATATTCAACAGTTTATGAATTCAGTCAAAGCCAGCACACCGGCAAAAATACCGCCGCTGCCTGAAGTAAAACAGTTTGTGCATATCAGTTATAAATCAGCAGACAGCCGCAGCCCGTTCAGTGCGCCACGGCCTGAAGCTGTACAGGAAAAATATGCGCAGATCCAGGACTGTCTGAGTCCGGATCCATCAAGGCGCAAAGAGCCGTTAGAAAAATACGCTCTGGATAACCTGAAGATGCGCGGCACTTTGGGTGATCAGGACGATATCTGGGCTTTGATCGAAGCTTCGGACAAAACGTTACACCGGATCAGTAAAAACAATTACCTGGGCTTGTTCCATGGTCGTGTGATTAATGTGGATCCGGCGCAAGTGGAATTACTGGAACTCATTCCTGATGGTGCAGGTTGTTGGAAAGAACGAACCACAGTACTGCAGATGGCTGAACCAGCAGCTGTAGCCAGCAAATAAGGTATGCGAGAGAAGCATGGAAAATACAACTAAAACAATCAAAAAAGTACCAGCCAGCCGTCCTTGGTTACTGGGTTTGCTGTTGCTGTCTGCCTCTCCGGCGATGGCAGTTCCGCTGCTGTACGATGTTCGTTATAACCCGTTAAGCACAGGCGAAACTGAAATCGAATTTGTGTTCGATGAAGACTTACAGGCTGAGCCTTCGGTACAAGTGTTAAACGACCCGTCGCGGATTGAACTGACCTTCGATGAAGCCGATTACGAAGAAAAGCTTGCTGAAGTAGTGATTGATAAAGCCGGTGTGCAAAAAGCCAAGTCTGAATTTTATAATGAAGGTTTTAAAACTTCGGTTTATCTCGATTACCTGAAGTTGTACCGCACCCGGGTAAAGGGCAACGTGTTTTATCTGCAGATTTCTGACAACCCAACCGAAGCTGGCCCGGGTCAGACTGCGGATGTAACTCCTACCTATATCAACAAAGTCAACGCCATCGATTTTCGTCGGGGTGAAAAAGGCGAAGCCCGGGTGCTGGTGTTCTTAAAAGAGAACACTGCTGCGGTCGACGTTTCTGAAAAGCTTGGCAAAATTGTGGTTGAATTCCACAACACCGACATTCTGGAAGAGTTGTTGTATCAGCTGGACGTGATGGACTTTGGCACTGTGGTTAAAGGTATCGAAACCTTTAAAGAAGGTGCGTTAACCCGTTTAGTGATTGAGCCGACTGAAGCCTTTAAGTTTAACTATCAGCAAGTTGATAACATTTTCAGCTTAAGTGTGGAAAAAGACGAATCTGCCGTTGGTTTTATGGCCGGCGGTAAAGAATATAAAGGCCGTGCTATCTCTTTAAACTTCCAGGATATTCCGGTTCGTACTGTGCTGCAGATCATCGCAGACTATAACGGCTTTAACCTGGTTACCAGCGACTCAGTCAACGGTAATATCACCTTACGTCTGGACGGTACCCCCTGGGATCAGGCGCTGGATATCGTACTGAAAGTCCGTGGTCTGGATAAGCGTATGGACGGCAACATTCTGATGGTGGCGCCAACAGACGAACTGGCGGAACGTGAAGCCAAAGAATTACAGGCCCGTAATAAAGTAGAAGAACTGGAAGCTTTATACTCAGAATTTATTGCAGTGAACTATGCCAAAGCGGCTGACTTAGCCAATCTGCTGAGCAACAAAGACGCTTCGTTATTAACAGCCCGTGGTGTGGTGTCGGTCGACGACAGAACCAACACTATCCTGTTAAAAGACACCGCCAAGGCCATTGAAAACGTGCGCCGTCTAGTCGAGCGTTTAGATGTGCCGGTGAAACAGGTGCTGATTGAATCCCGTATGGTCACAGTCAAAGACAGCGTGGCCGATGAACTGGGTATTCGCTGGGGTTTTAACGACCAACAGCTGACGAAAGGTGTGGGTGGTAGTTCGGAAGCAGCCAATGATCTGGCGAATGGTGTGATTCCAAGCCTGGGTGACAGATATAACGTGAATCTGCCTTTAAATTCAGAGTCTGCTGGCCGTATTGGTTTCCATATTGCCAAGTTAGGCGACGGTACGCTGATTGATTTGGAACTGTCAGCGCTGGAAGAAGAAAACAAAGCGGAAATTGTTGCTTCACCCCGTATTTCGACTGCCAACCAGAAAAAGGCCCGCATTGAGCAGGGTGTGGAAATTCCTTACGTACAGTCTGCATCAAGCGGCGCTACTACAGTGGAATTTAAAAAGGCCGTATTAAGCCTGGAAGTCACACCTCAGGTCACACCGGATAACAAAATTATTCTGGACCTGGTGGTGACGCAGGATACCGAAGGTAAAATTGTACCAACAGCAACAGGTAACGCTGTGGCAATTGACACCCAACGTATTCAGACCCAGGTGCTGGTAGATAACGGTGAAACCATAGTGTTGGGTGGTATTTACCAGCAACAAACGGTCAATACAGTACAAAAAGTACCTTTCTTCGGCGATATTCCATACGTTGGCGCTATGTTCCGCCGCTCACTGGATAAAACCGAGAAGAAAGAACTCCTGATTTTCGTCACGCCAAAAATTCTGACTGAAAACAAATAAAGTCTTGCTCTGAGCTTCACAGGACCCAGCCGGGTCCTGTGAAATTTAGCTTGCTAAGCTATCGGCAAAACTGACATAATTCAGCGCTTCAAATTTTCGTGGGAGCTTTTAGGTCCTGACATCAACCCTCATTTAGTTAGCTGATTAGCATTACGACATATGGCAGAGAAACGCAATATCTTCCTTGTTGGCCCTATGGGCGCAGGAAAAAGTACCATTGGCCGTCATTTAGCAGAAATGCTGCATCTCGACTTCTACGATTCAGATCAGGAAATTGAGCGCCGTACCGGTGCCGACATTGCCTGGGTTTTTGATTTGGAAGGCGAAGAAGGCTTCCGCATTCGTGAAGAAAACGTCATTGAAGACCTGACCGAACTGCAGGGCATAGTCCTGGCCACTGGCGGTGGCTCGGTGTTGAGCAAAGAAACGCGTAACCGTTTATCAGCGCGTGGCATTGTAGTTTATCTGGAAACGCCGATTGAAAAGCAGGTTGCCAGAACCCAACGGGATAAACGCCGCCCGTTATTACAAACTGAAGAAGCACCACAACATGTGCTGGAACGTCTGGCTGCTGAACGCAATCCGTTGTATGAAGAAATCGCCGATTTCACTATCCGGACTGACGAACAAAGCGCCCGTTCTGTTGCCAATCAGATTGTTGAACAACTGGGTTTTTAATTTTTCCAGCTAAGGGGACTGTCGATGGAAAAAGTTGCCGTTCAACTTGGCCAGCGCAGTTACCCGATAGTGATTGCGCCTGACCTGATGAGCAGTGCGCACCAGGTGCCGGAGCTGTCGATGCTCTGGCGCTATAAAAAAGTTGCGATTATCTCCAACCCTACTGTCGCTGCTTTATACCTGCCACAAATCCGAACCTTGTTTGCCGGCCAAACCGTCAGCGAAATTTTGCTGCCGGATGGTGAAGCTTATAAAAATCTGCAGTCTTTTGAGCAGGTGAATTCATTTTTACTGGAACAGCGCATGCCGCGTGATGCACTGTTAGTCGCGCTCGGTGGTGGGGTGATTGGCGATTTAACCGGTTTTGTTGCAGCCTGTTATCAACGTGGTACGGCGTTTTTGCAGATCCCAACCACTTTGTTATCGCAGGTTGATTCTTCAGTGGGTGGCAAAACAGCCGTCAACCATGCGCTTGGCAAAAATATGATTGGCGCTTTTCACCAGCCTCAGGCCGTACTGATTGACAGCCGGGTGTTAGCCTCATTACCGTCGCGTGAATTCAGCGCTGGTATGGCTGAAGTGATTAAATATGGTTTACTCGGCGACGTGGCCTTTTTTAGCTGGCTGGAACAACAACAGCAGGCCATCCGCCAGTTGCAGGAACCACAGCTTAGTCAGATGATCCGCCATTGTTGTCAGATGAAAGCCGATATCGTCAGCCGGGATGAAACCGAGCAAGGCGAAAGGGCGTTATTAAATCTGGGCCATACCTTTGGCCATGCCATTGAAGCCTGGTTAGGTTATGGTGAGTGGTTGCATGGTGAAGCTGTTGCCGTTGGTATGATGATGGCGTTTGAACTTGCTGCTGCCCGTGGTTGGGTCCAATCAGATGATGTTGCCAGAGTCCGTGCATTATTACTGGCTTTTGCCTTGCCGGTAGCACCACCGGCCGGTATGAAGATTGCGGACTTTATGCCTTATATGAAAACCGACAAAAAAGTAAAAGACGGCCATATGCGCTTTATCTTGCCAAAAACGCTTGGGGTCGCCATCATCGTTGACGATGTCACAGAAACAGAATTACAGCAGGTTTTTGCCGGATAAATGTCTGAATTACAACAAAAGTTAACTCATATGAAAGGCTTATTGCCTTCACAGCGGCAGTGGCTGGAACGATTGGTATTCCAGCTGGAGTTTAATCCTTATCAGCGTATTCATATGGTGGGCGGGCCGGGCACCGGCAAAACCACTTTAACGCTGGCCATTGCCGACTTGTTATCCAGTCAGTTTAATCTGGCACTGATTAAAGCCGAACCTGAGTTGACCGCAGCCAGAGTGCGCCAGCATGTGCTGGAGCATTGGTTTGGTGTCTGTAAAGACGCCACTAAATCTATGATGCAGCTGGTGGGCGACAGAGAACTGACTGAGCCACTGGCGTTAGTGATTGATCAGGCTGAATATTTGCCTGACGAACTCTGGGCTGAACTTGCTGAGTTACCTTGTCTGGTGATTGCCGCAACCGAACATCCGGCTGACGCTGCTGAACTCAATCTGCCGCTGCCTGCACTTGGTCTGGAAGACGCTCAGCTGCTGCTCGAAGGCAGTGGTTTAAACACCCTGACGGTCGCCGATCGGATGGATACTGCACTTGGCAATATGCATATCTTGCTGGACCCTTCATTAGCCCGCCGCCAAACACCCAAAACCGAAGTTAAAACAGCGTCGCTGGCCAAGCCTTTATTGGTATTTACCGGCGGCATGGCGCTGATAGCGGCAGTGGTATTTTTCTGGTTCTGGACAGAACAACAGCAACAACCAGCCGGTTTGGGTGAGCTGACTTATCTGCCGGAAGAGCAAGAAGTTGCACCTGCACCAGTGGCGGCAACTGCTGTGCCTGCAGCAAATAAAGCAGTGGTGGAAAAGCTGGTGGGCGAGCTGGAACAGGTGGGCAGTAAAACTGCATCGTCCAGCGCTGCAGGTATGGCAAAACCTGTTGATTTTGCCGCCGCTGAGCAAGGGCAGGCTGTAGCGACTGAGCAGCCTGTAGTTGAACCCACAATTGAGACGTCAGACGAGCCAAAACTCGAAGAAAATTCTTCAGCACCGGCTGAAGATAACAGCCCATCAGTTGTAACAGACCCAGCGCCAGCGAAAAATGAACAGTCGGAGACAATTCCGACCCAGGTGCCTGATTTAACTCAGGGCAGCGCCGAACAAGCACAGCCTGAAACAAAGCCTGAGCAGCAACTCGCCGCTGAAGCCGAGTTATCTGTTGCCGATGAAATGACCGAAGAAGTCAGTGGCCAGCAACAGCGCAGCACCGAGACATTGACAGAGCCGGTCGCCGGGCCTGAAGAGGATTTAGTGGCGCAAGCCCAGGCAGAACTGAAAAAAGCGCCTGCGGCCACCCAGCCAAGTGCCGGTGGTTATGCTTTCCAGGAGTCTGAGTTATTGTCGATGTCTGGTATGGCGTTGCAGCTGGTGGTATTTTCAAACGAATCTGCTTTAAAGTCCTTTTTGGCGTCTGAGCCATCTTTGCAAACCTATACCTACCAGCGCACTAAAAATGGTCAGCGTCAGTTGGTGGTGGTGATGGCGCCTTTTGCAGATGCGGTTGAAGCCAAAGCGCAGATATCCGCTTTACCCAAGGCGTTGCAACAGGCTTTTGTCAAACCACTGGCCGATATTCATAGTGAAATCAGTGTTCAATAAGCAGGCAGGTTCACTTTGAATAAAAATCCGGTGAAAAAGCAGCGCGCTTTTTTAAAGTGGGCGGGCGGCAAATATAACCTGATGGAAGCTATTGTCGGGCATTTGCCGGAAGCTGATGTGCTGGTAGAGCCTTTTGTTGGTGCCGGTTCGGTGTTTTTAAATACCAACTATTCCCGGTATCTGCTTAATGATATCAATGCCGATCTCATTCATTTGTATCAGTTTTTGCAGAAAAAACCACAGCAGCTGATTAGCGACGCCCGTTCATTATTTGCCGAAAGTAATAATGAAAAATCGGCGTTTCTGGCGTTGCGCCAGCTGTTTAACCAAACATCAGATCCCTATCAGCGTTCCTTGTTGTTTCTGTTTTTAAATCGGCATTGTTATAACGGTTTATGCCGTTATAACCAGTCTGGCTTGTTTAATGTGCCATTTGGCAAATATAAAAAACCTTATTTCCCTGAAGCTGAGCTGGAAGCTTTTGCTGAAAAAGCCAATAGAGCGACTTTTGTCTGTATGGACTATCAGCAGTTGTTTGCGCAATTGCCTGCCAAAGCCGTGGTGTATTGCGATCCGCCTTATGTGCCTTTGTCAAAAACCGCCAGTTTTACCTCTTATGCCAAAAACAGTTTTAATCTGGATGATCAGGCGGATTTAGCGAATTTGTCGGAGCAGGCGCAGCGGCGTGGTCATTCGGTGCTGATCAGCAACCACGACACCAGCTGGACGCGTAAGATTTATCAGGGCGCTGAATTACATTCGATTCAGGTGGGGCGTTCAATCAGCCAGAAGGGCAGTACCAGAGGGAAAGTTGCTGAGCTGTTTGCTTTGTATAAAAGTACTGCAGGGCGCTGACAGGGTAAGACTGCTAGTTTAACACCAGTTTAACTGTAACGAGCAGCACAGCAACAAACAACAGCGTCGTAATAATACCGGCCACTATATAAGGCACAGGACTGCTGCTGTTAAAGTCTTGTTGTCGTTGTTGTTCAGATTGCACACCAATCAAAGCGCCAGCCACAGCCTTAAACACTTGTTTCAGGCTGGGTTGCTGTTTCATGATGCTGATTTGTGGTGGAAACGGCTGAGCAATTCCAGTAAATCAATAAAATGGAATTGGGTTGAGCTGCTATGGCCACTGAACCAGGATGACCAGCTCGGCTGTGGTGCCTGCTCACATTGCACCGTGATGCGTTCAATGCCTTGCTCAGAGATTGAAATGATTTTATTGCACGATGCAATATGGGGTTCACTTTGTGCCGGCAATAACAACACCACTGCGCTTAATCCAAGCAACAGGCCGGTAATTTTGATTAAAGTTGGTGTTTTCATCAGTCGCAGATCCATCGGTTGACTGGCGAATAATACAGCAGTGCTTGCAATTGAACAAGCCATTGCTTTGTTTTCCCAGATAAGGGAACTGATAGCTAAAATTCATATTTAACGTCTCACAGCAACTATGACTAGTGTTGCTGTGAGAGCGTTTTATCTTCAGATCAGAAGCTTTTGGTTAGGGTAGCAACCAGGCGGCCATCGCAGAGGTTGCATTGAGCTGAACTGTCGATATCAGTGTCTGCGTATTTCAGTGCGATGGAAGCACCAAGCAGCGTGGTGCTTGCGCCAATGCTCCAATCCAGATAACCATCCCCTGACACTGGGCCTGCCGCCAGGAAAGTGCTGTATTGGGAGTTGTTTTCAAACTGGTTATAAGATGCGTGCAGTTGCAGCGTCAGATTATCGAGCAGTGGGTAGTTATAATCGGCTGAATAATAATAATAAGTGTCGACATCAGTGCCGAAATAATCGTTGGAATAGGCCAAGCCAAGCGTCAGATCTTTATAAATAAATTTGCCGTAAGCTTCATAAAAATTAAACTGGTCAGTGTCGTTATTGCCATTGGGGTAACGGTACTGCATCACCCCCAGATCGGTGCTCCATTCTTCAGACAACTTGCCTGTCCAGCCTGCCAATAAATCCAGCTCCATCGAGCCCTGACCAAAACTGATATTTGAGCCCCAGGTGGACAGATAAAAACCACTGTCGGTACTTAACGTCAGGCCGCCCTGTAACGCCATACCTTCATTGGTTTGCGAAATCCCCCGGAACAAATAATCGGATGTCAGGCTGACATTACCACTGAGAGTCGGTTCGGCCTGGCTGGAAAAACTGTGGCTTGCCAGCAGCAATAATGCGCAGCTTAGTGTAATGGGAAGTGGCTTAGTGAACGGTGTTGCAGTTTTTTTCATGAGATTTGCCCTTATCTGAAAGTATCACTTTTGGCTATTCCATTTTTATGCCACAGAAAAATGTTTATAGGATTCAATGCTCTAGTCTAGCTGACTATTGCACAAATGCTGCCACTGCGCTGATTTGGTGCGTAATTGCCTGTTTTATGGGCGCTTTGTGACAGGCAGTGGCTGCTTTGACAGCACAAATCGGTTACATTAAGCGCCAATTTTATTTGCCATAAGCGGAGATAAGTCTGATGCAACCATTTTGGCTGGCGCCTTCAATTTTATCGGCTGATTTAGCCAGGCTGGGTGACGATGTAGCCCGTGTGCTCAGCGCAGGTGCCGATGTGGTGCATTTTGATGTGATGGACAATCACTATGTGCCCAATCTGACTTTTGGCCCTATGTTATGCAGCGCTTTGCGCAATTATGGCATTACTGCACCAATTGACGTGCACTTAATGGTGGAGCCGGTGGATGCACTGATCCCACAATTTGCCAAAGCCGGTGCCAGCATTATTACCTTTCATCCCGAAGCTTCCAAACATATCGACCGTAGCCTGCAGCTCATTCGCGAACAAGGTTGTCAGGCCGGTTTGGTGTTTAACCCGGCAACGCCTTTAACCTACCTTGAACATGTGATGGACAAAGTGGACGTGATTTTGCTGATGTCGGTGAACCCGGGTTTTGGTGGCCAGAGTTTTATTCCATCAACACTGGATAAACTGCAAAAAGCACGGCAACTGATTGATCAAAGTGGCTTGCCTATCCGGCTGGAAGTAGACGGTGGTGTCAAAGTCGAAAATATCGCCGAAATAGCCGCTGCCGGTGCCGATATGTTTGTGGCAGGTTCGGCCATTTTTAGCCAGCCGGATTACGCTGCAGTGATTGCACAAATGCGCGCTGAACTGGCCAAAGTTGCCCGTTAAGCACACTGTCATTTCAGTGGTTGCAGGGTATAATCGCGGCAATTTTTTAGTTTGATCCCAAGGTTTGGATCATCAGTAACGGATTTTTTATGACAGCAAGCAAGAAACCCATTGTATTAAGCGGTGCTCAGCCTTCGGGTCAGCTCACTATCGGCAATTATCTTGGTGCTTTGCGCCAGTGGGACCGCATGCAGGACGATTATGACTGCCTGTATTGTATTGTTGATTTGCATGCCATCACGGTGCGTCAGGAGCCAGCGGCCCTGCGCAGTGCATCACTGGATTCTCTGGCCTTGTATCTGGCTTGTGGCATTGACCCAACGCGTTCAGCGGTGTTTATGCAGTCACATGTGGCAGAACACAGCCAGTTAGCCTGGGTATTAAACTGCTACACCCAGTTTGGTGAATTAAGCCGGATGACGCAGTTTAAGGATAAATCTGAGCGTCATAACAACAACGTCAACGCCGGTTTGTTTACTTATCCGGTGTTAATGGCGGCGGATATTCTGTTGTATCAGGCCAATCAGGTGCCGGTTGGCCATGATCAAAAACAACATCTGGAATTAGCCCGTGATGTGGCCATGCGTTTTAACGCCTTGCATGGTGATGTGTTTACTGTGCCGGAACCTTATATTCCGCCTGTTGCAGCCCGGGTGATGAGCTTGCAGGAACCAACAAAAAAGATGTCGAAGTCGGACGAAAATCCATGGAACTTTGTTGGTTTGCTGGAAGATCCAAAAATGATCAGCAAAAAATTCAAAAAAGCCATGACCGATTCCGAAGATCCACCAAGGGTGTATTTTGATATCGACAACAAACCTGGTGTGGCCAACCTGCTGAGTATTTTGTCCGGCGTGACCAACAAGTCGGTGGAAACGCTGGTAAACGAGTATGAAGGCAAAATGTACGGCCACTTAAAAACGGACGTGGCTGATGCAGTCATTGCTTTGCTGGAGCCGGTGCAACAACGTTATACCGAGATCAGGCAGGATCAGCAGCTGATGAATGACGTGATGCGTGCCGGCGCTGCTAATGCCCGTCAGCGTGCAGCGGCAACTTTAGCCAAAGTGAACGAAGCCGTAGGCTTTGTAATGCCATAACTGGCTGATTTTAAGCAATAAAAAAGGAGGCTAAGCCTCCTTTTTTATTGCTTAAAATCAGTGTCAGAATGCATTAACACCGGGCTAATGCGGGCCATTACAGGATCAGTGCGGCGGTGCTTTTAGTTATTCTTTTGGCCTTTTGGTTTTATCCCAGACTTTAGATTCATTGCCCTGCCATAACCGGACAATATTCTGCCGGTGTCTTATCACAATCAAAATGCTCAGCATCAGCACAGGGATGGTATAAAGCGGCTTGATAAACCAGGTAAAAATGGGAGCCAGGCTCACTGTTACTACAGCGGCAAATGACGAATAACCGGTGGCGCCGACCAGTATCATCCAGGTGGCAATTAATAAACCTGCCAGATCAAGGCCTATAGGCATCATGGTGCCAAAAGCAGTGGCAACAGCTTTGCCGCCCTGAAAACCAAAAAATACCGGATAAATATGCCCCAGGCAGGCGCAGATAGCGATCATGCCCAGATAAAAAGCTTCAATGCCGAGAAAATAAGAACCCCAGACCGGAATAGTGCCTTTAAGCACATCAAACACCAGCACCAGCACAGCGGGCAGGGTGCCCCCCAGGCGCAGCACATTAGTGGCACCGGGGTTGCCGGAGCCATGACGGCGCGGATCAGGCAGCCTGAACAGCTTGCTGACAATAACGGCTGATGAAACCGAACCGCACAAATAAGCAGCTATCATCATCAGGCCGATACTGGTTGTTATCAATGGATTTCCTCAACACCTGGTTTTGCGTTAAGATCGCGTCGGATTTACGAAAGCGGTCAGATTATCGGCTTTTTTACGCTTTGCCTATCCGACCAGCCTACCTGAACCCTAAGATAACGCAATGCGGAACCCGATATAATGGATATGGTATTTATAAAACAGTTACAAATCGATACGGTGATTGGTGTTTATGAGTGGGAAAAAACCATCACCCAACGCCTCGAACTGGATTTGGAACTGGCCACTGATATCCGTCACGCCGCTGCCGGCGACGATATTCGTCTGACGCTGGACTATGCCGTGATCAGTGAAAAAGTAACGGCGTTAGTCTGTGCACAACCGCTTGAACTGATTGAAACAGTCGCTGAAAAAGTAGCTCAAATGTTATTAACCGACTTTGCCACACCAGCAGTGCGGGTGCGGGTTTGTAAACCAGGTGCAGTGCCTGCTGCCGCCAATGTCGGTGTTGAGATTCGCCGGGGCGCCTGGTAATGGCGCAGATTTATATTAGTGTTGGCACCAATCACAACAGAGAACATCATATCCGGATGGCGGTGAAGGAGCTGCAGCAGTTTTTTACCGATCTGCAATTATCATCGGTGTACGAAAGTGAAGCTGTCGGTTTTAAAGGGGATGCCTTTTACAACATGGTGATTGGCGCTAATACTTCGCTCAGTGTGGCCGACTGTGTGGCGGTATTTAAAGCCATCGAAGACCGGCATGGCCGGGTGCGTGGTGGTGAAAAATTTTGTGGCCGCACCCTGGATCTGGATTTATTAACCTACGATCAGGTGATTTGCCAGCAACCGGTAGAATTACCCCGGGGTGAAATTACCGAAAACGCCTTTGTGCTCTGGCCACTGGCCGAAATAGCCCCGACAGTGTTGCATCCGGTATTGGCTGTCAGTTATCAGCAACTGTGGCAACAATATCAAAAACAGCAAAAAATCTGGCCTGTGCCTTTTCAGTTTTAGCCCTGCTGTCATCCATTAAGACAGCGACAACGTAAACAGGAGGTTTCGATGTTAAGGTGTCTCACAAATAGTTACAAATCTGTATTAAAAACATCCAGGCGGCTGTCTCGAGTTTGACGGCGAGCTATGGTATTTTATACAGCTGTTTTAAAGAGAATCATTGTTATTTCTCTGCCTGAATTCTTTTAACGTTCGACATAAGCAAACTGGCGCCCCGAATGAAAGCACTTAAATCTATCCTGATTGCGTTTGGCCTGCTGCTGTTGGTATTGGCAATTGTTGCCGGTATTAAAGCTGAGCAGATTTTTACCATGATCAAAAGTGGTGAATCTTTTGTCCCCCCTCCAGAGTCTGTCAGTGTGTATCAGGCTAAGCTGCAAAGCTGGCCACAAACCTACACTGCCATCGGCACAGTGGAAGCCGATGAAGGCATCACTATTTCAGCCCAGGTGCCAGGTAAGGTAAAACGGATTGCCTTCCAAAGTGGTGCTTATGTGCAAGCCGGTGAAGTGCTGGTTGAACAGGAAGCTGTGAACGAAAAAGCTCAGCTGGACGCCGCTCAGGCCAGATTAAAGCTGGCACAGGCCAGTTACCAGCGTCTGGTGGAACTGCGTAAACGCAATATCGCCAGTCAAAGTGAGCTGGATACTGCAGTGCAGCAGGTTGAGTCGGCCAAAGGTGATGTGGACGATTTGCGCGCCACGCTGGAGAAAAAACAAATTCGTGCGCCTTTTGATGGCCGGGTGGGTATTCGTCAGGTCGACTTAGGCACCGATTTACAGGTGGGCACTGCCATAGTTTCGCTGCAGGCCACCAACAGAGTGCGGGTCAATTTTCCGGTTCCTCAAGGCTGGCTGTCACAAATCAGCCGTGGTTTAGAGGTCAGCGTGGCCGTTGGTGATGCTGGAGGTTCTGTTGTTTCCGGCAAAATTACTGCTATTGGTACTGAAATTAATCCAACCACCCGTAATGCCATAGTGCAGTCTTCATTAGACAATGCCGACAATAAACTGATGCCGGGCATGGCGGTGTCAACCACAGTAACTTTAAGCGAGCCGTTACAGGTGTTGGCTGTGCCCTCTACCGCCATTATTTACGCGCCTTTTGGTGACACAGTTTTTGTCGCCGACAAAGATGAAAAGACCGGTGCACTTAAAGCCAGACAGCAGTTTGTGCGGTTAGGCCAATCCAGAGGTGATTTTGTTGAAGTGCTGGATGGTATTAAAGCCGGTGAAAGTGTGGTCAGTGCCGGTGCTTTTAAACTCTTTAATAATCAGGCGCTGGTGATCACCGACAAACCTACGCCGGAATTTAAAACAGATCCAACACCGGCGGACAGTTAAGCCAATTTGCTGCAGACACTGCCATTTTTTCAGGTGAATAATGAATATTACCGATATTTTTATTAAAAAACCGGTGCTGGCCATAGTGGTCAGCCTGCTGATTTTATTGGCCGGTTTTCAGTCGCTCAGCAACTTGTCGGTGCGCCAGTACCCGCGCAGTGACATCGCTGTAATCAAAATTACCACTGTGTATGTCGGTGCCAATGCTGAACTGGTGCGGGGTTTTATTACCACGCCAATAGAGCGGGCCATCGCCTCGGCCGGTGGTATTGATTATGTGGAATCGCAGAGCACTATGGGGGTGTCCACGATCAGTGCCCATCTGCATTTAAACTACGATCCACTTAAAGCCATGACCGAGATTACCGCCAAGGTCAATCAGGTGCGCGGTGAGTTACCACCGGAGGCCGAAGTGCCTTCCATTGCCATCGAAGCGGCCGACAGTCAGTTTGCTTCAGCTTATTTGAGTTTCAGCTCCGACATTCTGGAACAAAACCAAATCACCGAATTTTTGACCCGCTCGGTGCAACCACGGTTAATTGCGGTTTCCGGTGTGCAAAAAGCAGAAATTCTTGGTGGCCGTACCTTTGCCATGCGCATCTGGTTAAAACCGGAAAAAATGGCTGCTTATAACATTACCCCAACCGATGTACGCCAGGCGCTGGCCAATAACAATGTGCAGGCCGCCATTGGCACCACCCGTGGCTCTTATACCCAGGTGAATTTAAGCGCCAATGCCGACATGAACAATGTGGAAGACTTCCGCCGCCTGGTGGTGCGTCAGAACAGTGAAGGTGTGGTGCGGCTGCAGGATATCGCCGATGTGGTGCTGGGCGCAGACGACTACAGTGTTGAAGTCAACTATTCAGGTCAGACTGCAGTGTTTATGGGCGTTTTTGTTGCGCCTAATGCCAATAGTCTGGAAGTGATTAAAAAAGTCACTGAAGAGATGGAAGCCATTAAAGCCGAACTGCCGGCTGGTTTAAGTGGTGAAGTGTCTTACGACGCCACTAAATATATTCAGGCAGCCATTGATGATGTGGTTAAAACCCTGGCCGAAACTCTGATCATTATCATAGTGGTGATTTTCCTGTTCCTCGGTTTTAGCCGCTCTGTGCTTATTCCGGTGATTGCGATACCGCTGTCGCTGATAGGCGCGTTATTTATTATGAAAATCTGTGGTTTTTCGCTGAACCTGCTGACGTTGTTATCGATAGTTCTGTCGGTGGGTCTGGTGGTGGACGATGCCATAGTGATGGTGGAAAACATCGAACGCCATATCCAGGAAGGTTTAAAACCTTTTAAAGCGGCCATAGTGGCGGCGCGCGAGCTGGCTGGGCCTGTGATTGCAATGACAGTGACCCTGATGTCCGTTTATGTGCCTATTGGTTTACAAGGTGGCTTAACCGGTACCCTGTTCCGCGAATTTGCCATTACGCTGGCCGGTGCTGTCGCCATTTCCGCTGTAGTGGCTATTACCTTATCGCCGATGATGGCGTCCAGAATGTTAAAACCCCACACAGAGCTTAAAGCGCCTTTGTCGAAAATTTTTGACCGTTTTAGTGTGTTTTACAGCCGTAAACTGAATCAGACTTTGCAAAACCGCTGGGGTGTGTATTTGTTCTGGATTGGTATTACCGCTATGACCATCCCGCTTTACAGCATGTCGGCCAAAGAGCTGGCGCCGACCGAAGATCAGGGTGTTATTTTTGGTATTGTTGATTCATCGGCCAATGCCACTATTGACCAGTCGGCGTTTTATGGCAAACAGGTGAATCAGGTATTTATGAAGGTGCCTGAAACCGACTTTACCTTCCAGGTCAACTTCCCAACCGGTGGTTTTAGCGGCATGGTGGTGAAACCCTGGGGTGAGCGTGAGCGCACTACAGCGGAAATTTTGCCTTCAGTGCAGGAAGAACTCAGCAAAATAGCCGGTGTGCGTATTATGCCTATTACCCCACCGGCTTTACCTGGGGGTGGGCAGTTCCCGGTAGAGTTTGTCATTGCTTCTACCGCTGACTCGCGGGAAATTTACGATTATGCGTTAAAAATGCAGGAGCTGATGACCAACAGCGGTATGTTTGCCTTCCCGCCTATGCTGGATATGAAAGTAGATCAGCCTGAATATCAGCTGCATATCGACCGCGAAAAAGTGGCCGATTTAGGCCTGGATATGCGCACTGTGACCCAGGATCTCGGCACCTTATTGGGCGGTGGTTATGTCAACCGCTTTAATATGGCAGGCCTGAGTTACAAGGTGATCCCCCAGGTGAAAAGAACAGGTCGTTTAACTCCGGATGACTTGAGCAAACTGTATATCACTGGGCCGGATAACAGCATGATCCGGCTCGATCAGATTGCCACTATGACGCACAGCACTGTACCGCGCAGTATCAACCGGATGCAGCAGCTCAACGCGGTGAAAATCAGTGGCGTGACCTTAAAACCGCTGGATGAAACGCTGAAGTTCCTGGAAGCTGAAGCAGCAAAAATTCTGCCATCGAGCTACACAGTGGATTACACCGGTGAATCCAGACAGTTAAAACGTGAAGGCAATACTTTCCTGCCGGCTTTTTTAACAGCACTGATGATGATTTTCCTGGTGTTGGCGGCACAGTACAACAGCTTCCGCGACCCTGTGGTGATTCTGGCAGGTTCAGTGCCGCTGGCAATGTTTGGTGCTCTGGTCTTTACCTTCCTGAAAATTCCGGCGCCTATTCCGCACTTCACCGACGCTTTTACCAGCACGTTGAATATTTATTCGCAGGTGGGTTTAGTGACGCTGGTAGGCCTGATTGCCCGGAACGGTATTCTGGTGGTGGAATTTGCCAATAAGTTACAAGAAGAGGGCATGAGCAAAATTGAAGCTGTGCGTCAGGCCTCTGTGCTGCGGTTAAGGCCGGTGCTGATGACCAGTATTGCCACTGTGGCCGGTCACACCCCGCTGATTTTTGCCGAAGGCGCAGGCGCAGAAGCCCGCAACTCTATTGGTATAGTGTTGGTGCTCGGCATGACTATCGGCACTATTTTTACACTCTTTGTGTTGCCGTCTATTTACGTGCTACTGGCCAAAGATCATCAGGCAGACCACGTAAAAGAAGAAAAATTGCAGGCCGATGCGGTGTAACAACAGTGCTGAAGTTGCAATCACGATAAAAAACGGAGCCTGATGGCTCCGTTTTTTATCGGTTTGTTTTTCTTGCGCGCTGTTTTTTTATGTGTTTTATCGATTTTCAGGCTGTGTATGACCAGCTGCAGTTTTGATGGTCTGCATGCAGTGGCTGATGGCATCCAGCCTGGCCTTTGCGACCGCGCTGCGCATAGCCTCTCCCTGAAAACCTGCTGCGACCAGCGCTTTGATATCCACGGTTTTGGCCGCTGCTGCCAGGGCGCGTAAATAATCCGCCTGCGGATAACACGCCTGTTCAAAACCGGTGCGGCCACGTAAATCGGCAATACAACACAACAACAACAATTCCAGCCGCTCTGGTTTGCGCCATAAATCAATGCCATCAAACAGCTTTTGGATGGTCACAGCACGCAGCTCCAAAGCTTTGTGTACCAGCTGATGGTATTCACTAGCCAGCAGTGCTAAATCCCGGCAGTCATTTGGAATACGCAGGCGTTGACACAGGTTGCTGATCAGCGGCAAGCCCAGTGTTTCATGGCCATGGTGCGACGGCCAATGCTCTGGTGGTGTGACGCCTTTGCCAAGGTCGTGGCATAAAGCGGCAAAACGTACATCCAGCCGCTCTGACAACAACGCAGCCTGCTGCAGCACCAACATGCTGTGAATACCGCTATCAATTTCCGGATGCCATTTGGGCGGATTGGGAATGCCCCAGAGTTTATCCAGCTCCGGCATCAGCACCGCAAGGGCACCCACTTCATGCAGCAGCTCAAAATAAGCGGCCGGTGTTTGCTCCAGCAGCGCCCTGGAGGTTTCCTGCCAGACCCGCTCAGCCGTCAGATGTTGCATCTCACCCTGCGCTACCAGCTCGGACATCAGTTGTTTGGTGTCGTCAGCCACGGTAAAACCCAGCGGATAAAAACGGGCATAAAAACGCGCGACCCTAAGCACCCGCAATGGATCTTCAACAAAGGCCGGTGACACATGGCGCAGTATTTTGGCCTGAAGGTCGGCCTGGCCACCATAAGGGTCAAATAACTCGCCATTTGCTTCGTCGCGCGCCATTGCATTAATGGTTAAATCCCGGCGCATTAAATCCTGCTCCAGTGTGACATCGGGCGCAAAATAACAGGCAAAACCGGTATAACCCTGACCTTGTTTACGTTCGGTGCGGGCCAGCGCGTATTCCTGTTTGGTTTTGGGATGTAAAAACACCGGAAAGTCTTTGCCGACACTCTGATAACCTTGCGCCAATAATTGCTCCGGTGTGGCCCCGACAACCAGATAATCGTTGTCTTTTACGTTCAGGCCCAATAACTGGTCGCGCACTGCGCCGCCCACAAGATATATCTTCACATGCTTTCCTGACTGCGGTTTTTTTGCCATTATAACCGGCCAGCAACAATTGTCGCGTCAGTCACAGTCAGGATGTTATGTACACCGGATTTTTTGGCCTGAACAGCCAGCCGTTTTCAATCGCGCCCAACCCGGAATTTATGTATTTAGGGGCCCGTCATACCGAAGCTTTGGCGCATTTGCGTTATGGCCTGGGCGATGCCGGTGGTTTTGTCTTGTTAACCGGCGAAGTCGGCACCGGTAAAACCACGGTGTCACGTTGTTTAATGGCTGAGCTGCCGGAAAAAACGCAGGTGGCTTTTATTCTCAATCCCACCTTGTCTGAGCTTGAACTGCTGGCGGCTATTTGTGACGAGCTCAAGATCCGTTATAAAAAAACCGACGCCAGCTTAAAAAACCTGACCGACAAAATTACCGCCAAGTTATTAAAAAACCATGAGGCGGGGCTTAATACCATTTTAATTATTGACGAAGCGCAGCATCTGCAACCGGCCGTGCTTGAGCAATTGCGGCTTTTGACCAACCTGGAAACCAATACCAAAAAGTTATTGCAGGTGATTTTAATCGGCCAGCCTGAGCTGCAGCAGCTGTTACAGCGCCAGGACTTACGCCAGCTGGCGCAGCGTATTACCGCCCGTTACCACTTAATGCCGCTCACCCTGATGGAAGTACAACATTATGTGCAGCACAGGTTGCAGGTGGCCGGTTGCAGCAGGCCGGTGTTTACCGACGGTGCGTTAAAAAAATTATTTATGTTATCCGGTGGTATTCCACGGCTGGTGAATCTGATTTGTGACCGTGCTTTGCTGGGGGCTTATAGTCAGCAAAAAGCTTTAATTGACGCAGCGCTGGTGCAACAAGCGGCAG
This sequence comes from Rheinheimera sp., assembly GCA_003543135.1. Classification (GTDB taxonomy): domain Bacteria; phylum Pseudomonadota; class Gammaproteobacteria; order Enterobacterales; family Alteromonadaceae; genus Pararheinheimera. The sequence goes on from DPJG01000010.1 coordinate 122,496, forward strand.
CGGAAATTCTGGCGGTGCGTCAAACCGAGCCTGCCAAAACCACACCCTGGTGGTTCTGGGCCTTGCTGTTTATCGGTTGTATCGGCCTGGGCGCTTTGCTTGCTATTGGCCTGGATCTTGGTCTGAATTCTGTGCCAAATCCGGGCCCGGATAAATCTGGAAGTTAAGTTATGTCGTTATTGATGGAAGCGTTAAAACAGCAACAGGGCCAGCAGCCCATGCCAGCCCAGCCTGTTGCTTATGTTCAGCCTGCGCCGGCACACAATGCACAGGGCTGGAAAATGCTGGCTTTGCTGTTGTTGGTGCTGGTGGGTTTATTGGCCGGTTTTTTACTGGCGCAATATCTGCAAAAACCGCCGCTAGTCGCTGTGGCGCCTGTGGTGCAACCGGCCAGTGCCGGCCAAATTCTGACTGACTTACTGACAGTACCGCCTGGTGCGGCCAGCACAACAGCGCAAAGCGCTGCGGATGACAGCAGCGCAGATCAGAGCAGTGAAACGCACGGCAGTGAAGAGCCGCAACTGCTGGTGTCGGCACAGCCTCGAACGAAGCGCCAGGCGCAACAAGGGCTTGATGAACAGGTAGCGCTGCTGGCTGGCGAACGTAGTGCGGCAATTCACCAAAATGATGCTGTGGATACTGAGTTTGCTGATGAATTTGAGGCTCAACCACAAATGGCCGAAGCCAATCCGGCAGATGAAGTGGCTGAGATCCCCGCTCAGCAGCCGGAACTCAGTGCCAATGAAGTGTCGGATGAGCTCAAAAGCAAATTTGCTTTGGCGCTGGAAGAAACCGGCTCAGCACCAAGGCGGCAGTCGGTGACTGACCATGCGGCGCCGGCACGGGATATTCATAGTCTGGATGAGCTGTTAAAACGGCAAATTCCGCCTTTGCGTTTTGAAGCCCATGTGTATGCCACTGAACCCAGGCAGCGCTGGGTGAAGGTCAACGGCAAAGATTTGCAGGAAGGGCAGTGGGTCACAGCCGATATTCAGATTAAAGAAATTACGCCGCAGTATGTGTTGCTGCAAACCGGCCGTCAGCTATTTAGTGTGGAAGCACTGAGTGAATGGTCGTACCGTTTACCAGGGCGTTAATGCGGGCTCCTGCTCGGCAAAGCTTTGCAGTTTTTGCCCTGACATGGGGCAAGTAACAGATAGGCTACAGCCCGCTTTGTATGGCTTATCGACAGCCAGGCATTGGCTAAAGATAGTGCTGCAACTCCAGCTGATATTTTTTTAAATCAGCGCAGGATTCAATCACTTCTTCACTTTGTTTACTTAAATCCAGCAGCTTGGCCGGCAAATGATGGCGGTGCAGGCTGTGGTAAAACAGTTTTAGTTTGGGTTTATCCGGATGCACACTGTGATTTTCCAGCACCAGCCCAAGTTTGCCCGATTTAAGCCGCACCACAGTGCCAGGGCTGTACAGGCCCACACATTGTAAAAACTCAGCACAAAGTTCGCTGTCCAGCGTTTTACCTTCGGCTTTTTTCAGGCTGGCGGCAGCCTGCAGCGAGTTTTTGCCAGCAGCTGTGAGTTTGCTGTAACTGTTGACAATAGCCAGCATTTTGCCGCCCAGACTTTGCTGCTGCGCCAGGCTTAAACAATGTTCTTCAATCATTTGTAGAAGCTCAGCCGGGCAATCCGGTTGTTGTTGTAACATCGGAATGCTGTAGCTCGTGGCATCAGAATCCAGATAAGGCTGGTTTGGGTAGAGTTGCTGCAGAAGCAAAGCGCCGCTGTCATGTAACAGTGCGGCCAGCGTATAAAGCTGGGCTTGTTCCGCCGGCACTTTGAGCCGGGCGGCAAAAGCTGCCATTAAACAGGCGCAGCTTAAACTGTGTTGTAACAAGGCGTCATTTTGCTGGCTGACCTGCTGCAAAAATAACAAGGCCTGACTGTTGCGTTTGGTGCTTTCCAGCAAACGGTTGCTGACGCTCGACAGCTCATGAAAATCCAGCTCCTCCTGCTCTAACAGCTTCGGAAAACTGGCCTGCAGACTTTGTGTGCCGGCGCTAAAAGCCAGTTCAGCTTTATTTATTTCCTGCTCAAAACTAATACGGGGGGGCTTTGGTGGTACCGGAGGTTTCGGCTCAGCTGGGGCTTCAGTTGGCGCAGGGGCAGCTGGCAATTGTTTGGCGGGGTCTATCGCCACTTCCAGCACGCCTTTTTGTTTTAGCAGCGCCAAAGCTTCCGGGCTTCGCACCCAACCGGCGTCTTTCACCACAATGTCGCCGCGCTGCCGGGTCACAGCCACCACATAACTGCCCAGTTGAAGTTCATCAATGGCGACCCGCTGCAATGCCATGACGCCGCTGTCCTTGAATAAAAAGAAGAATTTTGCTGAACATAGGCTGCTTCAGCGTTAAATGCAATGGCCCGAAGGGCGCGGGTTGAAAAAATTCCCGCCACAGGCTGTTGCCTTCTGCAATTACGGCAATTGCAGCTGCATTCGCGCTGTCCCCTGGCGACCTGTATATAACCGGCAATTGCTCCTGCATTGCCGGTGTACCATAGATCCCTGTATATAAAAAAAGCCCGAAGGTGAACTTCGGGCTTTTTGACCTTGTTAAGCGGGCTATCGCCAGTGTTGATTAACCGGCGTTATCGCTCATGGTCATTAATGATGCGTTACCGCCTGCCGCTGTGGTATTGACAGTGACGGTTTTTTCGGTGACTAAACGGTGAATTAACCGTTCGTCTGCCGGTGTGGTAATAAGCGGCGAAATTGCGCCATCACGGGCGGCAATCAGCTCACCGGTCAGCGCCTTGACGGCACTGCCAGCTTCAACAATGGCCGCAGCAATAATATTGTTGCTGATAAGCGCCTTTAATTGTGACAGCTTCACCACATTAAACAGCGTTGGCGCAAGGCCGGCGTTGAGCAGCACTTTACGACAAGCATCGGCTTCAGCAACAAACTGATCTTCAACTGCCACCACCACAGCGTTACCTGTGGCCAGTGCCGTCATCAGGCTCAGCATCCAGTATTTAAAGCAGGCGCTTTCATCACGTACTGCAGCCACTACACCCCGCGCTTCCAGGAACAACTGGTTTGACTCCCCTGTAGGGCCTGGCAAGGTGACAGGAGCGGCCAGTTGCTTTTCAATGTCATTGAGTAAATGACGGGCCGACTGGATCACCTGCTCTAAGTCCTGCTCTTGTTTCACCACCACAGAGTTAGCAGCGAGCTGCGCCAGGAACTGACGAATGACAGAGCTACGGCTATTGATATCGAGCGCAGCCCAGGCTGGTTGTGCCTTTTTCGCTTGTTGCAGTGTGCTGTGAAGCGCTGAATCGTTGCTGCTGGCACTTAACAAGGCCTGACGTTTGCTGTCGGCCAGTGGCGCTTCAGTCACATTCAGGTTGTCTTTGACCAGACGGGTTAAGTAGAAAGGACCACCAGCTTTAGGGCCAGTGCCTGATAAACCACAACCACCAAATGGCTGCACGCCCACCACTGCACCAATCATATTGCGGTTGATGTAGATGTTACCGGCTTTCACTTCACGCGCGACCTGAGCTGTGACTTCAGCAATACGGCTATGGACACCCATGGTCAGGCCGTAACCTGTGGCATTAATTTGCGCAATCACGTTATCCAGTTCATCGGCTTTAAAGCGGATGATATGCACCACAGGACCAAATACTTCACGCTCTAATAAGCTTAAGTTTTTGATCTCATACAAACGGGGAGCAAAGAAAAAGTGGCCTTCGCCCGTTGGTGCTTTGCAGGCGTAATGCAAGGTTGCTTTGCCTTCCAGGTATTGCACATGGTTATTCAGGCCGGTTAAGGCTTTTTGGTCAATCACAGGGCCAACATCTGTGCTTAAAAACGCCGGGTCGCCCACATGCAACTCCTGCATCGCACCTTTAATCATATGAATGATTTTATCGGCCACATCTTCTTGCAGGAACAATACCCGCAGCGCCGAGCAGCGTTGACCGGCGCTCTGGAAGCCTGAAGACACCACATCGTCCACCACCTGCTCCGGCAGGGCGGTAGAGTCAACAATCATACAGTTCTGACCACCGGTTTCGGCGATCAGCGGCACCGGCTCACCACCACGTTCAGCCAGTTTGCGGGCGATCCAGCTGCCGGTTTCGGTGGAGCCTGTGAACATCACCGCCTGAATACGTAAATCCGGCACCACATGTTCACCGACAGCGCGGCCTGGGGCAATCACCAGTTCCACCACACCTTGTGGCAGGCCGGCTTCACGCCACAGCTCAATGGCACGTACCGCAATTAAACTGGTTTGTTCGGCAGGTTTAGCCACCACTGTGTTACCTGCAACAACAGCAGCAGACACCTGACCTAAAAAGATGGCCAGTGGGAAGTTCCATGGGCTGATACAAAGCACCACACCACGGCTGTGCTTTGGTGTTGCAAACATTTCTTCAGCACGCGCCGCGTAATAACGGCAAAAATCAACGGCTTCACGCACTTCGGCCACGCTGTCGCCCACAGTTTTACCCGCTTCTTTCACACAGATAGCAATCAGCTCGTCGCGGTTGGCTTCCAGTGCATCAGCCAGTTTACGCAGGCTATTGGCACGTTCTGTTACTGCTGTGGTGCTCCAGGCCGGGAAAGCGGCTTCAGCTTTATCCACCAGTGCTTTCATTTGCTCTGGCGTAGCGTGCTGTTGATAACCAATAATTTCGGCATGGTTGGCCGGGTTACGCACCACTTTAGCGCCTTCAACTGCAGGCTGAGCCGTGGCTTTGGCCAGCCAGTTATTCAGGTTATTGCGCAGTGGTGTTAAGGCGTCAATTTCAGTTAAATCAATACCTTTGGAGTTTTTGCGCTCGCTGCCATAGAGGTTAATCGACAACGGAATTTGGGTATTGCGTTTTTGTTTCCAGCCACGCACTGTTTCCACCGGATCTTTGAGTAAAGATTCCACCGGAATATTTTCATCGACAATGTTATTCACAAACGAGCTGTTGGCGCCGTTTTCCAGCAGGCGGCGTACTAAATAAGCCAATAAGTCGGAATGTTCGCCCACTGGTGCGTAAATACGGCATGGTACTTTGTCGTCGGCCACCACCTGGTCGTACAGTGCATCACCCATACCGTGCAGGCGCTGGAATTCATAACCTGTGCGGTCCGGAGCCATTTCTAAAATAGTGGCTACTGTGTAGGCGTTGTGGGTGGCGAACATCGGGTAAATGCTGTCACGGTATTCCAATAACTTGCGGGCGCACGCCTGATAAGACACGTCTGTCGATGGTTTGCGGCTAAATACCGGGAAATCGTCATGGCCTTCGGTCTGGCTGATTTTTACTTCAGTGTCCCAATAGGCGCCTTTGACCAGACGCACCATCAGCTTGCGGCCCACCTTCACCGTCAGCTCACGCAGCCACTCCACTAAGTGAATACAACGTTTGGAATAAGCCTGAATGGCCAGACCAAAACCTTCCCAACCGGCTAAGTCGGCGTCTGAGAACACGGCTTCAATAATATCCAGCGACAAATCTAAGCGGTCGGCCTCTTCAGCGTCCACAGTAAAGCTGATGTTGTATCCTTTGGCGGCCAAAGCTAACTGTTTTAATTTTGGCACCAGTTCGTTCATCACGCGGTCGCGGTGGGAAAACTCATAACGCGGGTGAATGGCCGACAGTTTGACTGAAATGCCGGGGCTTTTAAAAGGACCACGATTTTGCGCTGCTTTACCAATGACGTTAATGGCCATCATGTAGCTTTGGAAATAACGTTCGGCGTCAGCCATAGTGCGGGCACCTTCGCCCAGCATGTCGTATGAATAGGTAAAACCTTTGTTTTCAAGCTCAACAGCACGTTCTACAGCTTTGTCGATGGTGGTGCCCATCACAAACTGGGTGCCCATAATCTGCATGGCATAACGCACAGCCTGGCGGATCACCGGCTCACCTAACCGGCCGCAGGTGCGTTTGAGTAAACCAAACTGGTGTTTTTTCTGCTCGTCGCTGTAGTTCACCAGTTTGCCGGTCAATAACAAACCCCAGGCAGAAGCGTTCACAAACAACGACTCGCTGTTGCCTAAGTGTGAGCTCCAGTCGCCTTGTGATAATTTGTCGCGAATAAGGCGATCGGCAGTATGGCTGTCCGGCACCCGCAACAGTGCTTCGGCCAGACACATCAGCACCAAACCTTCTTCGGTCGATAACGAGAATTCGTTCAGCAGTGCATCAACGCCGCCTTTACCTACCTGGGCTTTACGGATATTGACCACCAGCTGGCGGGCTTTTTCCCAGGCGCGTGAACGGGCCTGCACGCCGATATCTGCCAGAGGTAACAATAAATCCAGAACTTTTTCTTCGTCAGCGCGGTAAAAGTTACGCAAAGTTTGACGCAGCGGGTTGGTTGCGGTCAGATCGCCGTTAAATAACATAATAATGATCCCGGTTGATGCAAAAATAAATGCTGCATTCTAGTGAAAACACAGCCGTATTTGGTGGTTTAATTCCAGCTATAACCCTATATAATTCTGTCTAAGTTTAAATAAACCAGAAAAAATACGGTTATGAGCCAAAGTGATAAACCCAGAACACTCGACAGGATAGACCGCACAATTTTAGACACTCTGCAAAAGGATGGCCGGATTTCCAACGTGGAACTGGCCAAAAGAGTGAATTTAAGCCCAAGCCCTTGTATTGACAGGGTGCGCAAGCTGGAGCAGGAAGGTTTTATTGAAGGCTACGGCGCCAAGTTATCAGCGTCCAAACTCGGCATGGGCACAGCGGCTTTTATTCAGGTCACCTTAGACAGAACCACGGGCGCGGTATTTGACCAGTTTCGTGACGCTGTGGTGAATATTGCCGAAGTGGCTGAATGTCATATGGTGGCAGGCGGTTTTGACTATCTGCTGAAATTACGGCTGTCCAGTATGGAAGCCTACCGCGCCGTGCTGGGCCGTATTGTTGATTTGCCGGGCGTATTACAAACCCACACTTATGTGGTGATTGAAAAAGTAAAACAGGACTCGGGTTTGCCGTTGTAGCTTTGCTTTTTCGCGGGGGCTGGCTGACTTTCGGCGCGAACCGGCGCGGGCTTTTGATTTTTTCACTGTCTGCTGTTGTGCGATCTGCTGGTTGTATCGAGTTATTTAATGCCTGCGACATGGCGCTTAGGCGGCGTTTCGCCTCAGTAGTCGAGTCACTTTGTTTCGACAAAAAGTGATGCAAATAAGACCCCCCTTGAGCCGTCAAAACCAGCAGTGCAGACTCGTTTTTCAGGTGCGGCCTGCTTTTTAAAACAACAGGGTAGGGGCCGCTACCAAAGCTCGTCTCAGACAGCTGTCAGTTTAAAACCTCAAAATCGGCCAAAATATCGGCGTTTAACGGGAAAAAGCGCTGATGTGACGAGTTGTGGTGGTGGATGGGAGTTGCAGTGCACAATACACAGATCAAAAGTCCAATGTGAGGACAAAGATTAAGTTCTTAACTTCAGAGTGTTTTATTGTGATATATAAAACAATTACTTAAGTATAAAACCAGTGCAGGAAACCAGGATTAACCACCCGCACCGGCAACGTAAAATAACAATACTGCTTTGTGGTACGCTCAGAGTGTAGCGGCCACTGAGCAGTGATGTTAAGGGATCATGCCACAACGCCATACCCGCACTGTTTTTGTTTCGGTGCGACAGTTGGTTTCCACAGTTCTGGTTTTTGTTTGGGTGTCTACTCTGTCTGAGATCAGCGGAATACTTCCGCTATACCAACCTGAACGAAATGAAGTTTCGTTGTAGTTGTTGTAACTCCGTGCCCAGTACGTTTGAAAAGCAGTTTTAAAATCGCTGGCAGGGCAGCTGCTGGTGACTGCCAACACTAAAGTGCTGCTGGCGTGCATGGAATAGTCGGTTGCATGCACAGGCGGGTACCACAGATAATCATTGACGCTTAAATCTATCCGTCCGCTATAACCACAGTGCCTGTTAGATTCGGTATAAGTTTCAGTAATATAGTCGCAAACCCGAACCTGTCTTTCTTCATAGTCCCAGTAACCGCCACCACCAGGACAACTGGGGGCAGCAGCAACATCAGCCAATAAAAAGGCCAATAATCCGGCCGCTATTTGTATTTTTTTCATGGTTTCTCCTGTTGGTATCATTACAAACCAGCTTGTTTTAACTGGCTTTCACTAAACACTGAGCGCAACTGTTCAAGTGCTTCGTGATTGGTTCTGATAGGGCTTGGCGCATAAGGGCTTACCGACGTGCCCGGCAGAATCTCTTCAGCGGCGGAAAAAATGGCAGGCGAAAGTCTGGCTATCTCCTGGCGCTGGAACTCATCGAGTTGACCTATCTTGTTTAACCGGGTGCTCAGTTGTTGTACTTGCTGCTGAATGCGCACTTGCGCTTGCGAACGTTCATAACGCAGGTAGTTTTGGTACTGTTGCGGGCTTAGTATTCTTTTAAGTTCTTCGTTGTATAGCTGGCCGCTTTGCTGCGCCTTTTGCAGATAGTCGGCATTTAGCTGCTCAGCATCACCTTGTGGTTGCCGGGCCAGTTGTTGCAGTTCATGCCAGCTTTGTAAATCAGCTTTGGTTTTGGCTTGCAGTAGCTCACTGAGTTTGTTTTGTTGTTCAGTTTCCAGGCTGAGCATGCTTCCAAGCTGACTGACGGCCGGAAGTACGGCATGCAAATAGAGACTGTCTTCAAGCTCGGCCATGCCGGATTTTTGTGTTGTGGCGTTATCTGCAGCAGTGTTTTGCGTGACTGCAGCAGCCCCGGCTGAGGCCGCGGTGTTGAAAGTAGATTTAATGTCTGCAGCTGGCTGAACGGCAAACTGTGGTTCGGTATCGCGACTTGCAACATTCTGCTGTGCTGAACTGCTCTGAGCAGAGCTCAGTGCCTTGCTTTGGATCTGTTCTGGGCCGGCAGCAGTGGAATTGTCGTCAAATAACTGTAAAGCGAACAATGTCAGCAATGAACCACTGGCAAAGCTTAAAAAGCCTGAAAGGATAGAATTCACAAATAACCTCTTGCTGTAACTGAAGGGCAAGTTGCACCACAACGGCTATGTTGCCTTGACTCTGATAAACGGCAGAAAACACTAACTGCAATCAATTAATTACAAATAATTTACTATTGATAAATTTATGATATTAAATTGATGATTGCTAAGGGCATGCAAAACCGCAGCCTCTGACAGGCTCAAAAAGCCGAAAAGAAAAAACAACAATGTTGCTGTCTTGCGCAAAGTGGCCGGCAGAGTGGTGGGACTGTTTGAAAAAAATCAATATTCAGGATGCAAAAATAGCTATGTAGGTGGTAGCTATAACTAAACAGCAAGTTGATGTGTGAATAGCATCTGTGGATCGGATTTGGTCTAATCGGATAACTCACTCCCCATTCTGGTTTAAGATGAAGAGTTCAAACCAAAACGGTGAATCATCATACAAATAACGTAAAATCGGGGGTCTTGCTTTGCATTTTGTCTTTTCTGACCAGATAGCATCAGGCAGGCAACAAGACCTCACTTTGATATTTTTCAGCAGCATAAGGTTGGTGTATAGCTGCTGGTGGTTGGTATAAGGAAATCCGATGTATCAGGGGAGTTGTTTATGTGGCGCTGTTGTTTTAGAAGTTACAGCGGGTATTCGATCTATTATTCATTGTCATTGTTCAAAATGCCGGAAGAGCAGTGGTACTGCTTATGCAACAAATGGTTTTGTGGCTAAAAGTGCGCTTGTGATCAAACAAGGGCAAGAGCTCATTCAATATTATGAAATGACACCAGGCAAAAAGCGGCATTTTTGCAAAGTCTGTGCCTCGCCAATTTTTAGCAGCAATGAGTCGTCCCCTGAATTGTTACGTTTAAGGTTGGGCATATTAGACACTGATATTGCCGAACGCCCCATGTCACATAACTTTGTATCTTCCAGCGCAAACTGGGATGATCTGGACGCCAGATTGCCAAGGTATGACGGTCATGAACCAGGCCGCGTTCCCGGAACCTGAATCGCATTCACAATAGCGCCAGTAACTGTGGCCCAAGGCTTTGGGCGGGCACCTGGTCTTTTTAACAGCGATAAAATCAGAGTAGCAACAAAACCTGTCAATTCAGGTTATGGCTGATGCCCGCCTCAGCCACTGTGCTCGTTTTGTTGTGAACATCTGGCTAAAAACTTAATAACTGCCCCTCGATATTGCTGTGAATTTGTTCCTGTGCCAGTCGTTGTTGCCAGCTTTTGCTGATGGCGGCCAGCTCACCACTTTGCTGTAACTGCTGCGCTGCCTGTTGCCAGCGTGCGACTTCACTGGCAGGGCTTTGCCGCGACATTAATAACCAAACTTCAGTTTCAAAAAAATGCAGCGCAGCCCGGTATTGCGCAGGTGCCTGCCCGGCTTCGCGCAGCAGGTATTGCATGCCCTGAGGTTCAAAAGCAATGGCATTTAACCTGCGGCTGCCAAGCCTTGCCAGATTCTGGGCATGGCTGGATGAACTTTGTAAATTGGTAAACCCCTGCGCCAGCAGCCATTCTTCCCGCACATCACCCCGCACCACCCCAATACTTTCCAGTGCTCTGGCATCATTCAGATGTTGCAGTTGTTGTGGGTCGTCCCTGTGCATATACAACACCCATTTTTTGCGCGCCAGCGGCATGATCCAGTGATAGTTATTTTCCCGCTCCAGGGTGCGGGAAAAACCATATAACAACACATTAGGCTGACGCGATGCCGTTAATAAAGCTCTGGATTCCGGCATCAGCTGAATATGGCTGCGATCACCGCTGATTTTTTGTAAAGCACGCACTATATCTGTGGCATAACCTGTGAGCCTGCCATGACTGTCGAGATAACTGGAAGGCGGCTCTACCACAGTAATGATCTGATGTGCAGCTGTGGTTTTGGCAAGATCGGCGGCTAATACAGAGTTCGGCAGCTGAACAAATAACAGCATAAGACTGCAGCATAACGGCAAGGCAAAGTGGCACATAAAGCAAATCCTTCTGCTTAGGGGGTGATTGCAGTTTAGTAGCGAAAAATGGAACTGGACAGGGCCGGCGCACTGGTAAGATGTCAGGGGCTTTTTTCAGTGAGTGAAAGTTTTTTTATTCTGGCTGAGTTTATAAATAAGTCCTGTGATGCCGCGCTCTGCTTTTATCCGGACAGCACTATTGCGCAGGTATCCACTCAAGCAACGCAGCACCAGAGCGTCCGGGCTTTGCAACACACAGATATAAAATTCTAAATTTTAGAATATAACATCAAATTTAATCCAATTTATTAAATTAAATAAGCCATCTATAGTTACACCATCGACAGAACGATGACTGTCGAAAGCAAATAACGCAGTCATTTTTAACAAGTTTTATAAGGTGGAACCCATGAACAATTCAATGCTGAAAAACTTATTAACTACCGATGCCGGTTATGGCGCTTTATTGCTGCGGGTACCTGTGGGGCTTATTTTTGTCGCTCATGGTGCGCAAAAGCTGTTTGGCTGGTTTGGTGGTTATGGCCTGGAAGGTACTGGCGGCTGGATGGAAAGTATTGGTCTGGCGCCCGGTGTATTGATGGCTTTTCTGGCCGGTGCTGCTGAGTTTTTTGGTGGTCTGGCATTGATTGCCGGTTTTTTAACCCGTCCTGCTGCTTTTGCTCTGAGTATTGCCATGCTGGTCGCCATCTTTAGTGTGCACTTTGCCAACGGCCTGTTTATGAGCAACAACGGTTACGAGTTTGGTTTGGCCTTGCTGGCGGCCAGCGCTTCGTTGATGTTCAGCGGCGCCGGTAAAGCTTCTTTGGATGAGTTTCTGGCCGCCAAACTGAAATAACAGCACCACCAAATCAAAAGTTTTAAAGATCAGCCTGGCCGCACGTCAGGCTGATCATGTCACTGGCCCCTCAAGGCTAACTGGCCCGGTAACAGGGCAGAGGAGTTCCTGATGTTTGAAATTATTCGTGCCAATGAGCGGGGCGCCGCCCATTTTGGCTGGCTGAAGAGTAAACACACTTTTTCTTTTGGCAATTATTACAACCCGGAGCAAATGGGGTTTTCTGCCCTGAGAGTGATTAACGACGACGAAGTGGCGCCAGGAGCTGGTTTTCAAACCCATAGCCATCAGAATATGGAAATTATCAGTTATGTGTTAAGTGGCACCATAGCGCACAAAGATTCGGCCGGAAATGAAAAAACCTTGCCGGCCGGTGAGTTTCAGCTGATGAGTGCCGGCCGTGGTATTTCCCACAGTGAATTTAATGCCAGTCACAGTGACAAACTGAAGTTTTTGCAAATTTGGATCCAGCCAAATCAGCAAAACGGCGAACCCGGTTATCAGCAAAAGGACTTTGGCGAGGCTGTGGGCTTAACGACGGTGATCACGCCGGACGGGCGCGATGGCACTTTGCAGATCAAACAAAATGCCAGCCTGTCGCAGCTGATTTTGTTGCCACAACAGCTGCTGGCGCTGCCGGTGCAGCCTGGCAAAGCATATTATCTGCATCTTATAAACGGCGAGTTGCAGTTACTAAATCAAACTTTATTGCCAGGTGATGGCATTAAAATGCTGCAACTGACTGAGCTTGCTGTAAAAGCCGGAAGCGATCACGTGCGGGCACTGTTTTTTGAACTGCCGGCTTAAGGCGGGCGAAGTGCCAAACGCAGCTTATTAAGACCGGTGCTGTGCGCCGGTCTTGTTGTTTCATATTGCGGTTTAAAGATGCGGGCTTTGTGAACTTCACAACAGATCTGCATCAGTCCGTCGTTGTAGTCAAAAACACCGCAGATAAACTGCAGAGGCCGTAAAAATGACGTTGGATATGGGCTTAATGCTGGCTTTAGTGGTGCTGTTATCCGGCATTTCCAAAGCGGCATTTGCCGGTGGTTTGGGTTTATTGGCGATGCCATTGCTGCTTTTGGTGTTTGATGCCAATACAGCGCTTGGGCTTTTGTTGCCGCTGTTAATCATGCTGGATGCCTTTACCATCCGCCGTTATTGGCAGCGTTGGAACTGGATGGTATTACGCCAGTTATTGCCGGCTGCTGCGCTCGGGGTGGCGGTGTCAGCCTTATTGCTGGGCGCTTTGTCTGCCACCCAATTGCAATGGGTGATAGGCGCTGGTTCTGTGCTTTTTGCGCTGCGCTATTTTAGCGGCCTGCAAAGTAGCGTGTTGCTTGCCAGCAAGCCTATGGGCGTGCTGATGGGTTTTATCAGTGGCGTTAGTTCTACCTTGTTACATGCCGGCGGGCCGCCGCTTGCCATGCATTTATTGGCGCGTAAACTGCCTTCTGCTGAATATATTGCCACTTCGGCGCTGTTTTTTGCGCTGCTGAATCTGTTAAAACTACCGGCTTTTATTGTGCAGCAACAACTAAACTGGACATTGCTGCTGTGGGCTTTGCCTTTTATGCCCTTGTGTTATGTCGCTATCCGGTTCGGTTATTGGTTAAAGCAGCACCTGGCGGATAAACATTTTTTACCTTTAGTGCATCTGTTATTGCTGCTGGCCGGGCTGAAGTTATTATGGCCGGCAGGTTAAAGCCAAAGCTAATGGCCGTTTAGTTTTGTCGTCGTGCAGATGCCCATTCAGCTATCAGCACCGCCAAATGATCAGGAGTAGATTGATGGCACGTTCCACCATAGAACAGTGGCGCATGTTTAAAGCTGTAGCCGAGCAAGGCGGTTTTCAGCAAGCGGCCGATGTAATTTATAAAAGCCAGTCCAGCATTCACCATGCGGTGCATAAAATGGAAGAGCTGCTTGGTGTCACTTTATTTCAGACCGAAGGACGCAAAACCCAGTTAACGGCGGCTGGCGAGCAGCTGCTGCGCCGGGTGAATTATTTGCTGGCCGAAACTGAACGCATGGAAAACGTGGCGCTGAATTTAAAAAGTGGCGTGGAGTCGAGCCTGCCGATAGCGGTCGACGAGGCTTTTCCACGTGATGTGCTGTATCAGGCGCTGGCGGCGGTTTCCAGTGAATATCCGCTGATCCGCATTGAGCTGATGGAAACCATTTTAACCGGCGCCAATGAGCTGCTAAGCCAGGGCAAAGTGGAAATTGCATTATCACCTTTTACCCTGCCAAATAATTTGAGTGAAGATATTTGTCAGGTGGAATTTATTGCTGTGGCAGGTGCCGCCCACCCGCTGAATGTGCCTGCACGCATGCTGAGCCTGGAAGAATTAAAAAGCTGCCGGCAAATAGTGCTGCGCGATTCAGCGCTGGAGCAGAAAAAAGATGTTGGCTGGCTTGGCTCCGAGCAGCGCTGGACTGTCAGTCATGTGGGTACTTCCATTGAATTACTGCGCAAAAACTTAGGTTTTGCCTGGCTGCCGCGCACTGCAGTACAGCCTTATCTGGATGACGGCTCTTTAGTACCGCTGCAATTGCCACGCGGCAGCAGCCGCAGCAGCAGTTTTTATCTGAATTTTAATGACGCCGACACTTTGGGCCCGGTCGCCCGCTGTTTTATTGGTCATTTAAGGTATTTATTGCCTTAAATTGATATGCGTAGTGGCAACAAGCTGTAACCGCAAAATGCCACACCAGACTGAATTGTTTGTACTTTGCGACTGAATGTTTTATACCCAAAGCGGCACTTCAGGCAGAGGCAGGACTATTCAATGGCAGATTTACAACAGGCGCTGGCAACACAGCTGGCCAATATCGAAAAACGCAGTGGCAAAACACTGGCTGAGCTTGCGGTTATTATTCAGCAAAGTGGTTTGCAAAAACACAGTGAGCTGGTGGCCATGCTCAAAACCGAACTTGGTATGGGCCATGGTGATGCCAATACACTGGTGCACACAGTGCGTCAGTCGGATGGCCAGTCAGCTGCGGCAACGCTGAGCGACACACAGGTGCTGGATGCTTTATATACCGGCGCTAAAGCGGCGCTTAGACCTATTCACGACCAATTACTCGAAGCTCTTCGCCAATTTGGCGATTTTGAGGCGGCAGCGAAAAAAGCTTATGTCAGCTATCGGCGCAAAAAACAATTTGCCATGATAGGACCTGCCACTAACACTCAGCTGGAAATAGGGCTGAATATTAAAGAATTACCTGAAAATCCGCGGTTAAAGGCGTTGCCGGCCGGGCAAATGTGTAATTTTAAACTGCGCTTAAGCACAGTGGCTGAAGTGGATGCTGAGCTGATAGGCTGGTTAAAAGCGGCTTATCAGGCCGCAGCTTAAGCTACGGTTCGCAGTATCAGCAACTACCAAACAAGAAGGGAGCCCATAGGCTCCCTTCTTGTTTAAACTGCACTTATTGCGCGCGCAGCACGCCTGGCTGCTCAGCGCCAGGCGACTGCTTTGGCGTTGGTATTTTAGTGTTACATCCAGCGGTCTTTACGACGACGGTTTGGCACAAATACCGGCAAAATTAAGCCAAGTAATAAACCTGCGGCCAGAATGCCACCGCCTATTACCATTTTATTTTGTGCCAATTCCGGGTTTTGTTCAGCCAGTTGCCGGGTCAGCGCTGCTGTGGTTTGTTTGGCCAGCTCTGCTTCCTTGATGGCCTGATCGCGCGCTGCTTCAGCCGCGCTCAGCGCAGTTTGCATGCCGCTGCGTTCCTGTTCAAACTGCGCCACCATCATTTCCTGCTGACGCAGCTGCTGTTTTAAACTTTCCAGATCAGACTTGGGGCTGGCGCTGTAGGTAATATATTCACCACTGAGCCAGCCTTCGGTGCCGGCATCATCGCGAATTTTAATAAAACCATTGGCTGGGTTCTGGCCGATATAAGTGACATGTTCACCGGCACGCACTGTCGAAATAGTCCGGTATTCGTTGCCCGGGCCAGAACGTACCGGCGTGCTTAAAGTGTCGATAATAAAAGCAGGTTTTTCATTGCTGGGTTTGGCCGCTGTTTGGGCTTCAGTGCTGACTGGTTGCGGATTATTCACGTCAACCCTGGTTTCTGTGCTTTTTTCAGCGGTGTTTTCAGTGGCTGTTGGCGCCGCGACTTCGGGAGTTTGTGTGGTTTGTTGTGATAACACCACTGGGCTCAGTGTCAGGGCAGCACCCAATAACATAAAACGGCATAAATCAGACATAAATTGTTCACATCCAGCATCAGACAGCAATAATGCCTTGGATCATAGGGAGTTGTTAACGGCTTGACAAGCAAAAACACTTGCTGGCTCAGGGCTTATATCCTATGTTGCCGACATCAAGCAAAGCCAGAACAGAAAGAGCAGCAGATGAGTATCGAAGTGGAATTAAAGTTATGGCTGACTGAAGCCATGTCGCCATCTTTGTTGGCCAGAATTCAGCAAAGCTGGCAGCAACTGGCGGTCAAAGTGGAATTAGCGGAGCCTGCCCAATTACTCAATGCCTATTTTGAAACCCCGGATCAGTGGTTTCGCCGGCACGACAGTGGCCTGCGCAGCCGATTAAAAAAAGGCCGTTTTGAACAAACCATCAAGCTGGCCGGCCAGCAGCAAGGCGCGGCCCATATCAGGCCTGAATATAATGTGCCTTGTGACTCAGTGTTGCCGAAGTTATCGGCTTTTCCGGCCCATATCTGGCCCGAAGGTACAGCTGTGGATGTGTTGCAGCAGCAATTACAGGAAATGTTCCGCACCGATTTTATCCGCCATAGTGCACTGTTGACACTGGCAGATGGCACTGTGCTGGAAGCGGTGCTGGATCAGGGCGAGGTTATTGCCGGCACCAGCACTCAGCCCATTCTGGAAATGGAGCTGGAGCTGGTCAGCGGTGATGCCCGGCAGCTGTTTTGGCTTGCCCGGTTGCTTTGCCAGCAGTTGCCACTGACGCTTGGGTTTCAGTCCAAAGCTGAACGGGGTTATCTGCTGGCACAACAACAGGTGCTGAGCTGGCAGCAAAGTGGCCCTGAGCAGCCACTGAGCGCCCAGTTGCGTGCCTTGTTGCAAAATTTATGGTTGCAGCAACAAAGCCACGCGCTGCCATCTGAGCTGGCCGCTTCTTTTGTGGTAAGGCTCAAGCAACAATGGCAGGACTTGCAGCAGGCTTTAGCGCAGCAACAAGCGCAGTCGGCGACGCTTCAGGCTTTGCTGGCCGAAGCAAAGGCAATAGCGGCAGAGCCCGGCACCGGCATGACCTTATGGTTATTGGATTTGTCCGAATTGTTGTTACAACTGCCGGCAGACTCCAAAACGCACAGCACACAAGTTTCTGACGAAAAGAGTACTGACAAAAAGAGTACTGACAACAAAAGTTCTGAGGAGCAGCAATGAGCCAGGCCAGCGCACTGCCCGACATGCTTAAAGCAGAAATTCAGCCGCAATATCAGGCGATTATGACGCAGTTGTCACAAGCTGAGCCTGCTGTGGCATTAAAGGCCGCAGAGCAGCAGCAATTACAACATTTACTCGGCTGCAGCAGTTTTGCTGGCCGCGTTTTAATGCAACAGCCGGCATTATTGCCAGCATTGTTATGTGCGACGCAGCGCTCTGAAGCGCTGGCACCGCTGCAACTGGCGGACAATCTGACAGAAGCTCAGGTGATGACGACGCTCAGGCTCTATAGAAACGCCCAGTTATGCCGCATTCTGGCTGATGATGTGCTCCATCAGCAGCAGGTTGAACAGTCGCTGCGGCGCGTGTCACAGCTTGCCGATGAGTTAATTAACGCCGCTTATCAGTTTGCCTATCAGGAAGTGGCGCGCCAGTGGGGGCAGCCGCTCGACAGTCAGGGCCGGGCTATGCCGTTGTTGATTATAGGCATGGGCAAACTGGGTGGCGCAGAGCTGAATTTTTCCTCGGACATCGACCTGATTCTGGTGTATCCGCAGCACGGCGAAACTCAGGGCGGCCGGCGCAGTTGTGATCACGCCCAGTTTTATACCAAAGTAGGGCAAAAGCTGATTGCGCTGTTGCATCAGGTGACAGCCGACGGTTTTGTCTATCGGGTTGATATGCGGTTGCGGCCTTTTGGTGACAGTGGCCCGCTGGTGCTGAGTTTTGCCGCTTTTGAAGATTATTACCAGGCGCAGGGCCGCGACTGGGAACGTTATGCCATGCTCAAAGCGCGGATCTTAAATCCGGTGGAACCATACGCCAGTGAGCTGCAGGCCATGCTCAGACCTTTTGTTTACCGGCGTTATATTGATTATTCGGCCATAGAGTCACTGCGGCGGATGAAGCAGCTGATAGAGCAGGAAAACCGCCGGAAAAACCGCACCGACAATATTAAACTGGGCGCCGGTGGCATCCGTGAAGTGGAGTTTATTGTGCAAACGCTGCAGCTTATCCGCGGTGGCCGTATTCCACAGTTACAGCAGGTGTCTATTTATCTGGCGCTGCAGGCACTGGCTGACAATGACATTCTGCAACCCGAACAAATGCAGCAGCTGAAGGCCGACTATTCGGCGCTGCGCCAGGTAGAGCAGTTGCTGCAGGGCATGGATGACCAGCAAACCCAGACTCTGCCGCAGGATAGCTTGTTGCGCCAGCGGCTGGTACTGGCCTGTGGGGATGCCAGCTGGCAAGCGCTTGAAGCGCGGATCAGCGCCACTATGGCGCGTGTGCATCAGCAGTTTAAGCAGGTGATCGCCCATGAAGATAAAGCCGAGCCGGAAGATTTATTAACCGGCAGATTGCTGTGGGAAAGTGAGTTACCTACAGCTGAACTCGCAGCTGAAGTGGATTGGCTCAGCCAGCAAGACGCCACAGCGCTGATAGAAAATCTGCAGCAATTTAAGCTCGATTGCCAGAAAAACAAAGTGGGGCCGCGTGGCCGTGAGTTGCTGGCTAAATTAATGCCGATGTTGTTGTCGGGGCTGGCGACCGAACAAGCTGGCCCTGAAGTGTTAAGCCGTGTGTTGGTGGTGTTTAAACAAATTGTCAGCCGCACCGCTTATCTGGAGCTGCTCTACGAAAACCCACCGGCGTTGCAGCAGCTGGTAAAACTTTGTGCCCGCAGTGGCTGGTTGTCATCCCATCTGGCACGTTATCCGATGTTATTGGACGAGCTGATTGATCCTGAGCAGTTGTATCAGGTGGCCACAGTAGCGGATTACCGCGACCGGCTCAGGTTGCAGCTGCTGCGGGTGCCGGAAGATGATCTGGAGCTTTTAATGGAAACGCTGCGCCAGTACAAACAAGCGCAGCAGCTGCGGATTGCCGCGGCCGATATCAGCGGTATGTTGCCTTTGATGAAAGTCAGTGACCATTTAACCTGGCTGGCCGAAGCTGTGATGGAAAAAGTGGTGGAGCTGGCCTGGCAACAAATGGTAGAAAAATACGGTTATCCAGCTGGTCTTGGGGCCGGCAGCGATAAACAGTTTGCGGTTATCGCCTATGGCAAACTGGGCGGCCTGGAGCTGGGTTATGGCTCTGATTTGGATTTAGTGTTTTTACATCAGTGTGATGCCAATACGGAAACCAACGGCGATAAAACAATAGATTCACGGCAGTTTTACTTAAAACTGGTACAACGGATTTTGCATTTATGCACCACCCGCACCGCCAGTGGTGTGCTCTATGATGTAGACACCAGGCTGCGGCCTTCCGGCAATGCCGGTTTGCTGACGGTGCATATTGAAACCTACCGCGATTATTTATTGCATGACGCCTGGACATGGGAACATCAGGCGCTGGTTCGTACCCGGCTGATTTATGGGGATGCGGCTATCGCACAACGTTTTGAACAGATCCGCGCTGAAGTTCTGGGAAAACAACGTGATTTGACGCTGCTAAAAGAAGAAGTGTTGTCGATGCGGCAAAAGCTCAGGGAACATCACGGGTTGGACAATACCGAAGTGAAACACACAGCAGGTGGTGTGGTGGATCTGGAGTTTATCAGTCAATATCTGGTGTTGGCTTATGGCGCACAGTATCCGGCGCTTTATCAGTACAGTGACAATATCCGTATTCTGGACGCAGCTGCAGCCTGCGGTATGATGAGCCTGAGTGAAGCCAGTGCATTGCAGCAGGCCTATCAGGATTTACGGGGTGTGAGTCACAGGCTGACGCTGGAACCGGCTGATGTGACTGATATGCCCGATCTCAGTTCGGCTTTGGCTCAGGTGCAGCAGAGCTGGCAACAGGTGTTTGCAGCGCTCTAGCCGCCTCATTGAGCGCGCGGCAGTTTTGCTGCAAAAAGTTATTGGTTTTGTCCGTCATCACGGCAGCGCGCTCTTTTGGACACATATACAGCAGCACAGGTTTTTCAAAATCAGGGGCTATGGCCGAGGCAATTTCTTTCAGGGTTTTTAAATAATCGCCTTCGCTGTGGAAATAATGTTTCACGACATAATCGCGTGGCAGTGTCCAGATCAGTTCAATATCTTCGGCGCTGGCATAAGCAATTAAATCTTCCCGGATTTTATTGCCGGCTTTAAAACGGCGTTGCATGATCTTGCCGGTCCAATCAGCATCCAGCGGCGGTACTGTGTTGGTGCGGGCGGCCAGAGTTTCAGCTAAAGAACCACTGGTATCGGTCAGGCTGATAATAAATTCTTTGGATAAATCCTTGGTGGCGTCCAGCGAAAAGCGGATTTGTTCATAAAAGTCGGTAAATTCCTGCGCCGCCGCCACTTTGATATTACCAGTGGTGTGGGTGGTGTTTTTAAACAAATCGGGTTTGCTCAGCAGAAAAACTGCCAGTGCTATTAAAATAGCAGCTGCAGATAAGTGTTTGATCCAAAACCACATAAGTTTAATCTCCCGCACCAGAGGCTGCTGTCATACTAGTCAAAGTCGAAGACGGTGCCAACTTATTTTCCAAACTGCGGCGCAAGGCGGGTGCTTTGTCAGCACCAGCCTGAGCCTGGTTGCAGCGTGATATTACTGCTATTTAATAAAAACCTTTATCATCCTTGTTGGGTCTGGTTTTAAAACGCCGGTGCAACCACATATATTGTTCCGGATGTTTTAACACTGCCTGTTCTACCCACTGATTCACCCGGCGCACATCGGCGCTGTCATCGCCGCTTGGGAAATTTTGCAGTGCAGGCAAAGCTTCCACCAGATAACCGCCGCCATCGGGCAGGGTGCTGGTATAAATCGGCACCACACTGCAATTGGCGGCATTGGCAAATAACAAGGTGCCTGTGGTGCTGGCGGTTTGAGCCACGGCAAAAAAGGGCACAAACACAGCCCGGTTCGGGCCATAGTCCTGATCCGGCAGATAAAAACACACTTCACCTTCATTCAGCGCCTGGATCAGGCCTTTGACATCTCTTTTGCCAATCATGTATTTGTTGCTGCGGCTGCGGCCGCGATACATAAAATATTCCATCACCGGATTATTATGTGGCCGGTAAAAACCAACACTGGGATGGGTCAGGCCAAAAGCCCGGCCGGCAGCTTCAAGGTGCAGCATGTGGCTGGCCAGCAATAACACCCCTTTCCCTTTGGCAAGCTCAGCCTGAATATGTTCATAACCTTGAAAATGAGCCAGCTTTTTAAAACGCCAGTCCGGCCACCACCAGGCAATAATGGTTTCCACAGCGGCGCAGCCACTGTGTTCAAAATTCTCAAGCAGCAGCTGTTGCCGCTCGGCAGCGGTTTTTTCCGGGAAACATAATTCCAGATTACGTGCCGCCACTTTACGGCGTGATTTCAGTACTTTGAGCATCAAACGGCCGAGGCTCCTGCCCAGGGCCATTAACCAGCGGTAAGGTAACCAGCTCAGCACATAAGCCAATGCCAGACCCAACCACAATAACCAAAAACGTGGATGCAACATCGACCACTGAAAAGGTGGGGCTTTAATCACAACAGATCCTCGACAGAAAAAACCGGGGCATTGTAACGGAAATCAACAGACAAAACAGGAGGGAGACAGGTCCAGCCTGTTGGCCGGACCTGTACAGAGCAGATTAAGCGCTCAGAGCTTTGTTCACTAAATCTAAATCGGCTTCGGTCAGGGTGCCGGCCGCTTGTTTTAATGACAACACAGCCAGAATGTAATCGTAACGGGCTTTGGTCAGATTACGGCGGGCATCAAACAGGTTGCGGGTGCTGATCAGCACGTCAACAATAGTCCGGGTGCCTACTTCAAAACCAGCTTCGGTGGCTTTTAATGCACTTTCTGCAGAAACTACGGCTTGCTCCAGTGCTTTAATACCGGCAATAGCGGCACCCACGTTGTTGTAGTTCACGCGGATTTGACGCAGCACAGAACGATGACCCAGTTCTAAGTCTTCGCTGGTCGCCACATAGTTGGCGCGTTGTACATCAGTATTGGCAACCACTGCACCACCTGAAT
The DNA here is from genome assembly GCA_003543135.1 of Rheinheimera sp. Taxonomy (GTDB): domain Bacteria; phylum Pseudomonadota; class Gammaproteobacteria; order Enterobacterales; family Alteromonadaceae; genus Pararheinheimera. Next base: position 144,631 of record DPJG01000010.1, read on the forward strand.
AAATAGGCACTGCAAGGTTCACAGTCACAGAGCTGCTGTCTGTTTGCGGTGTACGGTTTGAATCATCAATGCCGGCTTTAGCCGTCAGGCCCACAGTTGGGTAGTGGCCACTTTCGGCTAAATCAATATTGTTTTGTGCAATTTCAACGGCCAGTTTACGGGCTTTTAAATCCAGATTGTTTTCTTCAGCAATGGCTACCCAGTCCACGGCATTGGCAGGTTGTGGTGCCGTTGCTTTAAAAGCAGTGGTGTTTAGCGCCGCTAAATCTGAATGATAAACGCCGGTAATTTCCTGCAGCGCTTCTTTGGCATTTTCCAGCGCATTGGTGGCGGAAATTTCGCGGGCCACCACGCTGTCGTATTGTGCCTGCGCTTCATGCACGTCAGTAATTGCAGTTAAACCTACCGCAAAACGTTGTTTGGTTTGTTCCAGCTGGCGTTCAACCGCACGCTTTTCAGCAACCACAAAGGTTAAATCGTCGTTGGCACTTAACACATTAAAATAAGCCTGAGATACACGCACAATCAGCGCTTGCAAGGCTGCATTGTAATAAGTCTGACCTTGCAGAGCTTGTTTTTCGGCGTTAGATAACCGTTCCCAATCTGCCCAGTCAAAAATGCTTTGTGTCAGTGTCAGGTCGGCACCGGTACTGGTGCTGTTGCCGCGAACTACGGTGTTCTGGTTAGTCACTTGTTCGGCTGAGCTGCGGGTAACACCAGCAGCCAGGCTGATGGTTGGTAAAAATTGCGCTTTGCTGACATCAATGCCGGCAGCTGCTGCATCACGTTGAGCGGCTGTTTTTAATACCAGAGGGTCTTTTTTTAATGCCAGTTGATAAATATTTTGCAGATTTTCAGCGCTAACTTGCAGGCTCAGCAGACCAATAGCGGTACAAATCAGTGAATTTAATAAGGTTTTCTTCATAACCCAATCCTATGGAAAACTAAAAGTGAACGAATAATATCGTGTTAGCGTACACTAAGTCACAATTAATGCGTAAAAGTTATACGCCCAAATGTAACAGAATGTGAGACCTAATATGTCTGAAATCAAGGGCATCCATTATCCGGCATTTACGCAGGACGATTTGCAGATTATCGACCAGCACACCGTTTTTCAGGGTTTTTTCCGGATCAATCAGTACCGGATCAAACATAAACTCTTTGCCGGTGGCTGGAGTGAAACTTTCAGCCGTGAGATGTTTGAACGGGGCCACGCTGTCGTGGTGCTGCCTTATTGTGTAAACACCGACAGTCTGGTGCTGGTTGAGCAGTTCCGGCTTGGTGCTGCAGCAACCAGTGCCAGCCCATGGCTGCTGGAAGCTGTGGCCGGCATGATTGGTGAAGGTGAGGTTTTTGAAGAGGTGGCACGCCGTGAAGCGCAGGAAGAAGCCGGCCTGACCTTAGGCCGGTTATGGCCGATGCTGAGTTATTTAAGCAGCCCGGGCGGCACCACAGAGCGCATTCATTTATATCTCGGAGAGATTAAGGGCGAAGTGACAACAGGTGTCTTTGGTTTGCCCGAAGAACATGAAGATATCAAAGTGCATGTTGTCAGCCGCCAGGATGCGATGGCGCTACTTCACAACGGAAAAATTGATAATGCGGCAACCCTGATTGCACTACAATGGTTGGAATTACATCTGGCACAGGTGCGTGCCGCTTGGGAGTCGTAAACGCAGATGTCGCTGGCGTCCAAAAAAACAGCTTACAAACCATATGTTCCTGATTTTCTTACTTTATGTGAGCGCAATTACGCACAACTGCGTTTTTTATTGCCGGGGCAGCAGGCGGCAGTTTCACCGCGTATTGGGGACAGTCAGGTGATCCAGATTACCGAGCAGGAAGGTTATCGAATTCGTTTGCTGGAGCTGTGCAAATTTACCACCACCATCCGGATTGAACATTTAAGCCAATCGGTGGCAGCCTGGTTAAGACCACAGTTTGAAGTGCGGTTGTACCATGACGCCCGCCTGGCTGAAGTGGTGGCCTGCCAGCAAATCCGCCGTTTTAAAGCTGTATACGATTATCCTAATACCGAGATGATGTTGCCCGATGAAAAACGCCAGATTAATTTGCTGCTGCGCGACTGGCTCACCTTATGCCAGCGTCAGGGGTATCGCCGGGTTGAGACACTGAATTGATGTTGTTGAGTTATACTTTTGCGCCGCAAGCCACTTACCGCTTGTTACAACTTTCCGACTGTCACCTGCTCGCTGACAAAAACGGCGAATATCAGCAGATCCAGCCTTATCAACATCTGAAGCAGTTGTTACTGCGTTATCCGGCGGCAAATTTTGATGCTGTGATTTTAACCGGCGATTTAACCCAGGATCACAGCCTGGCGTCTTATCAGCATTTGGCTGAGCTGCTGCACAACTGGCAACAACACAAAGCGACACCGGTATTTTATCTGCCGGGCAACCATGACGATCCGGCCATGATGGCGCAGGCTTTTGCCAAAGCGCCTTTTTACCACCACAGCTGGTTAGATTTGCAGGGCTGGACTCTGGGGTTACTCAATACCAAAGGGCCAACACCCGCCGGAGAGTTTGATGCCCTAAGGCGCAGCGCCTTGGTATTGCAGTTAAACCAGCTCAGCACGCCGGTTTGGTTATTTTGCCATCATCAAGTAGCGCCTGTGGGAAGTTTTATTGATACGCTGGGGCTGCAACAGCCTGAATTATTCTGGCAGTTATTGGCGCAATATCCGCAAGTTAAAGGCTTGGCACATGGCCATTGTCATTTTGCCTACGAACGGCTGGATACTGTGCCGCAGGCGACGGGCAGGCAGCTGCAGATTGTCGGTTGTCCGGCAACTTCAGTACAATTTAAACAAACAGCAGACTGGCAAACCGAAGATTTGGGGCCACAAGCTTGTGTCTGGACTTTTTGTGCAGGGGATACGCCTGCAGTTTCCTGGGAGTTTATCGGGCTGTGAGTAGTAAGTTAGTGGTGTATTTACACGGTTTTGCCAGTTCGTCGCAGTCAGAAAAAGCGCTGCTTACCGCCGATTATTTTGCCCGCGAGTTGCCACAACACCGGTTATTAGTGCCGGATTTGCCTTATACCCCAAACGAAGCCATGGCCTGTTTGCAGGAATTGCTGCAAGGGCAAAGGCCGGATGCGGTGATAGGTAGTTCGCTGGGAGGCTTTCTGGCCACAGTGCTGGCAGAGCAGCATCAGTGTTATGCCGCGCTGATCAACCCGGCGGTACGGCCACATTTATTACTCGCGAAACATCTGGGTCGTTATTACCATCCGGTCAGACAACAGCATTATGAGGTTACTCAAGACCATCTGCCGCTGCTGGCGCAATTAGCACCGGCCAAACCCAAAAATCCGGCGCTTTATCAGGTGTTATTACAAAGTGGTGATGAAGTGCTGAATTATCTGGACGCGGTCGATTTTTACCAGCATTGTCAATTAGATGTACAAGAAGGCGGCGATCACAGCTATCAGGGGTATGCCAACAGGCTGCCGGATATTGTCAAATTCTGCCAATTAGCGTAAAACACTGGGGATCAATACAGTGACTTTGCGCCAGCCGTTTTTATAAAGCGGCTGGCATGCCCACAGCAGCCAGAGAACAGCATGACTGAACAACTTTATAATGCCGATTCGATTGAGGTACTGACAGGTCTTGAGCCTGTGCAGCGCCGTCCGGGGATGTACACCGACACCACCCGCCCGAACCATATGGGGCAGGAAGTGATTGATAACAGCGTCGACGAAGCGCTGGCCGGGCATGCTGATCAAATTCAGGTGATTTTACATCCGGATCAATCACTGGAAGTGATCGACAATGGTCGTGGTATGCCGGTGGATATTCACCCGGAAGAAGGTGTCAGTGGGGTGGAGCTGATTTTATGCCGCCTCCACGCCGGTGGTAAATTCTCCAATAAAAACTATCAGTTCTCCGGTGGTTTGCATGGTGTGGGTATTTCGGTAGTCAACGCCTTGTCTACCCGGGTCGAAGTGGCGGTGCGCCGCGACGGTAACGTGTATGAAATGGCCTTTGAACATGGTTTTAAAGTATCAGAACTAACCATTACCGGCACTGTCGGCAAACGCAATACCGGTACCCGCGTACGCTTTTGGCCGGATCCGAAGTATTTTGATTCCAATAAGTTTTCAGTCAGCCGGTTATTACATGTGCTCAAAGCCAAGGCCGTGTTATGCCCTGGCCTTACCGTCAAATTTGAAGACAAAGTCAACGAGCAAAGTTACAGCTGGTGTTATATCGCCGGTATCCGGGATTATTTAGTGGATGCCGTCAAAGACATGGTGGCCTTGCCGGAAGCGCCTTTTACCGGCAGTTTTGCGGCCAGCCATGAAGCGGTGGAATGGGCTGTGCTCTGGTTGCCGGAAGGTGGTGAGCTGGTCACCGAAAGTTACGTGAACCTCATCCCAACTGCGCAGGGCGGTACCCATGCCAATGGTTTACGCCAGGGGTTGCTGGAAGCTTTGCGTGATTTTTGTGAGTTCCGCAATTTATTACCCCGTGGCATTAAGCTGACACCGGAAGATGTCTGGGACCGTTGTAGTTATATTCTGTCGCTGAAAATGCAGGAACCGCAGTTTGCCGGCCAGACCAAAGAGCGTTTATCCAGCCGTCAGGCCGCCACTTTTGTCACAGGTGTAGTCAAAGACAGCTTTAGTTTATGGCTGAATGAACACACAGAAATTGCCGAGGCTTTGGCAGAATTTTGTATTAACAACGCACAAAAACGTTTAAAAGCGGCAAAAAAAATAGTACGTAAAAAAGTCACGGCAGGCCCGGCTTTGCCCGGCAAACTGGCCGACTGCAGCGCGCAGGATGTCAGCCGTACTGAATTGTTTTTAGTGGAAGGGGACTCGGCAGGCGGCTCGGCCAAACAGGCGCGTGACCGTGAGTTTCAGGCGGTGATGCCGCTGCGCGGTAAAATCCTCAATACCTGGGAAGTCGAGTCAGAACAAATTCTGGCGTCGCAGGAAGTGCATGATATTTCGGTGGCCATTGGGATGGATCCCAACTCGGCCGACTTAAGTCAGTTGCGGTATGGCAAAGTTTGTATTCTGGCCGACGCCGACTCGGACGGTTTGCACATTGCCACTTTGTTATGTGCGCTTTTTATGCAGCATTTCCGCACTCTGGTGGAACATGGTCATGTGTTTGTGGCTATGCCGCCGTTATACCGTATTGATATTGGCAAAGACGTTTATTATGCCCTTGATGAAGAAGAAAAAAATGGCATTTTAGACCGGCTGGAAGCAGAGAAAAAACGCGGCAAAATTAACGTACAGCGTTTTAAAGGTCTGGGTGAAATGAACCCGCTACAGCTGCGTGAAACGACGATGGACCCAAACACCAGACGGCTGGTGCAGCTGACGATAGACGATGTACAGCAAACTTTTGACATGATGGATATGCTGCTGGCGAAAAAACGCGCCAATGACAGACGCGACTGGCTGGAAATGAAGGGAGATCGTGCAGTCATTGCTTAGCCTCAGGTTCTGAGTATACTGCCTGTGTTTTTGTGTAAATACGCAACGGGGATGCATCATTATTCTTATGAAAAACCAAGGGTTGTGGGTTGTCTTTGTGTTGTTTTTTACCCTGTTTCTGCTGCCTGTGCAGGCATCGGACGAGGTAAAACTACCGGACTGGCTACTGCAGGTTCAACAGCATAAATATAAAAAACCGGAAGCCATGTTGCAGCTGGCGCTTGAGCATGAAGCCGAATTTGGCAGCTGGCCCACTCAGTTGCAGGCGGCCTGGTTAAACGAGTTATCCTTGATCTACGAAGTGCTGGGCCGTTACCGCGATCAGCTCAGCGTGGCCGAACGTGGCCTGGCTTTAACCCACAATGAGCAAAGCAAAGTGCGGGTTGAGCTGTTATTCGGCATGGGCTTTGCGCTGGAAACCCAGCGTGAATATGACGCCGCCAACGACTATTACCAAAAAGGTATGGCGCTGGCTGAACAACTCAAAGATGAAAAACTGATTATTCAGGGCATGACCAATCTGGCGGCCATGTTGTCGGAAGACAGCGAAGATCCAAAAGCGCTGGATATGCTCAAACAAGCTTACGACAGAGCGGTAAAACTCAATGACAAAGAAATGCTGGCTTTGGTGCAGGCCGAGCTTGGCTTAAATTATCTGACTTTGGGCATTGATGATGAAGCCAGGCAGTTCCTGGAAGCGTCTTTTCGTTTGTTTGATGAGCTCGGTTGGGTAAAAAGTAAACTGACGATCTGGTATAACCTGGCCTCCACTTACCGTTATTTAAAAAAGCCGGACAAAGCGCTGGAGATTTTTGACCAGATGCTCAAAGTGAGTCTGGAACAGGAAGATCCGGTCAGTCTTTATTACGCTTATATCGGCCTGGCCGGTGCCAGCAGAGATGTAAAAAAGCTTGATGCAGCTATTACTTACATTGAAAAAGCCGAAAGTTATCTGCCAAATTTGCAGTCGACTTTTCAAATCAGCGAACATCATTTTATTAAAGCGCAAATTTACCGCAGTTTAGGCCAGAGTAATCTAGCGCTGCAGGAAGTGGCCCTGGCCAGTCAGCAGCTTGAAGGCAGTAAAAATACCTCTGATCGTTTTTATCTGCTGCATTTTGATCAACTGCGCGCCAAGTTGTATGCCGATACCGGCGATTTTGAAAAAGCTTATTACACCCTGGACAAATATTTTAAAGCTTATATCGACCTGCAGGACGATGAGCGCGACCTGGATGTGCAAAAGTTGCGGCTGAGTTTTGATGCTGAGCGCCAGCAGGCGCGCAACGCTTTATTGGAAAAAGACAATGAACTGCAGGCGCTGCGGTTACAGGAAATTGAGCGCAACCGCCAGATGCAGTGGCTGTGGATTGGTATTTTTGCCTCCACTTCTATGGTGCTGCTGATGTTGTTATGGTGGCAGTGGCGCCGGCGCCGGGCTTTACAGCAAGCCATGTTAACGCCCCCAACCCCGAATTAAGCTGATGTGGAACAGAAGATGACTGAGATCGTCGTAACAGCCGATGGGCTGGAGCAATTACCGCTAAGACGTTTTACCGAAGACGCTTATCTGAACTATTCGATGTACGTCATTATGGACCGGGCTTTGCCTTTTATCGGCGATGGCTTAAAACCGGTGCAACGTCGTATTATTTATGCCATGTCTGAACTGGGCTTGTCGCATCTGGCGAAGTTTAAAAAATCTGCCAGAACAGTAGGTGACGTGCTGGGTAAATTCCACCCGCACGGTGACAGCGCCTGTTATGAAGCTATGGTGCTGATGGCGCAGCCCTTTTCTTACCGTTATCCGCTGGTGGACGGTCAGGGCAACTGGGGTGCACCTGATGATCCAAAGTCTTTTGCCGCCATGCGTTATACCGAAGCTAAGTTATCGCGTTTTAGCGAACTTTTGCTGAGCGAGCTGGGGCAGGGCACTGTGGATTGGGTGCCAAACTTTGACGGCACGCTGGAAGAGCCAAAAACCCTGCCGGCCCGTTTGCCACATATTTTACTCAACGGTATTACCGGTATTGCGGTCGGTATGGCCACCGATATTCCGCCGCATAATGTGCGGGAAATTGCCGCTGCTGCCTGCCATTTGCTGGATAACCCGGCGGCGCAGGTGACCGACTTACTGCAATATGTGCAGGGGCCGGATTATCCGACTGACGCCGAAATTATTACGCCAAAACACGAACTGCAGGCCATGTACGAAACCGGCCGGGGTTCGGTGCGGATGCGCGCTATTTATACCCAGGAAGACGGTGACATTGTGATCACTGCTTTGCCGCACCAAACTTCAGGTGCCAAGGTGCTGGAGCAAATTGCCGCACAGATGAATGCAAAAAAGCTGCCGATGGTGTCGGATTTGCGTGATGAATCTGACCACGAAAGCCCAACCCGTATTGTGATAGTGCCTCGCTCCAACCGCATTGACGTGGAGCAGCTGATGCAACATTTGTTTGCCACCACAGATTTGGAAAAATCTTACCGGGTGAATTTAAATATTCTGGGGCTGGATCAGCGTCCCAGAGTCAAAAACCTGCTGGAGATCTTGCGTGAATGGCTGGTGTTCCGCCGTGACACTGTACGTAAACGTTTGCAGCATCGTCTGGATAAAGTGCTGGATCGTATCCATGTGCTGGAAGGTTTGTTAATCGCCTTTTTAAATATCGACGAAGTGATTCGGATCATCCGCGAAAACGACGAACCTAAACCTGTGCTGATTGCCCATTTTGGCATTACCGAACGTCAGGCAGAAGCCATTCTTGAGCTGAAGTTACGCCATTTAGCCAAGCTCGAAGAAATGAAGATCCGCGGTGAGCTGGACGAACTTTCCAAAGAGCGTGACAAGTTGCAAAGCATTTTAGGTTCAGAGAAAAAGCTGACCAAACTCATTCGTGATGAATTAGAAGCAGACGCTTTAAAATATGGTGATAACAGGCGCAGCCCGCTGGTGTCGCGTGGTGAAGCCAAAGCCCTGAGCGAAAAAGAGTTATTACCAAGTGAAGCAGTTACAGTTGTGTTGTCGGAAAAAGGCTGGGTGCGCTGCGCCAAAGGCCATGATATTGATGGCAACAGTCTGCAATACAAAGCCGGCGACGGTTATAAATCGTCGGCTATTGGCCGCAGTAATCAATATGCCGCTTTTATTGACTCCAGCGGTCGTAGTTTTGCCGCTGAAGCTCATGATTTACCTTCAGCCCGCGGTCAGGGTGAACCTCTGACCGGTCGTTTTAGCATAGTGGCCGGTGAAACTTTTGAACATGTGCTGATGGCTGAAGACAACCAGCAACTATTGCTGGCAAGCGACGCCGGTTATGGTTTTGTCGCAAGTTTTAGTGATTTACTGAGCCGTAATAAAGCAGGTAAAGCCTTATTGTCTTTGCCAGCCGGTGCTAAGGTACTGACGCCTTTGGCTATTCACAATCCGGAAACCGATCAGGTGGTGGCGATTTCCAATGAAGGCCGCATGCTGGTGTTCCCTATTGCTGAGCTGCCCAAGCTCAGCAAAGGCAAAGGCAATAAAATTATCAGTATTCCATCGGCCAGAGCCGCGTCGAGGGAAGAATATGTCAAGCTGCTGGCGGTGGTGCCTGCTGAGTCTGGCATTACGCTGGTGGCAGGTAAACGCAAGATGACCATTAAAGCTGCTGATTTAGCGCATTATGTTGGTGAACGGGGCCGGCGTGGTAATAAACTGCCCAGAGGTTTGCAGCGTATTGATGAATTATTGGTGGGTGAAGTGGAATAACCGCAATACGCCGGATTATTTTGCCAGATAACAGCGGATCGCCGCTTTATTACCACAGATCAAACCAGAACACCCGATACAAGCCGCTATAATAAGCGGCTTTTTTATTGCCCGAGGGTTTGGTGTGCTCGCTTTTATCCGTATTGTGTTGTTGTTATGTTTTATTGTGATTGCGTCCACTATTGGCTTGCTGATTTGTCTGGTCCGGCCCTTCCGTGCAGACAACGTGGCACTTTTTGCCGGCTGGTATGGTCAGGTCAGCCGTTTGTTTGGGGTCAAGGTGGAAATCCGTTATCACCCTGCGGTGCAAGCTGCGATGCCTTGTGTCTTTGTCGCTAACCATCAGAACAATTATGACTTGTTTACCATCAGTGGCGCGCTGCTCAAAGGCACTGTCACCATCGGCAAAAAGAGCCTGAAATTTATTCCGTTTTTTGGTCAGTTGTATTGGCTCAGTGGCAATATCCTGATTGACCGCAACAACAAAAGCCGTGCTGTGGGCACTATGCAGGGCGCGGTGGAACGTATTGTCAAAGACAAAGTGTCGGTGTGGGTATTTCCGGAAGGCACCCGCAGTTATGGCCGCGGTTTATTGCCTTTTAAAACCGGTGCTTTTCATATTGCGCAGCAGGCTGGGGTGCCCATAGTGCCGATTTGTATGAGCCAGACCCATGGCAACATCAAGCTGAACCGCTGGAATAACGGCCGCATTATTATCGAGGTGATGGCGCCTTTGATGCCGGAGGATTTTGCTGTACCTGTGCGCGAAGTGGCAGAACAGGTGCGCAACCTGATGCAGGAAAAAATCAGCGCCCTTGATAGCGAAGTCGCCAGCGATTACACTGCCGCTCAGAGCAAAGTTACAGGATAACCTTATGGAAAACTGGCAGGAATTTACCAACGACACCATCACCGCTTTATTGGAGGATGGCAGCGATCCGGATGCGGAATACACCATTGAACACCATTTTTATCACCCGGACTTTGCCAAACTGGAAAAAGTAGCGGTTGAGGTGTTTAAGCTGGGTTTTGAAGTGACAGACGCCGAAGAAGTGGAATTTGAAGACGGCGGCAGCGCCTGGGTGTTTGATGCCATTCGCGAGCAGTCGTTAGATGCCGCCAATATCACCGCTGATGCTATTAAGCTGGAACAGCTGGCGCAAAAATTTGGCGTGGAGTATGACGGTTGGGGCACCTACTTTGAAGGTGAAGACGACGGTTATGACGAAGACGACGAAGAGTAACAGCGGATCTTCTCGTGACAAAACCCGGCCTGATGCCGGGTTTTTTTATGGTTTGAATCTGGGCTGATGTTTTGCCGTTAACCGCCTCTTGCAGTGTTGCGGTAAGTTGGCTTAGAAAGAAGCGCCAATACTCAGTTTTTGCCGTAAATCTTTAATATCAAAAGAAACAGATTGTTGCCTTGGCAAAAAAGCTTCCAAATCCGTCAGGTTATATTCGTAAGTCCACGACAAACGCACTCTATCGCTCAGGCGATAACGCAGGCCGGCATTGGACAGCAGTTCGTAATTAAAATGCAGATAAGACAGGGGTTGATTCAGCAGTTTTAACAGATTGCCTTCGCTGTATATTTCCAAAGGCCACTGACTAAGCTGGTAGTTAAAGTCCCATTCCATGGCAACAAAGTGATAAGACAACGAGGTGCTTGCCAGCAGGTTACGCAGTGGCTCGGTATCCCGGAAAGAAGCGCGTTTTAACCCTGCCATCAGCGTCAGATCCAACTGCAGCTGTTGCTGTGCCAACAGGGCATAACCAGGCCCGGTACTGAGATCGACATTTTTATAATCCGCCGCCAGATAGTTGTATTGATAGTCGCTGGTTAAGCGCCAGAACAGGCGCTGCTGCAGGTAATAATCAATGGCAGGGCTTATTTTATACTGATGTGTTTTAGGCGCCTGCTCTTTGAGTTCATAGTCATAATTTAAGTCCAGCGTACTGCGCCATGAACCCTGGCGGTATTCAGCACTGCTGACCAGATTAAACAAACTGGCATCTTGTTTGCCATATCTGTTACTGGCACTGACATCAAACTCCAGCGACCAGTCAGCTGCTGGCGCTGTACCGCCGGTTTGTAGTGCTGTTTGGCTGTTATCACCTATCGGTTGTGTTGTATTGCCGGACTGCACTGTATTGACTGGCTGGATGAGCTGAATATCCTTGCGGTTCAGCATGATGGCGCTGTGATACGAAGTTTCCAGTGTTACTGCGCTGTCCGTTTGACCGATGATCCGGCCTGTTAAGATATCACCATTGTGCATCTGAATACGTGACTGCTGAAGCTGTAGTGCCAACAGCGGCCAGCTACAGCACAGCATCAAGACAGATAACATCCAACTCCTGGCCAAAATAATGAACCTGCCATGCGGGAAAAATATCAGTCTGCCATAACCAGTTTGTTACCACCAGCAGGCAAAACGCAGTCAATAAAAAAGCCAGCAGTTGCTGGCTTTTTATCTTTGGCAATGTGTTTTACATCGCCAGGTACACAAAACCACCAAAGGCCAATACTGCAGCTATCAGACAATAAGGCAGTTGGGTAATAGCATGGGAAATTAGATTGCAACCAGAGCCCTGGGCGGCCAGTACAGTGGAGTCACTGTAAAAACAGGCTTGTGAGCCAAAAGAAGCGGCTGACAGCAGAGCTCCAATCACCAGCGGCACATCAGCATTTACCGCATGGGCCAGTGGCATCACAATAGGGATTGAAACGGCAAAAATACCCCAGGATGAACCTGTGGCAAATGACAATATTGCCATAGCAACAAACACCAGCGCCGGCAGCATCTGGGCTGTCATATAAGGGCTCAGGTTTTCAATCACATACTGTGGCAGCAACAACTTGTCGCACACATCCTTAAAAATAAAAGCGGCAATCACAGTGCTGATGGCAGGCAACATGGTTTTAAAACCATTCATCATCACGTCCATCATTTCACTGATACTCATCAAGCGCTGCACGCCGTAGTAGATAATGGTCAGCAATAAAGTGGCAATGACACCCTTGAGCACATCAGGTTCACTCAGTGAATTACCAAGCACAATAGTGAAGAAAATCAGTGACAACATTGGCACCGCAAAGTTATGTACTTTACCGTGGCGGTTGCTGCTCTCAAACTCTTCTTCAATGGACTGCATGGCATATTCATCACTGGTGTGATGTGGCATCTGCTGCGAAGCATGATGGCTTTGGCCATGATTGGCAATTTTCGGCTGAACTTCGGCCAGTTCACATTCAAAAGGGCGACCGGCCTGGGTTTCCAGTTCAGCTTTTTTCATTGGGCCTAAATCTGGCATCAACTTCAGCGCTACCAGCATGACAATCATAATGGCCAGCCAGGGATAGAACATATAAGGAATGGCCTGGATATAGACCGCAATGCCCTGACCTTTTTCGGCGATATTATTGTCTTCCAGTAAACCGCCAAAGAATACAGCCCAGGTAGAAATTGGAATAATGACACAGATAGGGGCTGCAGTGGAGTCGACAATATAAGCCAGCTTTTGCCGGGAAATTTTATACTTGTCAGTGACACGTTTCATCGCTTCGCCCACAGTCAGCGCATTGAGGTAATCATCAACAAAGATGATCACACCCAGCACGAAGGTCATAAACATGGACGAGCGCGGGCCTTGAGCCATTTGTGAGCCAAGCCGGCCAAAAGCCAGGGCGCCACCGGTGTGGATCAAAAGTCCAATCAAAGCACCAAAACCACCACAGACCAGGATTAACCAGCCGATAGTTTCGTCTTGCATCACATTGACGGCAATTTCAGAAAAGTTATGCAGTGACTGTCCGGGGCTTAACATCAATAAACCAACAACAGCACCAACAACCAGAGCCAGAATAGGTCTTTTTAACCAGACAGCTACGGCCATTACAACAACAGGAGGGATTAAACTTAACGCGCTGGGTGAATCCATCAGGGGTTCCTTACAAAAAACTCCAGGTGACTGGCAACATTACACCACGATGGTCCGGCGAACCCGGTCATCGTCTGATTTCACTCGGGCTGACGCAGATTTTGGCCTGCAGGCCTTTGTAGTTATTTTTGCTTTATTTTTACACAATTTCGGCGAAATTGCGGCCGGCTATGATAACAAAATTTGTCACAGCTTCAACGATTGATTCACGCTGCTCGTTTGTTTCTGCACTGTGTCAGTGCCGGTACTGCAGAGCCAGACGCAGCAGCGTAGATGCTGCGCCGGCCCATCAGGGGGTCAGACTTCGAGGTTATCAATCAGTCGGGTGTTGCCAAGATAAGCTGCCAGTAAAATAACCAGCGGTTTGTCATGGCTTGTTGCCAGGGTCAAAGTCTGACGCTCACAAATATGCAGGTAGTCCGGGCGAAAGCCTGCCTGAGTTAAGGCAGCAGTCGCCTGTTGTTCCAACAAACGAAAATCCTGATAACCCTGAGTAATTTGTTGTTGTAACCAGCGCAGTTGCTGATAAATCTGTGGTGCCACAGCCCGCTGCTCAGGTGTTAAATAACCATTACGTGAGCTCAGCGCCAGGCCATCAGCGGCTCTTTCGGTATCAATACCAATAATACGGATATCAAAAGATAAATCGGCGGTCATCTGCCGGATCACTGCCAGTTGCTGGTAGTCTTTTTTACCAAAAAGCCCGATATCGGGTTGCACCAGATTAAACAGCTTGGCCACTATGGTGGCGACACCACGGAAATGGCCGGGACGACTGGCGCCACAATGCTGGTCGCCAATTTTGGGCACTTCGACCGCAGTTTGTGCTTCCAGCCCATGCGGGTACATCAGCTCAGGTGTTGGCGTAAATACCGCATCGGCGCCATGGCTGATTAAACCGGCACAATCGGCCTCTAAAGTACGTGGATATTTGGCCAGATCTTCATTGGCACCAAATTGCATTGGATTGACAAAAATACTGACAATCACTTTGTCGGCACGGCTTTTGGCTTCATCCACCAGTTTAAAATGGCCCTGATGCAAATTGCCCATAGTAGGCACAAAAGCAACGGTTAAACCGGCCTGACGCCAGGCTTTGACAGTAGCTCTGAGCAGTGCGACTTCGCTGATAACTTGCATGGACTGACTCCGGAATAATGGCTGGTTGGGGTACAACAATCACTCAGTTAAAACTGTGCTCAGGGCCAGGGAAAGCGCCTTGTTTTACATCTTCAATATATTTGCCGATGGCTCTTTTAATATCACCGGTTTCCTGCAGGAAGTTTTTCGAGAACTTTGGAATATAACCGCTGCTGATGCCCAGTAAATCGTGCATCACTAAAATCTGGCCGTCGGTATCTTTGCCGGCGCCAATGCCAATGACCGGAATATGTACAGCTTCGCTGATGCGTTTGGCCAGCGCAGACGGAATACATTCCACCACCAATAGCTGTGCACCGGCGTTCTGTAAATCAATGGCTTGTTGCAAAATATGGTCGGCAGCGGCGCTGTCGCGGCCCTGCACTTTAAAACCGCCAAATACATGCACCGACTGTGGGGTTAAGCCAATATGGCCACAAACAGGCACGCCACGTTCGGTCAGGGCTTTAATGGTAGGTAATAAAAATTCACCGCCTTCCAGTTTCACCATATTGGCGCCGGCCTGCATTAAAGGCGTGGCATTGGCAAAAGCCTGCTCAGTGGTGGCGTAACTCATAAAAGGCATATCGGCAATGACAAAAGCCTGAGGTGCACCAGCGCGTACACAACGGGTGTGATAGGCAATTTCGAATGTGGTGACCGGCAGTGTGTCGGCATGGCCCTGTAACACCATGCCAAGCGAGTCGCCGATCAGCAGCACTTCTACTCCGGCGTCGGCAAAAAGTTTGGCAAAACTGGCGTCATAAGCCGTCAGCGCGGTAATTTTCTCGCCTTGTTGCTTTAATTTCAGCAATTGCGAGGTGGTGATTTTTGCCATGTAGTCCTCATCCGACCATTGGTTGAAAGCGCGCAAGATCGCATAACTTGAGCCCGACTGCAACTGACGCCGCATTTTGTGTTGATAGTGGCAACAATCTGTTATCAGCCTTGCCCCGACAGCGCTTTATTGGGGGGCTGGCGCCAGCACCGTCAGGCCGTTCAGCGGTACTTTGGCCAATAAAGCCTGCAGATGGTCGCCGTCCGGTAATACCAGGTCGGCGGCAATTTCAGCAAGCGGATATAACACAAACTCCCGACTTTTCATGCCGTAATGCGGCACTGTCAGTCGCTCCGAGTTCAGGGTCTGCTCACCAAACAGCAGAATATCCAAATCCAGCGTACGCGGTCCCCAACGTTCATCTTTACGTTGCCTGCCTTGTTCCAGTTCGATTTTTTGTAATGCATCGAGCAACTGCAGCGGGCTCAGACTGGTACGCAGCGCGGCCACTGCATTGACATAATCCGGCTGATCCTGTGGTCCCATAGGTTTGGAGCCATACAAAGAGGAGACTGCCACCAGCTCAGTGGCGGCAATGTTTTTCAGTGCGGCTACGGCCTGTTGCAACTGCAACACAGGTTCATCCAGATTAGCGCCCAGGCCAATGTAAGTTAATACAGCACTCATCCGGGCTTACTCCGCATCTGGTGCTGCAGCAGGGCGACGGCGCATGGGTGGCTTACGCCGGCGTTTGGGTTTGCTTTCGACCCCTTCTTTGCCAAGGCTTGCCACTAAGGCTTCGCGGCCTGGCTCGTCTGCCTGCTGGAATCTTTGCCACCAGAGTGCCAGTTCGGTTAAAGCACCGCCTTCAGCGGCAGCACGTTGCTGCAGAAAGTCAAAAGCACCGCGGAATTTTGGCAGCTCCAGTAGTTTAAAAGCACGGCGACCCGCTCTTTTGGTCAGACGGGTTTGCAAGGACCAGATATCACGAATACTCATGCTAAAACGTTTTGGAATCGCAATGGTGCGCTGTACATCATCCAGCACTTCGGTCATGGCGATATTCAGTGCATCGATTTCATTGAGGCCGCTTTCTACCAGCAAGGTTTGCATGCGACGCTCCACCGGATACCACAACAGCGCGGCATAAACAAAAGCCGGTGTGACAGGTTTGTCCTGCGCCACCCGCTCGTCGGTGTTTTGTAAGGCGTTGGCAATCAGGTTAAAGGCTTTACTTTCGCTGTCTTGTTTCAGCACTTTATGTAGCTGTGGCAGCAGTTGTTTTAAAATGCCGCTGTCGCGCATTAGCACAAAGTTGTCAAAAGCTTTGCCGGCCATAAACAGCTTCAGGCTTTCGTCAAACAGCCGCGCAGCCGGAATGTTTTTCAAAAGCACAGCCAGCTCAGCGATAGGGGCTGCTGTTGCTGGTGCTATCTCCATATTCAGTTTGGTAGCAAAACGCACGGCGCGCAGCATCCGCACCGGATCTTCGCGATAACGGGTTTCAGGGTCGCCAATCAGCTCAATACGGCGGTTTTGAATGGCTTCAACACCATTGGCAAAGTCGTAAATGGCAAAATCATTGACTGAATAATACAAAGCGTTGATGGTAAAGTCGCGACGCTCGGCGTCTTCTTCAATAGTGCCGTATACGTTGTCACGCAAAATCTGGCCATGGTCGCTGCGCACGCCTGTTGGCACTGTTTCTTCGTCGTCTGCGCCGCTGTGATGGCCCCGGAAAGTGGCCACTTCAATAATTTCGCGGCCAAATACCACATGAGCGAGGCGGAAACGGCGGCCAATCAGCCTGCAGTTTTTAAACACCTGGCGCACCTGCTCAGGATGGGCATTGGTGACCACATCAAAGTCTTTGGGTTGCTGGCCCATCAGCAGATCGCGGATACAACCACCTACCAGATAAGCTTCATAACCGGCGTCATTGAGCCGGTACAATACTTTCAGTGCATTAGGGCTGATGTCTTTACGTGAAACGCCATGCTGGTCACGGCTTAACACTTTCAGCGGTGGCAACACCGCAGACTGATGCTGTGGATTTAATTTGGGGCCTTTTTGTTTATTGCGTTCTGGCCTGGGTTTACGACGGGTTGCTTCGTCATGAAAACTTTTGGAGTGAGCACGTGGTTCAGTGCCTGAACCCGACTGGCGTTCTGCTTCTGCAGACTGGGTTTCCTGTTCGGTAACGGCCAGATTTTTAATAGTTTTTTTGCCAAATTTGCGACGGCAAAAATCAAGTACACGGGAAATAATGGTGGTTCTCCTATACACAGAAAAGGCAGCAAACGGAACTATGACGGAAACTATGCCAGGGATGGCCGCTGCCAAGCGAAAAAAACGCCGCTATCTTACCGCAGACTGGCGAAAAAATGAATGAAATCGCCGGGTTTTGTCAGCTTCTTTCCGTGCAATTTATCCCAGCCTGCTCAGACCTCATAATCCCGTTCTACTTTACTGATGCGGGTTTTAAAGTGGCTATACCATATTTCATGGCCGAGTTTTTGCGCTTCCCTATGTTCAAGGTTGTTTTTCCAGTGTTTAATCGCTTCCAGCGAGTCCCAATAAGACACTGTAATACCCAGGCCATCCCGCGCTGATTCCATGCCTAAAAAGCCAGGTTGCTCTGCTGCCAGCTGCACCATCTTGCCAGCCATTTGGGCATAACCTTCATCAACCTCGGTGCGTACCGATGTAAAAATGACCGCGTAATAAGGTGGTTTTGGTGTTTTTGCAATCATCGACATGGTGTTCTCCCTGGGGACCCAGAACTTTCGGTGTAGGACGACGTTCTGTCAGCTGCTGACTAAAACTTCCTGTTGTTTTGGTACCAGTCCCAGCTGCCAGTGTTGCAGCGCCCATGCCAGTAATTCGGCAACGGGGGCTTGCCTGAGCTCAGCCGGTGGCGCATGCCCAAGCAGAGTTAAAGCCGCACTCATGCTCTGCGTCAATGGCAAAGTGCTGATGTCTGTGGCGTGATTTTGTTTGCTGAGTTTAAAACCAGGTGCTGTGACCGCAAGCGGCAAATGACCGTATTGTGGCGGGTTATGGCCAAGCAAAGCACACAGAGCCTGTTGTCTGCTGGTCATTTCCAGCAAATCAGCGCCGCGGATCACCTGGCCAATCTGCTGGTCAATATCGTCCAGTACCACCACCAGTTGATAGGCAAAGAGGCCGTCACGGCGTTTGATAATGTAATCTTCCCGGCAAATATTGTCGGGCACCTGCACTTCCCCAAACACCAGATCGTTAAACTGACTGGCAACAGGGCCGGGGATCAGCCGCCAGGCTAAAGGTTCAGTGTGCAAGGCTTTTAGCCGGCAACACCCATCATAAACACCACCGAGACTGGCAATACGGGCGCGGCTGCAGTTACAACCGTAAATCAGTTGTCTGGCAGCAAGTTCGTCAAAATGATGTTGATATAGCGCCAGGCGCTCTGTCTGGTAAGTTTCGGTTTGATCCCAAAACAAACCAAATTGCTCCAGCGTGCGCATAATGCTGCTGGCAGCGCCTGGTTTAATTCGGGTGGTGTCGATGTCTTCAATGCGCAGCAGCCACTGGCCGCCATGGGATTTGGCCTGCAGATAACTGCCAAGCGCGGCTATCAGGGAGCCAAAATGCAAAGGGCCGGATGGCGATGGCGCAAACCGGCCCCTGTAGCGGGCAACGTCGATGGTCATATTAACCGCCGAGTTGTTTTTCCTTGATCTCCGCCAGAGTTTTACAGTCGATACACATATCAGCTGTAGGGCGGGCTTCTAACCTTTTGATACCAATTTCAATACCACAGGTATCACAATAACCGAAGTCGTCGTCTTCGATTTTTTGTAAGGTTTTTTCAATTTTTTTCAAAAGCTTACGTTCACGATCACGGGCACGCAGCTCTAAACTGAATTCTTCTTCCTGGGCAGCACGGTCAACCGGATCAGGGAAATTGGCAGCTTCGTCGGCCATATGGTTTTTAGTGCGGTCCACTTCTTCACGCAACTGTTGACGCCAGGCATCGAGAATTTTGCGGAAATGGTCCAGCTGCTTCGGGTTCATATACTCTTCGCCCGGAGCTTCCTGATAAGGGGTGACGCCTGCTAAAGCTAACAATCCCAGTGCTTTATTAGTTTTGCCTTCTGGCATGGTAATCTCCTGTAAAACAGTGCCAAGCAAAAAAGATGGCGGCTATAGATAGCAGAATAACAGCACCATCGCAATCACTATGAAAAAAGCCGGCGAAGTATACAGACAGAGTGTTGCTTCGTCACCTTAATTTAGGCTTTGCTCTTACCTGGTCAAAATGAACGTTACAATCTAGACCAGTTTTTTGCCCTTGTGAATTAAATTATCAGCTTTTAAGCTGCGGCTGCCGTGCTCTGTTCAGCCAAAGCGCGCTGTGCTGTGGTACCTGACTATAAAGGACGAAGATGATGGAATTATGGTGGGCCTATTTATTATTGGGGGGCGCTGTTGGTTTTTTTGCCGGCCTGCTCGGAGTGGGCGGCGGTGGCATTATGGTGCCGGTACTGACCAGTATCTTTATTGCCACTGGGGTGGCGCCTGGTCAGCAGGTACATCTGGCGCTTGCAACTTCGATGGCCGCTATTATTGTCACTTCTTTTGCCAGCGCCCGCAGTCATCACCGCCATCAGGCTGTGCTTTGGCCTGTGGTATGGCGCATGAGTCCGGGTATTGTTGCAGGTACTTTGCTGGCGGCCCTGCTGGCGTCGTTTTTGTCCTCTTATTATCTGGCACTGTTTTTCTGCATTTTTATGGCTTATGTGGCGCTGCAACTGCTGTTGAATATCAAACCCAAAGCCAGCCGCACCTTGCCAGGTACCGCTGCGCTTGTGGGGACTGGCTTTGGCATTGGTGGTATTTCGGCGCTGGTGGCCATAGGCGGTGGCTCACTGACGGTGCCGTTTTTAACCTGGTGTAATGTTAAAATGCAGCAGGCCATTGGCACTTCAGCGGCTTTGGGTTTGCCAATTGCCATCAGTGGTACCCTGGGGTATGCGCTCAGCGGCTGGTTAAGCAGTGCCGGGCATGCTTCAGCCTCTGATACTGTGCTGCCCTGGGGTTGTGTCGGTTATGTTTATCTGCCTGCTGTACTGCTGATTTCGGTGGTGAGCGCAGTGACAGCGCCGCTTGGGGTGCAGCTGGCGCAGCGTTTGCCGGTCAGTACTCTCAAAAAGATTTTTGCGTTATTGCTGGTGAGTTTAAGTGCCAAAATGCTGCACTCTGTGCTGACTGCTGTTGTTTAAGTTTTTTATGATGGATGCGCTGTACCTTTTTATCGCAGCTATTGTTTATTTGGTCGAAAAGCCTGTCATAGCAAGCCTTTAGTGGGCCTTGCTGCAGCCATTAACGGCTGCACAGCACTTTGTGCAGGGCTGTAAAGTGTAAAAGCTGCTGTGTTACACTCCGGCCCTCTTTCCTTGCTTTTACTGCGGAATTTATATGACTCAACTGTTGCAAATTACCCTGACCAGCACTGCTGCCGACGAACGTTTTGGTAAAAATCCTGCGCTGACGCCAACAGCGGAAGGTTATCAAATTCATCAGAGCGCCACGGATGAACTGCGTACTATCCAAAAAGCCGGCCGTACCTTAGATGGCCTGGGTTTACAGCAGGTGCAGCTGGCGGGTGAAGGCTGGAGCATCGATAAACAGTGGGCTTTTTATCAGGGTTTTTGTTCTGCAAAAAAACTGGGCGGCGTCAGCTGGGCAGGCACTGAGCAGGACGTGAATCAGCTAGTGCAGTTACAGCAATGTTTTGCCTGGGCGAAAAAACAAATTAACCAGACGCCGGAAGATTTATCACCCCAAACTTTATGTGCTGAAGCTGCGCTGTTTTTAGAAGCTGTGGCGCCACGCGGCAGTATCAGTTACCGCACTTTAGTCGGTGATGAATTATTAACCGAAGGCTGGATTGGCATTCATGCGGTGGGCCGGGGTAGTGACAGAGCACCTGCGATGCTGGTGCTGGATTTTAACCCGACCGGCCATGCCGATGCGCCTGTGGCTGCAGCCCTGGTGGGTAAAGGTATTACTTTTGACAGCGGTGGTTATTCTATTAAAGCCTCTGAAGGCATGCTGACGATGAAATGTGACATGGGCGGCGCTGCTACTGTAACCGCAGCCTTGGCACTGGCCATTTTGCAGGGTCTGCAAAAACGGGTGCAGCTGGTATTGTGCTGCGCCGAAAACCTGATCAACGGCCGCGCTTATAAACTGGGCGACATTTTAAAATATAAAAACGGCGTGACAGTGGAAGTGGTGAACACTGACGCTGAAGGCCGCCTGGTGTTGGCCGATGGCCTGATGTGTGCTGCCGCATCCGGTGCGCCTTTAGTCATTGACGCTGCGACCTTAACAGGCGCCGCTATGATGGCGGTGGGCACTGAATACAACGCCTTGTTTGCGCTGGATAAAGCACTGCAAAACCGCGTATTGGCTTATGCCGAGCAGGTGTCTGAGCCAGCCTGGCCGTTACCGCTCGAGCGCTGGCATCAGCAACAATGTCCGTCCCCTTATGCCGACACCGCCAATAGCAGGCCGGTCAAAGGCGGTGGCACGGGTGGCGCCAGCAATGCGGCGGGCTTTTTAAGCCGGTTTGTTGCCAATGATGGCAAAGGCTGGTTGCATATTGATCTGGCCGCTGCTTTTCACAATACCGCCAATGGGTTCTGGGGCGCAGGTGCAACCGGCACCGGCATTCGTTTAGTGGCCCATACCTTACTGGCGGAAACGGCCTGATGGACAAGGCCGGCTGCCCGCAACGGCAACCGGCCGGTTTTTGTAGGATGATGTTGTGACTTTACCTGTTGCTGAGATTTGTGCTGCGCTGAGCGCCCATCTTC
The DNA here is from genome assembly GCA_003543135.1 of Rheinheimera sp. Taxonomy (GTDB): domain Bacteria; phylum Pseudomonadota; class Gammaproteobacteria; order Enterobacterales; family Alteromonadaceae; genus Pararheinheimera. The sequence goes on from DPJG01000010.1 coordinate 166,598, forward strand.
AACAGCACCATCGTGTACTATTAACGGCGCCGCCAGGCGCCGGTAAATCCACCTATCTGCCGCTTTATTTACTGCAACACCCGGATTTTTCAGGCAAAAACATCATCATGCTTGAGCCGCGAAGGCTGGCGGCTAAAAGTATTGCTTCTTATCTGGCCACTCAGCTTGGTGAAAAGCCTGGCCAGACAGTCGGTTATCAAATCAAGGGTGAACAGCAGCGCAGTGCACAAACCCGGTTATTGATAGTGACCGAAGGGGTGCTGGTGCGCAAAATTCAGCAGGACCCTGAGCTTGCCGCTGTAGATTTATTGATTTTTGACGAATTTCACGAACGTTCGTTACAGGCCGATTTAGCACTGGCGCTCAGCCTTGAAGTGCAGCAGCTCAATGAGCAGCTAAGAATTCTGGTGATGTCGGCGACCCTGGCCGGTGCTGAATTGTCGGATAAATTGCAGGCGCCGCTTATACAAAGTGAAGGTCGCAGTTTTCCGGTAGACATCCGCTATCAAAGTCCGACTCAGGAAGAGTTATGGCTGCAGGCCGCCCGTTTGTCGCGCCAGTTATTGTCAGAGCATGCCGGCAGTCAGCTGGTGTTTTTACCTGGTCAGCGTGAGATAGAACGCGCCCGCGATTATTTAACCTCAGCTGATTTACCCGCTGATGTGGATGTATTTGCGCTCCTTGGCAGTTTAACTCTGGCTGAGCAGCAGCAGGCCATAGCGCCGTCTCCTGCAGGGCGGCGCAAAATAGTGCTGGCCACCAATGTGGCGGAAACCAGTTTAACCATTGATGGCATCGCGCTGGTCATCGACAGTGGTGTGGCTCGCCAGGCGGTTTATCAACCCAGGCTTGGTTTTAGCAAACTGGAGACGGTGCAAATCAGTCAGGCGTCAGCTGTGCAGCGCGCAGGTCGTGCCGGCCGCCTGGCCCCTGGTTTTTGTTATCGCTTAGACACACCGGAAAAATGGGCAAGGCGTAGCGCCTTTACCACACCGGATATTCTGCAAGCCGATTTAATTGGTCTGCGGTTGGAAATCGCCGGCTGGGGCGCCAAAGTTGAAGACTTATTCTGGCTGGATACGCCACCCAAAGCACAATTGGCGGCTGCTGAACAATGTTTGCAGTGGCTGGGCGCGCTGGATGCTGAGCTGCAACTGACGGCCCATGGCCGCGCTATGTTAAAACTTGGCACTGAGCCCAGGCTGGCGTCGATGTTATTACACAGCAAAAATTTAGCCGCGCAGGGTTATCCGGCGGCGCCGGCTTTGGCTGCTTTGCTCGCTGCAATGCTTGAAGACAATAAACGTGTGGCAAAAACCAATCTGGTGGCCTCGCTTAAACAGATGTCGGGTGCGCAGCTGCAACAAGCCAGAACTTTGTTGCAGCAACTGGGCTGTGATCCTGTGTTATTACAGCAAAATCTGCCGGAACAATTGTCCGGGGTGCTGCTCGGTTTTGCTTATCCGGACCGCATTGCACTTCAGCGGGGGCAGGGTTATTTACTGGCCAATGGCACAGGTGCGCAGCTCCCTGCCGATGATGAGTTGTCGCACAGTCTTTGTCTGGTCGTGGCTGATTTACGGCTGCTTGGGAAAGATGCGCTGATCAGCGCCGCCGCTGTGTTATCAGTCGATGATTTACAGCAATACTGGCAACAACAGCTGGTCACAGAACGGCACTTTGCCTTTGATGAGCAAAACGGCCGTTTTATTGCCGAGCAGCGGCTTAGGTTTGGCGCTTTGGTGCTGAAAAAACAAAACCTGAGTGCGGCTCTTAGCAGCGATGATAAAAGTCAGGCCTGGCTGGATTGGCTGCAAAAGCGCGGCCTGGCGACGCTGAACTGGACAGAGGCGGCGCTGAATTTAAAACACCGTCTGCTGCTGGCGGCGCGGCTGGAGCCGGACGCCGGCTGGCCTGATTGTTCTGACCAAGCTTTATTGCAGAACGCCCACAATTGGCTTGCACCCTATTTGGGTGATATCAATAACTTAGCGGCGCTACAGAAACTTGATGTACGCCAGTTATTGTGGCAGTCGTTAAGTTACAACCAGCAGCAACAGCTGAATCATTTGCTGCCAGCCAGCTGGCGTTCAGTGTTGGGCACCGATATTACGCTGTTGTACAGCGCAGATGCTGACAAAGCTCATGGTGTCAGTATGGCGATACGGTTGCAGGAAATGTTTGGTCAATCCGACACACCCACAGTGGCCCATGGTGCTATTGCCGTGACTATCACTTTGTTATCACCGTCGCGCCAGCCATTGCAGCTGACGCGTGATTTAGCCAGTTTCTGGCAAAACGCTTATCAGGATGTCAAAAAAGAAATGCGCGGGCGTTACCCTAAACATTTCTGGCCCGACAATCCGCTTGAAGCGATGCCAACCAATAAAACGAAAAAAGCGATGCAAAAATGACCGCAAAAAAAAGCCGGAGCAAAAAGTCCAAACCACTGAATCCAATGGTAAAAACTATTGGCTGGTTCTGCCTGAAAGCAGCGCTGGTGCTGGTGCTGACGTTATTTATTTATCTGATTTATCTCGACAGTAAAATCACCACTTTATTTTCCGGTCAAAAATGGCAAATTCCGGCGCAGTTATACGCCAGGGCCTTAACGCTCAAAGCCGGTACCCATTTGTCACAAAATCAGCTGCTGGATGAACTCAAACGGCTGCAATACAGCCTGGACCCCAGGTTAAACGGCCCGGGCCAGTATCTGGTGCAGGGCAACACAGTGTCAGTGTATCGCCGCGCTTTTGATTTCCCCACAGGTCATCAGGTGGCGACTTTGCTGCATATTGGTTTTGCCGGTGAATTTGTGCAGAGCCTGACGACAGGCAAAGAGCGCAAGGCGCTGGCGGTGGCACAGCTGGAGCCACAGTTATTACAACATCTGGTGGCGGCAGAGCAGGAAGACCGGGAACTGATTCAGCTTGCCAAAGTGCCACGCACTATCAAAGACACCTTATTGCTGGTGGAAGACCGCGATTTTTACAGCCATCACGGCGTGTCGCTTTGGTCGGTAATTCGGGCGGCCTGGGCCAATATGCTGGCGGGCAAAACGGTGCAGGGTGGTTCTACGTTAACCCAGCAGCTGGCCAAAAACATGTATACCAATCAGCAGCGTAGTTATCTGCGGAAAATTAACGAAGCGCTGATCGCACTGGTGCTGGATTACCGCTACAGCAAAGACCAGATTTTAGAAGCTTATATCAATGAAATATCGCTGGGACAGTTTAAGGCCAACCCGGTGCATGGGCTGGGCCTTGGCAGTAAATTGTATTTTGGTAAACCGCTGGCAGAACTAAAACCTCATGAATATGCATTGTTGATTGGCATTATTAAAGGGCCTTCCTTTTATGATCCACGCCGTTTCCCAAAAAGAGCCGAAGACAGGCGTGATCTTATTCTTGGCATGATGCGTGACCATGGTTTGCTGGATGAAAGTCAGTGGCGTGCTGCCACAGACCGGCCGCTGGATGTGATCCCGCTCGGTGAGCACCTGAAAGGCCGTTTCCCGGCTTATATCGACAAAGTGAGGCAAGAGCTGCGCGCTATAGTGCAGGATAAATCGCAGCTGGAAAATGGCATCCGGGTATTCACTTATTTGGATCCGATGGCGCAGCAAGCCGCCGAGCAAGCAGTGCTGAACCGGCTGACCAAACTGGATAAAAATATTGAAGCCGCTATGGTGGTCACCGACTATCAGCAGGGCGCGCTCAAAGCCATAGTGGGTGGCCGCAATACCAGTTTTGCCGGTTACAACAGGGCGATTTCGGCGCAAAGGCAAATTGGTAGCATTATTAAACCCGTGGTGTACCTGACGGCGTTAATGCAGCCGGCCAGATTTCATCTGGGCACAGTGCTTGCCGACACACCACTGAACTTAAAAAGCGGCGGCCGCAACTGGCAACCGCTCAATTATGATAAAAAATTCCGCGGTAATGTGCCGCTTATTCAGGCGCTCAGCGAGTCGCTGAATATTCCAACGGTGCGGCTTGGTTTGCAGCTGGGATTACCGGCGCTTGGTCAGAGTCTGCAAAAACTGGGTTTACAACGTGAGGTGAAGTTACAGCCATCCTCTTTGTTAGGGGCAGTAGAGATGAGTCCGCTGGAAGTGGCTCAGTTGTATCAGACCATTGCCAATAAAGGGCAATATCTGGAGCTGGCTGCTATTTCTGCCGTAACTGGCCAGTTAGGGGAGCCGGTGTATCAGCGCAAAGTGAAAGCGCAAAGTAAAATTGACGCTTCGGCCAGTTATTTATTGCAATATGCGCTGCAGCAGGCCACTCAGACTGGCACAGCCCAGAGTTTGTCACAACAGTTTCCACGCCAGCGTTTTGCCGGTAAAACCGGCACCTCAAGCGATTATCGCGACAGCTGGTTTACCGGTTTTGACCATGAAACTGGTGTGACTGTCTGGCTGGGCCGCGATGACAATAAAGAAATTGGTCTGACCGGCGGTAGTGGTGCCTTGCCGGTATTTTCATATTACTTTCAACAGCTTGGCGCAAATTCTTTGTTCCGGGGTGTGCCCGAGAATGTGACGAAACAATTTGTTAGCAAAGACAGCGGTCGTTTTGTCGCAGAATCTTGCGTTAACGTATTGTTATTGCCTGTGATTTGGGGTGAAATGCCCCTGCAGACCAGTTGTGATTAATTTGTTATCAGCGATATGAGTAGGCTATGTCATCCAAACCAGAACAACATCTAAAAGTCGGTGATTGGTGGTACCTGCCACAACAGGATAAGTTAGTGAAGTTCAGTGCTGCCGGTGAAATTACCGCCACAGCAGATCTGGATAACCTATGCCAAAAAGCGGTTAACTATTTTATCGTCAACGCCGGCCGTTTAATTACCCGCGATGAAATACTGGCAGATGTCTGGGGTGTCAGGGATGTATCTGACGGCCGTATTTCACGGGTGATCCGGGTGCTGCGGGTGGCGTTGGGTGATGACAGCCGTGAGCCGACTTATATCGAAACTATTCCCAAAAGAGGTTTTCGGTTTATTGCGCCAGTAGCTGAAGTGATGCTGGCACAGGGCGATGAACTTACCGGTGCTGTACAGGAGTTGACATCACCCGCGGTCAAACCTCAGCTGGTAGCCGCTAAACCCCGTCCATCTTTGTTAAGAAACCTTGGGCTTATCAGCCTGGCCGGTTGTGCTTTGTTATATCTGGGCTGGCGTTATCTGTATTTGCCCATGCAGGACACTAACATCAAACCTTTTGCCCGCTTTGACCCGATTTCCAGCATGATTGGCCTGGAATATAACGCGGCTGTGAGTCCGGACGGCCGGCACATAGTGTACAACCACCTGTTGCCCGACTATGAGACCGTTGAACTGGTGCTGCAGAATCTGGAGAACTTTGAAACCCGCGTCTTGCTTAGTGGCAAAGATTTATTGTCTGGCCCTACCTGGAGTCCGGATGGGCAACAAATTGCGTATCAAAAAAAGGTCGGCAAAGTGCAGTGTGAAATTCGCCGAATCACGCTGGATAACGAAAAAACTAGGCTGCAGAATGACGAATTGCTGACAACCTGCGGTGCCAAAAGTCTGGGCGGGCGTTTAAGCTGGTCGCCGGACGGCGCTTATCTGGTCTATCCGCATACGCCGGACGGGCTGCAGCATTCGGTGCTGATGTTATATCCCTTTGCCGGTGGTAAGCAGGAGCAGCTTACAATTCCGCCACAAACCAGTCAGGGTGATTTTGCAGTCCGGTTTTCGAAAAAAGGTGACCAATTGGCTTTTATCCGTGATGACGGTGGCTCTGCCGGTCAAATCTGGCTGATGGATTTAGCCAGTCGTTCCAGCCGCTTATTGTTACAGCTAAGTGGCAGCTATCCGATGAATATCGACTGGTATGACAATGACAGCAAAATAATTTATCCAACCAGTAGTGCGACTATGTCTGTGGTGGATGTGAGCACAGGCCACAGCGAAGTGTTGTTTAATACCTTTGATACAGTGGCCGATACCCTGGTCAGTCAGCAAGGCCGGATTTATTCCACTGTAGGGCAATATCGCAAAACCAATATTCTGAAAGTGGAAAACCCGTTATTTCATCAGGCGCCCGCTACAGAACAGGTGTTTCAATCCAGCCGCAGCGAAAATATTGCCGAAATGAATCCGGTAGAAGGTGGCCCTGCCGCTGTGCTGACCAGCCGATCCGGTTTACCGCAAATCTGGTTGTATTACCCTGATGGGCGGCAACAACAAATCAGCAATTTCACTGAAAGTATTATTTCCAAGGGCATGGAGTTTTCACCGGATGGCCGACATTTGCTGGCCAGTATCGGCAATGCCGTCTGGTTGTTTAAAGAAGGTGAGCCCCCGAAAAAAGTCAGTAAAGCTGAGCAAAGCGCCCGCGAGCCGGGTTGGAGCCACGACGGCAAATTTATTTATTTTTCCAGCAGCAATAATGGCCGCTGGCAAATTATGAAGGTGAATATCAATACGCTGCAGCAGGAACTGTTCAGTACAGCGTTGGATTATTTTAAAGAAAGTCCGGATGGGCAGTATCAGGTTGGCCGCCGTATTAGTGATGGTGGTTATCAGTTAACACGTCAGGATGGCACAGTGGTCAATTTGCCGGTGGAATCTTCCGGTTTTGCGCCGCCGCAAATGATTTTGCGGTCACAGTATCTGTATTTCAGTCAGCGTATTCATGAGAATAAAACCAGGATCCAGGCTTATGATCTGCAAACCGGTGAAGTGCATGACTTAAAACTTGAAATGAATTTTTCACTAAAAAGATTTTCGGTCAGTATCAATGAAAAATATGTGTACTCCCTGCAGGGCACACCAGGCGATATGGATATAGTGGAAGTCAAAATACCGGAATAAAGCCGCAAGTGTGATTTTTATCATGCTTTTGTTGGTTTTTCGTCAGGTATAACAGTGGGTTGTGGCTATTAATAGTTCTGCTCGTTATAACTTTAACAAGGAGAACACCATGAACAAATTTGTATTAGCTTTAGCCCTTTGCACTATGACTGGTTTTACCCCTGCAGTGGTTGCGGTTAGCCCGCAAGACCCGGAAGTTCCGGCAGAACAAAACAAAGCGCCAAAACCAACACCACAGGCAGAAGCTGACTGTGAGTGGGTAGTTCCTCACTGTGATTCTGTTGAGAACTAACAGGCTCTTTGGTTAAAGGTAAATCAAATCAGTGCTTTAAATAAAAAGTTAAAATCACTGGTTACAAAAACCTTCTCTCAAAAAATGCTGTCTTTGTTGTATACTCCCCCGCAGAATGTCTGCCGGGGAGGCTGCGGTGCCAATTGCCGAACCTTATCTTTGTTTTGCTAACTGGCGTTATGATCAAGTCGCCGGGCGCCTGATCCTGAGCGGTTTTCCTGAACACCAGGTGCGGCTTGAGCCAAGGCTGCATCAGTTACTGAACTATTTCCTTGCCCATCCGATGCAGATTATTTCTAAAGATCAGCTGATGGATGATGTCTGGCCAGATACCGAAGGCACAGATGCTGCCGTGATGCGGGCAGTGGCCAGTTTACGCAAAATTCTGCAGCCTGGCCTCAGTGAAGGCCCTTGTATCGAAACCTTGTCTAAAAGAGGTTATCGCTGGACTTTAGCGGTAGAGCTGCAACACCTGAGCGCAGAAGATCTGCCTACTGTAATGTTGCCGACAGCGGTATTGCCAGCTGAATCCTTGCAAGCCCCCCCCTTATTATGGCCGGAAGCCCGGATGCATCCGGAGCACGCTGAGCAGGTCCCGGTTGCAGTGCCTGTCCCCCAGCCACCCTATGAAGTTCCCAAACGCTGGCCTCATTTAGTGGCAAGTACTGTGCTACTGCTGTGTTTATTTGTCGGTTTTGCGCTGTTTTTAGTTCATGCCGGTATGCAGGCGCGTCAGCCGGTTTACAACAAAATGGTGAATTTTAGTGCGCTCAAAGGGCAGGAGCGGGCAGCTTTGTGGTCGCCGGCCCAGCAGTGGATATTTTATCAATATCAGGCGCCGGACCAGTCTGAATGGCACTGGTTAGCGCATCATAGCAAAAGCCATAAAAAAGTTGTGGCTGCACAGGGCTTTAGCACTATCAGTCGCGCTGTTTGGCTGAATACCGACTTTTTTCTGTTTCAGGCGGAAAAAAATGGCCAGTGTCATTTTTACCGCCAGCATATTGATTTAGCAACACACCAGAGCGAAATGCTGATGCCGTGCCAACAAGTGGTGAGTCATGGCCTGGCGCTGGACGGCGGGCGTTTATACTGGCTGGCACAAGATAAAGAGACGGGGCAGGTGCAGATCTGGCAACAGCAACTGTCAGATTTAAACAAAGGCAAAGCAGCAGAGCTGTTATATCAGTTTGCAGCACAATACCGCAGGCCCAGACACTTACTGGCTCAAGACGGGCAGTTGTATCTGGTGGTGGAAAAAGACTTTTATTCAGACTCTTTGTTTCAGTTTGACCTTGCTTTGCATTCTATTCGCTGGCTGAAGGATTTTGCTTTTGACATTACCGATCTGAGTCTGTGGCAGCACAATACCTTGTTGTTAAGTTCGACCGAAGCTTTGTTGCAGTTCAGGTTGTCATCCGGCAAGGTGATCAGGCTACAAACAGCACAAACCGGTTTTGCCGAAGCACAGCGGGTTGGTGAGCAGTTGCTCAGCTCTTATGCGACTGGTCATAACTCCGATCTGCAGCTGCTGCCTGTGTTGGCAGCAAACCCTGCTATACCTGGCACAACCCAGCTTCCGTGGCTGCATAGCAGTAAAAATGAAACCAGACTGGCGGCAATGGGCGATCAAATTGCTTTTGTGTCGGAGCGCTCGGGCAACAGTCAGATTTGGTTGTATCAGCAACAGTTGCTGCGGCAATTAACCCATTTTCAGGGGCAGCGTCAGGTTCAGCAGTTGCTGTGGTGGCAACAACGGCTGTATGCGTTGATTGACCTGCAGCTGTATCAGGTGAATTTGTCGGACGGCAGTTTGGAGTTACAGGATATTAACCGCCCTGCGCAGCTGACCGTCTGTGATGAGCGTTTGTTGTTTACCCAATGGACCGAAAAAGGCTGGCAATTGTGGCAACAACAGTCCAATGGCGAAGCACAGTTGTTATTACCGGATATCACAGCGGTGCGCTGTGCGCCAGGCGGGCAGCTGGTGTTGCAACAGCTTGGTTCGGACCAGCTAAAGCTATGGTCCGGGGCGGATGGAAAATTGCAAAACCTGCCCGTTCAGCTGAACTGGCGTGATACTGTGCCTGAGCAGTGGCTGAGTACCAGAGACGGGCTTTATTGGGTCGCGAAGCAGCAGGGCAAAACCCGGTTATGGCAGATGGATTGGCAAAGCCAGACAGTGCAGCAGCTGGCGTTACCTGAAACTGTAACCCCTCAGGCGTTATTTGGCGGCTTTGACGAGCGTGCCTTGTATTATCAGTCGGAGGTCAATATTCAGACCGATATCGGTTGGTTAAGTCAGTCAGAACCGACAAAAAAGCCGTCACAATGACGGCTTTTGTTTTTGTTAGGCACCAGACTTTGCTTGTGGTTTACAGTTTGGCAAAAGCCCGATCCGCAGCAGCAATAGTGGCGGCTAAATCAGCATCGCTGTGCGCCAGGCTTAAAAAGCCCGCTTCATAAGCAGAAGGTGCCAGATAAACGCCTTCCTGCAACATCAAATGGAAAAACTTCTTAAAAGCTTCAATGTCACATTGGGTTGCTTCGGCATAACTGCTGATATTTTGTTTGTCGGTGAAAAACAAACCAAACATACCGCCCACCTGATTCACTGAAAACGGCACCTTATGTTTGGCTGCCGCCGCTGTTAAACCAGCCAATAACTGTGAAGTTTTAGCGGTTAAAGTTTCATAAACACCGGCTTTGCTGATTTCTTTTAAGGCTGCTAAACCCGCGGCCATGGCGATAGGGTTGCCCGACAAAGTACCGGCCTGATACACAGGGCCAAGTGGCGCTATATGGTGCATAATTTCTTTTTTGCCGCCAAAAGCGCCCACCGGCATACCACCACCGATAATTTTGCCCAGTGTCGTCAGATCCGGTTTCACGCCGTAATAAGCCTGAGCACCGCCTAAGGCAACACGAAAGCCGGTCATGACTTCATCAAAAATCAGCACGGCGCCATATTGGTCACATAAATCGCGTAAACCCTGCAGATAACCTGGTTTTGGCGGAATACAGTTCATATTACCGGCCACAGGCTCCACTATCACACAGGCGATATCAGCGCCTTTTTCGGCAAATAAAGCACTGAGTTGTTCCAGGTTATTAAATTCGCAAGTCAGGGTATATTTGGCAAAATCAGCAGGTACACCTGGGGAATTGGGCACGCCTAAAGTTAAAGCGCCGGAGCCGGCTTTCACCAGTAAAGAGTCGGCATGGCCATGGTAACAACCTTCAAACTTCACAATAGTGTCGCGGCCGGTATAACCACGCGCCAGGCGAATTGCGCTCATGGTCGCTTCTGTGCCTGAACTCACCATCCGTACCATTTCCATTGAAGGTACTAAGGATGTCACTAATTCCGCCATTTCAATTTCAGCAGGGCAAGGTGCACCAAAACTTAAACCTTTTTCGGCGGCCTGAATCACAGCTTCACGGATGGCAGGGTGGTTGTGGCCCAGCAACATCGGGCCCCAGGAGCCGATATAGTCGATATATTGTTTGCCATCCACATCAAAAATATAAGCACCGTCAGCGCGGTCGATAAATACCGGGGTACCACCCACATGTTTAAAAGCCCGCACCGGAGAGTTCACGCCACCAGGTATGGTTTGTTGGGCACGGCTAAAAAGTTGTTCAGATAAAGTAGTCATTAGAAAAATTCCTGAAGGCAAAAGCGCAGCTGGAGCTGCGCGTTAAAATAATCAGCTCTGCAATTTGATTCAATTCGATGCAGTGCCGGTGCTGTGCTGCTTAGCCTTTATTGGAGTACCCTTTGTTGGAATACCAGGGCACATCCTTTTCGTATTTGCTGACTAGGTTCTCAACACCCAAAGTTAAGGCAAATAACGCCATCCGTACCAGCACACCGTTGTCGGCCTGACGGAAAATCGCCAGATTCGGGTTTAAATTCAGATCGTTATCCAGCTCATTTGCTTCAAGGCGCGAATCCCGCGGCAGCGGGTGCATAATCACCGTATTGGATTTGCAGTGCTGGGTATAAATCTGCTGATTTAACCTGAACTTACCACGGTATTTATTGGCTTCTTCCTGTGAAGGGAAACGCTCTTCCTGAATACGGGTCTGGTACACAATATCGGCATTAATATTGCCGGCCAGCTGATCGGTAATAGTCACCTGATGACCGGCATTTTCAATAGTGGCAATAATGTCATCCGGCATCGCCAGCTCGTTTGGTGCTATCAGGGTAAATTTGATGTTTTTATATAAAGCCAGCAGCTTGGACAACGAATGTACGGTGCGGCCAAATTTTAAATCGCCAATCATGGCAATGTGCATACCATCAATTTTTTGCGCTGAAGCGGCCAGCTCACGTTCTATGGTGAATAAATCCAATAAAGCCTGAGTCGGGTGTTCATTGGCACCGTCACCGCCGTTTAACACCGGCACCCTGCTGCCTTCGGCAAATTCAGCTACAGAGCCTGCCTGCGGGTGGCGCATCGCTATCACATCGCTGTAGCTGCTGATCACCCGGGCGGTGTCAAACAAAGATTCACCTTTAGATAAAGCTGACGACTGCATGCCTGTGGTTTCGCGGACTTCGCCGCCCAAGAGGTTAAAGGCACAACCAAAGCTAACCCGGGTACGGGTGCTGGGTTCAAAAAACAGGTTTCCCAGAATGGCGCCGTCCAGCACTGTGGTGCGCTTTTTACGGTAAGCATAAGGTTCCATGCTTTGGGCAATCTGGAATATATGTTGAATACTGTCGCGATCGAATTGTTTCACCGAAAGGATATGTTCGCCTTTGAAGCTCATCTTGGGTGCCTATTGCTTGGAGTGACAGAAAGCGGCACTAGGCCGCTGAACTGGCGCGCAGTATAACAAAGTCAGGCGCTAAACACGAAGGCCATCAGACAGGTTTCATCACCGCCAATAAAATAATGGCAAACATCACCAGCACAGGTAATTCATTAAAAATGCGGTAAAAACGTGGGCTTTTTTGGTTACGGTTGTGTTTAAAATCGGCCAGCAGCTTAAAACAATAACCGTGGTAAGCGTACAGAAAAATCACCAGCACCAGTTTGTAATGTAACCAGCTGCTTGCTTTAAACCAGGCGCCGCCGTAGCTGTGAATAAGCAGCAATCCAAACAGCAGCGTCAGCACCGCAAATGGGGTGACAAAATACAACAGCCGCCTTTCCATCACTTTAAAAATGGCATCAACATCAGCCGATTGATTGCCGGCGTGGTAGACAAACAAACGGGGCAGATAAAAAATACCGGCAAACCAGGCCACCATAAAACCTATATGCAAACCTTTGTACAGCAGTAAAAACGACATTGTTGTTCCTGTTACAGTAAATTGTTTTGCCGCATCAATAAGCTACGGACCTGTTCCCACAGCACTAAACCAAGGGGCTGATGGGCGTCTTCATCATCATAAATCAGCACTGCACCTTCACGCTGGTCACCCAGTTCAGCAAACACTTCCGCCATAGTGGCCTGATGACTGAGCGCCGCCACAGGTAAAAACTTCAGTGAGCTTTCGCCTGTCATCGACATAGAAACATCATAACTGGCCAGCTCGTAATGTTGATCCACGGCATAACTGCGTTTGATCAGCAGCGGTTGTTGCACCGGCATACTATCCAGTGCCTGGATCACCTGCGCATCTGTTGGATTTTCCAGTACCTGATAATCCTGCTGCAACATGGCCAGCACCCCGACTTTTTGCAGCACGTCGTCTGCCGGCGCTAATTTATAGGGCAGCTGCATAAAATCAAGTTGCTGCAGGAATATGGATTTAGTCTGGAAAAACTGCACTGCAGTGACATAAGAGGCAGTGATCACCAGCATAGCGGGCACCGCAAGTTCAGGGTTAGCGGCAAGTTCGGTCACAGCCATTAAAGCGGCCAGCGGCGCGTGCAAAGTGGCGGCCATCATACCGGCCATGCCAAGCACGGCATAAGTGCCGGCCACTGAATGATCGCCTATCAGCAGTCCTGGCAAAAATGCCAATAAAGTGCCCATCACAATGCCTATACCAAACACAGGGCCGACTATACCGCCTGGCACGCCAAGACCAAGGGCGGTGACGGTCAGAATAATTTTTGCGAGGAAAATGGCAAACAGCAGCGTCAGCTCAGCAGGCGCCGTCACCGCATAATGAATAGCACCGGTTTCAGCACCCAAAGCTTGTGGCACCAGATACCCAATACCAGCGGTCACAAAAGCCGCCAGACCAAGACGCAACGCCAGATGCCAGCTTTTAAAAATGGTCATGGTTTTCATCAGACTTTTATTAAAAAAGGTGGCGACCACGCCCATGGCAATACCGCAGAGTGCCAGATAAGGCAGATGCCAGTTACTTAATGAAATCATGGTGATAGAGGCTAAATCATTGCCTTCACCAAACACAGCCCGCGTGGCCAGGGCTCCTGCCATCGAGGCCAGCATGATGGGCACAAACACATGAATACGGTATTCACGCAACACCACTTCCATCACAAAAATAACAGCAGCCAAAGGAGTATTAAAAGAAGCGGAAATACCGGCGGCAATACCACAACCGGCCAGAATACGAATGCTGTTATAAGGCAAACGCAGATAAGAGCCCAGGCTGCTAGCGCCAAAAGCGCCCAAATGTACCGAAGGGCCTTCCCGCCCAACCGAAAAACCGGCAGATAGTGCCGTGATACCGCCGACAAACTGATGCAGGGTGTTTTTCAGCGGCATCATGCCGTATTTCACTTTAATACGGTGGATGACAAAAGGGATGCCAAGCCGGTAATGGCGCAAACCTATCAGCAAACCGAGCAGGCTGATAAGCACTGCCGCAATAAAAGGCAGCACCACCCGTTCCAGCGCTGGCAAGGACGTAAAGTCGTCACTGTGCTCAAGATAAAACGCCTGAATGCCCATAATGGCAAGGCGGAATAAAATAATCAGCGCAGCAGCAATCAACCCGCCGGCCAGGCCAAGCAGACATAACTGGAGTGAAGTGACGGGCAAGGCCAGCCGCCGCCTAAGCGGTGGTAGCCATAATCGCCAGGATTTCATGCTAAAGTACCGGCAATAACCAAATGAAATGACAAACATAACACTTTGAGTGCTTTGATGAAACTTCAACGATTCAGCTTATGGCTGGCGCAGCATCGCAAACAGCTGGTGTGGCTTGCCTCAACAGCCGTTGTGGCGGCGCTGGCTGGCTGGCAATTGGGCAATCTGAGCCTGGTGCAGCAGCTGCGCCAACAAAGCGAACAACTTGAGCTGTTACAACAGCAATTGCAGCAAAAAGAGCAGGCTTTGGCGCAACAGCTGAAACAAACAGATTATCTGACCGCAGAGCTGGCGGTGGAGCGCAACACCATTCAGTTGCAGCAACAAGACTTAAAAGCCGAACAACAAAAGTTGTTTGATACCCGCAAAGAGTTAGCTTTTTATCAGAAAATTATTTCACCCGACTTACAGGCCAACAGCTTAATTATTGAAAGTTTTAGCCTGACCAAGGGCAGTGCTGTTGGCAGTTATAAGTTTAATCTGGTGCTGATTGAGCAGGATAAACAGAAAAACTTTGCCAAAGGCCAGATCAGCCTGATGTTGCACGGCATCCGGCAAGGTAAAAAAACCAGCGTCGATTTATTAAAACTGGCCGGTTTTGCCAAGGCCGACCGGCGTTTTAGCTTTAAACATTTTCAGATTTTTGAAGGTGAGTTTGTGTTGCCCGCTGCTTTTGATGCCGAACAAGTGGAAGTGACTGTCAGCGTGCCGGCAAGCCGCGGTCAGAAAGCTGCAAAGGTCAGCAAAACCTTGTTATGGCATGAAGCGTTGCCCGGTGAAATACTTGAATAAATTAGTCAGGTATTAGATAATTTGCGCCCATTTTCCAGCTGAGGTTAAGCAATGTCTGAAATTCAGGTTCCGATTCAATTTACGGATGCGGCCGCCAATAAAGTGCTTACGCTCATTACGGATGAAGAAAATCCGGAGTTAAAACTGCGGGTTTATGTGACTGGCGGCGGTTGCTCGGGTTTTCAATACGGTTTTACCTTTGATGAAAAGGTCAATGATGGCGACCTCACTGTTGAAAAAAATGGTGTGGTGATGGTGGTTGATCCGATGAGCTTGCAATATCTGATGGGCGGCACAGTCGATTACACCGAAGGCTTACAAGGTAGCCGTTTTATCGTACAAAACCCCAATGCAACCACCACTTGTGGTTGTGGTTCCAGCTTTTCCGTTTGATCCGCTGTTTGACCAGTTCTGGCAAAGTTCTGAACTGGTCTGTTCTGTCTGTTTTTTCCGCATTTATTTTTTTGTACCGATGGTTCAATAAATCTTTCTGCGCTAATATGACGCCGATTTTATAACATCAATTTCACAGTTGTATGTTATTTGTCTTTTGCTTGTGTGCTGTTTGTATAGCATTTTGCAACACGCTGCGTAAAGCTTGCATATTTCTTGTTTTATATCAGTTAGATAAACCTCGAGGTTGTCTGCAGCTACAAATTTTAACGTCTGTAACTGTACGCTCGTCGCATCCTATGGTTTAATTAACTGATATTTATTGCTTATTGGGACACCAATAAGGTTTGGATTTTGATTTGGCAGGAAGTGTTTGACATAAAAAAAGCGATTAACGCTGGGAGAAGAAAACGTTATGAAAGGTACTAAAAGCGTCATTTCTGACGAGAACAAGAGACTGTGTTTATGGTTAAAGCGGCAAAGGCAGGATAAAGGCCACACCATGCGTAGTCTGTCTGAAGTATTGGGTACCCCACATTCATTTATTGGAAAAGTTGAGAACCAGGAGCGTCGCCTGGATGTGGTGGAGTTTGTCCGGTATTGTCAGGCATTGGAAGTAGACCCAGCGGACGGATTAAAGCAGGTGTTGAGTCAGGCATAAGACTCAGCAACTGATACAAAAAAGCCGCAAATTTTGCGGCTTTTTTGTGCCTGAAATACCTCGTCAGGCTGTGTTTGCCGGTATCTCTGGCGCTTTATTCAGCAATAGCCCGACGTTTTTTCAGTTGCTGTACTATGGCAAACAGTAACAATAAACCCGGGATCACCATCAGCGACGTAATAATAAAAAACAGACTCCAGTTACCATCCAGCATATCCACCATGCTACCGCCGAGGGATGCGACAGTGGTGCGGCCAAAATTACCAATGGACGCCAGTAGCGCATATTGGCTGGCTGAAAAAGCCACACCGGTAAAACTGGTCAGAAAGGCGACAAAAGCCACAATAGAAAAAGCAGTGGTAAAGTTATCCAGTAAAATGGTCCACAGCAGCAGATTTTCGTCCGGACCCACTTCGGCTATCCAGGCAAACATCAGGTTGCTGGCCGCCATCGTGATACCGCCCAACACCAAACCTTTGATCACACCAAAGCGCACATTTAATAAACTGCCCAGTAGCGTAAACACCAGTGTTGCGCCCCAGCCAATCAGTTTGGAATACTCGGCAATTTGCTCATTACTAAAACCCACTTCGCGGTAAAACTGGATCGACATGCGGCCTAAAAAGGCTTCGCCCAGTTTAAAGACAAATACAAAACTGATCAGCAGCAGCGCCAGTGTCATACCGTTACGGCGGAAAAATTCGGCAAAAGGCTCCACTACTGTCACTGTTAACCACAGCAGGGCTGGGTGTTGTAATGAGTTCTGATAACGTTCAGCCGCTTTTTGTTGCAGCAAGTCCCTGTTGCTTGCCGGCTCTTTCACCATCAGCGTCAGAGCGGCCAGCAGCAACCACATCAATGCCATACCCAGATAAACCGCAGGCCAACCCCAGCTGTCGGCATAATGAAAAGCAAAATAACCGGGCAAAGAATACCCAGTCCACCAGCCCATCACGCCCATAGCGGCAGCTGCCGGCAGTTTATTTTCATTTTGACCAATAATATCAATGCGATAACCATCAATTGCCACATCCTGAGTGGCGGCTGCAACTGCAATCAACAGCGCCAGTAATGAAGTCCATAACAAACTAAAACCCGGATTGGTGAAAGCGATAGCAAAAGTGGCCAGCATAATCAGTAGCTGCATGCTGACAACCCAGCTGCGGCGTTGTCCAAGAGTCCGGTGAAAGTAGGGTAAATGCAGCCGGTCAACCAACGGAGCCCATAAAAAGTTCAGCGCAAAAACTGCAGTGACAGAACCAAAGTAACCAATAGCTGCACGGGATAAATTGGCATCTTTGAGCCAGCCACTCATGGCCGAACCAATCAGCACCCAGGGAAAACCGGACGAACAACCGAGCAGGAAAATATAAAATAGCCGGATGTCGCGGTATTGTTGCAAAGCAACCCGAAAACCGGTTGGGGTGACAGCGTCAGACATGCAGGGGATTCTCCGGTGTGATGCCAGGCATCTCAGATGTAATGCAGGCAGCACCTTAACAAAGAGGCAGGTCAGATGAAAGTAGCAACAGGCACAAGTAGTTAGAAAAAGTAGTCAGAAATAGCGGCGTTGGCAGACGTCAGCCGGCGCTTGGGGAGGTATCAGGCTGTATTAAGGTCTGATCCCGACACAGTCCTGCGGCAATCTGGTTTTACCGCGTAAGTAGCCCAGACAATTTTGCAGCTGACGACGTAAAATCCGGTCATGGCGCAGTTCCTGTTCTGACCAGAATTCCAGCTGATACAACACATGCCAGAACACCTGTTCGCGGAAGGTGGCTGGTATATTCTGGCTGATTTTCAGCTGCGCCCACTCTTCCAGCGTGTCCCAGACAAATAAATGTAATTCCCGGTGCGGCAATTGGCCGCGGAAAAAGCGTGAGACAAAATAAATCAATTGTTGTGATTTATCGTCAATAAAGGACTGTAACATGATGTTTGCCCTGATACCGGCGACCCTGGTCGCTGAGGTTAACTTCACTGTTAACGACAAGTCTCTGACTGCAGACTCAATGATCCGGCGCCCTATTAGCATTTGCTAAATAAGGGCACCGTTAGGGCAAGTATAGCGGGCTTTATTGGGCTGGCAGTAAAATTACCCGGTTTAATACCAGGGGTTTTTTCGGCACATTTTCCCAGCCTAAAGTTTCGTTATAGCCGGTTTCCAGGGTCTTAATCTTATCAAAGACTTCAGTACCTTCAACCACAGAACCAAAGACGGCATAACCCCAGTTTTTGCCAGGATCCAGACTTGGATTGTCATTTAAATTAAAGAAAAACTGGCTGGTACCACTGTGTGGATCGTTTTGTCTGGCCATCGCAATAGTGTAGAGACGGTTTTTTACACCATTACCGGATTCATTAAAGACCGGCTTTAAGTCTTTGATTGGTTTTAAATCCCGGTCATAACCACCGCCCTGCAACACAAACTCAGGCTCAAGGCGGTGGAATAAAGTGCCGTCGTAGGCCTTTTTTTCAACATAACTTAAAAAGTTATTGACCGTCAGCGGCGCTTTACTGCGATCCAGTTCCACTACAATATTGCCGGCCGAAGTTTCAAAACGCACACGCGGAAACAAATTGTCTTTTTGCAAAAACTCACCGGCCGCCTGAGCGGCACCACTGACAACCAATAACACAGCAAGCAGCGATTTCCACATGGTTAGTTCCTCAGAAATTCCTGCCAGCTCGGGTCACGCAGCAGATTGCCAAGCACTTGTTCTGTTAACACCCGAAGTTCACGTTCTGCCACTGCAGTGTCTAACTTAAATGGACCGGAAAAGCTGCTTTTGCCACTGTAGCTTTTGTTAAAAGAGCCTGATTCGCGCTCAATCAACACTGTCAGCTCTACATTGTTTTTCACAATGTGTTCTACGGTGCGCAGTTCGGCATTGGCTTCAAGCTGGTTGATTTGGATAGTCACCACCACAGGTTCAGCACCTGACACCTGTGCACCTTGTTTGCTCAGTGCATCGGTTAACACGTCTTGCAGTTGCTGTGGCAGATTATTGCTGGTTGGATATGAATTTACTTTATCGCCGTCACGCATGATCAGCGTACCGTTGCTTGGTCTGTTGTCCTGAACATTCAGACTAAAAGCAACGCCATTAAGCTGGTTGCTCTGATTCCAGAACACCTGCGGCGCCACAATAAAGGACGGAACCGGATTGCTACAGGCGGTCAGGGCCAGCATTGATGCTAAAACTAAAAAACGCATGTTCATTTCCTTTTAATGGCTTCAAGAATGGTAAATTTTGCATTACTGGCTACATGAATACAACCGCCAAACAAACGGGCGAGTTTTTCGCTGTAGGCCAGATGGCGGTTGGCGACAATACGCAGTCTGCCGTCTTTTTTCAGTACACGCCGTGCGTCGGTAAACATTTGCCAGGCAATATGATCAGTGACCGCATTTTGTTGATGAAATGGCGGGTTGCAGATGATCACATCGGCTGAATTATCAGCCTGGAGGCTTAAACAGTCATCCACCACAAAGTCGGCCTGGCTAAGCAACTCCGGTCTGTTCGCAGCAAGGGTTAACCGGGCTGAGTCCACCGCCATATAAGATTCGTCGGTAAAGGTCAGATTCAACTCTGGTTGTTGCTGCAGCATGGCAAGGCCAAGCACACCGTTACCACAACCAAGATCAATGGCATGCTGGCCTGCAGCACAAAGCGGCAAGTGCTGCAGTAAAAAGCGTGCACCTATATCCAGCTGTTCGCGTGAGAATACATTGGCATGGTTGACCAGTTGAAAACCATCGGCTTGCCATAACAGCGGAAACTGCGGTGTGGCAGGGGAGGGGAGCGTGCTGTCTATCTGGCTGGTAATGAGCCGGCATTTTTTGACCGTCAGCGACGCTGTGGTTGGCCCCAGTTCCTGCTGAAAAATAGCCAGCAGATTTGGTGTGATGTCTTTGGCTTTGGCACTGGCAAAAATTTGAGTATCTGCGGTGAGCTGTTGTTTGATTTGTCTGAGCTGATAACGCAGAAAGCTGTGATTATTAGGGATTTTCAGCAAAACCACACTGGCTTTAGGTAAAGGATCCAGACTGCTGATCTGGGTGATCTGGCTTAAATCCAGCTGGTTCTGTGCAAAATTATGCGCTGTGGCCAGTTGTGAAATATAAGAATCCGAACTTTGTACCGGTGCGTACTGAGCTAAAGCACAGGCCAAAGTGCCAAACTGATCGTTCAGCAATAGCAGCTGGTGTGGGGATTGTGAAGAGCCGAACAGCGGCAACACAGTGTTCAGTAACAACTCGTCAGCTGCATCCCATGCCTGTAAACTACGGTTTTTCTGCCCGGGCGGATAACGGTCCAGCAACAGGCTCAGGCCAGCGATTTGGCATAGATTGGTCATAACATCACAACAGTCAGCAAAAAGGGGGCTATTTTGCCAGACTTGCTCCAGAGCGACAACCAAACTGCAGTGAAGCGGCAAGCCAGACAGTTTCTGTTGCCACAGGCCGAGTTGTGGTTATGGAAACAATGGCTGCCCACGGAAAAAGCGCAGCATTATCTGAGCCGGCTGCAACAGGAATTGGATTGGCAACAGCCGCAATTGTGGCTATTTGGCAAAGCAGTGCTGATCCCAAGATTACAGGTTTGGATGGGCGAGCCACATTGTTGTTACCGCTATTCCGGTGTCACTTTTCAGCCACAGGCCTGGCATCCGCTGGTATGGCAACTGACGCAATGGGTGAACCGGCAACTGAACCGGCAATTTAATGCGGTGCTATTAAATTTGTACCGTCAGGGCGAAGAGCATATGGGCTGGCACAGTGACGATGAACCTGAGCTTGGTGATGCCCCCGATATTGCATCCTTAAGTCTGGGGCAGGGCAGACGCTTTGATTTAAAACATAAAACCGACGGCCATCAGCTCAGTCTGCAGCTCGAAGATGGCGATCTATTGCTGATGGCGGCCCCTTGCCAGCAGTTCTGGCAACACAGAGTACCGAAACAAAAGCAGGCAGATTCAGTGCGGCTTAACTTAACTTTTCGTTATATCAAATCGGCGCCATAGACGGCCTTAACGCGCTTTGGCAAGTGAAAATAAATATCTTTTTTTGCGTGCAAACAGCTGCTGACAAGCGACTGCGCGCCAACTAGAGTACAGATTAAGCAGACAACCTGAAGGAACGACAGCAATGTTAATTCATACCTCAATAGAGCAGAAATTGTTAAGCGCCTTCGATCCGGTCTTTTTAGATGTGATTGATGAAAGCCATATGCACAGCGTGGCGCCTGGAGCTGAATCCCATTTTAAAGTTGTGATAGTGACACCGGCTTTTGATGGTATGCGTTTACTGGCGCGCCACCGTGCCGTGAACGCCGTGGTGGCCGAAGAGCTGGCGGAAAAAATTCATGCACTGGCTTTACATACTTATACCCCAGCCGAATGGTACGAATATTATGCGGAAAAACCACCGGCCTCGCCAAAATGTTTTGGCGGCTCCAAACGCGAAAAAGCCGAACTCTGAGAGGTTCAGCCTTTACCTTTGAGGCAGGAGGTTCTGTGTGATTAATAATCACTCCAATCTCTGTTGTATTGCCTTACTGTTTCAATTCATCATTATGATAAAAAGCGCTTCGGCGCTTTTTTGATTTCTGTTGCTGTTGGGGTTGTTCTTTTTACAGCTATTGGCTCTGGATTTAGCCATCAGGACCGCCAGAACTATTCAGGGTTACTGCTTTTTCGCTGCAGTTCAATGCTGATCAGACCTGTTTGTCGTGTTAAAGTTTTACACTAACGGCAATTTTCACCAACTACAGGTTCTGCTCTTATGGTTATTCAACCAAAAATTCGTGGATTTATCTGCACCAATGCTCACCCGGTGGGCTGTGCTGAGCATGTGCAGGAACAAATTGATTACGTTAAAAAACACGGTGCTGTGGCCAATGGCCCTAAGAATGTTTTAGTGATTGGAGCCTCAACAGGCTACGGTTTGGCTTCACGGATCACAGCTGCATTTGGCTCAGGTGCAAAAACCTTAGGTATTTTTTTCGAAAAAGAAGCCTCTGAAGGTAAAACAGGTTCTGCCGGTTGGTATAACACCGCTGCTTTTGAAAAAGCAGCCGACGCAGCCGGGTTATGGAACAAACACTTAAACGGTGATGCCTTTACCGATGAAATGAAGTCCAAAGCCATTGATATTATCCAAAGTGAAATGGGTAAAATTGATTTAGTGGTATACAGCCTGGCAGCACCACGTCGAAAAGACCCTGTCACCGGTGAAATTTACAGTTCAGTGTTAAAGCCTATAGGTCAGGCTTATACCGCAAAAAACCTGAACACCAGCAAACGTGAAATTGAAGAAGTCTCAGTTGAACCAGCCAATGACGAAGAAATTTTTAACACTGTCAAAGTGATGGGCGGTGAAGACTGGGAACGTTGGCTGGATCAGCTGCATGCCGCCGGCGTACTGGCCGAAAACTGCCAGACTGTTGCATACACTTATATTGGTAAAGAGTTAACCTGGCCTATTTATGGCAAAGCAACCATTGGCCGTGCCAAAGAAGATTTGGACCGCGCTGCGGCCGCCATTACCAATAAGCTGGCAGCGCAAAAAGGTCATGCTTATGTCGCATCATTAAAGGCGCTGGTGACTCAGGCGAGTTCTGCAATTCCTATTATGCCTTTGTATATTTCGTTGTTATACCGGGTGATGAAAGAAGAAGGCACACACGAAGGTTGTATTGAACAAATCTACGGTTTGTTCCAAAGCTGCCTGTATAACCCGGGTCGTCAGCTGGATGAAGCTGGTCGTCTGCGGATGGATGGTAAAGAGCTTTCTGCGCATATTCAGGCCAGAGTGGCTGAGCTGTGGGATCGGGTTCAGACTGACAACATTGATGAATTAACTGACTATAAAGGTTATCATCAGGAATTCTTACGCTTGTTTGGCTTTGGTTACAGCCACGTCGACTACGACGCGGATGTTTCACCGATGGTGACCCTTGCTAATTTAGCTTAAGATAACAAAGCCGCCACTTTGGCGGCTTTTGTTTGCGCAAGTGGGTAAAAAAATAACAACAAAAACTGGCGGCTTCACAGCAATATCAGAATAAATACAGTGAATTCTGGGATCATCCGGCTTTATCAGGCAAAGGATCGAAACTTGACTACACTTGGCTGCAGCTGTCCAAAGTGCGACAGAATTTTGTTATTTATCATAGCTGGCCTGTGGGTTTAATGCTAAAATCCGCCGCTATGTACGTGTATCTGGTGAAATCAGGTTGAATTTCAGCCCAATTTCGCCAGGTGCGCTGCCAGGCGAGCAGCTGAAAAACCAGGCCCTGTTTCTTCCCGTTAAAGTAGTGCAAGTACGTATGATTAAAATCAAAAAAGGATTGGACATTCCCCTTTCGGGCAGTCCTAAACAAGTGATTCATGACGGTCCTGCTGTCAAATCGGTCGCTGTACTGGGTGAAGAGTATGTCGGTATGCGTCCAACCATGCTGGTTGAGGTTGGCGATAAAGTAAAAAAAGGTCAGGGTCTTTTTGAAGACAAAAAAAATCCTGGCGTTAAATTTACTGCCGCCATTTCCGGTACCGTTACTCACATCAACCGTGGTGCTAAACGTGTGCTGCAATCTGTGGTTATCGAAGCAGATGGTAGCAACGAAGCTGTTGAGTTTACTGCGTTTTCTGCAGATAAACTTGCCGGTTTAGATGCAGCAACAGTGAAAAAACAATTACTGGATTCAGGTTTATGGACTGCGTTCCGCACTCGTCCGTTCAGCCAGATCCCGGCAATTGACAGCACTCCTCGTGCTATTTTTGTCACTGCAATGGATACCAATCCACTGGCAGCAGACCCTGTAGTTGTGATCAACACTGCAGCAGACGCTTTCCAGCATGGTTTGACTGTGTTAACTCAACTCTCTGATGCCAAAGTCTTTTTATGTAAGGCTGCCGGTGCACAAATCAGTGCTCCAGCCAAGGTTCAGGTAGAAGAGTTTGCCGGCCCGCATCCTGCCGGTTTACCAGGCACTCATATTCACTTCCTTGAGCCGGTGTCGATGACCAAAATTGTTTGGCACATCAACTATCAGGACGTGATTGCCATAGGTAAATTGTTTACCACAGGTCAGCTCGATACCAGCCGTGTGATTTCCCTGGCCGGTCCCGTTGTGAAAAATCCACGTTTAATCAAAACCGTACTTGGTGCTGCGACTGCTGACCTGACCAATGGTGAGCTGGCTGAAGGCCAACACCGTATCATTTCAGGTTCGGTGTTAGCAGGTAAAGTGGCGACTGGTGTTCACGCTTACCTTGGCCGTTTCCACAACCAGCTGTCAGTGCTGGCTGAAGGTTACGAAAAAGAGTTTTTAGGCTGGATTGCACCAGGTGCACAGAAGTTTTCTGTGACACGTGCTTACTTATCGCATTTGTCGCCTAAGCGCCTGTTCAACATGACAACCACCACCAACGGTTCAGACCGTGCCATGGTGCCAATCGGCAACTATGAGCGTGTGATGCCACTGGATATTTTGCCAACTTTGTTGTTGCGCGATTTATTGGTAGGCGACACCGATGGTGCAATTTCCTTAGGTTGTTTGGAACTGGATGAAGAAGACTTAGCGTTATGTACCTTTGTCTGCCCTGGTAAATATGACTACGGTGTGGCACTGCGTAATGCTCTGACGACCATCCAGAAGGAAGGCTAAGATGAGTTTAAAGCATTATTTAGAAAGTATTGAGCCGAACTTTGAAAAGGGCGGCAAGTATGAAAAGTGGTATGCCTTATATGAAGCTGTTGCCACTATTCTGTATACACCAGGTAAGGTAACGAAGTCTGCCACTCACGTGCGCGACAGTATCGACCTGAAACGGATCATGATTTTTGTCTGGTTAATGTTATTCCCTGCCATGTTCTTTGGCATGTTTAACATTGGTCACCAGGCTGCTTCTGTGTTGTCTGCCACTGTTACTCTGCCGGACACCTGGCAGGTTGCCTTGTTCCATATGCTGGGTGGTGAGTTAACCGCTGAATCCGGCTGGGGCAGCAAAATGTGGTACGGTGCCTGCTGGTTCCTGCCTATTTATGCAACAGTCTTTGTGGTTGGTGGTTTCTGGGAAGTGTTGTTTGCTTCTATCCGTAAGCACGAAATTAACGAAGGTTTCTTCGTTTCTTCTATTTTGTTTGCACTGATCCTGCCTGCAACTATTCCACTGTGGCAAGCCGCTTTAGGTATTACCTTTGGTATCGTTATTGCCAAAGAAGTGTTTGGCGGCACAGGCCGTAACTTCTTAAACCCTGCTTTAGCGGGCCGTGCTTTCCTGTTTTTTGCCTACCCTGCACAAATTTCAGGGGACAAAGTATGGACTGTGGCTGACGGTTATGCCGGTGCAACCTGGTTGTCAAAAGCTGCCAATGGTGAAGTGACAGATTGGTCTATCAACCAGCAGTGGTGGGACGCTTTCTACGGTTTTATCCCAGGTTCTGTTGGTGAAACTTCTACTCTGGCGCTGATGATTGGTGGTTTAGCACTGATTTATTTCCGTATCGCCTCATGGCGTATTGTTGCCGGCGTGATGGTCGGTACAGTGTTCTTTGCCACTATGTTTAACATCATTGGTTCAGACACCAACGCTATGTTTGCTATGCCTTGGTACTGGCATGTGGTGCTGGGTGGTTTTGCCATCGGTATGTTCTTTATGGCAACAGATCCGGTATCTGCATCTTTTACCGATTCAGGTAAATGGGCTTACGGCATTTTAATTGGTTTTATGGTTGTGATGATTCGTGTGGTGAACCCGGCATATCCGGAAGGCATGATGCTGGCGATTCTGTTCGCTAACCTGTTCGCACCATTGTTTGATTTTATGGTTGCACAAGGCAACATCAAGCGGAGGCTGGCACGTAATGTCTAATAATAACGAAAGCATCGGCAAAACCTTTGGTGTTGTCATTGGCTTATGTTTAGTTTGTGCGATTATTGTTGCCACAGCTGCTGTTCAGTTACGTCCTAAGCAAGTTGAAAACAAACTGGTGGATGCACAGAAAAACATTCTGGTTGCTACTGGTCTTTTGACTGGCGATGACGTGAAAACATTGTTTGCCAAGCATGTCAAAGAACGTTTAGTGGACCTGGATACCGGCGAATTTGTCGACCAGGACCCAACTAAATATGACTACCGTAAGGCAATGAAAGACACTGCACTCAGTGATGCACTGGCTGCAGCGGATGACAAAGCTTCAATTAAACGCCGTGCAAAAGTGGCGCCTGTTTACTTTGCCTATAACGACGGTATTGAATCTGGCAAGTTATCTGCCATCGTACTGCCGGTGCATGGTTATGGTCTGTGGTCAACAATGCATGCGTTTTTAGCATTGGATGTAGATGGCACCACCATTAAAGGTGTGAACTTCTATGAACATGCCGAAACCCCTGGTTTAGGTGGCGAAGTTCAGAATCCAAAATGGGTTGCACAGTTTGTTGGCAAGAAAATTACTGATGAAGCCGGCAATCCAGCCATCAAGGTACTCAAACCAGGTAACGCAGCACCGGATTCAGTGACTGATGTTGATGGTTTATCAGGTGCCACATTAACCAGCAATGGTGTTCAATATACGTTCGAATTCTGGACCGGTGCCAAAGGCTTTGCCCCATTCCTGGCTAAAGTTCGTCAAGGAGCATTAAACAATGGCTAATGCAAAAGAAATGAAGGCACTTGTCTTTGGACCAGTGTTTGCTAATAACCCAATTGCATTGCAGGTACTGGGTATTTGTTCTGCACTGGCAGTAACAACCAAACTGGAAAAAGCTTTGGTCATGGGTGTAGCCCTGACCTTAGTAACAGCTTTCTCCAGTATGTTCATTTCAATGATCCGTAACCATATTCCATCCAGTGTGCGGATCATTGTGCAAATGACCATTATTGCGTCTTTGGTTATCGTGGTAGACCAAATTCTGAAAGCTTATGCCTACAACGTAGCAAAAGAGCTGTCAGTTTTTGTTGGTTTGATCATTACCAACTGTATCGTGATGGGGCGTGCTGAAGCCTATGCCATGAAAAGCCCACCACTGATGTCATTCCTGGATGGTATCGGTAACGGTTTAGGTTACACAGTGCTGCTGGTGATTGTTGCGGTCATTCGCGAACTCTTTGGTTCAGGCACTTTAATGGGCGTAGAAATTCTGCCTCTGATCAGTGCTGGCGGCTGGTATCAGCCAATGGGTCTGTTGTTAATGCCTCCAAGTGCATTCTTCATTATCGGCCTGTTTATCTGGGTGTTGCGGACTTTCCGTCCTGAGCAACAAGAGAAACACTAAGGAGCCATGACATGGAACATTATTTAAGTTTGTTTGTCCGTGCCGTGTTTATCGATAACTTAGCGTTATCGTTTTTCCTCGGTATGTGTACTTTTATCGCTATTTCCAAGCAGATCAAAACTGCATTCAGTTTAGGTATTGCGGTAACTGTGGTACTTGCACTTGCGGTGCCGGTAAACCAGATTGTTTACCACAAGTTGCTGGCGCCTGGTGCCTTGGCCTGGTTAGGTTTTCCTGATGCAGATCTGAGCTTCCTCGGTTTTATCACCTATATCGGTGTAATCGCGGCCCTGGTTCAGGTGCTTGAAATGTTTCTGGATAAATACGTGCCTGCGCTTTACAACGCCCTGGGCATTTTCCTGCCTTTAATCACGGTAAACTGCGCCATTTTTGGTGGTGTAGCCTTTATGGTTGAGCGTGATTACAACTTTGGTGAAAGTGTGGTGTTTGGTTTAGGCAGTGGTATTGGCTGGACTCTGGCTATTACCCTGATGGCAGCTGTCAGTGAAAAACTGAAATATGCCGATATGCCACACGCACTGCGTGGTTTAGGTTCGCGCTTTATTATGGTTGGTTTGATGGGATTGGGCTTTATGTCCTTCTCCGGCGTGTCGTTGTAAAGCCGATTGAAAGGAAAACATTATGATTGATTCGCAAATTCTGCTTGGTGTTGGCATGTTCACCTTACTGGTGGTTGCTCTGGTTGTCATGATTCTGGCAGCCAAGGCAAAACTGGTATCTTCAGGTGAAATCACCATCAGCATTAACGGTGATCCAAGCAAAGCAATTAAAACAAGCGCTGGCGGTAAATTGTTAGGCGTGTTGGCTGACAAGGGTATTTTCCTGTCATCAGCCTGTGGTGGTGGTGGTTCTTGTGGCCAGTGCCGTGTTCACGTGCATTCAGGTGGCGGTGACGTATTACCTGTTGAATTTGGTCACCTGACCAAAGGTGAACGCCGTGAAGGTTGCCGTTTGGCTTGTCAGGTGGCTGTGAAAACAGACATGGACATTGAAGTTGAACCGGAAATTTTTGGTATCAAAAAGTGGGCTTGTACTGTTATTTCTAACGACAATAAAGCCACTTTTATCAAAGAGCTGAAGTTACAGATCCCTGATGGTGAGTCTGTACCATTCCGTGCCGGTGGTTATATTCAGATTGAAGCTCCGGCTCACCATGTGAAATATGCCGATTTTGATATCCCGGCGGAATACCGTGGTGATTGGGAGCGCTTTAAGTTCTTCACTTTAGAGTCAAAAGTAGACGAAGAAACCATTCGTGCTTACTCGATGGCAAACTATCCGGAAGAAGAAGGCATCATCATGTTAAACGTGCGGATCGCAACACCTCCGCCAAACAACCTGACGCTGCCATGCGGTAAAATGTCTTCGTACATCTGGAGCCTGAAGGCCGGTGATAAAGTGACGATTTCTGGTCCATTTGGTGAGTTCTTCGCCAAAGACACAGATGCAGAAATGGTGTTTATCGGTGGTGGTGCCGGTATGGCGCCAATGCGTTCACACATTTTTGACCAGCTGCGCCGGTTAAAATCAAAACGCAAAATCAGCTTCTGGTATGGTGCCCGCTCAAAACGCGAAATGTTCTATGTTGAAGATTTTGATATGTTGCAGGCGGAAAACGAAAACTTTAAGTGGCATGTAGCCTTGTCTGATCCACAACCGGAAGACAACTGGACTGGCTACACCGGCTTTATCCACAACGTCATTTATGAAAACTACCTGAAAAATCACAAAGCTCCGGAAGACTGTGAATTTTACATGTGTGGTCCACCAATGATGAACAAAGCCGTTATCAATATGCTGAAAGATTTAGGCGTAGAAGATGACAACATCCTGCTGGATGACTTTGGTGGTTAATCACTGAAGACAAAAAAGCCAACCGTCAGGTTGGCTTTTTTTTTGCCTGTGAGTCAGCGCTAAAGCTGCCAGACTGCGCTGTGGCAGTGATGTCGTTATCGGTGTCTTCAGGAACAGTGGTAAATTGAGTTGGGGTTCGACTCAGAAAATTGTTACAATGGCGCCCTTGATTACGCCAGCGCATCGGGCTTGGCATGGTGCTGTGAGAGGTTGTGATGGAAGTTTTTATCCTTACTTTTGTGGTTATGCTGGTGGTATTTGCAGCTATGGCAATTGGTTATATGGTGCAACGTAAAACTATTGCTGGTAGTTGTGGTGGTTTAGGTGCCCTTGGCATCGAAAAGGCCTGTGACTGTGATACGCCTTGTGAAAAACGGCAGGAGCGGATGCGCAAAGAAAAAGAGTGGCAGGATAATAAAATTATCTGAGTTAAAAAAGGCCGGTATTTGTACCGGCCTTTATGTTTTTGTGTCCTGCAGCGACAAAATCCGGACTTGCGCGTCAGCACTGATAGCCCGAACATTGGTTAGCTGTGTTTTTGCTGGCAAAAAAACACAGTTTCGATTTGATCAAGCCAAAAGCCATTTTGAACCCTCAGCTTAAACCATTCACCTGTGGCTGCGTCTTGATAACCACAATCTCTGACACACAGTACCTTTGGGTGTGATGAACTGAACTCACGAAAGTTTGCCCGGATACAGGCTTGGACAACACAGCTGGTTTTGTAGCGAAGTGCTGACACTGTGAAAAAGAGTCATGTTGTGCCTTCTTGTACTGTGACTTGCACTGCCGGATAATGCCGGAACTTTCAGCAGAAGGATAATGAAAACAATGGCTTTACCTATTCCTTATGCGGTAACTGCGGTTGCTGCAGCTTTATCGGCCGCCGATGCCGATGCATTTATTATTGTGGCCACTGATGCCGCTGCAGTACCGGATACTGCGCTGAGTCAATTTATTCAGCAGGCGGCACTGATTGACCAACGTGTTGGCAAAGAAACGCTGTTATTGCATTGTGCGCTGGTGCCGGGGCAAAAACTGATTATCGCACCAACAGGCCCACTAAATCGCGATTTTGATGACGTGCGCTGTTTTGCTGATGTTGCCAAGCAGGCGGCTCAGCTTGCCAAATCAGCAGGTGCCCGCCAGCCTGTGGTCTGGGTGCAGCTGCCGGCAGGTGAGACTTATGCCAAAGCCACTGAAGTGGTCTATCTGGCTATGGCGCAGGCCCTGTGGCAGCCACTGGAAGGGCGTGAAGCGCTGGGTGAGGCAAAAGTTGAACCAGTTAGCCGTATTGGCCTGGTTGGTATTACTGTGCAGGAAGCTGAATATTTACATGCGGTGGAAGCTGGTCGTCGTCTGGCCCGCGACTTATGCGGTACAGAGCCTGAGCGGATGGCACCAAGACGTTTTGCCGACTATTGCGTGCAGGCCTTTGACGGCAGCGCAGTGCAGGTACAGGTAGAAACTGACATTGATAAGCTGTTAGCCGACTATCCGTTATTAATGGCGGTTGCCCGTAGCTCCTTGCAGGTAGACAGACACAAGCCTGCGGTGATCCGGCTGGAGTATTGTGGAGAAGGTGATATCACCGAAACTTTATTGTTTGCCGGTAAAGGTCTGGTCTACGACACAGGCGGAGCAGACTTAAAAATTAACGGTGGTATGGCCGGTATGAGCCGCGATAAAGGCGGTGCTGCTGCTGTTGCCGGTTTTATGCAGACTATTGCGCTGCTAAAACCAAAAGGAATTCGTGTTATTGCCGAAATTGGCGCCGTGCGTAACAGCATTGGCTCTGACGCTTTTGTACCTGATGAAATTATTAAAAGCCACGCCGGGGTGCGGGTTCGGATTGGCAATACCGACGCCGAAGGCCGGCTGGTATTGGCGGATCTGATGTCGCATTTAAGAGAAGATGCGACTAAGTGTGTGAATCCAACCTTGTTTTCAGTGGCCACTTTAACAGGTCATGCTGCCCGCGCTGTTGGGCCTTATACGGCACTGGTGGAAAACGGTGCTGCATTGTCGCGTCAACTGTCCGCCTCGCTGGCCAAGGCCGGTGATATCTGGGGGGATCCGAGCGAAGTATCACGCAGCCGCCGTGAAGATTTTCACTTTATTAAAGCCCGTAGCTGCGCCGATGATGTGCTAAGTTGCAATAATGCACCATCTTCAGTGACAGCACGTGGCCACCAGTTCCCAATGGCATTTCTGGTGGTGGCAGCTGGTTTGGATCAGGCATCAGCGCAGCATGCAACACCGCTGCCTTATGTGCATATTGATATTGCCGGTAGTGGCGTTGATGGCGGCGACTGGCAGCATGGTAAACCTTCGGCTGCACCTGTAGTGGCACTGGCAGCACATTACCTGCGTTAATTCCCTCCTTTCATAGCGGCTTGTCTGTAAAACAGCAGGCCGCTGCTTGATCTGTACTGCTCAGAACTTCACTTTTCTGCTGATCCAGCCTGTGATGATTTGTGTATTGTCCTTGTCTGGTCATTATGTTAGAAAAATCTGAACCTGATGGTCGTCAACCACATAAATTCCAACCCTGTAACCCTCAGCCACATGACCGGGATCTGAAAGGCCGGTCTGGCACTTAGCCACCACGGAGGATTGTATTGATGCGTGTTATTTATCTGATGTTGTTATTGCTCAGTGCTGCGGTGTCAGCAAAAGAAGAAGATCGTTACGCCAAAGTGCAGATTGAAGCGAAGGCGGTAGCGGAGCATATTTATATGCTGACCGGCTCAGGCGGCAATATGGCTGCAGTAACAGGGCCGCAGGGGGTATTACTGGTGGATGCACAGTTTGCCGAGCTTGCCGGCAAAATTAACGCCAAACTGCAGCAGATCTCCGCTAACGGCAAGATTGCTACTCTGGTCAATACACACCACCATGCCGATCATGTCAGCGGCAATAAGGTGCTGGGGCAGGGCGTGGCTATTATTGCGCATCAGAATGTCTATCAGCGTTTAAATGCTGACGACAAGTTTGATAAAAAAGGCCTGCCGACAGTGCTGTTGCAACAACCACTACAGCTGATGCTCAACAACGTCGAGCTGGAGCTGATTCCAATGCCGGTCAGTCATACTGACGGCGATGTTGTTGTTTGGTTTAAACAAGCCAATGTGCTGCACACCGGCGATTTAATGTTTGCCGGCCGTTTTCCTTTTATTGACCTGAAAAGCGGAGGTTCTATTGCCGGTTATATTGAAAATACCCGACAGTTGATTGCACGTATTGATGACAATACCAAGGTGATCCCTGGCCATGGTGATTTAACCAATAAAGCCGGATTACAACAGAGTCTGCAGATGATGGAAGAAACCCTGGCACTGGTGCAATCATACAAAAAAGCTGGTCTGACGCTGGATCAGGCTATTGCTAAAGGGTTGGGGGAAAAATACAAAAGCTGGCACTGGAACTTTATTACCGAAAAGCGCTGGATAGAAACTTTATATCAGGCGTAATGATTGAGATAGGCAGGGTTTTGCACCGCAAGGCCCTGTTTGCTTTTATAAAACCAGGCTTTCTCTACAGCTGCCTCAGTGACTGTTTTTTGCTTTTCAGGCGATCTGAGGTCGCGCCTTCAAAAATATTTATTGGCGTTATGAGCCTTGTAGCAATAGTCAATGGACGCTCAGGTTTTTGCGTTACCGGTAGCAAAGTTACCAATTTTTCGCAAAGCTTGCACTGACCGGACTGCGGGACAGTTGATAAAAAACTCATTTAAAAGCCTGAGCATACAATAGCCTGATAAAGCTGTTGTGAGCGGCTCCATAGCTCGGTATGCTGCATACATCAAAGAATCAACACCTTGGTAACGGACACAGGCACAGATGAGATTACGCGAAACGCTGGTGATATACATGTTTCCGTTATTGGTGCTGCCCACAGTGTTGTTCGGCTATCTTGCTTACCATTTCAGTACCTCCAGTTATACCCAGCAGGCCTATATTCAGGTGGCACGTCATCTGGCCGGGCAACAACAAAAAGTAGAACAGTTTTTTGGCGGTCAGCAGCACCTGCTATCGACCCTGGTGCAAACAGAGCAGCTGCAACAATATCTGAAAACCGGTAGCCCGGCCGATGCTGAGGCGCTTGCGTTATTGCTGGAGCGGATGCAGCAGCGCGACAATGACCTGCAACAAATCCGGTTATTAAAACTCAACGGTGAAATCAGTGTATCGGTGCCGGCTTTGCATTTGCCTAATCAGGGCAATCAGCGCTTTCGCAGTAATTATTTTTCGTTTTTACAGGCCATGGTGGACGATCAGGGTATTTTTATTGCGCGCGAAACCGAGCTGAATGAACTCAAAGTGGTGGTGGCGCAAAAAATTTATCAGCCAGCCCAAAGCAGCGCCGATTTAAACCGGCTCTGGGGTTATCTGGTGGTCAGCCTGGATCTGCGGCTGCTGGATCTGGTTGTACAAAATAAGTTGCTGAATCAACACGTCAACTTACTGGTCAGTAACACAGGGGTGATTGCTTATTCAGACAAGGTCAATCTGATTGGTAGTGCTTTTGCGCCCACGAATTTCCGTCAAATTCAACAAGCTGTGCATTCAGATCGGCTGCACGAAGTTACTTTGCTCGGTAAACCTATGCTGGTGCTGGCCAGTCAGTTACCGGGTGACTTTATTTTATTAAGCGCACTGGATGAAAAGGAATTACTGGCGGAGCATGCACTGTTACCGCTGTGGCTGTTTAGTGGCAGTCTGATTTTTGCGATCGGCTTGCCCTTACTGTGTTACTGGCTGCTGGTGAAATATATTTTTGAACCTATCAAAGTGCTGACCGAAGCCAAAACTGCGGTGGGGCGTGGTGATCTCAGTACCTTATTGACAGTGAAAAAACAGGATGAACTGGGTGATATGTTTGCTGCTTTTAACGTGATGGTGCGCCAGCTTCGGGTGTATCGTGAGCGTGAACGGGCTTATAAACAGTTGCTGGAAGACAAAGTACAGCAAAGAACCCAGGACTTAGCGCTTGCCAACAGTAATCTGGCCCAGGCCAACCAGGAATTGATTCAGGCACGCGAAACGGCTGAGCAGGCCAACAGACTCAAAAGTGTGTTTCTGGCCAATATGAGCCATGAAATCCGCACACCACTCACCGCCATCATTGGTTTTAGCGAACAGGCACTGGTAGAGACAGACAAAGATAAACTGGCGGATTATCTGCAGCGGGTGCTCAGAAGCGGTGATCACTTATTGAGTCTGATTAATGACATTCTGGATTTGTCCAAAATTGAAGCGGAAAAATTGGAGTTATCCAGCCAAACCTTTAACTTTCTGCAAATGCTGGACGATATTTATCAGCAAACCCGCAGTCAGGCAGAGGCCAAAGATTTACAGTGTTTGCTGGAGCTGAATTATCCGCTGCCGCAGTTTTTACGCACTGACGAACTCAGGTTCCGCCAGGTGTTATTAAATCTCACCAGTAATGCGCTGAAGTTCACCCAACGTGGCAAAGTGGTGATCCATGTCAGTTATCTGGTGGGGCAGGAGCAGCTGGTGATCAAAATTAAAGACACCGGCATAGGCATGACACCGGAAGAGCTGAGTAAGCTGTTTCAGCCTTTTGTGCAGGCCGATGCGACTGTCACCCGGAATTTTGGCGGTACTGGTCTTGGCCTGGTGATTTCGAAAAAACTGATGCAGGAAATGCAGGGTGACATTAAAGTTGAAAGTGTGAAGGGCATTGGCAGCTGTTTTGAAATTGTGATGAACTGTGAAACCCAGCATCTGAGCCTGGTCGACAGTTATCAGCCGCCGCAAGAGCAAAACCCTGAGCCTGAAACCATTCACAGCCATAAGGTGAAAGTGCTGGTGGCCGAGGATAATACCGACAATCAGCTGCTGGTGTCGGTTTTACTGCGTAAAATAGCTGCAGAATTTACCATGGTTTCTAATGGCCACCAGGCCGTAGAGCAGCTATTGCGGCATGAATTTGATCTGGTGTTT
Organism: Rheinheimera sp.; assembly: GCA_003543135.1. Classification (GTDB taxonomy): domain Bacteria; phylum Pseudomonadota; class Gammaproteobacteria; order Enterobacterales; family Alteromonadaceae; genus Pararheinheimera. The sequence goes on from DPJG01000010.1 coordinate 201,737, forward strand.
ATGGATATGCAAATGCCGGAAATGGGCGGGGAAGAGGCCACCAGGCTGATCCGTCATGCTGGTATTGATGTGCCGATTATTGCCCTGACGGCCAACGTAATGCGCGAAGATCATCAAAGGTATCTGCAGGCCGGATGTCAGGCGCTGCTGGCCAAACCCATAGTACAAAAGGACTTTTACGCCATGATCAAACAATACACTCACAAAGAGCGCACTTTGGAAGAAGAGCTGGCGCTGCGTTTGGAGCAGGACCCGGCCATTATTGCGTTAAAACGTGATTTTGCCGAACGTTTACCGTCCCAGCTTGCTGAGTTGCAACAATTGCAGCAACAAGGCGATTTGGCAAAATTACAATATGAAGCCCATAGCCTGAAAGGTTGTGCCGGCAGTATGGGATTCCCGGAAATCACCCAGCTGGCAGCAGAGTTGGAGCTGTCGGCAAAAACAGCGGATACCATGGCTTGTCAGTTGTTGATCAGCAGAATGCAACAATCTGTCCGGCCTAAATCGGAAGTGCAGGCCTGAAGCAGGCAAAGAGACTATATGGATCAGCAGTTTGAATTACATCCGCAACTGGCCAAAGATTCTGTCTGGCTGGCGGACTGGCCTTTGTGCCAACTCAGATTAATTAACGATAAAAATTACCCCTGGTTCTTGCTGGTGCCAAGACGCAGTGGTGCCCGTGATATTATCGATTTAAACAGTACAGATCAGCAGTTATTGTGGCAGGAAAGCAGCCTGCTCAGTTTGTTGTTAAGGCAAGAGTTTGAGCCTGACAAACTCAATGTGGCTGCGCTTGGTAATATGGTGCCGCAATTACATCTGCATCACATCGCTCGTTTTAACACCGACCCGGCCTGGCCAGCGCCGGTTTGGGGCAAATGCCCTGCCTTGCCTTATAGTGACAGCGAAATAGCCACTATCTGTCAGCACTGGGCTGCGCTTGCACAACAAGGGAACTGATATGTCTGTACAACATGCATTGATGACATTATTAATGGAAAAACTGGCTACCAATATGCTGGTATTGCCAACCTTACCGGAAATTGCGGTAAGGGTGCGCCAGGCGGCTGATGACCCGGATATTAACCTGCATGCGATGTCTGAAGTGATAGCCCTGGATCCGGCGCTGGCTGCCCGGATGATCAAAATTGCCAACAGCGCTTTTATCGGTCGCAGTATCAAAGTGTCGACGCTGAATCAGGCTGTCACCCGTATTGGTCTGAGTCAGGTGAAAAATATTGCTACCGCCATGGCGCTGGAGCAGCTGTTTGTCAGTCATACCGCCGAAGTTGCTGCCACTATGGCTGATTTATGGCGCGACACAGTGCATGTCACCTGCGTGGCTATGGCCTGCCTGAAACTGTATTTACCCCAGCATAAACACGACAGCCTGAATCTGGATACCCTGACATTGGCTGCTTTGGTGCACCGTATTGGCGTGTTACCCATTCTGGTAGAAGCGGAAAAGTACCCGGAAGTGTTTGCTGAGCCGGAATTTTTGCGTAAAGCAACAGATGAGCTGGCTTCCCGTATTGGCGTGGCTATTATGCGGCACTGGGGCTTTGCCGATGCTTTTATTGAAGTGGTCAGTCAGTGGCGTCAGCCTTTGTGCCAGGAGACTGTGCAATATACAGATTTTGTCCGGCTTGGTTTGTTATCTCTGGGGTATTACCGTGACAGACGAGATAGCGATAGATTGATAGAACACTACCTGAAACAAGGGCTTATTCCAAACCGCGATTTTATGCAGGACGCTCAGATAGCTGCAGCTGTTGCTGATGCCAAAGCAATTTTTATGTAACTGAGCTATGGCGATGAATGGGTGCTTTGAGGTTAAACAGATCTGTTAGCACAGCGTTTTCAACGCCTGGAAAATAAAAAAAGCCACTTGTGCACAAGTGGCTTTATTACGGGCTGCGGCACTGCTGTTATTCGGCACTCACCGCCTGACGAACCGCCTTTAATACCGAAGCCAGCTCGTTGGCCATCACCAGCAAATCGGCATCAAGACGCAATACCATATCATCCCAGCCTAATTCGTCGTTGCTTTCTGTCAGCATTTCATGAAAACGCAGTTTTTTCAGGCTGCCATCGTCACAAACCATCAGACTGATTTGGTTTTCCTGCGCCAGCTCCAGTTTGGTTACCAGCTTATCTTCCAGATGACTTTGCACTTCAGCTGCGCTTAACAGGTGATTGCTGAATTTCACTTTGGCGCCTTCTTCATCCGGTGCTTTGAGTTCAGCTTCGTTGCCAAGCACAAAACCCTGAGGCAAACCTTTGTTGGTCAACCATTGTTGCATCGCCAGATTCAACTGGTTCTGGTCAATCCAGGGCAATGCAGGCAGAGAGCCTAAGGCCTTACGCACCAGACTTAACACTTCTTCTGCGCGGCCAGCTGAGCTGCTATTCACAATAAACCACTGATTCTGCTCGTCATAAAGTGCAGTAGTGACACTGGAGCGACTAAATGCCCGCGGCAGCAGCATCTGGATCAGCTCTTCTTTGAGTGCGTTCTTTTCTTTGCGACCCAGTGGCCGGCCTTTTTCGGCTTCCAGCGCGTCAATTTTGGGTTGCAGCTCTTCATTCACTACTGCAGCAGGTAACACTTTTTCCTGGCGTTTTACTGCGAATAAATGCAGATGACCCTGCTGATGGTGATATTGTTTAATGCTGTGGTGCAGTGGGTAGGTAAAGCCCATTTTCACTGCTTCCTGGCCGGTGCAAGGGCTAAACTTATGCTCTTGCAAAGCGCGTTCCAGTGCTTCGGCTTGCAGATTTAACGGTTCGGTAATTTGATAAACACGCAGATTTTTAAACCACATAACTCACTTCACATCAGATCCTGGCAAAAAAAACAGTATACCTGTAACGGGGCGGGGCACAACCTGCAGTTGGCTGGAGCTGCGCCGGATGCTGAAGATAACAGCAACCAGGGCACAGCCATCCGGGCCTTTTACGAGCGTTTTAACGTTTTTGGAAAGCGGATATGGTACGCCAGACCATGGCCTGGTTCACTTTTCACCTGAATGCTGCCGCCTAACGTCTGACGCACCAGGTTGTAGGTAATATGGGTGCCAAGGCCACTGCCACCCTGGTCTCTTTTAGTGGTAAAAAACGGGTGGAACAGTTTTTCCAGCTGCTCAGGTGTCAGGCCTTTGCCGTTGTCGGCGTAATTAATATCTACCACATTGCCTTCATCCACCACAGTGATGTTGATATTGCCTTCTTCCATCTCTTCAAAACCATGGATCAGGGAGTTCATCAGCAGGTTGGTGAAAATTTGCGAGATGGCACCGGCCGGGCAACTCAGGGTCAGGTTTTCCGGGCAGTTCACTTCAATATGATGTTTGGTCTTTTTAAAATGCGGCTGCAGTGAGCGGATAATTTCATTCAGATATTCATGCAGCTGGATAGTACGAATGGCTTCACTGGTTTGATCCACGGCAATTTGTTTAAAGCTGGCAATCAGCTCAGAAGCGCGGATAAGGTTAGTGTTTAAAAGCTCAGTGCCCTGTTTGGCTTCTTCAATAAAATGTTCCAACGCCTTGGGCGACAGGCTTTTTTCCTGATAAGCATGCTCCAGTGCCGCCAGTTTTTCCGCCAGAAAGCTGGTTGCCGTGACGCCAATGCCCACAGGTGTATTGACTTCGTGGGTAATACCAGCCACCAGGCCACCCAGCGCCGCCATTTTTTCCGATTGCACCAAGCGGTCCTGCGCCTGGCGTAAATCGTTGACCAGTTTTTCCAGTTCAGTTTGTTTGCTGCGAAGTGCTTCTTCGGTGTGGCGGCGGCGTTCAATTTCTTCACGCAGTGCCTGCTGTTTTACTTCAAGCTCTTGTTTTTGTTGTTGTAAATCCATCATGGCCTGGCTTAAGCCCGAGGTTTTACGCGCCACTTCCTGTTCTAGGATCAGATTGTGCTGGTCGAGTTTTTCATTGGACTGCAGCAGTTGTTTTTGCGTGTTTTCCAGCTGGCCTTTGTAATCCTGCACCCTGGCGATCAGGCGGTTAAAGGCATCAGCCATCACGCTTAATTCATTGGTATCGCCATGCTGAATTTCAACTTTGGCACCATCGAGGTTATCCAGTTCCAGTTCTTCAATTTGCTGGGTCAATTCAGCCAAAGGCAGGGTCAGTTGTTTTCTGAAGGCAATTAAAAACAAAATAATCAAAAAGGTGGTTTTGAGCAGCGCGTTCCCAATCAGGAAATAGATACCCACTTTGATCCGATCCAGTACTATGGTGCGGCTGGAAAACAGAGTGACGTCACCCACCTGGGTGGCACGGCCGGAAAATTCAAAAATCAGCGGAAAAGTATAACCAAAAAGACCGGATTGTTGTTCGGTCAGCCGCACCCCTTCTTTAACCAGCTGATTACTGTACCTTTCGCTGATATCAACATATTGGCCGAGCTGTGTGATCACAGCGCCGCTGTCGTCGCGCACAATAATGCCTTCGATTGACGGAATGGCCAGTAAACCATCGGCAATAATCAGTGCTTGTGTGGTGTTTAACTCCCAGATAGCCCGGGTTAAGCTGCCGGAAATGGTTTGTTGTAAGGTAGATAGCTCGCCATTGATGTGGTTTTTGGTATTAAAGTACTCTGCAACAATCTGACCGACAGTGACGACAAAAGTTAAAATAAAATAAACCGACAAAACTTTGGTCAGCAGTTTTCTGGATAAACTTTTTTGCTGCATCTGACTACCTGTGCTTTCAGCGGGGGTGTGTGCCACCTGATGCTGTAAAATTAGCTAAAAAAAACAACAATTAAAATAGCAAAATCGGATTAAGTTCCGCCATTTGCCACTTTATGTCAATTCTGTATTTTTTTGTGTGGTTTGCTGAATTTTTTCTCCGAACTATAGCTGAGATTTAGCTTTGGCGAAAATCAAGACACTTATGTTAAAAATGGCGGCAAAGCTGTAGCGAAATGCGGGCAATCTGTTGCATTAGGCGGGTCAACTGGTTATATTTTGCCCGTAACTTCGCATAAATATTAGAATTATAAAAACGGAGCTGTAGCGAATGGCGTTGCCGGTACTAATTTGTGATGACTCTATACTGGCGCGAAAGCAAGTACGTAAGAGCCTGCCAGAATCTTTTGATGCCGAATTTCAAACTGCTGCCAATGGTCTGGAAGCGCTGGCTATTTTGCGCAGCCAGGAAATTGGTTTGGTTTTTCTTGATTTAACCATGCCGGAACTGGATGGTATTGGCGTGCTTGAGGCCATCAAAGCGGAAAATATCGATTGTTTTGTTATTGTGATTTCTGCCGATATTCAGCCTGAGATGCAAAAACGGGTGATGGAACTTGGTGCCCTGGCTTTTATTCATAAACCTGTCAATGAAGAAAAGCTGAGCGGCATCTTAAAACAATACGGATTGATATGAATAACCTCGGCTTTAGCGAAGAACAACGCGACTGTTTGCAGGAAATTATCAACGTCGCTATGGGCCTGGCCAGCGATAAACTGGCGCGTTTTCTGAATACATTTGTCCATCTGCAAGTGCCTTCGATTGCACTGGTTGGCGCCAGTATGATCCCGGCTGAATTTGAAAGCCGTTACCGTGACACCGAAGCGGCGCTGGTCAGTCAGGGTTTTTTTGGCAATGAAGGGGTGCGTGGTGAAGCCATAGTGCTTTACCAGATGGCCAATGCCCATAAAATTTCGGCTTTGCTCGGTTATGACGTGGGTGACGTATCTGAGATAGAGATGCTGACCGATATCAGCTCGATTTTAACCACGACATTTTTAAATGGTATGGCACAACAACTGGAAAACAGTTTGTCGTACAGTGCGCCACGGGTATTGTCGTCGAATAACGGCGACTTATCCGGCATATTAAAAAACACCTCGTTTCATTGGGAACATGCCTTAAAAGTCGATATCAGTTATCAACTAGTCGATCATTCCTTTAACTGCGACATGATTTTATTGATCCCTGCCGAAGCCGTCAGCAATATCAAGACGATCCTCGACCGTATTCTGGAAGATTATTGATGTCTTACGCCTGGTTAAGCAGTCCAATCCTGGCACAATTAAATAGTGGTGTACTGGTCATCGACGATGAATATCAGATCCACTACGCAAATAGTTTTATTGAACGTCATGCCGGCCTACAACTGGTTGATATTCAAGGGAAGTCTTTATTTTCTGTGTTTGCCGACTTGCCGGAAGCCTGGCTCAAACGCAAGTTGATGAGTGTGCTGGATTTAAAAACGCCGGCTTTTAGCAGCTGGGAACAGCGCCAGTATATTTTTAAGTTTGCCCATCTAAGACCCATGACCAGCAGTAGCCAGTATATGGCGCAAAATTGCACTATGTTGCCGCTGGACACCCCAGAGCTGGAACAACCGCTGATTTGTATTCTGATTGAAGATGCCACCGACGCTTTTGTTTATCAGCAACATCTGAGTAAAACCCTGACTGAACTGGAAAAAGCCAACCGGCAGGATGGCCTGACCAAGGTGCTGAACCGGCGCTTCTGGGAAGAGCAGCTAAAACAGGAAATTCACCGGGCGCAGCGTTATCATCATCCGTTGTCCCTGTTGTTGTTTGATTTAGACAAATTTAAAGATCTGAATGACAAATACGGCCATTTAGGTGGTGATTTTGTGTTGGTTGAATTGGCTTCGTTTATTGGCAGCCTGCTGCGTGACTCCGATTTATTAGGCCGTTATGGTGGTGAAGAATTTGGCATTATTTTGCCCGACACGCCGTTATCCGGTGCTGTGGAAGTGGCTGAGCGTATTTGCAATGCGGTCGCTGATCATCTGATGTTATTTAATCAGCAAACCATCAGAGCCAGTTTAAGTATTGGTGTGGCCGAGTTTTCGCCCAAACAACATTTATTGCACGACGATTTAATCCGCAGTGCCGACATTGCGCTTTATAACGCCAAAAGAGCCGGCCGCAACCGGGTCTGTATTTTCCAGCCCGGTGTCAGCGACTATCAGAAAAAAGTTAACTAACGACTTTTGGCTTATTGCCTGAGCACCGTCTTTGAAAAATTCTAAACATTTAGATTGACAGACGTCTAAAACTTTGAGCATATAGACAGTATGAAAACTACACATATCAATACCACCACCATTATTACAACCACCACCCTTACCGGGTAGGAGGTCGGCGGCGTATTGTCTTAAAAAGGCCCGTGACCTCACCAGTCACGGGCCTTTTGCGTTTCTTGCAAAGGAGAAATCTTATGAGGGTGCTGAAGTTTGGTGGTTCGTCATTAGCGTCGGTTGAACGTTTTTTAGAAGTTGCCGGCATTGTAAAACAACAACTAAGCGCCGAGCCTGTTGGCCTGGTGCTCTCTGCACCTCAGGGTGTGACCAATTTGTTGGTGGAGCTGACCGACTTAGCATTTTTGGGCACCGACTATTTGCCACTGCTACAACAATGGCAGCAACGGCTGGAAACTTTGCAGTCAGAGGCCAAAGATCAGCTAACGGCTGCGGACAACGAAGCGCTGACGCTGGTGCGCGAGCAGCAGTTTGCGCAGTTATCAGCACAGCTGCAGGGGGTGGCTTTATTACAATATTGCCCTGACCACATTAAAGCCCGCATCCTGGGTTTGGGTGAACAATTTAGTGTTGCCCTGATGACTGGGCTATTAAAAAAGCTGCAAATTGACACTGTTGCACTCGACTCTGTGGTTTGTGTCAAAAGCCAGGGCGATTATTTAAATGCGGTGGCCGATATCCCGGCATCTGAAGCTGCATTAAGTGCCGCTATTGCCAAACAGCAGGCACAGGTTTATGTGATGGCCGGTTTTGTTTCCAGCAACAGCAATGGTGAACTTTGCCTGTTGGGCCGTAATGGCTCTGATTATTCCGCCGCTATTGTGGCCGCCAGTATCCGCGCCAGTGTCTGTGAGATCTGGACAGATGTTGATGGTGTGTATAGTGCCGACCCGCGTCAGGTGAAACAAGCGCAGCTGATTGACCATCTGTCTTATGACGAAGCCATGGAGCTGTCATATTTTGGCGCCAAGGTACTGCATCCAAAAACCATAGGTCCGCTGGCCCGTTACCAAATCCCTTGTTATATCAAAAACACCTTAAACCCATCGGCACCTGGCACTTGTATCGACGCCAATAATAACGGTGATTCGCTGGTCAAAGGCATTTCCAGCCTGGAGCATCTGGCACTTATTACTGTATCCGGCCCAGGCCTGAAAGGTGTGGTGGGTATGGCGTCGCGCGTTTTTGCCACTATGGCACGCGAGCAGGTGTCGGTCAGTTTAATTACCCAATCGTCCAGCGAATTCAGTATCAGTTTTTGTGTGGCGCAGCTTGATTTAAATGTCGCCAAAAAAGCGCTGGAAACAGAGTTTGAACTGGAGCTGCAAGGCAAGTTATTAAGACCTTTGGCGATTCAGTCGGATATGGCCATTGTCAGTTTAGTGGGGGATGGCATGCGCCAGCACCGCGGTGTGGCGGCCAAATTTTTTGCGTCTTTATCCCAGGCCCGCGTTAATATTGTTGCCATAGCGCAGGACTCGTCAGAGCGCTCAATTTCAGCTGTGGTGGAGCAAAAGTCCTGCCGTAATGCGGTCAAAGTCTGCCATGAGAACTTCTTTAGCCATGTACCCAGCATTGATGTGTTTTTGGTGGGTTGTGGTGTTGTAGGCAGTGAATTGCTGGCGCAATTTGAACGTCAGCAGCAGTTTTTACAGCAACGCAATGTGCGTTTGACCGTCTATGGGATTGCGAATTCCAAAGCCTTATTGCTGGATGCGCAGGGTATTAACCTGGCGAACTGGCAACAACGGATGGACGGGCAAAAACAACAATTTGGCCTGGAAGCGCTGAGTCAGTTTGTGCAGGACAATCATTTAACCAATCCGGTGCTGATTGATTGCACCAGCGCTGAAGCCGTGGCTATGCAATATGCCGATTTCCTGGCCGCTGGTTTTCATGTGGTCACGCCAAACAAAAAAGCCAATACCGCAAGCCTGGATTATTACCGGCAGCTGCGTTTGGTGGCGCAAAAGCACCGCCGGCGGTTTTTATATGAAACCACAGTAGGTGCAGGTTTGCCGGTCATTGACTTTTTACAGGGGTTACTCAACGCCGGTGATGAGCTCATGGCCTTTGAAGGCATTTTGTCCGGCTCTTTATCTTATATGTTTGGCGAGCTGGAGCAGGGTGTGGCACTTTCGGACGTCACCGCCAAAGCCAAAGCCATGGGCTTTACTGAACCAGACCCGCGTGATGATTTATCGGGCATGGACGTGGCGCGTAAGCTGTTGATTCTGGCGCGCGAGTCGGGTTTACAGCTGGACTTATCGGACGTGACTGTTGAATCTGTATTACCCGCTGATTTTGCCCCAGGCGCTTCGGTTGCGGATTTTATGGCGCAACTGCCACAGCTGAATAGCTGGTTCGCCGACAAAGTGGCGGCGGCTAAAAGTGAAGGCAAGGTGCTGCGTTATATAGGTGAAATTGCCAACGGCCAGTGTAAGGTGTCGGTCAAAGCATTAGATACAAACCATCCGCTCGCCAAAGTGAAAGATGGTGAAAATGCCTTGGCTATTCACACCCGTTATTACCAGCCTATTCCTTTTGTTCTGCGGGGTTATGGCGCCGGTGCTGCGGTGACAGCGGCCGGTGTTTTTGGTGATGTGATGCGTACCCTTGGCTGGCAGCAGGAGATGTAAATCATGAAGTCGTATTTTGCACCAGCTTCAACCGGCAATTTTTCGGTTGGGTTTGACTTACTGGGCGCAGCTTTTGCGCCTGTGAACGGTGAGTTATTGGGGGATGAGCTGGTGATCGAGGGCGAGGCAGCAGAGCTTACACTGCGCCAGAGCGGTCGTTATGTGCATCAGTTGCCAGCTGATGTCACAGATAATCTGGTGGTACGCTGTTTTTACGCTTTTGAAAAAAAGCTTGGGAAAACCTTGCCGCGCCTCAGTTTACACCTGAAAAAACACCTGCCGGTGGGTAGTGGTTTAGGCTCCAGCGCTTGTTCTATTGTGGTGGCCTGTTATGCCTTTAATGACTATTTTGGCAAACCTCTTTCCGATTATGAACTGCTGCAACTGACCGCCGAATGTGAAGGGGGCGTCAGCGGTGCTGTGCATTATGACAATGTGGCGCCGTCATTGGTGGGCGGCGTGTTGTTGATGTTGCCACAAAGCCCACTGCTTTATCGGCCTTTGCCCTGGTTTTCGCACTGGAAAGTGGTGCTTTGTTATCCCGGCACTGTGCTTTCGACCAAAGCCGCCCGTGAAGTATTGCCCAAAGCATTGAGCCTGAAACACAGTATCGCTTTTGCCGGCAATCTGGCGCGTTTTGTGTCGGCGCTATACGCCACAGATGAAAACGAAGCTTTTGCATCACTGCAGGATTTAGTGGCAGAACCTGCCCGTTTGCCATTGATCCCGGAGCTTAGCGCCATTCGGGTGGCATTAACGGCACAGGGTATTGGCCATGTCGGCATTTCCGGCGCTGGTCCAACTTTGTTTGCAGTTTGCCAGAATGATGAACAAGCAGAATTTGCCGCTGCTTATTTTAAGCAACACTATGAAAAAAATCAGGATGCCATGACTCATATCTGCACTTTAGAGCAGCAGGGCGCGCGGGTGTTATTCAATCAGTCAGTACAGGATTAAGCAGATGATGTTACGTAATATCAAAGTTCCGGCACAACAAGTCAGTTTTTTAGACGCAGTACGTATTGGTTTAGGTGAGCAGCAAGGGCTGTTTTTTCCGGACAGCTGGCCAAAGCTGGATATAAACGCTTTGTTGGATATGCCCTTTGCTGAGCGCAGCGCTGTTATTTTGCAGGCGCTCATTGGTGATGAGTTACCCCAAGCTGAGCTGTCGGCGCTGGTGACCGAAGCTTTTGCTTTCCCGGCGCCGCTGGCTGCTGTGACAGAGGATGTTGCTTGTTTAGAGTTATTTCACGGGCCAACTTTGGCTTTTAAAGACTTTGGCGGCCGTTTTATGGCGCGCGCTTTAATGGCGTCACAAAAGCGTTCCGGCGTGAAAAAAACCACGATAGTCACAGCCACTTCAGGCGACACAGGCGCAGCCGTTGCCCATGCGTTTTATCAGCAAGCGGGTGTTGATGTGGTGATTTTGTTCCCCAAAGGCAAAATCAGTGTGCTGCAGGAAAAACTTTTTACCACTTTAGGTAAAAACATTCACACCCTGGCGGTGGACGGGGATTTTGACCAGTGTCAGGCGCTGGTGAAAGAAGTATTTAACGACCGGGCTTTAGTGGAAAAGCTCAATATCAACTCGGCAAACTCTATTAATATCAGCCGCTTATTTGCGCAGATTTGTTATTATTTTGAAGCTGTTGCTCAGGTGCCAGCAGCAAAACGCCACAATATCGTCATTTCAGTGCCAAGCGGCAACTTTGGTAATTTAACCGCTGGTTTAATTGCCAAGGTATTGGGTTTGCCCATTAAACGCATGATTGCCGCCACCAACAGCAATGACACAGTGCCAAGGTACTGGCAAAACGGCGTCTGGCAGGTTAAACCCACAGTGGCCACCTTATCCAATGCCATGGACGTCAGCGCGCCGAATAACTGGCCGCGGGTGGAAGATTTGCTGGCGCAAGGTGTAATTTCCCGAGGCGATCTCAGCACAGCCATGGTGGATGAAGAAGATACTCAGCTTGCGATGCGTCAGTTGTCACAGTTGGGGTATTTATCTGAGCCGCATGCCGCTGTGGCTTACCGTGCGTTAAAACGCGAATTGCAGCCAGGTGAATTTGGTATTTTCCTGGGCACTGCCCATCCGGCTAAATTTAAAGAGCAGGTGGAAAATATCCTCGGTAACCCAATCGCATTACCACCCGAATTAGCGGCTGTTGCCGGTGAACCAAGTTTAGCTGTCGACATGGCGGCAGATTTTGTAGAATTGCGCAAAAAGTTACTTGCTCTGGCTGAATAAGCCGGGCTTTTCAGGAAAATAACTGTGCATTTAAGCTGGCATGACGTGATAGGGGCTGAAAAAACGCAGCCCTATTTTCAAAAAACCATCGAAACGGTAAAACAGGCCCGTTTGGCCGGTGAGGTGATTTACCCGCCGGAAGCCGATGTGTTTACCGCTTTTAAGCTGACAGATTTTGCCAATTTAAAAGTGGTGATCATAGGGCAGGACCCTTATCACGGCCCGAATCAGGCGCATGGTTTGTCGTTTTCAGTGCGTCAGGGGGTGGCTATTCCACCGTCACTGCGCAATATGTACAAAGAGTTAGCGCTGGAATACGCCGATTTTCAGATGCCCAGGCATGGTTGTTTAGAAAGCTGGGCCACTCAGGGGGTGCTGTTGTTAAATACAGTGCTGACTGTGGTGGCCAATCAACCCAATTCGCACCGTGAGCTTGGCTGGGAGCAATTTACCGACAATGTGATCCGGGCTATCAGCGACAAAGCCGAGCCTGTGGTGTTTTTGCTGTGGGGGTCACACGCTATTAAAAAACAGCGTTTGATCAACGCGGCAAAACATCAGATTTTAACAGCCCCTCATCCGTCGCCTTTATCGGCGCACCGCGGCTTTTTGGGTTGTGGTCACTTTGCCAAAGCCAATGCAATTTTAACGGCCTGGGGCAAACAGCCAATTGACTGGCAGATCCGCTAACAGCTTTGCCTGAAGATATATTGACGAAATAACATCAAAACCAGCATCAGCGTCACACTGATGCTGTTTTTGTTTTAGGAAATTCCGGATGCTAAAAAGCAAAAAGCCCAACTGCGGAAGGTTGGGCTTTGGTTGCTAAATCAGCTGTTCCAGTAATTCGTCGTCGAGGTTTAAATCTATGTCTTCCAGTTCTTTGCGCAGTCGCTGCCGCTCTTTGACCGCTTCAATTTCGCGCCATTTGCGTTTCACCGCTCTGCCGCTTTTTGCCGCTGGCCGCTCCAACATGTTCAGTAAGTCCTCAAAGCTCTCCATACTGCACCTCGCTGATTTGTTGTTATTTTCGCCAAAATTGATAACACACTTTAATGCAAAATAAAATAGCCAGATGACAGAAAAATGAAGGCAAGATGAACAATGGTGGTAGCAACAACAAAGCGAATCACAGCGGGCGAAAATGGCAGGCAGGCTGGTATAAAAAAGGGCAGTGAAATAACTGCCCTTATTGTTTTAATAATCAGTAATTTATCGCTGGAATAATTTGATTAATCTTTGGGTCGATGCATCAAACTGGTGCTGCTGCTGACCGGATAACACCTGATAAATAGGTGTAGACAATTGTTTACCCAGCTCCACGCCCCATTGATCAAAAGAGTTAATGTCCCAAAGCACACCCTGCACAAACACTTTATGTTCGTATAGCGCTATTAAAGCACCAAGGTAATAAGGCGATAACTCAGGCAATAACAAAGTGTTGCTTGGTTTATTGCCAGGTGATGTTTTATGCGGGGCAAGCCTCGCAGCTTCTTCAGCACTGCCGCCTGCGGCCAGCACTTCAGCATGGGCTTCGCTGATGGTTTTGCCTTGCATCAGCGCCTGAGTCTGGGCAAAACAATGCGCAGCCAACCGTTGATGGTGATCGGTTAAATCATGGGCTGGCTGAATCGGCAGAATAAAATCGGCCGGCACTGCCAATGCACTTTGGTGCAGCAGCTGATGGTAAGCATGCTGGCCATTGGTACCGGCATCACCCCAAATCACTGGCGCTGTCGCAAGCGAAAGGCTATTGCCGTTTACATCCACTCCTTTGCCGTTACTTTCCATATCCAGTTGCTGCACGTAAGAAGGCAATAAGCGTAAATAATGGCTGTAAGGCAACAGCGCATGGCTTTGACAGCCGTGAGCGTTAATATACCAAACGCCTAACAGTGCCAGAATGACCGGCATATTTTCGGCAAGGGGCGCCTGCATAAAATGCTGATCCATGGCATAAGCACCGGCCAATAATTGCTGGAACTGCTTCACCCCAAGCATTAAACACAGCGGAAAACCAATGGCCGACCATAATGAATAGCGACCACCGACCCAGTCCCACATCGGCAGAATATGTTCAGGCACAATGCCAAATTCAGCAGCTGCTTTGATATTGGATGAGGTGGCCCAGAAGTGTTTGGCAATAGCGTTTTTATCGGCGCCGTTATCGAGGAACCACTGACGTATCGCCAGCGCATTTTGTTTGGTTTCTTCAGTGCCAAAAGACTTGGAAGCCACAAACACCAGAGTGGTGGCCGGATCCAGCCCTTTGACCACATCTGTCACCACTGCACCGTCAATATTACCGGCAAAGTGAATTTGCACCGGGCTGACGTTGTAAGGGGTTAAAGCTTCAACCGCCATTTGTGGGCCCAGCAAAGAGCCACCAATGCCAATCCAGACAAGGTCAGTGATGGGTTCGTTACGATAACCTAAATATTGTGAGTTATTCAGTTGGGTGACCAACTGATGCATTTGGGCATGACAATCAGCAATTTCGCTGCTGATATCGGCGCCATCCAGCTGCAAGTCGGCAGTTAAAGGTGCACGTAAGGCGGTATGCCAAACACTGCGCTGTTCGGTATTGTTAATTTTGTCGCCGGCAAACATCTGCGCTTTTTTCTGCGCTAACGGGCTTTGTTCGGCCAGGGTCAACAGCTTCTGCCAAATAGCATCTGTGATCAGGTTTTTGGAATAATCCAGGTTGATACCACAGGCTTCTAAAGCAAAACGTTCAGCCCGTGCTGGATCTTTGGCAAATTCTGCACGCAAATCCAGCGGTTGCTTTGCAAGAGCGCGCAGTTCGCTCCAGACAGCAGACGACATAAAAACTCCTGTTAGTTAATCTGGCCTATGGCCGCGCAGCTGTTATTGCAGTGCGGCGCTAATCACTTGTTCCAGTTTGCGCTGGTCGATGGCAAATTTACGAATACCTTCGGCCAGTTTTTCGGTGGCCATGGCATCTTCGTTCAGTGCCCAGCGGAATTCGCTTTCAGTCAAGGCGGCAGGCGCTTTGTGGGTTGCACCTGTGTCACGTAAGTGCACCGTCAGTTCGCCTGTTTGTTTACTCAGTTCGTCCAGCAGCGCAGGGGCAATAGTTAAACGGTCACAACCGGCCAGCGCCAGTACTTCACCTGTGTTACGGAAGCTGGCTCCCATCACAATGGTTTGATGGCCATGCTGTTTGAAATAACGGTAAATTTCCCGTACTGAAATCACGCCCGGATCTGTTTCAGCGTCGTAACTCTGGCCGGTATTGGCTTTGTACCAGTCCAGAATACGGCCAACAAAAGGAGAAATCAGGAATACACCGGCTTCAGCGCAGGCGCGGGCCTGGCACATATGGAATAACAAAGTCAGGTTACATTGAATACCTTGTTGCTCCAGCACTCGGGCGGCCTGAATCCCTTCCCAGGTGGAAGCAATTTTGATCAGGATTTTGTCGGTAGCCACACCGTTTTCCTGATAGAGCGCAACCAATTGTTTGGCTTTGGCAATGGTGGCTTGGGTATCAAAACTTAACCGGGCATCCACTTCAGTGGAAATGCGGCCTGGCACCAGTTTGCTGATGGCAGTACCCACATCGACGGCAAATTTGTCAGAAGCCAGGCTTAACTGTGCTGCACCATCGTTGGTTTTGCTTTTGGCATAAGCCGCAGCAGCTGCCAATAATGGCTTGGCAAAATCCAGCTGACTGGCGTTTAACAATAACGATGGGTTAGTGGTGGCATCCACGGGGCGGAATTGTTCGATGGCTGTAATGTCACCGCTGTCGACCACGACAGTAGTTACAGCTTTTAATTGCTCTAATAAAGTGCTCATATTGTTTTATTACCGTTATTTGGTCAGCTTTTTGCTGAAATTAAAACTGATTCTAAATATTTGTAGGAAAATTACAACATAATTACCCGTTGTTCCGGGTCATACTTTGGTATGAACTGCCTGGTTAGTACAAGGCGGCTTGCCGCAGAAGTGTCGGCGCTGCCGTCATTATAGCTGTCTGGTTTTGTGGCAAAGGGCAAATCTTGCCAGACAGCGGCTGATGCTGTGCCAACCCTCAATAGCTTCATTGCTGCCCATTCAGTTTGATGCTGCAGCTTTAGAAAAATTGATTTTAAATTACCTTGTTATTGTGTCGCGCAGATGAAAATTTAAGCTTTCAGCTGACGCTTGATACGGGATGCAACAGTCCAACAGCAAAAATAATGCTGATTGTGCTGATAGGGTGGACAGGGCAACACGACTGCTGATTTTGCCAGTTCAGCGCCATGGCGCAAAGTGGCAATAGGCGGAATTTCGCCTGAAATCAGCGCTTTTATTGTTCGCCTGGTGTTTTTGCCGGTTTTTTCGCCAGGACAGCAGGTTTTTGTAACTTTGCCACTTTGCAGGCTTTTGTTATAGTCGCGCCCTATTGTAGTTTTGTTGAGACAAACCCGATGTTAATGGTTGTATCTCCTGCCAAAGATTTAGATTACCAGACACCGGCGCCGGATTTTGCCTGCAGTCAGCCGGACTTGTTAAACCACAGCGCCGAACTGATTGAAATTTGCCGCACTCTGACACCGCTGCAGCTGTCTGAACTGATGCATATCAGTGACAAACTGGCCGGTTTAAATGCCGCCCGTTTTACCCAGTGGCAATTGCCATTTACGCCAGATAACGCCAAAGCGGCTTTATTTGCCTTTAACGGTGATGTGTATCAGGGGCTGGATGCAACGAGTTTAACCGCCGGTGATGTGCAGTATGCGCAGCAACATTTACGCATTTTAAGTGGGCTTTATGGTGTATTAAAACCGCTCGATCTAATGCAGCCGTACCGGCTGGAAATGGGCACTGCGCTTGCCAATGGCCGCGGTGCCAATTTGTATCAGTTCTGGGGTGATATAGTGACAGAGCAGCTCAATCAGCAGCTGGAACAGTTAAAGGCACCAGTGCTTCTGGATTTAGCGTCGCAGGAATATTTTAAAGTGGTCAAACCCAAACTGCTGGCGCGCCCTGTGCTGAGTGTGCAGTTTAAAGACTATAAAAACGGTGACTATAAAATTATCAGTTTTTTTGCCAAAAAAGCGCGCGGTTTAATGGCGCGTTATGTCATTCAGCAGCGGGTGCAGGAAGTGGAAGCACTCAAAGACTTTAACCTGGGGGGTTATCAGTTTAGCAGTGCCGACTCCAGCCCAACGCAGCTGGTGTTTTTGCGAAAAGACGTAGTGGCTTAATGCCAGGCCGCTCAATCCTGATGTTAAAAAGCTGAGCCGCAGTTTGTTATAACGGCTGTTCAGTTTTTGCTGTTGTACCTGTGCAGAACAGCGTCAGCCCTGATTCTGCTGATGGCAGCCCGCCCTTCACAGTTCACATTAAATATTTGCCCCTATTGCCATGCAGCCAAAAATAGCGGCTGCGTTTTATCACGCAGTTTTGCTAAAATACTGGCCTGACCTTTATTTGGATTGAACGATGAAATTTCCCGGCCGCCGTAAACTGAAGCATTATTTCCCGGTCTCCCAGCCAAAATTACAATTACCAAGTTTTGAAGTGCGGCCTGAGCTGGACACTTATGTGGTGGGTTTAGATCAAACCATCGTCGATGTGATTGCCAATGTGTCGGACGAATTTTTAGAAAAATATAATATTGGCAAGGGTTTATCTAACCTGGTGGAACACGGCAAAGCCGATCAGATTTATCAGGAGCTGGTGCAAAACGGCGCTATTTCCGACCATTTTGCCGGCGGCACCATTGGCAATACCATTCACAATTACTCAGTGCTGGCGGACGATAAATCTGTGCTGCTTGGTGTGATGTCGGCCAATATTCAGCTGGGCAGCCCGGCTTATCATTATTTATGTCATACCAGCTCCAAAGTAGACATGAACCATTTGCAGGGCGTTCATGGCGACATTGGCCGCGGTATCACTATGATCACCCCGGATGGCGAACGTACCTTTGTGATTGACCCGGGTGAAATGGACGCCTTAACGCCGGCTTATATTCCAAAAGACATTATTGCCGGTGCCGCTGCTGTGGTGGTCAGTGCTTATCCGCTGCGTGCTTCAGGTCAGCCGATTCAGCAAGCGATGCTGCGTTTATTACAGGATGCCAAAGAGCACAATGTGCCTGTGGTGATGAGCCTTGGTACCAAACATTTAGTGGAAGAACACCGCGAGCTTATTCTCGCGACAGTGCGTGATTATGTTGATGTGCTGGCGATGAACGAGCTCGAAGCCGAAGCCCTAACCGGTTTTGCCGACCCGTTACAGGCGGCGGAAGCTGCGCTGGAGCTGACCGATATGGTGCTTATCACCGCAGGCCCTGAAGGTTTGTATCTCTGTGGTTATACCGACGAAGCCGGTAAACGCGAAACCACCAATCCGATTAAGTCCGGCACTATTGCCGACTATAACCAGTTTGAATTCAGCCGCCCGGTGCAAAAACAGCACTGCAAACAGCCGGTGAAAGTGTATTCACATATCGACCCTTATTTAGGCGGGCCAGAGCGGATTAAAAACACCAATGGTGCCGGGGATGGTGCTTTAGCTGCTATTTTGCATGATATTGCCGCCAATCATTACCACCGCCACGCACTGCCGTTGTCGAGCAAACACGAACTGCCTTATCTGGCTTATTCGTCTTTTGCCCAGATCTGTAAATATGCCAACAGGGTGAGTTACGCCATTCTGGTGCAAAATGCACCAAGGTTATCCCGTGGTTTACCAGAAAAAGAAGACAGTCTGGAAGAAGCCTACTGGGAACGTTGATTTTTATAAAAATCAATATCTTATACAGAAAAACAAAAAGCCGCCTTCAGGCGGCTTTTTGTTTAAACGTCAGATTTTGCTGCTTTGGCGCATTCGATTGTCAAGCGTTGGTCAGCTCTTTATAGTGAGCGGCAATTTTGCGCTCAAACTGGATTTGTGATGAGGCTTTTTCGACAAAAAACATTAGGATTGTTGCTCTGTGCCTTGAGTTGGCCTGTGCTGGCGGCTGAAATTGCCATACCCAGAGTGAACAGCGCTGTAGTGGTGGATGGTGAGCTGAATGAAGCCGTCTGGCAACAAGCCAAAGCTGTTGAGCTGAAGTACAACACCTGGCCTGCCGAAAACACGCCGGCGCCGGTCAGCACTACAGCTTATGTAATGGAAGACGGCGAATTTTTTTATGTCAGTTTTGTGGCAGAAGACCCGGATCCCAGCAAAATCCGCGCTTTTTACCGTGACCGCGACAAAATCTGGGATGACGACAATGTCGGTATCAAAATAGACACCTATAACGACAGTAAACTGGCGTATCAGTTTTTTATCAATCCTTTTGGTGTGCAGGCTGATGCCATCGAAAATGAAATCATCAAAATGGAAAGTGATGCCTGGGATGGGATCTGGCAAAGTGCCGGCAAAATCACGAAAAGTGGTTATCAGGTGGAAGTGGCTATTCCGCTTCGGATGTTAAATTTTAACGACCGGCTGGCGCAGCAACAGTGGAAACTGGAGTTGTTGCGGTTTTATCCGCGGGATGTGCGTAACCGCATCTCCAGTAATAAAATTGAGCGCAATAACCCTTGCTGGATTTGCCAGATGTCGCCAGCCACTGGTTTTGCCGGTGCCAAACAAGGCCACCATTTTACCCTGGTGCCGGCTTTGGTGATGGGCGCCAGTCAGCAACGTGAAGTGACAGCTGCGGGCAATACCGACTGGCAAAGTGATACCAATGTTGAGCCGAGTCTGGATTTAAAATGGGGCATTACGCCGGATATCAGCTTAAACGCCACCTTAAACCCGGACTTTTCCCAGGTAGAAGCCGACGAAGCCCAGGTATCGGTGAACGATACTTTTGCACTGTTTTTTGCCGAAAAACGCGCATTTTTCCTCGATAATGCCGACTATTTTTCTTCGCCAATGGATTTGGTGTACACCCGCAATGTGTCATCACCTGATGCCGGCGTAAAACTCACCGGCCGCCACGACCAGCAATCTTTTGCCTTTTTTGCTGCCAACGATAAAAGCACCACTTTTATTGTGCCGGGCAATATCAGCTCGGACATTGCGAGTCTGGATGAAAAAAGCGAAAACGCCGTGCTGCGTTACCGCTTTGATTTGAACCCGCAGCTGTCGCTTGGCTGGATCAGTACCTTGCGCCAGAGTGAGGACTATCACAACTTTGTGCATGGTCTGGACGTCAAATACCAGTTCAGCGCGCAAGACAAAGTGATAGCGCAGCTGCTGCGCAGTAACAGCGAATATCCGACTGAACTGGCGGCTTTACTCAGTGACGAAGCGGCACTTCGGGTAAAAGATCAGGCCTTTAGTGACATGGCCAAATATCTGGCGTATGAACATGAAAACCGTAACTGGAGCTGGTACAGCCGTTATCAGGCGCTGGATGCTGATTTTCGCGCCGACATGGGTTATATGCCACAAACCGACAGCCACAAAATGGTGCATGGTGGCACTTATCAATGGTTTTCGGACTCGCCCTGGTGGAACAGATTTCAGATCTGGGGGGATTGGGATATCACCCACAATGATGATGGCGAGTTGCTGGAAAAAGAAACCGAAATTGAATTTCAATTGTGGGGCGCGCAGCAGGCTTATGGTTTTATTGGCCTGACCGGCCGTGACAGAGTGGGTAGCCGGCTTGATGGCAGCACCTTGACGGTGGATGCCAATACCGGACTTTTTGCCGAGCGCTTGTTTTCAGCTGGCGCTGAAGTGCAGCCCTGGTCTGGGGTATTTTTAGCGCTGGAAGCCGAAACCGGCGACAAGCTGGATTTTCGCAATAACAGATTAGGTGATGGTCTGGAGCTGGCGCCAGAACTGCGCTGGAACGTAGACGCACATCTGCAGGTACAGGCACGCCATACCTACCGCACTCTGGATGCGATGGGGGCTGAAGTTTTTACCGCCAATCTGACCGATTTGCGCCTGAGTTATCAGTTTTCGGTGCGCAGTTTTGTTCGCCTGGCGCTGATTTATTCGGATATCAGCCGAAACCCGGCCAATAATACCGGGGTGGTGCAGGCCAGAGAAAAAACGCTGGGCTCGCAGTTGCTGTATTCGTATAAGTTAAATCCACAAACGCTGTTTTTTGCCGGTTACAGCGACAATGCTTTTAGTGATGACGAGGTAGAGAGCTTAACCCGCGATCAGCGTTCGGTATTTTTAAAATTCAGCTACGCCTGGATGTTATAAATCAGGCTCTTGAAGCTACAGCGGCAGATACAAAGCCGCTGTAGCACCCTGACCGGCCTCCTGTTCCAGCACAAAACGGCCACGGTGTTTTTCTGCCACTCTTTGCACTATCGACAAGCCCAAACCATGGTGTTCTATCAGATCGGGTTGCGGCACCTGTTGCACTGCCAGTGCTGCTGTCAGCGCAGCTGTCTGATGCTGAGCGCCGTTCCCGTCATCCATAACTTTTAGCAGCAGTTGCCGGCCAGTGTTGCTGTTGATGATTTCAGCACTGACCCAGACCCGGCTTTGGGCAAAACGCAGTGCATTGGCAACTAAATTATTCAGCGCTCTGCTCAGTAACTGTTGATCTGCGTTGATGGACAGTCCGGCATCGGCCTTCAGCTCAATGCAGAGGCTGCTGTGCTCCCGGTAAGGTTGCAGCAGCTGTTGCAGATAAGGTTGTACACTGAACTGACTTAGCGATAATTCGTTGTCGTGATAACCACTTTGTGCCAGTCGCAGATATTCATAAACGTTTGATTCTATCTCTTTGACGTTGTTATTAATTTGCTCGCGAAACTGCTCAATTTTGTCGGCCTGTAATAAGTGGCTGATAAATTTCAGCCGCGCCAGCGGGGTTTTTATATCGTGACAGACGGTTTCAGCCATTTCGGCCTGAAACTTATTCAGCTGTTCAATTCTGTTGGTCATATTACGCAGCGACTGCGCGAGGGGCGACAGGTAGGAGCTTCTGGACAACACAAAATCCGGAAATTTTCCGAAGCGGATATCGGCCAGTGCACTTTGATGCAGCACTTCGACATCACGGAATAAGTTGCGGCTGATGCGAAACAGCAGCAATAACAACAAAAAATAAAACAGATAAGCCGCATCCAGCCCGGCCGGTGTTGCCACAGGCCAGTTCAGCTGATTCAGACACAACAGCTCGCCGTTTTCTCCAACGCTACACAACATCTGGGCACCACTGCTGTCGGTCAGCGGAATAATGCTGCCGGTGCCCGGGCTCACCACCCCTTGCCAGAAGCCTGGCGGATACACCAGAAACAGCGAATCGTCACAGCTTTGTGCTTCGTCCACTGAACAGCTCAGTGCTTTGTCGTGCTGATGGAGTTTTTGCACCGCATCCAGTACCAGCCCGGCATCCACCGATGGCGCCTGCTGCTGTTGTTGCAACTGATACAGCTGATTCAGACTCAAAGCCAGCAATAACACTGCGGACAAAAGGCCCGGTGAATCAGCGTTTAAAGCGCACCACAGTTTCGTGTAAATCTGTGGCAACTCCTTTTAACAGATTAATACCTTCTGACACTTCTGCCGACTTTTCCAGATTGATTGCTGCTTTTTTTGAAATATTAACAACTTGCAGTTTTATTTCCTCGGCAACCTGCAATTGCTGATGGATGGCTAACGACATCTGCTCTGAGGTGCTGGCAATATTGCCAACAGCCCCGGCAATACCCTGCAGCATCTGTTCGTGTTTCAGCACCTGTTGGGTGCCTTGTTTTGCTTCAGTGCTGCCGGTTTTGGCGACAGAGCCTTTTCAGCCGCCGTGTCACATTGTGTCAAAGGACTGCGCAGGCGACTGGGCAAAATGTGCTGAACAGCGAGCCCAATAGTTTGAGATAAGTACTTTCCGGGAATGAACCCAGCATGGCAGTGACAAAAAGGCCGCGGAAAAATCGCGAAAATCAGCAACTGGCTTTTGGATAGGGGGCTTTGTACGTTTTTGTACAGTTTTTAGCTGTCGCTTTTGGTACAACAGCAGCGTCAAGTGCATTGACGGTTTGTGTTGTATGGAACCTTAGGTAAAGCTCTGTAGCATTATCTTTAAGCCGCCTTTAATTAAGGCGGCTTTTTTTTGCTGCAGCACCATCTCCTCAATACAACAGCTATAAAAAAGCATGAGGATTTCACCGCTACCAATAAGATAGAAGGGGCGCCTATAACTTAAGGTTAATAACGCCAGGCCAATAAAAAAGCGGCAGGAGCCATGCTCAGTGCCGCTTTGTTGGGTTGCCTTTGGCTTCGGCCGCTGTTTAGCCTCTGGCTTTGGCGGCCTTTTTCAGTGCTTTTTTCTTGGCAGCTGATTTGGGCTTTTTGGTTTTGCCAGGGGCCTTGGCTTCTTTGTGTTTAGGCCTCAGCTCTTCAATAACCCGGCGTTTTAATGCCTGCTGGGTGTAACGCTCCACTTTACCCACCACACCAATGTCATGGGCTTCCACCAGGGAAATTGCTATGCCCTTTTTACCGGCGCGGCCGGTACGGCCAATACGGTGCACGTAAATGTCGGCGGTGCGCGGCATATCGTAGTTGATCACATGGCTGATATCGTCAATATCCAGGCCACGGGCAGCCACATCTGTCGCCAATAAAATCCGCACCAGACCCTGGCTAAAACGCGACACCGCCTGCATGCGTTTGTCCTGCGGCATTTCACCCTGTAACCAGCAGCATTTTAAACCGGCCGCTTCCAGCTGGCCGCTCAAGGTGGCAAGGCGCTCGCGCGTTTTGACAAATACTATCACTTTAGTGAATTCCGGCTGCTGCAATAAATGTTTTAACAGCGCCAGTTTATGCTCGGCGTCGTCGGCTAAATGGATCCACTGGGTAATTTTGCCCAGTTCCCGGCGGGGTGGTGCCGCTTCCAGCAGTAAAGGTTCTTTCAGCGCGCGTTTGGCAAAACGGCTGATGGCAACACCTTCCAGCGTGGCGGAAATCAGCATGGTCTGGCGGCGGCGTTTGGCTTCTAAAATAATACGATCCATCTCACCGACAAAACCCATGTCAAGCATGCGGTCGGCTTCGTCCAGGATCAGCACTTCCACTTCATCGGCCTGGAAACTTTCTTCGTTCATGTATTCAATCAGCCGGCCCGGGGTGGCCACCAGAATGTCGTTGTTTTTTTCCAAAGTTTCTTTGTGGCTGCCGTAGTTAATACCACCGGTAATGACACCGGCATTTAACGAGGTAAACTGGGTCAGCAGTTTAATTTGTTCAAAGATCTGAAAGGCCAGCTCACGGGTCGGTGTCATGATCAGCACCCTGGCAAAACCCGGATCGCGGCGCGGGAAGTCAATCAGATATTGAATAGCCGGCAACAAAAAGGCCAGGGTTTTGCCTGTACCTGTTGGTGCGCTGGCCAGAATATCGCGGCCTTCCATGGCAGGGCCGATGGCCAGCTGCTGAATACTGGTTGGTTTGGTAAATCCGCCAAAGGTCAGCGCTTTATTGATGTCATCATCAAACTGAAAATCGGCAAATGAGGTGATTTCTACTTGGCTGATATCGTCAGTCACAGTCGCAGTACCTTTTTAAACAAATCATTGAGTTAACTTTAGTCGGGCAAGCGTTCTGTGACATCATGCGGGCTGACAACCTGATGGTGGATGCCGTACACTGCTTGCGGTTTGAGGTGGCATTAAAGCAACCTCACTGAATTTAGTTGATCCCCGGGTGTGTTATGAGCGCTGGTTTTCGCTGTAAACAATTTTATGTCGCGCATGACGCCTGTGCGATGAAAGTCAGCACTGACGCTTTATTATTAGGCGCCTGGACTCAGGTGCCAACTGACGGTTACCTGCTGGATATCGGCTGCGGCAGCGGTATTTTATCGCTGATGCTGGCCCAACGTACTACGGCTTCCGTCTTGCTGGATGCGGTAGAGCTGGACAGCGCTGCTGCCATTCAGGCTGCTGACAATGTCAGACAAAGCCCCTGGTTAGACCGGATCCGGGTGATCAAGCGCGACATTCTAACCTATCCGGATAGTTGTGACCATCCACATCAGCGGCGCTACCGGTTGATTATCAGTAATCCGCCCTATTTTGCGCAAGCGCTGAAATCCAAAGATGAACAACGCGCCAAAGCCAGGCATACAGATTCACTGTCTTTTGCCGGTTTATTGGCAACAGCAGCAAGCTTGCTTTGTGACGACGGCCAGTTTAGCCTGATTTTGCCTGCTGATGCGGCAGCGCAGTTCTGGTTGCTGGCACAAGAAAACGGTTGGTGGTTACAAAGAGCAACAGCTGTTGCCAGTAGTGCGGAAAAACCTGTCAGCCGGCTGTTGATGACTTTATCCCGCCAGCAATACTCAGCCAGGCTGTTGTCATTAGCGCAGGCTGAGCCTTTGTTGATCCATCAGGTGGATGGCGCTTACAGTGCGGATTACCGGCGGTTATTACGCGACTTTTACCTGAAATTTTAACCTTCTCAGATGCCTGAAACATAAGGATCAGCACCATGACCCAGCTGCCGCTTAGCCCTGATGAATTTCGTTTGCTGAATTTGCAGCAGCAGGGTTTGTTGCAAAAAGCCAAAGGCAAAGCTGGCACTCTGACGATGATCCAGCAACTGGGTTATGTGCAGATTGACTCTATTCATGTGGTGCAGCGTGCCCATCATCATGTGCTGGCAAGCCGGGTGAAAGATTATCAGAGCCCGTGGCTGGATGAGCTGCTGGTCAAAAAACAGATTTTTGAGTACTGGTCACATGCGGCTGCTTATCTGCCGGTGGCCGATTATCGTTTTAGCCTGTATCGCAAGCAGCAGCTACAACAGGGTAAAAAACACTGGTTTGACCCGAATCACCAGCAAATGCACGAAGTGCTGGCGCGGATCAGAGCCGAAGGGCCACTCAAAGCCAGCGACTTTACCGCCACTCAGGCTAAAAACGGCCCCTGGTGGGACTGGCAACCAGCAAAACAGGCGCTGGAGCAGCTGTTTATGCAAGGTGAACTGATGGTGGTGCGCCGTGACAAATTTCAGAAAGTATTTGATTTAACAGAACGGGTTTTACCGGCTGGGTTGGATTGCCGGGTGCCGGACGAGCAGGAGTTTGCCGCTTATCTGGTGCAGAAGTATCTGCAAAGCCATGGTTTTGGCTCTGTGTCACAAATCAGCTATTTGCGCCCCGGTATCAAAGCGGCGGTAGAGCAACAGTTGTTGCAGCAAACCGAAGCTGGCCAGCTTCTGAGCTTTTTGCATCAGCAGCAGCGTTATTTCTGGCAACCCGATTTATTACCACCCGCCCGTTGCCGGCGACAAATCAGTTTGCTGAACCCTTTTGATAATCTGGTGATCCAGCGCCAGCGGCTGGCGCACTGGTTTGATTTTGAATATCAGATTGAAGTTTATGTGCCTGAAGCAAAAAGAAAAGTAGGGTATTACAGCCTGCCTGTACTCTATGGCAGTAGCTTTATTGGTCAACTGGACGTGAAGGCCGATCGCAAAAACGGTGTGTTGTTATTACAACATCTGCTGTTATTGCCCAAGGTAAGACTCACTGCACAACTGGCACAGGCGCTGGCACAAGCACTGGCGGATTATTGTCGTTTTAACCAATGCCATAGTTGGCAGCTGGTGAAAGCTGATGCTGAAGTAAGCCGCTGGTGGCAGCAGCAAGGGCTTGGCGGCACTTTACAACAAGAGATGCTGGCCGGTTAAGCAAAGAAAAAAGGCGCCGGAACAGGCGCCTTTTTCACAACTTAAAGCAGTTAGCTTGAGCTACGGGCTTTTAAAGTTTCAATAATTGGTGACTGAGCAAAACCGTTGCTGGCGGCCCATTCAGCGTCTGCCATTTTAACGATCTGGCTGCCTGGTAACTGCTTGATAATAAATTCTGCAGTCTCAGCAGCGTTGTGTTTGATGGCAAAACGGATCATCGGTAAACCGTCACAGGCAACACCGTCGTACACGTTTTTCAGACGCAGGCGGCTGTCAGATAAAGTTTTACGCAGGTTGTTTTTGTCATCAGCCTGAATATAAGAACACAGAGACTGTGCAACCTGATCATTGGCAGCTGCAGTGGTAGTAACAAATGGGGTGACTAATACAGCAATCAGAGGTAAAAACTTTAATTTCATGACCAGCTCCGGTTCCGGGTTGTTTGCAATCTTGGCAAATTGGATTTCAGAAGCGGCAGTCAGTGCGGAGCACGCGGGACAACAAGGATCTGTTGCGCCCTGACATCGTTTGTGCACGATGGTAACCCAGCTATCATGAGTAACTCATTGAATTACTTTTAGATCTGTGGCTTTGCGTGTTCAGCCTTTCGACTGACTTGCCCTTCAGTGGCGCGCATTCTATGGAAAGCTTTGTACCTATGCAAGCGGTTTTTTAACATTTCTGCTTTTTTTCTGCACAGTTCCGACCAGCGGCCGCTCTGAGACGGATTAAGGCAGCTCCGCCATTTCATCCAATAGCTGATTTAACCAGCGCATCACTCTTTCGTCTGTCTGGTCGTATTGGTTTTCTTCATCCAGCGCCAGTCCGTAAAACCATTCGCCGTCTTCGGTGACAGCTTTGGATTGGATAAAGTCATACCCCTCGGTCGACCAGAAACCAATGCGCTGGCACTGCTGCTCGCTGATGGCATGATGCAGCATGCCAAGCGCATCTAAAAACCATTCTGCATAACCCAGCTGGTCGCCCATGCCATACAGCGCGACAATTTTGCCACTTAAGTCGACACTGCTGATGTCATCCCACTGTGCTTCCCAGTCTTCCTGTAATTCACCAAAATCCCAGGTGGAAATGCCGAGGATCAGCACGTCAAAATCGGCCATCCGGCTCAGAGGCTGCGTTTTTAAATTATGAAGTGTTACACTGCAGTCCTTTGGCAGCGCCGGATCTGCAGTTAATAACGCCTGAATTTTTTCCGCCACCATTTCGGTGTAGCAGGTGGTTGAACCGTAAAACACAGCAATTTTTAATGACATAACAAACCTGCGTCAGGTTATTTTAAAGAAGCAGCGCCGGAGTTTAACAGAAGCACGAGCCTGCTCAAAGCAAGGTGCAGCGTCTGTAAGAGGTAGTATGAGCACAAAAGCTGTCACGCCAGAAATAAAACCTGTGTTGCCAGAGGCTACTTTGGCGCTGATCCAGCGCTTTTTGGACCAGCTGTGGCT
The DNA here is from genome assembly GCA_003543135.1 of Rheinheimera sp. Lineage (GTDB taxonomy): Bacteria > Pseudomonadota > Gammaproteobacteria > Enterobacterales > Alteromonadaceae > Pararheinheimera. Next base: position 229,750 of record DPJG01000010.1, read on the forward strand.
GGAAAAAGGCGTCAGCGCCCATACGCTGGCGGCTTATGGCACTGACTTGCGTAAATTTGCCGCTTTTGCCGCAACACAGCAGTACCTGTTGCCGCAGGTTACAGCTGACGTGCTGAATCATTATCTGGCTTACCGCCATGACCAGGGGCTGCAGACCCGCAGCACAGCCCGCGCGCTCAGTAGTTTGCGGCGTTTTTATCAGTGGTTACATCAACTGAAGTTGTGTGTGGAAAACCCGGTTGCGTTAATGCTGAACCCCAAAATTGGTGTCAGTTTGCCCAAATCTTTATCTGAAGCTGATGTAGATGCCTTATTGACAGCACCTGATGTCAGTGATGTGATCCAGTTTCGTGACAAAGTGATGCTGGAAGTGTTGTATGCTGCCGGGCTCAGGGTCAGTGAACTTTGCGGTTTAACCATGCAGCAGCTGAATTTACGTCAGGGCGTGATCCGGGTGCTGGGCAAAGGCAGTAAAGAGCGATTGGTGCCGATAGGGGAAGTGGCTGCTGAATGGCTGCAGCGTTATCTGCAGCAGGGGCGGGCTTTATTGTTGCAGCAACAGTCGGATGTGTTGTTTCCAAGCAACAGAGGCACGCAAATGACCAGGCAGACCTTTTGGCACCGGATAAAATTTTATGCGCAGGTGGCTGGTATTAGCGCGCCTTTGTCTCCACATACACTCAGACACGCCTTTGCTACCCACTTGTTGAACCATGGGGCCGACTTGCGGGTCGTACAGATGTTGTTAGGACACAGTGATTTATCCACCACACAAATTTATACCCATGTAGCGCAAACACGTTTGCAGAAAATCCACCAACAACATCATCCGCGCGGTTGATGTACGTATGAATAAAACGGGAATTACAGCATGAAAATGATGGTCGCGGGCCTGATGATGGCAATGGTAACGGCGCAGGCTGTTGCGGTACCGGCAAAACTGCCACAGGGTTCAGAATTACACACCGCACTGGCGGCTTTGGGACTGAAGGTGAATTCGGTGGCCGATTCTGTGGTGCCGGGTGTACAGCAGGTACTGACCGACAGAGGTTTGTTTTTTGCTGCGAACAATGGTCAGTTTTTAATTGAAGGCAATATTTACGATTTAAAAAACAAGCAGTTAGTTAACGATTCTATACTGCAGGGCGTTCGTAAAGCCGGTGTCAGCAAGTTAAAAGATTCCAGTATTGAATTTAAAGCCAAAAACGAAAAATATGTGGTGACTGTGTTTACCGACACCAGTTGTGGTTATTGCCGCAAGTTGCATAACGAAATGCAAAGCTATCTGGATAAAGGCATTACCGTACGTTACCTGGCCTTCCCACGGGGTGGTGTGCAAAGCGAAACCTACAGCGAATTGCAGTCTATTTGGTGTGCCGATGATAAACAACAGGCGATGAATCAGGCCAAAGCCGGCCGTAAAATTGCACCGGCCCAGTGCAGCAACAATGTAGCTGAACAGTATGAAACAGGTCAGAGTTTTGGCATTAGCGGCACGCCAGCCATTGTATTACCGGACGGTAGCCTGGTTCCGGGTTATCAGCCGGCAGAAGCGCTGGTGGCCACTCTTGCCAATCTGGCGAAATAAGTTCACTGCATGACATATAGCCCGAAAAAACTACAGGTCCGCCCGGTGCAAACCGAGGCGGCCTTTTTATTGCCTGTGCATCCGGTATTGCAACGTGTTTATGCCCACCGGGGTATTGCGTTGCCGGAACAGTTGCAGCGCTCAGCCGCCCATTTATTGCCGTATCAGCAACTGAAAGGCATTGATAAAGCGGCTGCCTTATTGGTCGAAGCCCTGGCACAACAGCAAAAAATTGTGATTGTTGGTGACTTTGACGCAGACGGTGCCACCAGCACCGCAGTGTTGCTGGCCGGTTTAAAAGCCTTTGGTTTTTTAAATCTGCAGTCGCTGGTGCCCAACAGGTTTGCTTTTGGGTATGGATTGTCGCCACAAATGGCAGAGCTGGCAGTGGCTGAAGGCGCAGAGCTGATCATTACAGTTGATAACGGTATTTCGGCCATTGAAGGGGTGGCGGTTGCTAAAAAAGCCGGGGTTAAAGTGCTGGTGACCGATCACCATCTGGCGGGCAGTGAACTACCGGCCGCCGATGCTATTGTGAACCCAAACCAGCCCGGTTGCAGCTTTGCCAGTAAAGCGCTGGCCGGTGTGGGTGTGGCTTTTTATCTGCTGCTGGCCCTGCGTGCCGCACTGCGTGATGAGGGGTATTTTACCCGCATGCCGGAGCCAAACCTGGCGGAACTTCTGGATTTAGTGGCACTTGGCACTGTGGCCGACGTGGTGCCGCTGGATAGTAACAACCGTATTTTGGTGCATCAGGGGTTGCAGCGTATCAGGGCCGGCAAGGTGCGCCCCGGCATTCAGGCACTGATTGATGTCGCCAACCGCAAAGCCAGTAAACTGACAGCCCAGGATTTTGGTTTTGCGCTGGCGCCCAGATTAAACGCCGCCGGCAGGCTGGATGATATGTCGTTGGGTATTGCCTGTTTATTGTCACCTGACATCAACAATGCCAGGCGGTTAGCTGCTGAGCTGGACAGCCTGAATTTATCGCGCCGTGAAATAGAACAGGGCATGCAGGCCGAGGCTTTGGCGTTTTTGCAACGGTTGTCGTTTAAGGACAATGAGTTGCCGGATTGTTTGTGTTTGTACCAGAGCGACTGGCATCAGGGCGTCATTGGTATTCTGGCCGGGCGGGTGAAAGAGTTATACCACAGGCCGGTGATTGCTTTTGCCAAAGGTGATGATGGTGAATTAAAAGGCTCAGCCCGCTCTATTCACGGCGTGCATATCCGTGATTTGCTGGAAGAAATCTCGACTTTGCATCCCGGGCTGATTAAAAAGTTTGGTGGCCACGCCATGGCAGCCGGCTTAACCATTGCCGAGCAGATGTTGGAGACTTTTGTACAGGCGCTTAATCAGGTGGCAAAAAAATACCTGACGCCCGAGTTATTAACTGCGGTGATTTATACCGACGGTGAGCTTGCAGCAGAGCACTTAACCACTGATATCGCTGAATTGCTGCAACAAGCCGGCCCCTGGGGACAGGCTTTTCCTGAGCCGGTATTTGAAGGGCGTTTTAAACTAGTGCAACAAAGGTTGTTATCGGAGAAACACTTAAAAATGGTGTTGCAGGCCAGCGACGGTAAGCTGCTGGATGCCATTTGGTTTAATGCCGACAATAAAAGCTGGCCCAATGCCAGTGTGCAGCAGGTCCAGCTGGCTTATCAGCTGGATATCAACGACTTTCGCGACCAGCAAAATCTGCAGTTGCTGGTGCGGCAAATGGTGGCGCTTTAAGCTGCAGTTGTTTTGGCGGCTTGAGTTGTGCTGGTTGACCGATAGAGCATGAACTTTGCAATTTCCACTATAAAAAAGGCCAGAACTTCTGGCCTTTTTGCTGCTTCAGATTGCAGTGTTAATACCCACTCACATCAAGCCGGCCGTTACTGCTGACCTTGCCGTTACAGGATGCTGTAGGCAGCGCCTGAGCCAAAATGCCGTTTTTCACCTGGGTATGGCTGGCGGCCGGATTCAGCGCTTTGTATAAAGCAGCGGCGCCCGACACATGTGGGGTGGCCATTGATGTGCCGCTGTAACTGGCATAACCGGAGATCACTTTGCCTTTGGATGATTTAGGCACAGTCGACATCACAGCCGAGCCGGGTGCACAAATATCCACAGTAGTTTTGCCGTAGCTTGAGAACGAACTCATAGCACCCGTGCTGGTAATAGAAGCCACCGCAATCAGGTTATTGTTCGGGTATTCTGCCGGATAACAGTTTGAGCCGCTGTCGCAGTTATAAGCATCATTACCAGCTGCGGCAATAAATAACATACCGGCATTATCGGCCCGGCCTATGGCGTCCTGCAGTGCCTGAGAAAAACCACCGCCGCCCCAGCTGTTACTGGTGGCAATCATATTGAGGTTATGGCGGGTTTTCATATCTGTCATATAGTCCACGGCTTTCACCGCATTGGCCGTGGTGCCGCCCCGGCTGCCAAGAAATTTGGCGTTAAAGAGTTTCACACTCCAGCACACGCCGGCCACCCCTTTGCCATTACCACCGACACCGCCGATAGTACCAGCGACATGGGTGCCATGGTCGTCACCGGCGCCATCAAACACCGAGTTGTCATTGCCGGCAAAGTCCCAGCCATAGACATCGTCGACATAACCATTGCCGTCGTTGTCGATGCCGTCACCGGCAACTTCTCCCGGGTTTTTGCCGGCATTAGCGGCTAAGTCTTCGTGGTTATACATATAACCTTCGTCAATAATACCAACCCAGACATCACCACAGGCGGTATTGCCGCCGGCCCATTGTTCAGCGGCCTGCGAACCATACTGATTGGCCGGACTGCTGCCGTCGCCATACATGCCCCATAAACCGCCATTGGTGTAATAGGTGTCATTGCTGGTGGCGGCATGGTTGTAAATCCAGTTTGGCTCAACAAAAGCAACGGCCTCATCGGCGCTCAGCGCTGCAATAGCTTGTTGCAGTGACTTGCCTTGCGGCAGCCGCACCAGTTCTAAGTCCCCTCGTTTGTCCCGGCGCTGATGTGCAGCCACTAATACTTCGGCTGGTGTTGCCGCTATTTTGCCAAGCGCCCGCTGTTTGGCATTGGCTCCGGCGCCAGCTTTATATTGGATCAGCAGCTCTTGAGCAACATGGGCTTTGCCGGCCTGCAGTGCAGCCAGCACTTTTTCTGAATGTTCTGAGCTGAAAGCGGCAGGTGCGGCGCAGGCAAAAATAACAGCAAGACTAAGTTTGTGATAACGGGGCATAACAAGTTCCTCTGGTTTTAACGCGAATGGGTTATTCACACGAATAAGACTCTGCCATCACCGGACGAACCCTGTTGTTACTACCGCCGCTCGATGTAAGTCGTCAGAATATTGTATAAATTTGTAACTAATCTTATTTAAATTAGTAAAGCAGTGTTGTCTCTGCAAGTTTGGCAGGGCCTTGAACACACTGGTAAAACACAGAGTGTGAATACAGCCATCTTGCAATTTATCAGGCTGGAATGCTAAACCCATAGAAATGACGATGCTTTGCAAAGATGGCTGATGACAGAGTACTGATGCTTTTGCAGTTGGCGGCGCAGGAAATGGCTGCACCCGCTGCTGAAATTTTGCTACAATTGCCGCCTTATTTTTGAGGCGTATTTAAAAATCATGTTTGAAGTCAATCCAGTTTATAACAGTATCAAAGACTTAACTGAACGCACTAATGTGCTTCGGGGGTATCTTTGACTACGATGCCAAAAAAGAAAAATTAGAAGAAGTGTCCCGCGAGCTGGAAGATTCAGCAGTGTGGAACAATCCGGAAAAAGCCCAGGCGCTGGGTAAAGAACGTTCAGCGCTGGAACAAATTGTTGGCACCATCGATAAACTCGATCAGGGTTTGGAAGATGTGGCGGGTTTAGTTGAGCTGGCGGTTGAAGCCGAAGACGAAGACACCTTTGTTGAAGCTCAGGCGGAACTGGCTGATTTGGCGGCACAACTGGCTAAACTGGAATTTCGCCGTATGTTCTCCGGCAAACATGACGCCAGCGACTGTTATCTGGATATTCAGTCTGGCTCAGGTGGTACTGAAGCGCAGGATTGGGCCAGCATGCTGATGCGGATGTATTTACGCTGGGGTGAAGCCAAAGGTTTTAATCCGGAAATTTACGAAGTGACAGATGGTGACGTTGCCGGTATTAAAGGCTGTACCATCAAGTTCAGCGGTGAATACGCTTATGGCTGGTTACGCACTGAAACCGGTGTACACCGTTTAGTACGTAAAAGCCCCTTTGACTCGGGCAACCGCCGCCACACCTCTTTTGCCTCGGTCTTTGTGTCGCCGGAAATTGACGACGATATCGAAATTGAAATTAACCCGGCTGATTTACGTATTGATACCTACCGCGCTTCAGGTGCCGGTGGTCAGCACGTTAACAGAACCGACTCTGCGGTGCGTATTACCCACTTACCGACCAATATAGTGGTGCAGTGTCAGAACGACCGTTCACAGCACAAAAACCGTGACAATGCTTATAAACAACTGCGCGCCAAGTTGTATGAGTTTGAGTTGCAAAAACAAAATGCCGAAAAGCAAGCGCTGGAAGATACCAAATCGGATATCGGCTGGGGCAGTCAGATCCGCTCTTATGTGCTGGACGACTCGCGGATCAAAGACTTGCGTACCGGTGTCGAAACCCGTAATACCCAGTCGGTATTAGACGGTGACCTCGACAAATTTATTGAAGCCAGCCTTAAAGCCGGTTTGTAATTTTCGCTTAAATCAGGAACTTATCATGTCAGAACAAAATACGCCTATTGAAGAACATCATGACGTCAACAAACTGATTGCCGAGCGAAAACATAAGCTGGCGGCGCTGCGTGAACAGGGCAACCCTTTCCCGAATGATTTCCGTCGTGATGCCACTTCTGATCAGATCATGGCGCAGTACGAACATCTGAGCAAAGAAGAGCTGGAAGAAAAGAAAATCCGCGTGACAGTGGCCGGCCGTATGATGCTGCGCCGGGTGATGGGTAAAGCCAGTTTTGCCACTATTCAGGATGTCGGCGGTAAGGTGCAGCTGTATGTTGCCCGCGACAGCCTGCCGGAGAACGTTTACAACGAAGGTTTTAAAAAGTGGGACTTAGGCGACATTATCGGTGGTAGCGGTGTGTTGTTTAAAACCCAGACCGGCGAGCTCACGGTATGGCTGGATGAAATCCGCTTATTAACCAAAGCACTGCGTCCGCTGCCGGACAAATTCCACGGTTTAACGGACCAGGAAGCTTGTTACCGTCAGCGTTATTTAGATTTGATTGTGAACGAGCAGTCGCGCAAAACCTTTTTGATCCGTTCAAAAACTGTGGCTTATATCCGCCAGTTTTTTAACAGCAAAGGTTTTTTAGAAGTGGAAACCCCAATGCTGCAAGGCATTCCGGGTGGTGCTTCAGCCCGTCCTTTTGAAACACACCACAATGCGCTGGATATGCAGATGTTCCTGCGGATTGCCCCTGAGCTGTATTTAAAGCGTCTGGTTGTTGGCGGTTTTGAAAAAGTATTTGAGTTAAACCGTAACTTCCGTAACGAAGGTGTATCCACCCGCCATAACCCAGAATTTACCATGCTGGAATTTTACTGGGCTTATGCCGACTACAACGACCTGATGGATATCACTGAAGAGTTGTTCCGTGGTTTGGCGCAATCAGTGCTTGGCACCACCGAAGTGAAATACCAGGGCAATGTGTTTGATTTTGGTAAACCTTTTGCCCGTATGTCAGTGACTGAATCTATTCTGCACTACAACCCACAAGTAAAACTGGAGCAGTTAACCACCCGTGAAGCTGTGGCAGAACTTGCGAAGTCGTTAGGCATTGAGGTGAAAGCGAATTACGGCCATGGCCGTATTCTGATGGAAGTGTTTGATGAGCTGGTAGAAACCAAGCTGCAACAACCGACTTTTATTACTGAATATCCTGCTGAAATTTCACCTTTGGCCCGTCGCAACGACCACAATCCGGAAATTACCGATCGCTTTGAATTTTTTATCGGCGGCCGTGAATTAGGCAATGGTTTTAGCGAATTAAACGACGCTGAAGATCAGGCAGAACGTTTCCACGAACAGGTACGGCAAAAAGCTGCGGGTGATGATGAAGCTATGTTCTATGACGAAGACTTTGTCACAGCACTGGAACACGGTTTACCACCAACTGCAGGTCAGGGTATTGGTATTGACCGCCTGGTGATGTTGCTGGCTGATGCACCAAGCATCCGCGACGTCATTCTGTTCCCGCATATGCGTCACACCGACAAGCATGGCAGCTAATGCTGCTTTAACATAAAAAAACCGGCTTGATGCCGGTTTTTTTATGTCCTTTGTCTGAAAGACGGTATAAAAAACCATCAAAAGACGCGTGAAGCTGTGTGAATGTTTGCAGCTGATTTGCTGCTCAGTGCCGGATAAATTTGACAACAAACTGGCTGTTTTGCGGGCTCAATCCGTAGTGTTATAAAACCACAGTCCACGGAGCTTCTGATGTTTAATTGGTTAAAACCTGATCCTGTTAAAAAATTACGTCGTCAATACGATGCCAAACTTGAACAAGCCATGTTGGCACAACGCAGCGGTAACCTGCGTTTGTTTGCCGATCTCACCGCTGAAAGCGAAGCACTCTGGCAGCAACTGGAAGGACTGATGGCACAGAGGAAATCAAAATAACCGTATTATTTTGTAGGTAATTCAGAAACTTACTCTGCAAAAATTTTTAGTTTACTTTATTGTTTTGCGGCCATTGTTGACCTCAGCTGCTATACCCTTTAGCAGGAGAACTGTTTTTATGGCACTGCCAAAAACAAGGTTGTTTTTTGGGCAGTGTTCGCTGCAAGTTCCTTTTGAGGTCACCATGCAAAAAGTTGTTTTATGTTGTTGCTGCGTTTTATTGGCTGCTCCCTGCAGCGCTGATGTCAGCTCCACCGTCGTTCTTACCAGTAACTACTTATTTAACGGCATTACCCTGACCAATCATGACCCTGCCTTACAGCCCAGCCTGGACTGGAGCAGCGGTGATGGCTGGTACGCCGGGCTTTGGGTGTCCAATGTGAAGTTTTCACCCGGTACCGAACTGGAGTTTGATGCGACCATTGGTTATTGGACTGAACTCAGCCCCGACTGGGTGCTGGATGTTGGAGTGGCACAATACACTTATCACGGCAGTGAAAGCGCCAATAGCGAAGCTTTTAACTTTCCTGAGGCTTATCTGAAGCTGTCTTATAAAACCACCAAATTAGGTTATTGGTACGCTTCAGATTATTTTGGCGCCGGTGGTGGTCATTATATTGTGGCCTTGTTTCATACCATTCCACTGCACGAAAACGGCAGTTTGTTATTAACTGCCGACCGCTCAACCTCCACCCAAACGGATAAATTTATGCGCGACACCGATGGTACCTATCATCACTGGCGTATTGCTTATCTTGCCAGCTGGCAGGGGCTGAACTGGACTCTGGCCTTTGATGACACAGACTATTCGTTGCCTTTTTATGGTGACGCCAAGGTGTCTTTGGCTGTGGCAAAAACGTTTTCCTGGTAAGTGGATAAATAAAGCAGTTTTCAGCAGGGGTTCTTATGCAAGTTGATTCGTTACGTTTTAAGTTAACATCCGGAGTGGCGCTTTTTATTGCCATCAGTATTGGCGTGATGACGGCCGTCGGCTGGTATTCGATGAGCCGAAATAATGCCTCGGCTGTGGCCTTGCTCAGCAGTTCAATGCAAAAACAGGCCGAACAAACCCTGACGGACGCGGCAACAGGTATTGCTTTTGAAACCGCAGCTTTAATTAACCGTAATTTTGATCTCGCCAAATATTATGCATCCATTTTAAGTGCCACTGCACATGGTGGCAGTCAGGCACCTTATCAGCGTGAGCAGGTACAGGCGATGGCCGGGCAATTATTAACAGCCAATACCGGCGTCAGTGCTTTGTATGGCCAGTTTGAGCCCAATGGTTATGACAATGCCGACAGTAATTTTGGTCTGGAGCAGTCACACAGCTCGGCCAAAGGTACACTGGAAGTGTATTGGGTGCGCGAGCAAGACGGCGTCAAGTTTGTGCAGGTGCCTGATCCTGCAGTGAAATATGTCGAAACCAAAAACAAGCATGGTATCCGCGAAGCCGAGTGGTATCTGTGTAGCCGCGATCAGAAAAAACCTTGTCTGATGGAACCCTATTTATGGGAAATCACCCCGGGTAATTCAGTGTTATTAACCTCCCTGGTGTATCCGGTTTTAACCGCCGGCGAATTTCGGGGGGTGGCCGGTGTAGATATGAATTTACCTGTGCTGCAGACCTTGCTGCAGCAACAGGCCGCGCAGCTGTATGGTGGTAAAGCCAAACTCTATCTGATCAGCAAATTTGGTTTATTGCTGGCCAGTAACAGTTATCCCGACAAACTGGGGCAGCCGCTTGCTGAGCTGGATGCAGGTTTTAGTGCCCATCTGGCGGCGAATAGCGACAAATTATCCGTGTATCAGCAGGATTTTGTGATGAGCCGCAAATTGCAGGTTGCAGCGGCAGAAGCCGACTGGCATGTGGTGGTTGCAGTGCCAAAAGATGTTGCTTTGAGTGTGGCCAATCAGCTGGCAGAGCAACTGGCCACAGATGCAGCGGCCACCACCAGCCGCATGATGCTGCTTGGTGTATTGCTGCTGGTAGGTTTTGTGCTGTTAACCTCGGTGTGGCTGAAGTCAGCCACTCAGCCCATCGTCAATATGAGTCAGCTGATGAAAGAGCTGGCGGGTTCAGAAGGGGACTTAACCCGGCAGCTGGCGGTCAGTAAAGATGTGGAGCTGCGCGATATGGCGCAGGGTTTTAATGCTTTTACTGCCAAACTCAGGGATATGATCCTGGCGTTAAAACAATCTTCGGTTGCATTGCAGCAACAATGCCAGCAGCTGGTTGGCTTGTCCAGTCAGACCAATCAGGCCACTAAGGTGCAGGCTTCTGAAGTGCAGAATGTGGCGTCGGCCATGCATCAGATGACAGCTACAGCCCATGAAGTGGCCAGTTTAGCCGGGCGCACCGCTGAAGGAGCACAAAGTTCGCTGGCGGCTTTAACTCAGGCCAATCAGTTATTTCAAAATACGGTAGGTGCATTTAAAACTGTGGCCGGTGAGTTTGAACAAACCCGGTTGGCAGTGGAAACTGTGTCGCACAGCAGCCAGCAAATTAACGGCATTATTGAAGTCATTCAGGCCATTGCCGAACAAACCAACTTATTGGCGCTAAACGCCGCTATTGAAGCGGCGCGCGCCGGTGAACAGGGCCGGGGTTTTGCCGTGGTGGCTGACGAAGTGCGCTCGCTGGCAGCGCGCACTCATAGCTCCACCGATGAAATTAAAAAGCTGATTTATGGCCTGCAGCAGCAGGTCGCCACCACTGTCAGTCAGATCACTGCCAATACCGGTAAAGTCAGCGCTACTCTAGTTGAAGCTGAAAGCTCTTACGAGCAGTTATCCAGTGCTACATCGGGGATTTCAGCCATTGCCGATAATGCGTTTCAGGTGGCGGCGGCTGCTGAGCAGCAAAATCAGGTTAGTGAAGAAATTAACCGTAATATCACCGCTATTGATGATGCAACCCGCGCCTTGAGTGCTTTGTCCGGTGATAACCTTGCCATCAGCCAGGCGATCGATCAGATCACTGCGGCTATTGATCAACAATTAGCCAAGTTGCGCAGTTGAGGTGTTGCCAATGAAATGGCTGTGGTGTTGTTTGTTGCTGTTGTTTTTGCAGGCTGCCCCGGCGGCGCCTGCTCCTGCAGCAACACCGGTGATCAAACTCACCAGCCTGGATTGGCCACCTTATACCGGGGCTGATTTACCACAGCAGGGGGAGGTGACGCTGTTTTTGCGCATCTTATTTGGCGAGCTGGGTTATCAGCTGCAGGTTGATTTTTTACCCTGGCCTTTGGCGGTGGCCAGGGTGCACAGTGGTAAAGAAGGGCATCTGGGGTACTTTCCGGAATATCCACTGGCAAGTCCGGATTATCTGCAAACTGTGGCTATTGGTTACAGTGAACTTGGCCTGGTGGAGCGGCGCGACAACCCCTTGTTATTAACAGATGCGCGCCAATTGGCCGGGCTGCGTTTTGGCGTGGTGCAGGACTATCTGAATATGGTGAAGCTGGATCTGCTGATTGCCGCAGGTGAATTAAAACCTCAGATCAGTCAGAGTGACAGAGCCAATGTATTAAAGGTACTGAGCGGTGAGCTGGATGCCGCAGTGATTGACAACAGAGTGCTGCAATATTTGTTGTTACACGACAAAGAGATCAAGCTGGGTGCCGCCAAACTGCAATTCAGTCAAAGCCTGAAAGAACATAAAAGTCTGCATCTGGTACTAAAAAACACAGCACAGAACGTTGAATTAATTAAAAAAATTAACCAAAAAATTGGTCAATACAAAACCCGCTTTTTAACGCCCAGCCTGAAATAACAGCAAAAAATCATCAGCCAAAGTTGCAGTGTCTCACTGTTGCTTTGCTTGTTTGGTTGTCTGAAGCACTCAAATGAAAATCATTTGCAAATGCGAATGATTATCGATAGTATGCCGGCAGTTTTTGCAGCCACAACAAGCTGCCTCACTACATCTGTTGATTAAGGGAAAATCCATGGCATACATTCAGGCAAAAAAACATCCGACCGGCGCCCGTTCCGCTATTGCGTCAGCCTTATTACTGGCGTTACCGGCCGTGGCGCTGGCAGACAACAGCACCACACAGGCATCAGCGCAGCAAAGCGGCAAGTTACAACAAGTGACAGTAACAGCCGATGCCATTGAAGCAGAATTTATTGCAGAAAAAGCCAGTTCACCAAAACAAACGCAGAAGTTAGTGGATACCCCACAAACTATAGTGGTGGTGAAAAAAGAGCTGTTTAAACAACAGGCTGCCACCACTTTAAGCGACACTTTACGCAATACGCCGGGCATTACCATGCTGATGGGGGAAAACGGTAATACCGCCACAGGTGACTCTATTTTTATGCGGGGTTTTGACACTCAGGGCAATATTTATGTGGACGGTATCCGCGATTTAGGCAGTATCAGCCGCGATGTGTTTAATACCGATCAGGTGGAAATCGCCAAAGGCCCGGCCGGTGTGGACAACGGCCGCAGTACGTCGTCCGGTTATGTCAATATGGGCTCGAAAGTGGCGGGGCTGGAAGATTTTATCAGCGGCAGTGCAGTAGTGGGATCTGGCTCACACAAAAGGGTGACGGCAGATATTAACCAAAGTCTGAATATTGAAAATGCCGCCATCCGCGTGAACCTGCTGCGTCAGGACAGTGGTGTGCCCAATCGTGATCTGGTGGAAAACAACAGCACTGGTATCGCCACTTCGCTGGCCTTTGGTTTAAATACCACAACCCGCACCACACTGAATCTTTTGCATATGCAACAAGACAATATTCAGGACGGTGGTTTGCCAACGGCCGGTCTGGCAGGTTTTTACAGCAGTAGTTATGTGGCGGCCTTCCCGCAAAATAACGGCCCGGCCATAGCGCCTGTAGATCGCAGCAACTTTTATGGCAGTAAAAGTGACTTTGACCATGTGATGGCCAATATGCTGACACTACGGGTTGAGCATGATTTTAGTGACAATGTGACTTTAACCAATACCTCGCGTTATGGTGTTTCCACCCAGGATTACGAACTGACAGGGGTGAACGCGCTGGCGTTCCCGGCCGCCACTAAAAACGACCCTTCAACCTGGACGGTAGCCCGCTCACGTCAGGGCAAAGATCAGAAAAACCAGATTTTAATTAACCAGTCGAATTTGACTGCAAAATTTTCCCTGGCGGGTTTACAGCATACGCTGGCGTCCGGTGTGGAATTTAGCTACGAAAGTCAGCTCAATTACACCAAAGCCATGCCAACGGGTATCACTCAGGTGCCGGCTAACCTGTATCACCCGTCCAGTTCTGATGTATTTGCGCCACTGGTACTCACCGGCGCCAAAGCTGAAGGCTCCAGTGACACTGCTGCCATTTATGCGCTGGATACTATTGATATTGCACCACAGTGGCAACTGAGCGCCGGTGTGCGTGCTGAGCATTACAACACCACCACAGATAACATTAGTATTCAGGGCACAAGCACACCCCAAACTATTCCGGTTGGAACAAAAGTAGGTACGCATGAGCGGGCTTCGGATAATCTGCTCAGTTATAAACTGGGGGTGAATTACAAACCCACAACCGATGGTTCAGTGTATTTAAGTTATGCCACTTCGCAGTTACCGCCTGGCGGCACCAGTTTCCAGCTCAGTAACTCTGCAACCAATCAGAACAACCCGGCGCTGGAACCGCAAAAAGGCACCAACCTGGAGTTGGGTACCAAATGGAACCTGTTAAACCAGAAGTTATTTGCGACAGCAGCTGTGTTTGAAAGCGTGAATAAAAACGAGCTGGTGCGCGATGATGTAAATACTTATGTCCCGGTAGGGGAAAAAACCGTCAAAGGCGCCGAATTTGGTTTAGTGGGCATGCCGCTGGATAACCTGGAACTCAGCGCTGGTTTAGCGCTACTTGACCCGAAAATTACCCGCGGTTCCTTGTACAGCACATCACCCACCCAGGGCGCTGTTATCCAGTGGACACCAAAAACCACCTTTACCTTATGGGCCAATTACAAGCTGGAAAAATTAAGCTTAGGCGGTGGGGCTCGTTATATGGATTCAGTCGCACGTTCGAATAATACTGCCATTAACCCAGCGACAGCCTCAGTGGTGACAGTGCCGGATTATTGGGTGATGGACGCCATGGCTTCCTATGAAGTAAACCCGACAGTGACGGTGCAGCTGAACCTTTACAACCTGCTGGATGAAGAATATATCGGCAGCCTGAATAATGGCGGCTCGCGCTACCATCAGGGCACTCCACGTTCGGCCAGGCTGGGGGTCAACGTTTCATTCTAACCCTGTGAAGGCGCTGTGGGCTTGGATTCAAATGAGAATAAGTCTCAACATTGCGCCAAATCAGATGTGTTGTTACAGGCCTTAGTTAAACTAAGGCCTTTGTTATTCCGGCTGGCTGCGAAGGTTGTGCCGGGAAGGTAAAACGGGAGTTCGGGTGATGATGTTCCATATTGAAGGCTTGCTGGATAAAAATGAAGTGGCAAAAATGCGGCAGCTCCTGGCAGAAGCCTGCTGGACGGATGGCCGTGCTACTGTGGGCCCGCAGGGGGCCAGAGTAAAACAAAACCGCCAGTTGCCGGTGGATAGCCCACTGGCTGTGCAGCTGGGGGAATTTATTCTGCAAAAGTTGTATCAGCATCCGCAATTTTTAGCGGCAGCTTTACCTTACCGAACTGTACCGCCGTTATTTAACAGTTATGCCGGTGGTGAACATTATGGTTTGCATGTGGACGGAGCCATTCGCCAGTTGCCTGGCAGTTCGTTAAGTTTAAGAACAGATCTGTCCAGCACCTTGTTTTTGTCTGAACCTGACGAATATGACGGCGGGGAGCTGCAGGTGATGGACACTTATGGTGCCCATGAAGTGAAATTGCCGGCCGGTGATTTAATTTTGTATCCGTCAACAAGTTTGCATCAGGTGTTGCCGGTAACCCGCGGCGAGCGCATCTGCAGTTTTTTCTGGACCCAAAGCCTGGTGAAAAACGATATGCAACGTTCGATGTTATTTGAGCTGGATGGGCATATTCAGGCGCTGCGTGCACAATTGGGCGATAGCGCTGAAGTGTTGGGTTTAACCGGGCACTATCATAATTTACTGCGCCAGTGGAGTGAGTTGTAAGCAAAAGATGCTGATCATGATGCGGTTTTTGCCTGGCTATGACCACAGTGCTGTGAGGTTGAAGTTGCGAAAGCAGTCGCTGAAATCCGTGTTTTGCAACCACATCTGGCCATCAGGGGGCTGGCAGCTGCTGTTGTAACTTTATTAAAACTTGACACAATTTGTAAACAATTTCGCTTGGCAGCTTTATGGCTGCTCTGGCATGCTCTTGGCTATTTATCAAACAGCCAGGAAGAAGCATGTTAAACATCAAGCAGTTATCCAAAACCTATGACAATGGCGTCAAAGCCTTGTCCGACGTCACTTTAAGTATTCCCAAAGGTATGTATGGTTTGTTAGGCCCCAATGGTGCCGGCAAATCCAGTCTGATGCGCACCATTGCCACTTTGCAGGCTGCAGACAGCGGCAGTATTGAGTTTGATGGTATTAACGTACTGCAAGACCCAAAGGCGCTGCGCCGCACTCTGGGTTATCTGCCACAGGATTTTCAGGTCTATCCGCGCATCAGCGCTTTAGATTTACTGGAGCATCTGGCGGTGCTCAAAGGGTTAAATGGTAAAAAGTCCCGTCTGGAAACCGTGCATGCGTTATTGGCGCATGTAAATTTGTATCAGCATAAAGACAAAGCGGTCAGTAGTTTTTCCGGTGGTATGCGCCAGCGTTTTGGCATTGCTCAGGCATTATTGGGTGACCCTAAGTTGCTGATTGTTGACGAACCTACCGCAGGTTTGGACCCGGAAGAGCGCAACAGATTTCATAACCTGCTGGTCAGCCTGGGTGAAGAAAAAGTCATAATTTTATCTACCCACATAGTGGACGATGTGGCCGAGCTTTGTCCGCAAATGGCGGTTTTGGCTGGTGGCAAAATTTTACTGCAGGGTGAACCACTAAAACTGGTGGATGCACTGCAAGGCCAAATCTGGAGCAAAACAGTATCACAGGCAGAAGCAGTGGAGCTGGAGCAACAACTGCCGGTTATTTCCAAAAGGTTATTTGCCGGCCGCACTGTGCTGAACGTCTTTGCCAGCGACGCGCCTCAGGGCTTTACCGCCACAGCCGCCGGACTTGAGGATGTGTATTTCTCCACCTTGTTCCGCTCCCGTCAGCAACAAGCCTGAGGAATACAATATGCTCTGGCAAATGATCCGTTTTGAATGGCGTTATTATCTGCGCCAACCGTCCTTTTATGTCACCTCGTTATTGTTTTTCCTGATGACCTTTTTTGCCGCCTCCTCTGAGTCGGTACAAATTGGTGGCGGGGGAGAAGTCTGGGGCAATGGCCCTTTTGCGATAGCTCAAACTATGCTGGTGATGTCGCTTTTTGCCATGTTTGTGGTGGTGAACTTTATCGGTAACAGTGCCACCCGGAATCACAGCTGCCAGATGGAAGAGCTGATTTATTCCAAGCCGCTAACGCCATGGCAATATCAGCTGGGCCGTTTTATCGGTGCTTATGCTGTGGTGCTGATGGTGTTTGCTTTTGTGCCGCTCGGTACTTTGGTGGGGTCATTAATGCCCTGGGTGGATCAGGAACGTTTTGGTCCGACTGTATTGAGTTATTACATCAGTACTTTTTTGATGTTTTCCATGCCAACACTGTTTGTATTGTCAGCGCTGTTTTTTGCCATCGCCAATAAATACCGCTCCATGATGGCGTTGTATCTGGTGGTGGTGGCGGTGTTTATGCTGTACCTCATCTCCGGCAATTTTACCCGCGAACCAGAGTACCGCACCCTGGCAGCTTTGCTGGATCCTTTTGGACTGCGTACTTTTGCTGATGTGGCCAGATACTGGACCATCGACGAAAAAAATAATCAGATGCTAACCTTCTCAGGTGTGGTGCTGTACAACAGGCTGATTTGGCTCAGTGCGGGTGTGCTGGTGCTGATTGCTTTTGGCGGTTTGTTCACTGAGTTAAAACTCAGCGGCAAAGGCAAAGAGAAAAAGGCCAAACACAATACGGCCGTGCCTGACTATCCGTTGTCGGCGCTGCAAACCAAAGCTCAGGCCCCTTCGGTCTGGCAACAGTTCTGGTTACGCACCCGTTTTGAGATGCGCCAGGTGTTGTTTAGTGCTCCATTTATTATTCTGGGTTTGCTGTGCATTTTTAACCTGGTGGTGCCAATGGTGGAGTCCGAAGGTTTGTACGGCACCCCCGACTGGCCGCTGACCCAGGCCATGGTAGCGATGATCGTCGACGCCACTGGCCTGCTGTTTATCATTATTGCCACTTATTATTGTGCCGAAGTGGTGTGGCGTGAGCGCAGCGCAGGTATTGGTGATATTACCGACAGTTTGCCGGTGGCCAATATGGTGTATTTCAGCTCCAAATTGCTGGCGGTCTGGTTGTTAATGGCGGTGCTGTTTGTGTCCTTCGCGCTGACCACTGTGACTTATCAGTTACTCAGTGGCATGACAGAGCTGGATCCGGTGCAATATGCGGTGCGGCTCGGTTATTTTAATCTGCTGCCCTTTATGATGCTGGTGGTGCTGGCCTTTATGATCCAGACCCTGAGCCCGAACAAATACGTCGGGATGCTGGTGTTTGTGGTTTATTTTATCTCCACTCTGGTGATGGATGCCTGGGGCTTCAGCCACAAGATGTTCCAATTTGGCCAATCGCCAAACGCGCCTTTTTCCGACTTAAACCGCTTCGGCTGGACGCTGGAAAGCCACAGCTGGTACATGTTGTACTGGGGCGCGTTGGTGCTGGTGTTTTTTGTATTGGGTTATGGTTTTTACCAGCGTGGCCCGGCGCAAAGTCTGAAACATCGTGCTGCCTTGTTCCGTTACCAGGTTGGGACTCAGGGCCTGGCCGTCATGATCGTGGCTCTGATGTTATTTGCCGGTAGTGGCAGCTGGATTTATTACAACACCCGGGTGCTGAATACCTTTATGACGGCCGAACAGCGGATGGACATTCAGGCGGATTATGAAAAAGCCTTTAAGCAGTATGCTGATGACCCTATTCTGGTGGCCACTGCGGTTAAAGCCGAAGTCGATATTTACCCGGGTGAGCGGCAAATTAAAGCCCGTGTTACCCAGCAAATGCGCAATAAATTTGACCGGCCACTTGCCAAAATGCTGGTGCATGTGCCGGAAAATACCCGCGAGCTGCGCCTGACAGTTGCCGGAGGCAGCCTCAGTGAGATTGACCGCAAATATAATATCGCCTGGCTGACTTTTGCGAAGCCGCTGCCTCCAGGTGCGCAAACCGAGGTGCAGATTGAACTGGTACGCACTAATCCTGGTTTTAAAGACAGTGACGTGGATGTGTTACTGGTTGAAAACGGCACCTTTATTAACAACAGTGAACTGTTGCCGCAGTTTGGTTACCAGCGTGGTTACGAGCTGCAGGAGCGGCATGAACGCGCCAAACGGGATTTAGCACCGGCAGAGCGTGCGCATAAACTGGAAGATCAAAGCAGATACAGTGAAAGTGGTTTTGGTCGTGCTGAAGATTTTATTCTGTTTGAAACCACAGTCTCAACCTCAGCCGATCAAATAGCGATAGCACCGGGTTATCTGCAAAAAGAATGGCGGGAGGGAGAGCGGCGCTATTTCCATTATCAGATGGATAAGCCGATGTTTAACTTTTATTCTTTCCTGTCGGCACGGTTGGAGGTGAAAAAGGAGTTGTATCAGGGCGTTGCGCTGGAAGTTTATTACCACAAAGCCCACCACTGGAACGTAGACCGGATGATGGAATCGATGCGCGACTCGCTGGATTATTTTAATCAGGCTTTTGGTCCTTACCAGCACAAGCAGATGCGTATTATTGAGTTTCCGGGATACCGGCGTTTTGCCCAGTCTTTTGCCAATACAGTGCCTTATTCTGAGCACATTGGTTTTATTGCCGATTTACGCAATAAAGAAGAACTGGATATGCCTTATTACGTCACGGCGCATGAAATGGCGCATCAATGGTGGGGCCATCAGGTGGGGACTGCCAATGTGCAGGGCAGTGCGGTGATCCCGGAAACCCTGGCGCAATACAGTGCACTGCGCGTGATGGAAACTAAATATGGTTCGGTCAAACTGCGTAAATTCTTAAAATACGAACTGGATCGTTACCTGCGCGACCGCGGCTCAGAGCGTATTGAAGAAATGCCGCTGCTGCGGGCGGAGAATCAGGGTTATATTCATTACCGCAAAGGTTCGCTGGTGATGATGGCGCTGAAAAACCGCTTAGGTGCACCAGTGCTGGATGCCAAGCTGCGGGCCTTTTTACAACAGTACCAGTATCAGCAAAATCCGTACCCCACCACTTTGGATTTAGTGCGGTATTTAAAAGCTGATTTACCGGCCGCTGAGCAGGCCTTTATTGATGATTTGTTTGTCAATATCACACTTTACGATCTGCGGTTAAAGGACATCCAGCAGCAGACCTTGCCGGATGGACAGTTAAAAGTGACGCTGACCATTGATGCCGCCAAGCTGACCGCCGATGGTAAAGGCAAAGAAAGCCCGCAGCCGCTTTTGGAGATGGTTGATATTGGTTTTTACAGTGAAAATCCGGATGATTTTAGTAAAGAACCGGTAGCGCTGTATTTTGAGGCGCATCAGCTCAAATCCGGCAGCAATCAGCTTGAGCTGACAGTGCCAAAAGGGGCTGTTTATGTGGCGGTCGATCCGCTACTGAAGCTGATTGACCGGGATGCAGCGGATAATATCCGCAAGTTGTAAGGCATTGACGCGACATCCTTAAAGATAAAACCCGCCGGTTGGCGGGTTTTTGTTTTTGCTCAGTATAAAAGTTCGGGCTGGTTTTGCTGTGGCCAGATGTTGTGAGGGTTATTTTGGCGTTGGCGTTGTGGCCGCTTCCAGCTCCTGCCAGGCTTTGCTACCCCAGAGTGGCACAGTGGTTAACGAATGTTTGTCACTGCCGGCGGTTTCTTTGGTTGAATAAGATAAATACACCAGGGTTCTGTTGTCTTTATCAAAAATACGGCGGATTTTCAGGTGTTTAAACAAAATACTTTTGGAGGCGCTAAAAATTACTTCACCTGATTTGGAAGTATCTATCTGATCCAGCATGGCTTTGGTTATTTCACCGGTCTGGCGGCAGGCAATCGACATATCCGATGGATCGGCTAAATCCAGATTGGCTTCGACATGGCTGATATGACAAGTCACGCCCGGAATGTCTGGGTCGTTAAAGGTTTGAATTTTAATATCTTTTGTCGTGAATAAGCCCAGGCTGACATCGCCGACTTCTTTCGGTGAGCAGGCCAATAACAAGCTTGATGCCAGCACCAGTGCGGTAGTGGCCAATACCTTTTTCATAAAAAACTCCTTGTGATCAACATAAAAAAGTCCGGGCTCGGGCACAGGTTACCATTTGGCATAATGGTCTTCGGCCAGGCCAAGGCATTGTTGCAATTGCAGTTTGCTGCCGTCGGCCAGCATGATGTTCCCCTGATAATAACCTACATATTGTCTGAAATTGCTGGTCAGCAAAGCAGCCTGCACCTTTTCCTGGCGGCAATACAAGGGCTGAAATTCAAGTTCTACTTCCCCACATAAGGTGTGTAATTGCCAGTTTTGGTTTGGCTGTCGCCGATTTAACTGAAACTGCACCGGGCTTAAATGCTGAATTTTGCCCTGATACCAGAGTGCATTTTCACAAAGGCCGGTTTCGTTGACCCCATTGGCCAGATTCAGGCCAAAAGGCTCATTTTGCAACAAGGTATTGATAGAGGCCCAGCGCCAGTTGGTGCGGCGGCGCATAAAACCGGCGGAAAAATCGTAACCGCCCCGGGCTTCACTCAGGTCAAATTGTCGCTCACCCAATTTCAGCTCACCTGTCACCGCCAAAGCGTTGTTTTTTTCAGTGTAGGTCAGGCCCTGATAACCGGTGGGGGCACAAAGTGCCAGTGGTTGTTGCTGCTGACGTTCAAGCTGAAGGCTGGCTTGCAGCTCGCCACACTCTAGCTCCAGCTGCCAGCTGTGGTTATTAAGGTCCAAGTGCCAGCGGGTTTTGCCCAGATGTAACTGCGCCCGGCCTGAGGTGGGGGATTGGCTCATCTGACAGCCCAGCTGCAAGGGCAGCAGCAGGCCTTTTTCTACTGTTGTTGCATCCTGCTGATATAAATAAGCAAAACCAGAGCTGGCATAACGGATATCAGCAATAGCCACCGCCAACAGCCAGTTGGGGCCAGTTACAGACACAAACTGAAACTGTTTAAACTGAAAATGCCGGGCAAGTTGGCTCGCTTTACCATCCAGTACAGTGCGGTAGTCAAAATCAGTAAAATTAAGCCTTGGCACTGAGCCATCAAATAAACCATAAACAGCATCACCGTCATGCTGAATAAGCCGCGCTGGCGCTGGGGTCAGATTGGGTTGATAACGGCTTGGCATGGCTGGCTCTTACTGATAAAAATAGTTGTTTTTATAACAGTTTTTACCATTGAGACCAAGTAAGATTAGCGGCATTCAGCATTGCTGGCAGCCTCAGTTATAAAGGCGAGCTAAACAGACCCGACAAACACAAGCAGGCTCAGAGCAGCCCGGGCTTATTGCAGATGAACAAAAGGATAATGTTCGGATGGCCATTACAGAACAACTGCTATTGATGTTCAGCGCCCTGGGCGGGCTTAACGCCTGGCTGCTGGCCGGTTATTTTTTCTTCCGTAAGCCAGCACCAGCGGCTGAAAAACCAGTTGCAGATCCATTGCTGGCGTTATTGCTGCTGATGCTGAGCCTCAGAGTATTAAAATCTGTGTTGTTTTATTTTAATCCGGCCATTACCAAACAAATTTTGCAGCTGGGGTTGTCGGCCTGTGCCTTGATAGGTCCTTTGTTATTTGCCTATTGCCACAGTATTTGTGGGCCGAAAAAAAACAAGGCCTGGTATCTGTGGCCTTTAACTGCGGTGTTGCTGTTGGTGCTGGTGGTGGGGCTGTTGTGGCCTTATCAGCAATACACTGAACTTTGGGCCGGCCTGATGTACCGGCTGATTAATTACAGCTGGCTTGGCTGGATTTTATTATCAGCCTTTTGGTTATGGCGCAGCCGCAACACCAGAACTGAGCTGGCAACCGCTTTGCAAAAATCAGAGCTGCTGATGCTGTGGAGTCTGATTGGCGGTAATTTGCTGTTGTGGGCGGCTTATCATTTTGCCTCTTACACCTCTTATATCAGCGGTGCTTTGTCATTTAGTTTTTTAGTGTATGTGGCCGTACTGACGCTTTACCTGCAAAGGCGTGCAGAACCTAAAGCAGCCGTACCCTATGCCAATAAAAAATTACCGCAGCAACAGGCCCTGTTATGGCAACAAGAACTGCAACAGTTGATGCAACATCAGCCACTGTATCTGGATGCCAATTTAACGCTGGCGAAACTGGCAAAACAGCTGGGCTGGTCTGTGCCAAAGCTGTCGCAATTGTTAAACGACAACCTTCAAACCTCATTTAACGACTATATCAATGCGTATCGTATTGCTTATGCCCGGCAGCTGTTAGCACAACAGGCGCCGCTGAAAATGGCCGATCTGGCCGAACAATCCGGTTTTAATGCGCTGTCTACTTTTTATAGCGCCTTTAAAAAGGCCACCGGCTTGACGCCCGCCCGCTACAAACAACAGCTGCAAGATTCCGGAATTATAAATCCGTTATCCTGAATCATATCTCGAGGCTGTCACTTCAGGCGCTGGTTTTTATGCTGGCTCCGGTTTTTAAACATCACCGGAGGAACTATGCGTTATTTATATTGTTGGACCCTGTTGCTGGGCATTGTTGCCTGCAATGTTGCAGCTGCACCAGGTCAAAACCCTGCGCCAACAGCGGCAGAAAATCACCAATCCCTATCTGATGCGGACAGTTATCAGGCGGTGCGCCATACCCTTGAGCTGTACCTGCACGGCACCTCGTACAATCAGCAGGCTGACATTCAAGAGGCCTTTCACCCACAAGCTGAGTTATTTCTGGCCAAAGAAGGCCAGGCTGTGTGGCAGGTGCCTGTGGCTGACTATGTGAGTTGGTTTAAACCGGCCAAAGCCGGGCAATTTAACGGTCGTATTGGGGAAATTCTCAGTATTGATATTGAAGGTGAGCTGGCAACCGCCAAAGCGGAAATTCTGCAAAAAGGCTCAGGCCATCGTTATGTTGATATGTTTTTACTGAAACGTATTGAAGGCAAGTGGCAGATCATCAGTAAAGCGGCAGTGCGCCAGCCCTCAGTGCAGCATGGTGAGCGGGTGTTATTTATCTTGTCTGATGCACATTTTCACGGTCAGTCCAACTTGCCGGCCGGCGCCAGTTTTTCAGAGATAGTCAAAGCCTACCGCACCTTTAAACAGGCAGGTTATACCGTCGACTTTATCACGCCAAAAGGTGGTGCTGTGCCTTTGGCTTATATCGACACTTCGGATCCGCTGCACAAAGAATATCTGTATCAGCAGGATCTGATGCAGGCGCTGAAATACAGCAAAACCGCAGCCCAACTGCAGGCGGCTGATTATCAGGCTGTGCATTATGTGGGGGGGTCTAATGCTGTGTATGGCGTGGCAGAAGACCCGGCCATTGCACAACTGGTGATGGATATTTATCAGCAACATCAGGGGATTATTTCAGCGGTTTGCCACGGCACTGCAGGTTTAGTGCAGCTGAAAACCAAAGATGGCAAATATCTGGTCAGTGGCAAACAAGTGACAGGGTATCCGGAAGACTTTGAGCAGCAGGATGCGCCTTATTTTCAGCACTTCCCGTTGTTATTGAAAAAAACCATCACCGAGCGTGGCGGGATTTTTAAAGTGGGTAAACGCAGTGAAGCTTTTGTGCTGGTGGATGGGTCTCTGGTGACAGGCCAAAACCATTTATCTTCAGAAGGGGTGGCCAAAGCCGTGATTAAACTTATAGCGGACAAGAACCAGAGCCAGGCTGCAACTGCCGCAGGCGCTGACTAACCTCAGTGTTTTGACGTTGCCAATAAAAACGCCGGCAAGCCGGCGTTTTTACAAACACAACAGCAGTCAGGCTGCAGCTTTGCTTTGGCGATTAATGGCCGTGGCCTGAGTGGCCGTCCATGCCGTGGGCATGACCGTGGGCCAGCTCTTCGTCTGTGGCATCACGCACCAGTACCACTTCAACAGCAAAAGTTAAATCAATGCCTGACAGCGGGTGATTGCCATCTACGACCACTTCGTCGTCTGTCACATCTAATACAATGACAGACTGTTCGCGGCCATCCGGGCCTGCAGCGCGAAAACGCATGCCAACCGCCACTTCCATACCTTCAAACAAAGCACGTGGCACGGCCTGGGTTAATTCTTCATGGCGCTCGCCATAAGCTTCAGCAGCCGGTACTTCAACAGTAAATTTATCACCGGCTTGTTTGCCAACCAGTGCAGCTTCCAGCCCCTGAATTAATGAGCCGCTGCCATGGATAAATACCAATGGCTCACTGCCAATAGAGCTGTCGAGTTCGTTGCCAGCTGCGTCACTGACGCTGTAATGCATAGCAACGACTTTGTTGTTTTGAATGGTCATGCAAACCTCAGTTAGTTTAAAGAATAAGGAAGAGCTTCCAGCCTGAATAAGGTTTCAGGTGCACTGGCCAGCCTTAAATGCGCGTCCGGCGCGGTATCATTGGGCAGCACAGCAAGCACTAACAGCTCACCATGAATATTGACTGCATTGACTACCACACCGCTACGGCGCCAGTTTTGCTCTAATTGTACTTCAATATCGCTGCCGGCTGCCGGAGTTTCTGCACTTTGTGCCTTGAGAATATATGTGGCTCTTTTATTTTTGCCCAGATATTTCATCCGCGCCACCATTTCCTGGCCTATGTAACAGCCCTTAGTAAAACTAATAGCATCAATGGCTTGCAGGTTCAGGTTTTGCGGCACATATTCGCCAATCAGCGCCTGCTCCAGATAGGGCAGGCCATGCAGTATATGTTGTGCCAAAAAGCGGGTGGGGGCGGCAAGGTGCGCAGCCTGGGTTGTCAGCAGCGTTTTGGCCGCCGCAATGTCCAGCACCAATAAATAATGCTGCTCAGCCAGCGCCAGTAGCTGACCGTCCGGTACTGCCACCAGAGCGCCCGGAGCCGGCACTGAAAAGCCAAGGCTCGCCACCAGTTTGTCGGCATCAGGGCCGCTGATGCCCAGTACCGCCAGTTGCTCCTGGGTGTCGTGAAAGCTGACTTTGGAAAATACACCAAACTTTTTCAGCTGCACCAAAGACGCCTGAATTTCATCCCGAAAGCCGGTATATAAAATATCTTCACCTTGTTGCCACAAATGAAAAGTGGCCCACATTTTTCCTTTGGCGTCACAATGGGCTCCACGTAAAAAATTATGTTCAGTTAAAGTATTGATATCGCAGGTGGTTTGTCCTTGGAGATACTTTTTCTGATCAGGGCCACTGATCCGCACTACATAAAAAGCCGGTAATGGACTGATAAAAGCTTGTTCGGTGTCGTTTGATAATTGTGCTAATTGTTCAGCACTGATCCAGGAGCTTTGCATAACAGATGTCACTTTTAAACCTTTAATGTGCAATGGCACAGATCATTGGGCGAAAGATGGAAAAGCACAACCCCCGCAACAATTATTTGTTAGAATCCGGCCAGCAAAACAAGAGAGCCTGTTATGTCTGAATTAATGAGTAAACCCAAATTACGCTGGGCCTGCCGTCGCGGTATGCTGGAGCTGGATATTTTGTTATCTCCTTTTGTAGAGCAGGGTTATGACGCCTTAAGTCTTGAGCAAAAGCATGATTTTGAACGTTTATTAGCCTGTGACGACCCGGATTTATTTGCCTGGTTTATGGGGCATGCCAAATCACAGGATGCAACTTTGCAACAGTTGGTGGACACCATTGTCCGGCGCGTCCGCGTTTAGCCTGACGCTCCGACCCTCACGCTGGCGCACTGTGCCTTACACACTGAGCCTGCTGGCGGTTGTTTTGGTTTGCCTGGTATTGCCTTTACCCTGGTGGCAATTGTTGTTGATAAGTCCGCTGCCAGTTTTTGTGTTGTACCGGCAAGTGCGGGCCTGGCAGCAACCGCTGCCGATCCGGATGCTGACACTGCAGCAAAACGGCCGTATCCGGTTTTTGCAGGATGCCAAACCTGCAGGGCAGCTGTTGCCACAGTCTTTGGTGTGCGGCTGGGGTTTTTGGTTGTACTGGCAGGATGACGAGCACAAAGTACATCAGCTGTGGTTATACCGCGATAACTTTTCCGAAGCCGATGGCAGAGCGCTGGCCCGCGCCTGCACGGAACGCCGTTGGCAAACACAAAACTAGTCATCTAAATTGCAGCTGTTGTGCTTGCCGCCTTGTTGTTATGCTTAATCATCTGTTGGCTAAGTGTCGTCTGCACTTGGTTACGTTTTAATTCCCTGGATAAACACCATGACTTTAATTGAACTGGCAGGTTACGTGCCTGCGATTATTTTCCCTGCTGCAACCCTGATGCAGTTGTGGCACTTATTAAAAACCAAAACCTCCGAAGGGGTGCCGGCTTTAACCTGGCTGGCTTTTGCAGTCGGTAATTTGTCTTTGTATGTATATGCCGAAAAATATACTGAGCTGCAGTCTATTATTGGTCAGCTCGCCACAGCCGCTTTGCAGATTTATGTGGTGTATCTGATTATCAAATACCGTCGCAGTGCCTCAAAAGCGGCTGCGGCCGAATAACAATATTGCACCAGAGCTAACAGCCAATACAAAAAACGGCGCTTGTGCGCCGTTTTTTCTTTTTACTGCAGACAGAAACTCAGATCGTTTGAGTTGTTACCGGCTCAGTTTCACGCTCCGGTGGTGTCAGGATTGTAGGTTTGGGGTTGTCCAGCATAGCCGGATAATCCAGGGTGTAATGTAAGCCACGGCTTTCTTTGCGCGCCATGGCGCAGCGGATAATCAGCTCCGCCACCATCGTCAGGTTACGCAGTTCCAGCAGATTATTGCTGACACGGAAATGGCGGTAATATTCCTGAATTTCGCGTTGTAATAATTCCACGCGGTGTAACGCACGTTCCAGCCTTTTGGTGGTGCGCACTATGCCAACAAAATCCCACATAAATAACCGCAGTTCATGCCAGTTATGGGTGATCACCACTTCTTCATCTGAGTTGCTGACCCGGCTTTCATCCCACTGCGGCAACGCAATGGGCGCTGCTGTGTGGGCTAAATTGGCCAGAATATGTTTGGCGGCACTTTGGGCAAACACCACACATTCCAATAATGAGTTACTGGCCATGCGGTTGGCACCATGCAGGCCGGTATAAGCCACTTCGCCAATGGCATATAAATTGGGCACATCGGTTTGGCCATTCTGGTTGGTCATCACGCCGCCGCAGGTGTAATGGGCGGCCGGTACCACAGGAATAGGCTGTTTGGTGATGTCGATGCCCACACTTAAACACTTGGCATAAATAGTGGGGAAGTGCTCAATAATAAAATCTTTGGGCTTGTGGCTGATGTCGAGATACACACAAGGCACACCTAAACGTTTCATTTCAAAGTCGATAGCACGGGCCACCACATCACGGGGGGCCAGCTCTGCGCGCTCATCAAAATCCGGCATAAAACGCGAGCCGTCCGGCCTTTTTAAATAAGCGCCTTCACCGCGCATGGCTTCGGTGATGAGATAATTGCGGGCGTCCGGGTGATACAAACTGGTGGGGTGGAACTGGTTAAATTCCATATTGGCCACCCGGCAACCGGCACGCCATGCCATGGCAATACCGTCACCACTGGCCACATCCGGATTGCTGGTATAAAGGTACACTTTACTGGCGCCGCCTGTTGCTAATGCCACAAAACGGGCAGAAATGACTTCAACTTGCTCTGAGTTGCGGTTCCAGACATAAGCGCCATAACAATGTTGACCCGCCAGGCCCAGCTTTGTTGCTGTGATCAGGTCGATAGCGTTGTAATTTTCCAGCAAACGGATATTCGGGTGGGCTTTAACCTGATCAACCAAAGTAATTTGCACAGCGCGGCCTGTGGCGTCTGCTGCATGCAGAATGCGTCTGTGGCTATGGCCACCTTCGCGGGTCAGATGGTACTTTAACACCCCATCTTCATCACGGTACTGATCAAAAGGCACACCTTGCTCAATCAGCCATTCCATCGCTTCTTTGGCATGCTCGGCGGTAAATTTCACTGCTTGTGCGTCACATAAACCGGCGCCGGCAATCAGGGTGTCGCTGACATGGGAGTCAATGCTGTCGTTTTCATCAAACACAGCGGCAATGCCACCTTGTGCGTATAAAGTGGAACCTTCGCGCAGCGGGCCTTTACTCAGCACCATCACATTCAGTTTATCTGCCAGTTGCAGCGCCAAAGACAAACCGGCAGCGCCGCTGCCAATAATTAATACGTCACAAAGATGTTCTTTTTGCTGTTGCATGCGATACACTTAAATCTGACAAAAAACAGAATCTTAGTTGAGTAAAAAGCCAGGCAGGCTGCGACTGGCGCTGAGGTGTCCGTCAGCGTTCGGATGGGCTATATGTCATCCAATGCGGTCAGGATCAATCTATTGTAACTTTTTTATCTATTAAACCGAACTTTTTCACTTCGGTCCCGTCATAAGGGTACGCTTGACGAGAGCCGGTTGCAAAATTTAGCAGTAAGCAAAACAGGGGACAAGCTCGGATGAGCGAGCAAGAATTGGATTGGCAGATAGTCCAGCGGGTACAACAAGGGGATAAAGCAGCTTTTAATCTGTTGGTAAGAAAATATCAGCACAGATTAGCGAACTTAATTTCAAGGTACGTCTCTAATCATGGCGACGTGGCAGATGTAGCACAAGAAGCCTTTATCAAAGCTTACCGTGCGCTGCCAGGCTTTCGCGGAGACAGCGCGTTTTACACCTGGTTGTATCGTATTGCTGTAAACAGTGCAAAAAACTATCTGGTGGCCAACGGCCGCAAACCGCCTTCAACAGACGTTGATGCGGAAGAAGCTGACTCTTATGAGGGCAGTGACGCGTTAAAAGTGCAGGATTCACCGGAAAAGCTGTTGCTGACCGAAGAAATCCGCCATGTAGTGTTCGAAACTATTGAAAAATTGCCGGAAGAATTGCGCATTGCCATCACTTTGCGTGAAATGGATGGTCTGAGTTACGAAGAAATTGCTGAAGTGATGGGCTGTCCTATAGGCACAGTCCGTAGCCGGATCTTCCGGGCACGGGAAGCAATTGACATCCAGCTGAAGCCGTTAATCAGCTAACCTATGAACAAAGACAGGATTATGTATGTCGTCTGAAAAACAAGATTGGCTATCTGCCGCCAGTGATAATCAAGGCATCAGTGCGCAACAGCTCGACTCTTTGTTACAAGATCCCGACCTGCAGCAGCAGTGGCTGCGTTATCAGATGATAGGCAATGTGATCCGCAACGAATTACCTGCTCAGGTTGACCTGCAGTTTGCTGATAATTTTGCTTTATTGCTGGAAAATGAAGAAAGCCATCAGTTACAGCCGGAACCTGAGTTGCAACTGGCAGCTGTCGCTGCAACGTCCCGTTTTGGTAAGTTTAAATCAGCGGCCAATATGCCCTGGATAAAAACCATGTTGCAGGGGGCTATTGCTGCCAGTGTAGCCATAGTGGCTGTAGTGGGCGTGCAACAAAGCCAGCAATCGCCGGATGAAGCTTTAACTTCACCTTTGCCTGTGTTGCAAACCAGACCTATCGGCGGTGTGGCAACACCTGTCAGTTTAAGTCAGAGTTCAGTGGATTCGCGTTTTGCCGCTCAGCAGCAACAATTGCAGCTGGAGCAACAACGCCGGTTGCAGGAGCTCATGCAGGCTCGGCAACAGCAAATCCGTTTACTTGAACAAACTGCACAGCAGCAACAAAAAAATCAGCAAAACCAGCCTGTTGTTGAGCAGCCTCCACGCGGACAATAAAAATGCCTGTGTTGTTGTGGTTAAGCTGTCTGTTGCTGAGTTTGTCAGCAGCAGCCAGCAATGATGGCTGGCTGCAGTTTGAACGCAGCCAGCAAGCGGTTAAAAAATTCAACTTTGACGTTACCTTTGTGCAGATGCGCAGCAATCAGCTGAATACTTTCCGCTGGTTACATGGGGTGCATCAGGCCTCCGGCAGCCTGCCGGTGCAAACCGAACTTGAGCAGCTTATTCCACAGGATCTTGCCGGCACTGACACCTTCAGACGCAATGACAGGGTCTATTATTCGTCCCCGGGTAATTCGCTGCTGGTCACTGTCAATCAGTCGATTAAAGAGTTGCCAGCGATATTGTTCCAGTCACCAAACAATATTATGAAATTGTACGATGCAGTGCTCGGCAGCAGCACTTCGTTGTCAGGCCGCACCGCTCAATTGCTCAGACTTACCGCCTTTAATAATGGCCGCTTTAGCTATTGGCTGTGGCTGGATGGCGAAACTGGTTTTCCGCTTCGGGTGGATACTGTTGATCAAAACAACGAAGTACTGGAACGCTGGATGGTAGTGCATATGCAGCTTAAACCCAGCCTGCCACAAGAATTAACGGGTTTACTCAGCGCTGATTTACCGACCGACCCCTTGCAGTTACCGCAGAGTGAATCCCGGCAGCAAGTAGATTTTCAGCTTGGCTGGTTGCCTGATGGTTACCAGCTGGTGTTACAGCAACAGACGCCAGTAACACCCAATAATACGGTGCTGGCTTCCTGGTTATTAACCGATGGTTTGCATCAGATCTCAGTCTTTGTGCAGCCATCAGCCGGTTTACCCGCCCAGGCTTTTCGTGATGGAGCTACCACTTTATTGGTGCTGCCCAAGCAGAATATTGATGTCACTGTGATAGGCCCGCTTGATGTGGCCGTTGCCAACAGACTGGCAGATTCCGTTCGTTAAGCGGCGCAGCTATAATGCCCGCTTTATCGTTACAGGCATAGCAGCATGGTTGAAGAAATAGCCACAGTAGTTCAGACAGAGGCGCAGGGTGTCTGGTTAGAAACCAGGGTGCAAAGCAGTTGCCAGGCTTGCAGTGCCAACGATAGCTGCACCAGTGGTGTGGTGGCCAAACATCTGACCAACCGCCAGTACCGTTTTTTTCTGCCTTATCCGCCAGAGTTACAACACAAGGAATTATTGCCTGGCCAACAGGTGCGCATTGGTATTCATGAAGGCGTACTACTGAAATCTGCCCTTGTGGTGTATCTGTTACCGTTGTTGTTATTTATTGCCGCAGTGCTTTTGATGTACTGGGCAGAGGCAGGCGAAGGCTGGCAATTGTTTGCTGGTATTGTGGCTGCTCTGCCCGGTTATTATCTGGCGCGTCGTTTTGGTTTACAGCAAGGTGGTGCTGAACAACAGGTTGAGTTATTGGCCGTGTTGCCGACGCTGGCGGTACAGCAGCAATAATACTGCACTTATCATCAGAGCTGCAGCGAAAATCCCTACTGGCGTGAAAGCCTAAGAACACATAGCAACCTCGCAGCAAATCAAGTACAATTCGCGGCAATTTTAATCTGTGGTCTGTCAGCACATGATGTTTTAATGTCGGTGTCTTGCGGCCAACCAGCTCAGCTTTATATTGGAAAAAATGGCAAAAATATCTCATATCCGCAATTTCTCCGTCATTGCTCACATTGACCATGGCAAATCAACCTTGTCTGACCGGCTGATCCAATTTTGTGGTGGTTTGTCTGATCGGGAAATGCAGGAACAAGTGCTGGATTCGATGGATCTGGAGCGTGAACGTGGTATCACCATCAAAGCGCAAAGTGTAACGCTGAACTACAAAGCCAAAGACGGTGAAACTTATCAGCTGAACTTTATCGACACCCCGGGTCACGTTGACTTTACCTATGAAGTCAGCCGCTCACTGGCCGCCTGTGAAGGTGCCTTATTGGTCGTGGACGCCGGCCAGGGTGTAGAAGCACAAACTGTTGCCAACTGTTATACAGCGCTGGAAATGAACCTGGAAGTATTGCCGGTTCTGAACAAAATTGACCTGCCACAGGCTGAACCTGAGCGTGTTGCTGAAGAAATTGAAGACATTATTGGTATTGAAGCCGTGGGTGCCGTGCAGTGTTCTGCCAAAACCGGTTTAGGTATTGAAGATGTGCTGGAAACCATCGTTAAGGGTATCCCTTGCCCTGAAGGTGATGTGGACGCGCCAACCCAGGCACTGATCATCGACTCCTGGTTTGACCCATACCAGGGCGTTGTGTCACTGGTGCGTGTTAAACACGGTAAAATTCAGGCCAAAGACAAAATTAAAATTATGTCGAGCGGCGCCGTATACGAAGTCGATAAAGTGGGTATTTTTACGCCAAAAGCAAAAAATACCGGCATTTTAAGCACTGGCGAAGTAGGTTTTGTCATTGCCGGTATTAAGGAAATCAAAGGTGCGCCTGTTGGCGATACCTTAACACTGGCAAAAAATTCAGCCACTGAGCCTTTGCCAGGTTTTAAACGCATTAAACCTCAGGTGTATGCCGGTGTATATCCGGTGTCGTCAGACGACTATGAAGATTTCCGTGATGCGCTGGAAAAACTCAGCTTAAACGACTCATCTTTGTTTTATGAACCAGAAAGCTCCAGCGCTTTAGGTTTTGGTTTCCGTATTGGTTTCCTGGGTATGTTACATATGGAAATCATTCAGGAACGGTTAGAGCGCGAATACGATCTGGATCTCATCACCACTGCACCAACAGTAGTGTATGAAGTGGTGACCAAAGCCGGTGAAACCGTGATGGTTGATAACCCAAGCGATTTACCGCCAGTTGGGAATATTGACGAAATCCGCGAGCCTATTGTTGAAGCTCATATTCTGGTACCGCAGGAATACTTAGGTAACGTGATTAACCTGTGTATTGAAAAACGTGGTGTACAAATCAATATGACGTACCACGGTCGTCAGGTGGCAGTGGTATATGAACTGCCGATGGCGGAAGTGGTCATGGACTTCTTCGACCGGTTAAAATCAACCAGCCGTGGTTATGCCTCTTTGGATTACGCTTTTAAACGTTTCCAAACCTCGGACATGTCGCGGGTGGATATTCTGATCAACGGTGAAAGAGTGGATGCGCTGGCTATTATCAGCCACCGCGATTTTGCGCAAAGCCGTGGCCGTGATCTGGCAGAAAAACTCAAAGAGCTGATCCCGCGTCAGATGTTTGATATCGCCATTCAGGCCGCTATTGGCAGTCATATTATTGCCCGTACTACGGTGAAACAATTACGTAAAAACGTATTGGCCAAGTGTTACGGCGGTGACGTCAGCCGGAAGAAAAAGCTGTTACAAAAACAAAAAGAAGGTAAAAAGCGCATGAAGCAAGTGGGCAACGTTGAAGTGCCACAAGAAGCGTTTTTAGCCATTCTGAAAGTAGGCAAATAGCCTGCATTTCCGTGATTGCGGCGCTGTTTTATCAGCGCCGCAGTTGTTACAGCTGGTAACAATATATAGTGCAACAGCAGCAGCAACTGCACAAAGTTCAGCGGTAAGCTGAGATATCAGAGACAGCAACGAGGATTGGATTTTTCATGGCAGGTTATTTTGCAATATTTTTAGTGGCATTAACGGTCGGCAGCGGTTTAATTTGGTTGTTTGATGCTTTAGTGCTGGCGCCTAAACGCAAAATGAAACTGGCGCAGGCGGAAGCCGCAGCCGGCACCGCCTTGTCCGAAGAAGTGAAACAACAAATTGCGCCTCAGTCTTATATCGCGGAAACAGCGCAGTCGATTTTCCCGTTAATTGCCGTGATCACGATTTTCCGGTCTTTTTTATACGAACCTTTTCAGATTCCATCCGGCTCTATGATGCCAACCCTGCTGGTTGGTGATTTTATTCTGGTGGAAAAATATTCTTACGATGTCAAAGACCCGATTTGGCGCACTACCTTAATTCAAACCGGTAAACCTGAACATGGTGATGTGGCGGTGTTTAAATATCCGGAGCAGCCAAATGTGGATTACATCAAACGTATTATTGGTTTACCTGGCGATCGTATTGTTTATAAAAACAAACAGTTATATATCCAGAAAGCCTGTGATAAAAACCTGAATCAGCCATGCCCTGTGCTGGAACCTATGCATCAGGAATTGCAGTCGGAAGGTGAATTTTTCTTAGGCCCTTATCCACTGAAACGTTTTACTGAACAAGGCCCAACCAAACAATATGACATTCTGCAAAATGCCATGTTGCCTGAGCCTATTCATAACTATTACCGCCAGCCTGGTACTGAAACCACAGAGTTTGTGGTGCCAGCCGGCCATTATTTTGCCATGGGCGATAACCGCGATAACAGCCGCGACAGCCGGTTCTGGGGTTTTGTACCAGAGCAGAATCTGGTGGGCAAAGCGGTGTTTAAGTGGATGAGTTTTGAATTTAATGAGGATCCGAACAGTGCCATTCCGGGCTGGGTGCCAGTTGGTATCCGCTTTGAACGTTTAGGCCGGATTGAATAAGGGTAGGCATGCAAGTTTCTTTAGCGCCATTACAACGACGTCTGGGTTACCAGTTTGTGCAGCCTGAGCTGCTGGAACAGGCGCTGACACACCGCAGCTGTAAAGGCAAACATAACGAACGGCTGGAGTTTTTGGGGGATGCCATATTAAGTTTTGTCATCGCCGAAGCGCTGTATCAGAATTTTCCGAAAACACGGGAAGGTGATTTAACCCGGATGCGGGCATCCCTGGTCAAAGGGGTCACCCTGGCAGAGATTGCCAAAGAGCTGCAGCTGTCTGAATTTTTACGCTTGGGGCCTGGTGAGTTAAAAAGTGGTGGTTTTCGCCGTGAGTCTATTCTGGCCGATGCGGTAGAAGCCATTTTAGGTGCCATTTATTTAGATGGTGGCGCCCAGCCCTGCAAAGAACGGATCCTGGCCTGGTTTGGCTCGCGCCTGACGGTGATTGAACCCGGCGTGCAAAAAGATTCCAAAACCAAACTGCAGGAATATCTGCAGGGCCGCAAAATGGCGTTACCCCAATACGAAGTGATTGAAGTAATGGGAGAAGCCCATGATCAAACCTTCACCGTAAAATGTACAGTGGCTGGCATGCAGCCTATTATTGCCAGTGGCAGCTCACGCCGTAAGGCCGAGCAGGACTGCGCGAACCTGGTGTTGGAACAGCTTACCCATGACAAATAATATTCCTGAAACCGCCGGCGAAACTTTTGCCGGTTTAGTGGCTATTGTTGGCCGGCCTAATGTGGGTAAATCCACTTTGCTCAATCAGCTGATTGGCCAGAAAGTCAGTATCACGTCAAAAAAACCACAAACCACCCGCCATCGTATTGTTGGCATCGACACTGTGGGTCAATACCAGACGGTATATGTGGATACTCCTGGCCTGCACAGTGAAGAAAAACGTGCGATTAACCGACTGATGAACAAAGCAGCTGCCAGTTCAATTCTGGACGTGGAGCTGGTGATCTTTGTGGTGGAAGGCACCCGCTGGCTGGAAGACGATCAGATGGTGTTGAACCGGTTGATTGCCGCCAATAAACCGGTGATCCTGGTGGTGAACAAAGTGGATCTGTACAAAGACAAAGAAGAGTTATTGCCACATTTACAATGGCTTGGCACTCAATTGTCTTTTGTGGAAATAGTGCCGCTTTCGGCAGAAAAAGGCACCAATGTGGCCGCGCTGCGTGACATAGTGCACAAACACCTGCCACCTTGTGAGTTTTTCTTCCCGGAAGATTACATCACTGACCGCTCCCAACGTTTTATGGCATCCGAAATTGTGCGTGAAAAGCTGATGCGCTTTTTGGGTGACGAGCTGCCGTATTCGGTCACGGTAGAAATTGAGCGTTTTAAGTGGGAAGAAAAACACTACCACATTGCTGCGCTGATTCTGGTGGAGCGTGACACGCAAAAACGCATGGTGATAGGTAAAGCCGGTGAACGGATAAAAACTATCGCCTCTGAAGCCCGCAAAGATATGGAAGACCTGTTTGAACAACCGGTGTTTTTGCAAATGTGGGTCAAGGTCAAATCTGGCTGGGCCGATGACGAGCGGGCACTGCGCAGCTTGGGTTATGGCGAAGATTAATGACCACAGGCTTTAGTCCCGCTTATCTGCTGCACAGCAGAGCCTTTCGTGACGACAAGCTGTTATTGGATTTATTGTTACCTGAACAAGGGCGTTTGCGTGCAGTGGCACGCCGGCCCGGCAAAAAACAAGGCGGGCGCAGTCATTGGCCCGCTTTTGCATTATTGGCCGTCCAACTCACCGGCCGCGGTGAATTAAAAACAGTGCGGGCACTGGAAGAACAGCAACCGGCGCTGCAATTTCAGGGTAACTTTTTATTTAGTGCTATGTATATCAACGAGCTGCTGTGCCGCATTTGGCCGCAGGATGTGGCAAGTGAGCATCTATTTGCCCTGTATCAGCAAAGTTTGCTGGATTTAGCCGCTGCCCAGCCGCATCCGGGGTTATTGCAGCCGGTGCTGCGCCGGTTTGAATTCATGCTGCTCAGCGAACTGGGTGTGCCGGTGGATTTGACCTTTGATGCGCAGCAACAACCGCTGGCTGTTGATGGCCTGTATCAGTGGCAGGTTGAAGCCGGGCTAGTGCGCACAGGTTTTATCGATGCCAACGGCAGGCAGCATGGTGTGGGCTGGCCGGGGGAAGCTTTAATGGCAATAGCCCGCGGCCAATGGCATGACGAATCACTGCGTGTTGCCAAACAACTGTGCCGTTATTTATTACAACCGCTACTTGGCAATCAACCGCTTGCCAGTCGGGCCCTGTTTAACCGATAGTTTTAAAAGTGAGATGCAGTAGCTGAAACCTGCTGCAACCCGGAGACTTATGATGCAACCCATTTATTTAGGCGTAAATATCGACCATGTTGCCACTGTGCGTCAGGCCCGCGGCAGCCAGTATCCTGAACCTGTACATGCGGCTTTATTGGCCGAGCAGGCCGGTGCCGACGGTATCACAGTGCATTTACGTGAAGATCGCCGCCATATTCAGGACAGGGACGTGTTTTTATTAAAAGACACTATTCAGACCCGGCTGAATTTTGAAATGGGTGTCACTGACGAAATGCTGGCGATTGCCCGCAAACTCAAACCACATTTTTGTTGTTTAGTGCCGGAAAAACGCCAGGAACTCACTACTGAAGGCGGGCTGGATGTGGCAGGGCATTTTAGCCATATCGAAAGTGCAGTAAAAACCCTGACTGACGACGGCATTCTGGTGTCGTTATTTATTGACGCTGATTTCACACAAATTGCCGCTGCCGCCAAAGCAGGTGCACCTTATATTGAAATTCACACCGGTGCTTATGCCGACGCCACTTGCCCTAAACAGCAGTTGGCTGAGCTTGAGCGGATCCGCACTGCCGCAGAATATGCCGCATCACTTGGTATAGTGGTGAACGCCGGCCATGGTTTACATTTTCACAATGTGCAGGCCATTGCTGCTATTCCAGAGATGTATGAGCTGAATATTGGTCATGCGCTGATCGCCCGGGCTATTTTTACCGGTTTAGGCCCGGCCGTTGCTGAAATGAAAAGGCTCATGGTGGAGGCTCGCCGCTAATGGCCATCCTCGGGCTTGGCACTGACATTGTGGAAATTTGCCGTATTGAGCAAAGTTTACAGCGCTCCCCACGGCTGGTTGAGCGGGTGCTAACCGAGGCCGAAAGGGCGATTTATCAGCAGCATAAACAGCCGGTGCGTTATTTTGCCAAAAGGTTTGCTGCCAAAGAGGCGGCGGCCAAAGCACTGGGCACCGGCATAGGGCGGGGGATTTCCTTTCAGCATTTTGCTATCAGCAATGACGAATTTGGCCGGCCGCAGCTGCAGTTAACAGATGCAGCCTTAGTGCTTGCAGAAAAACTCGGGGTGAAACACTGCTGGTTGTCGATCAGCGACGAGCAGGCTTTTGCCTGTGCCACTGTCATTTTTGAATCCTGATATTGTTGTCTGACAAAGCCCGGTTTTGACAGACAACAAGGTGATTAAAAAAGCCCTGTGCATTCAAGCTGCACAGGGCTTTTTTATGTACAGGATGAACGGTGCACCGGTCATGCCGCAGCAATGACCGGTGATCTGGATGTTGCCATTGTTATGGCTGGGTCAGTGCCCATTCGGTCAGTAACTGCACGCCAAAACCTGTGGCGCCTGTGACCTGCACCCCTTTGTCACTGCTGGCAAGGGCATTACCGGCAATGTCGATATGCGCCCAGGGTGTTTGACCAACAAACTGTTGCAGGAACCAGGCCGCTGTTGAAGCACCTGTGGTTTTGCCGGTGTTGCGTAAATCGGCTAAGTCACTTTTCATTTCGCTGGCAAACTGCGGCCCAAGCGGTAAACGCCACAGCGGCTCATTCACTTTGGCGCCTGCCGATGTCAGTTGTTGCACCAGCTGCTCATCTTCAGAAAAAAGTCCGGCGTAATAACTACCCAGAGCGCCCACTTTAGAACCGGTCAGGGTGGCGATATCGACCATAGCCCTTGGTTTAAACTGCTGATTGGCGTACCAGAGCGCGTCAGCCATCACTAACCTGCCTTCGGCGTCTGTGCTGGTAATCTGCACTGTTAAGCCGGCGCCTGTTTTAATAATGTCGCCCGGTAACATGGCTTTATCCGAAATCATATTTTCGGCCATCGCCATCACAGCAACCACGTTTACCGGTGCTTTCTGCAAAGCCAGGGTTTTAATGGTGCCAAGGGCGGCAGCAGCGCCCGCCATATCGCTGGTCATCCGTACTATCGACTCGCCATCGGTTTTTAAATGATAACCGCCGGTGTCAAAAGTAATACCTTTGCCGATAATAGCGAGCGGCGCTTTGTTGCTGTTTTGCCACTGGGCAATCACCAGCCTTGGTGGTCTGTTGCTGCCTTTGCCCACGGCATAAAGGGCACCTAAACCGGCTTTTTGCAACGCTTTTTCATCCAGCACCTGCACCTTTACTCCCAGTTTTTCCAGCTCCAGTGCGGCATCGGCAAAAGTTTGTGGCGTTAAAGCTTCGGCCGGTTCATTGGTCAGATCCCGTGCCAGAAACACACCGCTGTTAAGCGCCTGTGCTTTGTCGAGTGCAACCTTGCTCTGTGTTGGATGTTCTGCCAGCAGATGCACCTGACTCAGTGCTGTTTTGCTGTTTTTGCTTTTGTATTTATCAAAACGATAAGAGCGCAGCTCCAGTCCCTGGGCAAAAGTGGCGACTTTGGCGGCATCGGCGCTGCTCTGAGTCAGGGCACTGGTGTCTATGCTGGCGGTGTTGCTGTCGTTTTTGGCAAGCACAGCAGCGGCATCGGCGCCAAGTGTAAGAATGTCACTGTGGCTGAGCTTGCTGCTGTCGCCAAGGCCAAGTAATACCAGGCGCTGTGTGGGCGCATTGCCAAGACGAAGCTCCAGCTGAGCGCCTTTTTTGCCGGTAAATTTTTCGCTGCTAAGCCAGGCTTTGGCCAGAGCATCCTGCAGCTGTGGGTGTTCGTTCTGGCTAAGGCTTTGTTCGGACACTAACAGCAACTGGCTTTGCACTTCTGCTGGTGTGTTGTCACTGAAGTTAAAT
Organism: Rheinheimera sp.; assembly: GCA_003543135.1. Lineage (GTDB taxonomy): Bacteria > Pseudomonadota > Gammaproteobacteria > Enterobacterales > Alteromonadaceae > Pararheinheimera. Next base: position 269,537 of record DPJG01000010.1, read on the forward strand.
TGCAGCGACGCCAGCGTCTGAGAAGATAATAATGCGCAGCCAACGGCAAACGCACTGGCAGATAAGCGGGTTAGTTTCATAGATGTCCCTGTACTCAATTGGTTGAGAAATAAGTTGGCTGGTCACTGAGAATAAGATGTGGTGAATAATGCAGATCTGCAGCAGAGATTGCTGCAGATTTTCGTTAAATGGCAGGTGCTGGCTGACAAAGCGCTTAGCCTTACCAGACCCAGTCGGCAGCCTCAGCGAGTAAAGATTGTAATCTGTCCTGCAGTTCAAATAATTCCGGTTCCAGCTGCTCGATGGTTTTGCCGTGTTTTAGTTCAGTTTCAATCAGCTCGGTGAGCTGTTTGATATGGGGCACACCTGTGTAACAGCTGGCGCCGTGTAGTTTATGCACCAGCTGAATTAACGGCTCTACCTGTTTGCTGCGCATCAGACTTTCCATTTCAGTCAGGGTGGCGGGCAGACTTGCCAGTAAAATTTGCAGCAGCTCTTTGGCTAAATCAACTTTACCGGCCGCGCAGCGAAGCGCCAGCTCCCAGTCCAGATGCCGGCTTTTTGGCAGTTCCTGCAGCAATTGTTCGGGGTCGCGCTCAGGGGCCGGGCCGGTATGGGCGCAACATTCTTTCAGCGCAAAATGCAGCATTTGTTCGTCCAGCGGTTTACTTAAAAACTCGCTAAAACCAAGCAGCATCAGACGTTCACGTTCGCCTTCCAGTGCGTGCGCTGTGACGGCAATAATAGGGGTGGCTTCGTTAATCGAACTTTGCTGAATACGCTGGCAGGCCGTAATGCCGTCCATCACCGGCATATTAATATCCATAAAAATCACATCGTAATGAAATTGTGAGGCTTTTTGCAGCGCTTCAGCGCCGTTGGTGGCCGAGTCGATACTTTCCACCAGTTCGCCAAGCAAAGCGTTAATCAGTTTCAGGTTGGCTTCGTTGTCATCCACCGTCAGCACCCGCAGTTTACTTTTGGGTGGCGCCGGCAGTTTCCCCGGCAGTTCGTGCAGCTGCTGGTAAGGCCGTGTCAGCGCGGCTGCCAGTTTGCGCTGATGGGCAGGTTTGGATAAACAGGCCTGCGCCCCGGTTTGCAGCAGCGCTTCACGTAAGGTTGGTGACAGGGTGTTCACCAGCAGGTAAATATAAGAGCAGGACTGATTCAGCTGACGAATCAACTCGACAATCTGATTGACCTGATCCAGCGACACAGCCCGGCCAATAATGGCCATATCATAATGTGATTGGCTGGCCAGCGCCTGCTGCACCTGGCTTGGTGTGGCGCAGGACGACACCTGCATGCCCCAGCTGTTCAACAGCGACAAAGTGGCCTCACGGGAGAACTGCTGAGGTTCAATATATAGCACTGTTTTACCGGCCAGCAGCTGCACCGGCAGCCCTTCAGACACCGGCAGCGGATGGCGCCGGCACGACACAGTAAACCAGAAGGTCGACCCCTGATCCGGCTGGCTGTCAAAGCCGATACTGCCGCCCATAGCCTCCACCAGCCGCTGGGAAATAAACAAACCTAAACCAGTACCGCCATAACGCCGGCCTATGCTGCCGTCGGCCTGGGAAAAACCATAAAACAGCTGCTCCTGCTGCTCCTGCGGAATACCAATACCGGTATCCTGCACCGAAAAATGCAGCAGGGTTTTGTCGTCGTTATACTCGCTGCCGCTGACCCGAATCACAATGCTGCCATGTTCGGTAAATTTCACTGCATTACCGGCAATGTTCATCAGCACCTGATTAATGCGCAGCGGGTCGCCGATAATGTCATCCGGGCAATCCGGGTCAATCAGCAGCGCCAGTTCCAGCTGTTTTTCAAAAGCATTGGCGGCCAGCAGTTCAATCGAATCATTGACTAAATCGCGCAGCGAAAAAGGCTCAGGGTTAATCGGCATCCGGCCTTCTTCCAGCTTGGCGTAGTCCAATACATCGTTCACTAAGGTCAGCAGGCTGTTGGCCGATTTCTGAATGGTGTTCAGGTAATCCTGCTGATGGTGCGACAGCTGGGTTTTTAACAGCTGACGGGTAAAACCGATGACGCCGTTCAGTGGTGTACGTAGCTCGTGACTCATTTTGGCGAGGAATTCAGATTTAAGTTTATTGTCTTCCTGCGCTTTACGTCTGGCCATATCCAGCGCCACGTTCTGCATTTCCAGCTGTTCCATGGTGTGGGTTAAGTCGCTGGTGGACTGCTCTATGGTGTGCTGCATTTCATCCTGCAGCTCTTTAAGTTGAGTGGCCAGCTGATTAATGCCAAGGCGCATCTGATCCAGCTCACCAAAATAAGGTTGTTCCAATTTGCTGGCATAACGACCTTCAGCCAGCTTTTCAGTCAGGCTAATCAGTTGCTGCATGGGCGTGGTCAGACGGCCAACCAGCTTTAAACTGAGTGCCAGCCCTACCATCATGCCAAGCAGAATAATCAGCAGCGACACCAGCAAGGAGCTTTGCTGCGCCAGTAATACTTTGTCTTTTTGCAGCTCCAGCAGCACCAGGCCCAATGCCGGAGACTGCGCTGCCGGACTATCGCTGTCGGTTTGCTCCGGCAACACAGGCACCAGAATAATCAGCGCTTTGCCATCATCGAGAATTTCGCTGTGATCGGGCCAGGGTTGTTCGGCAATCGCTGTCAGCCTGGCAAAGTCTTTGTGATAGTTGGACGTCACCACCAGCTGGTGCTGACGGTCAAAAATGGCAATACTTTTTACCAGCGGTGAGTTTTTCCGGTGGCTCAGATTCACCAGTCGTTGCAGCAGGGTTTTGTTGTTGTAGAGCAGCGCTTCTTCACTGGCAATGGCCAGCGGCTCGGCAATATTACTGGCCTGTTCTTCCAGATAATGTTGTACATCCTGGTAACGGGCAAAACTAAAATAGCCACCCAGCCCCAGACTGATTAATAAAGTGGGTACTAAAGTGATCAGCAGAATCCAATCGCGTAAACCAATCTTCGTCATCTTCAGCGCTGCTTGCTACAATGGTCCTTCGAACAGTCATCATGACACATGCCCGTTAAAAAACCTACCCAAGCCCGACGGGCAAAAGGCAGGAAATAAGGCAGCCAAAGGCCAATATTTTTTATGGTAACTATTTATAAATCAAAAGCTAAAGTGCAAAAGGGTCCGCAACATCTGGAGCTGACCATAGAGCGCTGGGACGCTGAAGCACAAAGTATTGCTTTTTCTGACGGTAAAATCTGTTTTGTCGACGGCGCTTTGCCAGGCGAAAGCGTAAAGGTCAAAGTGACAGAACAAAAGCCACAATACCTCAAAGCCGAAGTACAAAAAGTACTCAAAGCATCTGAACAGCGTATTGCGCCTTTATGCCGTTTTGCCGCCGACTGTGGTGGTTGTCAGTTGCACCATGTCAGTGCAGAAAACGCCCGTCTTCTGAAGCAACAAGCACTTGACGAGCATCTGAAGCATCAGTTCAGGCTGGATGTCTTGCCATGGCAACCGATGTTAACAGGCCCGGCAACAGGCTACCGGCGTAAAGCCAGAATTGGGGTTTGGTTTGAGAAAAAAACCAACGAATTTGTCGTGGGTTTTCGCCGTAAGGGCGGTAAAGAAATTACCCCTGTCAGTGACTGTATGGTGCTTAGTCCGGCGATTGCGCCGGTATTTAAGGTGCTCAGTGAAACCCTGCCCAAACTGAAAGCCGGCACTGCCATTACCCATGTTGAAGTGCTGGACGCCGCCGGCAAGGCTTTTGTCGTGGTGCGGCACATCAAAGCGCTGAGTGCTGAAGATAAAAGTTTGCTGCAACAAGCCTGGCCTGAAGCTTGCTGGATAGGCGAAGCACAAAGTGATGAATTCTGTTTCTGGGGCGAGCCACAACAACCCCAGTACCAATTAGCTCAGGGTTTAACCTTAGCCTTTGCGCCGACGGATTTTATTCAGGTGAATGAAGCGGTAAATCAGCAGATGGTGACGCAGGCGCTGGATTGGCTGCAGCTGAAAAACACCGACAAAGTGCTGGACTTATATTGTGGTATAGGTAATTTCAGTTTGGCATTAGCAAAGCAGGCGGCACAGGTGGTAGGCTTGGAGGGTGTTGCAACAATGGTGACAACCGCCACAGACAACGCGCAGCGTAACGGACTTGCCAATGTCAGCTTTGCTCAGGCCGACTTGCATTTAGCCTGGCCTAAAGCGCCGTGGAATCAGAGCCAGTATCAAAAAGTGTTGCTGGACCCGGCCAGAGCCGGCGCGCTCGGGGCTATTGACGAAGTGGCGCGGTTAAAACCTGAGACTGTGCTTTATGTGTCCTGTAATCCGGTGACTTTTGCCCGGGATGCAAAAGTATTGCTTGGCAAAGGATATAGTTTAAGCAAAATTGGTCTGATGGACATGTTTCCCTACACCAGCCATCTGGAGTTGATGGCGTTATTTTCGCATACGAGGCAGTAAGTTATGGTCACTATCCGGCATTCCCACAGCACCGAATACAACCCGGGCGAGACCACCGCCTGGCTCAGTTCGCTTGGTTTGCCGGACAGTAAAATCAGCAGCCTGCTTGAGACCGAACACTGGTTGCAGCAACATGGTTTTACCGAAGCCACTTGCCCGCAGGTGCGCACCGGCTGGGAAATGGTGGAAATTCTGGCCGATTTGCGGATGGACAAAGACGCGCTGACCTCGGCGTTATTATTCCCGCTGATTGAAGCCGGCATCTTAAGCTGTGAAGAACTCGACAATTTATTCCCGCCTGCTGTGCTGACCATGCTGGCGGCAGTGAAACAAATGGAAGCCATCCGCACCATTCCGGTGGGGCCAGGCCAGACGCCAAACCCGCAGCAGGCCGATAACCTGCGCAAAATGCTGCTGACCATGGTGGAAGATGTGCGCGCTGTGGTGATTAAACTGGCCGCACAAATTTGTTATCTGCGTGATGTGAAAAACGCTGACGAAGAGACCCGGGTACTGGCGGCCAAACAAACCAATGCTATTTTTGCCCCTTTGGCCAACAGGTTAGGGATAGGTCAGCTGAAATGGGAGCTGGAAGATTTAGCTTTTCGTTATCTGCACCCGCAAACCTACAAACAAATTGCTGCCTTGCTGGAAGAAAAACGGCTGGGGCGTGAGCAATATATGCAGGAATTTGTCGACGCAGTGCGCCAGCGCATGAAAGATGAAAACCTGAATGTGGAAGTGTACGGCCGGCCTAAACATATTTTCAGTATCTGGAAAAAGATGCAGAAAAAACATCTGGCGTTTGACCAGCTGTATGACATCCGTGCTGTGCGTATAGTCACCGAAAAAGTGCAGGACTGTTATGCCGTGCTTGGCATAGTGCATACCTCCTGGCAGCACTTGCCCAAAGAATTTGACGATTATATTGCAACCCCCAAACAAAACGGTTACCAGTCGATTCATACCGTGGTGTTGGGGCCGCAGGGCCGGCCTGTGGAAATTCAGATCCGCACCCGTCAGATGCACGATGATGCCGAATTAGGGGTTGCTGCACACTGGCGTTACAAAGAAGGCGGGCATGCTGGCCGTGAAGGCGCGCTGGATGAAAAAATTGGCTGGCTGCGCAAAATTCTGGCCTGGCAGGAAGAAGTGGTGGATTCGTCGCTGGCCGAAGAGCTGCGTAATCAGGTCACCGAAGACAGAGTTTATGTGTTTACGCCCAAAGGCGACATTGTGGACTTACCGCTTGGCTCAACGCCACTCGACTTTGCCTATTATGTGCACTCCAATGTCGGTCATCGTTGTATTGGCGCGAAAATTTCCGGCCGTATTGTGCCTTTTACCTATCAGCTGAAAACCGGCGATCAGGTCGAAATTCTGACCGGCCGTGAGCCCAACCCAAGCCGCGACTGGCTTAACCCACATCTGGGTTATTTAAAGTCCAGTCGCGCCCGCTCTAAGGTGCAATATTGGTTCCGTCTGCAGGACAGGGATAAAAACTACGCTGCCGGCAAAGAGTTGCTGGAAACCGAATTATCCAGACTCAACCTGAAAATGGACCAGCCGGTCAAAGTGATCCAGCATTTTAATGTGAACTCACTGGAAGAGCTGCTGGTGGGTATAGGCGGCGGCGAGATTAAAGTCACCCAGGTGGTGCATTATATTCAGAGTCAGTATGCCAAGGCGTCACCGCCTGACATTGACCCCAGACTTAAAACCAAGCCGATGACCACAGCCCCGGCAAAAAGCCATGTGGTGGTGCAGGGGGTTGGGAACCTGATGACCCATATGGCCGGTTGTTGTCAGCCGTTGCCGGGGGATGCCATTATTGGTTATATCACCCAGGGCCGTGGTATTGCCGTGCACCGTGACGACTGTGAGCAGTTTAAAACCCTGCTGGAACAACATCCGGAGCGCGTGGTGGAAGCCACCTGGGGCGATCAGTATGCGTCGGGTTACGAAGTGAATATTCGTATTGTTGCGCATGATCGCAACGGTTTATTACGCGATATCACCAGTATTCTGGCCAATGAAAAAGCCAATGTGCTGAAAATGAGCAGTAACTCGGATGTAGCGCGGCAAACCGCCACTATCAACATGACGCTTGAGCTCTATAACCTGGATTCACTGAATAAACTGCTGACCAAAGTCAGTTTGATTGACGATGTGATTGAAGCTAAAAGGTCACAATAAATTTTTGAGCTGACACAGGCCCGCCCGCTGGCGGGCCTGCTTATTTGTGGGATTTGTATGTCTAAACCTATTGATGATTTGCTGGCCATTATGGCAACACTGCGTCACCCGGAGCAGGGGTGCGCCTGGGATAAAGCGCAGACATTTCAAAGCATTAAGCCTTATACCATTGAAGAAGCCTACGAAGTGGCTGACGCCATCGAGCGCGGCGATTTTGCCGATTTAAAAGATGAACTCGGCGATTTGTTGTTTCAGGTGGTGTTTTACAGCCAGATGGCTAGCGAGCAGGGCCTGTTTGCCTTTCACGATTGTGTGGCAGCTATCTGCGACAAACTAACACGTCGTCATCCGCATATTTTTGCATCTGCTGCGAACTCAACGGCAGGCATGGCAGACGCCAGCGCTGCTTTGCAAAACTGGGAAAACCTGAAAAGCAACGAACGTAAAAAAGCCGGTCTTCACAGTATTCTCGACAATGTACCCAACACCATGCCGGCATTAAGCCGGGCTTATAAACTGCAAAAACGCTGCGCCACGGTAGGTTTTGACTGGCCTTCGGTCGACGGCTGCTGGGACAAAGTGAAAGAAGAAATTCTGGAAGTGGAACAAACGGAGCCGGGTAGCCCTGAGCTTGTGGATGAGCTTGGCGATTTAATGTTTGCCATGGTGAACGTGGTGCGCAAACACGGCCTGGATCCCGAAGCTGTGCTGCGCCAGGCCAATCAAAAGTTTGAGCAACGCTTTCGTGCTGTGGAAGCAAAGCTTGCTGATACCGCCACGCCAGTGGGGCAAGCCAGCCTGGCGCAAATGGAAGCTGCCTGGCAGCAGGTAAAACAAGCTGTCAGGCCAACCTGAGCACGCAGCAGACAGTGCCGGGCCAGCGTCTCTTTGCCAATGCAGCAGCGTAGCCAATGATACACCCGGGAGGGAGAGCTGGGCTGAAAACCCGGGCATCCGGGCGCAATTTACCGCTACTGCGGCAGGTGGTTTTTTTACTGCGCAAAAAATATGCTAATGTCAATTTCACTTTAAACGACAAAGGAGTGACGTTGATGAAGTTGCCTTACCTGCTTGTGCCTGTAGCCGCCAGTTTGCTGCTGGGTTGTAATAATGACGACACCAGCCCGCCACCACCACAGCCCAGCCCGGCGGAAAAAGTCAGTATTGTGTACACAGCCCATGGCGTGCCGCATATTCAGGCCGCGAGCTACCGGGCGCTTGGTTATGGCGTCGGTGTGGCCCAGGCCAGCGAAAATTTATGTACCCTCTCGGAACAATTATTAAAACTCAAAGGTGAAAAATCCCGTTATTTTGGCGCAGGTGCAGCGCAGAAAAACCTGTTATCGGATTTAGCTTACCGGGCGCTGGATTATCGCACCCAGGCGCGGCAGCTCTATGGTGCTGTGCCTTTGGACAGCAAAATGCTGATGCAGGGTTATGCCGAAGGTTTTAATTATCAGCTGCGCCAGTTTGGCAATAGCAGTAACTATCCAACGCCCTGTCGCGGGGTGAGCTGGGTCACCCCCATCCAACCGGAAGATTTATTGGCTTATTATCTTGATTTGGCCAGTTTAGCCAGTACCCGTAACTTTTTAGCTGCGATGGCGGTGGCGGCGCCGCCAGGTCAGCCCACCGCTGTAGCGCCTTCGGTGGCCGCTTCACAGGTACATGCCACGGTAGAGGGTATTGGCAGTAATGGCTGGGCCCTTGGTAAAGACAAAACCGATGGCGCCCAAAGTGCCTTGTTAGCAAATCCGCATTTTCCCTGGGACGGTGAACTCAGGTTTTTTGAGCAGCACTTAACCATACCGGGTGAGCTTGATGTGACTGGCGTTAGTATGATTGGCATGCCGGCCGTGCTGATTGGCTTTAACCAGCATCTGGGTTGGACACATACAGTATCGCAGTCCAAACGTTTTACCTTGTATCAGCTCAGTCTTGATGAAAACAATCCGCTGCGTTACCGCTACGGCACTTCATATCGTGACATCAGCGCCCAAAAGGTCAGTATTGAAGTGTTGCAACCGGATCAAAGTATCAAAACGGTCGAAAGCACCTTATACCGCAGCCATTATGGCCCTATGCTGGATTTAACGGCGTTATCGCCGGCTTTGGGCTGGAATCAAAAAACTGCTATCACCATGCGTGATGCCAATGCCGGTAATAGCCGGATGTTGCAGCATTGGCTGGCTATGGGCAAAGCACGCAATAAAACTGAGTTTTTTCAGGCGTTTAGTCAGAATAACGGCATTCCATGGGTCAATACTATGATGGCCGACAGCAGCGGCAATGCCGTTTATCTGGATGGTAGCCAGGTGCCACAGCTAAGTCCGGCGGCAGAAGTTTATTGGGCCAATGCCAGTAAAAGCCCGCAGCTGGCGCCCATCTGGCAAGACGGTGCCGGCAATATTTTATTGCCAGGCTCAGATCCGGCCTTTGAATGGCAAGACAGTGTTGACGCTGCTGGGCCAGGCCTGATGCCTTTTGCCAAGGCGCCAAAACAGGAAAGAACGGATTATGTGTTTAATGCGAACAGCAGTCATTGGCTGAGTAACCTCAATGCGCCGCTGGAAGGTTTTAGCCTGGTGTATGGCCCAGAGCGCACCGAACGCAGCCCACGCACCCGCTATAACGCACAGCTTATCAGCAATCAGGGGGCAGTGAAGCTGGCGGGCGAGGATGGCAAATTTAATTTTGCTGAGCTCAAATCCGTGTTTAGCCATAATGGCTCTTTGTTTGGCACTGAACTCAAAACTGCTTTGGCACAACGTTGTGCCATGTTCCCGCAATTACAGTTGCCCACTGGGGCAGTTGATCTCAGCGCTGCCTGTCAGGTGCTGGCCAACTGGGATGGCCGTTATCAGCTTGACAGCCGTGGCGCCCATCTGCTGCGGGAATTTTTGCTGGCCTATCGTATTGCCGGTGAGCGCAATTTAGATAAATCCTTATATCAAACTGCTTTTGATGCAGACAATGCCGCGCTGACCCCGGCGGGCCTGGCGCCTTATACCGCCGCAGTGCCAGAGCAGGACAAAGTGCTGCTGGCTCTTGCCAGTGCAGTGCAGCGTTTAACTCAGGCCGGTATTGCGCTGGATGCGCCTCTTGGCACTATTCAGTTTGTGCAAAAAGCCCAAGGGCAGGACAAACTGCCAATAGCCGGCGGATACTCATATGAAGGTTTGTTTAATATGAGTGAAAGGGCCATTCCGTCGCGCAGCACCGCTGATTTAGCCAATGTGGTGTCGGGCACGGGCCGGCCTGATTCGTTGTTGTCGACGCTCAGCAGCAATGGCAATAGCGACACTGCGTACCGGGTGAATTACGGCAGCAGTTTTGTGATGGCGCTGCAGTTTACTGCGGAGGGGCCGAAAGCCGATATGATGCTTGCTTATAGCCAGTCGCACGACCCGGCATCTCCATTTTTTGCCGACCAAACCAGGCTTTTTAGCCAGGGGCTGTGGCGGCCTATGTTGTTTCGGGCTGATGAAGTGAAAAACGCCACCGTCAAAACCATCACCTTAACGCTGGAGCCTTAACGGCAATTGCATAAAACTTTGGGTTAAAGCGCGGTTGCAGCGCTTTAACCCTGTTGCAACCCGAGGCTCAGTTGGGGCGGCAAGATTAAGCCAAGCTTTCGATTGAGCCTGTCTTTGCTCTTTGCTATACTTTCCGCCCGTCCTGATACCAATTCTGATTTCCTTAATTGTTCACCCTGTGCAAACAGGTAACAGCTATTGAAGACAGTTTGGTGTGATATCCAAAATTCAACGTGCCTCAGGGGTCTCATGACTACAAGATACATCTTCGTGACGGGTGGGGTTGTCTCATCTTTAGGTAAAGGTATTGCCGCTGCTTCTTTAGCTGCAATTTTAGAAGCGCGTGGCCTGAAGGTAACAATCCTGAAACTGGATCCTTATATCAACGTGGATCCGGGTACCATGAGCCCAATTCAGCACGGTGAAGTGTTTGTCACCGAAGACGGCGCTGAAACCGATCTCGACTTAGGTCATTACGAGCGTTTTATCCGCACCAAAATGACCAAACTGAATAACTTTACCCAGGGCAGAATTTACGCCGACGTGTTACGTCGCGAGCGCCGCGGTGATTATTTAGGCGCCACTATTCAGGTTATTCCGCATATCACCAACGAAATCAAAGCCCGTGTTGTGGCCGGTGCTGAAGGTTATGATATTGCCATTGTTGAAATTGGTGGCACTGTGGGTGATATCGAGTCGTTACCATTTTTGGAAGCCATCCGTCAGCTGGGTACCGAAATTGGCCGCGAACGTGCACTCTTTATGCATTTAACCCTGGTGCCCTATTTAGGCACTGCCGGCGAAATCAAAACCAAACCAACCCAGCATTCAGTCAAAGAGCTGCGTTCTATTGGTATTCAGCCGGATATTCTGGTGTGCCGTTCAGACCGTTCTATTCCGAGCAATGAAAAAGCCAAAATTGCGCTTTTTACCAATGTGGAAGAACGTGCCGTTATTTCGTTAAAAGACGTGTCCAGCATTTACCAAATTCCGGCTTTGTTAAAATCACAAGGCCTGGATGACTTAGTAGTGCGCCGTTTTTACTTAAACTGCCCTGAAGCCGACTTAAGCGAATGGGAACAGGTGCTGTACCAGGAAAGTAACCCAACGGGTGAAGTGACCATTGGTATGGTGGGTAAATACGTTGAACTCAAAGACGCTTATAAGTCGGTGAACGAAGCCCTGAACCATGCTGGTTTAAAAAACCGTTTAACTGTCACTATCAAATACATTGACTCACAAGATGTTGAAACCAAAGGCAGTGCTATTTTAGCTGGCCTGGATGGCATTCTGGTGCCAGGTGGTTTTGGCGAACGTGGGGTGGAAGGCAAAGTGCTGGCCGCTCAATATGCCCGCGAAAACAAAGTGCCTTACCTCGGTATTTGTTTAGGGATGCAGGTGGCGCTGATTGAATTTGCCCGCAATGTGGCGGGTATGAAAGGCGCCCATTCAACCGAATTTAACAAAGATACAGCTTACCCTGTGGTGGGTCTCATCACTGAATGGCTGGATAGCGCAGGCCAGGTGGAGCAAAGAACCGATGATTCGGATCTGGGCGGCACCATGCGTCTGGGCAGTCAGAACTGTAACCTCAAGGCCAATACCAAAGCCCGTGAAATTTATGGCGCCGACGTCATTAGTGAACGTCACCGCCATCGTTATGAAGTGAATAATCACTTTATTCCAAAACTTGAAGAGGCTGGCCTGATTATTTCCGGTTTGTCGGCTGACAATCAGCTGGTTGAAATGATCGAATTACCAAACCACCCATGGTTCGTGGCGGGTCAGTTCCATCCGGAATTTAACTCAACACCACGCGACGGTCATCCGTTGTTCCAGGGTTTTGTTGCAGCAGCAGCTAAATATCAGAAACAACAAACGACGAAATAATGAAAAAGCCGCGCCTTGGAGTGCGGCTTTTTTGCTTTAGCCTACAGGGGATATACATGTCAGAAATTATCAATATCGTTGCCCGTGAAATTCTGGACTCGCGTGGCAATCCAACAGTTGAAGCCGATGTATTTTTAAAAAGCGGCGTGATGGGCCGTGGTTGTGCACCATCAGGCGCTTCAACCGGTACCCGCGAAGCTTTAGAACTGCGTGACGGTGATAAAAGCCGTTATTTAGGCAAAGGTGTTCGCACTGCTGTTGCCAATATTGAAGGCCCGATTAAAGCGGCTTTGGTGGGCAAATGTGCTTATGAACAAGCCAAAATCGACCAGCTGATGATCGACTTAGACGGCACTGAGTCGAAGTCTAAATTAGGCGCCAACGCTATTCTGGCGGTTTCTTTAGCAGTGGCCCGTGCTGCAGCTGCTGATAAAAAAATTCCTTTATACCAGCACATTGCTGATTTAAACGGCACACCAGGTGTGTATTCAATGCCAGTGCCTATGATGAACATCATCAATGGTGGTGAGCATGCCGACAACAACGTCGACATTCAGGAGTTTATGGTACAGCCGGTTGGCGCCAAAACTTTTGCTGAAGCACTGCGGATGGGCGCTGAAATTTTCCACCAGCTGAAAAAAGAACTGCACAGCCAGGGCTTAAACACTGCTGTGGGTGACGAAGGTGGTTTTGCACCTGATTTAAAATCAAACGAAGAAGCCTTAACGGTGATTTCTAAAGCTGTGGCCGCTGCCGGTTACGAGCTGAATAAAGACATCACTTTAGCTTTAGACTGTGCTGCCTCTGAGTTTTACCATGACGGTAAATACAAACTGACCGGCGAAGGCAAAGAATTCACTTCGTATGAATTTAACGACTTCCTGGCCGGCTTGACACAGAAGTTCCCTATTGTTTCTATCGAAGACGGTCTGGACGAATCAGACTGGGACGGCTGGAAAGATTTAACCAATAAAATTGGTAACAAAGTACAGCTGGTTGGCGACGATTTGTTTGTCACCAACACCAAAATTTTAACCCGTGGTATTGAGCAGGGCATTGGTAACTCCATCCTGATCAAATTTAACCAGATTGGTTCTTTAACTGAAACTTTAGCGGCCATTAAAATGGCCAAAGACGCTGGTTTTACGGCGGTTATTTCGCACCGCTCAGGCGAAACTGAAGATGCCTTTATTGCCGATTTAGCGGTAGGCACTGCAGCGGGTCAAATCAAAACCGGTTCATTATGCCGTTCTGACCGTGTATCTAAGTACAACCAGTTATTGCGTATTGAGCAAGAGCTGGGCGCCAAGGCACCGTACAAAGGCCGTTCTGAAATCAAAGGTCAATAAGCTTTTGACTCCGACAAAAAAAGCGCTTTATGCGCTTTTTTTGTCAAACGGATTTGCGGTTGTGCACTGTTGTTTTCTTTTGGCAAAAAGCAGTGACTGGATAAAAACGCAGCCTTTTAGAGCCTTATGAAACAAGCTACCATCGTCAGATGAAGTCACAAAACGAACTCTGGTTTTTACCTGAGCAAAATCAGACCTATATCGAGCTGTGCAACACTTTGTACGAGCGCGAATTGTTACGTCTGGCACAAACGCCTGCTGATAAACTGCCCTGGTTGCCCAAACGACTGGCGAGTTTGCCTTTTTATGTGCGTGAAGCCGCTTCGTTAATTTTAAAACACCCGTCCCCTTTAACTTTGGATAGTCAGAATGCCTGTTGGTTACATAGCCAGAGCAAAATGTGTCCAGTGCCCCATGTTGATGAATCAGAAAGTATTTTTGCCTTTTATCATAAAAATGCCAAACTGGGTTTGTTAGTGCCTGTATATTGCAAAGAGCAGGATATTGAACAAATCCGGCTTGATTCAGTGGACGAAATTGACCATGAAGGCCAGCGTATTCATTGTAATGAACATGGTTGGTTTGCCATGGCTGGCTGGCCACAGGAGCCGGACAATCAGCAAAAACTGCTGCTCAAACCCAGCAAAACTGTGCTGGTCGCTGTGTGTTGTGGCCATCAGTGGCGTAATCAGGAGCGCAAAACCCCACGTTTACTCAGCCTGCGTGAGTTGCTGTTAGCCAGCCGGCTGAACTGGCAAAACTTTGCCAAACCGCATCAGGCAAAAAAAGAACTTCGTTAGCTGATAAAAAGCCATCAAATCGGTCAAATCCGCCAGAAATAGCAAATGTCAGGGCTTTTCAGCGCGCAGGGAAGCCTTCATAATAAAGCCAATCCTGAACTGACTGGTGTGTTATGCGTTTATTGCTTGTGATCCTGCTGACATTATGTGCCGCTTTGCAATACCGGCTTTGGTTCGGTCAGCATAGCGTCAAAGAATATCTGCAGCATAAAGAAGAATTACGCACCCATCAGCAAAGTAACCTGGAACTGCAAAAACGCAATAAAATGCTGCAGGCAGACGTCGCCGATTTGCAACAAGGTCTGGATTCGATTGAAGAACGAGCCCGCAACGAGCTTGGCCTTATCAAACAAGACGAAGTATTTTTCCGCTTATTGACCCCCCAGGGTAAAAAATGACCATTGCTGTAGTGATCCCAGCCGCAGGTTCCGGTCAGCGGATGCAGGCAGACAGACCCAAACAATATTTAGAACTATTCGGTAAAACTATTCTTGAGCATACAGTACAGCGTTTGCGTCAGGTGCCAGAGCTGGGCCCGGTCTGGCTGGCGCTGGCCGCTGATGATGCTTATTTTGCGGCCACCAGTTTGGCTGTTCAGCCTGGTATTCATCGGGTAACTGGCGGTCGTGAACGTGCTGACTCAGTGCTGGCCGGCTTAATGGCCATTGACGAGCGTCAGTATCCCTGGGTGCTGGTGCATGATGCCGCAAGACCACTGGTGCAGGTTAGCGATATTCAGAAACTGATCAAGCGCTGCCTCGGCTCAGGCTGTGGTGGCATTCTGGCGACACCGGTGCGCGACACCATGAAACGTGGCATGGGCACACAGGAACATCCCCAGGTGCTGCAGACGGTAGAACGTCAAGATCTCTGGCATGCGTTGACCCCACAACTTTTCCCCACTGCACAGCTCAGGCAAAGCCTGCAACAAGCCTTACAACAAGGTGTTGCCATTACCGACGAAGCTTCGGCTCTGGAATGGGCTGGTTTGCCCGTGCTGTTGGTCAGCGGTCGTGCCGATAATATCAAAATTACCCAGAGTGAAGATTTACAGCTGGCTCGTTTTTATCTGGAGCAACAATGACCCCTTTTCGAATTGGACATGGTTTTGATGTACACGCCTTTGGCGGTGAAGGCCCAATCACCCTGGGTGGGGTAAAAATTGATTACCCAGAGGGCCTATTGGCACATTCCGATGGTGACGTGGTGTTGCACGCCGTGTCTGACGCTTTGCTGGGCGCTGTGGCGCTTGGAGATATCGGCCATCATTTCCCCGACACAGACGCTGCTTTTAAAGGCATCGACAGCCGCATTTTGCTGCGCAAAGTCTTTGGTGATGTCAAAGCACTGGGTTATCAGATCGGTAATCTGGATGTGACTATTATGGCGCAGGCACCCAAAATGGCGCCGCACATTACTGCCATGCGCGAAGTACTGGCCGCCGATTTAGCCTGCAGCCTGTCACAGGTGAATGTCAAAGCCACCACCACAGAAAAACTCGGTTTTGTTGGCCGCAAAGAAGGTATTGCCGTGGAAGCCGTGGTGCTGTTGGTGCAAGCCTGATGTCGCAGCTGAATAACACCACAGATATCGTTGCTGAGACAGCAGCTGCCACCACAGAGGTTGCAGCACCTGTGATAGTGCCGGAGTTTTCCCCTTTAGCTTATTTATATGGCGAACCTGCAGCCACGGCCTTGTTACGCAGTGAACCCAGTGATTTTGTGGTGGATGAAGAGCTGAGCTTTACGCCAACAGGCGCTGGTGAGCACATGCTGTTGCTGGTGGAAAAAATTGGCCAGAACACCCAATATGTGGCCAAACAAATTGCCGCTGCCGCAGGTTTAAAAGCCAGACTCGTCAGTTACGCCGGTTTAAAAGATCGGCATGCTGTGACCCGGCAATGGTTCTGTTTACCTGTACCTATCAAACAAGAACTTAATTATCAGCACTGGAATATTGAAGGTGTGCGTATTCTGAAGACAGTGCGGCATCAACGCCGGCTGAAAATCGGCTCGATTAAACAAAACCACTTTCAGTTAAGGCTGCGCTCTGTCAGCGACAAAGCCGAAGTTGAAAAGCGGCTTGCGCTTATCACACAAGGCGTACCAAATTATTATGGTGAACAAAGGTTTGGCCATGACGGCGGCAATTTAAAGCTGGCGGCAAAACTTTTTGCCGGCCACAGTATTCCGGACCGGCAATTGCGCGGTCTGGCCTTGTCGGCCAGCCGTTCTATGTTATTTAATCAGCAGGTGTCTGCCAGAGTGCAGCAGGGCATATTCGACCAGTTGTTGCCGGGTTCTGTGGTACAGCTGGATGGTTCGGGTTCGGTGTTTCATGTTGAACATGTCGATCAGGCAATTTTGCAACGTTTGATGGAAGCTGATATTCACCCGACTGCTGTATTGCCTGGTATTGGCAAAGTGCTGGAAAGTGGTGAAGCACTGGAGTGGCAACAAGCGCAGCTGGCACCTTTTGCTCATTGGGTGCAGGCGCTTTGTGATTTAAACGTCAACACCGAAAGGCGTGCTGCGCGGTTAAAACCAAAAGCCCTGAGTTATCAATGGCAAGCTGATACACTCGAACTGCAATTTGCGTTGCCAACAGGTTGTTTTGCCACTTCGGTGCTCAGAGAATTGGTGAAATATCAGGATGTCAGCCGCGACTTTTCCAGTCTGGAGTTATAGATGCGGATTTTATTAAGTAATGATGATGGGGTCTATGCCAAAGGTATTTTGGTGTTGCAGCAGGCGTTATCACAAATTGCCGAAGTGACTACAGTGGGGCCGGATCGCAACTGTAGTGGCGCCAGCAATTCGTTAACTTTGCTAAATCCGCTGCGCACCCAACGTCTTGATAACGGTTTTATTGCCGTCAATGGCACCCCCACCGACTGTGTGCATCTGGCCATTAGCCAGCTTTTTGATAAAGCCCCGGATCTGGTGGTAGCTGGTATTAACCACGGTGCCAATTTAGGCGACGACGTATTGTATTCAGGCACTGTGGCGGCCGCCACTGAGGGCCGGCATCTTGGGTTACCTGCTATTGCGGTGTCGCTGGCAGGGCATGATGACGAGCATTTTGCCACTGCTGCCTATGTTACGGTTCAGGTGATTAAAAAGCTGAAATCACACCCGCTGCCTGCCGATCAGATTTTAAATATTAATGTACCTGCTGTGCCCTTAACCGAGCTCAAAGGTATTGCAGTTACGCGGCTTGGCCGGCGCCATAAAGCCGAAACCATGACTAGTACCACAGATCCATGGGGCCGATCGATTTATTGGTATGGTTCCTTAGGGCCTGAGCTCGATGCCGGTGAGGGCACAGATTTTCATGCCATTGCCAATGGTTATGCGTCGGTCACGCCGCTGCAGATTGATATGACGGCCTATCGCAGTCTGCAGCCGCTGCAGGATTGGTTAGAAGGAATAGAGATTTGATCATGGCGGTGGCAACTCAGCGCAGCGCCGCTTTACTGGCGCAAAAATTACAACAGGATGGTATTAAAGACCCAAAGGTGCTGGCGGCGCTGGCCAATACGCCCAGGCATCTCTTTGTTGAAATGGTATTGGCGCATAAAGCATATGAAAACACCGCGCTGCCGATAGGTCAGGGCCAGACCATTTCCCAGCCCTATATAGTGGCGCGGATGACTGAGTTGTTGCTTGCACAAAATGACACAAACAGCTGGCATCCTGCCAATGTATTGGAAATTGGCACAGGGTCAGGTTATCAAACCGCGATTCTGGCGCAGTTATTTCCCAAGGTCTGTACCGTCGAGCGTATTAAAGCACTGCAATTTCAGGCCAAACGCCGCTTGCAGCAGCTGGATTTACACAATGTGTCGATGAAACACGGTGATGGCTGGCTTGGCTGGGCCAGCAAGGCGCCTTTTGATTGTATTATTGTCACCGCTGCACCCACCCAGGTGCCGGCAGATTTGCTGGCGCAGCTTAAAGAGGGCGGCCGGCTGGTGATCCCGGTGGGGGCGCAGGAGCAGGTACTCAGGGTTTATACCCGCAGTGGTGACGAGTTTAGCCAACAAGATGTGGAAGCTGTCCGGTTTGTACCTTTGGTACCGGGCGAATTGGCCTGATTACAGGTGTACAGGAGTGGTCGTTGAAAATTTTCCAATGGATGTATGACAAAGCGTTATTGTGGGCAAAACACCGTCATGCTGAACGTTATTTATTTGGTTTGAGTTTTACTGAGTCTGTTATTTTTCCAATCCCGCCTGATGTGATGCTGGCCCCAATGGCGCTGGCTCATCCGGAAAAAGCCTGGCGTTATGCCTTTTTAACCACCTTAGCGTCAGTGCTGGGTGGTGTTTTGGGTTATCTGCTCGGCTGGTTGTTGTATGAACCCGTGGTGCTGCCTTTTATTGCGTACATGGGTTATCAGGACACTTTTGCTTTAGTCGAACGTTGGTTTAGCCAATATGGCGTCTGGGTGGTATTTATTGCCGGGTTTTCGCCTATTCCGTACAAACTTTTTACCGTAGGTGCAGGTTTAATGCAGATGGCGTTTTTGCCTTTTGTGATTGCGTCCGCTATTGGCCGCGCCAGCCGGTTTTTCCTGGTGGCGGGTCTGATGTATTGGGGCGGTGCCAAAATGCAGCAAAAATTGCGCGAAATTGTGGATGTACTTGGCTGGGGCACTGTCGGACTTGGCGCAGTGTTGTACTTTATTTATGGATAAGCGGATACTCCGGCCGCTGGTGTTGCTCGCTCTGGCCTGTTCTGTGGTGGCATGTTCCGGTTCCCACAGTCCGGCACCGGTCGATACATGGCAAAGTAAAAACAGACCTAAAGCCAGTTTAAGAGCAGAAACGTATCAGGTGAAAAAAGGCGATACCTTGTTTTCGATTGCCTTTCGTTCTGGTATGGACTACCGCGCTCTGGCCAGGCTCAACCGGATCCCGGAGCCTTATACTATTTATGTGGGTCAGGTACTGGTGACAGGGCAGGATACAGGCTATCAAACAGCACTGCGCGGACCACAATCTGCAGACAAATCAGCAAATAAGAATTATTCAAAGCCAAGGGTTTCAAACAGTTCATCAAATAACGCTAAAGTAGTTGCACGGCAAAATCAAAAGCGCTATGGTCAGAATCAACAGGTCGAAGAACCTGAAAAAACCGGCAAGAGTACCAGTAACGGAAACGTATCGCAATGGTTATGGCCAGTGAAAGGTCCAATCCTCGCGAAATTTTCCTACCAGGAGCATGGCAACAAAGGCCTGGATATTGGTGGGGCAGTCGGAACACCGATCAAAGCTGCAGCAGCAGGCCAGGTTGTTTATGCCGGCAATGCACTGCGTGGTTATGGCAATCTGGTTATTATCAAGCATAACGATGATTTCCTCAGCGCCTACGCTCACAACCACCGTCTATTGGTGAAGGAGCGGGAATCGGTGGTTGCTGGTCAATTGATTGCAGAAATGGGCAACACTGATGCAGAGCGTGTACAGCTGCATTTTGAAATTCGTTTTCGTGGCCAATCTGTTGATCCGCTCAAATACCTAAAATAAAAACCACAAGCTCAAACGAAAGGAAAGGATTTCTGGCAGTTAAGCGTCACTACCCTGGTAGAGTTGGGAGAAGGATATGGGACACAAAGATGAAGACGAAGTAGTTGATTTTAAAGACACCGAATTAACTGAAGAAGCTGTATTGCTGGAAGACGAAGGCGCCGAGCCCGATCTTGCTGCACTCGCCGCCGAAGAAGACAACACGCCAGACGATGTATTCACCCGTGATGATAGCGCCAGAGCCATGGACGCGACCCAGATTTATCTGGGAGAGATTGGCTTTTCCCCGTTATTGTCTGCCGAAGAAGAAGTTTATTTTTCCCGTTTATCCCTCAAAGGTGATCAGGCCGCCCGCAAGCGCATGATTGAAAGTAACTTAAGGCTGGTGGTGAAAATCGCCCGTCGTTATATCAATCGGGGTCTGGCACTGCTTGATTTAATTGAAGAAGGTAATTTGGGCCTGATTCGGGCTGTGGAAAAGTTTGACCCTGAACGTGGTTTCCGTTTTTCCACTTATGCGACCTGGTGGATCCGCCAAACCATTGAACGCGCCATTATGAATCAGACCCGCACCATCCGGTTGCCTATTCATGTGGTAAAAGAATTGAATATTTACCTGCGTGCCGCCCGCGAACTGTCACAACGGCTGGACCACGAACCAACTCCGGAAGAAATTGCCGCAGCCTTAGACCGTCCGGTTGAAGAAGTGCGCAAGATGTTAAAATTAAACGAAAAGATTACTTCGGTGGATACCCCTGTTGCCGGTTCTTCGGAAAAACAGCTGCTGGATATTCTGGCGGATGAAAAAGAGCTGGGGCCGGAAACTGAACTGCAGGACGCCGATATCCGTCACCATCTGGTGTTATGGCTGGAAGAGCTGAACCCAAAACAACGGGAAGTACTGGCCCGTCGTTTTGGCCTGTTAGGTTTTGAACCTTCAACACTGGAAGATGTAGGCCGGGAAATTGGTTTAACCCGCGAGCGGGTAAGACAAATTCAGGTGGAGGCACTACGCCGCCTGCGCGAAATTGTCACCCATCAGGGTCTGAATATCGAAACTTTGTTTCAGGAATAACCAGCTGATTCTGAACAACAAAAAAGGAGCCTTGGCTCCTTTTTTGTTGTTCAGAATGTGCTTTTTACAGTTGATTTTTCAGCTGATACAACAAATCCAGCGCCTGACGTGGGCTTAAATCATCCAGCTGCTGTGCTTTTAAGATCTCCAGCACCGGATGGGGGGTGTCATCAGGCAGCAGGCTTTGTTGCAGCGGCAGTTGAACGGCAACATTGCCATTGCTGCTTTGGATGCTGTTGCCGCCGTTGTTCAGCTTCGGCTGATGTTTTCCAGGCTGAGGTTTGCTAGCAGGCTGTGCAGGCAACTGGATGTGTTGCTGCTCCAGCTGCTGCAGTTTTTGTTTAGCCTGCAAAATCACCGCTTTTGGCACACCAGCCAGCTGGGCTACCTGTAATCCATAACTTTTACTGGCAGCACCATCCTGCACCTGATGCATAAACACAATATGCTCATCATGTTCCACCGCATCCAGGTGAATATTCACCACGCCTGGTAATAAAGAAGCGAGTTCAGTTAATTCAAAATAGTGGGTGGCAAATAAGGTCAGCGCCTGAATTTTGCAAGCCAGATAATCGGCGCAAGCCCATGCCAGCGACAAACCATCATAAGTGCTGGTGCCACGGCCAATTTCATCCATCAACACCAGACTTTGTGCTGTGGCATGATGCAAAATTGTGGCAGTTTCAGTCATTTCCACCATAAAAGTAGAACGGCCTGAGGCCAGATCGTCTGAGGCGCCGATACGGGTAAAAATTCTATCCACTGGGCCAAGTTCAGCGCTGTCAGCCGGCACAAAACAGCCTATATATGCCATCAATACAATAAGCGCTGCCTGACGCATATAAGTTGATTTACCGCCCATATTCGGACCTGTCACCAGCAGCATGCGCCGATTTGTGTTCATCCGCAGCGGGTTGGCAATAAAAGGTTCAGTGCTGACAGTTTCCACCACTGGGTGGCGGCCACCCTGAATATTGATACCAATATCGCTGACTAATGCAGGCTGTTGATAATCCAGCGTGGCGGCACGTTCAGCAAAGTTGCTCAGTACATCGAGCTCCGATAAGCGCGCTGCCAGTTGTTGCAGTTCAGCAAGATAAGGCGCCGTTAAATCAAACAGGGCATCGTATAGCTGTTTCTCAAGCGCAAGGGCTTTACTCTGACTGCCAAGCACCTTGTCTTCGTATTCTTTCAGCTCAGGAATAATATATCTTTCGTTGTTTTTCAGCGTCTGGCGGCGAATATAATCGGCTGGTACCGCATCTGCGGCGGCGCGGCCGGTTTCAATAAAATAACCCGCCACTTTATTAAAACCCACTTTTAAAGAGGCGATACCGGTGCGGGCTTTTTCGCGTTGTTCCAGCTGCTCCAGATAGTCGGTTGCACCTGTTGCCAGCGCCCGCCATTGATCAAGTTCAGCAGAATAACCCGGTGCTATGACCCCACCATCCCGAATAAGCACTGGCGGGCTGTCGATAATGGCGCGCTCCAGTAAATCACAGAGCTCTGGCAGTGGCTGACAGGCGTTTTTTATCTGCTGCAACAGCGGGCTTTGCAGCGGTTGTAAACACAACGCCAGTTCCGGCAGCTGTTGTAAGGCCTGGCGTAACCGGGCAAAGTCACGGGGTCTGGCACTACGCAGCGCCAGCCTTGCGATGATACGTTCAATATCACCAATTTGCTTAAGCGCAGGTGCCAGTTCAGTGTGATAAGACTGTAACTCTGCCACCGCCTGGTGGCGGCTGGTCACCAGCTGTTGATCCCGAAGCGGCGCGTGGATCCAACGTTTTAATAACCGGCTGCCCATAGCGGTCTGGCATTGATCCAGCACAGCGGCAAGCGTCTGGTCAAACTGACCGTTCAGACGCTGGGTCAGTTCCAGATTGCGCCTGGTAGCAGCGTCCAGAACTATATGATCCTGTGCTTTTTCCAGTGCAACAGCGCGGATATGGGGTAACGCAGCGCGCTGGGTATCTTTGACATATTGCATCAAACAGCCGGCGGCCATCAGCGCCACCGGCGCTTCGGTCACACCAAAACTTTGTAAATCACGGGTGCCAAATTGCTGACATAAAGCACGTTCCGCACTTTTAGCTTCAAATTCCCACACTGGCCGGCGACGTACACCTTTGCGGTTTAAAATGGCATCGGGCAGCTGTAACTCTTCACTGTACAGTAGCTCTGCCGGATTTAGTCTTTGTAATACGCCATATAAATCATCAAGTTGAGATACTTCAGTCAGTAAAAAACGACCTGAGGTGAGGTCGAGATAGGCCAAACCATATTGCTGTTTCACCTGATAAAGTGCGGCCAGCAGGTTGTCCTGCCTTTCGTTCAGTAAGGCTTCGTCTGTGACAGTGCCGGGCGTGACAATCCTTACTACTTTGCGTTCCACCGGCCCTTTGCTGAGCGCAGGATCGCCGACTTGCTCACAAATGGCCACGGATTCACCTAATTGCACCAGCCGCGCCAGGTAGTTTTCAATGGCATGATGTGGAATACCGGCCATTGGAATAGGGGCGCCGGCCGACTGGCCTCTTTTGGTCAGAGAAATATCTAACAGCGCCGCGGCTTTTTTTGCATCGTCATAAAACAGCTCATAAAAGTCACCCATCCGGTAGAACAATAAAATATCCGGATTTTCGGCTTTCAGGCCCAGATATTGTTGCATCATTGGGGTATGGGCTGTGGAGACTTGCTCGGCTTTCTTCTCTGACGGCATAATGGCGTTCTGACTTCCTGTATTGGACTAAAGATGACGGTTCCTGCGCAAACCCAACAATTGGCGGCTGAACTCGGGCAGCTATTATTACGGAAAAACTGCACTATCACCACTGCAGAATCCTGCACCGGTGGCGGTATTGCTTATAGCCTGACCGCCATTGCCGGCAGCTCAGCTTATCTGGATCGCGGTTTTATCACTTACAGCAATAAAGCCAAACAACAATTACTGGCAGTCAAAAGTGCCACTTTGTTGCAATTTGGGGCTGTCAGTGAAGAAACAGTGCTGGAAATGGCGCAAGGTGCTGCAGCAGCTGCCAATGCCGAAGTGGCGGTGGCGGTTTCCGGTATAGCCGGGCCGGATGGCGGTTCTGCGTTAAAGCCGGTAGGCACTGTCTGTTTTGGTTTTTATCTGTTTGGTCATACAGTGACGACCCGTATGGTGTTCCATGGTGACAGAGCGGCAGTACGTTTGCAGGCCATTGATTTTGCGCTGCAGCAGCTGATTTTATTGTTGACAGAGCAAACGCATTCAACTACTGTATGAGCATACAGCATTTAATGCCTTTTCAGATTTTATCCGGAGATTCAAATGGACGATAACAAGCAAAAAGCACTGGCCGCCGCCTTAGGTCAAATTGAACGTCAGTTCGGTAAAGGTTCAATTATGCGTTTGGGCGACAGTACCGCACTTGATATCGACTATATCCCGACAGGTTCTTTAGGCCTTGATATTGCCCTTGGCATTGGCGGTTTACCTTGTGGCCGTATTGTAGAAATTTATGGTCCTGAATCTTCAGGTAAAACGACCTTAACTCTGCAGGTGGTGGCTGAAGCACAAAAGATGGGTAAAACCTGTGCTTTTATTGACGCCGAACACGCATTAGACCCGGTGTACGCTGCTAAATTAGGCGTGAATGTGGCCGATTTATTAGTGTCACAACCTGATACCGGTGAACAGGCACTGGAAATTTGTGACATGTTGGTCCGTTCAGCTGCAGTAGACGTCATCATTGTCGACTCAGTAGCCGCCTTAACACCAAAAGCGGAAATTGAAGGCGACATGGGCGACAGCCACGTCGGTTTACAAGCCCGTCTGATGTCACAGGCGCTGCGTAAGCTGACTGGTAATATCAAACGTTCGAACACTTTATGTATTTTCATCAACCAAATCCGGATGAAAATTGGTGTGATGTTTGGTTCTCCTGAAACCACTACTGGTGGTAACGCGCTGAAATTCTATGCATCAGTGCGTTTAGACATCCGCCGTATCGGCTCTGTCAAAGAAGGTGATGAAGTGGTGGGCAACGAAACCCGCGTCAAAGTAGTGAAAAACAAAGTCGCGCCTCCGTTTAAACAAGCCGAATTTATTATTCAGTATGGTGCCGGTATCAGCAAAAACGGTGAATTGATTGATTTGGGTGTCAACGAAAAACTGATTGATAAAGCAGGTGCCTGGTACGCTTATAAAGGCAATAAAATTGGCCAGGGTAAAGCAAACGCAATGAAATTCCTGCAAGATAACCCTGCTGTTGCTTTAGAGATTGAAACAGAGCTGCGCAATCGTTTGTTGTTACAGGCAACCCACAAACCAACAGCGGCAGTGGACGATCTGATGCCAGAAGCATTAGAAATGGAAGATGATCTGTAAGTTGTAGCAAAGGCTGCAGTCGAACTTTGATACATCAAGTTTGAGCAGTACTTTTCCAGACAAAAAAACCGGTCATGACCGGTTTTTTCGTTTTTAGCTTTGCAGTATGAAGGGGCTCTTTTATAAACCGCCAACCGCCCGATAAGCTTTTGGTTTTGGTTTTGGTTTTGGTTTTGGTTTTGGTTTTGGTTTTGGTTTAGCGACTGCTGCCTGTTTGTTGATTCAACACTTTGTAGCGACCAGGCTCGACCAGAAAACCGGCCTGCCGGTACAGTTGCTGGATCCTGCCGTTTTTTTCAAGGGCAGCAAGACCAAGCTGCAAAGCCGCATAAGCTTCAGCACCGGCCGGATGATTTTTACTGACAACAAAATGCCGGCTGTCATCGAGTAATACTGCAACTTCGGGCACCAGCTTTAACTGAATTTGCTCAAGCTGATACAGACCATCTTTGCTGTTCACAAAAGGCATCAGCATAAAATCAACCCACTGCATATGCACCATCCGGGCCTGACTCAACCATTCGTCTTCTCTGACCAATTTTTTCAGCGGTAGCGCTGACATGGTTAGCCAATCGGTGCGCCACTTGGGGGTGGAAACGGCGGTCAGTTCACGAAAATCGGCCAGTTCATTTAATTGCAATACTTTTTGGTTGTTTGGACTGGTGTAAATGCCGGCCAGATATTGGCCTTTTTTGATCACGGGCTGACTGATCAGCACTTTATCTGCTAAAGCTTGGGCGTCACTAAGCCAATAGGTGTCAAAACTTAGCAATAACTCGCCGCTTTCCAGCATTTTGGTATTACGAAAATTCACCTTGCCTGGCAGATAAACAAAACTACGCTGAAAACCACCAAGTGCCAGAGCCTGTTGCAGCAACACCATATCCGCCACATCGCGGCGCATAAAAGGGCTGCGAAACTCAGTGATGGTCAGTACATCACGGCCTGCAACAAACTTCTGATAATCTTCATACACATCGTCGCGGATAAAAATCTCAATAGCCGTTGCCTGCATGTTTCCGGCATCAAGCGGCGGGCTGAAGCAGATAGTGGTGAAGATCAGGCAACTGAAAAAACGCTGCAGCATAACAATACAAATCCAAAAGCAGATACTGCAAGCATAGGCGGATTTATCCCCGCTTTGTTATTTTTATTTGGCCATCTAAACGTGTAGATGTTGACAATTCTGGCGGTTTTCGCCAAAGTAGCCGCACTTTGAATTTTTATCCGGAGCAGGCATGCCTATTAAAGTGGTGGATCAATTACCCGCAGTGGAAGCGTTATCCGCGGAAAACGTTTTTGTCATGACTGAAAGTCGGGCTTTAAAGCAGGATATCCGGCCACTGAAAATTGCCATTCTGAATCTGATGCCAAATAAGGTCACCACTGAAATCCAGCTGTTGCGCTTACTGGCCAATAGCCCGTTGCAGGTGGACGTGGATCTGATCCGGCTCGACAACCATGTCAGCAAACACACGGCAGAAAGCCACTTAAACTGTTTTTATAAATTTTTCTCTGACGTGCAGCAGCAAAACTATGATGGTCTGATCATCACAGGTGCACCTCTGGGGCTGGTGGATTATGAAGAGGTCAGTTATTGGCCGCAGTTATCGGAAATTCTGGCCTGGGCTGATCGCCACGTCACGTCCACCTTGTTTTTATGTTGGGCTGCGCATGCAGCGCTTTATTATTATTACGGTTTGCAGCGCGAGATCCGCGGTGAAAAACTCTCAGGTGTGTACTGGCAGGATGTAGTACAACCTTTAAGTCCATTGGTTCGCGGTTTTGATGATAAGTTTCTGGTGCCACATTCCCGTTATGCCCAGGTGCCCCAACAAAAATACCAGCAACATCCGGATATTCATGTGTTGGCACAGGCCGATGTCACAGGCGCATATCTGCTGCAAAACAGCAGTGGCAGCCGCGTTTTTGTCACAGGTCATCCGGAATATGACTTAACCACGCTCAATGATGAATATCAGCGCGACCTGACGGCGGGTTTACAGCCAAAAGTGCCGGAAAATTATTTTAAAGACAACGACCCGGCCAAGGGGCCACAAAAGTTATGGCAAAGCCATGCCTTCTTATTATTCAGTAACTGGCTGAACTACTATGTGTACCAGGCTACACCTTTTGATATTCAGCAAATTGGTCAGGAGCAATTGTTATGACAGTGTTCAGTGCAGCAGTTCAGTCCGGAGCACGGTTAACACCACAAGCGCTGGCACAATTGTTATCAGAACGGATTTTGGTACTTGATGGTGCCATGGGCACCATGATCCAGGCTTATCAGTTACAGGAAGCTGATTACCGTGGCGCAGAGTTTGCCGATTGGCCTTCAGATCTGAAAGGCAATAATGATCTGCTGGTACTGACCCAACCTCAGATCATCAGTGACATTCACCACAAATATTTAGCCGCCGGCGCGGATATTCTGGAAACCAACAGTTTTAACGCCACTACCATTGCGATGGCGGACTATGACATGTCGCATCTGTCGGCACGTATTAACCGTGAAGCCGCGGCGCTTGCGCGCAAAGCCTGTGATGAATTTACCGCATTAACACCGGATAAGCCGCGTTATGTGGCAGGTGTGCTTGGTCCAACCAACAGAACGGCTTCTATTTCACCGGACGTGAATGACCCTGGTTATCGCAATATCGATTTTGATACTTTAGTGGCGGCGTATCACGAATCGACTCTGGCGCTGATTGAAGGTGGCGCCGACATTATTATGCTGGAAACCATTTTTGATACCTTAAACGCCAAAGCCGCTGCTTTTGCCGTACTGCAGGTATTTGATGAAATTGGTTATAAATTGCCGGTGATGATTTCAGGCACCATTACCGACGCCTCAGGCCGCACTTTATCTGGTCAAACGACCGAAGCCTTTTATAACTCGCTGGCCCATGTAGAGCCTGTCACTTTTGGCTTAAATTGTGCCTTAGGGCCAGATTTGCTGCGGCCTTATGTCGAGACCTTATCCGGTATTTCAGAATGTTATGTGTCGGTGCATCCAAATGCCGGTTTACCCAATGAGTTTGGTGAATATGACTTAGGCGCTGTTGAGATGGCGGCTGAAATTAAAGATTGGGCGGCGCAAGGCTTTTTAAATATTGTTGGTGGTTGTTGTGGCACCACCCCAGAGCATATTAAAGCCATCAGTGAAGTAGTGGCAGGTGTTAAACCACGCCAGCCCAAAACAAAGTCCCATCAGTTTCATCTGGCTGGCCTTGAAGCCTTTTCGTTGGAGTGGTAATGCAACAAGTCAGATTTATCAATATAGGTGAGCGCACCAACGTCACAGGCTCTGCCCGTTTTAAAAAACTGATTCTGGACGGCAAATTTGAAGCTGCGTTGCAGGTGGCGCGGCAGCAGGTAGAGAATGGTGCGCAAATAATTGATATCAACATGGACGAAGCCATGCTCGACAGCAAAGCGGCCATGGTGCGTTATCTGAATCTGCTGGCATCCGAACCTGACATTTCCCGTGTGCCTATTATGGTCGACTCGTCGAAATGGGAAGTGATTGAAGCTGCGCTCAAATGTATCCAGGGCAAAGCTGTGGTGAATTCTATTTCACTAAAAGAAGGCGAAGCGCAGTTTATACATCAGGCAAAATTATTACGCCGTTATGGTGCTGCTGTGGTGGTGATGGCTTTTGATGAAGTGGGGCAGGCAGATACCAAAGCGCGGAAAGTCGAAATTTGTCAGCGTGCTTATAAAATTCTGGTGGAGCAAATTGGTTTTCCGCCGGAAGATATCATTTTTGACCCCAATATTTTTGCCGTTGCTACAGGTATTGAAGAACACAACAACTACGCTGTGGATTTTATTGAAGCCACCCGTGAAATTAAAAAATTGTGCCCTTATGCCAAAGTGTCCGGTGGTGTGTCGAACGTGTCATTTTCGTTTCGTGGTAACGATCCGGTGCGTGAGGCCATTCACTCGGTGTTTTTATATCACGCCATCAAAGCTGGCATGGATATGGGCATCGTCAATGCTGGCCAGCTGGCTGTGTATGACGACATTCCTGAGTTACTGCGCGAGCGGGTGGAAGATGTCATTCTGAACCGCCGCGACGATGCCACCGAACGATTGCTGGACATCGCCGCTCAGTTTAAAGGGGATGGCACAGTTGCAGTCAAAGAAGACGAAGCCTGGCGCAGCTGGCCTGTCAACAAGCGGTTGGAACATGCGTTGGTGAAGGGCATTACCGATTTTATTGAAGTGGACACTGAAGAAGCCCGTTTACAGGTAGAGAGGCCCCTTCATGTGATTGAAGGTCCGCTGATGGACGGCATGAACGTGGTGGGCGACTTATTTGGTGAAGGCAAAATGTTTCTGCCTCAGGTGGTGAAATCGGCGCGGGTGATGAAAAAGGCTGTAGCCTATCTGCAGCCCTATATAGAAGCAGAAAAAGCCGGTACAGGAGCCAAAGCACAGGGCAAGGTGCTGATGGCCACTGTCAAAGGGGATGTGCATGACATCGGCAAAAATATTGTTGGTGTAGTGCTGCAGTGTAATAACTATGAAGTGATTGATCTGGGTGTGATGGTGCCCTGTGCCACTTTATTGCAAAAAGCCAAAGAGCTGGATGTGGATATTATTGGTTTGTCCGGCCTTATTACGCCTTCTTTAGATGAAATGGTGCATGTCGCCAAAGAGATGACGCGGCTTGGTTTTACTATTCCTTTATTAATAGGTGGCGCGACGACCTCTAAAGCCCATACCGCAATAAAAATTGCGCCCAATTATCAGCATGGTGTGGTGTATGTCCCTAATGCATCGCGCAGTGTGTCTGTGGTGCAATCACTGATAAGCCCAACGCAAAAACCGGATTATCTGGCGCGGGTCAATGATGAATACCGTCGAGCTGTAGAGCAGCATCAACGTGCCCGCCCGGGTGAAAAAATGCTGACGCTCGAGGAAGCACGTGACAATAAGTTTCAGCTTGATTTAACCAAAGTGGCACCGGCCCCGAAAAAACCAGGCATTCATATCTGGCAGGATGTCGATTTACAAAGCTTGCGCGATTTTATCGACTGGACGCCCTTCTTTTTAACCTGGCAGTTGTCGGGCAAATTCCCGGCTATTTTGAACCATCCTGAAGTGGGGATGGAAGCCCGTAAGCTTTATCAGGATGCCAATCATATGTTGGATCTGATGATAGGCTCGCGCAAGGTGACAGGTCGCGCCATTTTTGGGTTGTTCCCTGCCAATAGCGAAGGGGATGACATT
Source organism: Rheinheimera sp. (assembly GCA_003543135.1). GTDB lineage: Bacteria > Pseudomonadota > Gammaproteobacteria > Enterobacterales > Alteromonadaceae > Pararheinheimera. The sequence continues at coordinate 299,949 of DPJG01000010.1, forward strand.
ATTGTGTATACAGACGAAAGCAGAACCACAGAAAAACACCGCTTATATAACCTGCGTCAGCAATTGCAGCTGCGTAACAATGTACCGAATTGCTGTTTAGGTGATTTTGTTGCGCCAGCCAGTTCAGGTGTTGCCGACTATATAGGTGCATTTGCGGTGAGCACGGGGTTTGGCGCCGACGAGTTTGCTGCTGAGTTTGCCGCTGCCCATGATGACTACAACAGTATTATGGTGAAAGCGCTGGCCGATCGTCTGGCTGAAGCGCTGGCGGAGTACCTGCATCAGCAAGTGCGTAAAGATTATTGGGGTTATGCTGCTGATGAAAATCTCGATAACGAAGCGTTGATCCGTGAGGCCTATCAAGGCATTCGTCCGGCACCGGGTTATCCGGCTTGTCCTGAGCACACTGAAAAAGGCACTTTATTTAACATGCTCAATGTCACCCCGGAGATTGGCCTGGAGCTTACCGAAAGTTTTGCCATGTGGCCGGGTGCTGCTGTGTCGGGTTGGTACTTTGCCCATCCGGACAGTAAATACTTTGCTGTAAGTAAAATTGGTGAAGATCAGCTTGCGGATTACGCCCAGCGAAAAGGTTTTAGCCAGGAAGAAGCACACAGCTGGCTGGCGCCAAATTTACGCTGAGGTTTTGTTGTCCTTGCATATAGGCAGCAGATAGCTTGAATTCACAGACAGCGCTTTCTTATTTATAAAGAGCTGAAAAAAGGATTTTTCAGCGCAACCAGAGTTTTGTGCCGTTTTTTGCGGCACAAATGCTGTTAAAATACTCACTTTGGCCATTAACTGCGCAGTTGAATGCAAAAAGGCGTATTTCTTTAAATTCACGCTTGCGC
>DPJG01000024.1 GCA_003543135.1 Rheinheimera sp.
CGGTTTCCTGGCGGCTCGTTCATCTGGCCATACACCAGAGATACTTTGTCCAGAACGTTTGAGTCGTTCATTTCGTGGTAGAAGTCGTTACCTTCACGGGTACGCTCACCTACACCGGCGAATACTGAATAACCGCTGTGCTCGATTGCGATGTTACGGATCAGTTCCATCATGTTTACGGTTTTACCTACACCGGCACCACCGAACAGACCAACTTTACCACCTTTGGCAAACGGGCATACCAGGTCGATAACCTTGATACCAGTTTCTAACAGCGCATTTGAAGCAGCCTGATCTTCGTAGCTTGGTGCAGAACGGTGGATAGCCCAACGCTCTTCTTCACCGATTGGACCCGCTTCGTCGATTGGCTCACCCAGCACGTTCATGATACGGCCGAGAGTTGCTTTACCAACAGGTACGTGAATCGCTTTGCCAGTGTTGGTCACTTCAGCACCACGACGCAGACCGTCAGTTGAACCTAACGCGATGGTACGAACAGTACCGCCACCCAGCTGTTGTTGTACTTCAAGTACTAAACCAGCCAGGTCGCCGTTTGTTACGTTTAACGCGTCATAGATACCAGGTACCGATTCTTGTGGAAAGTCGATATCCACAACGGCGCCAATGATTTGGACTACCTTACCTTGACTCATGTTAATTCCTCTAATTTCTCAAACCTGTAAACCTAAGCGTTAAACAGCGGCAGCACCGGCGACGATTTCGCTCAGTTCCTGCGTAATAGCTGCCTGACGGGCTTTGTTGTAAACCAGTTTCAAGTCATCCATCAGGTTGCCGGCGTTATCGGTAGCGGCCTTCATTGCCACCATCCGCGCTGCCTGTTCGCTGGCTGCGTTTTCCACAACACCCTGATAAACCTGAGACTCTACGTAGCGGTCCATTAACTTCTCGAGGATAGCTTTTGGATCTGGCTCGTAAATGTAGTCCCAGCTGTGACTTCTGGCTGACAGCTCTGCTTTTGGCAAAGGTAAGAGTTGCTCAATCACTGGCTCTTGCTTCATGGTATTGACAAAGTTGTTGTATACCAGGAACAAACGGTCAATTTTGCCTTCAGAATATTCATTCAGCATGACCCGCACAGTACCAATGACATCAGCCAAACGTGGTGTATCGCCTGAACCCACTTGTTGTGCAACTACTTTACCGCCAAAACGTTTGAAGAAGGCTGTTGCTTTGTTACCGATCACGGCAAACTCAGCATTGGCGCCTTGTTCTTTCCACGCTTTGAGGTCGATCATCACACGTTTAAATTCGTTGGTATTCAAGCCGCCGCAAAGACCCCGGTCTGTTGATATCACAATGTAACCCACGTTTTTCACCGGACGTTCTGTTAAGAACGGGTGGCGAAACTCGAGGGTACCATTGGCGATATTACCGATCACTTTGCGCATACCTTCAGCGTATGGACGGCTTTGTGCAACCCGCTCTTGCGCTCTGCGCATTTTGCTGACTGCAACCTTTTCCATAGCGCTGGTGATCTTACGAGTATTGTTAATACTCCCGATCTTACTTTTTATCTCTTTTGCGCCGGCCATGACTAATCTCCGAAAATTTCAACGAAGGGTGGTGTTACCACCACCCGATGCCAATACCTGAATTACCAGGTCTGAGTCGCTTTAAACTTCTCAATCGCGCCCTTGATAGTGGCTTCGATTTGGTCGTTGTAGTTACCGGTTTTGTTCAGATCAGCCATGAATGCGCCGTGCTCTGCATGCATATAAGCCAGCAGGGCAGCTTCGAAGTCGAGAATTTTCGCAACTTCAACGTCTTTCATGTAGCCTTTTTCGATGGCATAAATCGACACGCCCATATCAGCTACGCCCATTGGGGCGTACTGTAACTGCTTCATCAGTTCAGTTACTTTCTGACCATGGTCTAACTGCGCACGGGTCGCGTCGTCCAGGTCTGAAGCGAACTGAGCAAATGCCGCCAGTTCAGAGAACTGAGCTAATGCCAGACGAATACCACCACCCAGCTTTTTGATGATCTTGGTCTGAGCAGCACCACCAACACGGGATACCGAAATACCAGCGTTTACGGCTGGACGGATACCGGCGTTAAACAGGTTAGATTCTAAGAAGATCTGACCGTCTGTGATTGAAATCACGTTGGTTGGTACGAATGCAGAAACGTCACCGCCCTGGGTTTCAATGATTGGCAGTGCAGTTAAAGAACCGGTTTTGCCTTTCACTTCACCATTGGTTAAACGCTCAACATAATGCTCGTTAACACGAGATGCACGCTCTAACAGACGGCTGTGTAAATAGAATACGTCGCCTGGGTAAGCTTCACGTCCTGGTGGACGGCGTAACAACAGAGAGATTTGACGGTATGCAACGGCTTGTTTTGACAAGTCATCGTATACGATCAGCGCATCTTCACCGCGGTCACGGAAGTATTCACCCATGGTACAGCCAGAGTATGGCGCCAGGAATTGCAGTGCAGCAGCTTCAGAAGCAGAAGCAACAACCACGATAGTGTGAGCCAGTGCACCGTGCTCTTCCAGCTTACGTACTACGTTGGCAATGGTCGAAGCTTTCTGACCGATACAAACATAAATACATTTCACGCCAGAAGTTTTCTGGTTGATGATGGCGTCGATGGCCAGTGCTGTTTTACCAGTCTGACGGTCACCGATGATCAGCTCACGCTGGCCACGGCCGATTGGAATCATCGAGTCTACTGATTTATAACCAGTTTGCATTGGCTGATCTACCGATTGACGGTCGATTACACCTGGTGCAATTTTTTCTACCGGTGCAAATGCAGCAGCTTGTACCGGGCCTTTACCGTCGATTGGTTCACCTAAAGTGTTCACCACACGACCTAACAGACCTGGACCTACCGGCACTTCTAAAATACGGCCAGTGGCTTTTACTTTGATACCTTCACGCAGGTCCGCATATGGACCCATGACTACGGCACCTACAGAGCTGCGCTCTAAGTTCAGTGCGATAGCGTAACGGTTACCAGGAAGCTCAATCATCTCACCTTGCATACAGTCAGCAAGGCCATTGATACGGATGATACCATCGGTAACAGACACGATAGTACCTTCGTTACGAGCTTCACTGACAACTTCAAACTGAGCAATACGTTGTTTGATCAGTTCAGAGATTTCAGTGGAATTCAGTTGCATGCTCTAATCCCCAATTATGACTGCAGCGCAGTGGCTAAACGGTCTAACTTACCGCGAACTGAGCCATCAATAACCATATCACCGGCTTTGATTAACATACCACCGACAACAGTCGGGTCTACGCTACAGTTCAACTTAACATTGCGTGCTAAACGCTGTGACAAAGCTGTGACGAGCTTTTCCTGTTGTGCTGTGCTCAGAACAGTGGCAGAAACAACATCAACTGTTGCTTCTTTTTCATGTTCGGCTTTTAACAACAAAAATGCTTCCAACACAGCAGGCAACGCCAATAAACGTTTGTTTTCAGCCATCACTTTAATCAAGTTCTGGCCTTGTTCATTGAGTTGCGCACCACATACCTGGATAAAAAACTCAGCCTGTGCTTCAGCACCGCTGTTGTTTTGCAGGCGCTCGGCAACAACAGCGTTGTTTGCTACTTCAGCAGCAAAAAACAGCATATCGGCCCAGGCCGCCAAAGCGTTTTGTTCAACTGCAAAGTCAAACGCCGCTTTGGCATAAGGACGAGCGACAATCGTCAGTTCAGACATGGCTCTTCCTCTTTATAGTTCTGCAACCAGTTTTTCCAGGATGTCGCTGTGGGCAGCTTCATCAATCGAACGTTGAAGAATACGTTCTGCACCGGCAACTGCCAGAGCAGCAACTTGCTTACGTAACTCTTCTTTCGCCCGGATGCGTTCAGCTTCAACTTCAGCTTTGGCCTGAGCCAGGATTTTTTCCCGCTCTGCCTGCGCTTTCACCGCAGCTTCGTCAATAATCTGCGCTTCGCGTTTTTTAGCCTGGTCGATCAGGGCAGAAGCCTGGGCTTTTGCTTCGATCAGCTGTTTCTTTGCATTCTCTTGCGCTAAACGCAGGTCCTGTTCGGCGCGATCACTCGCGGCCAGGCCATCTGCAATTTTTTGCTGGCGAGTTTCAATGGCGCCGATAATTGGTGGCCATACCCATTTCATACAGGCGATGACGAACACCAAAAACGCGATTAACTCACCAATGAGAGTGGCGTTAATATTCACGAACGCTTCTCCTTAATTACAAAAAGTAAATGTTCTGTTGGCTGCCAATTAGATAGCGAACAGCATGTACAGACCGATAGCAACACCGATCATCGCGATGGCGTCGATCAGACCAGCAACGATAAACATTTTACCTTGTAAAGAAGGAGCTAATTCTGGTTGACGTGCAGCAGACTCCAGGAATTTACCACCTAAAGTACCGAAACCAATCGCAGTACCTAAAGCACCGAAACCGATTAACAGAGCTACAGCGATGTATTTTAAACCTAATACCATTTCCATGATTTTCTCCGAGTTTCTAAAGTTAAAGTTAAAGTTAAAGTTAAAACGAAATCGATATTAATGATGCTCGTGCGCCATACTCAGGTATACCACTGTTAACACCATGAAAATAAAGGCTTGCAGTGTAATAACCAGAATGTGGAACATCGCCCATGGGAAGTGCAGTGGTAACTGCCATACACCCAGAAGTGCAATCAGAATGAAGATCAGCTCGCCGGCATAGAGGTTACCGAATAACCGCAGCGCCAGTGACAGTGGTTTGGCTAATAACGCCACCACTTCCAGAATAAAGTTGAACCAATACAACCAAGGCGTGTTAAACGGCTGAGTCGTCAGTTCTTTAATAAAACCGCCGATGCCTTTGATCTTGATGGAGTAACCGATCATCAGGATAAACACACCAATGGCCAGGGCGAAAGTCATGTTTAAGTCTGTGGTAGGTACAATTTTCATGTAAACATGTGCCGGATCATAACCCATAGCACCACCAATCATTTGGGCAGCGTAAGGAATGAAGTCAACAGGCACTAAGTCCAGCAGGTTCATCAGGAATACCCAAACAAAGATCGTCAGGGCTAAAGGCGCAATAACGGCGCTCTTGCCATGAAAGGTACCTTTGACGGTATCGTTGATAAACTCCACGACCATTTCAACGGCACATTGCCATTTGGTCGGGACACCGGCATTGGCTTTTTTCGCCACTGCACGGAAGGAGAACAGGAACACAAGTCCCATAAGAATTGACCAGCCTAAAGTATCAACGTGCCAGGTCCAAAAACCCTCGCCGACACTCCAGTTGGTCAAGTGGTGGGTAATATACTCTTTGCTTGTAAGCTCAGCACCAGATGCCATCGTTAGTCCCAATTATCGTAGTTAATCAAAATCGGTAAAAACACTTGTAATATCAACGCGGAAACAATTCCGGCAAAAAATAGCCAATCGACTATTACAGCGTGTTTAAGCACTGCCATCACCAGCAATGCCATCAATAAAAATTTGAAGGTTTCGCCGCGATAAATGGACTTCAGAATCAGCTGTAACTGATCAGTCCCGCGAAAACGAAACACATACCACGTAAAGACACAATGGGGCACAACTACACATAACGCGCCATACAGGGCAGATTTGGCGCCTAAGGCATCAAAAGCCAGATAAACGCCAGCTGCAAGTAACAATGCAGCAACAAACTGCCAGATAAAAGTCTTAAAAATCAGTCTGAAGCGCTGTTTTGTTGTGGTTAAAGTCAACGAATACCACCTGTAGAATGCTCAAACTACAGCGCAAAAAACTCGCGCAAGTATACTTAACTGCCTTATTTTTGCAACCAAAAGCGGCGCTAAGGCTTGATTTGTCGGTATTTTGGTAAACTAACTGCTTAGTTTTCAGCCGGGGTCAGACCAAGCTTTTCCAAAATGCCATCCAGTTCATTCAGGTTGCTATACCCGATCACCAGTTCACCTTTGCCTTTTTTGCTGTAACTGATACTGACAGGCGCCGCAAAACGTTCACTTAACCGCTGCTCCAGTGCCGCTACATCCGGGTCTTTCACCTTAGGTTGTGCTTCTGGCGCCGGTTCCAGTAAACGACGTACCAGACTTTCGGTTTCACGTACTGTCAGCTGTTTTGCCGCAATAATACGGCCGGCATCAGACTGCTGGCTTTCACTAAGCGCCAGCAAAGCACGGGCGTGACCCATTTCAATATCACCATGCTCCAGCAGGGTTTTCACATCGTCGGCCAGCTGGTTCAGACGCAACAAATTGGTCACAGTAGTGCGGGACTTGCCAACAGCGTCAGCAACTTGTTGATGGGTTAATTCAAATTCGGTTAAAAGCCGTTGTAATGCCACTGCTTCTTCCATGGCATTGAGATCTTCACGCTGAATATTTTCAATCAGCGCAATAGCTACAGCCGCCTCGTCCGGCACATTTTTGATGATACAAGGCACTTCGGCCAGACCAGCAATTTGTGAGGCACGCCAACGCCGTTCACCGGCGATAATTTCATAAGACTCCGCAGCCAGTTCCCGCACCACTATTGGCTGGATCACGCCCTGGGCACGGATAGAACTGGCTAAATCATCCAGCGCTTCCTGCGACATGTCTTTGCGGGGCTGGTATTTGCCAGGAGTTAACCACTCAATCGGCAACTTTTGTAATTCGTGTGGATGACTTTCAGTCTGAGTTTCAGCAACTTCCTGGACCTGAACCTGCGGCCGGCCTGAAGTTAACAAAGCGTCCAGACCCCGTCCTAAACCACGTTTTTTTACCGACATTGCGCCTTAATTCCTTAAAAAATCAGACAGAAGCTGCTGTTTTTACTTGTTTTTTATCCGAACGCCGCAAAATTTCCCCTGCCAGTGCCAGGTAGGCTTTTGCGCCGGTGGAGCTTTTGTCGTAATACATCACCGGAGTACCAAAACTGGGGGCTTCCGCCAGCCGGACATTACGCGGGATCACGGCACGATAGACTTTTTCACCAAAATGCCGTTTTAACTGTTCAGAAACGTCGTTGGCCAGCCGGTTGCGCGGGTCGTACATGGTGCGCAAAATGCCTTCAATTTTCAGATCGGCATTGACCACTGCGGCCAGTTTATTGATGGTTTCAACCAAAGCGGTTAAACCTTCCAGTGCATAATACTCACACTGCATAGGTACCAATACTGAATCAGCTGCCGCCATGGCGTTCACAGTCAGCATATTGAGTGAAGGTGGACAATCAATAAAAATAAAATCGTATTGGTCACGGTAGTTTTTCAGTGCATTGCGCAGGCGCAGTTCGCGGGCAAATACATCCAGCAAACGCACTTCAGCTGCAGTAACATCCGAGTTTGCTGCCACCAGGTGATAACCACCTGCTGTTTCTTTTACCACCACTTCCGGCAGCGGTTTTTCGTCCACCAGCAACTCATAGGCAGTTGCCGGCACTTCGTATTTATCAACACCACTGCCCATAGTGGCGTTGCCCTGCGGGTCTAAATCAATCAGTAATACTTTACGTTTGGTTGCCGCCATCGAAGCGGCCAGATTGACTGCGGTTGTGGTTTTACCAACACCACCTTTCTGATTCGCAATAGCGATGATTTTTCCCACAGCATTCCCTCGAAAAGTAAATCAGCCTGGTATTTTTTCGACTATGACCAAAAAGCGCTGCCCGGTCAGTTCCGGTACCTGTAAAGTCTCGTTGGCGACAACTTTAACAAAATCCGGCAAAGCTGCAATTTCTTCTGCAACCTGGGCACCTTTCATGGCGAGAAATTGGCCATGATCTGCCGGCAAATGGGCACACCAGCCGATCATATCACTTAACGAAGCAAAAGCACGACTCAGCACCTGATCATAACCCTGAACCGGCTGATGGTCTTCCACCCGGCTTTGCAGTGGAGTTACGTTTTGTAAACCGAGCTGTAATTTCACCTGATTTAAAAAACGGATCCTTTTGCCCAGACTGTCGAGCAGGGTGAACTGCTTTTGCGGAAAACAAATCGCCAGCGGAATACCAGGTAAACCAGGGCCAGTCCCCACGTCAATAATGCGCAGGCCTTTCACAAAAGGTGCCACCGCCAGGCTGTCCATAATGTGTTTGACCAGCATTTCCATTGGATCACGCACTGATGTCAGGTTGTAAGCGCTGTTCCATTTGTCCAGCAACTGCACATACTGCACCAGTTGTTGCAGTTGTTGCTCTGACAATTGCAAACTGGTTTGCGCCACCAGCTGACGTAATTTTTCTAACATGCAAACACAACCTTAAGCAGATTTACGCAACAAACCCTGTTTTTTCAGGAACACCAGTAACAACGAAATAGCGGCTGGTGTAATACCAGAGATCCTTGATGCCTGACCTACAGTTTCAGGTTGCGCCTGATTGAGTTTCAACACCACTTCGTTGGATAAACCTTTTACCACGGCATAATCAAACTGAGCCGGCAGACGGGTATTTTCGTTGCGCTCCTGCTTGGCGATCTCGTCCTGTTGCCGGTTAATATACCCTTCGTATTTGATCTGGATTTCCACCTGTTCGGCTGCAGCGGCATCATTGAGTGCAGGCCCCACACCTTCAATGGCCATCAGATCCTGATAATTGACTTCAGGACGACGGATCAGATCTTCCAGGCTGGCTTCCCGGCTTAACGGCGTTTTTAATAACGCATTTACTTCAGCCAAAGCAGCATGTTGTGGGTGGATCCAGCTTTGTTTCAGGCGCTGGCGTTCCAGTTCAATCTGTTCCATTTTTGCGTTAAATGCGGCCCAGCGGGCGTCGTCTACCAAGCCAAGTTCACGGCCTTTGGCGGTTAAGCGTAAATCCGCATTGTCTTCGCGTAACATCAAACGGTATTCAGCACGGCTGGTGAACATACGGTAAGGTTCTTTGGTACCCATAGTGGTCAGATCGTCGACCAAAACGCCGCTGTAGGCCTGATCGCGGCTTGGCACCCAGGCTTCTTTTTCCTGCACAAAAAGTGCGGCGTTTAAACCGGCCAGCAAACCCTGAGCACCGGCTTCTTCATAACCCGTGGTACCGTTAATTTGACCAGCAAAAAATAAACCTTTGATAAATTTGGTTTCTAATGATGTTTTTAGATCTCTTGGATCAAAAAAGTCATATTCAATGGCGTAACCAGGACGGGTAATGTGTGCATTTTCCAGACCCGGAATTGAATGCACTAAGGCCAGCTGCACATCAAAAGGCAGGCTGGTTGAAATACCGTTTGGATACAATTCATGAGTGGTTAAACCCTCAGGTTCGATAAAGATCTGATGTTTGTCTTTGTCAGCAAAACGATTGATCTTGTCTTCAATTGAAGGGCAATAACGCGGGCCAATACCTTCAATGACACCAGTGTACATAGGCGATCTGTCTAAACCACCACGGATAATATCGTGCGTTTTTTCATTGGTATAAGTGATAAAACACGGGATCTGCTGCGGGTGATCGCTGACTTTTCCCATAAAAGACATCACCGGCAGTGGCGTATCACCAGGCTGAGGCTGCATTTTAGAAAAATCGACACTACGGGCATCGATCCTTGGTGGTGTGCCGGTTTTTAATCTGCCAACCCTGAAAGGCAAGGCTCTTAAACGTTTTGCCAGGGCGATTGACGGTGGATCGCCTGCTCTGCCACCTGAATAGTTTTCCAGGCCAATGTGAATTTGGCCACCGAGAAAGGTGCCGACTGTAAGCACCACGGTTTTAGCGGTAAATTTCAGACCCATCTGGGTCACAACACCACAAACCCGATCCTGTTCAACAATTAAATCATCACAGGCTTGTTGGAAGATCTGCAGATTTGGCTGGTTTTCCAGCATATTGCGAATTGCGGCACGGTACAACTGACGGTCAGCTTGAGCGCGGGTCGCCCGTACAGCAGGGCCTTTAGAGCTATTCAAAGTGCGGAACTGGATCCCGGCCAGATCTGTGGCTTTTGCCATAGCACCGCCCAGCGCATCAATTTCTTTAACCAGATGGCCTTTACCAATACCGCCAATAGCCGGGTTACAGGACATCAGACCCAGGGTCTCAACGTTATGGGTTAACAGCAAAGTTTGCATGCCCATGCGTGCGGCTGCTAATGCGGCTTCGGTACCGGCGTGGCCACCGCCGACTACAATCACATCGTAACTTTGTTGGAACAACATATCTGCCTCTGCAACTTCAAGGATAACGCGAAAAAAGGGCACGTATTGTAACTGGATCGGCACTGAAACGAAATGGCTAAAATCTGATCCGGATCCTTAGTTGGCTTTAAATATATATAAGGATCTTTAAAGAGATCTTTTTATTATTCTTACTACTAAGCACTGTGTTTTAGGTGGATAACCAATTTTTGCTGAAAAGGATCAAGATCTTACAGAAGATCTAAACTGTGATCTGATCCGGATCTGCCAGCCGTGATCCTGTGATCAACTCGATGTTTTATCCACAGCCCAGCAGGGGTAATATTTCATTAAGAGGATAATACCACGTTATTAAGTTGGTTATACGCTACTTATTCACAGTGGTATCTGATTTATGACTAATTTGTGGATAAGCTGGTATAGCTGGATCATAACTCAGATCTGAGCTTTATCATGCATTTATCAGATTGATATTAAGAATTGGGCTGCTAAAACGCAGATACTTGGTTTTGTTGGTGTTTCATTGCTGATGCCAACATGGAAGTACGTTAGAAATCCAGTTTCTGGACAGTGACTTGTGTAGTTGGCGGGCTGAAAAGCCCGCTTTTTTTATCGCTGAATTTAGATCTGTGCTAAGCACTGACTAAAAACACCTGGCTTTGGGGAAGTAGGAGCCAACTCTTATATCAGTGCTGTTTTGACCGCTGTCTTTTAGCTGTGCTGTTCTGTCGTCGCGACAGTTTTTATAAATTCAGGCAGCCAGGCACAAGCTGTGTCTTCAGGTAGTTCGGGTTGAAGCACATCAATATTGAGCGTTAAACCAAGACTTTGTGCGCCATTTTTTTGCAACAAAGCTTCCATTTTCCGCCCTGCCTGACAAAAAGTATCATAGCTGGAGTCACCTAAAGTGATCACGGCATAAGAAACTGTGGTAAGATCACTTCGATCTTGTGCTAATTGATCCGCAAAGGGTTGGATATTGTCGGGCAGATCACCCGCACCGTAGGTCGAGGTGATCACTAACCAGATAGCGTTTCTGGTCAGTTGTTCTAATTCGGGTGTCAGATGCAGCCTGACTTCATAACCCGCTTGTACCAGTGTATCAGCTACTTGTTCAGCAGTGTATTCAGCTGCGCCCATTTGGCTGCCCACGAGGATCTCAATCATCTGTCAAACCCTTGTCAGGAAAAATGATTGGCTATACTACTGGAATAAAAATGTGCAAAGCCACGCTTTTTGCACGTTTGGGGTATTTTTACAGCAAAGCAGGCTCTGTAAAACTACAATAGCACAACCACTATCGCCTGCGTGTTATTGAGGTTTATACAATATATGTCTGAGTCCCTGACTTTTTCCCAGCTTGATCTGCCAGATGCAATTTTGCGTGCAGTTACAGAATTGGGTTATGAAACTCCATCGCCAATCCAGGCGGCGGCCATCCCAAAACTGTTAGCGGGAGAAGACTTACTGGGTCAGGCGCAAACCGGTACAGGTAAAACTGCTGCTTTCGCGCTGCCACTGTTAGCCCGGCTTGATCCGGCCCAAAACGAACCACAAATTCTGGTATTAGCTCCAACCCGTGAACTGGCGATTCAGGTTGCAGAAGCATTCCAGGCTTATGCCCGCTTTATGCCGGCTTTCCATGTACTGCCTTTATATGGTGGTCAAAGTTACACCAACCAGCTGAAATCATTAAAACGTGGTTCTCAGGTGATTGTTGGTACCCCGGGTCGTATCCTTGATCACCTGGATCGCGGCACGTTGCAGTTAGATAAACTGCGCGCCATAGTGCTGGATGAAGCCGACGAAATGTTGCGTATGGGCTTTATTGATGATGTGCAGACCATTATGGATGCCACTCCGGCCGGCCGTCAGGTTGCGATGTTCTCGGCCACTATGCCGTCGCAAATCCGTGCTATTGCCCAGAAGCACCTGAAAAATGCCCAAGAAATCAAAATTGAATCCAAAACCAGTACTGTAGAGCGTATTACTCAGCGTTATGTCATGCTTGACAGTAATCAGAAGCTGGATGCGTTAACACGCGTGCTGGAGGGCGAAGAATATGACGCCAGCATCATCTTTGTGCGCACTAAGAGTGCTACTGAGGAAATTTCCGAAAAATTAGGTGCTCGCGGTTATGCTGTAGCTTGCCTCAATGGCGATATGAACCAGGCCAACCGCGAACAAACCATTCGCCGCTTAAAAGCAGGTCAAATTGATATTATTGTGGCAACAGACGTTGCTGCCCGGGGTCTGGACGTGGAACGGATCAGCCTGGTGATCAACTATGACATTCCGTACGACAGCGAAGCTTATGTACACCGTATCGGCCGTACTGGTCGTGCCGGCCGTTTAGGTAAAGCCATTCTGTTTGTGTCACCACGTGAGCGTCGTCTGTTACGCACTATCGAACACGCTACCCGCCAGCCGATTGAAAAAATGTCGCTGCCAACAGGTGAAGTGATCGAACAGCGCCGTATTGAGTCATTCCGCGAACAACTGGCCAACACCATCGAAGCGAAAAACTTAAGTTTCTTCCAGGATTTAATTAACGATTGGCGTGAAAAACTGGAAACAACAGATGCAGATTTAGCTGCGGCGCTGTTGTTCCTGGCACAAAAAGATCAGCCGTTAAATGTGGCCAAACAGTTCCCGGAAATCCGTGAACCTCATGCCCGTGGTGACAGACCGGATCGTCCTGAGCGTGGTGATCGTCCTCGTTTTGAACGTGGTGACAGACCAGAGCGTGGTGATCGTCCGGAGCGTGGTCCACGTCCACGTCGCGAAATGCAGGGCAACTACAATACTTACCGTATTGAAGTGGGTAAAGAACATGGTGTTCGGGCCGGTGACATCGTTGGCGCTATCGCTAACGAAGCTAATATCGACAGCCAGTTTATCGGCAACATCAAACTTTTTGACCACTTCTCAACTGTTGAGCTGCCGGCAGATATTCCAACCGAAATCTTCCAGCATCTGAAAAAAGTTTATGTGCGTAAGCAAAAACTGAATATCAGCGTGGATACCGGCGGTCATGGGGGTGGTGATCGTGCTGAGCGTCCAGCTGGTGATCGTCGTCCTTCATCAGCGCCAGCTGGTGCAGGTCCACGTCCAGGCGCTGCGCCAAAACGCCGTACCCGCGAATAACAACGGATTGCTAAAGAAAAACCACCTTCGGGTGGTTTTTTTATGGCTGAAAATGCTCAGAGCCCTGTGGTTGTTTGCCACTTTTTTTATGAATAGCCCAGACGCTGTATGAATTACCTCAACAGATGCCGCTCAGCTATTTCGGGCACTTCGTTTGCCCAGAGTCTGACACCGGAGCCCGCACATATCAGGTGAGCACAAGCATAACTTTGAATAATAAGGCTGCGCCCTTGAAACTGCTGTGATTCCCCCTCAGATCCCACAGTATAAAACCGCTTCTGTCTGGAGATCCTGATGATTATTGCCTGTCCTCACTGTGCTGGATTAAACCGGGTGGCTGCTGCCAGGTTGTCGGCAGCGCCTGTCTGTGGCAAGTGCAAAGCGCCTTTGTTTTCTGGTGTGCCGGTTGAGATCAACAATATGAATTTTGCCAACCTGGTGCAAAAATCTGAATTGCCAATAGTGCTGGATTTTTGGGCCAGCTGGTGTGGCCCTTGTCAGAATTTTGCGCCTGTATTTGCTCAAGCCGCACGCGAGCTGGAACCCGACTTTCGTTTTGGCAAAATTAATACGGAACAACAGCAACAACTGGCTGCGCAGTTTCAAATCCGCTCTATCCCAACCCTGATGTTGTTCCAGCAAGGTGAACTGATTGCCCAGTTATCCGGTGCTTTACCAAAACAGCAGTTTTATCAGTGGTTGCAGCAACAAAAACCAAAACTGAGGAAAACCGAATAAAGAAACTTGTAAATTTTGTTTACAATTCAACGAATAACATTAATCTTTTTGGCTGGTGTTTTTCTGTTCTAATCCATTACAGTTGCGTTTTTTTACAAACCAATCACAAATGGATCATTGATGAAAAAGTTAGCCTGGCCAGCCTTGTTGCTGTGCCTTCATGCCGAAGCAAAAAGTCCGCAAGAGCAAAACTGGCAGTTACTGGAAACCGAGCATTTCCGGTTGATGTTTCCAAAAGAGTTTCAGGGGCTGGCGCAAAATGCCAGCCATGAGCTGGAGCAGAGCCGTGCTTTAGTATTAAAACAACAACAACGGCAGCTTGCCAAAAAAACGGATGTGGTGCTGCTTGACCCCGACAATGCACCAAACGGTTTTGCCCTGCCGCTCAGTCACACTCCAACCATGGCGCTTTTTGCCACAGCGCCCCAGTCTGACAGTGCTTTACATCATTTATCCGGCTGGATGCAGCTGGTTGCGCTGCATGAATATATTCATTTGGTTCATCTGGCACAGCCAGAGCGTAGCGAATGGCGTGACAAACTGAATCAGCTGTCACAGTTGTCTGATCTGACACGGCTGGATACCCCGCGCTGGGTCAGTGAAGGTTATGCCACCTTGCAGGAGTCGAAACTGACAGGTAAAGGCCGGCTGTATAGTGCTTATGCCGAAGCCTGGTTACAGCAGTTGGCGCAGGAAGGTGCTTTACCACGTTATAACGAGTTGAATATTGCCGACGGACGTTATCAGGCCCGTGGTTTTGCTTATCTGGTGGGCGCCCGTTTTCTGGCCTGGCTGGAGCAAAATTATGGTGTTGAAAAACTCGATACTGTCTGGACCCGTCAGGTGGCAATAAAAAACCGCAGCTTTGATCAGGCTTTTGAAGGTGTGTATGGCGTTAGCGCCCAGACTTTGTATCAGCGTTTTGTTGCCGAATATAGTTTCCAGAGTATGCAGCAGCAGCAACAACTGCAGCCGCTGCAAGCCAAACTCTGGTTAAACAGCAAAGGTCGCCAGCAGAGCCCAGCGTTAAGCCCGGATGGTACTTTATTGGCTGTGGTGACGGATGACAGTCGCGATCAGAGCCAACTGCAGGTGTTTTTAACTGCGGACAACCAAAAAGCCAGGGAAAAGTTTCAGCAAAGCCAGAAAGAGCTGCTGGAAAACGACAAGCAGGATATTGTTGATACTGAACCAGCCAGTTTTAACCCTGAGCAGAAATATCTGCTGGAACAGCGCAATTTCACTGGCATGCGTGACCCGCGTTGGCTCAATGCTGAGACATTAGTTTTTGGTGCTAACACGAAGGATCAATATGGCAATTCGCAGCAGGATTTGTTTTTGTGGCACCTGCCTTCGGGTGAAGTGAAGGCGCTGAGTCAGAATGCTGGCTTACGCCGCTTTGACGTTAGTCCGGATGGCCGTTTTATTATTGCTGAGCGTCAGCAAGCCGGTTATGCCGCTTTGGTGCGGCTTGACATCGCCACCGGGGATATTCAGCCTCTTACTGAAGCTGAACTAGAGAAAATTTATGATTTTCCGAGAATTTCACCCAACCAACAACAATTTGCAGTGCTGCACTTTGCACCACAACAGGGCTGGCAATTACAGCTGCGTGATTTAAAGGGTCAGTTGCAGCAATTGGTACCAATGCCGGATGGTTATCAGTATTTGTCATACCCAAACTGGAGCACTGATGGCAAGTCGTTGTTTTTCGTCGCCAGCCAACAAGGACGTTTGTGCTTGTATCGATATGATTTATCAAGCAAAAAGCTTTGGCAGCTGACACAGGGCGCGGAAATGGTACAAATGCCTGTGCCAATGAAGAATGGTTCATTATTGTTGCAGCTGGTGAATCAGCAAGGGCCGGATTTGTATCTGACTGAACAATTTAACGCAGTTGAAGTGACACGTTTTGCCGGCAATACCGCCAGTGAAGGCTCCTGGTTGCTGGCAAAAAACTCAATCAAGCCGGCCGTTGGTGATATAGCCAGCCAAACCCATACCCGCAGAACGGACACTGCGCCTGTACAAAATCATCTGCGGATGCCAGAGGTGCAGGTGCATCAGGAAGCTCCGGTTGGCGCCAGCCAACAGCCTTATGGTGTAGGTCCTCAACAACAAAGTCTGACATTGCATTACCACTTCAGTAACTTTACGCCTGATGCTATTGGCATTGCGTTAAAAGGTGGCGATCCGGTGAAAATGCTGGATTATCAGTTGGGTGTACAAAAGGACCTTAGCCACAACGATTTTAGCGCTGCTTTTGGCGCTGTGCGTTATCAGGGTTGGCCGGTTAAAGTGTTATTGTCACTACAACAATCCAGGCTTGACCTGAGTGGTCAGCAAAATTTCGAGCTGGGTTTGGAAAAGCAAAAATCTGCTTTATTGCAGCTGAGTTTTCCATGGCGCGCCGGTGAGTGGCAATTTGACCAACAATTACAACTGCGTGAATTGGATTTAACCGGCAGTTTGGGTAACGGCGAGTTATTACCGGACGATCACAACAGCAGTGCCAGTTTGGTGTTGAGTCAGAGCTGGCAGCATCAGCGCAATAGCTGGGGGCTTGGTTTTGCCAACAGTTTTAGTTACCACCAGAGTGCCGGTGACAGTTGGCGTGGTGTCGACTGGTCTCCTGAGGTGCAGGGTCGTTGGCAAGACTGGATTTTAGCTGCGGAAGGCCGTTGGCAGCGCCGTTGGCAGCAGGATGCGTTGCTGCGACTCGGCGGCTTTAGTTCGGCTGCGATGACTGCTGCAGTAGATCCAAACCGGATTTTGTCATCTGAACTGGCTTTTGCCACGCTGCAGGGCCAGGACTATCGTCGTTATCAGCTGAGCCTGGCGCATCAGTCGATGCCACCTTTGCGTCTGTTGTACCGTCGTCACCAGTTTGCCGGTACACCGGATCTGGACACATATGGTGTGGCTGTTGATATGCCACTGAGTTTTGGTGTCGGGCCGGTCAGCCTCAGTGATCTGCAATTAGATCTCGGCTTGTTCCGCATATCTCCTGAAGGTGCAGAACAAGACACAGCGCTTTGGTTGCATCTGGGTTACCAGTTCTAAGATTCGAAAATGCTGGCCTTGCTGGCCAGCCGTTGGTGCCGTTATAGTGCTTTACCATAAGCGATTTAGCGGCACTAAAAAGAAGGAAATTTTATGTTAAAAAAACTCTGTATCGCTGGTTCTTTTGTGTTGGCTTTACCCGCGCTGGCGCTCGAAGTCAGCAGTCCGGATATTCAAGAAGGCCATTTTATGGCAAAAACCTTTGAGTTTTCCGGTTTTGGCTGTGGCGGTGACAATAAATCGCCGGCGTTAAACTGGAAAGACTTACCGGCAGGCACCAAAAGTATTGCCGTGACAGTGTATGACCCCGATGCGCCAACAGGCTCAGGCTGGTGGCACTGGTTAGTGGCTGATATCGCTGTGGAAAATACCGGCCTGGCGCAAGGTGCGGGGAGTACCGGGGGGAAAATGCCGGTCGGTAGCCGTAGTTTTAATAACGACTATGGCATTAAAGATTTTGGTGGCGCCTGCCCGCCGGTAGGCCATGGTATGCACCGTTACCAGTTTACCGTCTGGGCTTTACCGGATGCAAAGTTGCCGGTTCCGGACAACGCGAACGCTGCTGTTGTCGGTTACACTTTAAATGCCAAAGCGTTAGCGAAAAAGACCCTGACAGCCACTTACGCCCGCTGAGCGCACGCTATAAAAAGCGGAATTAATGCTTTTAAGCAGACTGTTGCCGCCACAGATAAAACAAAGCCAGCATTAAGCTGGCTTTGTTTTATCTGTATTTAGCTGTTTTTAACAAGGGGCTGCTCTGTGTTCGTGGCAGCTGTTATTTACCGATACAGAATGTATAAATATATTTTAAATCAATAACCTGTGATGTTTTGTGGTAGCTGTAGGTGGGCCGTTTTCGGATAAGAAAATATCATGATAGGCAAACATCAGCTAATCTAGCCAATTGAGGTTAGCGTATTAATTTTTAGTAAACTCTTTCAGCTGATTAGATTGAGTTATTCTGCTTTTGGTTTATATTCTGTATAATATTCCAGTTTTTATAAACCAAGAAGAGCAATAAAATGTTTTCTGAACGTCTAGGACGAGCTCGAAAAGCCGCCGGATTATCGATGAAAGATCTAGCCGAACGCGTTGGAATCTCGGCTAATGCAGTCAAGAAATATGAGCATGGAACAGCCATGCCTTCTTCTGGCAATTTGCTTAAACTTGCAAAAGCATTGAACGTTCGGACGGAGTATTTTTTTCGTCCTGCTAAAGTCTTGATTGAAGGTATCGAATACCGTAAACGTGCCAGCACCTCTCAAAAGCTGTTAGATCGTATTAACGGTGATGTATTAGATCAGGCTGAGCGTTGGCAGGAACTGCTAAATATCTACCCTGATTCAGTTGAACCAATTCCGAAGTTTACTTTACCAAGTGAGCTGCCAACTCTTATTTCATCTGCTCATGAAGTCGAAGCAGTTGCTGTTCAAATGCGTCAGCTTTGGGATTTAGGGCTCAATCCAATCCATGACATGATCGACACTCTAGAAGCTAAGGGTGTAATGATCATTACCACCAGTGTTGAAACTGATAAAAAATTTGATGGACTTGCCGGTCGTATCGGCAATACGCCTGTTGTAGTTATCTCTACCAGTCAGAGTGGTGATCGTCAGCGATTCACTTTGGCCCACGAGTTAGGTCATTTAGTGCTTCGTAATCGGCTTGCTGACAACCTAGATGAAGAGAAGATGTGCAATGTTTTTGCTGGTGAGTTTTTACTGCCAAAGCAATCTTTAATGGAGCATCTCGGTAAACAGCGAAGCAATCTAGAACCACGAGAATTGTTTATGCTTAAACACGAGTACGGTATCAGCATGATTGCTATCCTGTACCGTGCGGGTCAGTGTCGAATCATTTCAGAAGCTACTCAGCGCAATATGTTCATGCAGTTCAGTAAGAAAGGTTGGCGCACTCAAGAGCCTGGAACACCTTATCCTGCCGAAACGACCTACTTACTGAAACAGTTGGTTTATCGGGCTCTGGGGGAGCAATACATTGGTGAGTCAAAGGCTGCAGAGTTATTAGGGATGTCTGTATCAAGCTTCCACAAGGAACGTAAACTCGAGGTGATTGGTGCCAGCAATTCTAATTAGTGATGCCAATATTCTCATTGATATGGAGGAAGGCGGAATTTTGGCAGACATGTTTCGACTTCCTTATGAGTTTGCTACACCTGATATCTTGTATGAAGAAGAGCTCTCTGAAGAACATGCACATTTAATCGACCTTGGATTGGTATTGAAAGAAGTTAATTCTAATTCAATGGCTTACGTTATTCAGTTAACAGAAACTTATACGCGTACTAGTAGGTATGATTGCTTCGCTTTGGCGTTGGCTAAGCAAGAAAATTGTCCACTTTTAACGGGTGATATGGCTTTAAGACAGGCTGCAGAACAAGAACAGGCTCAGGTTTATGGGACAATTTGGGTCATCGAGCAGCTAATTACTGAAAACGTGATATCTGTAGAAAGAGCCACTGCTGCTTATACATTAATGAGGTCAAATGGCCGTAGACTTCCATGGGATCTCGTTCAAAGAAGCCTAGATAAATTCAACTGACACTTACCTTACCCTGCTTGAACTATAAAAAAGGGAAGTCAACCAACTGCTTCCCTCAGTTCTAAATCAATGCTGCAATTTGTTTTGAAACTTCCGTAATGGGCTAGGCACTCGCCCGAGCATCCAATCGTTCAAAGCGGCCCGTGAAATATAGGCCCGCTTGCCACCAGGTTTTGTGAAATGCAGTTGGTTTTCACAGGACAGTTTGTACATCCGGCTTACACTTAAATCGCAGTAGATCGCGCTCTCTTCAAGAGTCAGTACCTCTTTGAAGTTCAGTGACATTTTCATCAAGCAGAGTTCGATTGATGATTTTGCAATCACCTCAGAATCAAGTGTTGCTGCTGCGCCTAATGCTTGCGTTAAGTCATTCATTGATTCTGCTGATTCTTTGTCATTATCCATTTTTGGTTCTGGGAAATTGGGAATATGGGAATTGTTCATAAATTCAATCTCTTATCTTAATGTTTAATTTGGGAAACTTGAGTGTTTAAGTGCAGGTCGCGAATAATCTTGCTAGGGAAAATTCGGTAGTACCGATCGTGTGGTTTGCCGCTAGGGAACTGGCGTTTGAATTCGAAACGGCCCGCTCCTTCATTTGTTATCAGCCAACCGCGTTGTTTCATCATGTTTGCACGCTGCGATAGCTGGCTAACATGCTGGATTTGCAATCCATCTCTGAAAGCCGGTTTGGTAATGAACCACTCGCATTCGTCGTTATCGTTCACGACATAGCCGACATCACCATCCTGCAGTGCTTGTGACGGGTCAACTAAACCCATACCCCAATGAGGTAGCGCATGTGCCAAGATCCGGCGCAGTACATGCTCCTCGCTATCATGGTGATGGCCACGATTATCGAGCCAGCACTCATACAAATTCCGCATCGAGTTGATGGCTTCATTCGGTTCCCAAGGCATGATTCCCGCAGCTATAGCCATTTCGCCTGCCAATGCCAACAGTGCAAAACGATCCAGTGCATAACCGGTTTGGTTGCCATATTGGGTTTTTGAAAGCTTTTCCCTGATCTTCGCCAATTCAATACGCAGATATTCAGCAAGGTTTGGCTGTTTGCTCAGATACTCAATCCACGCACGAAATACTGTCCCATGGTTAGCCGCCATGTTGCGATCTAGCATTTCTGCAAATTCCTTAGAGTTCATTGCAGAATGCAGGTAGTCAAAAGCACCGTATTGCCGCGCAACAGGCAATTCAATGAACCGAGCTTCTTGGCCTGCACGCACTGTTTTTTGAATTTGGGCCAGTGTTTCGGAAAGACTAATTTCGCCGGTACTTAAAAAGCCCACACGCCAACGATTTGTTTTAGCAGCGAAGCCTTCTTTGCTACCGCGAATTTTTGAAACACCGTTGGCTAGCATATAGATGGCCTGATCAACATCGTCGGGGTTTGCTTGATGCAATTCATCTAAACAGAGCAGCATATCGTTACGGCCAGTGGCAATGGCTTCTAAGCCGTTTGCTGTTGCTCGCCAGGTATAGCAATAGGAGCGGTCTGAAAGGATACTGGCACTTAAGATCAACACAGTGGTTTTGCCAGATTTGGAATTTCCAACAAGATGGAAACCACAGCTATCCCAGTTCAGCCAATGAAGGAGCGGTGCCGCTAGAGCAGTGCAACAGGCAAATACCATGAGTGGGTTGCCTTCACACAAGCGACCGACGTGTTGTTGCCAGCTATGCAGCGAACCCAGTTGCTTTAATTGGTCAATAGCAGTGCCGATATAGAACAATTCGTCGTCTTGGCAATTCACAGACCAACCGGCAGTTGCATAACTTTGACCTAACCAACCTGTGGTTTCAGTGACTAACGCTCTCGTTGGTACTGACGTGCTCTCATGAAGGTACTGCGTAATCAGATCCCAGACGTTTTTCAGATTAGTGACTTTAAAGCCCGAATCTAAAAGTAAGTCTTTAAGCAGCTTCAGGTTTTCACCATGCAGCCAGCGCATTGGGATAAATTTAATGATTGAACGGTCATCAATATTTGTCCATTGAATGACTAGTCCATAGCTGTGTAACTGGCCATAAGCACGTGCTATAGCCAACACTTGCAGATAGCCGCATAAAAATAGTAGCGGGTGGTTAGATTTAATTTGGTAAAGACCATCGGGTCGCAGTTCAAACATAACGGCAGTCTCCTGTAGTTTCGGTTGCCGTTACGTATTTAATAGCAAATTCTGATTTGATGTCGCGAAAAAAGGGGGGTGAGTTGTTCCGGGTTTTTTTCGATGTCTTAATTTATTTTTATGCTATGTTGACCTGTTTTTTGCTTCCTCATGTTCAGCTGATTTTTTGCTGATGATTCGGTCTTATTGATTTGTAACATTAAATTCACATTATTTTGGCATGCCAAAATTTCCATCAATACCTTAGTGATAACTTGCACTTAATTTCTTGCTTGGAACTGCTTGTCCATAGCTGCTGCCATAGGCTGCAAGCAAAACCCAATTAATAAAAGCTTGCACCTCGTCTGGGTCAATCTGTTTAGATGTGATTTCCACCATTAGGTCTTCCCGCAACTCGGGCCACTGCTGGACACCAAGTGTGTATGGGATTTTCCCAACCAAAACTTGGTGTGCGTGGATAGGTACGTCAAGCAAAGCCTTTATAAAGTAAGCGTCATCTGTACCGATCTTGTTCGCTGAAAGCCGCTGGTACAAAAATGAAATAGGACACAGATCAGCCCGAGCCAAGCGGATAACGGCGGATTGTTTCACTAGCTCATCTAACACTGGCTGGTAAGGTGCCAATTCCGCCGAGCTGGCAAGCAGGCCTCCCAACCAATTAACTTCATGTTTTATCATTCAACCTACCGATAAAAGCTGTCGTAATCCTCGCCGCGAGCAATGGCATCCAGCGCTTCTTGTTTGCTGACAATTTTGCCGTCCATGTACACATTACCAAGCCCATCACCTGGAGCGTCGTCAATACGTGATTTCTTGTCGGGTTCGCTCGATAAGATGACCAAAATAATCTTACCCAGTAAAACAAAAATCGCTTTCAAAATTTGCAGCATAGATGGAACTCCACAATGTAGCTAAGTAATCCTTAGTATCTGGAGTTCATTAAAGCTAAGAATATCTTAGCTTTCAAGGCTGCAGCGAAATTAAGTTCATGGATCTGTCCCCATTCCCCAAAAGACTCAAAGAAATCCGAACTTTACGTGGTTTATCGCAGAAACAACTTGGTATTGAAGCTGGCATTGACCCATCCGTAGCGTCACCACGCATGAATCAGTACGAGAGGGGCGTACACGCTCCAGATTTCGGCACCGTCCGGCACTTGGCTAGGGTGCTGAAAGTGCCGACTGCGTTTTTTTACTGTGAAGAGGATGAGTTGGCTACCGCAATCAGAAACTATCTATTGACTGATTGATTTATTCTAAATAAATGATCCTATTAATGC
>DPJG01000026.1 GCA_003543135.1 Rheinheimera sp.
CTAACCGACTGAACTACCGCTCCGCGCCAAGCAATACAGCATTTTCAATTGGGTATGCTGCGTTGCGGCGGGAATAATACGGATTCACCGAAAGGCCGTCAACCTCTTTTTTGGTGCATTTGGCTAAAGCTTAATCATCCGGTAGCGAAAGGTCTAAAATATCATCATTCCCGCTGTTTTTTTGAGCTTTCCCAGCCTGTTCTGTCGTTTTTCCCCCGGCATCCGTTGCTGCAGCCTGCGCCGCTTTTTGTGCTTTTTTGTGTTTGAGCAGGGCCACAGGATTTAATTTAGCCAATAACATGCCAAAAGATGATTTTGCATTGTCATTGACGAGCAGCAAAATTGCACCACCACCAAATACCAGGATGGCCAGATTTAACAAAATCACCGAAAAAATCGGAAAAGGTTTTGTTTCTTCTGCCACGGTTTCAGTGCCTGCAGCCAAAGCCGCAGTTTTGGCCACATCCACTGCCAGCTTGCTGTCTGTGGCCGAACCAGCCTCAGCACCAGCTTCCCCGCCCGCGACCACAGCGCCATCTTGTGCCGCCTGCGCTTTGACGGCGGCCACTGTGGCATCATCCACCTGCGGCACTTCGAGTTTTGGCCCTGTGGCAGCAAAAGTCACTTCAGGCAGCGTCATAACAAAATCACGCCCGGTGCTGGTTTTACCAAACATGGTATGTTCAACACGGTAGGTACCAAAACCTGCGTTCACAATAGGCAAAATGCGGCTGTTACCTTCCTGCTCCCCTAGCGTAAAACTCTGCACTTCTTCACTGGGAAACCGGATCCGTCCCTGCAATGACACTTTATCGCCGACAGCGGGGCCTGGCAGTATGCTGTAGGTCAGCACATGTTTGTCTTGTTCTGTCGCGCCTTCTTTCACTTCAGTGGCCAGCGGCGTGCGATGCACCAGAATAGGATCCTGGATCAACTCGCGGGTATAAAGCGGGGTTTTCACAATATATTTGGGGATCCACTCACCGGCCGGAAAATCCAGTTTAAATTCACCGGTAAAAATGGCGTCTCTGGGCTTTTCGTCGAAGTTCTTGCCGTCATCTTTAAAAGAGGTAAATTCAATCACTGTCTGTAAGTGGTTGTCATACTCCGGCTTTTGGGTGCTGATCAGCAGCACATCCAACTGCAGAATATCGCGAAAATCCCGTGCATTAATGGGTTTGCCACCATTGGTCAGCCGGGCTGTGACTTTGAGTGTCTCCCCGACCATTAAATCTGTGGGCAGTTTATCTACCTCCAAATCAATATCGGTTAACACCATAATGCGGCTTTCCGGCAGGATCTGCCCTATCGCCTGCCATGGGCCTGGCGTTGGATTACTGATTTTAATCAGATCATAGGTTTTATCTTCATGCCAAATTACTTGTTGTTCTTTGGCGTTACGCCAGTAAATTTTACTGCCGTCCGGTTTTACCAGCACCACAGGCGGTGTGCCTCTTTTGCGAAAGAACACCAAAGTGATTTCTTTGACTTCAAAATCAATGCGGAATCTGTTGTCTAACAACGGAATTTGATTGCTGGCAGAAATATCGGGTAACTCAACCAAGCCGGAATTTTCAGGTTCGGGCTCTGTTTCGGTTGTTTGAGCGGAGGTTTGTGTGGCCTGGCTTGTGGTTGTCTGACCCGCTACATTTTCAGTGGCGCTTTGTGCAAATGCAAACTGACCACAACTGAACAGTATAAAACAGCTTAAGATTAACTTCGCCACAGGCAACTCCCACCTTTTTTCTGCACCAGATCCAGACGTTTTTCATGGGCTTCAAGCTCTGATGCAGAAGCACTGACAATACGCAAAGCTCCACGACGGATCAGGCCCTGCACCTGTTGTTGCTGCTGTTGTTCAGCATTGTCCTGATGCGACGCCAGATTTAAGCTGACCTGACCGCCAGTCATTGCCAGATACACATCGGCCAGAATTTCGGCGTCAAGTAAGGCGCCGTGGAAAGTCCGGTGGCTGTTATTTACATCATAACGACGGCACAGCGCATCCAGGTTGTTTTTTTGCCCCGGATGTAAATCGCGCGCCATGGCCAGCGTGTCCAGCACAGTACAGATGCTGTGAACCGGCGGCAAAGGTGGATTCAGCAGATTAAATTCATGGTTAATAAAGCCGACGTCGAAGGCGGCGTTGTGAATAACCAGCTCAGCGCCCTGGATATACTGAAAAAACTGCTGCGCAATATCGCGAAAACGTGGTTTGTCGGCAACAAACTCGTTGGTAATACCGTGAATGTTAATAACTTCCTGATCCATAAAGCGGTCAGGGTTTAAATACATATGAAAGTTATTGCCGGTCAGTCGGCGGTTAAACATCTCAACACAACCGATTTCCACAATACGGTGCCCGTCCTGCGGGTTAATGCCTGTGGTTTCGGTGTCGAGAATTATCTGTCGTTTTGCCATCTTCGATTCGTTTTTTAGCGCTTTTGCGTTAGATTATACGCCGTTTAAGCACCTGGGAAGCGTTGATGCGTAAAACTGTGGCAATCTTTACTGATGGATCTTGTCTGGGCAATCCGGGCCCTGGTGGTTATGGTGTGGTGCTGAAATATCAACAACATGTAAAAGAGCTGTCCGGTGGTTATATCCAGACCACCAATAACAGAATGGAGTTGATGGCTGCTATTGTTGGCCTGGAGAGTTTAAAAGAGCCCTGCCATGTGGTGCTGACGACCGACAGCCAATATGTACGTTTGGGTATTACCCAGTGGCTGAAAAACTGGAAACGTAATAACTGGCGCACCAGCCAAAAAGAGCCGGTGAAAAACAAAGATTTATGGCAGCGACTGGACGCCGCTGCCCTGAAGCATCAGGTGGATTGGCATTGGGTCAAAGGCCACGCCGGTCATCCGGAAAACGAACGTTGTGATGAATTGGCCCGTGTGGCGGCCAATAGTAAACATCAGGTTGAGGATAGCGGCTTTCAAGCCAGCTAACAGCAGCCTTTCAATGGAAAAACCAGCGCGGCCTGCGCTGGTTTTTTGTTTTTTTGCCTGAAGAGAGTTTTACGCTGCTTTCACTGTATTCGCTGCAGATCAG
This sequence comes from Rheinheimera sp., assembly GCA_003543135.1. Classification (GTDB taxonomy): domain Bacteria; phylum Pseudomonadota; class Gammaproteobacteria; order Enterobacterales; family Alteromonadaceae; genus Pararheinheimera. The sequence continues at coordinate 3,058 of DPJG01000026.1, forward strand.
CTGTTACTGCAGCTCACGGGCTGTTGTGCCTTGCTGATGACAACAACGCACAACATCCAATGAGTGCCCTCTTGCACAGGCGGCAAACAGAGCCCCCTCAGCTTGATGCAACAACCGCAGCAAAAGCGGATTTAAGCTGCGCGGGCTTTTTCTGCTTCAGTTTTTAAACCCATCACTTTTTTCATCACCATAGCGGCCGGACAAAAACCGGTAAAAGCACTTTGCAATAAATTTGCGCCAACAAAAACGGTCAGCCAGACAAAGTTTGCATGCACTGTGTAAGTCAGGACCAGACTTAACAACACCATAAAACCGGCAAAAGCCAGAATTGCTCTTTCTACTGTCATATGCACCTCAGTTTAGATTTATCTAATATAAAGTTTCTAAAAAGACCCGCAAATTGCGGGTTTGTTCAACCTAAGCCCGGTTATATTTCACCGGGCCTTGTTGCTACTTACTACAAAAAATGCCGCCACAATAAACTGGCCCCCAGGCCAAGCAATAACAACGCAAAAATACGCCGAAGCAAGGACTGCGGCAGCTTTTGATGCAGCGCCAGCGCCAACATACTGCCCAAAGCCCCCAGCCCACCCAGCATACCAATCAACGTGAGATCAAGCTGTTGCCCCTGCAATGCCAGCTGCTGGTAATGCCCGACAAAACCGACACTGCTTTGCAACAACACCAGCGCCAGACTGGTGGCGATAGCAGCTGACATATTTAAACTGGTAACAGCCAGCAATAACGGCACTATCAAAAAACCACCGCCAACGCCGACAAAACCAGTCAGGCAACCCAACAAAAAACCAACCAACACAATTTGCCAGCTGCGTTTAAGCGGCCATTGCCAAATCTGTTGTTGCCACATATTCAGCGCACTCAGACTCATCAACAGCGCCAACAATAACAATTGCCACTGGGCTGCGACAAAATGACTGGCCCAGCTACCAACCCAGGCGCCCAACATACCGGGCAGCGCCAGTTTAAATAACAAAACCCATTGCAGATGCCGGCGGTATAAATAAGGCAGCAGCGCCACCAGGCTGATTAAAGCCACCACACCAAGTGCCGAGGCTATGGCAATTTTTTCAGGCAGTTTCAGCAGATAGAGCAATACCGGCACTGTCATAATGGAGCCGCCCGAGCCAAAGAGGCCAAGGCATAAACCAATAATTAACGCCGCCAGCAAAGTCAGGATCAGCTCCATCACAACACTTATTCAATAATGGAATATGGTAATAACTAAAGGAGATATTAATCCTTGTGCTGTGAAGGTGCAAGTCACAACCACAAAGAAGCGTCGGCCTTGTTCAGCAGCATCCTGCTGCGCCGTCCGCCCTGCTTTACAACCAAAAAACAGCCAATAAAAAAGCAGAGCCATCAGACTCTGCTTTTTTATTGTTAAAGACACTCAGCACCAGCGGCGTCATCCGGCGAGAGCGCGCCAAAGGCTGTTATTTTGTCAGCATCTTTTCCACTGCTGCCAGAAAATCCGGATCCAGCGGGCTGACTTTACTGCCAAAATGCTGCACCGTTTGTTCGTCTTTGCTCACCAGATATTTGTTAAAGTTCCAGGACGGTTTTTCCCCGGTTTTGGCTATTAACGCTTTAAAAATCGGGTTGGCGTCATTACCGCGCACTGCACTGGTGGAGAACATCGGAAACTTCACACCATAGTTGATATAACAAACTTCAGCCGTTTTGTTTTCGTCATCATGCTCCTGCATAAAGTCATCAGACGGAAAACCAAGTACCACCAGTCCTTTGTCGGCGTACTTTTCCGACAGTGCCTGTAATTCTTTGAATTGTGGAGTAAAACCACATTTACTGGCGGTATTCACAATCAGCAGGGTTTTGTCTTTAAACTGCTCACACAAATCGACCGTTTCTTTGCTGCGCAATTGCTGCATCGAATGACTCAGAATGTCACCACATTGACTGGCCTGCGCCAGCGCACTTTGCCCCAGCAATAAAACACCCACACCTAAAATCCAAGTTCGCTTCATGATTCTCTCCTGTTCAAGTTCAGCTGATACGTGACCTGGTGCTGAACAGATCTGCCAAGCTGTCGTCAGATTGTGCACAAAAGCAGCAAGCTCACATTATCTGCTGCTGATTTCGCCGACAGAATTACCCATAACTGCGATAACAGGCAATAACTTAGCAGACAAATAAATAAAATTAATGGTGACGATAAGAATAAATTGCTTTAGTGGTGAAAAATTTAACGCTAAAACACTGGGCGCAACAAGAAAAAAAACCATGGAAGTAAGAACAATGGCAGAGATGATGTCTGGGGACTATGACGCTGTCGATATCGCAGCTGAATTGAAACTAAGTAAAACAAGCGGCAAAGAAAGCAAGAATAAACATAAGCTTGAAGCAAGACGTAAAATTGACGATTTGTTAGAGCAAAAAAGACTGCGCCGTCTGCTGGATCTGGATGACGAAGAAGAGTTAAGCCTGGAGTACTAATCCGCAACTCCAGTCTACACTCAGCATAAGGGGCCTATACAGGCCCCTTTTTTTTATCGCAAGAACAGGCTTTTTGCTGGATTTTCAGCCTAAACCCGCCAGCTCTTCGCGTGGTTAGCGCAAAACGGCTGTTATGGCAAAGCGGCTTCAAAACTTAAGGTGAACCCTTCCCGCACTTTATCAGCAAGTTCTGAGGCAATGTCGGCCTGATAAGAAGCTTCCAGCAAATAACGACCGGCCACAGGTGCGCTAAACACAAATTTGCCGGAGCTGTCGGTTTTGTGGTGCTTGCGCTCAGGCTCATTACGGTACAACTCACCTTCGCGCGATAAATCAAGTTCCACCCCTGCTGCAGGTTTGCCATTCATCAGCAAAGTGACAGTCACTTCTTCACCGGCCACTATGTCGGCCGGGTGACGGTCAAACTGAAATTCCAGCCCTTTATTCTGAAGTTTTAGCACTGCCTCTGACGGTTTGTTTACAGTGACAAAAGCCAGCGCCCTGCTGTTGCCTTGGGTTGTCACTACTTTTTCTGCGCCCTGAGGTAACTTTGCCGCACGCTCTTTTTTATTGGCCATCAGCCGCTTGCGCTCACCCTTTAATTCATAACTGGTGAAATAACGGCTGCCGTTACCAAGCTCAAGCCGGTAAGTGCCGTCAGTAGCCAGCTCCACCTCAGCCTGAGATTTACGTTTTCCCTGATAAACCGCTGCAGGCTTTACTTTACTGCCATCGGGCAACCACACATAAAATGCGTCGAGGCCAATGCCTTTGTCGGCCTGGAAAGTCATATTCGAAGCCGACACATCCACACTGACAAAACTGCCGGTTTTAGATTGCACATAATGTGAAGGCACCACAGTCAGCGTATGAGCCGGCAACTGCGATGCAAACAGCAGCGCCGCCAGTCCGGTTAATTTTGCAATTGCCATCTTAGTTTGTTCCTTTAGTTAAGATAATTTCGCCAAGCTCAGTACCGGCTTTGACTTTGATTTCAAGTGCGCTTTCATCCCAGCGAAACGGCTGTTTCACCAGATTGCGGCCACCATGCTCACGCGCAGCTTCCAGCACCAGCAGATAGTCACCCTGCGTTACAGCTGCGCCTGTATCATCTTTGCCATCCCAGCTCAGCTGATAACGACCGGGGCCTTTAGTAGCACCTGTTCTGGCATCCACCAACGGCTGATCGGCACGGCCTGTTTTGCGCCAGAAACGGCGTAAATCTTTGACCCAATCCGGTTTTTCCCGCCAGATTTCAATCAAGCGCACCGGCTTTTCATTGGCATCTTCCACCCACACCGCCACATAAGGCCGGTGATAAGGGCCATGTTCCGGTTTGGGCAGTTCCAGCTGAATATGCAAAGGGGCGGCAGCGCTGGCACTGCAGCTGAGCAGCAACAATGCAAGGGGGGCAAACTTCATCACCTGAGATCCTTTTTTTGTAGTTAAAAGCTGTGTTTTTGTGCTGCGTTTTTAAGCGCTGCTGTTGTGTGAATTCGGGTTATTTTGTTGGCTAATGCAGCGCCGCCAGATAAGCAATCAGCACAAATAAAACGCCAAAAAGTGCGGTATTAACGCCACTGTTGCGACGCGCAGGCTGGCGCCACAACAAATAAAAACCACTGATGCCAAACAGCAGGCAAGCCACTGCCGTAGCGTCTATCAGCCATTTCCAGCTGGCGCCGGCATAACGCCCTTTATGTAAATCGTTTAAAAGTGCCAGAGTACCGGCATATTCAGTGCTGAGTTCCACCCGGCCGCTTTCAAGCGCGACCAGCACAGCGCTGTAACCGGCTGGTCTTTTAAAATCCAGCTCCAGCAGCTGCTCGTCCGGTTCAAAGTTGAAGTTCAGCACCGCACCCTGCACCTGATGTTCTGCCCTTAGCCACTGTGCAATTTGTTCTGCTTGCCTGGCCTGCTGCAGCTCATCGTCACTCCAGTGCAGCTGCATCAGCGCTTGGGGCAGCTGTAACTTTTGCTGCGCTGAACTGGCGCCCCACTTGTTTTGCCATTCCGGATGATTCAGCGTGATGCCGGTGGCAGCAAAAAATAACAACAAAACCCCGACCAGCATGGAGCTGTATATATGTAATAACCGAATGAATTTACTGAATTTTGCGCTTTGTGCGCCCATACCAACCGCAGACAAAAGCAACCCGCCCTGCTGTTTTACCGAATGCCGCAAATCTTACTGAGAACCCTTCTCATTTGCAATAAGTAAAAAAGCAAACAGCAGCGTCTTTACCTGATCTTTACGTTGTGATGCCGGGCTGTTAGCGGCTAACATCAAGGCAGCAGCAATAAAAAGGAACCTCTGATGGATAAAAAAGCGGAACTCACGGCACTACAACATCAGCTGGCGTTATTACAACAAGCCATGGGCCGGCAACAACAGAGTGTGGTTATCGTACTGGAAGGGCCGGATGCCGCCGGCAAAGGTGGCATTATCCGCCGTATTGGCTGGTGCCTGGACCCACGCTGGCTTCATGTCTGGCCTATCAGCGCACCTGATGAAAGTGAGCGCCAGCAGCACTGGCTGCAACGCTTCTGGCAACGTTTACCCCAGCATGGCCATTGGGCCGTATTTGACCGCTCCTGGTATGGCCGGGTGTTGGTGGAAAGGGTGGAAGGTTTTTGTGATGAGGCCGCCTGGCAACGCGCGTACCGGCAAATTAATGAATTTGAGCTGTGTCTGCAGCAAGAAGGCATTCGTATCATTAAGATTTGGCTGGATATTTCTGCGCAAGAGCAGCTGAGCCGTTTTCGCGCCCGTTTTGAAGAGCCGGCCAAAAGCTGGAAGCTGACCGCCGAAGATTTACGTAACAGAGCTCGCTGGCCGGATTATCAACAGGCCAAACAACAGATGCTGGATCTGACCAGTACAGCCCATGCGCCCTGGCATCTGATTGACGGCAATGACAAACAACAAGCCAGGCTGGATTGTTTTAATTTATTACTGACCGAACTCAGACCAGGTATTGACCTGACGTTGCCGGAACAACCGGCGTTATTCCGCGATTTTTTTGCGGCTCATCCCAAGTAAAAAACAGCGCCTGAGGGGCCGGTTCTCAGGAGTGACTGGTACTAACAAGTGTCGGCGCTATTGAAGAAAGATCACCTGAGAACGGGTCATCTGAGAGCGGGTTATCGCCAATAAAAAAGGAGCTGTTAAGCTCCTTTTTTAGCGCAACAGGCCGGAATTATTGGGTTTGCGCCAAAGCTTCCAGCACTTCACGCGGCTCTACTTCAGGGCCGTTTAATGATTCGTCCCAGTTGGTGCCAATTAAAACGCCGTCTTCGTACATTTCTTTGAGCCAACCTTCACAGAATACATCCAGCGCAATAGGCTCAGGTTTGTATTCAGACCACTCTTCACTGCAGTGCAGCTGTGCAGCGGCTTCGCTTGACCAGAACGGCATCACGTCTGTGTCTTCAAAATCTACCGATTCCACCACCAGCAAATCTTCACCATGGGCCAGCACCCAAACCTGGCCCTGGGTACGAGCTTCGGCAATAAACTCTTGAAAAACAGGATCATTAATGTACTCAGACATGGCGCTTTCCTTATAAATAACTAAAAAGTTGCAAAGAAATTTGCAATAGATGTGCTATTAGACCAGAAAGTTAGCACTGCTGGCGAATTTAATTGCAGCTGCTTTGCTGTCAGCTTTGGTTGGCGAAAAAAATAACGTACAATCTGGCCACTTTTTCTTAGTTCAGGAAGAAAGCGTTATGGCGCAGTTTATTTATTCGATGTACCGGGTCTCCAAAGTAGTCCCGCCGAAAAGAACCATTTTAAAAGACATTTCATTGTCGTTTTTCCCTGGCGCCAAAATTGGTGTGCTCGGTTTAAACGGCTCAGGTAAATCCACTTTGCTGCGCATTATGGCCGGTGTGGATAAAGAATTTGAAGGGGAAGCCAAACCGCTGGCCGGCACCAAAATTGGTTATCTGCCACAAGAGCCTGAGCTGGACATGAGCAAAACGGTGCGTGAAGTGGTGGAAGAAGCAGTGGCCGATGTTAAACACGCCCTGACCCGCCTTGACGCCGTCTATGCCGCTTATGCCGACGAAAATGCCGACTTTGACGCTTTGGCCCGCGAACAGGGTGAGCTGGAAGCCATTATTCAGGCCAAAGACGGCCACAATCTCGACAATATGTTAGAACGTGCCGCCGACGCATTGCGTTTGCCGCCATGGGATGCCCGTATTGATGTGCTGTCGGGTGGTGAACGCCGCCGTGTTGCCATTTGCCGTTTATTGTTAGAAAAACCAGATATGCTGCTGCTGGACGAACCCACCAACCACTTAGACGCTGAGTCTGTGGCCTGGTTAGAACGTTTCCTGCACGACTATACCGGCACTGTGGTGGCCATCACACACGACCGTTATTTCCTCGACAACGTAGCCGGCTGGATTTTAGAGCTGGACCGTGGTGAAGGTATTCCATGGGAAGGCAACTACTCTTCCTGGCTGGAGCAAAAAGAAGCCCGGCTGCAGATGGAAGAAAAAACCGAAAACGCCCGCCAGCGTTCGATTAAACAGGAACTGGAATGGGTGCGCACCAATCCAAAAGGCCGTCATGCCAAGTCCAAAGCGCGGATGGCACGTTTTGAGGAACTGCAAAGCCAGGAATTCCAAAAACGCAATGAAACCAATGAGCTGTTTATTCCGCCAGGACCACGTTTAGGCGACAAAGTGTTGGAAGTCAGCCATTTACGTAAATCTTATGGCGACCGCGTGCTGATTGACGATTTAAGTTTCAGCATTCCAAAAGGGGCCATTGTTGGCATTATCGGCGCCAACGGTGCCGGTAAATCTACTTTATTCCGCATGATCTCAGGCACTGAACAGCCGGACAGCGGCACTATCTCTTTGGGCGAAACAGTCAAGCTGGCCAGCGTGGACCAGTTCCGCGACAATATGAATCCAAAAAATACCGTCTGGCAGGAAATTTCCAACGGTCAGGACATGCTGCAAATTGGTAACTTCACCATTCCAAGCCGGGCTTATGTCGGTCGTTTTAACTTTAAAGGCAACGATCAGCAGAAGTTTATCGGTGAGTTATCCGGTGGTGAGCGTAACCGTGTACATTTAGCGGCGCTGCTCAAAGCTGGCGGCAACATGCTTCTGCTCGATGAACCGACCAACGATTTGGACGTCGAAACCCTGCGGGCACTGGAAAACGCCATCCTCGATTTCCCTGGCTGCGCCATGGTGATCTCGCACGACCGCTGGTTCCTCGACCGTATTGCTACCCATATTCTGGATTACCGCGACGAAGGCAAAATCAACTTCTTCGAAGGTAACTATTCAGACTACGAAGCCTGGGTGAAGGCGACTTACGGCGCAGCAGCATTAGAGCCGCACCGTATTCGTTATAAAAAAATCTAAGCTGAGCCTGATGGCTGGCTGAGAACGCTGCAGGTTCATTGGCAGCAAAGAGCTTTAAAAATCCCTGCTTAGCGGGGATTTTTTATTTCTGCTGCCGGCACAAGTGGCTGCTTTGTCGCAACCAACATAAAAAAACCATCCCCAATGGAGATGGTTTTTAACTGGGACTCAGCAGTCAGCGCCATTCCCTGCCGGGAACGGCGGCTGCACGGCCCTAGTGCCCCCAGCCTTTGCCGTAACGGTCAAAGATGAAGGTTCTGTCTTTGATAGTGCCACCCGGAAACTGCAACCTTTTGTTGGTTTGGGTGTGAAACTCCAGCCCCTGTGCTTCCTGTTTAATGCCGTTGCCTTTGCCAGAGGCGCTGAGCAACTGGATAGGCAAAGCGGCCAGAATATTCAGCACACCGGTTTGTACGTCAGCATCACAAGCATCCCAGGTTTCCTGATCAATCTGGATAGTGACGTTATAAGGCACACCACCACCGCTGATCACCTGAAACTGATTATTAACAAACCAGACCATTTAGTTGCCCTGCCCCATCAGTTCGTTCATTGACGCAGTGGCAACCCCCAGCAGGATATAAACACCAATAGGACTGCTGGTTTTTACCGTGATGGTATTGTCATTGTTGTGGGTGACTGTGGTGGTACTGCCACCGCTGCCTTCGGCCACAAAAAATGGCCAGAAGCCCCCTTCGGCCGCAGTTTGCAGTTTGGTCACTTCTTCAGATGAAAAAGTGGCAGTGGAACTCATGGTCAGGTTGATGTTGTCCGCTAAAAACAGCTTGGTCACTACCCGGTTAAAGGTACCGCTGCCGCCAAAATATTTATTCCAGTCTGCCGAGCGGCTCCATACTGTGGCGTCATTGGGCGAGGTAAAAGCTCTGAGCAATGCATCTGAGGAATACCAGGCACCATAGTTGACGCCGGCCACATTAAAACCTTGCCCGACAGCAATAGGCCCGACATCGATGGAGACCTGCCGGCAGCTGAAATTCAGGTTAAAACCACTGCTGACAAAGGTTTGGGACTCTTTGCTGTAGGAGGTTTCGTTACCCAGCTCAAAAATATCAAACAAAAAGCCAAAAGCGCCTTTGGCCCAGGTGTTGGATAAATCGGCGCTGTTTTCCAGATTGGAGATCTGGAAAGAACAAGGTGACGGGTTGTTAAAGGCAATAGCCACGTTGGCCGATGGCGGGGTAAATCCATAAGGATTACCGTTATTTGAGTGCCAGAGCGCCACGGCAACAGACACCGGATTGTCGATTTCCTGTGTCAGCGCAGTTACACCGGCTTCCACAGTGCCGGATGGGATCTGGTCAATCACGCCCCATTTACGCATCAGCGCCTGTTGTGAACTCAGCAGTTTGTCTGGGCTGGAGAAATCCAAAGATGCTGAGTTTTGTGACTGATATTGCTGCCAGCTGGACGCATAAGCTGTACCCAATGCATTACTGACATAAGAAGGTGACACCAGGCCGTTGAGCACATTGCCGTAGTTGCCTTTAAAGGTATTCACCGGATTACCGCTAAATGAATTGTTCAGGCTTTGCAGTGGAATGCTGTCTGCCACCGAGTTCAGCGTGGGCTGATCCATTACCTGGGTACTGCCTGTAGCCACCTGAAAACCATTGGGGTTATTCAGTTGTTTGGCCAGTTGCTGATAATACAGGCCGGCCAGATTTGCTAACAGATTTTGTGCCATGAGTTTTTTCTCCTGAAAGGTTGGCGAAAGGAACGAAAAGCTATTCGTTACGGCAGGCCTGATGCACCTTCAGGTTTACTCCAACCCAAGCTGCACGGCGGGCTCAGCCGCGGATTGGGTATGGCATAAAGTTTTAAAAAAAATGGCTGAAAAAGTGAGCAGATACTGATATTTCCATTATGGAAACATGATATAAAAATTGAAAAAACAGACTAAAAATTGATACCCGACTAACTGATTGATTGGCGGGAGCATTTAAAGGCACGACCAGTACAGCTATTTTTGCGCCAGGCTCAGCTGCTTAGCCGCAAAAAATACCATTCAGGCGCACAGCAGCACTGCGTTTTCACAAATGGCAGCAAATGGCGGCACATACCTTTAAGGCCGGCATCCACACAGAGCGGCTTTACCGGGGAAATTCAGTGTGCCTGGGCAAAAGCGGGATCTGTCAGTGTGCCAGTCAGCTCTGGCCGCAGCACTTTTTGCAGCTGTGGTGAACCTTCAATTTGGGCGTAAGCCTGACGTAAACGCAACACCAATGCCGGATCTGAACCTTTTTTAATGGCGATCCAGCTATATAACTCCAGTTCAGGCACAAACAGCACAAACTGCACATCAGCACGGGTCAGCTGATGTTTATCCAGCATAGCCTGAATAGCATTGGGATCATCAATCATCAGATCCAGCTTACCTTTGGCAAACAAACGCCAGGTTTCCACCACATCGGGTTGCAGCTGTAGCCGGTTTGCAGGTTGTTTAGCCACGTTTTTTAACCACTCAACCGCAAAATCTTCGCGCTGTGCGCCCACTACATAACCATGGATATCACTGAGCTGCTGAACCTTGATGTCATTGCGGCTGGTTAATTTCAACAAACCAAATTGGTAACGGGCCACTTTACCAATCCAATCAAACTGCCCTTCGCGCTCGGGCGTGCGCGCCATGTTATAAATCAGCACATTGGGGGTGGAGGCTGCCAGCCGGAAAGCTCTGGCCCAGGGATAGACCTCATAACGGGGTTGAAGGCCTGCCTGTTGCAGCATCAGCTCCACTACTTCGGTGCTCAGGCCCGCGACCTGGCCATTATCAAAGGTTTGATGAGGGGGGGATACTTCCAACACCACCCGGATGGGCTCCGCTGCCAGAGGCGGCAGCATAAAGAGCAACAACAGCCCCCAGTTTTGCCACCACAGCCGACTGCCGGTTTTTATCTGCACTTGAACCGCCACTGCAACCACACAGGAATACTACAAACTTAAGCAGCAGATAAAACAAAGGCAACCCGAAGTTGCCTTTGTTTTGGTTCAGAACGATTTAAACGCTGTTATTTCAATACAGCGGCCACTGCTTTAGCAAAATAATCGATATTGCTGTGGTTTAAACCGGCAATACTGACACGGCTTGAACCCACCATATAGATGCTGTATTCAGTGCGCAGACGATCAATTTGCTCTTTGTTAATACCGAGGAAACTGAACATACCGTGCTGACGGGTAATAAAACTAAAATCCTGTTTGACCCCTTCAGCGGCCAGTTTGTCGATGATCAGCTGACGGTAGTCGTTAATGCGGTTACGCATTGTTGCCAGCTCCTGATGCCATAAAGCGGTCAGCTCCTGGCTGTCCAGAATATGGCTGACAATAATAGCGCCGTGTGCCGGTGGCATTGAATAAATACTACGCACTACGGCCAGCAGGTTAGAGCGGGCAATGTCCGTGGTTTTTTTGTCGCTGGTGACCACAGAAACTGCACCAATACGCTCACGGTATAAACCAAAGTTTTTTGAGCAGGACGTACATAAAATCAGTTCTTCCACTTCATTGGCAAGGTGACGTAAACCTTTGGTGTCTTCGTCCAGACCTAAACCAAAACCCTGATAGGCCATATCAACCAGCGGGGTAAAACCTTTTTCTTTGGCAAGCGCCGCAAAACGCTGCCACTGGGCAAAGTTTAAATCCATCCCACTTGGGTTATGGCAACAAGCGTGCACCAGCACCACGTCTCCGGCCGGTACCTGGGCCAGTTCAGCAAACATTTGCTCTTCTTTCAGGCCTTTGGTGTCGTAGTCGTAATACGCGTATTCTTTTACTTTTAAGCCTGCGGCCTGAAACATTGAAATATGGTTAGCCCAGGTTGGGCTCGTTACCCAAATAGTGGCATCAGGATTGGCTTTTTTAATAAATTCAGCGGCAACCCTTAAAGCGCCGGTACCGCCCGGCGTATGGGCTGTAGTGGTGCGGCCTTCCAGCAACACTTTGTGCGGGCCAAACGCCAGTTTTTCGATATGGGCGTTAAAACTTAAATCACCGGCCATACCGATATAAGTTTTGCTGTCTTCATGGTCCAGCCGCAGTTTTTCCGCTTTTTTCACACATTCCAGCACTGCGGTGTGGCCTTGTTCGTCTTTATAAACGCCAACGCCAAGATCAACTTTCAGTGGGTTCGGATCTTCTTTATAAGCCGCCATTAAACCTAAGATTGGGTCTGTTGCGACCGGCTGTAAATGAGAAAACATAACAAGTTACCTGTGTGTTGCTGCCATAACCAAAACCGGCCTGAGCCCGGTTGAAAAATAAAGCCGGTCGACCGACCGGACGCACAGCAACTGCCAGCTGCTGTGCCGGCCACTTGCAGCCTAAGCTGCAGCGGCAAAAACAACGGGCACCAGCATAGCCGCTGCAATCAACAGCGCCAGCTCATCCCGATGGAACAGATCTTTGACAAAAGCTTCTGAATCAATAATACCCACCAGCTCACCACTGTCGGCAAACAGTGGAATACAGGCTTCGGCCAATACTTTTGGATCGCAGGTGTAATATTCCCCACCCTGCTGCAGATAAGCCGGCACGTCGTTAATAATGCGTGCTTTACCCGACAAACCTACACTGCTGTTATTGCTGATAGCGGCAAATTCAGTGGTCAGCGGAAACTCGGCGCGGGAAGGCTCACCAAAATAACTCAGTTTCACCAACACAGTTTCACCTGCGCTGTTTTGCCGTTTTTGATAAATGCCAAACCAGTTACTTTGGCTGTGGCTTTGATAATAACGGCTGATAGCACCCAGCCTTGCCAATAACGCATGATTGGCCGGGGTTTTGCCGCCCAGAATTGCCGATACATCATAAGGTTCTGCGGCAAGCTGGCCAAACAGCGAACAAGAGCCGCCTTCGCCCAGTTCCGGCACCTGATATTGCCACTGCACTTCAAGCTTTAAATCGGCATTTTTGACCGCAGCTTTGAGTTCAGTCTGATATTTTTCCACTGCCGCCAGCAGGCTGTTGCAGCTTGCGGCGTCCATATCGGCTGGTAATAAGCCACTTTGGGTAAGATAAGTAACAATAGACATTAGCCATCCAGATTTCTAAAACCGAAGCAGTCTAACAGAATCCGCTAAAAAACCAACGATTTTGCCTGACTTTTCAGCAAATAAGCGGGTCAGCCTGAGGCTGACTTGCTGAGAAACACTCTGATGCTTTATCTTGCCATTATTCGCCCTGCCACAACAGGTATTCCCACAATGAGTTCAAAAAAAATATCCTTAAGCGACTGGCAACAACAGTCGTCTACTTTGGTTTACAGCACCGACAGCGGCACTGTTACACCGGACAAAACTGAAAAACCGGCCGGCACCGCTTTTAGTGATGGTTTTTTACGGTTAAAACGCGAAACCAAAGGCCGCAACGGCAAAGCGGTAATCACTATTGCCGGTATTGCCGAGCCCCATGACAAACTGACCGACATCGCAGCCCTGTTAAAGAAAAAATGTGGTTGTGGCGGCTCAGTCAAAGATGGGGTCATTGAAATTCAGGGAGATCAGCGTGACACAGTGTCGGCAGAACTGACTAAACTGGGTTACAAAATCAAATGGGCCGGTGGTTAAAGGCTACAACAAGCCATTGTTTTGGCGATAAAAAAGGCGACTAATGTCGCCTTTTTTATTGTTTTAAACCAGCTTAGATGGCCGGTTTTTGGCTGTATTTATGATGCAGCTGTTTATTGCGATCGTTCAGTGTCACTTCGCGACCATCAATCCACATAGCGCTGACTTTATGCGTCAGATAATCAAAAATATCACCATCAGACACCACCACAGTGGCGGCTTTGCCCACTTCCAGCGAACCAATTTTATCGGCTACACCGGCAATTTGCGCCGCGTTAATAGTGACTGCTGCCAGCGCCTGCTCCTGGGTTAAACCATAACTGATGGCCTGACCTGCGCCAAACACCACGTTACGGGTGTCCCAATAACCATCCAGCGACAACGCAAACTTCACCCCGGCTTTTTGCAACAAGGCCGGCGTCTGGAAAGCGGTGTTGTTGGCTTCGTCATCACGCTCCGGAATACCGTAAGGTGCGGTGAACACCACGGCAACATTTGCTGCCGCAAGCTCATTGGCCATACGCCAGCTGTCACGTCCGCCCACTATCACCAGCTTCAGTTGATACTGTTTGGCCAGTTCCATCGCTTGTTTGATTTGGCGTAAATCGTCGGCATGCACAAACAAAGGTCTTTGGCCTTTAAACACCGGGATCATCGCCTGCCAGCGTGAATCCACCCCTTTGTTTAAGCCAGCCGCTTCGGCGTCGGCATAAGCTTTGGCCTGCACAAAATAGTCTTTTAACTTTTGCAGGGCCTTGGCGTTTTCTTTGGCCATTTCTTCCGGCTTTTTATGATTCCACCAGTTGGCAACAGTGCTGGTGGAGGGCCAGTTGATATGTAAACCCACAGCGTCAGCAACAGTTGCATCCTGCCAGGTCCAGGCATCCAGCTGCATCAAGCTGGACTGGCCCATTAAAGCACGGCCTTTTGGATACACCAGGCTGTAACTAAAACCATTGCTGCGCACCGTTGGGATCACTTCCGAATCGGCGTTATAGGCAATGCGGGCACGGATATCCGGGTTAGTGTCTGTCACTTCAGACGTATCGTCGGTGGCGCGTACCGCTTCAATTTCAATCAGACCCAGCTGATTGGCCAGTGCAATCAGGCCCGGGTACAGGTGTTTACCCTGCAACGACACCACTTTGGCACCTTCAGGCGCGGCCAGATCCACACCCATGGCGGCAATTTTGCCATCAACCATCAGCAGGTCGGCATTTTCCAGCACACCCTTTGTTGCCGTATGAATAGTGGCGTCCGTTAATAACACAGGCGCTGTTTGTTTGGCACCAGGCACTATGTCATGCGCCAGCGCCGGGCTCACTGCAGCGGCAATGAGCAACGAAATCAGTGATTTATTTAAATTCATTTGTTATCTCCTACAGCGCCGCATGCGAATGCAGATGCTGACCGCCACTGAAACGGGCTTTTAACCAGTCGCCATTGTCTTCACAGTGCCAGATAGGTTCGTTGGTTTTGTGGGTACCGCCACTGCCTTTTCTGGCAGCGTCAGATGCACCCAGCACTTTTTGCATCAGCTGTTGTTTCTCAGCCAATACCTGCTGTTGTAACTGTGCATCTCTGTTGATGTCGTAATAAGGCACACCGTCAATCCAGGTTTGTTGTGCCTGGGCGTAGACCGACAGCGGGTTGGCGCTCCAGAGCACAAAGTCAGCCTGTTTGCCTTCGGTGACAGAACCTACTTTGTCCTGAATATTCAGCTGAATGGCCGGATTAATAGTGACCATCTTCAGCGCTTCTTCTTCCGACATACCACAATATTTCACCGACTTGGCGGCTTCCTGATTCAGGCGGCGTTGTAAATCCGGGCTGTCAGAGTTCACAGAAACCAGCACACCGCGGTCGGCCATTAAACAGGTATT
Source organism: Rheinheimera sp. (assembly GCA_003543135.1). Taxonomy (GTDB): domain Bacteria; phylum Pseudomonadota; class Gammaproteobacteria; order Enterobacterales; family Alteromonadaceae; genus Pararheinheimera. The sequence goes on from DPJG01000026.1 coordinate 18,395, forward strand.
GCTTGGAATAGCGTCCTGCACTTCCATTTTATAAGCCCACCAGTCGGCAAAGGTTGAAGCGCTGGCGCCGTGTTTTTTCATTTCATCGGCCACTTTGTAACCTTCCAGAATGTGGGTAAAGGTATGCACTTTAAAACCAACTTCGTCTGCTAAATCAATCAGCATCAGAATTTCAGAAGCCACATAAGAGTGAGTGTGGACAAAACGTTGTTTATCCAGAATTTCCACCAGGGTTTGCAGGCGGTAATCTTTTCTTGGTGGCGCTGTGACTTTTTTCTCGCTGCGCGATAAGTTGTCGTAGGCAGCCCAGGCCGCTTTGTATTCTTTTGCTGCCTGGAAAGCGTCACGGATAATAGTTTCTACACCAATCCGGGTTTGTGGGTAGCGGCTGGTAAAAGCTTCCCCCCAGTTGGCCTGTTTGACGTTTTCCCCCAGTGCAAACTTAATGCTTGGTGGTGCGTCTTTAAACTTCAGACCTTCAGGCGTCACACCCCAGCGCAGCTGAATAATTTGCGCCTGACCGCCGATAGGGTTGGCACTGCCGTGCAGCAATTGTGCAGTGGTGGTACCACCGGCTAAACCACGGTAAATATTAATATCATCCGGATCCAGCACATCACCGATTTGCACTTCTGAGGTCACAGCGTCTGAACCTTCGTTGACGCCCATTTCAATGGCGATGTGTGAGTGTTCGTCAATAATACCGGCGGTTAAATGCATGCCGGTCGCATCAATCACCTGGTAACCCGAAGGTGTCGACAAGTTCTGGCCAATGGCACTGAATTTACCGTCTTTCACAATGACGTCGGTATTTTCCAGTTTGCCAGCTTTATCTGAAGTCCAGACAGTGGCGTTTTTGATATGGACATTTTTTCGGGTCAGTGGCGCATCTAAACCAAAAGCACGGTTTGGATAAGTCACTTTTGACAACAGCTGAGTGTCGCTGTCCGCTTTGCTGTCACTGGCTTTGGCAGGTACTGACTCTTTACTCAACATCTGCTGCTGACGGCTACCTGATGGCAACAACAACTGCGCCGACAATAAGGCACCGTCCAAAGTAGCACTGACCTGCAGCACACCGCTGCCTGCCGCTGCTTCAGTTAAATCCGCAGTAAATTGCAGTTTGTTGTCATTCTGACTCAGGTTTTTCAGCGCTACGTTTTTGTCGCCGTTGATGAGTTTGCCGTCAAGTTTGCTGCCTTCTCCTGTCAGTTCCAGCTTTAACGCCTGACCTTGCAGGTTCAGGTTATACAAACCGGCAAACTGCGGCTGTTGCAGCGGTTTAAACTGATGCTCCTGCCCACGGATCCAGGTGGCAACAATTTCACCGTCTTTAAATAAATCACCTTTAGCAATAACTAAATCGGCCTGATAACCAGGCGCAACTTTACCCAGTTGTTGTGGCAAACCCAGCATAGCAGCAGGTACTGTGGTTAACGCCGCCAGCGCTTTATCTGCCGCTAAACCATGGTTAACGGCTTTACGCAGGTTCGGCCAGAACTGATCTTTTTTCTCCAGCGCATGGGTGGTCAGCGCAAAAGGAATACCGGCTTTGGCCATCGAAGCCAGGTTTGCTGGTGCCCTTTCCCAGTGACGCAGCTGCGCCAGATTCACATCCAGCTGGTCATCAATACTGGCAACAGCAGGCGCTTCAGGGTAAGCCACCGGCATAATAAAACTGCGGCCGGTGTTTTTAATTTCATTGATGCGGCTGTACTCAAAACCAGAACCCAGCAACACGGCATTTTGCAGGTTAAATTCCTTCAGCAAACTGTCAACACGCAGCACGGCTCTGTCGTCTGTGGTTTCAAACACCAGGCCTGCCTGCGGTAATTTGGCTAAAGCCGCCAGCGCAGCGTTAAACTCTACCGGCTGCTGGCTGATCAAAGTGTCTTGCTTGCCATAAGCGTCGCGGTACCAGTTGGCGTCCGACAAGGTCTGGCGGATCAGCGCAATACTGCCCATCAGCGAAGACGGATAACTTTGTTTGGAGCTGCCTTTATCAAAGGCCATAAAATGCGCGCCTTCGGCTTTTAAAATCAGCTCACCCGGCAACCCTTTACCTAAAGACGCCACCACGGCCTGGCCACGGAAAATACCGTCCTGACGTGCCGACTGCACGACAGTAAAACCTTGTTCGGTATAAGCTTTGGCATCATCGGCCACAGGAACAAAGTCATGTGCCCACTGGCGTTCAGCATGAATAGCTGCGTTACTGGCATTACCGCCTTTACGTTCATTCTGATACACAGGGTCGTCGCCAAAAGAAAAGGCTTTGGCGCCTGCTGTTTTTTCCACACCATAACCACTGTAAGCATCAATAAAACCGGCATAAATATGATGACCACTGGCATCGATACGGCGATAACCGGCAGGTGCAGCTGCGGTGCTGACCGCAGTAATTCTGCCATCTTCAACCAGCACTGTGGCATTGTCGATTTTTTTACCTGGTTCGGTGTGCACAGTGGCGTTGACAAAAGCCAGCAAGTTTGGCGTTTTATCACGAATACCCTGCAACGGACGGGTCTGATCTGCCGCGACCGGCGCAATGGACAAAACCATAGCGGCGCTCATCACAGAGAGGCGGAATGAATTCATGTATAGGTTCCTGATTTTAATTCGGAAATTTAACTGATTGTGTCGTAGTTTAATCGGGACAATTCCTGTTCTGCCAATGGCATACTGAAGAAATACCCCTGCACCAGATAGCACGCATTGTCATGCAGAAAGTTGACTTGCTCTTGTGTTTCCACCCCTTCGGCCACCACACGCAGATCCATCTTCTGCGCCATCGCAATAATGGCGGCTGTGATGTCCATGTCGTTTTTATCTTCCGGGATATCTTTCACAAAAGAACGATCGATTTTCAGCTCGTCTACCGGGAAACGCTTTAAATAACTCAGCGACGAATAGCCTGTACCAAAGTCGTCGATAGATAAAGCCAATCCGAGCCGTTTTAACTCGTTTAACTGGACAATAGCCGCATCGGTATCGCCCATTAACATACTTTCGGTGATTTCAAAAATCAGATGTTCAGGTGATGCGCCGGTGCGTTTCAAAATACGCTCCACCACAGAGGGTAAATCCTGATCGGTAAACTGGCGGGCCGACAGGTTAATAGACACAGTGACCAGATTGCCTCTGCTGTGTTGGCGCGCCAGAAAACGACAAGCTTCCAGCACTATCCATTCGCCAATCTGCACTATTAAACCTGTGCTTTCCGCCACCGGAATAAAACGCAGCGGCGGCACCATAGTGTTGTCGGGCCTGAGCCAGCGCAGCAATGCTTCGTAACCGATAATCTGCTTGCTGCGGATATCAATTTTCGGCTGGTAATACAACATAAACTGTTGTTCGCGAATAGCTTCGCGCAGCTGGTTTTCAATTTCCAGCCGCTCTTTGGCTGCGTCGTTTAGATCCTGACTGAAAAAGTGATAGGTGTTTTTACCTCGGGCTTTGGCCTCGTACATCGCCAAATCGGCGTGTTTGAGCAGCAGCTCCTCTTCATCGGCATCTTCCGGCGCTATGGTAATACCGATACTGGCGCTGATGGACACATCATGACCAGCCAGGCGCACCGGTAGCGCAAATGCCTGCTGCAGATTAGTGGCGATAGCGGCGGCCTGTTTGCGGTCGGCAATACCACTTAAAATCACCGCAAATTCATCACCGCCAAGGCGGGCAATGGTGTCTTCTTCGCGCAGCCGGCTGATTAAACGTCTGGCCACTTCTTTTAATAATTCATCACCGGCATCATGGCCCAGGGTGTCGTTAATACGCTTAAATTCGTCCAAATCAAAATACAACAGCGCAAAGTGGTAATAACCGCGGCTGGACATCGCAATGGCTTTTTTCAGCTGGTCACGGAAATAACTGCGGTTGGCAAGGCCGGTTAAAACGTCGTAATAGGCCAGCTGCTCCATTTTGCGCTGGCTTTCTTTGATAAAAGAGATGTCCTGCATGGCGCAAACGTAATTGCTGACATCGCCTTTATCATCGCGGATAGGCGCTATGGCCAGGCTGGCCCAGAACTGCTTGCTGCCTTGTTGCAACAACATGTCACCACGCCAGTGATGCCGCTCCTGCAAACTTTGCAAAATATCGGCACCCACAAAACGCATTTCCTGGGCAAACAGCAGATGTAAAGGTTTGGCGATGACCTCCACCGGAGTACAGCCAATCATTTCCAGCAAAAAGGGATTTACGTATTCTATTTGCAGCTGATGGTCGGTAATGACAATGCCCGAGCTGGAAAAAGCCACGGCTTTACTGAGTTTACGGGTGGCGCGTTCTGCTTCTTCTTTTTCCTGGATCCGCGTGTTTAAACCGGAAATCAGCTGGTGAATTTCATCAGACATCCGCAAAAATGCCCGGTTTAATAAACCAATTTCATCGGAGCGCTCGTCAAGCTCCAGCTGGCTGGCTTCACCATGGGATAAGCGCTGCACAGCACCGGCTAAGCGGGTCAGGCGTTTGAGCACAAATTTATAGATAAAAAACTGCAGCGCCAGTGCCACAATCAAAGCCACCAGCAAAAACAGCAGCACCACGTTGTCGCGGTAACTATCAAGGCCTTCAATGACATGGGCTTTGCTGTGGTACAAAGACACATACCAGTTCAGCCGCTCAATACGGGCGGCGGATGCCACATAGTCAGGAATTGATTTACTGTTGGCGTCCAGCTCTTTTGGCGACTGCACCACCCTGTTAATAAACTGCGCCAGCTGTGGATTAGCCGGTTTGACGCCAACCGCCAGCTGATTCATCACTGGTTTTTGCAGGCTTTGTTGCAGACTGTTGTCGCTATCGTGTAATAAATTGCCGGCGCCATCAAATAACAAGGCTTCGCGCCCGGGTTCCCACAACGAAATTTGTGATAAATTGGCAAAAACTTCATCCAGCACTACATCGGTGCCGGTAATACCAACAAACTCATCGTTGATATAAACCGGGATCACCAGGCTGGTCATCCACTTTTGCCAGATGGTGTCAAAATACAAAGGGGTCCAGCGTGGCAGCCGCGCCGGGTTTTGCTCCGGCGTGGCAATATTAAAAAAGATGTCCTGCTGAAAATTATGATCCGCCTGAATTTCCAGCGCCCAGTCAGCAGGCGCTATGCGAATAAAACCGTCTTTGGAAATAAAATAAAAGTTAAAAAAGTCTTCCAACAATACGGGCGCCAGTTGTTGCCACAACTCGGCGGTCTGTGAAAAATAGGGATGAGGATTTTGCTGAAATTTTTGTTGTTGCTGAAAGGCGGCGGATAAATCGTCTTTACTGCGGGCACTGCCATCAGGCAAAAAGTCGGGTTTTACTTCCGTCACTTCAGGTTGACTTGCCAGATAACGGCTGACCACCTGATTGGCACTGATGGCCTTTTTTTCTTTTTGCCAGAATTCGCTGTCGAGCTGTTTGGCATAACGATTGGTGGTTTGGACCAGCGAGATACGTTCCTGCTCAATCAGCACTTCCTGTTGCAAAGCCAGCATAGCAAATGCAATCAGGGTACTGGCTGCAACCGTCAGCAAAAACACCAAAGCAGAAAATTTGATGCTAAGCGAATTCAGACCTGAGGTTTTATAACTTGCTTCCTTCACTCGCGACCCTGATGGTTGTCTTTTTTATCATCGGAAGATTTGGTACCTGTCCCGCCTCTGTGGTAAACCGGCTCTTGCCGACTATACCAAAGCGCTGAAAAGCTTTAACATTATTGCATGCAATTCAAACAAATGAGAATCATCGGATGAAAAAACTCTTAATAAGCACCACCCTGTTAGCATTGTTGAGCAGCTCTGTGATTGCCGCCAGTGCCTTTACTGAAGCCGAAGATGCGGTGAGCTACCGTCAGCACAGCTTTCAGCTCATTCGCCACAATATGGCGGACATTAAAGATATGTTAGGCGGCGCTGTGCCTTATGAAGCACAACGCGTGCAAAAACGCGCCGATGCGCTGGCCACTTTAACCACGCTGCCGTGGGAAGCTTTTACCGTGCCAGGCGCTGATAAAGCCAGCAAAGATGCCAAAGCGGAAATCTGGCAAAACCTGCAGGATTTCCAAAGCCGTGGTGAGCAGCTGGCCAAAGATGCCAAATCACTGCAATCTGCAGCCCAAACTCAGGATCAGGCCAAGGTAAAAGCTGCTTTTGCTGCTTTTGCCAAAAACTGCAAAGCTTGTCACGACAAATATAAAGCAGACTAATGCGCTGATTAAAACCAAAAAGCGCAGTTGAACTGCGCTTTTTTTATGCCTGTAGTTATGAATGTGCCGATGCCTGTCCTCAGGATGCCAAATCGGTCTGCAATAAAGCCCAAACCTGTTCGCCCTGCCACAGATAAAAAGCTGTAGCCAGCGCAATGACCAGCGCCAGATACCAATAAAAAGCACAAAAACGAAGACCTTGCGGCAGGGGTTTATCACTATAACCCGTTAGCATCCGGCTAATGACCTTATCGCCTTTGAGCTGATGCCAAAGCGCCGCCAGCACATGCAGCACAATAAAAAACAATAATAAATTCAGGTTCAAACGATGAAAGCTGCTGGCAAGCTCTACCCAGGAACTGTCCACCATGGCCACCAGTGGCCCTTCGGTCAACACCTCATCTGTGGTGAGCAGGCCAGACAAAAACTGCAGTAACACCAGCCCAATCAACACCAGCACCATATAACCCGACAAAGGGTTATGGCCCTGTGCCTGGGGTTTGTGCTGTTGCCGCCAATACAGCCATACTGCGCGGGGGGAGCGCACAAAATGACTAAAACGGGCATTGTCACTACCTGCAAAAGCCCAGATCAAACGCGCCAGCAAAATAGCCGCCAGGCTATAAGCCAAAGTCATATGCACGCCGTACCATTCCTGCTCGGCGCTGTACCAAAGCCCCCCCAGCAAAATCAGCTGGCTCCAATGGAAAAAGCGCACAGCACCATCCCAGATTTTATTTTTTTGCATGTCAGCGTCCACGAAATCTTATATTCTAAGTCGCAGATTCTAACGGAAAAAGAGCAGAAATCCTGATGAAATGGTTCAAAACCTCGCTTTATACGATAACAGGGCTGGTGATCCTGCTGGCGCTACTGCTTTATGCTGGCCTCTGGGCCAGCCTGCCGCAATATCAGGGTGACTATCAGGCTGAGGTTCAGGCCAAAGTAGTGCTGAGCCGTGATGCTAATGGTTATCTGAGGATCAGCGCCAACAACAGACCGGACGCCGCTTATGCCCTAGGTTTTGCCCATGCCCAGGACAGGTTTTTCCAAATGGATTTGCTCAGGCGTAATGCCGCCGGTGAGTTGTCGGAGCTCTTTGGTGAAAAAGCGCTGCAGCTGGATATCAGCCGACGGATGCACAGGTTTCGCGACAGAGCCGAAGCCGCTGTTACCAGATTACCTAAAGATCAGCAGCAGCTGCTGCAGCAATATACCCAGGGCGTCAACGCCGGTTTGGCCTCATTGAGTCTGCCGCCTTTTGAATATGGCTTGCTTATGCAAAAACCCAGGCCCTGGCAGCAGACGGACTCTTTGCTGGTGGTATTTAGCATGTACCTGGATTTGCAGGGCGCACTGGGCAAAGACGAGCTGGCGCAACAAGTTTTACAGCAAGAAACAAGCCCGGACTGGTATCGTTTTTTTAATCAGCACAGCAGTGACTGGCAAGCCGCCATTGATAACTCTGAAGTAAAAGCAATTGCCATCCCCGACAGCCCCTACCCTTTTGCCAATAACAACTCCGCTTGCAGGCAATGTGGCTGGCGCGACAGCCGTGATATCGGCAGTAATAACTTTGCCGTCGCAGGCGCCTTAACAGCCCATGGCAGCGCCATTCTGGCCGACGACATGCACCTTGGCATCCGGGTGCCGGGCACCTGGTATAAAGCTCAGCTGAACTGGCAACAGGGCGACAACAAGCTGCAGGTGAGCGGTGTCACTTTGCCTGGTACCCCATCGGTGGTGGCTGGCAGCAATGGTCATATCGCCTGGGGTTTTACCAACAGCACAGCCGACTGGCAGGATCTGATTAAAATTAAAGCGGCCGAAGACCCGCAAAAATACCAGACCCCGGCCGGCGATCAGGAATATAGCTACAACAACGAGGTGATTAAAATTAAAGGCCAGCCTGACCATGTGATGCTGGTCAAAGAAACCCGCTGGGGCCCTCTGATGGCCGCCCCTTTTGACGGTTATGCGCTGCGCTGGGTGGCTTATGACGAGGCAGGTATTAATCTGAATTTACTGGCGCTGGAGCAAGCCACCTCAGTGGATGATGCGCTGAAACTGGCGCCTACAGTTGGTATACCGGCACAAAACCTGTTGGTGGCCGGTAAAAACGGTGATATCGGCTGGACTCTGATCGGCGCTATTCCAAACCGCCAGCTTAAAGACATGGACTTGCCGCAAGACTGGAGCAATGGTGACAACTATTGGGACGGTTATCTGAACGCCAGTGCTTACCCAAGCCTGAAAAATCCGGCCGGGCAGCGCCTCTGGACCGCCAATGCCCGCACCGTAGGTGGCAAAACGCTCAAGCTGATTGGCGACGGCGGTTATGATTTAGGCGCCCGCGGTCAGCAAATCCGCGATGCTTTACTGGCCAGCAACAGCCACTCAGAACAAAGCCTGCACCAAATTCAGCTGGATCACCGGGCGTTATTTTTACAGCGCTGGAAAACCTTATTACTGGACGTACTGAGCGATGATTTTGTTAAAAAACATCAGCTGGAAGCCTACAAAACTCAGGTGAAAAATGGCGGTAAAGCCGCAAGCCCTGACGACGCAGGTTATCCGCTGGTGCGCGCCTTTCGTGATAAAACGCTGGAGCTGATGTTTGCGCCACTGGCCGCCAAACTTGAAGAGCAGCAACTAACCCTTGCCGATTTAAAACTAAGCCCGGAAACACCGGGCTGGGCCTTATTGCAAGCCAAAAGAGCAGACACCTTACCAGCCGGCTTTACCAGCTGGCAGGCACTGCTGGAGCAGGCGGTACTGGATAGCAAACAACAGCTGCTGCAACAGTCTCAGGTTGAGCTGCAACAGCTCAACTGGGGTGTGCTCAATACAGTGCAGTTACAACATCCAATGAGCAAAGCCCTGCCCTGGCTGTCGCCACTGTTGGACATGCCAGCACTGCCGATGGCTGGCGACAGACATATGCCCAGGGTGCAGCGGCCAGAGCATGGTCAATCTGAACGGATGGTGGTGGCGCCAGGCCAGGAGCAACAGGGGATTCTGACCATTCCGGGCGGTCAGTCTGGCCATCCGCTGTCGGAGTTTTACCGTGCCGACCATCAGTTCTGGGCCGCTGAAAAAGAACTTGGCTTTTTACCAGGCAAAGAAAAATACTTGCTGGAATTACAACCGCGCGGTTGACTTTAGCCATCCAGACTGATTATTGTGGTGATATGAAAACATTAAAGCTCGCAGCCCGTTTCTTTTTTAGCTTTACCACCCAATCCGGGAGGTAGCTGGCTGCGCGCGTGTGAAACAGTCAAAAACCTCCCAAACGGGAGGTTTTTTTTTAGAGAAAGGAAAGCCCAAATGCCCACTGCCATGCCGATAGAACTTGACCAAATCCGTAACGAGATCAGCGATACTGATCAGCAGTTGCTAAAGCTGCTGGCCAAACGCCGTACTCTGGCGCTTTGTGTTGCCGACGCCAAACTGGCACAGAATAAACCTATCCGTGACCAAAAACGGGAGCAGGAATTGCTGCTGAGCCTGATTGAAAAAGGCAAAAACCTTGGGCTGGACGCAGGTTATGTCACCAAGTTGTACCATGTGATTATTGAAGATTCGGTATTACAGCAACAGGCCAAGGTTCAGGGCCAACTGAACGGCGACAATGGCGCTGTGTGCCGGGTCGCTTTCCTAGGCCGTCAGGGGTCATACAGTTATTGGGCCACGCAAAAATATTTTACCCGCCGCGCCGAAAAGCTGATTGAAATTGGTTGTGACAGTTTTAACGAAATAGTGCAGGCAGTGGAAACCGGCCATGCCGATTATGCCGTATTGCCAATTGAAAATACCTCCAGTGGCAGCATTAACGAGGTCTTTGATTTATTGCAGCACACCCGACTGTCGATAGTTGGCGAGCTGACTCACCCGATTAAACATTGCCTGCTCGGTTTGCCGGGTACTGACTTAAGCAAAATCAAACAAATCTGCGCCCATCCGCAGGTGATAGCCCAGTGCAGCAACTATCTGCAAACCTTACAGAATGTCAAAATTGACTATTGTGAAGCCTCCAGCGACGCCTTTAATAAAGTGCGCGAAGCCAACGATTTATCTGTGGTGGCCATTGGCGGTGAAGAAGGTGGCCAGCTTTATGGTTTAGAGGTGCTGGCGCGTGATTTGGCCAACCAGAAAGACAATGTCAGCCGTTTTATTGTGGTGGCACGTAAAGCTATTGCCGTGGCCAAAGCTATTCCGGCCAAAACCACTTTTATTATGTACACAGGCCAACAACCCGGTGCTTTGGTCGATGCGCTGATGGTGTTAAAAACCCATGGTATCAGTATGGGTAAACTGGAGTCGCGGCCGATCCCGGGCAACCCGTGGGAAGAAATGTTTTATGTTGATGTGCTGGCTAATCTGGAAGATTACGCCATGAAAAGGGCACTGGATGAACTGAACCGCATCACGCGTTTTGTCAAAGTGTTAGGGTGTTATCCAAGTGAAGATGTTAGCCCGACTCAGGTTCAGGCGTCATAACAAAACACTGCCTGTTGCACAAAATCAGGGGCAGGTATGACCTGCCCCATCACTTCATGTCACTTCAAGCTTTGCAGTTCACAACTGAATTTTTTGCCCCATACTGGCAATGTCTACCTTTAAACCCCGTTGTTGTAGTTTTTCCTGTAACACCAGCTGCGCCTGGGGCTCACCATGAACCAGATAAAACTGCGGCTGCCCACCTATGGCTTTGGCCCAATTGATCAGTTGCGACTGACCGGCATGCGCGGAAAAACCACCAATGGTATGAATAGTGGCTTTGACCACCAAGGGCTGCCCCATCACTTTGACCCGGCTTTCACCATCAACCAGCTTACGGCCCAAAGTGCCTTTGGCCTGAAAACCCACAAAAATAATGTGGTTGGCGTTTTTCCACAGATTGTGCTTGAGGTGATGCGCAATACGGCCGCCATTACACATACCGGAGCCGGCAATAATAATGGCGCCCTGGGTGACTCGGTTCAGCGCCATCGACTGCTCGACTTTTTCCGTCAGATGCAAAATGGGTAAAAAACTCTGCAAGTCATGGGCACCGTATTTTTTAAAGACCTGGGTGTCTTTTTTATCAAACTCGTCAATCATCTCATTGTAAATGCGGGTAATTTCAATGGCCATCGGACTATCGAGCACCACCATTTTTTGTCTGAGCCGGCCCTGATGATATAAAACCCCCAGGTAATACAAAATTTCCTGTGAGCGGCCCAGAGCAAAAGCCGGAATAAACACATTGCCGCCGGCTTTATCGGCTTCAGCCAGCGCATTGGCAAACTCTTCCAGCGTGTTACTGAGCGGCTGATGGTCGCGGTCACCATAGGTACTTTCCATCAACACCACATCGGCTTGTTTGACTATTGAAGGGTCGTGCATTAACACTGTGGCCGGATTGCCCAAATCACCGGAAAACACCAACTTACGCATGGCCTGACCATGTTTGAGCCACAGCTGCACTATGGCCGAACCCAGAATATGGCCGGCGTCGAGAAACTCCAGCGTCAGCCCCGGCAACACATCTTTTTGTTGTTGATAAGAAATAGGTTTTAAACAGCGGATCACCCCTTCGACGTCTTTTAGCGTCATCCGCGGTTCCTGCTCGGGTTTGCCAAGGCGGGCACGCTGCCGGTTTTGCCATTCCAAATCTTTTAAATACAGATGCACAGCATCTTTAAGCAGCACCGGCAATAAATTGGCGGTACCTTCAGTGCAATAAATCTGGCCACGAAAACCATGGGCTAACAACAGGGTTAATAACCCACTATGGTCGATATGGGCGTGGGACAAAATCACCGCATCAATATCTTTGGGCCTGAACTGAAAACGGAATCTATGCAAATCTGTGATCTGATCACCGCCCTGCACCATGCCGCAGTCCAGCAGAACTTTTTGTTCGTTCCATTCCAGCAAATAACAAGAGCCAGTCACCTGACCGGCTGCACCTAAAAAAGTTAAACTGGCATCTAAAGGCATCAACATACTCCCTTTGAAAACCGTAGCTTAGCAAGCCTGGTTGCTGCTACATTTAAGCTAAATCAAACAATAGCTTAGTTTAATTCAGCGTGACTGACCCTGATGGTGATCACGACAGTACGCCAACAGCAGCCGGAGGGCAACCCATTGAGCGACCACAATTTATTGTATGAACGTCATTTAAGTTCAGCCCGTGAAGCCAAATTGCAGGCCGAAAAACTGCAGGAACATCCATCGTACCGGCTGGCTTTTAGCGACGAAGACTTTTTAATGCAGGACGACCTGCGCCATGTGCGTCTGCAGCTGGAATACCTCAAAGCCCAGACAGTGCTGGAACAACATAAAATCAAAGCCACAGTGGTGGTGTTTGGCAGTGCCCGTTTTTTATCACCGGAGTATGCGGCGCTGCTGCTCAGTCAGGCCCAGCAACAACTGGCACAAACTCCGGATGATGTGGCAGCGCAGCATGCACTAACCATTGCAAAACGTCAGGTCAAAAACAGCAGGTATTATCAGGAAGCTCAGCGTTTTGCACATTTGGTGACAGAGCACAGTCAACAATGCCCTGATACGGCGCTGACGATTATCAGCGGCGGTGGCCCAGGGGTGATGGAAGCGGCCAACCGCGGTGCCTTTGATGCCGGTGGTAAAAGTATTGGTCTGAATATAGTGCTGCCGCACGAACAACAACCCAACCCTTTTATCACACCTGAGTTTTGTTTCCAGTTTCACTATTTTGCTATCCGTAAAATGCATTTTTTACAAAGAGCACGGGCTTTGGTGGCCTTTCCCGGCGGTTTTGGCACCCTGGATGAATTGTTTGAAACCCTGACCCTGCTGCAAACCGGCAAAGCCAGCAAAGTACCGGTGATTTTGTTTGATGAAAACTTCTGGCGCAGTCTGATCAATTTTGACCTGATGGTCGAAGAAGGCCTGATAAGCCCCGAAGATCTGAAATTAATTCAGTTTGTCGATAGTGCAGAAGGTGCATGGCAGGCGATTTGTCATTGTTATCAGCTGGAGAGCATCTAGCCATCAGGTTGCGCACATGAATGCTGTACAAATTGCCGGCACGCTAAAACTTCAAATAACTGCCACCTTGTTGTCACTTAAAGCCACCAGAATGCGCCTGCGTTTGGTGGCTTATGGTGACAATATGGACAAAAATGTAGTAAAAACCATTTTATGTGAAAGACTTCAGCTGGCAAAAATTCCTTTTTCACGTCAAGGCAATCAAATTCAGACGGCAAGCGCCAGCATTTTATTTCAGCCTGGTTTACTGGTATTAAAAAAACCGGGCAAAGCCGAACGGCAACTGCCTTATCATAAAGTGCGCATCAGCCAGTTGTTATGGCAGCTCAGTGAAGAACCGCCAGCGAAGCAGGAACAAACAACCGAAGTTTCGGCCACAATCTATCTGCAGGCCTAAGCTGGCCGCAGGCATAAAAAAGGCAGCCTTGCGGCTGCCAAAGTCGTGAAGACCCTCAAGTCCCAATCCCGACCACGTAAAACTCTTTTTCAGCAATTGTTGGTGCTGCACTATTGCAGCACCGGTTGGCCATGCCTCAGCTTCCCTCAAAACTGATTCATGGTGTTGTCTTTACCAGCTGCTTTTAATGCAGCTTCACCGGCAAAATACTCTTTGTGATCATCACCAATGTCAGAACCTGACATATTCTGGTGTTTGACACAGGCGATGCCCTGACGGATTTCCTGACGCTGCACACCTTTCACATAACCCAGCATACCGGCTTCACCAAAATACTCTTTGGCCAGGTTGTCGGTAGACAGCGCTGCGGTATGGTAAGTAGGCAGCGTAATTAAATGGTGGAAAATACCAGCACGTTTGGCCGCATCAGCCTGGAAGGTGCGAATGCGTTCATCGGCTTCTGCCCCCAGTTCTGTGTTGTCGTAATCCACGCTCATCAGTTTGCTTCTGTCGTAAGATGACAGGTCTTTGCCTTCTTTTTGCCATGCATCAAATACCTGCTGACGGAAGTTCAGCGTCCAGTTAAAGGACGGGCTGTTGTTGTAAACCAACTTGGCGTTAGGCACCACTTCACGGATGCGGTCTACCATTTCGGCAATCTGGCCCACATGAGGTTTTTCCGTTTCAATCCACAATAAATCGGCGCCATGTTGCAATGACGTAATACAATCCAGTACCACCCGGTCGACCCCTGAGCCCGGTTTAAACTGGAATAAACCACTTTGCAGACGTTTTGGTTTTAACAGTTTGCCGTTGGCTTTCACTACGACATCGCCGTTTTGAATATCATCGGCACTTTGAATGTAATCACCATCCAGGAAGCTGTTATATAAATCGCCTAAATCGCCCGGCTCATTGGTCACTGCAATTTGTTTGGTGAGGCCTGCACCTAAAGAGTCGGTACGGGCAACAATAATGCCGTTTTCAATGCCAAGCTCTAAGAAGGCGTAACGCACCGCATTAATTTTGGCGAGGAAGTCGGCATGCGGCACTGTGACTTTGCCGTCCTGGTGACCACATTGTTTTTCATCCGACACCTGGTTTTCAATCTGAATAGCACAGGCGCCGGCTTCAATCATTTTTTTCGCCAGCAGATAGGTGGCTTCAGCGTTACCAAAACCGGCGTCAATGTCGGCAATAATTGGCACAACGTGGGTTTCAAAATTGTCGATTTTGCTTTGTACCGCAGCAACTTTGGCCTGGTCGTCAGCGGCGCGGGCAGCATCTAACTCGCGGAATAAACCACCCAGCTCACGGGCATCAGCCTGACGTAAGAAGGTGTACAGCTCTTCAATCAGCGCTGGCACTGCAGTTTTTTCATGCATCGACTGATCGGGCTGCGGGCCAAATTCAGAGCGCAGCGCGGCAATCATCCAACCGGATAAATACAGGTAGCGGCGTTTGGTCGAGCCAAAATGTTTTTTAATGGCAATCAGCTTTTGCTGACCGATAAAACCGTGCCAGCAACCCAAAGACTGGGTGTATTGGCTGCTGTCAGCATCATAAGCGGCCATATCGGCACGCATAATGTCAGCAGTGTACTGGGCAATGTCTAAACCAGTTTTAAATCTGTTTTGTAATTGCATCCGCGCTGCGTATTCTGCGCTGATGGCATTCCAGGCTGTGCCCTGTGCTTTGACGGTTTGTTCAAGCGTTTTAATGGTCTGTTGATAAGCTGACATGGCGGCATCCTCTGATTTGGCCTTCGTTCATCCGACTAAGCGTCTTCACATTTATGATAGCAGCGGCACTGTGTTGCACTTGCTGTTGGCATTCACTATAGAAGTCAAAAAAGTAATTCATGAAGCTGATTTTTTTGATTCTCGCCATTCATTGTGTGAATATAGCCAACCGACCCTGCTGCTGAAAAAAGAGCCTGCTTATGAATATCAGCAAAATTGATTTAAACCTGTTGGTGTATCTGGACGTGTTGTTGCGGGAAAAGAACGTGACCCGCGCAGCAAATCAGCTCAGTATCACCCAACCCGCCATGAGCAACGGCCTGAAACGACTCAGGGATTTATTAAACGACCCTATTCTGGTGCGCACCAGTGACGGTATGGTGCCGACTGAACGCGCCAAAGAACTGGCGCCTGTGGTACGGGGTATATTGCTGACGCTGGAAGAAACCTTACAGCCCAACAAAGATTTTGAACCTGAGCACAGCCACAGGGTGTTTCGCATCATGGCCAGCGATTATGCGGCCTCTACTTTGATACCTACCTTGTTAAAACGGCTGCGCTCACAGGCACCGGCAACATCACTCGATATTATGACGCCTTCTGATGTGACCTTTCACGATGTTGAAAATGGCAAAGTGGATATGGCCATTAACAGGTTTGACGATTTACCCCAGTCTTTTCATCAGAAAACCATCTGGCGCGACAGTTTTGCCTGCCTGGTGCATAAACAAAACCCTATCCTGAGCAATTTTAATCTCGACTCTTATTTAAAAGGCCAGCATATCTGGGTCAGCAAAACTGGCTTTGGCGTCGGGGTGGGTATGGATCCGGCCGATGTGCAAAAGCTCGGCTGGGTCGATGAAGCGCTGGCCAAGTTTGGTAAACAACGTAATATCAGTGTGTTTACCCGTAACTATCATGTGGCGATGCACCTGGCAGTAGAAACAGACTTAATTGCCACTTTGCCGCTTCGGGCAGCGCAGCTGTATAAAAACGACAATACCATGCAGGTGCTGGACCCGCCTTTTCCTATTCCGTCCATTGAACTGAAAATGATCTGGAGTCCGCTACTGCACCAGGACGCCAGCCATATCTGGCTGCGCCGTTTAATAGTGGAAATTGCCGAAGAGCTGAGCCATTAACCACCACATGGCGCTGCGATTTGCCGGTGTCAGTTTGATGGCTTTAGGCAGAAAAAAACGGGGCTTAAGCCCCGCTTTTATTTTAAATCAGTTGGTTAGCCTTTAATAAGCTGTTCACTGCAGTAGCTCATAAGCCGGCAAAGTTAAAAAGTCGACCAACTCGTCAGCCGTGGTAATACTGAGCAGCAAGGCAGCGGCTTTTTCAAAATTCTGTGAAGCCCAGACTTCATCGCCCACTTCCGCTTTGACCACCAGCGCTTCTTCTTCCAGCATCTGGCTGAATAAGGCTTTATCAATCAGCTTACCGTTGGATAAGGTTTTGCCATGTTTGATCCATTGCCAGATAGAGGTGCGGGAAATTTCAGCAGTGGCCGCATCTTCCATCAAACCATAAATAGGCACACAACCTTTGCCGCTGATCCAGGCAGCAATATACTGCAAAGCCACGCGGATATTGGTACGCATACCGGCTTCAGTGCGCTCGCCTTCAGAAGGTTGTAATAAATCTGCCTGAGTCACAGGCGCATCCTGTTCACGCAGCACATGCAGCTGATTGGGCTTATCACCCAGTTTGGCGTTAAAGACGCTATTTGCAGTAGCGGCAAGGCCAGGGTGTGCTACCCAGGTGCCGTCGTGGCCGTTATTGGCTTCCAGTGTTTTGTCAGCGGTGACTTTGGCCAGAATAGCCTCATTTTGCGCTGCATCTTTGGCCGGAATAAAAGCCGCCATACCGCCCATCGCCAAAGCACCACGGCGGTGGCAGGTTTTAATCAGTAACCTTGAATAAGCACTTAAAAACGGCTGGTTCATCGTCACCACCTGACGGTCTGGCAACACTCTGTCTGGGTGATTCTTTAACGTTTTGATATAACTGAAAATATAATCCCAACGCCCACAGTTAAGCGCCACAATATGATCTTTGAGGCTAAACAGAATTTCGTCCATTTCAAACACAGCAGGCAAAGTTTCAATCAGTACAGTAGCGCGAATGGTGCCAACAGGCTGGTTAAAACGCTGCTCGGTAAAACGAAACACATCATCCCACCATTTAGCTTCCTGATGGCTCTGCAGTTTTGGCAGGTAATAATACACACCTGAACCTTTAGCCAGACGCTGCTGATAATTATGGAAAAAATACAACGCGAAGTCGGTCAGCGAGCCAGGAATTTGTTCACCATCTACCCACAAATGGCGCTCCCACAGATGTAAACCACGCACCCTTGCTATCAGCAAAGCCGGGTTATCTCTGAGCGCATATTGTTTACCGGATGCCGGATCTTCGTAGCTGATGGTGCCAAGGTTGGCATCTTTGAGGTTAATTTGCCCTTCAATTACCCCGCTCCAGCTTGGCGCTTGTGAGTCTTCAAAATCCGCCATAAAGACTTTTACGTCGGCATTTAGTGCGTTGATAATCATTTTGCGATCAACAGGGCCGGTAATTTCTACTCTTCTGTCCTGTAAGTCGGCCGGAATAGCTGCCACTTTCCAGTCGCCGGCACGAATATGGGCGGTCTCGCTGAGAAAATCCGGTAAAGCGCCGTTGTCATAACGCGCCTGTACCTGCTGGCGTGTCGCCAGCAAGTTTTTCAGTTCAGGCCTGAAAGCGCGTACTAAATCCACCAGAAAAGCGCAGGCTTCTTCCGTCAGGATAGCGTCATAAGCAGGCTGCATAGCCCCGCGGATCGATAAATTAGCGCGTTCAATAGTCATGCTGTTGGTCCTTATGCTGGTGCTGCTTTGTGCCTGCTGGCAGTCAAAGCATAAAACGATAGCTTACTTAGTGTCAGGTACTATAGGCCGAATATAAGTCAAAAGGGTTTATCACCGCCATTAATGATAGCAATGCCTGGTATCATTTTAAAAAATGCACATTAGAGCAAAAACACTAATACTGTGGCACAACTTCTGCAGAGTCTGGACGGAGAAACACCGAGATCAACCGATCCCTGTGCTGAGAGTCAAAATTTTGTCAGAGGTCATTATGGAATTTATTATCCTGTTACTGGTGCTGTTAGCTGTGATTGCCGCATTGGTCGTTAATCGTCTGATCCATCATGGCAACCCCTTCCCTTTTACCAAAAAATCGCAGTTATTTACCCCGGTAGAACGTTCTTTTCTGACGCTGCTGGAAAAAGCCGTCGGTGATAAATACAAAATTATTAACAGAGTGAAACTGGCCGACATTCTGGAATTAAAAAGTAATGCCGACAGCAAAACCCGCCGCGCGGCTTTATTAAAACTCAATGCCAAATATCTGGATTATGTATTGTGTGACAGCGAAGATATGAGCATTGTTGCTGTGGTTGATCTGGTCAATAACAGCAGTAAAGACGGTCATAAAGCCATTCCGGATTGGTTTGTCAGCGGCGCTTTAGAAGCTTCAGGCATTCCTTATGTCAGGATGAAAATTAAAGCCGGTTACACAGTAGCGGATATTCAGCAGGGACTGGCAGCTAAACTTGGCAAATTACCAGCGACGCCTGAGCCGTTAATTAAAGGCACAGTGAAAAAAGGTCCAACCCGCCCGGTGAGGCCGTTAACACCTGTATTGTCTCCTTCTCAATTAAAAAACAGTGGTACTGCGCTGGTGCAATTGTCCTAAAGTTCGACTTGTGCTTTTAAAAACCCTGCAACCGCAGGGTTTTTTATTGCCTGCCCGAAAGCTTCCGCCTGATTACAACTAAATACAGAAGAAAACCAGTAACTTCTGCCATACTGAAAAAATAATAGTTCAGCTTTTGGCACAAATGGCCGATAACAATATGATGTATTGGCATGGGAGGTTCTATGACTGAAGGCATCGGTGGCGCGGCATTAAGCCAAAGCTACGAGTTACTGGGCGTCGCTCTGGCGAAATCCCAGCAAGAACAGGAAGGGAAGATGACCTTGCAGTTGCTGCAAAGTGCCATCAGTTCTGCACCGACGGCACCTGCACCTTCTGCAGTTGGCAATCTGGGGCAGAATATTAACCTTCATGTATAACCGCAAAAGCTCAGATCATCCGATCTGAGCTTTTTTATTGCAGTTCATCTGTAATTCACCTGCAACCCCCAGAATAAGCCGATTTTTGACCCGCATGGAGCTTCTGATGAATACAAACTCACGTAATGCCTGGATTTTAGGTGCCTTTTTTACCCTTGGCACTATCGCCGGCGCTTACACTCTTGGCCAACAACTGATGTCCATCAAAGCGCTGGAACGCACAGTGCAGGTCAAAGGCCTGTCCGAACGCGACATTGCCGCCGACACAGTGATCTGGCCCATCAAGTTTAATGATGTAGGCAACGAACTGACTGCTCTGGTGGCCAGTGTTGAAAAGAAAAATGAGCAGGTGATCGCCTTTTTAAAGTTGCATGGTTTTACCGATGACGAAATTTCGGTGTCAGTGCCGGCTTTCGTTGACCGGCAGGCCGGTTATAACGATGGTAACCCTAATCAGCCACGCTTTACCGCCACTTCGATCGTCACTGTGTACAGTACCAATGTGGATATGGCGCACGGGGCTATGCAAAAACTGCTGGATCTGAGCAAAAACGGTATTGCCATCGCCGGCCAGGACTATGACAGCAAAGCCGAATTTTTATTTACAGGTCTTAATAGTGTTAAACCGCAGATGATTGAAGAAGCCACCCGCAACGCCCGCGAAGTTGCCGAAAAGTTTGCCGCCGATTCCAATAGCAGAGTAGGTAAGATTAAACAGGCTAATCAGGGCCAGTTTAGTATCAGCGACCGTGACAGCAGCACACCCCATATCAAAAAAGTGCGGGTGGTGGCCACTGTCGATTATTACCTGGCCGATTAATTCTCTCAGCCGCGATCTCACTTCTGCAACAACAAAATACTGCCAGCAACTCGGGCTGGCAGTAGATCTTCTAAAGTTTCTTGTTCCCGACTTTGAGTTTCCCCAATTTATACACTAGGGTTTAAACCAGCACTGTTGTTAACGGGATGGAACCGGCGTGATGATGGCAGAGAAGGAACTGAGTGCACTCAAAGCACAGGCCTATGATTTACTGTTACCTCATATTCCAACTGGCGTTGCGCTACTAGATTCCGACCTGCGGTATCTCTCAATCAACCAAACCTTGGCAGATTTTAACGGCCACAGTGTTGCCGAGCATCTGGGACAGACGGTGTGGCAAATGTTGCCCCAGCTTGCTCCTGATATAGCGCCAGTGATCCAACAAGTGTTGCAAACAGGTGTCGCCAGGCTCGATTTTGCCGTATCTGCACCAACACCTGCCGTACCTGAACAAAACAGCGATTGGCTCTGCAGTTATTTCCCTGTGGCGGGGACTGACGGCAGTATCAGCGCCGTGGCTGTGCTGGCACAAAATCAAACCTTAGTACGCCAGCTTGAACGCAGTCAGCAGCAAAGCCAGCAACGGCTGCGTAAAGTGCTGGACAGTCTGGTTGCCTTTGTTGGCATTCTGACGCCGGACGGCACTTTGATTGATGCCAATAAGCCACCACTGCAAGCCGCCGGCATAAAGCTCGAAGACGTGGTGCAACAAAAAGTCTGGGATACCTTCTGGTTTGAACATTCAGAAACTGAACGGCAACGTATGAAAGATGCAGTCAAAGCCGCCAATGAAGGCAAGACCAGTCGTTTTGACATTACCGCCAAAATGAAAGATCAGATCATGGTACTGGATTTTATGCTGGTACCTATGTATGACGATGACGGTAAACTCAGTTATCTGATCCCTTCTTCCATTGATATCTCGGCCCGCACCCAAAGTGAAGCAGAACTACGGGAGAGTGAATTACGCTTTCGCCGGGTATTTGACAGCGCCGCCGATGGCCTGATTTGTGTTGACCAGCATGGCTGTATCACCATGTTAAACCCGCGTTCACTGGAAATGTTTGGTTATCAGGCCGAAGAGCTGATTGGGCAACCCATTGAAATCCTGGTGCCGAAAGAGCTGACGGAACGCCACCACCAGCATCGCCATCATTATCTGCAAAAACCAAGTTCCAGACGCATGTCAGAACGCGCCGAACTTTATGCCAAACGCAAAGACAACTCGTTGTTTCCGGTGGAAATAGGCCTGACCCATCTGAATATGACCGGTGATGCCAGAGTGCTGGCCACAGTCACAGATATCACAGCACAAAAGGCTGCCCAGCAAAAACTACAGTTTATTGTTGATGAAAAAAGCCAGCTGCTGAATGAACGCACCACCCTGCTCAATGAAGTGCATCACAGAGTTAAAAACAACCTGCAGATCATTTCCAGCCTGCTGAATCTGCAAGCCAGAGGCGCGATGCCTGAGTTAAAGCAGGCATTAACCGAAAGCCAGCTCAGAGTGCGCACTATGGCGCTCACCCACCAACTGCTGTATGAAAAACGGGATTTTTCCTCTATTGCACTCGGCTCATATTTACAGCAGTTATGCCAGCTGGTGCGGCAAAGTCTCAGTCAGCATTGCCAGATCATGTTCGATTTTTCCGCTGTGGATCAACAACTGGTACTGGAGCTGGAGCAAGCCATCCCCTGTGGTTTATTCGTGAACGAAGTGCTGACCAATGCGATTAAGCATGCGTTTCCAGGTCGGCAAAACGGTTTGATCCGGCTCGAGCTGTCCCTGTTGGAAGACGGGCACATCCATCTGGCCATTGTTGATGACGGCATAGGCCTTGGTGACAAAGCAGAGCTTGGAAAAGGCAGTTCGCTGGGCTTTCAATTAATCCCGACTTTTATTGCACAGCTGCGTGGCGAGCTGCAACTACAACGCTCACCGGGAACAGGATTCAGAGTACGCTTTTTACCAGTGACGGAGAAATTGTCATGAATCGTAATATTCTGATTGTTGAAGATGAGCATATAGTGGCACTCGATCTGAAAATGTCGCTGGAAGATTTAGGCCATACTGTGGTGGCGACTCTAGCTTACGGTGAAGAAGTATTGGCCACTGCCAATAAGTTAAAGCCGGATCTGGTACTGATGGATATTCAGCTGGCCGGTAATATGCGCGGTACAGAAGCCGCCAGGTTATTGCACAATGAAATGCAGCTACCAGTGATATTTTTGTCTGCGTTTTGCGATAACAACATTCTGGAACATGCTGAACAAAGTTTGCCTTATGGTTATTTAATTAAACCTTATGATCGCAAAGAGCTGGATGCGTCGATCCGGATGGCACTGTGCCGCCATCAGGCAGATCAACAAGTCAGACGCTCAGAACTGCGGTTACAAATGGCACTGCAAGCCGCCCAGCTTGGTTTATGGGAGCTGGACGAAACCGAAAACACCCTGCTCAGCTGTGGCATTGTTAACGACCTGCTGTCCAATCCTCCTGAAGTAATTTGTGACGGTTTAGAACACCTGCTGCAACTGTTTCACCCTAGTGAGCATCAACGCCTGCAACAACTGTTTAACCGCGACCGCGATATCAATGTGGTAATGCGCTTAGCCGGTGTGCAACCACGCTGGATTGAGCTGTTTGCCCGTCATTTTCAGCAGGGTACCCAGACCTTATTGGTTGGGGTGATGCGGGATGTGACTGAGCAGCAGCAGTCGGAACATCAGTTAAGGCAGGCCCATGCCGTTTTTCAAACCACAGCAGAAGGTATCCTTATTCTCGATCAAAATTTTAAAGTGCTATCCGCCAATCCGGCTTTCTCCACGATCACCGGCTATCGCAGCGCTGACGTATTAGGGCAACACCCCGAATCGTTTTTGTATCCGGAAAATAACCATTCGCCGGTGGCGGCGAAATTGTCTGAACTCAAAGCAAGTCACTGGAGCGGCGAAGTAGTTTGCTTGCGTAAAGATCAAAGCTGTTTTCCGGCCTGGCAGCATATCTGCAAAGTAAAAAGTCCACAGCCAGGCAGTGCCACCAGCCATTATGTGCTGACCTTTTCAAATATTTCGGCATTACGCCGGGCTGAAGAAAACCTGGCAAAACTGGCATTTCACGATCATCTAACCGGCCTAGGCAACAGGGCTAAACTGGAAAAAACCCTCAAAATTGAAGTCGAACGCGCTATACGTAATAAAAGCATGCTGGGTGTGATGTATCTGGATCTGGACGGTTTTAAGCTCGTTAACGATACACTTGGTCACAGCACCGGAGATCGGATGCTGCAGGTGATTGCCCAGCGCATCAGCGAATTAACCCGAGCCGGCGACACCGCCATCCGGGTAGGCGGTGATGAATTTGTCATCATTACCCCTGATGCCAGTAATCCTGCTTTTTATCACAGAGTTGCGGAAAAACTGCTGCGCAAAATTAGTGAAGAAATCGAACTTGATAACAGCCAGGTGCAGGTTTCCTGCAGCATCGGCATCGCTTGCTTTCCGGAAGATGCCAGTAGTTATGACGAGTTATTAAAGTGTGCAGATTTAGCCATGTTTGCCGCAAAGGAAAGTGGCCGCAATCGTTATTCATTTTTTAACGTTGCCATGGCGGATAAAACCCAAGAGCGGGTTTTTATCGAAAAAGAGCTCAAAACTGCACTGCTGAAAAACAGCGGTCTGATGTTGTATTACCAGCCTATTATCGACCTGCAACAGAAACAATTTTGTGGTGTTGAAGCACTTATCCGCTGGTTTCATCCTGATTACGGCATGATATCTACCGAAAAGTTTATTGGTATTGCGGAGCACAGCAGCCTGATCGTGGACGTTGGAGCCTGGGTTATCGACCAGGTCTGTAAAGACATGGCCGTATTACAACAGCTGGCCCCTGATCTGAAGGTTTCATTAAACTTATCAGTCCGGCAACTGGAAGACGAGCAGTTGATAGAACGTGTAACGCAAGCAGTAAGGCAGTATCAGGTGAATCCAGCCCTGCTGCAGTTTGAAATTACCGAAACCGCTTTGCAGGATCTGGAAGGCAAAGTAAATGTATTACAGGCGCTCAGAGATCAGGGAGCAACTATTGCTATCGACGATTTTGGCACCGGTTTTTCATCGTTAAGCCGGTTAAAACACTTACCAATCAATTGCGTAAAAATAGACCGCTCTTTTGTCATGACTATTCCGCATCAAAGTAACGACATTGAAATAACCAGAGCTGTCTGTGCTTTATGTCAGGCACTACAGTTAAAAGTTGTGGCTGAAGGCGTTGAAACCCGGGAGCAACAACAGTTTTTACAAAGCTTAAATTGTGATTATGCTCAGGGCTATTTGTTTGCCAAGCCAATGCCAATAAGTGACTTAGAAAAATGGCGCAACAACTTTCGCTTTGATTAACGCGTGTTCGACCTGTCAGAGCCAAGTATATCTTGGCAGCCTTGATGCCCTTCGCAGAGCTTGGGGCGTTTAGTCGGAGAGAAGCCAAATTGTTGGGATTGCACAGGAGCCTTGATATGCCTCGCAGAGCTCGGGCCGTTCAGCCG
>DPJG01000011.1 GCA_003543135.1 Rheinheimera sp.
CTGGGCGGGCATTCGTTGCTGGCCGCCATTATGGCAAACCGGCTGGAACAGACATTTGGTGGTAAGAATCTGACAGCGGCCATTCTGGCAAATCCGGTGCTCAGTCAGCTGGCGCTATATCTGGACCAGCATCAGGGAGACTGCATTTATCAGGATATTGTGCCGGCTGAAACCCCGTTACTCAGCTATCCATTGTCCTTTGCGCAGCAGCGCCTGTGGTTTATGCAACAATTCAGTGCGGATGATCGTTTGTTTCATATGCCGGCAGTGTTCCGGGTCGAAGGGGAGCTGGATTTAAACCGCATGCGTCAGGCGTTACAGGCGGTGATTGCGGACCATGCTATTTTGCGCTCGCAATATCATCAGGGTGAGGATCTGCCGTATTTCACCATCACTGAGGATGTTCATTTTGACATTCAGTCACTGCATCTGCCTGTTGCTCATTTGGCTGAACCGGAATTTGTCAGGTTGTGTGTCAGTATGGCGACCGACCTGCCCTTCCGGCTGGATCAGGACTTGTTAATTCGGGCTTTTTACATAGAAACCCTGGCAGACGAAACGCCCAATTATCTGGTTTTCGATTTGCATCACCTCATTGCTGATGGTTATTCCCTCCATCAATTGGTCCGTTATCTGCGCTGTTACTACCAGTCGCCGGACCAGCCACTCTTATCCGGCCCGTCGCTGCAATACACCGACTATATTCGCTGGCAGCAAGCCATGGCAGGTTCCGGCAGAGTAGAAGAAGCCAAGTTGTATTGGCGTCAGCTGCTGAATGAATTGCCGCAGGACCATGGTCTGATTGGGCACCCCGCTGCGGTACCCGGGAATAATGCCGACAACAGTTACAGTCATAGCCTGGATGTGGCAACTGCAGATCGTCTGCGGGCTTTACTGGTCCGGGTTGGAACTACACCATTTGTCTTTATGCAGACTTGTCTTGCACTGTTAATAGGGCGATTATCCGGCCGCACCGATGTGGTGCTGGGTTCACCTGAAGCCGGGCGCCAGCATGCCCGGCTGGAGCCTCTGCTTGGGGTATTTATCAATCCTCAACTGTACCGGACTGAATTTAGCGATAATCCCGGCTTTACCACTTTGCTGAAGAGGTTGCACGCCCAGCATCTGGCCTCGGCGCAACACAATTTTCTACCCTTTGAAGAAATAGTGACTTTGTTAAATCCGGTCAGGCAAGCGGATGTGGCCCCGTTATTTCAGATCATGCTGAATTTTAATCAGTACCCGGTGACGGACATTCATTTTCCGGATCTGACATTACAGCAATGTGCAGTGCAACAACTCTTACCCAGTAAATACGATATCACTTTATATGTGGAGCCACGCGTTGACGGCCGTTACCATTTACTCTGGCATTTTGATCCGCAACGTTTTTCTCAGGCCGATATCCGTTTTTATGCCAATGAACTCATATATGAGATCCAGCAAGTCCTGGCAGCACCTGATGAACCTGTACTACAGCTGGGCTGGCAAGCCCCGGTACCACAACCCATAGCCCCACTGCAGTTCGCGGATTCATGCAATCCATATCAGCGGATTATGCAGTTTGTCAGCCAGACACCATCCGCTGCTGCCCTGAGTTTTCAACAGCGCAGCCTGGACTATGCGGCGCTTGACCTGTGGGTCAGTCAGCTGGCGCAACTACTGGGGCAGCATGGGGTTGCGGCCCGCAGTCGTGTTGTGGTGGGATTGCCGCGCTCTGAGCTCAGGGTTGCGGTTATTTTGGCGGTGCAGAAACTGGCCGCCTGTTACATCCCGCTCAGTGAAGAGTTGCCGCCCGATCGCAATAGCTACATGTTAACCCAGAGTCTGCCCGATTTGTTTGTAACGACACCGGACAGTGTTTTCGCCAGTCTGGCTGATGCCGGCTCACCGGTGCTGATGCTTGATGCCGCAAGATTACAGCAGTTGCAGCAGTTCGATGGACAATGTGCTGTGAACCAACCGGCCCCCTCAGATCTGGCTTGTATCATCTATACCTCAGGTACCACAGGGGTGCCAAAAGGCGTCGGGGTAAATTACCTGGCGCTGCGCAACAGAATTGACTGGATGTTGCAGGCCTGGCCATTTGCTGCGCAGGAGCAGGCGGTCCATATCACTTCGATGTCCTTTATCAGAGGAGTGTGGGAACTGTTTGTGCCCTTATGCGCCGGTGCACATTTGCATCTGTGTGAAAGAGAGCATGTGCGCGAGGTTCCCAGACTGATTGATTATTTACAACACCATCGGATCCAGCGTGTTGTCACCGCACCTTCGTTGTTACGGGTGCTCACCGAAGCGTTATCAAACCGGCAGTTGACGCTGCCGCTGAAATACTGGTTTGTCAGTGGTGAGCCGCTTCTGCAGCAATATGTCAACATGGCGGTGCAAGCTCTGCCGGATTGCCAGTTTGTCAATTTATATGGCTCGACAGAAGTGATGTCTGATGTGTTGTTTAAACCTGTGTCTGTGGCCGCTCATCACAATTGGGTCGCGGCAGGCAAGCCTATTACCGGAGTCAGTGTCTGGATTGCCGATAGTTTGTTGCAGCAGGTTCCTGCCGGAGTGGTCGGGGAAATTATGGCAGGGGGCGCCGCTGTCTGTCATGGTTACTGGCGTGATGAAGAGATGAGCCGGCATAAATTTATTCAGCGTGGTGATGCCCGGTTTTTCCGCACCGGCGATCTGGGTTATCAAACGCCGGATGGTGAGATCGTTTGTTTAGGTCGAAATGATGATCAGATCAAGCTAAGGGGACAGCGCATCGCCTTGGGTGAAATCTGTCAGGCAATCTCTGAGCTGGATGATATCCGGCAGGTGGTGGTTCTGCCGCTTTACCAGCACACGGAACAGGCTTGTCTCGTTGCTTATGTCATCCCATCCGGCCGCCATGCGCTGCCTGAACTGGAATCTACAGTGCGGCAGCAGCTGGCTCAACGGCTGCCCTCCTATTGTTTACCCGCCGCTTTTGTCTGGCTGGAGGCTTTCCCGTTAAAAGCCAATGGGAAAGTGGACAAAAGTGCGTTGCCATTGCCACAGCATATTTCCACTGAAGTTTTGGTGCTGCCGGCAAACAGCACTGAGCGCTTGTTGCTACAGATTTGGGCTGATGTGCTCAGGCAGGAAGAGAGCCGTATCAGTGTGATGGCTGATTTTTTTCATCTGGGGGGAAACTCCTTGTTGTTAAACCGGATTATTCAACGGATCAGGCAGCAGTGGCACATCGAGCTGAAGTTTAAGGTGTTTTTCCAGAACAGCAGTATTCGTGCTGTTGCCGATGTCCTGCAGGCTGAGCTGGCAAAACAACATTCGCAGCATGCTGTTATGGAAAAGAAAAAATTACTGATCCTCTGATACACAAAAAGTGGCCGGTTTTGAAGGATAACAAAAATGCCGTTGCATGATCGCAGAACAGAATGTTTGAACTACTCCGCATCATTTCATACCCTGATTGAGGGGCTGAGTCAGTCAGAACAACTACAAAAAATGCCGTTTCCACCGATGGGGGAAAATGTGCCTTTGTTTATGCGGGGTTATCCGCAGCAGTATAAAGTCAGTCCCTGGCCGCTGATTGCAGACCCGCAGTTTATTGAAAAGATGGATGCTTTATGCCGTGAACTTCCGATTGCTCTGCATAAAGTACTGCGCTTTTATGCTGAGCAGGCCCCCGCATATCTTGCTGAATATTTGGGGGTGTCCAGGGTGGAGGTCGATTTATTTGCATCGCGGCTCACGCAGCCTGAAGATCTGGTGTTGCGTTATGACGCAGTGCAGGAGGCTGGTCAATGGCGCCTGATTGAAGTGAATAGCGGTGCCTCGCTTGGCGGATGGCAGCATAGCTGGATTTACCCTGAAGTGCTGTCACTGCTGGACGCCTGGCCACAATTTCGCCAGTTTAACATCCGTTTTCGCAATATAGTGGTTGAATTACTGTTGGCATACTGCCACGCCGCGCGCCGGCTGAAGGGGCCTCAGACTGCCGGCAATTTGCTTTTGTTTGTGCCCTCTTCGATCAGTGCGGAGTTCTATCAGAATTTATGTGAAGAGTTTTCTGCGTTATTGGAAAAAATCCGGCCGGAAACGATGCCATCAGCAAGGTTGTATTATTTTCAGTCGGTTGAGCAAATAAGTTTTGATCCTGACGGGCGACTGTTTTTCGCGGGTGTCGAGATGGATGCCGTGATTATGAATACGGACAGTCTGGACAATCTGCCTAAGTCTTTTTTCAATTTATTGGAATCCATGGCGCAAAAAGCACAGTTCTATTATCCGGATTCTTTATGTTATGCCTTGTTAGGTAACAAACTGTTGTTTGCATTAGTTCATGAATCTGAAACGGCGTCAGTGCTGGTGCCATACCAGCAGGAGCTGGTGCGCCAGTGTATTCCATGGACTGTGCGCTTGGGTTGCCCGGAACTTGTGTTTGCAGGTAGCCGTTATGACACTGGTGCATTTATCCGCAGCCATCAGCAACAGCTGGTGTTTAAAAAAGCTTACTCAATGCAGGGTAAAGATGTGGTTGTTGGCGCTTCCACACCTGCCGGTGATTGGTGCCGGCTTTATCAACAATTAGCAACTGAGCCAGGCTGGCTGATTCAGCAATATGTGCAGCCGGATCCGATACCTTTGGCCGAGCCACAGCACGGATTTGATTTTTACCGGGTGATTTGGGGCATTTTTGCGCTGCAGGGGCGATATGCCGGCTGTTTCCTGCGAGCCACTCCCGATATCAGCGGGGACACTATCATCAACTCAGCCCGCGGTGCCACTGAGTTTTTTCTGTTTGAAGAACAACCGCAAAAGCATGTGATCAGGTTTTAAGGAGCAAAGGTGAGTATTGTCGACCAAATTATGGCCTTATGCAGCCAGCAAAATGTGCAGCTGTCGTTAAATGGTGAGCAATTAGAAGTTGCGTTTGATGAAATGCCCGGCCAGGACCTGATTTTGTTGCTGCGGGAGCACAAACAGGCGGTTTGTCAGTTTTTGCAACAGCAAACCGGTGTCCGTCCGCACCATCATGCGATCAGCAGATTAAAAACCCAGACCGGTCCGCTGTCACCCACGCAGCAGCGCATGTGGTTTGCCAGCCAATATGCACCGGATTCTACCCAGAACAACATCTGTTGCCAGTTGCTGCTGCATGGTGAAATTGATATTCCGTTGTTTGAAGCCACGCTGCAGCACATTGTGAAGCGTCATGAAATACTGCGCACAGGATATGATGCAAAAGAACCCTTCCAGTTTGTGCGGGCAGATGCGCAGTTTTACCTGAAATTTGTCGATCTCCGCCAGGATTCTGCAGCCCAGCCACATCAAAATATTGACGAACTGTTTGAAAGCGAATTAAACCGGCCCTTTGATCTGCAGCATGATGTGTTGCTGCGGGCCATGCTGGTTCAAACCGGCGAACAGAAATTCAGTCTGGGCGTGGTCTTGCACCATATCGCGGCGGATGGCTGGTCTTTGCAGGTGTTAAGTGAAGAAGTGGTGCGGATCTACAGCCAGCTGAAAGAAACAGGTCATCCGACTGATGCTGAGCTACCGGTGCAGTATCTCGATTATGCTTATTGGGCTCAGGAACACCGTGATCTGTACGATGAAGCGCTGCAGTATTGGCAGGAGCAGCTGCGGGGTGCTCCGCTGGTACATAGCTTGCCGATGGATTACGACCGGCCGGCCTATCAGCAGTACGACGCCAGACAACATTCAGTCCAGCTTGATCCCCTGTTGTCAGCACAACTTAATCAGCTGTGCCAGCGTTTAGGCGTCACCCCTTTTATGTTTTTGTACACAGTGTTTGGTTATTTTATCAGTCGCTGGAGTAATCAGACTGATGTGGTTCTGGGCACACCGGTCGCCGGCAGAACCCGGCCTGAGCTCGAAGGCATGATCGGCTGTTTTGTGAATACGCTGGTGCTGCGAAACCAGTTTGACAGTAGCGATTTTGTCAGTTTATTGGCAAAAACCAGGGAACAACTGATTGCGGCTTACCAGCATCAGGACATGCCATTTGATGTGCTGGTTGAGAAGATAAATCCACAGCGTTCGTCGCAAATTCTGCCACTGGTTCAGATATTTTTTACCTTTCACAATTTACAACAGCAGGATGCGGTTTTTCATTTACCCGGATGTAGCATGCAGTTTGTGCAGCAAATTCAGGCGGCGACCAAAGCGGATTTAGAATTCTCAGTGGTGGAATTGCAGGGGCAGTATGTTTTTGAATGGAATTATGCCACCTCGTTATTCAGTGGCGCGACTATCAGCCGCTATGCCAGCAGTTTTAGTCAGTTATTGCAGTTTATGATTCAATGTCCGGCGGCTCCCCTGATAGATGCCCCGCTGCTGCCGCCAGAAGATCTGGCCCGGCTGCAGCAGTGGCAGGATGGTCCTGTTGTGCCGGTTACGACTGACTTGCTGCCTGGCCGACTGGCAGTAACAGCCCGGCAGCGTGCTGACGATGTCGCATTGCACATGAATGAACAACAGCTGAGTTATCGTGAGCTGCACACTCAGGTCAGTCAGCTTGCCCGCTATCTGCAGCAGCAATATGGGATTGGTCCTGGCAGCCGGGTTGCCGTTTGTTTGCAGCCATCCTGCTCCATGATGGTTGCTATATTGGCGGTGCTGCAGGCTGGCGCAGCCTATGTGCCGCTTGACCCGCTCACAGCGGTCAATCGGTTGCGCTATATCTGTCAGGATAGTGGTGCCCGTTTGCTGTTAACAACAAGCGATCCCGGCATGTCAGCCTTGTTAGCCGATGTGGTCTGTCTGGATTCCGTGGAGCTGCAGGAACAACTCGCCAGTTATCCGGCAGAACCATTGAGGTCTGACGAGACGGGGCTGCGGCCGGAGCATTTGGCATACATTATTTATACGTCCGGCTCTACCGGACAGCCCAAAGGGGTGAAGGTCGGGCACCGGCAGCTGAACAATTATATTGAACATTGTATTGCGCATTATTATCCGCAGCAGAGTGCAAGTGTGTTGAGTACGTCATTAGCTTTTGACGCTTCTGTGACAGTGTTACTTCCGCAGTTGTGTATCGGCTTACCCTGTACTTTAATGCCCGCTGCCAATCTTATTGCTGAGCTTGCCAGCCACTTAATGCGGGCTCAGGTGGCGCAAGTGTTTAAATTGACGCCTGCTCATCTGGTGGCGTTGACGCAACAACTGTCACAAGCTATTCCGTTATTTAACAGCAAAATTCCGCATTGTTTTGTGGTTGGGGGGGAGCGGCTGTTACACGGGCATTGTCAGGCATTTATGCACTTTTTCCCTGCAGCAAAACTGTTTAACGAATATGGCCCGACCGAAACCACAGTGGGGTGCAGTTATGTGCAATGGCAGGCACAGGGGGATGATGCTGCCGCTGGTGTCAGCATAGGCCGGCCTTTGCACAATACCCGGCTCTTGGTGCTGGACCCTGCCATGCAACCGCTGCCGATCGGTGTGGTTGGTGAATTATATATAGGGGGCAGCGGTGTAACTGATGGTTACTGTGGTTCAGAAAGCCTGACAGCAACACGTTTTCTGAGCGATCCCAATCAGCCGGATATGTTGTTATACCGCAGTGGTGACCTCGTTTACTGGCAGCAAGATGGCAGCCTGAGTTATGTTGGCCGTAATGATGGACAGCTAAAAATCCGCGGTTACCGGGTTGAAGCGGGAGAAATTGAACAGGCACTGACAGAATGTGAAGGTATTCTGGATGCAGCAGTGGTTGCACGGGATGGCGCAGATGGGCAAAAAATTCTGGTGGCTTACCTTGTGACTTCGCCGCAGGTATCAGAGGCTGGAACCGATCTGCGAACAGCCCTGCAAAGCCGGTTATCACAGTGGTTGCCTGAATATATGGTGCCTGATGTTTATGTTCCGTTGCCGCAGTTACCACTGACAGCCAACGGTAAAATTGATCGTCAGGCCTTACTCACAGTCGAATATCGTCAGCAGCAGTTTGAGCATCAGGCGCCAGTCAGCCGCGAAGAAATGGTGTTAGCGCAAATCTGGTGTGAGGTACTTGGCGTCAAACAGGTGGGGCGCACTGATAACTTTTTTGCATTAGGCGGTCACTCCATCCTTGCGTTACAGGTCGCAGCAAAACTATTGGAACATGGCATCAAGCTGGATCCCAAAGATATTTTTGCGCACGCCACGCTGTCGGCTTTGGCCGCAGTGCTTAAACCTGTGGCAGGTGGTGCTGCGGATTCAGCGTCGCAGACGCCCGCCGGATTGCCGCCCGGACTGACCCGCATCACACCGGATTTGTTGCCTTTGGCCAGCTTGTCGCAACAAGATATTGATCACATTGTCAGCACTGTGGAAGGCGGGGTCCAAAATATAAAAGATATTTATATGCTGGGGCCGTTGCAGCAGGGGATTTTGTTTCATCACATCACCAGCACAGCCGCAGATCCCTATGTGCGTCCCCTGACATTCCGGCTGGAGCACAGCGCTGCCTTAAAGCAATTTATCGACGGGATCCAGTTTGTTATTGATCGGCATGATGTACTGCGTACCCAAATCGCCTGGCAAGGATTACCACAACAGGTTCAGGTGGTTCTGCACCAGGCCAGCTTACCTGTGCAGACGCGGCAGTTTGACGATCTGGCGACATTGGAGCTATATCTGCAGCAGTTTATCCGCCAACCGCAGCGCATGGATTTGCAGCGGGCTCCGTTGATTGAGCTGGAAGTAGCCAGCGTGGCCACTTTGCCGCAGCACTATGTGTTATTGCGTTTTCATCACATTATTGCCGACCACATTGGCATGGAAATTCTGAGTGAAGAACTTGCCGGTTTTCTCTTTGGTCAGAGTGCTCAGTTAGCGCCAGCCCTGCCTTATCGTGATTTTATTGCCCATGTGTTTCATCAGCAGCAGCAACTGGATGCCAGGTCTTATTTTCAGAGCAGGCTGGCCGGGCTTGATGGTGGAACTTTGATGTTCGGACTGGAAGATATTTATGGTGACGGCCAACAATTGACCAGCGCTGCCACCTGGTTGTCCGATCAGCAGTCGCAACAAATTAAAATATTGTGCAAACAGCTGGCCATCAGTCCGGCTGTGCTGTTTCATGCCGCCTGGGCCATGGTTGTCAGTCTGTGCAGTGGTCGCCATGACATAGTGTTCGGTACTGTCGCCTCTGGCCGGATGCAATCCATGTCCGATGTCGGACACATGATGGGTGTATTTATCAATACAGTACCACTGCGTCTTAATCTGAAAGCCTTGTCAGCTCCGGCACTATTGCAGCTGATCAATGCAGAGTTCAGTAGCCTGATGGCTTATGAGCAGACACCGTTGCCACAGGCGCTGGGTTGCGCTGATGTTGCGGGCCCGCTTTTTAACGCCCTACTCAATTACCGCCATTCCCGCCAGGCGGCGACCGGGCAAGGCGATGGCTACAGCATGCTAAGTTATCATGAAAGCACAAACTATCCGGTTGAGCTGCTGGTTGATGATTTTGGTGACCGTTTTGCCTTCGAGGTACAGGTACGTCAACCGATAGCTGCCAATGAGCTGTTGCATACGATGACGATGGCGCTGGATTCCTTGCTTGAGTTGTTAACACAAAATGCTGACACTGAGGTGCTCAGTGTCAGCCTGGTTTCGGCACAGAGCCGGCAACAACAATTGATTGAATGGAATGCAACAGCACAGCCATTTAGTGCAGACTGCTGTATTCATCAGCTTTTTGAAACGGCGGTGCGAAGCCAGCCGCTGGCGATAGCCGCAGAATCCGAAGCAGGAGTGCTGACGTATCAGCAGTTGAATGCCCGGGCGAATCAACTGGCCCACTGGCTGCGGGCAGAACATCATATTCAGCCTGATATGCGGGTTGGTATTTGCATGCAGCGCTCGCAACACATGCTTATTGCCATACTGGCCATTCTGAAAGCTGGTGGGGCTTATGTGCCTTTAGATCCTGCTTTTCCGGCCCAGCGGCTGCAGTATATGCAACAGGATGCCGGGGTAAGTCTGGTGCTGACTCAGCAGGCGCTTTTGCAGATGGACTGGACTTGTGCTGTCTTGTGTGTGGATCACAGCGCTGTACAGCAAATGTTGGCTAGTTACAGCGAGGAAAACCCGGATTTGTCGGAGATAGGGTTGCAGCCGCATCACCTGGCTTATCTGTTGTACACCTCCGGCTCAACAGGTATGCCCAAAGGTGTGATGATTGAACATCGGGCGCTGGTAAACCGGCTGCAATGGATGCAGCGTCAATTTAATGTCTCGGCCCTGGACGTTATTCTGCAAAAAACACCGTACAGCTTTGATGTGTCAGTATGGGAACTGCTGTTGCCACTGATCTGCGGTGCCCGTTTGGTGCTGGCATCGCCTGATGGCCACAAAGACCCGCAATACCTGGCAGATTTAATCCGGACTGCCGGTGTGACTATGCTTCATTTTGTGCCGGCGATGTTTGGCGTGATGCTGCAATCGGGCTTGCTGCAAACCTGTGCTGGCATTCGCACTGTGATTTGCAGTGGTGAGGCGCTCGGCGCTCATCTGGTGGACAGTTTCAGTCAGCAATGTCCATCAGCTGAGTTGTACAATCTTTATGGTCCGACTGAGGCAACAATAGACGTGACCTACTGGCGTTGTGAGCCTGGACATCCTAACGTGCCTATCGGCAAACCCATCGATAATACGCAGGTGTTAGTGTTAAATGATGCGGGAATGTTGCTGCCAACAGGTTGTGTCGGCGAGCTCTGTCTGGCCGGTGTAGGGCTGGCGCGTGGTTACCTGAATCGACCCGGGCTGAACCAGGAAAAATTTGTCGCTTGCAGCCTGGTGCCACAACAACGAATTTACCGGACCGGGGATTTGGCACGCTGGCGCCCGGATGGGGTGCTGGAATATTTAGGTCGTGCCGATCAGCAGGTGAAAATAAACGGTTGGCGTATTGAACCGGCCGAGATTGATCAGGCCTTGTGTACGCTGCCGATGGTGCAAGCGGCTGTGACCCTTGCCAAAGATTTGCCTGGTGGCCAAAGTTTGGTAAGCTACCTCGTCGTTACAGAGTCTGCAGCAGCAGTGAGCAATGCCGTTTTAAGGGAGATGTTGCAACATGAACTGTCGCGGCTCTTGCCTGGCCCACTGGTACCTTCAATTTATGTTTTGGTGGACCAGATACCATTAACACCGAGTGGCAAAGTCAACCGCGCAGCGCTTCCGATGCCGGATTTAGTATCCGGAACCACAGCACAGAGTGCGCCGGCTGATCAGCTTGAAGTGCTGTTGTGTGACATATGGCGACAGGTACTGGCCGTTGAGGCTGTGGGTGTGCATGATCACTTTTTCGCTTGTGGCGGAGATTCTGTCAAAGCGTTACAGCTGGTGGCAAAGCTGAATCGATATTACCCGGCTTTAACGGTCCGGTCGGTATTTGAGCGGCCAACGCCGGCTGAGTTAGCCACCTTGATCCGGGAGCAATGGCCGGATGCAGAGCAGGCGGCCTGTTTGTCTTTCAGTGCATGGCAGCAGGTGCTGTGGACACAACAGGTGCAGACCCGTCGTCAGTTGCATGCAATCAGCCAGCAATGGCTGCAGCTTGAAACAGCGCAACTGCAGCTGTTACTGCGACAGTTAATCGAAAAATATGATTTGTGCCGGTTGCAGGTTGATCGCACAAAGCCGGGCCTGACACTCCCAGGTATTGCAGACAAGAACAGGCTTGTTGCCGGCTTGTATGAAGCAGTGCTGTTGCCCGACCAGGTGGATTTGGATAGTGCAGTGATGGCCGCCATTGATACATTTGCCAGCCAGAGTGGCCAGTTCCGGATTGTGTTGATGTCACACCGCAGCTATGGTTGCAGACTCTTGGTTCAGGCAGACGCATTATGCTGGGATCAATATTCATGGTTGCGGGTACTGGAAGATATTGCTGAGCTGGTGGCACCCGCTAAAGCGGCGACAAAATCCGCCGCAGCCGGAGTCAGTACTATCGGCTGGCACCATCAGCAATTGAGCCTGTATCAGGAACAGCAATGGCAGCATAAAGCGTACTGGCAGGATAAATTAACATCGCTGGCGGTCGCTGAACCCAGACCCTCGGAAGCCCTGGTGAGCACGCAGCAGCACTGGCACTTTGGGATAACGCCGGCAACTGTGGACTGGCAGCTGATGATGACGTCACTGAAGCTATCTGCCGATGAGTTGTGTCTGTTACTCAGTGCCCGCGCCTTTTGGCAGTGGCAGCAGCAAGTTCCGTCGTTGGTGAACATGCTTTGTGACGGCCGGCAGGGAGCCGTGGAGTGTGGCCAGCTTTTGCCTGAGGGCAATCTTACTCAGCTGGTGCCTGTTCTATTGCCGCAAGTGCAGGCGACTGATGTTGATAGCTGGATTCTTGCGGTGAAGGAGCAATTCCGGCAGGCGCTCAGCCACAGCCCTCTGCTGGCCGTACCTGAGTTGCCGGATTTCATCCAAAGTGCGACGACACTGATAAAAAGCAGCGGGCAATGGCTGATGACGGTACGTTGTTTGGAAGAAATAGCGCTTGCGCCGCTGTTTACGCCTGTCGGCATGGCCGATGCCGCAATAGTGGGATCCGGACAGCTGTTGCAGCTGACATTCAGCCTGCAAGCAAACCATCTGAGCATGCAGCTGCAGGCACAGCTGCCAGAGTCGCAGCTGGCACGACTGGCTCAGTTCCGGCTCATGCTGGAGCAGGAGCTGATGGTTTTATCACAAAGGGCGCAACAGGCACACAGCTATCAGGAACTCAGGGTGCAGCATGCCAAACGGCAGGTGGCAGATCAGGCGATGCTTGATGCGTATGGCATAGATATTGAGTAGTCCGCAGCCTCAGTGAAAGGCTGCGTCGGAGCAGGATAAATGGATCAGAATACAACAATAAGGCCTGCGGGAGCCGTCAACACCCCAGGTTCCTGGCCGCTGGTGTTTGACGTGCCGGCAACGGCGGATGTCAGACAATGGTGTTCTGACCATGCCACACTGGTCGATGCCATGCTGAATCAGCATGGCGCTTTGTTGCTGCGCGGAATGGACATAAGTGGCAGCAAAAAGCTGGCGGTTTGTCTGGAACTGTTATTTGGTGATGCCCTGATGGGGTATCAGTACCGTTCCACCCCCAGAACCCGCTTACGTGACAATATATACACGTCAACGGAGTATCATTCAGAGGCCGTCATTGTTCAGCACAATGAATGTGCCTATGCCCGGCAGTGGCCGTTAAGGATTGGTTTTCATTGTGTCAAAGCGTCAGCACAAGGCGGAGAAACGCCGATATGTGACAGTGGGCGCCTGCTGCAGTTACTGCCGCCTGAGCTGGTGGATGAGTTTGAGCGTAAACAACTGAAATACATCCGTAATTACTCTGAATTTGATTTACCATGGACCGAAGTGTTTCAAACGGACAATAGCGCCGAAGTGGATGATTATTGTCAGCGGCATCAGATTGAACGACAGTGGCTGGATGACGGAACCTTGCGAACCTGGCAAGTGAACCCGGCGGTAGCACGGCATCCGGTGTCCGGGATGAGGCTTTGGTTTAATCAGGCGCATTTATTTCATCCTTCGACTTTACCTGTGACGCAGTATCAGCAGTTGCGGTCTCTTTACACTGAGGAGTCGTTACCAAGAAATGTCTGTTTTGGTGATGGTTCGCCTATTCCAGCGGAAAGTATTGCGTTGATCAATCAGCTGTATCTGGAGCAAATGGTGGTGTTTCAATGGCAAGACGGCGATTTGTTGTTGCTTGACAATATGCGCTGTACCCATGGACGTTTACCTTTTAGTGGTGAGCGTAAGGTGCTGGTCGGGATGGCGCGTCCCTGGGAACTGGCAGACATAATGAGCTGAGCATGCAGGCCAGAACGCGTCACAGGCAGACAACTCACGCGTGAGTTGTCTGCCTGCCACTCTTTTGACTGACATCCATACAACGGCAGGAACGTCATTGATCATGAAACTTGAAGCCTTATTCGATGCACTGCACGCCCAACAGATTGAACTGGGTCTGGTGCAGGGAAAATTAAAAGTACTGGACCCGCATGGTCGGTTGAATGATGAGCTGAAAAGTCAGCTCAGTCTTCATAAACAGGCGCTGATCACAGTGCTGTCCGGTCAGTTACCACTTAGCGCTGTTGATTTTCCCGAGGCGCGGTTAACCTCGGCACAATTGCAGCAGATTAGTTTGCAGTATGCTGATATTGCTGACATCTGGTCGGTAACCCCCTTGCAGGCCGGGATGTTATTTCACGGGCTGGAAGATGCCGGTGCATCTTATACCAACATGAATTTTTGCGTGCTGAAAGGACAGTTGGATGTCAGCGCATTTGAACAGGCCTGGCAACAACTGGTGCATCAGATCCCCGCTTTCAGGTCACAATTTTTTATTGGTGACGATGGCGTCTTTCATCAGGTGATCACAACGTCGGCCCGTCTGACCGTTCAATGGCACAACTGGTGTGACAAAACTGCCGCGCAACAACAGCTCGACCTGCAACAGCTGATGCAGGACGAGCGCAAACAAGGCTTTGATCTCGGTAAGGCGCCGCTGATGCGGATCCAACTGATTCAGCTGCAGCCAGAGCAATATTATTTTGTGTGGGCACAGCATCACGCTATTGCAGATGGCTGGAGTCGGCCTTTGATATTTAATGCATTTTTAAGTTGTTATGAAGCATTGCGCCACCAAAAGCCGCTACCTGTTCTGGCTTTTGGCCAATACAAGAATTATCTGCGCTGGTTGTTGGCTAGGGATCCGCAAGTGGCAGGCCACTACTGGCAATCTTATCTGGCGGGCTTTGTACAAAACAATGCACTGCACATCGATACCTTGCCGTTGAGTGCGCATAGCAGTGGTTTTGATAACGAGTATTGTGAGTTGTCCAAAGAACTGACGGAACAACTCAAGGTGTTATCCCGCAGGGAAGCACGTACCATGAATAGCTTGTTTCAGGCTGCCTGGGCTTTGCTGTTACATCGCTACAGCGGGGATGCGGATCTGGTGTTTGGAACCACAGTTTCCGGACGTCCGGCTGAAGTGCCTGATATCGAGCGTATGATAGGTATGTTTTTGAATACGCTGCCGGTTCGGGTTCGCATTCAGCCAGAATCGACCTTACGCCAGTTAGTTGAACAAACACATAGCGCCTCGTTAGATGCCGGAGTTTATGGTTTTCTCGGCCTTGGTGACATTCAGCGACAGAGCGGTTTTGGTGCCGGTTCCGCCCTGTTTGATACCTTAGTGGTTTATCAGAATTTCCCGGATGCACTTTATAATCCGACACTGCACTCTGAGGTTGGATTTTGTGTACAGGGCTCGGGTTCGGCTGAACATACCGCCTATAAGCTGCTGTTTAATATTTTTGATACCGAATCGTTAGCAATCAGGGTCACTTATAGCCGTAATGTTTTTGCCGCCACAACGGTGCGCCGCTTGCTCCAGCATCTGCAAGGCGTCCTGCAAGCTATGGCAATACAGGGATTAGATCAGCGCCTGGCCGGGATCCCGTTAGCCGGACAACAGATAGCGCGCCTTGACCCTGTTACAACACAGCCGGTGGTCGCAGAGCCTGCACTACGGCTGAACGAACTATTTGAACGACAGGTGCAGCAGACGCCCACACAGCTGGCGCTGATTTGCGGGCGAGATACTCTGACCTATCAGCAACTCAATGAGCGCAGCAATCAACTGGCCCGGGCGCTTATCCGGCGGGGAGTCCGTACCGGAACCCGGGTTGGTATCGGGATGCCACGCAGTGCAAATATGCTGGTTGCATTGCTGGCCGTGATGAAAGCAGGCGGTACTTATGTGCCTTTGGATGCAAAGTTACCCGTCGCCCGCCTGCAATTTATGGTCAGGGATGCCGATATCAGCCTGATACTCTGCCATCAGTCTCAGCTTGGCATTTACCAGCAGTGTGGTGCAGCGACACTTGCGCTGGATTGCAGTCAGCTACTCACTGAATGTTGCGGTGACAGTGCGGAAAATCTGACAACGCAGCCGGCAACGGCTCAGGATCTGATTTATGTGCTTTATACATCCGGTTCGACCGGGCAACCCAAGGGTGTTCAGGTTGAACACCGCAGTTTGTGTAACTATCTGCAGCAGTTGAAGCTGTTCCTGTCAGGCAGCGAGATCAAGGGCTCTCTGGTCAGTTCGCCGCTGTTATTTGATGGCACAGTTTCCACACTCTATCTGCCGTTGCTCAGTGGCTTGTATGTCGAACTACTGGATGCTGACGAAACCGATTTGGTGCTGCTGGCCGATTACCTGCTGGATGACGATGCTGCGTTATTGTTTAAGCTAACCCCCTCCCATCTGGTTGCGTTGCAGCACTATCTGACAAAATCACAGCCAGCTGCCCGTCATTTGATTATGGTGGCCGGTGAACAATTTCCGGCTCCGTTAGCACTGCACTGGAGCCGGCAGTTGTTACCCTGCTGTCGATTTTTTAATGAATATGGCCCAACCGAAATTTCTGTTGCGGCAACTATTTACGAAGTAAACCGGCAGGATGACCAGTTGCAGTCTGCCATCAGTGTTCCTATTGGTCAGCCATTTGCTACTTATCTGCTGTATGTGCTGGATACTGAGGGTCATGAAACTGCTATTGGTGTGCCCGGTGAGTTGTATATCGGGGGGCCAGGCGTGGCCCGTGGTTATCTCAACCGGCCTGAGCTGACGGCAGAGCGTTTTATCCTGCTGACGCTTCCGGGGCAACAACCGCAACGCGTCTATAAAACCGGGGATAAAGTCCGCTGGCTGGAGAGCGGCCAGCTGGAGTTTCTCGGCCGGATGGACTTTCAGTTGAAGCTCAGAGGGGTCAGAATCGAGCCCGGTGAAACCGAACATGCACTGCTCAATCATCCCGAAGTGACGCAGGCACAGGTTTTGTTGTGTCAACGGCATGACGCTGAGCAACTGGTGGCCTTTGTGGTTGCGGATACAGTGGCGCCTTCACAACGGGTCGCCTTCACTGAGGCACTGCGGCAACTGTTGTTGAGTCAACTGCCGCTGGCACAGGTTCCGGCAGAGTTTGTGGTCTGTGACGCTCTGCCGCTGAATACGAACGGTAAAGTAGATCGCCTTCAGTTGCTCGAAAGCTGGCTGCAGACAATGGAACATGAGGTGATCGGGGCACAGTCCGGGCTGGAACAGCAGTTACTGCAAATCTGGCAATCCACTTTGTCCAAAACACCGCTGTCAGTTACTGATGATTTTTTCAGACATGGTGGCCATTCATTACTGGTGATGAAAGTACTCAGTGAAATCAGGCAACAACTTGGTTATGTCGTCACCGTCAGGGAGTTTTTTCATTTTCCGACGGTGCGCACTTTAGCAAATTATTTGCAACGCCTGGAACTGAACCGGCAATTAGACAGTGCCGATATGTCGATGATCGAAGAGGGAGAAATTTAGTGGCAGCAGATATTGTACTGATGGCAGCAGCGCAAGGGGTCAGACTGTTTCTGACGGCGGGAAAATTGTCATTTAAGGCACTTAAAGGTGGTTTATCTGCGGAGCTGCGGAGTCTGATTGCTGCGCATCGGGATGACATTATCAGCTACCTGCAACAACAGGAAGGTGAATTGCCGGTGATTACCAAAGCTGCGCCACTGCACGAAGTGCCGCTGTCCTATGCAC
>DPJG01000019.1 GCA_003543135.1 Rheinheimera sp.
TCCGCCAGCTGGCATTGGTATTGGACCAGCAGGCAGAGCAGCAGAGTTTTCCGCCGATTCAGCCTGTATGCCGGCAGCAGCCTTTGCCGCTTTCTTATGCCCAGCGCCGGTTATGGCTGATTGATCAAATCGAAGGCAGCAGCCACTACCATATGACAACCATGCTG
The DNA here is from genome assembly GCA_003543135.1 of Rheinheimera sp. Lineage (GTDB taxonomy): Bacteria > Pseudomonadota > Gammaproteobacteria > Enterobacterales > Alteromonadaceae > Pararheinheimera. Next base: position 168 of record DPJG01000019.1, read on the forward strand.
AAACTCAGCGGTGAGCCCAAGCTGCCGCTCCTCAATGCCAGTCTGACTTTCCTGACGCAACGGCATGAGTCGCTGCGGACAGTATTTGTACCGGACGCGGAGCATGATGTTGTACAAATTATCCGACCGCCCATTGCCTTTGAAATCTGTTGTCCTGACTTAGCGGCAGAGGATGTCAGAAGCCAATTGGCGCAACTGATCGAACAGCCTTTTGACCTGCAACAGGACAATCTGTTGCGTGCTTATTTACTGCAAACCGCGGCACAAGAGCATTTATTACTTATTGTGGCTCACCATATCATTCTGGATGGCTGGTCGCTTCAGCAGCTGACGGAAGAATTCTGTGTTGTCTACCGGCAGCTGAAGATGGGCTTGCAACCTGCACTGCCGGCGCTGCGCCTGCAGTATGCAGATTATGCATGCTGGCAGCAGCAATCCCTGGTCTCAGGAAAACTGGAGCAACAATTGTTGTACTGGGAGCAAAAGCTGGCAGGCATGCCCCAGTTACACCGTTTGCCACTGGATAAGTTCCGCCCGCCTGTGCAGAGTTTCCGGGGAGCTCAGATCCAATCTGTGCTTCCGCCCGCGCTGCTGCATCGTCTCAACAGCTATTGTCAGTCGCGTCATGCCAGCCTTTTTATGGGGTTGCATGCTATTTACAGCGTGTTGCTGGCCTGGTTCAGCTATGAGCGTGACATTGTAATTGGCACGCCGGTGGCGAACCGTTCTGTGCCGGACACTGCACAGATCGTTGGTTTTTTTGTCAATACTCTGGTGCTGCGCAGCGACCTTAGCGGAGAACCTAACTTTCATACCGTGCTGGATCAGAGCAAAACCTTGTTATCAGACGCATATGCGCATCAGGAGACGCCTTTTGAGATGCTGGTTGCGCGTTTGCAGCCAGAACGAACCCCCAGCTACAGCCCGCTGGTTCAGGTCATGCTGGTTCTGCAAAATCAGCAAGGGCCGGAGTTGCAGCTTGATGGTCTGCAAGTGACAGGATTGACGCCACCGGCAGGGCAGACCAAATATGATTTGAGTCTGATCGCACAGGAGTCGCCGGCCGGATTGGAACTTTGCTGGGAATACAGCCTTGACCTCTTTGATCATCATTCAATACAGCAGATGGCTGACAGCTTTATCAGATTTACGGAATTAATGCTGGAGCAGCCAGAAAAACCGGTGTTTTTAATGGAACCGGCAGCTAAACCGCAGTTATTAAAGACCAGCATCTGTGATCAGCAACAGGCTGAAACAACTTTGGCAGATACATTAAGCGCTGTAGCGGCCCGTTATCCGCAGCGTGTTGCACTGCAGTTTGATGACGCTGTACTCAGTTATGCTGAACTGGAACAGCGTGCAACCGAACTGGCGTTATGCCTGCAAATGTATCATCAGGTGCAACCGGACTCTCTGGTCGGGATTTGCATGGAGCATTCATTTGAGCTGGTGATTGCGATGTTAGCGGTGCTGAAATGCGGTGCGGCATTTGTACCGCTGGATCCCGAATTTCCTTTGGCAAGACGCCAGTACATGCTCGGGGATTCCGGTGCCTGTCTGGTAATCGGCATGGGAAATTCAGCCGCTGATCTGCACCACATCAGGGTACTGTTACTGGATGATGCCGAACTGACAAGGCAGTTGCAGCAATGCCGGCAGCAATGCGCCGTCTTCAGTCCGGTTCATGGCAGGCTTGCTTATGTTATTTATACATCCGGTACCACAGGGATGCCCAAAGGGGTAATGCTCGGAGCGGATAATCTGCTCAGTTCCAGTCTGGCCCGCCGTGAATTTTATGGTGAGCAACAGGTTAAACTGATGGTACTGAGTTCTTATGCGCTGGATTGTTATATCGGAGGCCTGTTCTGGAGCCTGTTGACCGGTGGCAGTTTTGTCATAGTCCCCAAAGACGCGCTGCTTGAGCCTGCTGTTATGTTGCAGGTGCTGGACAAAACCGCGGTCAATTATCTGATGTGCGGCCAGGCCGTTTACAAAGAGTTACTGGCCGGGATGACCCCAGCTGATTTGCCGGCACTGCAGACAGTGATCCTGGGGGGCGAAGCTTTTACCATGTCACTGGTGCGCACCCATCGCCGTCTGGTCGCGCATGCCGCTTTGTTTAACGAATATGGCCCAACTGAAGCGACCGTCTGGAGTAGCTGTTATGCGGTGACTGACCAGTCGGACGATCGTGCCATTCCGATTGGCCAGGCCAGACCCGGCGCTCAGTTGTATGCTGTGAATGCGGCTTTAATGCCTGTGCCGGCAGGTGCCATCGGAGAGCTACTGATTGGCGGTGATGGCATCGCCGCTGGTTATCTGAATAACCCGCAACTGACCCAGCAGCGGTTTGTGCGGCCACCATGGTCGGCAGGCCGCTGTTTGTACCGGACCGGCGACCTGGTGCGTTGGTTACCTGATGGCAATTTCTGTTATTTAGGCCGGATCGATCAACAAGTCAAAATCCGCGGTTTGCGGGTTGAACTCTCTGAGATAGAAAACGTCCTGCTGATTTGTCCTGACATTCAGGAAGCCGTTGTGCTGGCATTAAAGGACCCGCGTGCTGAAATGCGGCTGGTTGCTTATGTGGTGATGGCTGGCGGTGAGGCAGGTTCAGCAGAGCAATTGCGGCAGCGATGGAATAATAGTCTGGCAGAACAATTACCACGCCACATGTTACCTGCGCAGTATGTTGTGCTGCCGGCGATGCCATTAACACCGAACGGTAAAATCAACAGGGCAGCATTACCCTGTCCTGACTGGAATCAGACTGATCGTCTTTACCGGGCGCCGCGTCACAGCATTGAGCAGGCATTGTGTGAGATTTATCAGTGTTTGCTTGGGGTGGAGCGGGTCGGCATCGATGATAACTTCTTTGCGCTTGGCGGACATTCGTTGCTGGCGACGCGGTTACTCGGTCTGATTCAACAGCGGCTGAAGAAACGATTACCGCTGAAGGCAATTTTCAGCACGCCGGATATTGCGGGATTGGCTGAGCTGCTGGCTACAGAACATGGGCTGGATCCACAACCGGCGATACAAAAAGCGCAGGATGATTTACCCCTGCAGCTGTCCTTTGCGCAGCAAAGGATGTGGCTACTGTCGCAAATTGAAGGGAGTAACTCACAATACAATATTCCGCTGACCCTGATGATAGAAGGGCCGTTGCAGGTTAAGGCGCTGGAGCAGGCTATTGCCACCATACTGCAGCGCCATCAGAGTCTGCGCACTGTATTTAAACACGACCTGCAGCTTCAGCTGCACCAGCATATATTGCCGGCTACGGGTTTTAGCCTGAAACAACATCATCTTTGTGATCTTGCAGAGCCAGCGCAGGGGTTAGAGCTGCAGGCGCTGCTTGATGCTGATATGCAACTTGGCTTTGATTTGGGTGCTGATCTGATGTTGCGGGGCATGCTGATACAGCTGTCGGCGCAGCAATATTGTCTGCAGCTGATGTTGCATCACATTGCTGCAGACGGTTGGTCCGTTGGAATTTTATCGCGCGAGCTGTCAGCAGCATATCATGCAGCATGCCTTGGTATAGCTGTGGCGCAGCCAGCCGCAGAGATACAGTATGCAGATTATGCGCAGTGGCAACGCAGTTGCTTCACCGATGATGTGCTGCAATCCCAACTGGATTACTGGAGCCGGGAGTTGGCCGCTTTGCCGGCAGTGCACCAGGTGCCCACCGATTTTGCCCGCCCGGCGCTGCAGTCTTATGATGGTGCAGTCTACCACTGTCAGCTGGACAGCGAGGTATTCCGGCACTTCAGGCAGCTGTGCCTGCAACAGGGCGCAACGCTTTACATGGGCTTGCATGCGATCTTTACCAGTCTGCTGGCGCTTTGCAGCAATAGTGAGGATATCGTCATTGGTTGTTCTGTTGCCAATCGTGAACAACCACAAGTCAGTGAGCTGATAGGTCTGTTTGCCAATGTGCTGGTGATCCGGACCCAGGTGACTGCTGAGCTGACCGTAAGCGCAGCGATAGCACAAAGCAAACAGAAGCTGCTTGCTGCCTATGCCAATCAGCAGGTGCCTTTTGAGATGCTGGTTGAACGGCTGCAGCCTGAACGGCATGCCGGTCATAGCCCATTGTTTCAGATCATGCTTGATTATCATAATCACGACGTGCAGCCGTTGCAGCTTGATCAACTTGAAGTAACACCGCTGACGTCGCATATCACGCAGGCAAAATACGAACTGTCAGTAAATGCCATTGAACAGGATGGCACTTTGCACCTGAGCTGGGAGTACAACACGGCCTTGTTTGACAGCAGCAGAATTGTGCTGATGGCTCAGGAGCTGCTCAGATTAATGTCATCAGCAGTGCAGGACCAGAGTCTGGTATTACGAAACTTTCCGGTTTCTGCAGCGCTGACGACCGGCGTGCGCCATGGGGCTGCGCCTGCACCTGTTGCAAGCGGAGGCACTCAGCCGCCTGTCAATGCTGTGGAACAGCAGCTGCAGGTGATGTGGGCAGAAGTCCTGTCACTGGAGCCAGAGACCCTGGGGGTGACAGATAATTTCTTTGAACTTGGCGGCAATTCGTTGGCGATGATTAAGCTGATCACCAAAGTTCATCAACAATTTCAGGTTCGTTTGCCGGTCCAGCGCGTGTTCGAAGAACCCGTCATCCGCCAGATGGCCACATTGATCAATCTGTTTAATAAAGCGCAGCACCTGAGCCCCGGGGCAAAGGACAGTATTGCCGATAACGAAGTGGAAGAAGTGATATGAAAGACCTTGTCGAATTGCTCAGCGTGCTGGAGCTGCGTGGTATTGAACTGCGGCTGGATGATGAACAAAATTTAAGGATCAAAGGGCGCAAAGAGTTACTGACACCGGAGCTGACTGAGCAAATCAGGTCTGTGAAACCTCAGTTGGTTAGCCTGTTACAGGAAACCCATGCAGTACCGGCAATACAGCGACGGGCTCCGGATATCCACGAAGTGCCGCTGTCCTATGCAC
>DPJG01000016.1 GCA_003543135.1 Rheinheimera sp.
TTCGAATCTCGTTGCCCGCTCCAATTTTCTGTCATCTCTGACAGCTACCCAGTCAAATTTAATTTAAAACCAAGCAATTCATGCTGTGGCTGGTTATTTCCTTTGTTTATGGTTTTAGCTGGGCAGCTTCGCTTGTTATTTCAAAGCGCAACTGCTAATTTCTGCGCATGATCAAAACAGGTTAGACCAGTATGGAAGCCAATAACAAACTCAGCCGCCTTGTCACCAAAGTCAGCACTGCGCCGGCGTTTTTACAATCATTTTTATTATCCCAATTGTTCGGACGCGCCGTAAAATTTGCCGGTACCGCCGGTATTCAGATCCAGCAGCTGAATTTTCAGCAAGCGCGTTTAGTGCAGAAAAACCGCCGTAAAGTGCAAAACCATATAGGTTCAGTACATGCCGCTGCTATGGCGTTATTGGGTGAATCCGCCACTGGTTTTCTGGTGGGCATGCATGTGCCGGACGACAGACTGCCACTGTTAAAATCTATGCATCTGGATTATGTCAAAAGAGCCACGGGGCAACTGACGGCCATCGCCAGCCTGACTCCTGAGCAAATTGCGAACATTCGCAATCAGGAAAAAGGCGAAGTAACAGTGCAGGTGCAGTTGTTGGATGAAGTTGGCGTTGAACCTGTGCTGGCTCAATTTGTCTGGGCCTGGGTTCCGAAAAAACGATCTGCATCAAACTAAGGCGGATTTTCCAAAACACAGAGGTAGCCAAGAACACGAACCCCTGTTAGAGTTCCGTGGAAGCTAAATTCCGGGCTATCGATTTGAATTCCGCACCAGTCTCAATATTACAAAATACTGCTGAACCATATCACAGCAACTTTTTTATCAGACACCCCAGAACTGTCACAGTGCTGGTGTTTTTTTTGTTGTCAGCGCTTGCGGTGGCCATGTTATGGCAGGAGCGCGCCAAATATATTGAATCTCAGCGTTATCAGCTGCTGCAAACGCTGACCAACTATGCTTCTGAACTGGAAGGTGTGGTCAACAGTGGTGTGGTTGCGCTCGATTCAATCCGCAGTGAACTGGTGCTAAACCCACAAATCGACTTAAACAGCCTGGACGCCCGGGTTTCGTTGTTGCTGCACAATTACCCGCATTTTCGCCATATTGCCGTTGCGCCTGATTTAGTGATCCGTTATGTCTACCCCTTGCCTGGTAATGAAGCCATTATCGGCGTGGATTATCGCAATATTCCCAATCAGCTTGCTGCTATTGAAAAAACACTGGCGCTGTCCAAACCTGTGGTGGCGGGGCCGGTCAATTTACTGCAGGGCGGTTCAGGTTTGGTGGTGCGGGTGCCGGTGCTGCTCAACGATCAAAGTGTCTGGGGCGTGATTGCCGCTATTATGCCGCTGGAACCACTGCTGGAACGCGTCCGGCTGACCGGACTACAGCAACATTTTTATGTTGCCCTGTCAGGGCGTGACGGTGAAGACAATCCGGGTCAGTTGTTCTGGGGGGATCAGCAGCTGTTGAGCATCGACCAGGTCAAAGTGGATATCAAGTTACCTGTTGGTCGTTGGCAATTGCATGCGGCTCCCAAAGAGTCGGCAGCCTGGTTGGTCGGTTCTTTGCAATGGATGATGCCGCTGGCGCTGGCTCTGATAGTGATCCTCTGTTGTGCTTTATTACTGCTGCTGCGAATGGCACGCGAGCGTGAACATGCCCTTTACACTATTGCCTTTCAGGCCACCTACGACCCGCTGACAAATCTGCCAAACAGGGCGGTTTTTACCGAGCAGCTGTCGCGGATGATTAAACAGGCACAAAGCAGCCAGAGCAGTCTGAGTCTGATGTGTATTGACCTTGACGAATTTAAACAAGTCAACGAAAGCCTCGGCCATCTGGTCGGCGATAAATTGCTGCGGGCAGTGGCGGAGCGGTTAAAACTGCTGGTGACTGAGCAAGACGTACTGGCACGGCTTGGTGGTGATGAATTTGTGATTGTCAGTCAGCTTGGCAGTGCGCCTGAGCAAACCGAGCTGATGGCCGAGCGGCTGGTGCAGGAACTGGCAAAACCGGTACAGGTCGGGGAGAAGTCGCTGGCGGTCAGCGCAAGTGTGGGTATTGCTATGTACCCGCATGACGGCATGAGCCACAGCGATCTGCTTAAACATGCCGACCGTGCTATGTATGCCGCCAAACAGCTGGGCCGCAATACCTACCATTTTTATGATGCCGCTATGCAAAAAGAAGCCGACCGTTTTGTGCATCTGCATAACGAAATTATGAATGGTATTGCGCAGCAGCAGTTTTTTCTGGTGTACCAGCCGATTTATTGTCTGAAAAGTCGCAGTTTTAATAAATGTGAAGCACTGGTTCGCTGGCAACATCCGGAACGCGGGCTGATTTCTCCGCTGGAATTTATCAGTGTGGCAGAACGCACCGGCGCTATCCGGCCGCTGGGGCAATGGATTTTGCAACAGGCGCTTCGCGATATGCAAAGCTTTCGACAGCAAGGCTTGTCGCTGAAAATGTCAATCAACCGCAGCAGTCAGGAGTTTAACGTCCATCATGTGGCCGACGAATGGCTACAGATGATCAGCGACGCCGGTATTCACAGCAGTGACCTGATTTTTGAAATCACCGAATCTTTGTTTATGGATAGGATTTCGGTGCAGCAAAACAATATTCTGAAATTGCACCAGCAAGGGTTGCAGCTTGCCATAGACGACTTTGGCACAGGTTATTCGGCGCTGAACTATCTAAGCCGCTACCCGGTCAACCTGATTAAAATTGATAAGAGTTTTGTTACTGATGTTGCGACGGCCGATAAAGCCAAATCCCTGGCGGCGGTACTGATCAATATGGCAAAAGTGCTGGATGTGCAAGTGGTGGCCGAAGGGGTTGAAACCAGGGCTCAGCTGGCGGTGCTCAGTGAACTTGGGTGCGATTTTATTCAGGGTTATTTTTTCTCTAAACCACTGCGGGCAGAAGACTTTGTCAGCTTTATCAAAACACCCTCATTACCGGGTTAAGCTTTACAATCAGGAGGAGGTGTGATGATAGCCGCACCTTGTAAAAGAAATTGTTGCCTGAATGAAGCTGACGTTTGTCTGGGCTGTGGCCGCACTTTAACTGAAATTACTGGCTGGCATCAGGCAAGTTCTGAGCAGAAACAACAAATTCTGCAAAAGGCGGCAGAGCGTATGCTGGCGCAATCTGAGTTTCCGCTGTTTCAGGCGTCGCGCGGCAAACCGAGCTGAATAATACGGATCAGCCGCTGCTGCTGGCGGTTTTCTTTTTGTTGTTGCTGCTGTTTTTGCTGTTGCTGTGCCAAAGCCCATTGCAGGTGTTCCCGCACCAAAGCGTCCGGATGTTGTTGCTCTGCCAGTAACAAAGCCAGAATTTCTTCGTTAAAAGGTGCATTGCCCAGCGCCACTGCCAGATTACGTTGCCAGCGCTGATAACCAATACGCCGAATAGCTGAACCTTCGGTCATTTTTAAAAAAGTGGCTTCGTCCCATAAAAATAAACTTAATAAGCTCTGGTCGCGCCACTGCGGCCGGCGCTGAAAATCTTCTTCTTTGCCAAGCGGTGCCTGTCGGTTTACCGGACAAACCAGCTGACAATCGTCACAACCATAAATCCTGTTGCCAAGCAGCGGGCGCAGCTCTTGTGGTATAGCGTCTTTGAGTTCAATAGTGAGATAGCTGATACAGCGGCGCGCGTCTACCACATAGGGCGACACAATAGCGCCGGTAGGGCACATGGTGATACAGGCTACACATGAGCCACAGTCCTGCTGTATTGGCTCATCCACGGGTAGGGGTAAGGACACCAGCAGTTCGCCCAGGAAAAACCAGGAACCCGCTTGCGGGTTTAATAACAAACTGTGTTTACCGGTCCAGCCAAGACCAGCTTTGGCTGCCAGTGGCCGTTCCAGTACAGGGGCCGAGTCGACAAAAGGTCGGTAGCCATAAGCGCCGATATGCTGCTCAATTTTTTCGCCCAGCTGTTTCAGTCGCTGGCGCATCAGCTTGTGATAATCACGGCCCAGCGCATAACGGCTGATATAAGCCTGCTGTGGGTCACTCAGATTGGTGGCAAAACCAGCCCCGGCCGGCAGATAGTCCAGCCGTACCGAAATCACTCTTATGGTGCCAGGCTGCAACTCGGCGGGCCGTGCTCTTTTCATGCCGTGTTCGGCCATATACTGCATTTCTCCGTGCATACCGGCGTCCAGCCACTGCTGCAGTTTTGGTTCTTGTGAATTTAAGTCAGTGTCACAAATTCCGGCCTGCGAAAAACCAAGCTCCAGCGCCCAGCTTTTGATCTGGCTGGCCAGTGTGGCCCAGTCGGCGTCAGAAAATGAATGGGAGTTGGACATCTTGATGCTCCGCTGCTGCTTAGTCTTGTTTTCTGCTTCGCACTTGTCTGCTGCAAAGCGCTGATGTTAACACAAGGCGGAAGAGTTGACGTTGCAGCGTTAAATCTGTTGGTATTCAAGGTGGTTCTGACCTGATGAATTTGATAGCATAAGCGGCAAAGTTGTAAGCGTAGACATTTGGTTGCGCTTGAGCATTATAAAAAATTTTGATTTAGGGATTGGCATGGCCGACGCGCATTACCAACTGACATTGCAAGATGAAACACAAACCGCTGTATTAGCAACAAAACTGGCGCAAGCCTGTGCTGGTGGTGGTGTGATTTATTTGCAGGGCGGGTTAGGCGCCGGTAAAACCACTTTCAGCCGTAGTTTGTTACAGGCGCTCGGTCATCAGGGCAATGTTAAAAGCCCGACTTACACCCTGGTTGAACCCTATCAGCTGCCATCACTTGACGCTTATCATTTTGATTTATACCGTTTGCACGACCCGGAAGAACTCGAATTTATGGGCGTGCGTGATTATTTTGCCGCTGGCAATTTATGTCTGGTGGAATGGCCGGAGCGCGGCGCGCCTTTATTGCCGGTGCCTGATTTAACGCTGCAGCTTGAGGTAGCAGACGCCCAAAGCCGCATCGCCCGCCTGACGGCAACCACGGCCAAAGGACAACAAATGCTCAGTGCAGTGCAAGGAACCGCACCATGCTGAGATTCCTGTGGTGCTGCTTTCTGGGGGTGATGTTCGCGCCAGCCTTGGCTGCCGAAAAAATAGAAAGTGTGCGGATTTGGCCGTCACCCGACAGCACCCGCGTGGTGTTTGATGTCAGTGGTAAAGCGCAATACCGTTTGTTAAGCCAAAACCGGCAAACCGTTGAGCTTGAGATCGCCAATATTCTAAGCCCTTCGTTAGGCAAAATGTCGGGTGAATCTGAGCTGGTCAAAGACATTAAAGTGAAAAAATTACCGGGTAACCGCGGTATTTTGTTGCAGGTGGAATTAACCAGAGCTGCACGGGAAAAAGCTTTTACCTTGCCTCCTTCAGACCGTTATGGCCATCGCCTGGTACTGGACCTGGCCGATGTGCAGGCTGAACAGGCCGCAGCGACGCCTCCGCCACCGAGAAGTCAGAGAGCCGGTGGCCGTGACATAGTGATTGCAATTGACGCAGGTCATGGCGGGCATGACCCTGGTGCCGTCGGCCCTAAAGGCACCTATGAAAAACATGTCACTATGGCAGTGTCGGAAAAACTGCAGGCACTGATTAACAAAGAACCCGGTTTTAAAGCGGTATTAACCCGTACCTCAGACTATTACATTTATCCCAGTAAAAGGCCGGATCTGGCCCGTAACAAACAAGCCGATTTATTAGTTTCTGTGCATGCTGATGCTGTGACGAACCGTAAAGCCCATGGTGCTTCGGTGTGGGTGCTGTCGCTGCGCCGCGCTACCACTGAAGTGGGTCGGATGCTGGAACAAACCGAACAACACTCGGAACTGTTGGGTGGGGTGGCCGAGGTGATCAAGGACTCGGCGAACGAACGTTATCTGGCGCAGACGGTGCTGGATTTATCAATGAACCACTCAATGACCACAGGCTTCGAAGTGGCCAGAAGAGTGCTGGCTGAAATGGGCCGGGTCACCCACTTGCATAAAAAAGAGCCGCAGGCGGCCAGTCTTGGTGTGTTAAAAGCGCCGGATATTCCTTCTATTCTGGTGGAAACAGGTTATATCTCAAACCCGACCGAAGAGCAGAAATTAAAATCGGCATCGCATCAGCAAAAATTAGCCAATGCAATTTTCCGTGCGTTAAAACAACACTTTACCGACACTCCACCGGCTGATTCCTGGCTGGCGCAGCGTCAGGGCGCAGCCCCCGTCAACAGAACTACAGCCCAAAATACCCCGGCCAGAACAGCCACGACGACAAATCCGGGCAGTAGCGCAAACACCGCCCGTCAGCAGCCTGCTTCACAACAAAGACCTGCACCTGTGATTGCTGGCCCCAGAGTGGCGACTTCAGCTGCGTCAGGCCCGGCTGTACATACCGTCAAACGCGGTGAAACTTTGTCTGGCCTTGCCAAACAATACGGTTTGCCGATGTCGGTATTGCGCAATCACAACAAACTCAAAAGCGACAATATTCAGGTCGGTCAGGTTCTCAGGATCCCTAACTAATGCCCATTCAGGTGTTATCGCCGCAGTTGGCTAACCAAATCGCCGCTGGTGAAGTGGTGGAAAGACCAGCTTCAGTGGTCAAAGAACTGGTGGAAAACAGTCTGGATGCCGGTGCCAGCAGTATCAGCATCGACATTGAAAAAGGCGGCAGTAAGCTGATCCGTATCCGCGACAATGGTTGTGGTATTGCCAAAGACGAGTTGACGCTGGCGTTGTGTCGCCATGCCACCAGTAAAATCAGCGAACTAAGCGACTTAGAACAAATTGTCAGCCTCGGTTTTCGGGGGGAAGCGCTGGCTAGTATCAGCTCAGTGTCCCGTTTGACCCTCACCTCCAGACCTGAAACCCAGGACAGTGCCTGGCAAGCCATGGCCGAAGGCCGGGACATGCAGGTGCAATTAAGACCAGCCGCTCATCCTGTCGGGACTTCGATTGAAGTGCTGGATTTATTTTTTAATACACCGGCCAGACGGCGCTTTTTACGTTCAGATAAAACTGAATTCAGCCATATTGACGAGTTGGTGAAGCGCCTGGCGCTGAGCCGTTTTGATGTCAGCTGGCAGCTCAATCATAACGGCCAGAACGTCAGGGCGCTGAAGGCCGTGTCTGATATAGCAGGCAAAGAAAAACGGCTGGCGCAGCTTTGTGGCCGCAGTTTTATTGAACACAGTTTGTTTGTAGAAAGCCGCTACGAACAGATGCACCTGTGGGGCTGGGTGCAGTTACCGCAAGCTTGTCAGGCGCAACCAGCCTGTCAGTACAGTTATGTGAACGGCCGTATGATGCGTGACAAACTGCTCAATCATGCCATCCGCCAGGCTTATGGCGATAGTTTGGCGCCCGGTGTGCAACCTGCTTTTGTATTGTATCTGGAGCTTGATCCTCTGCAGGTGGATGTCAATGTGCATCCGGCCAAACATGAAGTGCGGTTTCATCAGGCGCGGCTGGTGCATGATTTTGTCGTCAGTGCTTTGGCTCAGGTGTGTGAGCAGCCGGTGTTATGGTCTGAAACTGCTGAACGACCCGGCTCGGCTCCGTCTGCGGTTATGCACAACAACCCGGACAACCAGCCTTCTGCGCAGCACAAGGCTGAGGCTTGGCATCAGGATGCTGAGCATACTCCAGCTACTGAGCAGTCATCACCCCGTGCAGCATCGGCTTATAGCGCACCGCAGCACAGGCCAGGCCCGGCTTATAGTTCATCAGGTTATAAAGCAGCGCGTCAGCCTGCTGCAATCATGCCGGCAGGCGGTGGCTGGCCAATCAAACCAACAGTTTATGCTCCGGCAGATCAGGTGAATGAACAGGTGCAGCCAAAGCCGATAAGTCCACATCAGGCCGGGTGGCAAAGGCCTGAGCAACACTGCAGGGCAGTAGAGGGTAGCCTGGCGCTGTCCTGGCTTGATGCCGGTCAGGGTTTGGCAGTGACCAGCCAAAATGGCTGCCTGATGCTGGTGGATATGGTGGCCACACTGGCACCGCTTTGGTGCCGGCAGCCTCCACCTTCAGCAGCTTTGCTGCTTCCGCTTCGGCTGCAAGTATCGGCAGCGGAAAAAACACTGCTATTGCAACATGCGCAAGTGCTGGCGGCGCTTGGTTTTGATCTGCTGCTGAATAATCAGGTGCTGATAGTGCGCGCAGTGCCGGCGCTATTAAAGAACAGTGATATCAGTCAGTGGTTGGTGCTATGGTGGCAATCCTGGCCCGCACAGGCAAGCAGTACTGATTTGATTCACTTATTGCTTGAGATTGGACTAAAGCAGCATTGGTTTTTGTTGCCCGCTTTTTTAAACTATTTTGCACCGCAGTTGTCTGACCCGACCTGCTGGCGCGCGACAGCGCTGGATATCAGCACCAGTGCAGCTTTATTGAGGTCAGACAAATGACAACGCCGGTAATTTTTTTGATGGGGCCGACAGCATCAGGCAAAACTGCGCTGGCTTTTGATCTGGTGCGTGAATTCAATGCTGAAATTATCAGTGTCGACAGTGCGCTGATTTATCGTGGCATGGATATAGGCACAGCCAAACCAACGCCTGAGGAGCTGGCTACAGCGCCACACCGGCTGATTGATATTCTCGACCCGGCACAGGCGTATTCGGCAGCAGATTTTCGCACCGATGCACTGGCGCACATCGCACAGATTCAGCAAAAGGGTAAAGTACCGCTGCTGGTCGGTGGTACTATGTTGTATTTTAAGGCTTTATTGGAAGGTATTTCGCCGTTACCAGAGGCAGACCCTGAAATTAGGGCGAAACTGGAGCAACAGGCGGCAGTACAGGGTTGGCAGGCATTGCATCAGCAACTGGCTGAAGTGGACCCGGTATCGGCGGCGCGGATTCATCCTAATGATCCACAAAGGATTAACAGAGCGTTGGAAGTTTATCTGGCCAGCGGGCGCAGCCTGACCGACTGGACCACAGAAAAAGGTGAAGCTTTTCCATATCCGGTGAAACAGTTTGCCATAGCGCCCACCGACAGAGCCGTGTTGCATCAGCGCATTGAAATGCGTTTTATGCAAATGCTGGCTCAGGGGTTTGAACAGGAAGTACAATTGCTGAAGCAACGTGGTGATTTACATGCAGATTTACCATCCATGCGTTGTGTGGGCTACCGTCAGATGTGGGATTATCTGGACGGGCTAGTGAGTTATGACGAGATGGTGTATCGTGGTGTTGCCGCAACAAGGCAGCTGGCAAAACGGCAATTAACCTGGCTGCGTAGTTGGCAGGAATTAAACTGGCTGAAAAGCGAAGTTAGTCCTGAGGAAAACTTGCAAGCTGTTTTATCTTCGCTACGCTAGATAAGCTAAGAAAAAAATCGTTATTTAACGACTTGAAAATAATATAATAATCCATATATCAAGAATCAGAACTAAGAAAAAGGAAAGCGGCACATGGCAAAGGGCCAATCTTTACAAGACCCATTTTTAAACACCTTACGACGGGAACGTATTCCAGTTTCTATTTATCTGGTGAATGGGATCAAATTACAGGGACAAATCGAGTCTTTTGATCAGTTTGTCATTTTGTTAAAAAACACTGTCAGTCAGATGGTGTACAAACACGCAATTTCTACCGTAGTTCCGGCGCGCGCTGTGAACACCATGGCAAGTCATGGTGCCGGCAGCGGCGATATGGACGAAATAGAATAATACACAGGACTTTTACGCTTGTTTGACCCTGAATCTATGGCTGAGCAAGCGATCCTTGTGCATGTTTTTTTTCCGCAAGAAAACGCTTGTGAAGATCTGCACGAACTACAAATGTTGGTGTCCTCAGCTGGTGTCCACGAGTTGGCGGTGTTTAGTTGCAACCGTTCAACAGTGGATGCCCGTTTATTTGTAGGCACCGGCAAAGCGCAGGAAATCGCAGCGGCAGTTGCTGCTCATGAAGCATCTGTGGTGATTTTTAATCACAGCTTGTCGCCGGCGCAAACCCGCAATCTGGAACGGCTGTTTCAATGCCGTGTCATCGACCGAACCACCCTTATTCTGGATATTTTTGCGCAGCGTGCCCGCAGTTACGAAGGTAAATTGCAGGTTGAACTGGCGCAGCTCAAACATCTGGCCTCCCGTCTTATCCGAGGTTTTGATAATGAAAGGCAAAAAGGTGGTATCGGCTTAAGGGGCCCGGGCGAAACTCAACTTGAAACAGATCGGCGTTTGCTGCGCGACCGTATAAGCGCACTGCATCAGAAACTGGAAAAAGTTGGCAAGCAGCGCGAGCAGGGCCGAAAAGCCAGACAAAGAGCTGAAATTCCGGTCATCTCTTTAGTGGGTTATACCAACGCGGGTAAATCCACCTTGTTTAACCGGCTGACCAGTGCAGATGTGTATGCAGCGGATCAATTATTTGCCACTTTGGATCCAACACTGCGGCAAGTGAAGCTGGCTGATTTTGGTCAGTTGATTTTTGCCGACACCGTCGGTTTTATCAGGCATTTGCCGCATGATCTGGTGGCAGCATTTAAATCAACATTGCAGGAAAGCCGTGAGGCAGATTTGCAGTTGCATGTGGTGGACGTGGCCGACCCGCGAATGGCCGACAATATTCATCAGGTGCAGCAGGTATTACATGAAATTGAGGCGGATGGTCTGCCGCAATTGCTGGTGTATAACAAAATTGATTTGGTTGATCAAAGCCCGCGCATTGAATACAACGATCAGGGGGTGGCGGTGGCTGTGTATCTGTCGGCGCAGCAAAACCTTGGCATCGACCTGTTATTTCAGGCCATTATCAGTTTGTTATCCGACAGTTTTCTCAGGTTGCAGCTGGCGTTGCCACCGGAGGCCAGTGCATGGCGCGCTCGTCTTCATGAAATAGGGGCTGTGCAGCAAGAACAATTTGATGAAAGTGGGTTTTGTCAGCTGAAGTTAGCACTGGCAAAACCACAGTGGACAAGATTACTTAAGCAAAGCGATGGTTTGTTGCAAAATTTTCTGGTCTGAACCGGACTTTTTGATACATTAACCTTAACTCTCAAAACGCAGAACGGAGTGAAGTATGGCTTGGAATGAGCCGGGCAATAACGGCAAAAACAATGATCCCTGGAACCAGGGTGGTCGTAATCAGGGCCCGCCTGATATGGATGAAGTGTTCCGCAATCTGAGCAAAAAGCTCGGCGGTGTCTTTGGTGGTAATAAAGGCGGTTCTGCCAGCGATAACAGTGGTGGATCAGCCGTGCTGGTGCTGCTGTTAGTGGTAGCGCTGCTTGGCTGGTTATTCAGCGGTATTTACACCATTAAAGAATCCGAGCGGGGCGTTATTTTACGTTTTGGCCAATATCACGCCGAAGTGAATCCGGGTATTAACTGGAAACCCACTTTTATCGATAAAGTGTTGCCGGTGGATATCAGCACAGTACAGGCATTAAAAACCGATGGTTTTATGCTGACTCAGGATCAAAACCTGGTCCGGGTAACTTTTGAAGTACAGTATCGTATTGCTGATCCACGTTCATACAAGTTTGCGGTGGTTGATCCGGACGCTAGTCTGCGCCAGGCAACAGATGCCGCGCTGCGTTATGTGGTCGGTCATTCCATGATGGACGACGTGCTGACCAAAGGCCGTGAGGTGATCCGTCAGAACACCAGAGTTGAACTGGAATCTATTATCAAACCTTATAACTTAGGTTTGGAAATTGTTGATGTGAACTTCCGCGACGCCCGTCCGCCGGAAGAAGTAAAAGCCGCTTTTGACGACGCTATTGCTGCTCAGGAAGATGAGCAACGTTTTATTCAGGAAGCCCAGGCTTATGCCCGTGCCATTGAACCTGAAGCCCGCGGTCGGGTAAACCGTGTGATGCAGGAAGCAGAAGCTTATAAACAACAGTCGCAGTTAAAAGCTCAGGGTGAAGTGGCCCGCTTTGAAAAACTGTTGCCCGAATATATTGCGTCCCCTCAGGTCACCCGCGAGCGTCTGTACCTGGAAACCATGGAACAGGTATACGGCAATACGTCCAAAGTTTTGGTTGATGTGAAAAACGGCAACAATATTATGTACTTACCATTGGATAAGATGTTAAACCAGAATGGTTCTGCGGCCAAAACAGCTGCACCTGAACAACGTTTAACATTACCGGAGCCGCGCAGTACCGACAGCCGCATTGACACACCGCGTACTGACAGCAACCGGGCAGGAAGGGGTTAATCGATGAAAAACTTTATATTAGCTCTGTTGGCGCTGGTTGCCATTGTGGTTTACTCCTCGGTCTTTGTGGTGCAGGAAGGTGAACGCGGTATTGTGTTCCAGTTCAGCAAAATCCAGCGTGATGCTGCAGGCGCTGTGGTGGTGTTTGAACCAGGCTTACATTTTAAGCTGCCGCTGATTGAAAACGTGCGCACTCTGGATGCCAAAGTGCAAACGCTGGACGATCCGGCTGACCGTTTTGTGACGGCAGAGAAAAAAGACTTACTGGTCGACAGTTACGTGAAGTGGCGTATCAAAGACTTTGGTAAATATTATTTATCAACCGGCGGTCGCACTGACAGAGCAGAAAACCTGTTAAAGCAGTACATTAACAACGGTTTACGCACAGAGTTTGGTACCAGAACCATTCAGCAGATCGTCTCTGGTGAGCGTACTGAACTGATGACCAAAGCGCTGGCACAGGCGGGTAAAGGTTCAGACGAGCTGGGTATTGAAATTCTGGACGTGCGGGTGAAGAAAATTAACCTGCCGGATGAAATCAGTAACAACATTTTCCAGCGGATGCGTGCTGAGCGAACCGCTGTTGCCAAAGAGCACCGCGCCCGTGGTATGGAGCAGGCGGAAATTATCCGTGCCGACGTGGACGCCCGTGTCACTGTTATGGTGGCCGAAGCGGAGCGGAATTCACGCACCACCCGCGGTGAAGGTGACGCTCTGGCGGCAAAAGTGTATGCTGAAGCTTATAACAAAAACGCTGAATTTTTCAGTTTTGTCAGAAGCTTAGAAGCCTATAACCGTAGCTTTAACAGCAAATCTGATGTGCTGGTGGTTCAGCCAGACAGTGATTTCTTCCAGTATATGAAGTCACAACAGAAAAACTGAGACTGAGCTCAAAACAAAGGCGCCTGAGGGCGCCTTTTTTGTTATAAAAAGCAGAGATTGCTAAAAAAGCCTTAGCGCAAATAGAGCCGGTGAGCGGAGCAGGACATGAGTTATAAAAAATATTATCAGGGCTTTTTAACCGCCAATGCCAAAGTGCAGCACTTTGCCTGCCATTCCCATCATTATTGGCCGGATGTTACCCGGGCTGCCGCTTTGCAATATTGGGACGATAGCGCCCGGCTGGTTGATGACAAGTGGGACTATATCTTTGGCGAAAAAGTCCCCAAAGTGCAAAAGCAGATAGCTGGCATCTTAAAGCTGCAAAAGCCTGAGCAGCTGGTGTTTGCCCCTAACACTCATGAATTGTTATTCCGGTTATTAAGTTGTTTTGACTGGAACAAACCGGTCAGAATTTTAACCACCGACAGCGAGTTTCACAGTTTCAGCCGGCAAATTAAACGTCTGGCAGAACTGCCCCAGATTGAACTGGTACAGGTGCAAACCCTGCCTTTTGCCGATTTCACCACACGTTTTGCTGAAGCTGCAAAGAAGCTGCAGCCAGATTTAGTATTTTGCAGTCAGGTATTTTTTAACTCAGGTTTGGCTATCGCTGATTTGACCGCTTTTGTGACGTCGATAGCTGCAGTTTGCCAGGCCACTATTGCCATTGATGGTTATCATGGTTTTATGGCCTTGCCAACCAATCTCAGCGAGCTTGAAGGGCGGATTTTTTATCTGGCAGGCTCGTACAAATATGCCCAGGGGGGTGAGGGCTGTTGTTTTATGCTGGTACCGCAAAACAATGGGTTGCGCCCGCTTTACACCGGCTGGTTTGCCGAGTTTGGCACTTTAGCCGCAGCTAAAACCAGTCAGGTGCAATACAGCAAAGACGGTTATCAGTTTGCCGGCGCTACGATGGATTTTTCGGCTTTGTACCGGCTCGAAGCTGTGCTGGATTTATATCATGCCGAAGGCATCAGCGTGGCAAAGGTGCATCAGCATGTGCAGCAGTTACAACAGGCTTTTTTAGCAGAGTTAAAAGCACAACAACATCCGTTATTAAACGAACAAAAGCTGCTTTGTGCTGACTTGCAAAACCACGGTCATTTTTTCACTTTTATGCTGGATGATGCGGCGAAAGTGGCTGAGTTATCGGCTTATTTAAAACAACATGGCATTCACACGGACTACCGGGGCGACAGACTGCGTTTTGGTTTTGCCCTTTATCATGATGCCAGCGATTATGATTTATCTTGTCTGAGCCTGCGAAGAGGTGAGTGATGGACATTTTCTGGCAATCAATAGCGCTGGTGTTGTTGCTTGAAGGCATAGGCCCTTTGTTGTTTCCAAATAAATGGCGTTGGTATTTGCGCAAACTCAGTGAAGAGCCGGTGTCAGGTTTGCGTCAGGTGGGTGCTGTGCTTTGTGGTATGGCCGGGGTGATTTACCTGTTTTTAGTCTGAAAGCAAAGAAGTTTAGACGTCTTTTGATAAAAACTATCCTGTGAATCTTGAATGAATTCAACCAGCTGAAAAATCAGCTGGTTTTTTTTTACCCTTGCGGCTGAACTTTGCGTTTTATTTTGGTAGAATCCCCGCCTAATTTTTTTCCATGATGTAGGAACCATGGCCAAAAACGTTGTAGTGCTCGGCACCCAATGGGGTGACGAAGGAAAAGGTAAAATCGTCGATTTATTAACCGACAAGGCTAGCTATGTAGTGCGTTATCAGGGCGGCCATAATGCCGGTCATACCCTGGTGATTGACGGTGAAAAAACTGTCTTGCACTTAATACCTTCAGGTATTTTACGTGCCAACGTAAAATGTGTGATTGGTAATGGCGTAGTGCTGTCTCCTGAAGCTTTTTTAAAAGAAATGACCATGCTGGAACAGCGTGGCGTTCCGGTGAAAGAGCGTCTGTTGATCAGCGAAGCTTGTCCCCTGATCCTGCCATTCCACGTGGCGCTGGATGTTGCCCGGGAAGCTGCCCGTGGTGATAAAAAAATCGGCACTACCGGTCGTGGTATAGGCCCGGCTTATGAAGACAAAGTTGCCCGTCGCGGTTTACGTGTCGGCGATTTGTTTAATCCGGAGCTGTTCGCGGAAAAACTGAAAGTTCTGATGGAGTTACATAACTTCACTCTGACACAGTATTACAAACTGGATCCTATTGATTACCAGACAACTTTAGACAACGCGCTTTCGATGGCTGCAACGTTGAAGTCGATGGTGGTTGATGTGACTGATTTACTGGACAAAGCCCGCAAAGCTGGCCAGGAAATTATGTTCGAAGGTGCTCAGGGTACGCTGCTGGATATCGACCACGGTACTTATCCTTATGTCACTTCGTCTAATACCACTGCAGGTGGTGTTGCTACTGGTGCAGGTTTTGGCCCACGTTACATCGATTATGTACTGGGTATTGTCAAAGCTTATACCACCCGAGTTGGTTCTGGCCCGTTCCCGACTGAGCTTGATTGTGAAGTTGGCGAGCACTTAGGTGTGAAAGGTCATGAATTTGGCGCAACTACAGGCCGTAAACGCCGTTGTGGCTGGTTTGACGCTGTTGCCGTTCGTCGTGCAGTGCAGTTAAACAGTATTTCTGGTTTCTGTCTGACCAAGTTAGACGTACTGGACGGCCTGAAAGAAGTGAAAATCTGTGTGGGTTATCGTCAGCAAGATGGTTCTGTCACCGACGTACCACCAATGGCCGCTGAAGGTTATGAGCTGGTAACACCGATTTTCGAAACTATGCCAGGCTGGTCTGAATCGACCTTTGGTGTGCAATCACTGGACGCTTTACCACAACAGGCGCGTGATTACATCAAACGTCTGGAAGCTGTGACCGGTGTGCCTATCGACATAGTGTCAACAGGTCCGGATCGGGTGCAAACCATTGTATTGCAACATCCTTTTGCTTAAGCAATAGATGATGTGAAAAAACGCTGCCTGGTGCAGCGTTTTTTTATGCGTCGCGGTTTTCTGTGGTGCAATCTATAATTTCCCTACAGAAATAGACTGTCTGGCCGATATAACTAACAGTGCCTGTAGTACCTGCAGTGGGCATTTGATTTATCCGGTATCCGTATCTGAATTTGGGGTTGTAAATGCGCAGATTAGCCGTTTTAGCTATTGTGTTGTTCTGGTGCAGTCCTGTTGCACTGGCACAGGTCAGCACTACCGAACTGCAGGTCGTTCAGCTTTATACACAGGATGAACTACTGCAACTGATCCGGCAAAACCAACATTTAAAACGGGTAAAAGCCGACGACTGCCAGCTGGTCAAAGATATTGAAGCCCGCGCTGATATTATGAAGTTACCCTCTTATCAGTTTTTATTTGGTGACATGCTGGCTTATGGCGTTTGTGTACCGCTGAATGTGGAGCGGGGCTGGGATTTAATGTTGTCAGCCGCCAATCAGGGCCTGCCCGAAGCGCTTGAGCAAATTGGCCGTTATTATCAGCAGGGCAAATTTGTGCAAAAAGATTTAACCAAAGCCCAGCATTATCTGTTTGAAGCCGGCAGTATGGGTAACCTGAATGCGCAAGTCAGGCTTGCCGAATTATTACTGGCCGGTGTTGGCAGCCCGGTTGATTATGAAACCGTCTACCGCTGGCTGCACCATTCGGTCACAGCAGATAAAAATATGCATCAGCGTATTCAAAAAGCACTGGCTGGCCTTGGCGGCAAAATGCCGGGTGCAGTGCTTGCCAGAGCCAGACAGCCGCTCTAACCACAGCCTTTAGATTGTTTTGTTGCTTAAATGAACAGCAACAGTGAAAAAACAGCAGGAGGCTGTTACACTTGCCGCAGTTTTAGTAATGAAGAGAATCCATGACGATCAAAGATCCGCATCTTGCGCGTGAGCAAGAAAAATATGAAAACCCCATTCCAAGCCGCGAATTTATCCTCGAGCACATCAAACAGCGTCAGCAGCCTGCCTACTTCGAAGAGTTAGTTTCTGAATTAAAACTGGAAGGTGAAGAGCATTTATTTGCGCTGAAAAAACGTTTGCGGGCTATGGAACGCGACGGCCAGTTGTTATTTACCAAGACCAAACGTTATGGCCTGGTCGATGATTTAGATTTGGTCAAAGGTACTGTGATTGGTCACCGTGATGGTTTTGGCTTTTTAAAGCTGGAACAAGGCGGGCCGGATTGGTACATCCAGAATTTTGATATGCAGCGCCTGTTACACGGCGATGTAGTGTTGGCCAGTGCCGGCGAGATCAAAGGCAAAGACAAAATTGAAGCCCGGATAGTGCGGGTATTAAAACCCCGTACTGAGCCTATTGTCGGCCGTTATTTTAAAGATTTTGCCCTTGCTGTGGTGGTGCCTGAAGATCCGCGTATTACCCAGGATATTGTCATTCCGGCCGGCGAAGAAGGCGCGGCGCGCCATGGCCAGATAGTGCTGGCAGAAGTGACTCAGCGTCCGTCCAAGCGGGTGAATGCGGTGGGTAAAGTAATTGAAGTGCTGGGTGATCATATGGCGCCTGGTATGGAGATTGAAGTCGCTATCCGCAACCATCAGTTACCCCATAAGTTTTCAGAAGCGGTAGAAAAACAAGTTGCAGCTTATGGCAAAGAAGTGCCGGAAGAGGCCAAAGCAGGTCGGGTTGATTTAACTGAATTAGGGTTATTAACCATAGACGGTGAAGACGCCCGCGACTTTGACGATGCCGTTTATTGTGAACGTAAAGAAGATGGCGGCTGGCATTTATGGGTGGCTATTGCCGACGTGACTGCTTATGTGTTGCCTGACACGCCACTGGACAGAGAAGCGCTGGATCGGGGGAACTCAGTGTATTTCCCGGATCATGTGCTGCCGATGTTGCCGGAAGTGCTGTCTAACGGTTTATGTTCACTGAATCCGCACACCGATCGCTTATGTTTTGTCGCCGAAATGCATATCAGCCCACAGGGCAAACTGGGCAGCTCAAAGTTTTATGAAGCTGTGATGCACTCCAAAGCACGGCTGACGTACAACAAAGTACACGCCATTTTGCAGGGGGACCCGGAGCTTCGGCAACAATACGAAAGTAATCTGACGAATCTGGACAACCTGTATTCGCTGTATAAACAAATGGCGAAGGTGCGGGCGTTACGTGGCGCCATTGAATTTGAAACTGTGGAAACCCGTTTTATTTTTAACAGTCACCGCAAGATTGAACAAATAGTGCCGGTGCATCGTAACGAAGCGCATAAAATCATTGAAGAATGTATGATTCTGGCCAACGTTGCTTCGGCAAAATTAGTGGAAAAAGCCGAAGCTGCCGCTTTGTACCGGGTGCATGAACAACCCGACTCAGACCGTTTTGCCAACTTTAAACGTTTCCTGGCCGAACTGGGTATCAGTGCCGATTTACCGCAAGAGCCAACACCACTGGAGCTGATGCATTTATTGCAAAAACTGCAGGACAGGCCGGATAAAGAACTGATAGAAACCACCATGTTGCGTTCAATGAAACAAGCGGTGTATCAACCGGAAAATCTGGGACACTTTGGTCTGGCGCTGGAAGCTTATGCCCATTTTACCTCGCCAATCCGCCGTTACCCGGACTTGTTATTGCACAGAGTGATTAAATCTGTGTTGAAAAAACAAGGTGAGCACACCACAGGCGCGCGCTCTTATACACCGGAGCAAATGGTGCCGCTGGGTGAACAATGTTCGATGACAGAGCGCCGCGCCGATGACGCCACCCGTGAAGTGTCGGACTGGCTCAAATGTGAATATATGCAGGACCATATTGGTGCTGAATTCCCGGGCGTTGTATCCACTGTTACCAACTTCGGCTTGTTTGTGCGCTTAAGTGACCTTTATATCGAAGGTTTGGTGCATGTTACTTCACTGCCCAATGACTATTACCACTTTGATGTGGAACGTCAGGTACTGCTGGGCGAGCACAGCAATCAGAGTTACCGCATGGGGGATTTGATCACAGTCAAAGTGCTGGCGGTCAATCTGGAAGCGCGCAAAATTGATTTGGGCGTGGCCGGTGCGCCCCGTCATGCCGGTAAACGTAAAGTGTCGGCGGCGGATATCAAAGGCAGTGAAAACAGCCAAAAAGGTTTTAGCCAGAAAAAAGGCCGTGCTGTGGCCGATCCAACGGCAAGACCAGGTAAAACCAAAGCCGGGCGCAGTGGCAGTAAAAGCAAAACCGGCAGTAAAAAAGTCGCGGGTTCTGCTGCCAAAGCCGGTAGTGGCAAGCCAAAGGCGCCGCGCAAACGCAAATAGTGGCTTGCGTAGCCGCTGAAAACCATTGCCGCTGATGTGAGCGGCAATGACGCTCGGCCGGCACTTTGCTACACTAGCCACACTTTATCTGAACGCCTGGTTTTGCCAGGCGTTCGTTTTTACTTTTGTTGCAGTCTGGGCTGCAACCATGCAGGAATTGTTTATGAGCACAGATTATGTTTTTGGGATCCACGCGGTCAGCGCTTTTATGGAAAGAGCCCCGGAAGATGTGCTGGAATTGTTTGTACTCAAAGACCGGGAAGATCAACGCATGCAGCCGGTGATCCAGCTGGCGCGTAAGTCTGGCGTGTCAGTGCAGTTTTGTAACCGTAAAACGCTGGATGAAAAAGTCAACGGCGCTCAGCACCAAGGGGTTGTGGCCAAAGCGCGTTTACATGATGCCGGAGATGAATCTGACTTAGCCCGCATTGTAGAGCGCGAAACTGCGCCATTTTTGCTGATTTTAGATGGCATCACCGACCCGCATAACTTAGGCGCCATTTTACGTTCTGCTGATGCTGCCGGTGTGCATGCGGTGATAGCGCCCAAAGACCGTTCAGTGAAGCTGACTGCAGTGGTGCGTAAAGTAGCCTGTGGTGCTGCTGAGTCTGTGCCTTTTATTAACGTGACCAACTTAGCCCGTACTATCCGCCAGTTACAGGACGCCGGTGTCTGGGTGCTGGGCGCTGCAGGTGAAACAGAAACCACTATTTATCAGGCTGAGCTTACAGGCCCGATAGCACTGGCGATGGGCGCTGAAGGTGATGGTCTGCGCCGTTTAACTAAAGAATCTTGTGATTCTCTGGTGAAAATCCCGATGTTCGGTGCAGTTTCGAGCTTAAACGTCTCTGTTGCCACCGGTATTTGTTTATACGAAGCGGTGCGTCAGCGTCAGGCTAAATAATTTTTAGCTGGCAGTTTTTGTCAGCCTTAGTTGTGTTGCAACAACACTCTTTATAAAACAGGTCAAGAAAACTCCCCGATAAAACCACGGAAATCCGCTGATTTTCCGTGGTTTTATCGTTCAGAGATATCTTCAGTAAAACTCATTCTCTGCTTGTTTTTAGCGCATTGAGTCCGTAGAATACGCACCCTTCGACCGTTCAACTAACGTTCCTTGCCTCTATGCGAGTCTGGTCGAGCTCACCCGAGGCTAACTAACCGTAAGGAGCTACCATGCGTCATTACGAAATCGTGTTTATGGTTCACCCGGATCAGAGTGAACAAGTACCAGGTATGATCGAACGTTATACAGGTGCGATTAAAGAAGCGGGTGGTTCTATCCACCGTCTGGAAGACTGGGGCCGTCGTCAACTGGCTTACCCAATCGAGAAACTGCACAAAGCGCACTATGTTCTGATGAACGTTGAAGCGCCACAGTCAGTGATCGATGAACTGGAAACTAACTTCCGTTTCAACGACGCAGTTCTGCGTAACCTGATCATGCGCACTAACGGTGCTGTGACTGAGCCATCACCAATGGCCAAGGTACGTGACGAACGTCGTGAACGTGCTCCGCGTGATGCTGACGAGCAGGTTGCAAACGACGAGTAATTGCTGATGGACAACTGCCTGGTCATCAATGGTGTCATTTGCCGCCAACCTGACCGAAGCGAAAGTCCAGCCGGTATCCCGCACATGCATTTGTCACTTGAACATAAGTCGATGCAGCAGGAAGCCGGATACAACAGAGCCAGTTACGTACGACTTCAGGTTGTGGTAGCAGGTGAGTTGTGCAGACAAACTCACAATTTGATGCAGGGTAGTGTGGTTCGGGTGACAGGCTTTTTAAACCGTCATCAGAATTCGGGAGGTCAGGCTAAGCTTGTGCTCCATGCCCAACGAATTGAAATTTTAAGTTAGGAGAAAGTTCATGGCTCGTTATTTCCGTCGCCGTAAATTCTGCCGTTTCTCTGCCGAAGGCGTGCAAGAGATCGACTACAAAGATACCGCTACTTTAAAAAATTATGTCACTGAAAGTGGCAAAATTGTTCCTAGCCGTATCACTGGTACCAGCGCTAAGTATCAGCGTCAATTAGCCCGCGCCATCAAACGCGCCCGCTACCTGGCTCTGCTGCCGTACAGCGATTCACACGCATAAGCCTGGTTCAACCGATACAGAGAGGATTAAACAATGGATATCATTCTGTTGGATAAAGTTGCTAACCTGGGTGGTTTAGGCGACAAAGTAGTTGTTAAATCTGGTTATGCCCGTAACTTCTTATTCCCACAAGGAAAAGCAGTTCCAGCAACCAAAGCTAACCTGGAAAAATTCGAAGCACGCCGTGCAGAGTTAGAAGCCAAACTGGCTGCTAACCTGGCTGCTGCTCAAGACCGTGCTGCTAAAGTAGCTGAACTGGCTGAAGTAACTATCGCTGCAAAAGCGGGTGACGAAGGCAAACTGTTCGGTTCTATCGGTACCCGTGATATCGCTGACGCTATCACTGAAGCCGGTGTAGCTGTATCTAAGGCCGAAGTTAAATTACCAAATGGCACTCTGCGTGACACTGGTACTTTCGACATCGCCCTGCAATTACACGCTGAAGTCACTGCAACCATCAAACTGGTTGTAGTAGCAGAAGCTTAATTGCTTATTCAGGCACAGTGTTCGCACTGTGCCTGGATCTCTCTCCTCGTGTTCACTGCGTTAGCAGCATTATTTTTCTTCATTTTCCGATCGTTTCTGCCTTAAAAAATATCTGCCAACTTTATTCTTTTTCCAACTGCTTCGGTTTCGGAAAAATGCTAGGCTATGGCGCAACTGAACCTCATTCTGGTGTTGGCCGTTTTGGTCAACCTTAAGCAATAAACTCCGGTGTTATGGCAAATCCAAAAGAAAAATTTTCAAAAGATAAATATCAAAAAGATAAATATCCGCAGGACAGCCAGCTGGCCGCCGTAAAAATGCCGCCACACTCTATTGAAGCTGAGCAGTCGGTATTGGGCGGCTTGATGCTGGACAATAACGCCTGGGACAGAGTGGCTGAAAAAGTGGTCGAGCACGATTTTTATCTGCGTGCGCATAAGTATATTTTTCAGGCCATGACCAGCATAGCCGAAGCCAACCAGCCGATTGACTTAATTACCGTTTCCGAATGGCTGGAGCGCAACCAACTGCTGGACGATGTGGGTGGTTTTGCCTATTTAGGTGAAATTGCCAAAAACACGCCAAGTGCTGCCAATATTCTGGCTTATGCCGACATAGTGCGTGAGCGTGCTGTGGTGCGCGATATGATAGCGGTGGCGCATGATATTGCTGACGCCGGTTATGACCCGCAAGGCCGCGACAGCGCTCAGCTGCTGGACTTTGCTGAAACCAAAGTATTTAAAATTGCCGAGCAGCGTGCCAACGCCAATGAAGGCCCTGAAGCTATCCACAGTATTCTGGCCAAAACCATTGATAAAATTGATGAATTATTCCGTAACCCAAGTTCAGGTGGCATCACGGGGGTGTCTACCGGTTATACCGATTTGGACAAAATGACCAACGGTATGCAGCCGTCAGATTTGATTATTGTTGCTGCCCGTCCTTCGATGGGTAAAACCACTTTTGCGATGAACCTCTGTGAACATGCAGCCATGAGCAGCGATAAGCCGGTGCTTATTTTTAGTTTAGAGATGCCGTCCGAACAAATTATGATGAGGATGCTGGCATCTTTAGGCCGCATTGATCAAACCAAAGTACGGACAGGTCAGCTTGATGATGAAGATTGGGCGCGGTTATCCTCAGCCATCGAACTGTTAAACAGCAAAGGCAAGATGTATATCGACGACGCATCCGGCCTGACTCCCACCGAGGTGCGCTCGCGTGCGCGGCGTATTGCCCGTGAGCATGGCGGCCTTTCGATGATTATGGTGGACTATCTGCAGCTGATGACAGTGCCAGGTCTTTCCGAAAACCGGACTCTGGAGATTGCCGAAATTTCCCGTTCACTCAAAGCGCTGGCTAAAGAGTTAAAAGTGCCGGTGATTGCGTTGTCGCAGTTAAACCGTTCATTGGAGCAAAGGGCGGATAAAAGGCCGGTGAACTCAGATTTGCGTGAGTCTGGTTCTATCGAACAGGACGCCGACCTTATTATGTTTATCTACCGCGACGAAGTGTATAACGAAGACAGCCCGGACAAAGGTACAGCGGAAGTGATTATCGGTAAGCAGCGGAACGGCCCAATAGGTCGGGTGCGGCTGACTTTCCATGGCCGTTATTCCCGTTTTGATAATTACGCAGGCTCTGCCCGGTTTGAGGATGAGTATTAATGAGCCGACGTCCGATAGCGCAAATTAATGTGGATGCGCTTGCGCAAAATTTTCAGCATATTCAAAGCATTGCGCCAAAAAGTAAAATTCTGGCTGTGCTCAAAGCCAATGCCTATGGTCATGGTCTCTTGGCCGTTGCTGAACAGCTCAAAGCTGCAGGTGCTTTTGGTGTGGCCCGTATCGACGAAGCTTTGATGCTGCGCGCCGGTGGTATTGTCAAACCTATAGTGCTGCTGGAAGGCTTTTTTCACCCTGACGAGCTGCCACAGATAGTTGCTTCCAACTTGCAGGTGGTGGTGCACCACAAGTCGCAAGTGGAGGCGTTATTAAATGCTGAGCTTGAAGCGCCTGTGCATGTCTGGTTAAAAATTGACAGTGGTATGCACAGGCTGGGGATTTACCCTGCGGAGTTTCAGCAGGTGTATCAGCAGCTCATGGCAAGCCCGAATGTATTAAAACCACTTCGGCTGATGACCCATTTTGCCTGTGCTGATGAGCCGGATAATCCGGCCACAGAACGTCAGCTCGCGCTGTTTTCAGAGCTGATCAAAGGTTATGAAGGGGAGTTGTCTATTGCCAACTCGGCCGGTGTACTCGCCTGGCCACAAAGCCATGGTGACTGGATCCGCCCTGGTTTGGCGTTATACGGTGTGTCACCGATGTTGGCTGGCCGTTCTGCGCAGCATGGGTTAAGGCCGGTGATGACGTTCAGCAGTTCAGTGATTGCGGTACGCGACGTGAAAAAAGGCGAGGCCGTGGGTTATGGCGCAGCCTGGACAGCACCGGTTGATACCCGTTTGGCTGTTGTTGCCATTGGTTATGGTGATGGTTACCCACGTAATGCCCCCAGCGGCACACCGGTGCTGATTAATGGCAAACGTTTCCCAATTGTCGGCCGGGTGTCGATGGATATGACCACTATAGATATAGGCTCAGATCCGGTGAATATCGGCGATCAGGTGATCTTGTGGGGCGAGCAGCTGGCGGTGGAAGAAATTGCTGAGCTGGTGCAAACCATTCCATATGAGCTGCTGTGTAACATTACCAGCAGGGTGCAGTTGCGTTATATTGGCGATAACCTGAGCTAACATAGCCAGATAACAAGCAGACAGGTTTTTGCACAAATAAAAAGCCGGCATCAAGCCGGCTTTTTATTGTCTGAAACTCTGATCTGGGTCTGAGCAATGAATGCTTATTTCGGATTATCAAAACTGACTTCAATATGCACTTTGCCAAAGTCAGAATCAAAAGGCATCAGTATTTTTGGACCATCACATTTGTGCGTAATGGTGTGACCTTTGCCGGAAACCACCACAGGTGTGGCCATGCTGAATTCATAGCCCTTTTCACCCAGAATACGTTTAGCGCCGCCAGTCACCATATTGGTGATTTCACCAACCATGTCGGTCACTTCTTCGTTAATGGATTTAGGTCTTTCTCCCAGCATCCGGAACATAATTTCCAGCGCCAGTGACTCTTCAAAACTCACTGAAAAAGAACCTTTGGTTTGAGGGCCTATCATGCCAATCAAACCTGAAACATCACCACGGGCAACTTCATCTTTTTTTATGCGGGGCTGACCAGGCACAATAGTCGTATTTGCCATAGTGCTTAATACATTGACCAAAGACGACAGAAATGGATTTACATACTCAACATTCATTTAATGGACCCATCGAATAAATTTGCGTTGTGGTTGCTGGCGCTGGCCATGACGGTAAGGTTAGGCAGATTTTAAAGAATAAACAAGTCTAGCTCTTTGTTTTTGAGATAGTTTCCACCTTTATTCCTGTTATTTCTCCGTTAATCCGGCTTAATCACACTGATTTAGCTTATGCAGACTTTCTGAGGGTTTTGCCCCGACACAACGGCGACAAAGGCCACGGGCTTCAATGGTTTGTTGCTGAATTACAAAACCTTCGGCATGAGCCAGACTGGCAAACTCCTGCTGCAATAATTTGGAGTGCAATTCTTCAACATGACCACATTGCTGACAAATCAGCAATTGTGCCGGGTGATGATGTTCAAAGTGATGGCACAACAAAAAGGCGTTACTGGACTCAATTTTATGAATAAAACCTTGTTCGGTCAGAAAATCCAATGCGCGGTAAATTGTGGCGGGTTTAGCTGCGGGTTCGGTTTGTTTCAGCTGTTCCAGCAGCTCATAAGCACCGACGCCAGACTGAGTTTGCGCCAGCAAGCGAAATACCTTTTCACGGATAGAGGTAAAACGTGCACCGTTATGCTCACAAATATGACGGGCCCGCTGGACCAGGGATTCAATCGACATAAATCAGATTTACCTTTTTTGGCAGTAGCTTAGGAAGTGTACCATACAAAAGCCTGGCTTAAAGAGCGTAAAAACGCAGAAAGTTTGCCTGCTTAGAGGTAAAATAACCGGCCTTTTTCTGGAGAACGCTGTGGACCACAAATTTTCAATTGCCCCAATGCTGGATTGGACAGACCGCCATTGCCGCTATTTTCACCGTAAGCTAACCCGTCATGCTGTGCTTTATACCGAAATGGTCACCACAGGCGCACTGATTTTTGGGCAAGGTGATTATCTGGCATTTAATGAAGAAGAACACCCGGTGGTGGTGCAATTGGGTGGTTCTGATCCAGAGGCCATGGTGAAAAGCGCCATCATGTGCGAGCAGCGGGGTTACGACGCAATAAACATTAATGTGGGTTGTCCGTCGGATCGGGTGCAAAACGGCATGTTTGGCGCTTGTTTAATGGAAAAACCTGCACTGGTGGCCGAATGTGTCCGCCGGATGCGTGAGGTGGTTGATATTCCGGTGACGGTAAAAAGCCGGATTGGTATTGACGAGCTCGACAGCTATCAGTTTTTAGTCGATTTTGTCGGCACTATTGCGCAAGCTGGCTGCAGTGATTTTATAGTGCATGCCCGTAAAGCCTGGTTAAAAGGGCTGAGCCCAAAAGAAAACCGCGAAATTCCACCGCTGGACTATCCCAGGGTGTATCAGTTAAAAAAAGATTTCCCTCATCTGCAGATCAGCATTAATGGCGGTATTAAAACGGTCGAAGAGTGCCTGACGCATTTGCAGCATGTCGATGGCGTGATGGTGGGGCGCGAGGCTTATACTAATCCGTTGTTTTTAAATCAGATTGATGCTGCCATTTATGGTGATGAACGCACACTGCTGACGCCGCACCAGGTGGTCAGAGAGATGTTGCCTTATATCGAGCAACAAATGACGGAAGGTGCCAGATTCTGGCATATAGCACGGCATATGTTAGGTATTTTCCAGGGGGTGACAGGTGCAAGACAGTGGCGGCGACACCTCAGCGAGCTTGGCCATTTGCCTTCCAGTGGCCCTGAAGTACTGTTGGCTGCCCTGGCAAAAGTACCTGAATAGAATTTAAACCAAAAAGTGGCTAAAAATGCCACTTTTTAGTTTTGATG
Organism: Rheinheimera sp.; assembly: GCA_003543135.1. Lineage (GTDB taxonomy): Bacteria > Pseudomonadota > Gammaproteobacteria > Enterobacterales > Alteromonadaceae > Pararheinheimera. The sequence goes on from DPJG01000016.1 coordinate 26,971, forward strand.
AATTTTTCTACTTTTTCCAAATGAACTTTAATCTTATTAAATTCGTTTAAAATCAATCAGATAAAATAGTTTTTTTGTGTTGGCATAGCAATTGTAATAACAGATTGTCGTTCGTTAATTAAATTGCCAACAAGGAAACTATCATGAAAACTTTAAATGCTGCTTTACTGGTTACTACGCTGATGTTTGGTTCTGTAAACGCTTTTGCTGCTGAACCTGCTACCGAATTATCTTCTCAGTTGACTCAGGTTGTGACCAGTCAGGTGATGGAAGTCAGCCAAAATATTCAGCAACAAATTGCTGACTCTATTGAAGCCACAGTCGCTGAAATGATTGTTGGCATTGAAGACACGCTGAGCCAGGCGCCAGCATCAGGCAACACAACAGAGCAATCTGTTGCTGCAGTGGAGTAACGCATGCTGATCACCCCCATTGAGTTACTGGCGCTGTTTTTAATGCCGGTGCTGAGTGTGTTTGGTATCTGGTTATGTTCACTCTGGTTGTTACCAAACACTGATATTCCCCCTAAAACCCGGTCTTTGTAGTACCGGGTTTTCTTTTTTAAGATCCGATTTTTCCTGCTTGAGCGCTATTGTTGTTCTTCATTTAGTCATTTTCATCACTTTTTAGTCAAATTATTTTAAAGACAATGCCGCCTGCTTTTGCATCCAAGAATACTCTTTTAAAAACAATGCTTTGCGTTTGTTTGTGGTTGGCATGGCTTTTGTACCTTGTTATTTGAATCAATCATTTAACTGATAACAAGCCGAGGTTAACTATGAACAGAAGCAATCATCACAACTGGTACTGTAATAAAGCCCATAAAAAAATTTCCGGAGTTTGTGCAGGTTTAGCCGCTTATTATCAACAACCCAGATGGTTAGTGCGGGTGCTGGCGATTTTGTTGTTACTGACGTTCCCTGTTGCCGCAGTTGTTGCTTATTTGCTGGCTGCTTGTCTGCTTCCTGATCGTTATGTGATCTGAATGCGGATGAGATAAGATGAAGGCATTTCAGTCACTGGAGTCTGTCATGCCTTTGTTGTTTGCCCTTATGGTGTTCTTTAGTAGTTTTATTGTACAAGCCGCACCAGTGGAGTTTCAGAATGCCACTGTGCGTCAGCCGCTGCCGGGAAAGAACCTGAGTGCCGGTTATTTTTCTGTACTGAATTCCTCCGATAAGGCAGTAACTCTGGTTGCAGCGAGCAGCCCCTGGTTTGAGCGGGTCGAATTGCATCAGCACAGCATGCATAACGGCATGATGCGGATGGAAAAAGTCGATAGTTTTGCCGTTCAGGCCGGCGAACAGCTGCATTTGCAGCCGGGTGGTTTGCATCTGATGTTGTTTGCGCCTAAAAATGAATTAACTTTAGGTGCCATAGTGCCTATCCAAATCAGCGCGGCCGATGGCCAGCAATGGCAAATCTCGGCGGTTGTCACCAAAATCCCAACCCAATAACCGGAGTGACAGATGCAAAAAGTGAAACTGGCAGTCCTGCTCAGTAGCCTGGTGTTGATATTGTTTTATGCCATGGCTGTCTGGTACAGCAGTGAACCTGATACTTTTGATGTGATGGCTGAAGCAAATCAGGCTGCGCAGGGCGTTAAACCAGCCGTTGGTTATACCACCACCCATACCCTGGTGCACGTCACTGAAGTATTACTTCACAAATCCGGGGGGTATATTTCCAACGACTTACTGCCGCCTTTTAGTATGCTGGATAATATGCCGGCCTGGGAGTTTGGGGTATTGGAAATGGTGCGGGATTTAGCCTTATCGATGCGCACAGATATCAGCCGCTCTCAGTCCCAATCGGTGGAAAATTCTTTTCTGAAACTGGCACAGCCAAAACTGAATATCGACCATCGCAGTTGGGCTGTACCGGCGGCTGAAGATGAATATGCCGAAGCTTTGCGTTTATTGCGCTCTTACCGCCAGGCATTAAATGATCCAAACAACAGAGACCATCAGTTTTATGCCCGGGCCGACAACTTAAGGGATTGGCTGAAAGCAGTGGAAAAACGCCTTGGCAGTTACAGTCAGCGGTTAAGTGCCAGCGTGGGGCAAGACAGGTTAAATACTGACCTTGCCGGTGATGCACAGGCGCGTCAGTCAACCAATACCCCGGCCGAGTTGATGATTAAAACCAGTTGGTGGCGGATTGATGATGAGTTTTATGAGGCCAGAGGTGCATCCTGGGCGCTGCTGCATTTTTTAAAAGCCATTGAAGTTGATTTTGCCGATGTACTGGCCAAAAAAAATGCCACTGTCAGTTTGCAGCAGATCATCCGCGAGCTTGAAGCCACCCAACAAACAGTTTGGAGCCCGATGGTATTAAACGGCAGTGGTTTTGGTCTGCTCGCCAATCACTCGCTGGTCATGGCAAACTATATCTCCAGAGCCAACGCGGCTCTGATTGAACTGACCGAATTATTGTCGCAAGGATAACGCATGAAAATTTTATTACCGCTGTTTGCTGCCTCGCTGTTTGTAACAAGTCCGCTGGTCACTGCCGATGTGCTGGGTGTGACTGTGGGGGCTGAATGGTGGCAAGCTAACCCCGAGGGGCGGGCAGGAGATACCGGCTTTAGTCAGCCACTGCATTTTGATGATGACAGTCACAGTGCTTTTTATGCGGCATTTGAACATCCGATCCCCTTGCTGCCAAACATGATGCTGCGGCGTCAAACCCTGAGTTTTCAGGGGGACACCCGGTTGGCGGGCACATTACAGCTGCATGGCGTGGTGTATGCCGCACAAAGTCAGGTAAACAATCATCTGAGCCTTGAATATACCGATGCCAGTATGTATTACGAACTGCTCGACAACGATATTCTGAGTGTGGATCTGGGCGTAAGTGCCAGATTTCTGCAAACTGATGTCAGTATTACGCAGGGCGGAACAGTCGCGCGTGGCGTATCAACCCCCTTGCCGATGGTATATGCCAATGCAGTCGTGGGCGTGTTTGGCACCAACTCCAGTCTGTTTTTTAATGGTAACTATGGTCGTTATGATGGTCATCAGATGTCGGATCTACGCGCAGGTTTTGCTTATGAATGGATCGATCTGGCGGCATTTTCGCTATCGGTGAAGTTAGGGGTGCAGCGACTGGATCTGGACCTGAATAATGAAGATCGGATGGATGTTGATTTACTGGCCGATGGCGTATTTCTCGGTCTGGAAGCTGATTTTTAATATTGTCCCTCACTAAGCCGGCGTGTTGTAGGTTGTTGTTCGTACAGACAATACGCTGGCGCAGCTAAAACCTTGTAGTTCAATCTGTGCACCATTATAGTGAGGTATCAGATTGGATCGGTTTTTCTTAGCATGAAGCAGCTTTTTATTCGCCCTCTGTGGCCCCTGATGTTGTTGGCCATCTTTGTTGTACTTTCTCTGGTGGCGTCCTGGTTTTCGTTACAGCTGTGGCAGCAGCAACAGCATACCGCGTATTTACATCAGCTGAGCCGTCATGCCGCATTATTGGCGATGCATCCGCTGCGTGAGCAGAATTCTCAGGCCTTGAGCCAGACTTTACAAGCCTTACAACAACATAGCGTTTTGCCATTGCAGGCTATGGCGGTGTATGACAAAAACCAACAATTGTTTGCTGCCACCGAGGGGTCAGAAGAGGTATTAAGTAACTATTCACCATTGCCTTCAGCAACACAGCCTGTGGTTCTTGCTGACGGTATGCTGCTGTTTAGTGTACCTGTCTGGGCTGATGTGCAGCAGCAGGGGCGTCATGATTTACCTGTGCCAGCGATCAGTTCGGAACAACTGGGTCATTTGTTGTTGGTGGCCGGCCCTTCTGCAGCAGTGCCTTTGTGGTTAATGCTGCCGATGTTGTTATTGGTGTTGCTGGCAGCTTTGTTGCTTTATGGCTGGCAGCAAAAAAAACAACAGAAAAGAGCGCGTCAGCAGCTGTTATTAAGTCAGCAACTGCAGCAGGGCTGCGTTGCCGATGTGCAGGGGCACGACTTTGCGCTGTTGATTGACGCCTGGCAACAGCAGCAGCAACGGCATCAACAGCAACTACGGTCGGTAGGCCGTGATGCCGAATTGCGGTTACAACAGCAGGAGCAGCAGCATGCTCATACCGCTGAAAACTTATTACAACTGCAACAAAGCTACCAGCAACTGAAACTGCACAGCCAATCCTGCGATCAGCAATTAAAGTTCTGGCTGGAGTTATGTCACAGATCGGACTCACTGAGTGCGGTGGATTTGCGCAGTAAAATTCAGGCATTACAGTTGTTGTCTGAGCTGCACGCTGCTGATTTTGCCCTGCAGCCGGACCATTTGTGGTTACCTGACTGGCTGGCGCAGCAGGCACCCCTTTGGTTTAGCGACAATAAACTGCCGGAACAGTTTGTTTTTGACGAAGATCCGCAGGCTTATCAGTTCAAAATGAACATTGATACCAGACTGCTCAGTGTGTTGTGTCATATTTTCAGCAGTTATTGTCAGCAGGCTGCCGCTGGCCAGGATATTTTGTTCAGCTATCGTTTGTGTGAAGTACCGCAAAAACAACTGAAACTCACCTTTAAATATGCCGGCGCCGGTTTTTCGGCGCGCTGGCGTCAGTTGTTGCTGGCGCAGCCTGACAGCGAGTTGACACTGGACGATGTAGAAGCAGAAGTTGCCCGCAGATTGCTGCAGGAGCTGCACGGCAGTATTTCATTAAACTCGCTGGAAGACTTGGGTACTCAGCTGGATATTCTGCTGCCGGTTTCCTGGCAAAAAACCAGTCAGTCTAAATTATGTCAGTCCATTTTGGTGCTGGATGAGCGGCCCTGTCGTTTGCCTCTGCTGAAACAGTCGCTGGCGGCTATTGGTGAACAGGTCCATAGTGTGGCAACACTTGCAGCCTTGCCTGAAGCTGTGCAGTTACGTTTGGTGGATTTAGTGATAGTGCTGCTGCCGGAAAGCTCTGCGTCACTGCATCAGGACGCGGCAAAGCTAAGTGCACTTGCAGAGCGTTATCAGCTGCTGTTTTTTGCCTCTGATAAAGCCAGACAGCTGTGGCAGCCGCTGCTTGCAAGCCGTTTATTGCCTGTACCTATTTTGCTCAGTCATGTCAGCCATGCGTTGCAGCACCCGAATGAGCTTGGTAATCAGCAGCTGCTGGTCGTCGATGATAATCTGACCAACCTGAAATATGTGCAGGCGATGTTATCAGGTGGTGGACTACGGATTGATATTGCCATGACAGGGCAAGACGCCATTAAAATGGCCAGCAACAACAGATACCAGCTGATTCTGATGGATATTCAGCTGCCGGATTTAGCCGGTACAGAAGTGACTAAAAGGATCCGGCAACTGCGGCATCATCAGCACACCACTATTCTGGCTTTTACCGCCCACGCCTTACCTGATGAAATCGCCAGTTTCCGCCTGGCAGGCATGGATGATGTACTGATTAAACCATTGGATACCCGAAAAATTGCCCATATTCTTACCAAACTCAGCCCGGCTGATGAAATACGATAACGTCGGCCAGTAGCTGCTGTAACGCTTGCCAGTATTGTGGATTGGGCTGACTGCTCAAAAGGGGTAACAATTCAGCGCCAATACTGGTGAATTTATAATATTGCAGTACCAGCCCCTGATGTTTGGTGCGCCCCTGCAGCAGCTGTTGATGGTAATACCATTGTAATTGCTGGTTTTTACCAAGTTCACCACTTTCAATTTCAGACTGGTGCAACAAGCCAAGGTCAATCAGGTTTAAAATCTGCGGGTAAGTGAGGCCAAACTGACTCAGATTCAGCATGCCGCGGCTTTTGCCGGCCAGCCAGCGCCACAACGATCCCTGCTGCACATAACCAAAATAAATATGCGCCGGCTCCTGGCTTTTTATACGGCAACTCAGGCTGGCGGCCAGTTGCAGTGCAATCGCATCTTTGTGGTTCATTTGTTTGAGCAACAACAGGGTTTTTAACGAAAAGCTGCCCGGGCCACTGATTTCGCCGGCCAGAATTTTGGCCCAGAGTTTTTGCATACTGTGGCTCGAAATATCCAGTACCAGCTCACAATAAGCCGAAAACCAATCCGGGTCGACATCCTGGCTGGTCTGCATTTCGGTGCAATAATCCAGGGCCAGTGTCATCACCCGTTCAAGATTCAGCTGTTGTTGCTCCTGGCGCATCTGGATACGACGGTTGGCACGTTCCGCCAAAGTGAAGCCGGCAAACAGTTCTTGCTCGGTCAGCGCTACGCCGGCTCTGCTGCTAAGCTGTTGATGTTTGTCGATAAAGCTGGCATTGCCCTGCAATTCATCAAGCGGCAGAGGTGCAGTACTCTGACGCACAGTGCCGGCAGATTGTAAATCGCCGCCGAGTTGTTTCCTGGCCAGTTGACGTAACTTTTGTTGCCCGGACAGGCTCTGTACCTTGGTCATAAAGCTCCATGCTTTTGCGAAAATCATCGTATTGTGTTGCCGTCTCGGTAACAGCATATCGGCCAGAGCAGCCTGTACACAAAAAAACTTTGTGTAAGCTGATAAATTTATTGTTATTTAAATGAATTTAAACGGTAATTTGTTGTTCGGCCTTGCTGCTGATCCCGACAAAATGATTGCATTTTTTAACTAAGCGTATAGTGTAATAAGTCAGACAACAAGCTGGCTACCGGCTTCACTGACAAGGTGTGCAGGTGTAATGTCGGTGCATATCCCGCCCTTTGTTCAAGCGGGAAATTTGTGCCAGATGTTCGGACTCAATGGATAAGGTCGTAACATGGTGTCAAAAGTAACAGAAGATGATTTTCTGTTTCTCGCAGAAGATGATGTGCCAGAGTCAGAAATCCCGCAAATTACCGGGGAATGGCATCTGCTGATTGTTGATGACGATGAAGAAATCCATACCGTCACCCGCCTTGCTTTAAGTGATTTATTGGTGCTTGGGCGCAAATTAGTTTTCCACCATGCTTATTCTGGCAAAGAGGCCATTAGTTTTCTGCAGAAAAACCAGAATGTTGCCGTTATTTTGCTCGATGTGGTGATGGAATCTGACGACGCGGGTTTGCTGGTGGTGCAACAGATCCGTGAGCAGCTGGGCATGGATGAAGTGCGGATTGTGCTCAGAACTGGCCAACCCGGTTATGCGCCGGAAGAAAGCGTCATTAAAGAATATGATATCAATGACTACAAAACCAAAACTGAACTGACCCGCAGCAAACTGGTTACTTCTATCATCTCGTCCATCCGCTCTTATCAGCAAATCCGCACCATCAACCAAAACCGGCTGGGTTTACAGAAAATTATTAATGCCGGCGCCAATTTGCTGGAACAACATTCGCTGCATGAGTTTTCCGAAGGCGTGGTGACACAAATTTCATCGCTGATTGGTTTGCATGCCGAAGGTGTACTCTGTGCACAAATTGAAGATGATGGCTCGACCAGTGACAATGTGTATGTGCTGGGCGCTGCCGGCCATTATGCGCCCTATATTAAATGTAAACTGGAACGTTTAAATAACCCGCGCATTATTCAGCAAATTTTGCAGTGCCTGCAGCAAAAACGGCATATTTTTACCGGTTTTGACACTGTGTTATATCTTGGCAATGCCGAGCACAGCGCTGCTGTGTATATCGAAACCAACAGGCCGATTGAAGATTTTGACCGTCAGCTGATTGAGGTATTTTTAAGCAATATTTCTATTGGTTATGAAAACGTCACTTTGTTTCAACAGCTCAAACATGCCGCTTATATCGACCCATTAACCAAAACGCCAAACCGTAATGAATTTACCCAATTGCTGGAGGAAACCAAAAGACTGGATCCGGGCAATAATGTGGCGGTGTTGATTGATATCGACCACTTTTCAGATGTTAATGATGGCCTGGGGCAGGAAGTTGGCAATGAGTTATTAATTGCAGTCACGCGCCGTTTGGTGGAGCATTTTGGCGATCTGGCGCAAATAGGTCGTATTGGTGCCGATGTTTTTGGTTTGATTGGGCCTGAAGATGTGCTGACGCCTCCGGCAATTAATGCCGTTTTTACCCAGCCATTTCAGGCGTCAGAACATGGGTTACAAATTAATGCCACCCTTGGGTTTTGCCGCTTAGTGGATACAGTCAAACAAGGTTTGGGTATTCTCAAGCATGTCTATATAGCGCTGAACCGTGCGAAAAAGAATCTGTCGCAGAATTTTGAATATTACAGCAGCGAAATGGAAGAGCAGATGGCCGAACGTTTGGCTTTGCTGCGCACGCTGCGGCAGGATTTTAGCCAGGATAAACTGCAGCTGTGGTATCAGCCGCAAATATCTTTGCATACCAATCAGGTGATAGGTATGGAGGCGCTGTTGCGCTGGCCTACCGGGCAGGGCGGTTATATTTCCCCGGCTGTGTTTATTCCATTGGCGGAATATTCAGGTTTAATTGTTGAAATTGGTGCCTGGGTCATTCAGCAGGCATGTCAGCAAATTAAGTATCTGCAGTCACAGGGGCTGGCCGATATGCGCATTGCGGTGAACGTGTCGATGCCGCAGTTCCGGAATCCGTTATTTGTTGAGTCGGTGATTGACTGTGTGCAGCGTTATCAGGTGGCGCCTGAATTGCTGGAGCTGGAAATTACGGAGTCTGTGGTGATGGACGAGCCTAAGATAGTGATTGACGCGCTGAACAGGTTAAAAGATCACGGCATTAAAGTGGCGATTGATGACTTTGGTATTGGTTTTTCCAGCCTGAGTTATCTGCAACAATTGCCGCTGGACCGCATCAAAGTGGACAGGGCATTTATTCGTGACTTTGCTGCGCCAAATGGTGCTGTCATTGCCGAAACCATTATTCATTTGGGCAAAAAACTCGGTTTAGCCACTATTGCTGAAGGTATTGAAACTCAGGAGCAGGCCGACGCTGTGCGTGCCATGGGCTGTGACGAAGTGCAGGGTTTTATGTATGCCAAGCCAATGCCTACTCAGGAATTACTGGCTTTTTTGCAGCAGAGCGTCAATCCGGCTGGTAAAAAGACCGATTAATGCTGTCACCAGAGATCCTTGTAAAAGCCACCTTCAGGGTGGTTTTTTATTGCTGCGGACAGTGGGGATGGTCTGAAGTGAGACACAGTTGCCGACACTACAGCGCAGTTTTCTAACTTAGCACAAATACTGAGATGTCTTCACCCAGAGCCTGTTGCCGGGCAAGAATAAAAAAGGCGCCATCGGCGCCTTTTGACTGTTTCACGAAAGAACGACATCAAACCCGGAACAGGCGGGCAATACTTTCCAGATTTTGTGCCAGATTGGCCAGCTCACGGGCGGCTTTGGCAATATGCCCGGCACTTTGTGAACTGTGTTCTGTGTGCTTCACAATTTCTACCACATGACCAACTATGGTACCGGCCATGGTTTGTTGTTCTTCGGTTGCGGCGGCAATATGCTGGTTCATCTCGCGAATGCGACGAATACTGGTGGTGATCACCTGCAATGACTCACCGGCCTGGTTGGCTGAAGTCACACTTTGATCAGCCTGTACTGTACTTTGCTGCATTTTTTGCACAGCGGAGCGGGCGGCCGATTGCAGCTGTTCAATGGTTTTCTGAATTTCTTCAGTCGATTTCTGGGTGCGGGACGCCAGAGTACGAACTTCGTCCGCCACCACCGCAAAACCCCGGCCCTGTTCACCGGCTCGTGCCGCTTCAATAGCTGCGTTTAATGCCAGCAGGTTGGTTTGTTCAGCAATACCTTTGATTACATCAAGCACTGCGCCAACCTGATTGGCGTCGGTTTCCAGTTTCAGAATAACTTCTGAAGCCTCCTGCACATTGGTGGCGAGCTGGCGGATGTTGTTGACTGTGACCCCAACAGTTTGCTGACCACGGTCGGCTGCAACGTTAGAGTCATTGGCGGCGCTGGAGGCTTCGTTGGCACTGCTGGCTTCGGCAATCACACTGTTACTCATATCATCAACGGCGTACTTAGCCTGTTCGGCGGCCTGACGCTGCACAGCAATGGTTTTATTGGTGTCGTCGGTTAATTGATGTAAATCTTTGGCAAGTGACGACAACGGCAGCGCAGTGTTGACAATTTCTTTCACCACACCCTGCAGTTTTTCCATAAAAGAATTAAACCAGAAGGCTAAATCACCCAGTTCATCTTTGGATTTGGTTTCAATTCTTACTGTTAAATCGCCGTCTTCTTTGGCCAGATCTTTTAATGAATGAATAATATTGCCAAGACTGTTATTAATGCCACTTACCACAGGGACGGCGGTACCAAATAACACCAGGGTGGTGATCACGCCCATCAGAATACCGACAGTGATCAGCGTACTGGCCTGATTGTTGGCGTCATCAATAGAGCCTTTAAAGTGGGTCAGCTGGACATCACGAAATTCGGTCAGTTTTTTCACTGTGTTGTCATAGTCTGCGTTCATTTTTTGCGAACGTTCGCCTATGGTGGCCATATCTGCCGTGTTGTTCACCATTTCCTGCGACACTTTAAAGGCGACGGAGTAATAACTGTCGAACGAGGAAAGAATAGGGCTGATTTCTTTGCTCAGATCTGAATCTAAGGTACTGACCTGATTCAGTTGTTTTTTCAGCTGGTCGGCAAAAGCATTAGAAATATTCAGTGCTTCTTCGTCCCCTGTGGTGACTGCACTTGCCAGCGATTCCTTCACCCGCTCAAGTGCCACCAGGCTGCTTTCGGCGGCCTGCAATACCGGGAACTGAATGTCTCTGGTGCTTTCCAGTGTTTTGACGTTATTCAGTGCAGTAACTGTGGCCAAAACCAGGTAGATAATGAAACTGATTGTCCCGATGAAGGGTATTAAATAAATTTTTTTCGCAATCGAAAGGCGTTGCAAAAACTCCATACACGCGTACCCCTGTAGCTAACAAACTGAAGGAATTGTTTGTAATAAATTTTTTTTAAAAACGGTTTTAGTATAGTCAGCAAAAAGCCTAAATGCTGCAACAAATCAAGTTATGCGACAAAAATCGTAATATAAAGAATGAATTATAACGATTTGCTTATTTTTGTTTCCAATCTGGTTTCAAAACAGCGGTAGGGCAGATGAGGGCTTGGGGAAATCGACGCAGAAAAAAGCCCGCATGAAGCGGGCTTTTTCAGTTATTTTTGCTGGGCACGTTCAAAAGAAGTGCTGATTTCAGCTTTGGCTTCGGCTTTGTCGCCCCAGCCAATGACTTTTACCCACTTGCCTGGCTCTAACTCTTTGTAACGCTCAAAGAAATGCTGAATTTGTTGTTTCAGCAGTTCAGGCACGTCATTGATGTCCTGGATATGGTCATAAATTTTGGTCAGTTTGCTGATTGGCACTGCCAGTACCTTGGCATCTTCACCTGACTCGTCAGCCATTTTTAATACTGCAACAGGGCGGCATTTGATCACAGCACCTGGAACCAGTGGGTAGGGTGTTGGTACCAGCACGTCGACCGGATCTCCATCCAGGCTCAGTGTATGGTTCACAAAACCGTAGTTACATGGGTAGAACATTGGTGTGGCCATAAAACGGTCAACCCAGACAGTACCGCTGTCTTTGTCCACTTCGTATTTGATTGGATCGGCATTGGCCGGAATTTCAATAATGACGTTAATTTCGTCAGGCAGGTTTTTACCTGCTGGTACCAGACTCAGGCTCATGTTAGTTCCTTAAGATAAATGAAGTGTAAAAAATGCCGCCTATTATAACGGCGGCATCAAAAATGGCTATGGTTTTGACCTATTCCCTTCATCCTTGAAGTTGTGGGGGGGTGGCCGCCTTCACTCAGCCCAGTCACATAGATGACTATGCTCCTGGGGCTGCTCTCAGTTGCCGCCTACCCACATCTTCAATGATTTTGGGTAAACGCCTGCTACGCCTGATGATACTTCAGGCAGGTTTCCACTTCGTGTTTAGAACCCAGGATCACCGCCACCCGTTGGTGAATATCGGTTGGCTGGATTTCCATAATGCGCTGGTAGCCTGTGGAACTGACACCACCGGCCTGTTCTACTAAAAAGCTCATTGGGTTAGCTTCATACATCAGACGTAATTTATAAGGTTTATTGGCATCTTTGGTGTCGGTGGGGTACATAAACACACCGCCACGGCACAACACCCGGTGTACATCACCCACCATGGCGGCTATCCAGCGCATATTAAAGTTTTTACCACGAGGGCCGGTTTTACCCAGCAGTAAATCAGCGATATAGGCCTGCATTGCCGGTTCCCAATGGCGCTGGTTTGACATATTAATGGCAAATTCGGCCGTCATACCTGGCACCGCCACTTCTTCCTGGGTTAACAAAAAGCCGCCGTAGGTTTTATCCAGCGTATAAAGTTTGGTGCCTTTGCCTGTGGTCAGCGCCAGCATAGTGGAAGGGCCGTACAACACATAACCTGCAGCCAGTTGGGCTGTGCCAGGTTGTAAAAACTGCGCAGCATCTGCAGCGTCCAGATCAGCACGCGCCGGCAGAATAGAAAAAATAGTGCCAATCAGACTGTTGATATCGGTATTGGATGAGCCATCCAACGGGTCAAAAGTCACCAGATATTTGCCGTTAGGATTGCCAGCCACAGTGTGGTCTTCTTCTTCTGACGAAATTGCTTTGACCAGACCGGTTTCCAGAATCATGTCTTTGAGCAGTTCGTTAGCCAGCACATCGAGTTTTTTCTGTGTTTCACCCTGAATGTTTTCATCCAGGGTCGAGCCCAGCACGCCAGCCAGTGCGCCCTGGCCAACACGAAAAGAGATCTCTTTACAGGCAGCCAGAATTGTTTTGGTCAATGAAATCAGGTCGGTATCAACTCCGTCCTGCCGTAATACGGGAGCCAGTCGGCGCATGGTGAATTCCTTGTTGAAAATGCTGTAGGGTGGGTGTCTGCCCTTTTTCTGCTGGCCTCTGGGCGCTTGGCAGTACACCGGCGCACAGTGTAAAGAATTTAACGAAAAAATGCAGTTTTTGGCCTTATTTTATTTGCTTTTGTTGTGAAGCGCTTTTGTTACAATGCCTTATCTTGGCCACGCTTGGCGCTTGTGGTCGCTGTACGAGGGAAAGGTTATGCATATTCATATTTTGGGCATTTGTGGCACTTTTATGGGCGGTATTGCCGCTATTGCCAAAGCCATGGGACACAAAGTAACGGGCTCCGATGCCAATGTGTATCCGCCGATGAGCACTCAGCTGGAAGCTTTGGGCATTACCCTGACTCAGGGCTATGACGCCAGTCAGTTTGAACCAGCACCGGATTTAGTCATTATTGGCAACGCCATGTCGCGTGGTAATTCCGCCGTGGAATATGTGCTGAACAGCAACCTGCCTTACACCTCAGGGCCTGAATGGCTGGCGACAAATGTGCTGCAAAGTCGTTGGGTACTGGCGGTGTCTGGCACTCATGGTAAAACCACCACCACCTCGATGCTGGCCTGGATTTTAGAATATGCTGGCCTGACCCCTGGTTTTTTAATTGGGGGTATTCCGCAGAATTTTGACGTATCAGCAAGATTGGGTGATGCGCCGTTTTTTGTGATTGAAGCTGATGAATACGACACGGCCTTTTTTGATAAACGCAGCAAGTTTGTGCATTACCGGCCGCGCACTTTAATTATCAATAACCTCGAATTTGACCATGCCGATATTTTCCCGGATTTAGCCGCTATCCAGCGCCAGTTCCACCATTTATTGCGCATGGTGCCGGGTAATGGCCTGGTGTTATCGCCGGCCAAAGTGCCCGCCATTGATGAAACGCTGCAGATGGGCTGCTGGAGTGAACAACAACGTTCCGGCACCGACTGGCAGGCAACTTTGCTGCAAAAAGACGGCAGCAAGTTTTCCGTGAGTTTTAACGGCCAACAGCTGGGTGAAGTGCAGTGGGATTTAACCGGGCAGCATAGTGTCGACAACGGCCTGATGGCCATTGCAGCGGCGCGCCACGCCGGAGTGCCGGCAGCTGTTGCTATTGAAGCCTTGTCGAAGTTTATTGCGCCCAAAAGGCGGATGGAGCTTAAAGGCACAGTGGCCGACATTGCGGTGTACGACGATTTTGCCCATCACCCCACTGCCATCGACACCACTTTGGCAGGTCTTCGCAATAAAGTGGGCGAAAAGCGTATTCTGGCCGTATTAGAGCCGCGCTCCAATACCATGAGGTTGGGCGTACACAAAGAAGCCTTGCCCGCCTCGTTAAAACAAGCCGATCTGGTGTTTTTATTTGAGCCGGCCAATTCCGGTTGGTCGCTTGCTGATGTGGCCAAAGCCATAGGACCACAGGCTGAAGTAGGCACCGACATTGACGCTTTGGTGGCAAGGGTAACAGAGCAGGCACAAAGTGGTGATTCGGTGGTGATTATGAGTAACGGCGGTTTTGGTGGTATTCATGACAAACTGCTCGATGCACTGCGGAAAAAATGGGAACACTAATGCATAACAATCCTGATGTTGCCAAAACCAAAGGCAAAGAAGTGACGCTGGCTTTTACCGGCGCTTCCGGTGCTTTATATGGCTGGCGTTTGCTGCAGTCGCTGCTGGCACTTAATGTGAAAGTGCATCTGCTGATTTCAAGTGCCGCCCGGGTGGTGTTTGCCACCGAACACAATTTAAAGCTCAACGGCAATCCGCAAAGCTGTCAGCAGCAGCTGGTGGAGCTGTTTGGCTGCGATCCAGCCTTATTGGCGGTTTATGGCAAAGACGACTGGTTTTCGCCCGTAGCTTCAGGCTCGGCTGCGCCCAAAACCATGGTGGTGTGCCCTTGTTCTACCGGCACTGTTGCTGCTATTGCCCATGGTATGAGTGACAATCTGATAGAGCGGGCCGCTGATGTGGTGATCAAAGAGCAGGGCCAGCTGATTTTAGTGCCCCGCGAAACGCCATTAAGCGCTTTGCATCTGGAAAACCTGTTAAAACTTGCCAAGCTGGGCGTGACCATTATGCCGGCCGCCCCCGGTTTTTATCATCAGCCACAATCTATTGAAGATCTGATTGATTTTATGGTCGCCCGCATTCTGGATCATTTACAGCTGCCACAGCAGCTGATGCCACGCTGGGGTTATGCCACTGCGGTTTCTGCTGTCACAGGTTCGGCTGCAACCTGATAAGGAGTTTTACTTGACGCTCGCGCTTGATATTCAACAACTGAAAAAAACCTATAAAAGTGGCACTGTGGCACTGAGTGGCATCGATTTGCAGGTGCAACAAGGGGACTTTTTTGCTTTGCTTGGCCCCAATGGTGCAGGCAAAAGTACCTGTATTGGCATTATTGCCTCTTTGGTCAATAAAAGTTCGGGGAAAGTCAAAGTCTTTGATTTTGATATAGATACCGCGCTGGAAGATGCCAAAAGCCAGCTGGGCTTAGTACCGCAGGAATTTAACTTTAATCAGTTTGAAACTGTGCTGCAAATTGTGGTGAATCAGGCCGGTTATTATGGTGTGAATAAAACTGTGGCTTTGGCGCGCGCGGAAAAATATTTAGGCCAACTCGGATTGTGGGATAAACGTCACGCCCGCTCGCGTGAGCTTTCAGGTGGGATGAAACGTCGGCTGATGATAGCCCGTGCTTTAATGCACGAGCCTAAGTTGTTGATTTTAGATGAGCCTACCGCTGGGGTTGATATAGAATTACGCCGCTCTATGTGGGAATTTTTAAAAGACATTAACCAGCAGGGGGTCACTATTATTCTGACCACCCACTATCTGGAAGAAGCGGAAAACCTGTGCCGTAATATCGCCATTATTAACCAGGGCCGTATTGTCGAAAACACCAGTATGAAGGCGTTGCTCAGCAAGCTGACCAAAGAAACCTTTGTGCTGGATTTAGCCAGTAGCGCCAAAGTGGAGCAACTGGACGGTTTTACCGTGCGTCAGGTTGACGACCATACACTGGAAATTGACGTGGAAAAAGGCCAGGGCGTTAATGCGGTATTTGCGGCTTTATCAGCCAAAGGGGTGGAAGTGTTGTCAATGCGCAATAAAGCCAACCGGC
The DNA here is from genome assembly GCA_003543135.1 of Rheinheimera sp. GTDB lineage: Bacteria > Pseudomonadota > Gammaproteobacteria > Enterobacterales > Alteromonadaceae > Pararheinheimera. Next base: position 42,891 of record DPJG01000016.1, read on the forward strand.
TGGAAGAATTGTTTGTCAGTCTGGTGGAAAACGCGCAAGGAGTAAAAGCCTGATGTCTGGTCGTTATTGGATTGCCTTTCAGAGTATTCTGAACAAAGAAACCAACAGATTTATGCGCATTTGGGTGCAAACCCTGGTGCCGCCTGCCATTACCATGACGCTGTATTTTATTATTTTTGGCAGTTTAATCGGCTCGCGCATCGGGGACATGGGCGGTTTTAGCTACATGGAATTTATTGTGCCTGGCCTGATTATGATGTCGGTGATCACCAACTCTTATTCCAATGTGGCGTCCAGTTTTTTTAGTGCCAAGTTCCAGCGTAATGTGGAAGAGCTGTTGGTAGCGCCAGTGCCAAACTACATCATAGTGCTGGGTTATGTCGGCGGTGGGGTGGCCCGTGGGGTGCTGGTGGGTTTAATTGTCACTTTGCTGAGTCTGTTTTTTGTTGATATCCGTATTCACCATCTGGCCGTGATTATTGCCACAGTGGTATTAAGTTCCACTTTATTTTCACTGGGTGGGCTCATTAACGCTGTGTATGCCAAAACCTTTGACGATATCAGCATAGTGCCCACTTTTGTGTTAACACCACTGACTTACTTAGGTGGGGTGTTTTATTCATTAACCTTATTGCCGGGTTTCTGGCAACAGGTGGCGGCGGCGAACCCTATTGTGTATATGGTCAACGCCTTTCGTTATGGTTTTTTAGGGGTGTCCGATGTCAGTATCACAGTGGCTTTTGCCGTGATGCTGAGTTTTATCGGTTTGTTGTTTGGTATTGCTATGCATCTGATCAACAAGGGGACTGGCCTTCGCAGCTGAATATACAGCGGGAGTTGCCACCAGGACAGCAACAGATTGCTGCTGTTCCGACCAGTTTGGCCGGCAACACCAGTTTTTTGCAGACATTTAATGACACTTTTAGTACAGTGAATCCCTTTTTGACTGACCTTTTTGTGCCTGTGCCACTGTCAGATGCACAGGCGTAAAGACATCCAGTGAGAGCTTATGACCGATTTGAAACGCCAGGCTGAGGCCTCGGAAGAAGCTTTATGGCGCATTTTCACGGTGCCGGAAGCGCCAGACTCCACGCTCAGTATTATTGAGCAGAATATTTCGCAAAACCTGGCGGGTTTTTTGCGCGAAAGCATAGTGGCAGTGGAAAAACCACTGTGGCAAATCGAACGTGATTTTCAGGCGTATCAAATTCCGGCCGAGCCAAAATTTGTGTCGGATTATGCCGAAAACATGATGGAAAAGCTGGTTGCCCATTCGGTGCATACAGCGGCCCCCAGTTTTATTGGCCATATGACCTCGGCTTTGCCTTATTTTGTGTTGCCCCTGTCCAAAATGATGGTGGGGCTGAATCAAAACCTGGTAAAAATTGAAACCTCCAAGGCCTTTACGCCGCTGGAACGTCAGGTGCTTGGCATGATGCACCACCTGGTGTACGGCGAAAGTGAAGGTTTTTATAAAAAGTGGTTACACAGCGCCAATCATTCATTAGGCGCTTTTTGCTCGGGTGGCACTGTGGCCAATATGACGGCGCTGTGGATTGCCCGTAACCGATTATTGCGCCCTGATGGCGACTTTAAAGGCGTGGCCAAAGAAGGTTTATTCCGCGCTATGCGCCATTACGGGTATCAGGATTTAGCCATTCTGGTGTCGGAGCGCGGCCATTATTCGCTGCGTAAAGCTGCCGATATCCTGGGTATTGGCCGCGATATGCTGATCCCGGTGAAAACCGACGAACACAACAAAGTCGACAGCAATGAAATGCGCCGCGTTGCCGCTGATTTAGCGGCACGTTCTATCCGCGTGATGGCGATAGTGGGCGTGGCTGGTACTACTGAAACCGGCAATATCGATCCGCTGGACGAACTGGCCGATTTAGCCGCCGACTTAAACTGCCATTTCCATGTGGATGCCGCCTGGGGTGGTGCAACTTTACTCTCTGATAAATATCGTTATTTACTCAAAGGTATTGAACGCGCTGATTCAGTGACCATAGACGCGCATAAACAAATGTATGTGCCTATGGGCGCCGGTATGGTGGTGTTTAAACACCCGTCAGCAGCGCATGCCATTGAACATCACGCCGAATATATCCTGAGGAAAGGCTCCAAAGACTTAGGCAGCCAGACGCTGGAAGGCTCACGCCCCGGCATGGCAATGCTGGTGCACGCCTGTTTGCAGGTGATAGGCCGCAAAGGCTACGAAATTCTGATCAACCGAAGCCTGGAAAAAGCCCGTTATTTTGCCGGTTTAATCGACCTGCATCCGGAGTTTGAGCTGATCACCGCCCCTGAGCTTTGTTTATTAACCTACCGTTATGTGCCAGCCAAGGTGCAACAGGCGATGCAAAAAGCCAAAGCAGCAGGCGATACCGAGCGGCTGCAGAAATTTAATGAGCTATTAAGTGGGCTCACCAAATTTATTCAAAAACGCCAGCGTGAAGAGGGTAAATCTTTTGTCTCCCGCACCCGGTTAAAACCACAAAGATACCAACGCCAGGACACAGTGGTGTTCCGGGTGGTACTGGCCAACCCACTGACGACAGACAATATTTTGCACGAAGTATTGGCAGAGCAAGTGGAGCTGGCGGCGATGGATAAAGAGTTTTTGCCGAAGCTGCTGAGTATGGCAAAGGATGGTTAGCTGTTTGGCGTAACAGCTTTTATCGCTTCTTGCTGAAAACGGCTGCTGTTGCAGCCGTTTTTGTTTTTATGTTTAGCAACATGGGGCTGGTGTTGGCTTTTTCGCAAGCCAAAGGCGTTGCTGGTTGAGCTGATGCCTGCGGACTTGTCATGTCTTTCAGCTTGCAGCTGATGGGGCTATAGAAGCGGAGGTTGTATGGGGGTGAGTGCTACCACATAGGTGACACAGCAGTTCAACCACATAGGTGACAGTGTGTTTTAACAAGCTAAGTGTTTGTTTTATTTGATGCCTGCGGCATGGCGCTATGCGGGGTCTCGCCCCCGCAGGCGAGTCTCTTTCTTTGCTGACAAAGAAAGAGACGCAAAGAAATCACCCCGAGATCGCTCGAAAGCCCGTTGTTTTGACACAATTTTGAGGCGCCGCCAAAACTCGGCAAGCGCTAGCGTCGCTTGCCTCAAACAGTTGGCGTCTTAAAACCTCAAAATCGGCCAAAACAACGGCTCGCTTGACGGGGCCAAGAGCGCTGCTGTCGTAAATTGGCTATTTATGGTTTGTGTCATTTGCTGACTATTAACAAATCAACGCTCACGAAAATTTCAATACTTCACGCGCTGCCAAAAAGTTAAAAAATCATGCATTATTCATGACGTACTTCAGCTAATTACCCGTGTTCAGACTTTAACGATTCCGTCAAAATAAGTTGGCCACAACATTATGACTCCCAGTGAGGGAAATGGGTTGGGAGAAAGATTAATGGATTTAAAAGAAAAACTCGCATTGTCATCTGCTCTCGTTGCAGTCCTCGTTGTTGGTTCTGCTTTCCTTTTTAGAGGTGAGGATACCGTCATTCTGCGATTGCAGAATTGGTCAACGGAGACGTCATTCCAAGTAGCTAGAAAAGAGCCTGAGAGCCTTTCGATACCATCGAAAGGCAACCTGGGGGCTTTTTATAAATGTATGAGTAGATACTTTGATGGCTCAGAAAGGAATTCAGGTTTGCCGGTAACAGGGAGACCTGGGTATTTCTCACTTGTACTGGATGAAAATACTGAAATGAAAATCGGCTTTGTTTCTACTCAAGCGGGTTCGTTTACAATTTATACCCGTGATTCTTCAGGCAAAATTACAGGAGCTTCTCTTCGGTACGCGATAAGCTGTGATCATCGATTGTTAAACACTCCTGAAAGCGATATGCATTGTGTTGATAAAGTAATTGGAAATGAAATCCGACCGGTTTGTACATACCAGCCGAAGCAACTTTAGCCCCCAATAGTCTGTAAAAAGTTAGTTGACGTACAAAGCTCCAGTTTAAAAAAAGATGCTTTTTTTCCTCGATAATTTTTGGCAATGCATTGGGTTCATGAAAAACGAATGACCGTAATTAAGGCAAAGTAGGTATTCGTTTTTCAAATATCTCCGCTTTTAAACAACCGCTATTTGCTCAACACAGAAATTTCCAAGCAGCTCTGCTGTTGGCCCCGTCAAGCGAGCCGTTGTTTTGGCTGGTTTTGAGGTTTTAAGACGCCAACTGTTTGAGCGGGGTGACGCTAGCACCCCGCGAGTTTTGGCGGCGCCTCAAAAGCGAGTCAAAACAGCGGGCTTTCGAGCGATCTCGGGGTCGTTTTTTATGTCACTTTTTGTCGACACAAAAAGTGACTCGCCCGCGGGGGCGAGACCCCGCATACGTGCCATGCCGCAGGCATTAATAAAATCAGAATTACCAATAAGTTAACCTGATTCGGCCGCCGCGGTTAAACCCGGCATACGCGCCATGCCGCTGGCATCAAACACAACAAAGCTTAGCAACCAACGCTGCCGGGTTGGTTAGGCAACACCAAGCATCAGCTCAAAACCCAATACCAAATCGGCAAAGTCACAAAACTCAACAACAACCCAAAACCCACCAGGTTCCCCACCATCCTGGGGGCCAGGCCGGCCATAATGGCGATGGCGCCGGTCCTCAGGGTCAGGTCTTGCCTTTTGCCTAATCCTAACCCCTTTGGGATTAAAAGCTAAACCTTATTAATTAGCCTGAATCAAACTCACTAAAAGGCAAAAAGCAAGACCTGACCCTACTGGTTGTGGTTGCATTATTCGCTTTGGAAAACAACACGCTCGTATTCATGAACAGCCGATTTAACCGGCTCCCAAATCGTTACATAGCGCCCATCCGAGTCAAATATCTTCCCATGATTGCGGTCCGCAGCGACCTTCATCTGGATAAAATTGGATGCGAACCATGAATTATTGCCTATATGAGAATGAATGTCTTCTTCAGTAATTTTCTCAAGGCCAGACCGCTTAAGTTCAATGTAAGCATTAAGTATTTGGGAATTGTATTGTGACTGTCGTTCTGGCTTTGACCACATTTTCAATCGCCGAACTACTTTAGCTATCTCGGCACTAGATTCTCTTTCAACGAAAGTCTCTTGTTGGTTTGTGTTTGATTTAATCTTATCTACCAAAATTAAGCATTTCACCAACTTAGAATGTATTTCTTTTCGATCTGAATCATCCACAAGCATGAATGCGGCTTCTTCAAGTTCACTTCTCAATTCATCAAGCATAAAGACCTCCCAAAGACGTAATTAGTCTAATTTAGTCTATTATAAGCATCAATAAACATTTTTCATATAGCTGTTATCATGCAGACTTCTCAGCCGCACTACAGATGCTCATCAAGTCCGGTCAGTAGTGATAAAACCGATTTATAGTTTCACTCAGAGATGTCCGCTTTTGGCACAAAGCAGCTGATGGCCATCCAATGCCTTGGTCTGAATAAAACGAATACTACAGATTACTTCGTTAGCACTCCGGTGCTGGTGCAGCAAGCGGTAATGACGACCAGTGCCAACACCAATGCACTTGCCATGCTGAACTGTCCTCCCGACCAGTCCCGGGCGACATGACTAAACATGGGATTATCCTGTAATTGCCAGGCCGCTAATCCAACACCTGAGACCAGACCCAACCACACGGCGCGGTTAGAGTGCCGGCGTGGAGCTGGTAAGCGCGACATGACGGTATCGACAAAACCGTCATCTGGGACTGCATCTGCTGCACTGTCGCGAAGCAGCTGGTTCAACAGGTCATCGTTTTGATCTTCCTTGCTTAAATTCATGTGGTCACTCCCGTATTCTCGTTGCTTTGGTAGTCTTTCAGCCATTGACGCAAACGTGCACTGCCGCGTGTCGCATGTGTTTTTACCGTGCCAAGGGGCAACCCGGTGATGTCGGCCGTTTCCTCATGACTCAGTCCCATTTGCGTGTGATACAGCATCACCAGCCGTTCGCCTTCAGGCAGTGCTTGCAGTGCCTTTTGCAAATCACGTTGCAAACCTGCGCGCTGTCGAGGTCCTGTGGCCTGGTCAAGCAAAGTTTCTTCCTGCATTTCATGAATGGGTTGCTGCCGATACGCCTGCAGGAAGCAATTGTGTGCGATGCGATACAACCAGGTTGAAAATCGCGCTTCGCTGCGAAATTGCGACAATTTCCGCCATGCCTGCAGAAAGGTGTCTTGCGCTAAATCATCTGCCCAGGCGTTATCATTCCGGCACAGGCGTCGCAACTGCGCCCGCACGTTGCTTTGATGCCTGCGGACCAGCTGATTAAACGCCTGCCGGTCTTCATTCAGCAGGACACGCTTCACCAGCGCCAAATCAAGGCGTGATTCGACTTCAGGAACCACGCATGTCGCCTGCGCGCTGATCGAGCCACCAATTACCGAGATAGCCAAGGCCCAACATGACGGGCAATAGCCCCAGGCCCCAAAGGTCCGCAAGACGCTGCCCCTCGTCACTTTGCACCGGCAACACCAGTAGGGTCAACATCAGACCGACACCGCCGCACAATAGAACCAGACCACGTCGCCGATCAGCATGGGGTTGATGCTGCTCGGCCAAAACCGTCAAGGGCAAGTCCACGCCTTTGTCGGCCAGTTGCAGCAAGGTGCGATAACGCGCCTCGGTTTGCTGGCGAACAAAGCGCAGGGCCAGTGCTACCAGGGCAACAGGCGTTGCCAGTACTAAAAGCGGTATCATCATTTCGATGGTCATTTGCACACACCTACTGTTTTATAAGGGGCTATTGGGATTTGGTGGCAACAGGCGTTACCAGCGGCATCCGGTTACCATAGTATTCAACCAGCGATTCTGCCGCGGGTGGGTCCATGTTGGAAAGAGCAATCACCACATCACCAGTCGCCGGATAAATTCGTAAAGCGCCGTTCATGCCCTCTGCACCACCAGCATGTCCGAAGTGACGTGCAATGCCTTCACCGCCCAATTGGAAACCGTAGCCGTACAAGCCGCTGGGCGTCTGACTGCGGGTCGCGGCTGCCAGTGTTTGTGCTGATATCAACTTGCCGCTTAATAATGCCTGTGCAAAGAGTTGCAGATCGCCGGTCGTTGAATAGCCACCGCCGGCGGCAGTGCCGCGCCACGGCAAGGTGTCCTGATTATTCACCAAACCTTTTTCTGAGTGCATATAACCGACCGATAGCTGTGTGCGTACCTGTTCTTCCGGTTCAGCACCAGTGGCGCGCATCCCGGCGGGTTTGAAGATATGGTCGTGGACATAAGTGTGGTAAGACTGGCCGCTCACCCGTTCAATCACGCGTCCCAACAGGACATAACCATAGTTGGAATATGCTTCGCGGCTACCGGGGATAAACTCTGACGCGCGCTGGCCAAACAACCGGATATAATCGGCGTGCTCACGGGTATTTAGTCTTTGTTGCTGATATTCATCAGTAAAAATGTCGCCTGTGCCACCGGTATGGGTCAGTAAGTGCCGCAGAGTTGTGTGCTTGGCGAGCGTGGTATTTGGATAATCGGATAAATAAGTGATCAGTGGTGCATCCAGCTGTAACTGGCCGCGTTCAACCAGTTGCAGCACAGCAATCGCCGTAAACATTTTATACATAGAGCCGAGGCGGAATTGTGTGTTAGCAGTGTGCTTTTGCGCAGTGTCGCGACGCGCGTCACCAAAATGTTGTTGCAGCCGAATGTTGCCGCCACGAGCGACCAAAAGATTGCCTGCGAATTGTTCCTCTGCCAGCAGTTTCTGCGCTTTGCGTTGCAGCCGCTGCTGCGCATCCTGCTCGGACAACCTTGTGGGCATCAAATCCGCGGGCACAATTGCCATCGGCTTTAGGCTGACCGATTTGACCCGCTTTGAGTCTTTGTCATCCAGTTGCAGCGTCATGCTGCCGACCCGGTCGCCATCATGTTCGCGAATAATCACCGTGACCTGGCCGGCATCATCCTGCGTCACACGCAACGCCTCAAATCCGCCCGTCATCTGCCGGAAAGCCAGTTCACGCTCCAGTTGCATATCCGGTTCATGTGCTGTTTTAAACGCCTGCAGCTTGGCCGCATCGCCGGTGTTAAAAGCCTGCAGCCGCTGTTTGGCGAGTTGCGCTGCGGGCGTCTTTGGCCAACTGACGTCAGCCAAAGTCGTTGCAGAGGCGAATGCCGCACAAAACAAAGCCAGCAGGGAAATCTTCTTATTGAATAAATGCATGTGATGTCTCCGTCCAGTCCAATACTGGTTGCAAAGACTCTGATGCAAAGGGATGCGGTTTTAGATTCAATGCCCGGAAAATTTTTTCCAGGGCTCCGGCGGCCTCAGTGAGTTGGTTGCAACCTTCAATCGACTTTCAGTTAAACCAGCATTAGCCGAAGTTGATGATCAGCCGCTGACTGACAAAAACCGCGATCCGACGAAGTCGTTATTTTCCGTGGAGGTGGTGGTGCGATTAATTTGCAACAGGTGGTAAGTAAGGGTTGCAATAAGGTGGTCAATTAAATGCAATTAATCAGGTGTTGGTTTGCATGATGCAGGCGGTATGGCGTTGTTTTCAGCTTGCAGCTGATGGGGCTGTAGCAGCGGGGGCGAGACCCCGCATACGTGCCATGCCGCAGGCATTAATAAATTCAGAATTACCAATAAGTTAGAGCGATTAGGTAGTCGCAGTGAAACCCGGCATACGCGCCATGCCGCTGGCATCAAACACAACAAAGCTTAGCAACCAACGCTGCCAGGTTGGTTAGGCAACACCAAGCCTCAGCTCAAAACCCAATACCAAATCGGCAAAGTCACAAAACTCAGCAACAACCCAAAACCCACCAGGTTCCCCACCATCCTGGGGGCCAGGCCGGCCATAATGGCGATGGCGCCGGCGGAAATCATCGGTGGCATGGCGGCTTCAAAGACCGAGACAGTCACAGCTTTGCCTTCCAAGCCCAGCGCATAACAAACGGCGTAGGCCAATAACGGCATTAAAATCAGTTTGATACTGATGCCGCTGACCAGCGGTGATAAACGCTCGCCACCGAGCGAAAAGCGCAAGGTAAAACCCACCGCCACCATAATCAGTGGCACTAAGGTTTGTGCCAGGTTGTCGATCAGCGCCTGGAAAAAACTGGGGTAGGGGGTGTTTTTCAAAAGCAAAGCCGCCACTAAGGCCAGAAAAGGCGGGAAAGTTAAAATTTTCAGGCTGATGCTTTTGACCGTGGCTTTTTCGGCACTGGGGCTAAAAGCAGCGGCCAGAATAGTGGAGTAGGTGGCAAGGGCGACAAAAGAGCCGGCCTGGTCGTAAATCAGCGCATAAGGCAGATGATCCCCGCCAAAAAACGCCTCTATCATTGGAAAACCCAAAAACGAGGTATTGCCAAGCGGCAGCACTATTAAAAGTGCTGCGGTAACATCGCGGCTCCACTGGAAAATTTTACTGAGCAGCAGCACCAAAGCCACCACAATCAACAACAATACCCAGGGCGTCACGGCCGGAATAAGCAGCGCTGAGGATAAAGTCAGGGCCGGAATTTTCTGCAAAATAAGGGCGGGCAAGGCAATATAAAGCACAAAAGCATTGAGTACAGCCGGTGTGTCCTGGCTGAATTTGGGGATAAAACGGATGCCAACCCCAATGGCCAGATACAGCAAAATCAGCAGAAAATTATCCAAAATTATACTCCAAAGCAGTCAACAGCCAGCAAAAAGCCTGGAAGCACCGATCATAACCGCTGGCGGTCTTTACCGCTATTCGACTTCTGGTGAACAGGGCATTTTTAAGGTTAAAGCAGTGCTTTACGCAGCTGTCGCTTTTATGGCTGCGTCTGCGCACCTGTGACTTGCTGAATTCGCGTTTTGAAAACTAAGGTTGCTTTGGCTGCGGCAGTAGTTCTGACAGTAAAGCTCCGGCAATCAGCCGGTTCTTGTCGGCTTTTTTTAACTGTTTTAGCTGATACTCCCAAAGACTTGCCACACTGCGGTTTGGAGCCTGATATTGCCACACCAGCGTTAATGGTCCTTTACCGCGTAAAGCTTTGGCGCCACCGGCGAGTTCGCCACTGTGCTGGCGCAAGCGTCGTGCCGGGTCTGTGCTGATGCCGGCATAGAGTACACCTTTGCCGGTTTGCACCAGATAGACAAACCAGGATTGGGGCGTTTTTGTTTCTGTCTCAGATTGGGGTTCTGGCGCTGCTGACAAAGGTGAAATATCCCGCAAAGGTTGATTCTGCTATACTCTGCTCGTTTTTTTGGCCGCCGTTGTTGTAGGCAGCCGTTGTTGTAGGCCGCAAAGGCCAGCGCCCCAATTCAAGGAACTTTATGCAATTTGCAGATTTGGCGTTAAATGCGCCTATCTTAAAGGCAATCGCCGAGCAGGGCTATCAAAGCCCAACGCCAATTCAGCAAAAAACCATACCGGTGATTTTACAAGGCAAAGATGTGTTGGGTGGTGCCCAAACCGGCACCGGCAAAACCGCCGCTTTTACCTTGCCGATATTGCAAAAGCTCAGCAGTGCGCCCAAAAGCCTGCAAGCCAGACAAGTACGTTGTTTAGTGTTAACACCTACCCGCGAACTCGCCCAGCAGGTGGCCGATAATATTGCCGCTTATGCCCGGCATTTGCCGCTGAAAACTGCAGTGTTTTATGGTGGTGTGTCGATGAACCCACAGCTGGAAGCTGCTGAAGGCGGGCTGGATATTTTAATCGCCACACCAGGCCGGCTGTTGGACCATATGCATCAGGGCACCATCAGCTTGTATCAGCTGGAAGTGTTAGTGCTGGATGAAGCCGACCGCATGCTGGATATGGGCTTTATTCATGACATTAAAAGGGTGATGGCCAAGTTACCCCCTGAGCGGCAAACGCTGTTGTTCTCTGCCACCTTTTCCAAAGAAATCAAAGAGCTGGCGGATACCTTACTGAAAAGCCCTGAGCTGATTGAAGTGGCCACCGCCAACTCGGCGTCCGCCCAGGTGCAGCAGCTGGCGTTTCGGGTCGATTCGCAGCGTAAACGTGAGTTGTTATCTCATGTGATAGGTGCCCGTAACTGGCAACAGGTGCTGATTTTCAGCCGCACTAAACATGGTGCCGACCGCCTCAGTAAACAGCTGGCGCTCGATGGTATTGAAGCGGCCAGTATTCATGGTGATAAAAGTCAGGGCCACAGAACCAAAGTGCTGCAGGATTTTAAAGACGGCAATCTGCGGGTATTGGTGGCTACAGACATCGCCGCCCGTGGCCTTGATATTGAAGATTTGCCGATAGTGGTGAATTACGATTTGCCGCATGTGGCGGAAGATTATGTCCACCGTATTGGCCGCACCGGCCGAGCAGGCCGTTTTGGTCTGGCGGTGACTTTAGTGACGCCTGATGATTTACCGATGCTGGCACAAATTGAAAAACTGATTAAACAGGTGATAGAGCAGCAGGTATTGCCGGGTTATGAGCATAACCCCAAGTTTAATCACTCCAGTAAAGCCAAAGAAGATGCTGCTGATGCTGAAGTAAAAATGAAGAAAAAAATCAGCAATAACAAAAAGTTGTCTATTGAAAAGGCCAAACTGCGCGCTATAGCGCTTGGTAAAAAAAGGCCACAATAACAGCGGCTGGTATCTGGCCTATTGTTGTAAAAACGAAAGGAGCCAATGGCTCCTTTGTTGTTCGATAAAACAGGCAGCTTTGTGCTGCTTAACCATCCACAGGTTCAAGCGGCGTTTTTAACGTCAGCTGATAAAAAGCCAAATCCAGATAACGGCCAAACTTAAAACCGGCCTGGGTAATGGTGCCGCTGTGCACAAAACCATGTTTTTGGTGCAAGGCAATACTGCCGCTGTTGCTGGCATCAATGCCACCAATCAGCAGGTGATAACCTTGTTGCTCTGCGCTTTTAATCAGCTGTTGCAACATCAGGCTGCCATAACCTTTGCCCTGATGATCCGGGTGCACATAAACCGAATGCTCCACCGAATATTTAAAAGCCGGAAATGCGCGAAAAGTGCCATAACTGCCAAAAGCCAGCAGCTCACCCTCATTGTTTTTTAACCCCCAGACCGGGAAATTGCCGGCAGCTTTGTTGGCAAACCACTGCTGCATAGTGTCCAGCGTGCGTGGTTTGTATTCATATAAAGCTGTGGTGTGCAAAATGGCGTGGTTAAAAATAGCCAGAATGGCTTTGGCGTCTGTATCAAACTGGCAAAGCGAAAGTTGCATCCGGCTATTCCTGTGTTGCTGTGCGGCTGTGTTAACTGCGGTAAAGGGTTTTGATCAAATGAAAACCAAACTGGGTTTTTACCGGACCATGAACTTCTAATAATGGCTTTTTAAACACCACATCGTCAAAAGGTTTTACCATTTGGCCGGCACGGAATTCGCCTAAATCACCGCCTTTTTTCCCTGAAGGGCATAAGGAGTGTTTTTTCGCAAGCTCATGAAAATTAGCACCTTTGGCCAATTGTTGTTTCAGGTTTTGGGCTTCTTCCTGGGTTTTTACCAGGATATGACAAGCACAGGCTCTGGCCATCAGTTTTACTCCTACCACATGATTCTGAGCGCGCGACTGCAACGCGGCCGCGCATTTTAATGGAAAACTCAGGTTCGCAACAGTAGCTGTTTAGACCAGTGCCGGCGTTTTGTCATTGACAGCCAGGGGCATAAATGAGTAAAGCTATGTTTTATAAAAATAAAAACGGAGGGAAAAAATGGCAAAGTGGTTGTTAAGAATTTTTGGGGTACTGCTGTTGGCTGCAGCTGTGCTGGTGGTGAATGCGGTCTGGTTTAAACCTTTTTCCAGCCGGGTATTTTATGAACGGGTGTTTCTGGAATTTGGTCTCACCAGCCCGGAGCTGCTGACTCAACTGCGGCTACTGGAGTCTTTTGGCCTTCGCTCCCACAATGCGCAGCTGGACGATCGCAGTCAGCAGGCGGCTGATCAGCAGTTTGCCAAAATGAAAACCGACCTTGCCACACTGCGCAGTTATGACCGCAATGCGATGTCTGAAGCACAGCGGCTGAACTACGACATGCTGGAGTGGTTTATGGCGCATAGCAGTGAAGGCGAGCGCTGGCGTTATCACAGTTATCCGGTCAATCAGCTGTTTGGGATTCAAAGCAATTTACCGAAATTTATGGTCAGCAGCCATCCGCTGGCGGATTTAACCGACGCTGAACACTATATCAGCCGGTTAAACCAGTTCCGGCGGGTATTTAGTCAGGTGGTCGAAGATTTAAAAATCCGCGCTGATAAAGGCGTGATCCCACCGCGTTTTGTGCTGGAAAAAGTATTGGCCGAGATCGAAGGTTTTACTGCCGGCAAGCTGGAAGACCAGCTGCTGTATAAACATTTTGCCGATAAAATCAGTGAGCTTCATAGCATTGATGCCAACACGGCGAGCCGGCTGAAACAACAGGTGGGCGATGCTGTGCAGCAGTCTGTTAAACCAGCCTATCAGGAGCTCAGCAGCTATTTACAAACCTTATTGGCACAAAGCAGCACCGACGATGGTGTCTGGAAGTTACCCGATGGTGATGCTTATTACGCTTATATGTTAAAACAACACACCACCACTGACCTGACACCTGAGCAAATCCATCAGCTGGGTCTGGCGGAAGTTGCCCGTATTCAGGCACAAATGCTGGAGATTTTAACGGCGCAAGGCCACAGCGGTGATTCTGTAGCTGCCATGATGACAGCGCTGGGTGATGATCCGCAGTTTTTATATCCGGATACTGTGGATGCCCGCCAGCAAATTCTGGCTGACTATAAAACCCTGCTGGTTGATATTAATACCAGATTAGAACCTGCTTTTAATATCAGACCCAAAGCTGAGATGGATGTAAAGCGGGTGCCGGAATTTAGTGAAAAAACTGCGCCTGGTGCTTATTACAATGCACCGGCCATGGATGGTTCACGTCCTGGTGTGTTTTACGCCAATTTGTATGACGTGCGGGCCACACCCAAATTTGGTATGAAAACCCTGGCGGTACATGAAGGTATTCCGGGCCATCATTTCCAGATTGCTATTCAGCAGGAATTAAAGGGGTTACCCACCTTTCGCAAAATTCTGCCTTTTACGGTTTATTCAGAGGGCTGGGCGCTTTACAGCGAAAAACTGATGGCAGAACTTGGTTTGTATGAAAACGACCCTTATGGCGATTTAGGCCGTTTGCAGGCGGAGTTATTCCGCGCTATCCGCTTGGTGGTCGATACTGGTATTCACCACAAACGCTGGACACGGGAGCAGGCTATTACCTATATGAGCGGCAACTCAGGGCTGGCATCTTCTGATGTGCAGGCCGAAGTTGAGCGTTATATTGTGATGCCGGGACAGGCCTGTGCTTATAAAATTGGCATGCTGAAAATTGTGGAATTGCGCGAAAAAGCCAAACAGGAACTGGGGCCTCAATTTAAGCTGACCGATTTTCATGATGTAGTGCTGAAAAACGGCGCTATGCCAATTGCCATTCTGGAGCGGGTGGTGGAGCAATATATTCAGACGACCAAACAAGGTGCAGCAGCCTGAGTTGTCAAAGTGTAAGCCCTGCCAGATGGCGGGGCTTTATCATGTTGAACACACAACAAAGCAACTGCAAAATAAGACCGCTATTTACAAAAAGGCTATTTCACACCAAGGCCATTTCACAACAAGGCACCTGGCGTGCAAATGAGTGTCCAAAATAGCCTGTGGTGGGCAAGATAAAAAACGGCGCCTTAGCGCCGTTTTGTGTTTATTACCAAGCACCCGCTTAGCGGATGCTTGTTCTGTCTGAAAAGCAGTGCTGCTGATTAATAAGCAACGTCGCGTTTTTCAATCAGATCCAGCCGAACTTCCTGCACCAGGGCAGATTCAGCCAGCGCTTTTTTCAGTTTCATCAGGTTGGTATTGGCTTTGGCTTGTAACAACACCAGACGCTCATCACCAGCACTTTGCACCAGAGTTAAATCAAACTCTTTTTGCAGTTGGGCAAGTTGAGAGGCATCTTTTAACAATACGCTGACAATACCACTGTAATGACCGAATTCACCTGTCATGCGGTTTTTCACCACAGTACCAGGCACAATGTCAGTGCTGTACTGAATTTGTGGGCTCACACTGCGCACAATCACCTGTTCACCAAAGCTGGCAACCACATCAGCAGACTGTGCTGTTTCGGCTGCCACAACCCGCAGTTCAGGCTGAACTTCATAAATAGAGCCACGCAGGGCTTTTTTGGTCGCAGGCTGAGTTTGTTCAGCTTGTTTGGTCAGTTGACGCAACTCTTTGTCCTGTTCAGTCGCGGTCGCTGGCAAAGCCATGGCGGTGATGAGCAGTGCCAAAGCAGATAATTTTGTATTCATCGTTTATTCCTCGACTTAGTGACCAAAGACACGCAGTGCTACACCTTCAACCTGAGAGGCTTCGCTGTTATTCATATAACCATCAACTTCCAGAATACCGCCCGCAGAAGCGTAGTCAGTACCGTTGACGTCCAGTACACGGATTTTCCAGGTACCTTTGGCTGATTCACCATAAAACGCATTGCTTAACAGTACTGTGTCTTTGAGCAGATAACCCGGGTTATCAGAGAAATCCGGGTCTAATGCCGGGTAAATCAGTGCTTGTTTAGACGACAACAGCACACTGCGGGTTCCGGCAGGTGATGTCACTTCAATCGCTAAGTCGATACCGGCAGTGGTCTGGAATACACCGTCTGCAGTTTCAAAACCGTAGCTGTATTCCGGGTTGCTGATGCTGAATTTAAACTGAGCACCTTCCAGTTTGATATCGTCAGTCACTTCAATGCTCAGCTCTGCACCGGCGACGCTGTTGTCAGGAACTTCCAGTGCCAGCGCTTGTTTATCAGCTGCATAAACGCCTAAGCCTTTCCAGGCAGATACTTTTTCCGCTGGTAACGCTTTGTGTTGTTTTGCTAAAGCAACAGCTTTGCCTGCGTCAACACGACCAAAACCGTAGTTGTTGTTAAATTCATAACCGGCTTTGTTTTTCACCCAACCCTGATGGGCAACAAAGTCGCCATCCGCTGTTTTCAGTGTCACTGCTTTGTTCGCTGCATCCACTTTGGTACTGGTTTGTACCAGAATGTCGCGCACATCACGGTAGCTCAGGTTCGGATTGGCTGACAGCATCAGGCTGACCACACCAGAAGCATTTGGCGCTGCTGATGAAGTACCGTTAAAGGTTGAAGTGTAGTTACAGCTTGTGTTGTCTTCATGACCCGGGTTATTAAACGGGAAATAACCGGCAAAAAAGCCTGGCCAGTAAGCTTTATCGTAGTTATCCACACCGGTAAAGCTGCTGTAACCGCGTAAACAGGTCATTTGATCTGTGGTCACCATGGCCGGGGCGAAGGTACCGTATTCACCGGCAGGGGCAGACACTAACAGGTTGGCACCGGCGGTAGAATAACTGGTGTGTTTACCATCAGAGTTTACCGCGGCAACTGTCATGTAATAAGGCGTGTTCTGGCTTGGCTCTAAAGCACCGTTGTAGCAGGTTAAGCCCAGTGCGTTGGCGCCGTTGTCCCAACACAGATCAGCATCATATTCGTTGCCGTCCAGGAATGAGTTACCGGCAGCTTTAACGTTTACAACACCTTTACCGGCGCGCAGCACTTTGGCGCTGTAAGCCTGGATCACTTCTGACTGCTCACTGTAAGCAATAGCGGCAGGCACAGTAGTACCGTAGCTGCGGTTAAAAACGGCAACTGGTTCGTTGACACCAATACCACTGCCTGGGTGGCCGTGAATTAACAGAGTGCTACGGGCGCCCTGAGAGGCCAGGTAATTCATACCAATCAGTTGGGCATCAGGTGCTACACCACGACCACCCAGACCGTTCCAGCCCGTTGCAGCAATTAAACCGGCAACACTGGTACCGTGGTCGCCACCTGTGGCCATACTGGTTGGGTTGGTTGGGTCGGCTGCGCCTTTCACCAGATTTAACGAGCGGTTTGGTAACACGTTCGCCACCAAATCTTCGTGGTTAATTTCCAGGCCGCTGTCGACCACGACGGCAATAGTATTTTTACCTGTCGCGCCTAAAGCATAAGCGCCCAGAACGTTCATATCTTCGTTTGGTTTTAACACTGAAGGGTCGATACGTTTTGCCGCACGCGCGTCAGCATCTTCTTTGCTCCAGCCCAGAATGCGTTGCAACTGTAACGAATACTGTGCAACCAGGCTGTCGCTCATGGCATAGGCTTTTTGGCCTGTGTTGCGTAAATGCCATTGTTGATCAGCCAGTGGATCTGTTTTTGAAGCGCCGATCTGGATGGTGGCAGTGCTGCTTTCTTTGCCGTCAGACACTGTGTAGCTAAACACTGTGGCGCCTGGTTTTAACGCTGTGTAGCTGAATTCAGGACCTGTCAGCACCAGGTTGCCGTTTTTTAACGCATACACGCCATTTTTAGGTGTGATAGCAACACCGTCTTCGGCGATTTTAGTGATAGTCATCGGATCACCGTCGACATCACTGGCCACTAATTTGCCGGTAATTGGCACCCAAACCAAACCGCCGGCAAAACTTTCGCTTTTAACTTGCGGAGCTGTATTTTTACTGTCACTACCGCCACACGCAGTCAGCGCAATCAGCACTGATGCAGAGATAAGCGTTCTTTTAAGTTGAAGCATGATGATTCCCTGATATTTATTGTCACTAAAAAATAAAGCGCATCCGATGCTAACATTTTGCTCAGGGTGTTTACTATTTTTTAATAAAAAAACCTAAATTGAGTGACTAAAAAACAAACAAAAAAAGCACCTGACTGGTGCTTTTTTACGTTTTGATTGCAATTTAACGTGAAATTGCTGTTTTAAGCTGGCTGCTGCTGGGTAATACAGTGCACATTACCACCGCCGAGCAGAATTTCCCGGCCAGGCACTGTTACCACCTGATGCTGTGGAAATACCTTGCTTAAAATTTCAACCGCAACTTTATCCATCGGATCGTCAAAAGTTGGTAACACCAGGCCGCCATTACATAAATAAAAATTAATGTAAGAACCAGCAAGACGCGCCTGGGCTTCCCTCGGAGTGGCTGCGCCTGTTAAATCAACAGTTGCGTACTCTTCCGCTTTGGCCAATAACGGGCCTGGCACCGGCAGTTTATGAATAATAAACTTACGGCCTTTGGCGTCGGTGCTGTTTTCCAGCACTTCCAGCGCTGCTTTAGAGCGGGCATATTGTGGGTCAGACTCGTCGTCAGTCCAGGCCAGCAGCACTTCGCCAGGGCGGACAAAACAACACATGTTGTCCACATGACCGTCGGTTTCGTCATTAAAAATGCCGTCTTCGAGCCAAATCACTTTGTCGATGCCAAGGTAATCACTGAGCTTTTGTTCAATCTGGCTTTTGGTTAAATGCGGGTTACGGTTTTTATTCAATAAACACTCGGCCGTGGTTAATAAAGTGCCTTCACCGTCGGTGTGAATAGCGCCGCCTTCCAGCACAAAACCTTCAGTGCGGTAACGGGGCAGACCTTCGACATTCAGTACCTTTTGCGCCACCTGATCGTCTTTATCCCAAGGGAAATATAAACCGCCGTCCAGACCGCCCCAGGCATTAAAGGTCCAGTCTACACCCCGTACTTCTTTGCCATTGGTGACAAAAGTAGGGCCAGTGTCGCGGCACCAGGCGTCGTCGGTTGACACTTCAATCACGCGGATTGGGTGATTGGTGGGCTCCATTGCCAGCTGGGCCTGGGTGTTGGCAAACTGTTTTGCAGATGCCATCACAGTGACAGGTTCAAAACGGGCAATAGCACGAATGACCGCACAAAATGCCTGTTGTGCCGGCTTAGCACCTAAGCGCCAGTTGTCGGTGCGTTCCGGCCATACCAGCCAGGTTTGTTTGTGGGTCGCCCATTCGGCCGGCATATAAAAACCGTCGGCTCTTGGGGTGCTTTGTAAGGTACGATCTGAAATAAATCCGCTCACGTCAGGATCCTTATGCTGGTCCAGAGTTCTGGACTAAAGATGACTGCTGAAAAATACTCAGGCCAGAAATCTCCGGCCTGATGTGATGTATTGATAAGGCGTGGGTTTTACCCCTGAATGCCTTATTCGTTGCTGTTTTTTGGCTTTGTTTTGCCGTCTTTGGTCAGCAGGGTATCAAAAATGTCGATACGGCGGTCACGGAACACACCCCAGCTGCGGCGGATTTGCGCCAGCTCGTCTAAGTCAAAAGTGTGTACCAGCACAGCTTCGCTGACTTCATCCGCTTCCTGTACCTTGGCACCAAACTGGTCCGCAATAAAACTGCTGCCGTAGAAAGTAATAGAAAAATCCTGTTCGGTTTCAGTACCAATACGGTTAGAGGCAATCAGCGGCACCAGGTTAGCGGCGGCATGGCCTTGTTGGGTGCGCTGCCAGTGGTCGCGTGATGAAATAGTGGCGTCATGTGGTTCACTGCCAATGGCGGTTGGGTAAAACAGCAGCTCAGCGCCCATTAATGCCATAGTACGGGCACACTCAGGGAACCACTGATCCCAGCAAATACCAATACCAATTTTGGCATAAGCGGTATCCCAGACTTTAAAGCCGGTGTCGCCTGGCGTGAAATAGTATTTTTCGCTGTAACCCGGGCCATCCGGAATATGGCTTTTACGGTAAGTGCCAAGGTAAGAGCCGTCAGCGTCAATCACCGCAACGCTGTTGTACAGGCAGTTGCCGGCGCGCTCATAAAAACTGATAGGCAGCACCACATTCAGTTCTTTGGCAATCTTGGTGAAATGCGCAACAGCAGCGTTGTTTTCCAGCGGTGTTGCAAATTCAAGATATTCTGGTTTTTGCTTTTGGCAGAAGTAGTTACGCTCAAATAACTCTTGCAGCAGGATAATTTGTGCACCCTGGGCAGCAGCCTGACGTACCAGTTTTTCCCCACGGGCAATATTTTCTTCCACATTCCAGCCACCCACCATCTGGGTAGCGGCAACTGTTACATTACGCATGCAAAGGTTCTCCAAGCCAAAATAAAAAAGGACACCTTACTGTAGCCAGTTGTGCTTAATGGCGCAAAACAAAACGCAGCAGAAACAAGCACAACACCGGCTGAGTAAAGGTGATTTGGGCGCGCAAAATGCCGGATTTTTCACCGGCCGTCAACGCATTTTTCCTGCCTTTTAGCAATGCACAAAACTGCTGCATCAGCATGGCATGAATATGCTGAATATCCGAATAAAGATGGTTTTTATATGCGTTTTTCACAGTGGCTGTGATCTCTGGTTCAGCGCTCTGCCGCTAATTTGGCGGCCAGCAATAACAATTCAGGTTCCAGCCTGGTTTTATAGTTGATATGCACATAACTAAACTGCACTTCGGCTTTGCTATTGAGAATATAAACCGCAGGCACCGGCAACACAGCTTTGCCTGTGTTGTCGTAGGTGAGCTCAATACCATAACTGCCTTTATATAAAGCCGTGGTTTTATCGTCCAGATAATAAGCCAGGCCAAAAGCACGGGCGGCATCAAGTGGTTGATCGGACAATAAACGGTAATTCAGCGCAGCGCCTTTGGTGTTGGCCTGGCTATCCGTCACCGCTTTTGGTGCTTGTGGGCTAATGGCAAGCAGCTGATAACCCAAGGCTCTCAGATTGGGTTCAATATCTTGAAGCCCTGCCAGCTGGGCATTGCAATAAGGGCACCAGCCACCACGGTAAAACACCAACACAGTAGGTTTTTTACCAACTTCAGTGAGTAATTGCACTTCTTTACCTTGTTGATCCAATAAAGTAACGGCCGGCGCTGTCATGCCATTAAGTAAAGGCCGGACTTGTTGTGGGTTATCTGCAATGACAGTCGCTGTTGTATTGGCGGCAGCGCCGAGCGTAACGAGCAAAGCAGTAATCAGCAGCAATGTTTTGGTGGGAAAATACATCAGGCAGTCCTTGTAGGTCGTTGAATAAGATAGTTGAGTAAAACAATAAACCGGTAAAAGAGGCCATTTCTTTCATGGTGTTAAAAAAATACTGGCTTTGCTGATCTGGCGCAGGGCAGGCTTCTTATTCTCAGGTAGAATAAACCGCAAATAACAAGCGGCCGGGATGCAGGGGCATGACAAAAAAACTGTTTGATATTCTGATTGTGGGCGGCGGTATGGTGGGCGCTTCGTTAGCACTCAGATTTAGCCAGGCCGGTTTGCAGGTGGCTGTGATTGAAAAAACGCCGCTCAGTTTAGTGCAGGACTCTATGCCCACAGATGCAGCAGAGACCACAGAGCCGCCAATAGATTTACGGGTTAGCGCCATTAACAGACGCAGTGAACAATGGCTGCAGGATATCGGCGTCTGGCAACATTTGCCTGCCACCCGCTTATGCCCTTATCGTGCTTTACAGGCGTTTGAAGGCGACAGCCAGCCTCACAATGAAGGGCTGACATTTACCGCAACTGAGCTGAATCAGCCTTATCTTGGCCATATTATTGAAAATAACAGCCTGCAAAAAACCATGTGGCAGCAGTTTAATGAATTTATTACGTTGTTTTGCCCGGCTACTGTCGTGTCCTTGTCGCAGCAAAGCGCAATTTCTGGTTATGCATCTGTCACCACCAAAGAATTTGGTGAAATTTCTGGCCGGTTACTGATAGCGGCCGACGGCGCACAGTCACAACTGCGCAACCTGGCCGGCATTGGCCACAATGGCTGGCAATACCAGCAGGCCTGCCTGGTAGCCACTGTTGATACTGAGTATCCGCAGCAGGACATCACCTGGCAACAATTTACCGAACAAGGCCCAAGAGCCTTTTTGCCCTTGCCAGGCGCCCAGGCGTCTTTGGTTTGGTATGACGATTTACCCAAAGTAAAAGCGCTGGCGCAGTTACCGGCGGCGCAGCTTGCACTGGAAATTCAACAAAACTTCCCGGCCAAACTTGGCAAAATAACCGTCAAACAACAAGGCTGGTTCCCACTGACCCGAATGCATGCCAACCGTTATTGGCAAGGTAGGGTGGTATTGGTGGGCGATGCTGCCCACAGTATTAATCCGCTGGCCGGACAGGGTGTAAACCTGGGGTTTGCCGACGCAGCTTTACTCGCAGAGCTGGTGTTGCAGGCGCTATCTGAAGGGCGTGATTTAGCTGATAGCCAGCTGCTGCAACAGTATTGGCAAGAGCGCAAAAAAGCGAATTTATTGATGATGTCGGCGATGGATGGCTTTTATCAGTTGTTTAGTAGCCGCTGGCCAGTGCTCAGACTGGCGCGCAAACTGGGGTTAACTGCAGCGGCCAAGGCCGGTCCACTGAAAGCCTGGGTAGGCGCTTATGCAGCTGGGCTCAAAGGTTAAAGCAGCCGGAGCTGGTTTATTGCAACAACCTGCTCAGTCTCAAGCGGTTATTTAACGCCGGCCTGGCTTAACAACAGCGGCAATGCTGTTTTCCAGAAACTGCGCCACTGCTCCAACTCTTCTGCAGTAGTGAGCTGCTCATGTTGTAACGACAAAGCTACTTTATCAGTGGCTTTTTGCTGAATGTGAAGCGCCAAACGCGAGCCATCTGCCAGTTCACAGCGCCAATAACGCCACTTTTCAGTCTGACTGACTCTGGGCTGCGTTTTTAACTGCACTTGATTAAAACTCTGGATCCCGGCAACAGCCTGTAGCCAGAGTGTCAGCGCTTCATCAAGTTTTCCTGACAGCGTTTTATTCACCGATAACTTAAATTGGCCGCTGCAGTCCTGGCCCGGTTGGCGTTTGCCCAGATGCTGTTCAAACTTGACTGTCAGACTTTGTGCCCACCAATCAGATACCCCTGGCTGGCTTTTTAATAAAGCGGCAATTTGTTGGTGATTGAGGTTGCCGGCCTGATGTGCTGTTAAAAAATCAAACCAGCTTTGCAGGCTACGACCCGTGGCAATTGTGATTTTGTCTGTGGTTTGGCTTAAAGGCATAACATGGCCTGAGGCAATGAAACAGCTGATTGCAGCATACTCATTTAAGCATGCCCCTTGCAACGCCCTTGGCCGAAGACACTTGCAGAACGCAGAAAAAAGAAAACCCAGCATAAGCTGGGTTATCAAAGAATGGCAGGGGTACAGGGATTCGAACCCCAGAATGGCGGGATCAAAACCCGCTGCCTTACCGCTTGGCTATACCCCTGCAGAAATTTTGTGGCGCTAATTGTATGAACTGATGACCATACTGCCACTAAATTTAATGGCAGGGGTACAGGGATTCGAACCCCAGAATGGCGGGATCAAAACCCGCTGCCTTACCGCTTGGCTATACCCCTGCAGAAACTGCAGAATTCTTACTTGCTTTGGTGCGGAAAGAGAGACTCGAACTCTCACGCCTCGCGGCGCTGGAACCTAAATCCAGTGCGTCTACCAATTTCGCCATTTCCGCAATTTACGGCGAACAACGCAGAGAAAGTGGTGGCTACAGCGGGAATCGAACCTGCGACCCCAGCATTATGAGTGCTGTGCTCTAACCAGCTGAGCTATGTAGCCACTGTGTCTTAGTTGTCCTAAGCAAGTGGCGCGTATTATGCTCAGATGCGTTTTTAACGTCAACCCATTTTTTGCCGCAATAAAGCGAATTCAGTTTGTTTGCTGTTTTTCTATGCAGATTGGCTGTAGCTTAGCCAGTTTTACCCCAAATTCCATGGGCTTAGCCTGCTTTGGGCTGTGGTTTAGTTTGAAATTCCGTTAGTATCGCCATTCATGCGTAGGCAAATGCCGCGCTCCGACTGCAGCCAAGACTGCTATTTATGCCAAGGCATAAAAAAATATTACAGGAGATTTCATGTCGAGCCCGACAACTCAAACCGCAAATACAACAACCAGCCCGCGCTGGCCTAAACAGTTGCCTTATATTATTGCCAGCGAAGCCTGTTAGCGCTTTAGTTTTTATGGCATGCGCAATATTTTAACGCCGTTTTTAATGACAGCTTTGCTGCTTGCTGTACCTGAGCATTTAAGAGCAGGTGAAGCCAAAGACGTATTTCACTCCTTTGTCATAGGCGTGTATTTTTTTCCTTTATTAGGCGGCTGGTTAGCAGACCGCTATCTGGGTAAATACAACACCATCTTATGGCTGAGTATTGTCTATGTGATTGGTCATTTATTTTTGGCCTTGTTTGAAACCAGTAAAGAAGGTTTTTACACCGGCTTATTTTTAATAGCGCTGGGCTCGGGTGGTATTAAACCGCTGGTTTCTGCTTTTATGGGCGACCAGTTTGATCAAAGCAATAAAAAACTTGCCCAAAAAGCCTTTGATATCTTCTATTTCACTATTAACTTCGGTTCCTTTTTTGCGTCTTTACTGATGCCGTTGACGCTGAAACACTTTGGGGCTGCCATTGCTTTTGGTATTCCCGGGGGGCTGATGGCGCTTGCTACGTTATTTTTCTGGCTCGGCCGTAAGCGCTATGTGCATGTAGCGCCAGAGCCGAAGGATCCCCATAGTTTTTTAAAAGTGGTAAAAACTGCCTTGTTCTCAAAGCAACAAGGCAAGGCAGATGGCGGTTTATATCTGGCGTTGGTTGGGGTTGCTTTAGCGCTGTTTAGTTTAAGCCAAATCCCAACTTTAGGTTTTGTTGCTGCTTTTTGTTTAGCTTTAGTGCTGTTGATGGGCTTTGGTGGCGCTGGTGCCGCTATTCAGTTGGAAAGGGCGCGTGGGGTCCATCCGGATATCGCTGTGGATGGTGTGCGCTCCGTGCTGCGTATTTTAATTTTATTTGCGTTGGTGACACCATTCTGGTCTTTGTTTGATCAAAAAGCTTCAACCTGGATCCTGCAGGCCAATCAGATGAGTAAACCACACTGGTTTGAACCTGCCATGATGCAGGCGCTAAACCCGCTGCTGGTAATGCTGCTGATCCCTTTTAACCATATTATTTTGTTTCCACTGTTAGAGCGTTGTGGTGTGCGTATTACCGCACTGCGCCGTATGGGCGCAGGTATTGCCTTTGCAGGTTTAAGCTGGATTGTGATTGGTTCAGTACAACTGGCGATGGACGGTGGCACTGTAATGTCTATTGTCTGGCAGGTACTGCCTTATGCACTCTTAACTTTTGGCGAAGTTTTGGTATCAGCGACAGGTCTGGAGTTTGCCTATAGTCAGGCGCCAGCGGCTATGAAAGGCACCATCACCAGCTTCTGGCAGTTGTCGGTCACAGTGGGCAACTTATGGGTGCTTTTAGCGAATAACAGCATTCGTAGTGAAGCTGTGCTGTCGCATGTAGCGGCTACCGGCTTGTCGCAAACCGCATTTTTAATGTTTTTCTTTGCCGGTTTTGCGCTGCTGGCTGCAGCGATTTTTGCACTTTATGCTCGCAGTTACACCATGCTGGATAACTACAGGGCCGTGTGATTGGGTTCTGGTTTTACCGGAACTTTAGCGCTCATCATAAACCCGGCTTTTAATGCCGGGTTTATTTTATCCGCAGGGCTTTATCTAAGCTGAGTCATGCTGCTCATCAAGATCATCCGACTATGGGAGTGGCTGATGTTGCTGTGGGATAGGTTTGGTTTGACAGACAAAGTGCATCGCAAGCAATAAAGCAGACAGTCCCTGGCGGTTCTTTTTGGGCACTGTTTTCCGCGCTATCGGCGACTGCAGATAATGAGCACCATGTTTGCGTGTACTGTTGCCATAGATAGAATCAGTGACTCCGACTGTACCACCAGCAAAAATTTGGTTATTAAAACAGAGAAGATAACAATTTGTTTATTTTCACACCTTTACTTTTACTTTGTTGTTGCATAGGCTGAGCTTGTCTCGAATACAATGACAGGAGTGAGATGATGAAAATAGTGCAGGGACTTGTGGTGGTATCCGTGTTGTGTATGACAGCCGGATGTGCGAACAATTATACGCAGGAACAGGTGAATAAAAAACATGCGGCCTATTACGCATCTGTGGACAAAGCACTGAAAGAGGATGGGAATCTGGCGAAAAAAGAACTGGTTGTTTGTTTCAGAGAGAAGCCCGTTGGAACTTTGATCCCACAAACAGTTTGTCGTACACCTGAGTTGATGGAGCTGGAGCGGGAAAAAACCAAAGCGCGCATCACCAGAACTCAATTAAAGTCATTTACCGATAACCAGTAATATTTTACTGTTATGCAACACGGCGGTTTATTTTTGCTGTTTCCGCCTTGTTGATTGCTTGATAGTTAATCTGACCGCTCTTAATCATCAACTCTGTTATTTTCTGACAGAAGCAAAGCCACAACGACCGCTTTAAAAACCTTTATTCCATAGGCAGCTCATTATCCGGTATCAGATCACATCCGGCATCCAATCACTGCTGGCACCGCCCACAAATACCGCCGCAAGTACCAATGCAATAACGGCAAAAAGAACAGTGTTTCAGTTTGCGGAATTAACGGAGGATTGAGGCACTGTGGTTTTATCAGGCTTCTCATAACAAAAAACCGGACTAAAAAGCCCGGTTTTTAAGGAAAAAATACGATCTGAGCGTTAAACGTTAAACAGGAAGTGCATCACGTCGCCGTCTTTACAGACATAAGTTTTGCCTTCAACCCGCAGTTTGCCTGCTTCTTTGGCACCGGCTTCACCTTTACAGGCAATAAAGTCGTCAAAAGAAACTACCTGGGCGCGGATAAAACCTTTTTCAAAGTCGGTGTGGATAACGCCAGCGGCTTGTGGCGCAGTGGCGCCCACCGGAATAGTCCAGGCGCGCACTTCTTTGACACCAGCGGTGAAATAAGTGTGCAGGTTCAGCAGCGAATAACCGCCACGGATCACGCGGTTTAAGCCTGGCTCTTCCAGGCCCATCGACTCTAAAAACTCGGCTTTTTCGTCGTCTTCCAGCTCAGAAATTTCGGATTCAATAGCGGCACAGACCGGCACCACAATAGCGCCTTCTTTGGCGGCAATTTCACGTACCACATCTAAGTGCGGGTTATTTTCAAAACCATCTTCCAGTACGTTGGCGATATACATGGTTGGTTTGATGGTTAAAAAATTCATGTAGGAAATCAGCGCTTTTTCATCATCAGACAAAGCCAGCTGACGTAAGGTCAGGCCTTCTTCCAGATGTTTTTTTACTTTTTCCAACACCTCAATTTCAGCTTTGGCGTCTTTGTCACCGGCTTTGGCTTTTTTGCTGACGCGGAAAATCGCTTTTTCCGCGCTGTCCATATCGGCCAGCACTAATTCCATATTGATAGTGTCGATATCGTCAGCCGGGTCAATTTTGCCGGCAACGTGAATAATGTTTTCATCGTCAAAACAACGCACTACATGGCCGATGGCGTCGGTTTCACGGATATTGGCCAGGAATTTATTACCCAGGCCTTCACCTTTGGACGCGCCTTTTACTAAACCGGCGATATCCACAAACTCCATGGTGGTTGGCAGAATACGTTGTGGATTGACAATTTCAGCCAGCTGCTGCAGGCGTAAATCCGGCACTGGCACCACACCGGTATTTGGCTCAATGGTACAAAACGGGAAGTTGGCCGCTTCAATGCCTGCTTTGGTCAACGCGTTGAATAAAGTAGATTTACCGACGTTTGGTAAACCAACGATGCCACATTTAAAACCCATGAGATGATCCTTTGAACAAAATACAGGGCGAACCTGCGAAACGAACCTGGACTGAAATTTTACATTTCAGTATGTGTCTATCAGTCTGCGCCAGAGTTCAGCTCAATTAGCTAAACCGTAGCTTTAAAACTATGTAATCTGTGCTGGGCTTTCACCAGATCCTGCTGTTGCCAAAGCTCAAAACAGCGCAGGCTTTCGTCCAGCGCGTCGTTGATCAGCTTTTGCTCTTGCTGCGGCGCTTTGCCCAGCACATAACCTGTGACTTTGTCTTTATGACCCGGATGGCCAATGCCAAGCCGCAGGCGGTAAAAATTCGGATTATTGCCAAATTTGGCAGCTATATCTTTTAAGCCATTATGGCCGGCGTGGCCACCACCGAGTTTCAGCTTGGCAATGCCAGGTTCCAGCGCCATTTCATCATGCGCAACCAGAATAGCTTCAGGTGGAATTTTATAAAACTGCGCCATAGCGAGAACCGCTTTGCCGCTTAAGTTCATATAAGTTGTCGGCACCAGTAATTTAATTTCACGGCCTTGCAACATGAACTTGCCGGTCAGGCCAAAAAACTTGGCTTCGGCTTTCAGACTGGTATTAAAACGACTGGCCAGTTGTTCAACGAACCACTGACCAGCGTTGTGACGGGTATTGCTGTATTCGGGGCCCGGATTACCCAGGCCCACTACCAGCTGAATGACTTCCGTCATTATTACTCAGCAGCGTCGTCTGCTTTGCCAGCTGGTTTGTTTACAGAAACAACAGCCTGGTCATGGCCAGCACCTTTAGCCAGTTCAGCGATCACTACGCCGGCTGGAACTTTCAGGTCTGATAAGTGCAGAGTTGTACCAACAGCAACGTCAGCTAAATCCACTTCGATGAATTCAGGCAGGTTTTGTGGCAGAACAGTGATAGCCAGTTCGTTGATATGGTGAGCAACAACACCACCTTTTTTCACTGCAGCAGCTTCGTTGATGAAGTGTACAGGAACAACAGTGTGCAGTTCATGGCCAGCTTCAACACGTTGGAAGTCAACGTGAGTTACTTTTGGCTTGAACGGGTGACGTTGCATCGCTTTAACGATTGCTTTCACTTCTTCACCGCCAACGTTGATAGTCAGGATGTGAGTGTAGAAACCTTCGTTTGCCTGAGCTTGTAACAGCTTAGAGTGATCCAGCGTGATAGATACAGGGGCTTGAGCGCCGCCGTAGATGATAGCTGGAACTTTGTCCGCGTGACGCAGGCGGCGGCTCGCACCTTTCCCCAGGTCGTTACGAACTTCAGCATTTAACGTGTAAATGGCGTTAGACATGTTTATCTCCAAATATGAATTGCTCTGGTTTCCGCGACCAGAAAACCAGAATGAGGCTTTTTTCAGGCGCCATCCGGCGGAAAAAAGCGCGACATAATAGCACCGGGGCAGGGGAGCTGCAAACAAAAAAGGCGCCGGTTGGCGCCTTTTCTCTGCACTTCCCACTGCAGCTGCAATTGCAGTGGGAAAGGGCGGGGCAAAATATTAATCAAACATTGAAGAGATAGATTCTTCGTTGCTGATACGGCGGATACATTCCGCCATCATTTCGCTTAAGGTCAGCTGTTTGACTTTGCTGACGGCTTTCATTTCGGCGCTCAGCGGGATGGTGTCTGTAACGATCAGTTCATCAATCACTGAGTTGGCAATATTTTGTGCGGCGTTGCCTGAGAATACCGGGTGGGTGGCGTAAGCAAAAACACGGCGGGCGCCTTGTTCTTTTAACGCTTCGGCAGCTTTACACAGGGTGCCACCAGTGTCGATCATGTCATCGACAATAATACAGTCGCGGTCTTTCACATCACCAATGATGTGCATCACCTGGGCTACGTTGGCTTTTGGCCGGCGTTTGTCGATGATGGCTAAATCTGCATCGTTCATCAGTTTGGCAATAGCACGGGCCCGTACTACACCACCGATATCCGGAGAAACCACCACAGGGGCCTGGAATTCACGTTTACGCATGTCTTCCAGAAGCACAGGTGAAGCAAACACGTTGTCCACCGGCACATCAAAGAAACCCTGAATTTGTTCAGCATGCAGGTCTACTGTTAAAACCCGGTCAACACCGACGCTCGACAGGAAGTCAGCCACTACTTTGGCAGTGATAGGCACACGGGCAGAACGGACACGGCGGTCCTGACGGGCATAACCAAAATAAGGAATAACAGCCGTGATACGGCCGGCAGAAGCACGACGCAGAGCGTCTACCATCACAATAAGTTCAATCAGATTGTCGTTGGTTGGAGCACAGGTAGACTGGATAATAAAAACGTCCGATCCACGGACGTTTTCATTAATTTGCACACTGACTTCTCCATCGCTGAAACGGCCGACTTCGGCGTCGCCCAGTTTGATATACAAACGGCTGGCAATTTTCTTGGCGAGTTCTGGTACGGCATTACCAGCGAATATCTTCATGTCGGGCACGGTAGGATCCTCAGGGCGGTTTTGAGTCCGGTTAAAATCTTCAGACGGGTAGCACACCCGTCTTCTCGTTATACGGCATGTTCCAACGCGGTCAGCAGCGGCGACCGGTTGACCCCTCGCGCGACAAAACCACGGCAATTGGCGGGTAAGTTCGCAAGGGCTCGACGAGCACTGATTTCGTCCGGGAATTCAGCGAATAAACTGGCGCCAGTGCCCGTCATTCGAGACGGCGCGTATTCTACCAACCACTGTAAGGTTATTGCAACAATGGGGTAGAGACGTTCAACCAGTGGCTGGCAGTCGTTTCGCCAGTCTGAGTTGTTGAGCCAATTGCCATCAACAGCGCCAAAAGAGTTTAGTACATCCGCTTTGCTGATGGCCTTGCTGTTGCGGATTAAATCCGGATGGGTAAAAACGGCAACAGTGCTGACATGGCAAGCTGGCGTGACAACTAAAAATACTCTTTCAGGAAGCTCTACCGGCGTGAGCTTTTCACCAACCCCTTCGGCAAAAGCAGTATAACCTTCGACAAAAAGGGGCACGTCGGCGCCAAGCTTCAGGCCAATAGCGGCAAGCTCGGCCACAGATAAATTCAGCTGCCAGACTTTGTTCAGCGCATGCAAAGTGGTGGCAGCATCAGATGAACCTCCACCTAAACCGCCACCCATCGGTAGTTTTTTATCCAGAACAATAGCCACACCGGCGTCAGCGGCGGCATAAGGTTTGAGCGCCATGGCTGCGCGATAAATCAGATTGTCACTGCCTTCGAGGCTTTTGTCGTTGCAGCTCAGTTGAATTTGGCCCGTCTGATTGGCGCTAAATTCCAGTTCATCACCGCTATCGAGCATCTGAAACAAAGTTTGTAATAAGTGATAGCCATCAGAGCGCCGGCCAGTGATATGTAAAAACAAATTCAGTTTGGCCGGGGCCGGTAATCGAAGCTGCTGCGCTGTCACTGCCTGGTTTTCCTTTTTTCTACTGTTCTCATCACGTGCTTTCAGTCATTGCTGCAGGGTTGCCTGCCAAAGCCCTGGTTTACACCATTTTCCACTGGCGAATCACCAGTTTGAGTTTGGTGTCTTTGGATTCCAGTGTGATCCGTTTAGGTAACGACAGCTGATCCGGGAAAAACTCCGGATAACTGACCTGCCAGCGCCGGTTTTGACTGTCGAGCAGGCTAAAGCTGATTAACCTGCCCAAAGGGTCCCAGCGCAGCTCGCTGCCTTGTTGACCAGCCATGCCTTTAAGCCAGAGTGGCATTTCGGCAATAGGCAAAGACCAGCCGGATAAATAATCCAGCAGCACGGCCGCACTTTGCGCCTGATGGGTTTCACCACTGACCTGCACTGTGGCGCCGTTGGCGTCGGTCTGTAGTTTAAAAATATTAACGCCGATAAAATTGTTCATATCAGCGCTGTAAAAAGCACCTTGTTGTTGCCAGTTCAGGCTGCCGCTGACACTGTCATTGGGAGCCTTAACCCCTAGCGAGGCAGTCAGTTCAAAATGAGTCAGACTGGCGAGTTTTTGCTGGCGTTCTTTGGCTGGCAACGGCATTTCCACTACAGCCGGCACTGTGGCACAGCCGGTTAACCAGAACAGGGCCAGCGCACACCAGGTTTTTGTCTGAAAAATCACGTTTTTTCCTATCAGCGTCTGCTGCGGCAACGGCAGCCTCTATGGTTGGGATCGGCAGAGTTGTTATGCTGTAGCCATTTTTAGCTGCTTTGCACTCTGGCCTGATGCAGTTAAGGCTTTTCTTGCCTTGTGTATTTTCGTACAATTCGCGCTTTCTTCGGTTTCCCGCCCGCTCTGCTTCGGGCCTTTTCAGGTGAATGACTATTTTTGCGCTTGGCATCAATCACAAAACAGCACCTGTAGCCTTACGGGAACAAGTGGCTTTTGCCCCTGAACAGGTGGCCGAAGCTTTGCTTGATCTGACCGCAAAAACGGCTGTCAGTGACGCTGTGATAGTGTCCACCTGTAACAGAACCGAGCTGTATTTTAGCGGCTCCGAGGCACAATCGAAACAGGTAATTGCATGGCTGGCGCAATTTCATCAGTTGTCTTTGCCTGAGCTGGCGCCCCATCTGTATCTGCATCAGGACAATGCTGCCACTACCCATTTAATGCGGGTAGCCAGTGGTTTAGACTCGCTGGTGCTCGGTGAACCACAGATTTTTGGCCAGGTAAAACAGGCTTACAGTCAATCCCGTCAGGTAGGCACCATAGCACCGGTGTTTGAACGTTTGTTTCAAAAAACCTTTGCAGTGGCCAAACAGGTGCGGACCGACACTGAAATTGGCGCCAGTGCAGTGTCCGTTGCCTTTGCAGCTGTGGCACTTGCCAGGCAAATCTTTGGCAAGCTGGCCGATGTGAAAGTGCTGCTGATTGGCGCCGGTGAAACCATAGAACTGGTAGCCAAACATCTGCGTGAGCAAGGAGCCGGTCAGTTAACTGTGGCCAACCGCTCTTATGACAGAGCAGCAGCTTTGGCGGCGCAGTTTCAGGCGCAGGTGGTCAGTCTGGCGCAGGTGCCACAGGCGCTGGTCGACGCCGACGTGGTGATCAGCTCTACCGCCAGTACTCTGCCGATAGTGGGCAAAGGTATGGTGGAGCAGGCGCTGAAAAAACGCCGGCACAAACCGATGTTTCTGGTGGACTTAGCTGTACCCCGTGATATTGAAGCTCAGGTGGCTGAGCTTGAAGATGCGTATTTATACACTGTGGACGATTTACAAAATATCGTGTCGCAGAATATGCAGTCACGCCAGCAGGCGGCGGCGCAGGCCGAAACCATGATAGCCGCAGGTGCTGCCGAGTTTAGTCAGTGGCTGCAGCTGCAGGGCAATATTGACTGGGTGCGCGATTATCGCGAACGTTGTGAAAAGGTCACCCAGGAATTATTGCAGCGCGCCATCAATCAACTGGCCAGTGGCCAAAACAGTGAGAAAGTGTTGCAGGAATTTGCCACTAAACTCAGTAACAGATTAATGCATGCACCAACCAAAACTATCCGTCATTTATTGCAGGAAGAGCAGGTTGATGCCAAAACTTTGATCAATTTTTTAGTAGATATCTAATCAGGTACCCCATTTCCCATGAAAGATTCGGTTTATCGTAAGCTCGAAGGTCTGGTTGAGCGCCACGAAGAAGTGCAGGCGTTACTCAGTGACGGCGGTGTAATTTCAGATCAGGGCCGGTTCCGTGAGCTTTCCAAAGAATACAGCCAGCTCGAGCCTATAGCGCTGGCTTTTGCCCAGTATCGTGGTGCGCAGGACGACTTACAAAGCGCCGAAGAGATGTTTAAAGACACCGACCCCGAGATGCGGGAAATGGCGCAGGAAGAATATAAAGCAGCCAAAGAGCGTATTGAGCAGCTGGATCAGGAACTGCAGATTTTATTATTGCCTAAAGATCCCAACGACAATAACAACTGTTTCCTCGAAATCCGTGCCGGTGCCGGTGGTGACGAAGCCGCTATTTTTGCCGGTGATTTATTCCGCATGTACAGCCGTTTTTGCGAGAAAAAACGCTGGAAAGTGGAAATTGTCAGCTGCAACGACGGTGAACACGGCGGTTATAAAGAAGTGATTGCCAGTGTGCAGGGTGAAGGGGTGTACGGCACCCTGAAGTTTGAATCCGGTGGTCACAGGGTACAAAGGGTACCTGCCACTGAATCCCAGGGCCGGGTGCATACCTCGGCCTGTACTGTGGCCATTATGCCGGAAGTGCCGGAAAGTGAAGCTATTGAAATTAACCCGGCTGACTTAAAAGTAGATACCTACCGCGCTTCAGGTGCCGGTGGTCAGCACGTCAACAGAACCGACTCTGCCATTCGTATTACGCACTTGCCAACCGGCATAGTGGTGGAATGTCAGGACGAACGTTCACAACATAAAAACCGCGCCCGTGCTATGGCGGTGCTGCAGTCGCGTATTCAGGCGGCTGAAGATGAAAAACGCCGGCTGGCAGAAGAATCAACCCGCCGTTCTTTGGTGGGCTCGGGCGATCGTTCTGAACGTATCCGTACCTATAACTTCCCGCAAGGCCGGTTAACCGACCATCGGATCAACCTGACGGTGTATCGTTTACTGGAAGTGATGGAAGGCGACCTGGATTTAGTGTTGGGCCCGCTCAGTCACGAACATCAGGCCGATTTATTAGCAGCGCTGGCGGAAGAAAACCGCTGATGCCAAATGCCGGCAAGCCAGCAAAGCCTGATACAGTTCAACAATGGTTGCTGCAGGCGGCCACTGAACTCGAAGTATTGGCTTTGGTGGATCCGGCGCTGGATGATGTGCGCCTGGAAGCCAGGCGTTTAACGGCGGATGTGCTCGGCTGGTCGCCAACGGCGTTATTAAGCCGCAGTACCGATGTGCTAAGTCCCGCACAATTAAATACCTTACAACAAGCCCTGAGCCGCCGTTTAACCGGCGAGCCGCTGGCTTATATTACCGGGCGCTGGTGGTTCTGGGATTTAGAACTGGAAGTGGCGCCTTGTACCCTTATTCCCCGTCCTGACACTGAACTTTTGGTGGAGCAGGCGCTCAGCCTGGATTTACCAGCTAACGCCAAGGTGCTGGATTTAGGCACTGGCACAGGTGCAATTGCACTGGCGCTGGCCAAAGCCAAACCGCTCTGGCAGCTGTTGGGGGTGGATTATTCCGCTGATGCGGTAGCGCTTGCCAACCGCAACCGCGATAGGCTGCAACTGCCAAACTGCAGCTTTGTGCAAAGTGACTGGTACAGTGCTACCGGTACCAAGCTGTTTGATCTGATTGTCAGTAACCCGCCTTATATCGACGGGAAGGATCCGCATTTGACCCAGGGCGATGTGCGGTTTGAGCCTTTGTCGGCACTGGTCGCGGCCGATCAGGGCCTGGCCGACATCCGATTAATTTGCCAGGGCGCCCGCAGCAGACTCAAGACCAACGGCTGGTTATGGCTGGAGCATGGTTATCAGCAAGCCGATGCGGTGCAGGCTAGTCTGCACGAGAACGGTTTTGTGCAGGTGCAATCGCGCCGCGATTATGGCAATCAATGGCGTATCAGTGGTGGTATGTTGCCACCCGCCTGATTTTCCTCAGCTTTTTTACCAAACTTTCCGCTTTATCTTGCCGTAATCTTTTGACCCTGTGCCAAATACCGCATATAACTAATGGAAATGACATCAATTGGTTAGCATGAGGGATTTGGAGTGGCCAACGATTTTCTGTTTGCAGATGAACCTGAAGAAGTAAGCCCAAGCCACAGTGGCAGCTGGAAGGTTTTAATCGTCGATGATGAGCCTGAAGTGCATGCGGTGACCAAACTTGCCCTCAGCGACTTTTCTTTTCAGGGTAAAAATCTGGAATTTATCAGCGCTTATTCCGGTGCTGAAGCGAAAAAAATGATCGAACAACATCCGGATGCGGCCATTATGCTGCTGGATGTGGTGATGGAGACCGACGATGCCGGTTTATTGGTAGCGCGTTATATCCGCGAAGAGCTGCACAATCATTATGTGCGTATTATTTTGCGTACCGGCCAGCCAGGGCAGGCGCCGGAGCGGCAGGTGATCGTCAACTACGACATCAATGACTATAAATCCAAAACTGAGCTGACCGCACAAAAACTCTTTACTGTGGTGATGTCGAGCCTGCGCTCTTACCGCGATATTTTGTCGATTGATGCCAGCCGCCAGGGGCTGGAGAAAATTATTACCGCTTCAGCTGATTTATTTTCTGCCCATTCGATGGAGCAGTTTATTGACGGTGTACTGCAACAACTCACCTCGATTTTAGGCTGTAACGACAATGCCTTGCTGGTCACGTCCAGTCTGGTGGCGGGCAATACCCACGAAAACCAGGATCCGGATCAGTTGGTGGTGTTTGCC
The DNA here is from genome assembly GCA_003543135.1 of Rheinheimera sp. Taxonomy (GTDB): domain Bacteria; phylum Pseudomonadota; class Gammaproteobacteria; order Enterobacterales; family Alteromonadaceae; genus Pararheinheimera. The sequence continues at coordinate 78,674 of DPJG01000016.1, forward strand.
GGTTTAGGCGAATTTGAGCACAAAGAAGGGCAGGCGGTGGCCTCTGTGCTGGATCCAACCTTAATGGCCGCCTTTCATCAGGCGCTGCACAGCCGCAGCATTGTGTACCGCGATAATTATTTAGTGGCCTATTGCACCAGTAAATTTACCCATGGTTCTTTATTGTATGTGTCGGGTTTGCCAAGCCAGGTCAATGAAAACCAAAAACGGCTGATTGAGCTGTTTTCGCAAAATGTGCAGATCGCTTATGAAAATGTGCAGCTGCAGCATGAAATTGAAGATACCCAACGCGAAATAGTGTACCGCTTAAGTGAAGCTGTAGAGCAGCGTTCTATTGAAACCGGCAATCATGTGAAAAGGGTGGCTTTTATTTGTTATGACCTGGCCAAAGCGTACGGCCTGTCAGACACCGAAGCGGAAAAACTGATGTTTGCTTCTCCTTTGCATGATGTGGGTAAAGTGGGCATCCCTGATGGCATTCTGAACAAACCGATGAAACTGCAGGAGCATGAATGGGAAGTGATGAAAACCCATTCCAGCATTGGGTATGAAATCTTAAAAAACTCGAAAAGAGCCATTATTCAGGCCGGCGCTATTATTGCGCGCGACCACCATGAAAAATGGGACGGCACAGGTTATCCGGCTGGCAAAGCAGGGGAAGACATTCATGTGTATGGCCGTATTGCAGCTATTGCCGATGTGTATGATGCACTGCGTCACCGCCGTTGTTATAAGTCGGCCTGGACTCAGGAAGCGGCGATGGAAAAAATTATCAGTGAATCCGGCAAACAATTTGAGCCGGCACTGGTGGAAATCTTAAAAAGCCGGGTCGACAAAATAGAAGCAATTTTGCAAAAATACCCGGACGACGACGAATAAGCTCCGCAGCTTGACTAAAGCCGGTATAAAAAGCTCAGACAAACCACCTCAGGGTGGTTTGTTTTTATCGGTTGTGGTAATGCTGTTCCCGACTAAGTGCTGGCAACAGACAATAAACAATAATTTTCCTAATTTTTATGGGGTTACTCTGATGTATATGGCAATAAAACACAGTCACATGTTACTGGTGGCGTTAAGTCTGGCGTTTTTAGTATTGCGTTTTGTCATGTCGTTGCGTGGTGCAGCGCTGTTGCAAACGAAGTTTTTTAAAATTGCTCCCCATATTATCGACACTCTGCTGTTGTTATCGGCGGTGGCGCTGATGGTGACTATCCAGCAGTATCCTTTTGTAAATCCATGGTTGACTGAAAAACTGCTGGCAGTGCTGGCTTATATCGCTTTGGGTGTGATGGCATTTAAAGGCCGTACTGTTGGGCTTCGGGTGTTTGCTTTTGTCGGTGCCCTTGGTTGGCTGGTGCTGGCGGTAAAACTGGCCATGACAAAAACACCACTATTATTTGGCTGATCACCTGGCTGCTGGTGTTAAACTGACGCCGTTTTTAGTTTATTTTTGAGGAGGCCTGATGGCCATTCAAACAATTCAGGTAGCTGATATTCAGGTTGCCAATGACAAACCCTTTGTGCTTTTTGGTGGCATGAATGTGCTGGAATCGCGCGACATGGCGATGCAGGTTGCTGAAGCCTATGTGAAAGTCTGTGAAAAGCTGGCTATTCCACTGATTTTTAAAGCATCTTTTGATAAAGCCAACCGCTCTTCTATTCATTCTTACCGTGGCCCCGGCATGGAAGAAGGCTTAAAAATTTTTGAAGAAATTAAACGCACTTTTTCTATTCCGCTCATCACCGACGTGCATGAACCTTATCAGGCTGCACCTGTGGCTGAAGTGGTGGACGTGATCCAACTGCCAGCATTTTTGGCCCGTCAGACTGACTTAGTTATTGCGATGGCCAATACCGGCGCTGTGATCAATGTGAAAAAACCACAGTTTCTGGCACCGCATGAAATGCGCCATATCATCACTAAGTTCCGTGAGGCAGGTAACGACAAAGTGATTTTATGTGAGCGTGGCTCCAGCTTCGGTTATAACAACCTGGTGGTGGACATGCTGGGCATGGATGAAATGAAACAATATGCACCTGTGATTTTTGACGCGACCCACGCGCTGCAAAAACCAGGTGGCCGGGCCGATTCAGCCGATGGCCGCCGTGCTCAGGCCGCACAGCTGGCGCGCTCTGGCATGGCACTTGGTTTGGCCGGTTTGTTTATTGAAGCGCACCCTAATCCAAATGAAGCAAAATGTGACGGCCCTTGTGCTTTGCCACTGAGCAAACTGGAAGGGTACCTGACACAAATGAAAGCGCTGGACGACTTAGTGAAAAGTTTTGCGCCGCTGGATACGTCAGCCAATTAATACACACCGCAGCTGTTTGAACGCCGGTGTTGCCGCCCCAACGCAGTCAGCATCAGGCTGATGAGAAAAACAAAAGGCGCGCCCGAAAGAGTGGCGCGCCTTTTTATTTGGTTTTGTCCTTTGTCTGTTATTGCAGCTTAATAACGTTGTTGTACATAAGCCACCACATCCTGATACCTTTGCCGCAGTTCCAGCGCCTGCTGCGCCAGCTGGTCAAAATCGGCACTTTCGCTGCCTTGCTCCAGTTGCAGCGCAATCTCGGTCAGCTGTAAAGCACCGACACTTTTTGCCGCTGATTTTAACTGGTGCGCCGTTGTGTGCAGGCCGTTTCTATCCTGCAGCTGAATGTTTTGTTCAATCTGCGATAGTAAACCGGCGGCGTGATTGACAAAATAATTCAGATGTTCTTCGTGCTTGGCCGGTTCATTGCCGAGGAAATTGGCAATGGTGGTAAAACAAATCGGCGGACTGGTTTTATTGTTTTGGGTTAAAGCGGCCGCTGTTGCAACAGGGCTTGGGGTTTTCTCCAGTGGTAACCAGCGTTGTAGCAGGGTTTCCAGTGTCGCCAGTTCAATAGGTTTGGTGATATAACCATCCATACCGACACTTAAACATTTTTGCTCTTCCCCTTTGAGCGCATTGGCAGTGACCGCAATAATGCGGGTGAATTGGCTGTTTTCGTCATCATATTGCAGTGCTTCTTTACGAATTGCCGCCGCTAAATCATAACCACTCATATTGGGCATATGTAAATCGGTCAGCAGCAGCGGGTAGCGGTATTGCCGCCATTTTTCCAGCGCAAGAGCGCCGTCGTCGGCCACATCCACGGCATAACCCAGCGCGTTCAGCTGGTCAACGATGACCCGCTGATTCATCAGGTTATCTTCGGCCAGCAAAATCAGTTTGCCCTGGGCCCTGGCTTGTTCCTGACTCGGCGCTGACAACGGCAGTTGTTGTGCTTTGTGTTGCTGCTGCGGTTTTTGTTTGCGTCCTGCTGAAATCAGCACTGTTTCATACAGATGGCTGCGGCAAATCGGCGCACTGTGCAGATAATACACATCAGGTGCATTGTGGTCGGCCAGCTCAGGTAAATTGGTCAGAATGATAAAATGACGGCCGTCTTTGGCCGATTTGGCCAGCAATTCGTGGATCTGTGCCTGACTCAGCTGCTGATAAGTGGCATCCAGCACCCAGACCGCCGCTTCGTTTTTCAGATTGGGTTGATGCGCCACTGTGATCATTTGTTCCAGCACGGCAAGGTTATCGATAGTTTCAACATCAGCACCGGCATAACTGAAATAGCTGTGCAGGCTTTCCAGATTGAGGGCGTCTTGCGAAAACACTTTAATGCTGAGATCCTTCAAGCCAACCTGCAGCGGCAGGGTTTCATCACTGCGGCGCATCGGCAGTTTTACTTTAAATTCAGTGCCTTTGCCCACTTCACTCTGTACTTCAATATCGCCATACATCAGCGCGGTCAGACGCTGGCAAATTGATAAACCCAGGCCGGTGCCACCATATTTACGGGTAATAGAGCCTTCGGCCTGGCTAAAGGGCTGAAACACATAATGCAGCTGGCGCTGGGTCATGCCTTTGCCGTTGTCGATCACCGACAGCTGCACCACATCAAACTCCATGTTTTCATCCAGTAAGTCGGCGCGGATTTGCACTAAACCGGTTTTACCATTGCTGGTTTGGGTAAACTTAATAGCGTTACCGGCCAGGTTGTACAAAATCTGCCGTAACCGGACCGGATCGCCCATCAGGCCATCCGGAATTCGCGGGTCGATATAAATTTTTAAGTCAATTTGCCGCTGATAGGCCATCGAAATCAGAATACGGCCCACAGCTTCAATAATGTCACCCAGCGACAGCGGAATAGACTCCAGCTCTAATTTGCCGGCTTCAATTTTCGAGAAGTCCAGAATGTCATCCAGAATACGCAACAGCGAAAACGACGACTCACGAATGGTATCTGTCATACGGAATTGTGCTGTGGCCAGCTGGGTTTTCCGTAATAAATCGATAGTGCCGATAATGCCATTCATCGGGGTGCGGATTTCATGACTCATGGTTGCCAGGAAAGTGGATTTGGCTTCATTGGCTTTTTCAGCGGTCAGCTTGGCGCTTTCCAGCGCATCAGTGCGCTCTTTAATGCGGGTGTCAACTTCCTGTTTGAGTTTGGCAATATCAGCTTCTGAGTTTTTCAGTTCTTTCTGGCCCTGGGCAATTTTTTTGAACAGCTGATTAATGTTCAGTGCCAGCGCTGCCAGTCCATCCCGGCTGCTGAGGCTGCCGCTAAACTGACCCAGCGCAATAGCGGCGCTGATATCGTCGTTCAGGGTGTCGATATCACGTTGCAGTCTTTTATTCAAGTGAGCGGCCAATAACCAGGCCAGCACTAAACCAATGATGAAGCTGAAAATCCACTGCAGCAGCGTTGGCAGATAATTAAAGGGCGCAATTTTACTGACCAGCATCAGCTGGCCCACAGTCTTGCCTTGTTGTTGCAGCGGCAGCAGATAAACCGAAAAACCGGCTTGTAATCTGGGCTGGGTGAGCGCCAGTGCAGGGTTAAATCCGGCCAGGCCATTGGTGTGCACCATCAGGGCGGGTTCAGGTTTTTGTTGTTTGTATAAATAAGCGGCGCGGCCATCTTTGGCGTTATTGACCAGCTCCAGTAAAGGCGCTGCATCGTCCCAGCGATTGAGCTGCAGCATAGGCGTAATGGCCTGCGCCAGCAGCTGGGCGTCCTGTTGCAGATTGGTGCTTGCAGGCTGGGTCTGGTGATGTTGCCAGTCCTGATAAAAACCATAACTGGTTTGCAGGCTAACCAGTAACACCACCAGCAACGACAGCCGGAGGAACAAAGGTGAAACAAAGGAGCTTTTTTCCATAAGAAACAACCGACCAGCCTGATGAATTAAAACAGAATTTTTATTCTAACCATTTTTGTGTTGACCACCACTGTTTTGTCGTCGCCGGATCAATTAGTTAAGACTGACGCTTTCAATGCCAAAAAACAGTTTTCTTTGCTTTATGCCGGGCTTTGCCGCAGGTTTTTGCTGCTTAATTGGCTATTTTGTACAACTTCTAGGCTGTCAGTGCTGTTCTGCCAAAAAAAAGTTGACTTGCCCCGGCAAAATCCGTTTAATACCCCCCGTTGCCCAGATAGCTCAGTCGGTAGA
>DPJG01000009.1 GCA_003543135.1 Rheinheimera sp.
TATTAATTCGCACAGTTATTTAGGTTTTAAGTCAGGGTTATTCCCCGGTGTATTTTTGTTGTCACGTCGACGTTGATCTGGTTTACCTGTTGAATCAGCAATTGGTTTTGGGCCAGGTTTTAGAGCCATGATAGATATCCTTCAATGTTAAGAGCAAATTGCTCATATGGAGATATGTTGACTCTGTTGCAGAATATCAATGGCTGAAAGCAGCTTGATTTGTATAAAACATGATCAAATTCTGATTTGGATGGTCAGCGTTTGTGCTTGTTCGTGCCACTACACCTCAACTCTCGGGCGGACTCAGAAAGTACTCCTGTGGCAAACGAAACCAATTGCAGTATGCTTGTTCTGATCCGAGACGCTGAACTCGCATGCGTTTTACATTTGTATTAAGTCTATAAGGTTAAGCCGTGGCACGTATAGGAAGCTTATTCATTGCAGGCACTGACGAGTTTGATGGCCTCTACAAGTGTGGCATTTCCTACACGTTGTCGCAAAAGGCGCCGGTCTCGTACATTTACAATACTCAGGATGAAAATTGGCATGTCGAATTTGCAGCGGGTTCAAACGACGTCGTAGCGCGCACGAAGCACTCGATATCATATAACAATACCCAATCTGGTGGTTTTGCTGCCATCCAGGAAGCGCTCGATGTGTTCGCAGTAAAAGGAATTGTCTCCGCAAGTCTTGTAGACCCCGCGAGTTCCAGTGCTTGTGTTTATAGCGACAACGGAAAGTCCGTGCTTTCAGTTTATGGATTGTGCGACTTCCCAATGGCAGTCAGTTTAAAGGTTACTCAAACGGATGCATCCGGCAAAGTGATATACCCCGCGCCTCCTCCTGAGCCTGTTTGGAATGAGTCGTTCCGATATTACCGTCTATCGCAATGCTCAAATGACTTGTTTGACGCCTATCGGAATCTCTTTTTAGCTCTTGAAGCACTACTCAACTCTATTTGTAAACATAAGAGCTCGGAAAAGGAAGGTGCTTGGTTACATCGTGCACTGACAGAAGTCAATGCAAGAGCATCGCTCTCTCAATTGACCCCAACGGGTAAAGAAGATCCTGTCTCTTACATCATTCGATCCCAATACAAAGATGTTCGTTGCAAATTGCAGCATGCAAAGTTTCCGAAAGCGCAGCTTCCACATGCACAACCCACACCACAGGACGTGAAGCAAGCATATTCCGAGCTGGTTCTAATATGGCGGCATATTGCCGGGGCATATTTCTCGGTACCTACAAGTGGTGGCGTAATAACGTATGTCGGCTTCTCGAAGATGATGGCAAATGTATTTCATGGGAATGCCATAGTTTACTACACCATGGACAACACCGCTCCGGATAAAGATAGTACGGAAGTTAGTCCTAGTGGGGATCCTTCGTGGGAGTTTGGCTTATCAAGGTATACAGGGCAGGTGAAGCCAGGAGTCGTTCGCATCATTGGAAAAGAAGCGGTAGCCGATAACCTGGAGCACTACAGCAAGCCAATACATAAGGTTTGTTTCACAGACAGCACGACGTTGTTCGGTATCGCACACATTGAATCAGGGCTGATGGTTTCGGGCGTGGATGAATGGGAATCTATTCACGACATCCGCCTGATCAATTCAACTCAACCACGGATTGAATTCAAGACCTGATCCAATAAACCTATGTAACATAATAAAAGTTTTGTTTTTTGCTGCGTTTTCGTTGCTCGGAGGCGTGAGTGTATACTCGCAAGGAGCAAGGGCGTTCAGTGTAAAAGTTAACTGGAACAACTCACGTGAGCGTAAAAATAGGTCATAATGAAAAACGGCTCGATTTGGACCGCTGAAACAAAAAAATAACATTTTAATTTTTTGTTTCAAACCAATCACTTAACAAGTATTCGTTGTGTGGCTACAATCGGTTGAGCCAATTTATAACGTAAAACCGTGTTAAAGCCCGATAGGTGATACTTTTGGTGAGGTGAGCCCTCAAAAGTGGCCAAAACCCAGTATTGACGGTGCTTCTAACGTTATATTTATCGGAAAGGTTAGTACTACCGTTTTGATTTTCACCTTTAGAGTTTTATAACGTATAAACATAACAATGAACGCAGGTAGGTCAGCAATGCAGATACTTACCTGCGTTTTTTGTTGGAAAACAGTATCAAGTTAATCGACCTTTCCCAGACGTCAAAAGCTGGATTTTCCCGTGCCTTAAAGGCAGTTAATTCTTTATAAACACAGCAAGACCCAATCTAAAGGCTGGCTCAGTGATGCCTGCAAATGAACATATCCGGATAGCGTTTAAGGCGAATAGCGGTTATGCCTTGGTTCTGCAGTGTTTTGTCTTATCCTGAAGATTTGGCAACTGATATTGTCGCGAGCTGTCCTGGTGTTAAAAATCAGTAGTTTATAAATTGATTTTACTTTTTAGCTACATTAAGGTTGGTTCAGTAAATACAAATCATTGATAAATTTTATTAAAGTTGTCTGTCATGTCATGCCCGCCGTTTCGATTTTTGTCCGAGTTGCCAGCAAGCGGCGTTCAGGTATCCTGCTTCAGCGAGATCCAATTGTTCTGCGACAACAGTCAACAGTTGTTGTTGGCCCGTTGTCGTTTTTTGCAGGCTGCTTTCCGGCAAGCTGATTATGCCGGGTTGATGATAGAGTTGCCTTCAGACATTGCAGGTGCAGTGCCAAAAAGACAGCTTGAGTACCTTGCAGGTCGTTATCTGAGCCGGCTTCTGTTGCAGCAAAGTGGATTATTTCAACCCTTGCCCCCTCAGCTTGGAGTGAGTCTGATGCGCGCACCGGCCTGGCCTTTGGCGGTGACAGGCTCTATCACACATCACCAGAGTCACGCCTGTACTGTGCTGCTGACCAGGCCACTGGCCGCTGATAATTTTATTGGCGTTGATACAGAGCTTTGGCTCAGTCCACAACAGGCCCATGACATTGCAACATCGATACACAACCCCGCCGAGCAGGACATGCTGTTGCGTGCAGGTTTTACCGCAGTGCAGGCCACAACGCTGCTCTTTTCTGCTAAAGAAGCGCTGTTTAAAGCCATTTGTCCTTTTGTTGGTGAGTATTTTGGTTTTGATGCTGCTGAGCTAAAGGCTTGCTCGCAATTTGCCGCCGTCGGTTCCTGCAGTACAGAGGATGGCTGGTTGGAACTGCAGTTAACCAGCGAATGGGTGGCTGCCAGATCGCCACAACGGACTTTTCGCTGCTGGTTTAGGTGTAGTCAACTGGATGTGCTCACTCTGGTGTGTAGTGATGCCCTGACAGCCAGGTGGCAGAATCGCGGTTTATCAGAGGTTGCTGCACCGGTAAGAATGTCAGGCCTTCACAATTTATCTGAGTTATAAGCATGAATGCATTGCAAATATAGTGCTTGTCATAAAATATATGTCGGACATAAAAATATATTTACTAGTGGGCGTGACTATAAAATAATCGCATATATTTTACGAGGTGAGTTCTACGGTTTTATTTTAGTTAAATGCAAAATATATATTTTTTTAATGTGTTTATGGTTTTTGTATTTTTTATTTTTATGGAAATTGATGCTTATTAAAATTGCTGATTTTTTAAATTGTGAAATTAATTCAGCCTGGCTTTTTTATATGATTTGTGTAGATGCGATATAGTTAACTATATTATTTTTGGTTGATTTTTTACTCAGCTTTGCATCTGTGGTGCAAATTAATTATTCACTTAGTTTTCAATACCTTACGTTCTTGTTGGGTGCAGATCTGAAATCACAGCACCATAGCTGCTACTGAAGCGCCCAGCGCTGCTCCGGCGACAGTATCAGATGGGAAATGCACACCTAATATTATTCTTGAAAGCCCGACCCAGACTGCCCAAAGATATAAAATAGCCATCAACGATGGATACCAGATACCAATAGTGCCGGCGATTAAGAATGCTGCAGAGGTGTGGCCGGAAGGAAAACTAAATTTATCCTGTGGAATAATGCTGCTACAGAACCCATCAATACAGTCCGCTGGCCTGTTTCTTTTGAATAAGTTTTTTGATGTAAAGTAGATGATTCTCTCTATTATAAATGCCAGAGAAACCAGATTAAACAATTCATATTGACTGCTATACAACAGGTAAATGCCAAGTAATACATAAAAATATCCATCGGCTGAGAAAGATATATAGCGGCAATACCTGGTGATGAGGTTATGGCTTTTGAACTGCTGTATTTTCGCGAGCAAATGAAGGTCCAGCCGATGGATGGCCTTCACAGTTTTCGCCAGCACATTTTCTTGATATACGTAGCTCACAAGCTTGTCTCTCCTGGATCGGGGTCATGTTCCTGAAGCGTGCTCAGGAAAAAGACTAATCTCTTCCAACCTGAAACTTAATGCCCAGATAACAATCCCGGATATTATTAAACATGGTATTGCAGAATACTTTATAGGCATGCTCGGTCAGTTTTGTTTTCAGCCAGGTCCATTTATCCAGCTGCAGCAGCGCCATCAGTGGTGGTATTGGAAAGTTCTGGCACGCGAGGAAACTGACGCGTGTTTTGGAACCATCACCGACACGCCGGAACGCCAAGTAGCCGTCATCGCAGACAGCGGATCCGTTCGGGCTATGTACTGTATACATCCAGACACGCTGTTCATTTTCGCTGTAGTCCAGTTGCTCAAGTTTGTAGACATCGAGATTGCCCTTCCCCATAAAGGCTGCGTAATTCGGCTGGGGCAATGCGACAATACGCACGACCTGATGCAGTGGCCGGCCCTGGTGGTCTGTCCGGACAACATGGGTATCAGTACTGACCGAATCCCGGTAGAACTCTCCGGCATGGCAAAAACTTACCTTCCTGATAAATTCGTCATAAGGAACATCAAATTCACGTTCACCGTAAAAATAAACGGTTTCCTGATGGTGTATCCAACGCATGCCGGATTTGCTGGCGGGCAGTGCCAATAGTTGCTGTTCAATGTTGCGTAAGGTCGGAATGATATAGCCGAAGTCTTCGCTCTGATATGAACGAATATCAATGGACATGGGTTGCCGTTTGCGCTTAATCGTTTGTTTTGCAAAAAAGATTTGCGGCGCTTTAACGATGTTCAGAATGATATCTCGCATTTATATTGACCTTGTTGTAAGCAACACACCGGAATTTACACACTTGTTTAATTTTTCGGACTGAGCAAAACGCTGTGGTGAAAACCAAGTCTTGGGTCACTCCACCAGTGCAAGCTCTTATCATACTTTTGCAGTGAAGGCATTTTGACGGTCAGTTTCACTGTGTTTTCCGGATAGTTGTAAATAGTTATCGAATTCAGACCGCGGTTTGCGGTAAACAACATGGTCTGGTCTTCTGATAACTGACAACCATAGACTGAGTCTAAAAATGCGCCGCGCGATACCAGAATGGCTCTCAGGTGGTGATGCCCATGGGTGATAAGCGAGCCTCTGGACATTGAGTCGAGGATAGTCCGCAGTCTTTGCCGGGTTGCTCCCAGACGGGCAATCAGACAGGGTTTAGCGTCCAGCAGCCGGTAAGATGACAGATTTTTTCTGTCGATCATCATGATAGTGCCACTTGCTCCGTTACAATAAATGAGCTCCTGATCCGACAGGCAGACATCAGAATTGACATGAGCATGGGTATCCTGCCCCGTCGCCCAATGCCTGACCACAGTACCTGCAACAGCATCAATCTCATATGCATATTCTTTAAACTGAGCAATTGCCCATTCATGATAGTTGCCGCCATCCTGCGGCAGGACCCGGAAAGACAAGGCATAAAACAGGTCTTCTACCGGGTCGCAGACCACATGCCAGCAGGTGGTTGGCAGTACTAATCTTCTGACGGTTCGGGTTTCCATATCGTAGATACCCACTTCACAACCTTCTCCCTGCACCGGGTGGTCCATGCCGCCATAAACCAGATAACGGCCAGACGCCGTCATTTTCAGCGCATGAGGCACTTTCAAGCCGTGATCACACAAGCGTTCTGGCTGATCCGGATTATTCAGATCAAATTTCCAGAGGCCATCTCCGATGGTCACAATCACTTCAGTGTTGTTCAACCAGACCGCGTGTGTACTGCCTTTGATTGACGAATCAGTAGACTCAAATCTCAGGGTGGAGATCCTGCTGATCTCCTGCAATGTGGCGGTGTCGTAAAACATCAGGTGCTGAGCAGTACTCCCCAGAAAACCAGTTTTCCGATCCGGACTGATACTGAGCGCATGCCCGCCAGCCATGCCATCATAAAATTTGATATCAAAATTGTGCTCATTCGTCTGAGGGTCGTAGCGGAACACACAGACTCCCGCCCTGCCTTCCAGGCCATTGAGGCCGTTACCATCTAAAGCAATATGAAACTCGTACGGAAATGTCATGTGCCCAAACGTCCTAATCTTCTTTATTCCAGTGATCTGATTTACTTTCTGGTTTTTACACAGCCAATTTCAAATTCTTTGCCATAGAAGCGGGCGAGAATATTGTCTGATGTTGTATACCAAAAAGCCTTGTATGCCCGTCTTGTTAAGAACTCACGCAACCATTTCCAGCGGCTGAAACCAAGCAGGACCATGATGCGGGGAAGCGGAAACTGCTGAAGGGCGACAAATTCAATTTTTGTCGTGCCATCCGGCATGCGGGACAATGATAAGTAGCTGTCGTCGGCGACTGTTGATGCATTTGGGCTACAGACAGTTCTCATCCAGTTGACCACATGATCATTGTGGTATTCCTGAAACTCCAGCTTGTAGACATCCAGTTCATCTTTGCCCAAAAATGCCGAATAGTCCGGTTGTGCCAGTGCGGCAATACGTTCAATTTGCAATACAGGGCGGCCTTGGTCGTCGCGTTTTAATACTTCGGTATTGATGCCGATAACATCCCTGAAACAATCACCCACCCGGCTGATATCTACTTTGCTCACCAACTCGTCATAATTGATATTGACGTAGCGAACGCCGTAAAACTGCACACAAAGTTCGCCGTCATAATGATAAATCCACTTCATGCCGTCACTGGACAAGGGCAATGGCTTCAGCCTGTCGGCAACTTGTTGTGTCGATGATTTATCGTATTGAAAACCAGCGGCTTTAAACTCGGTTAAATCCAGTTTGATCGGCAGCAGCTTACGCGGGAGGCTGTGTTTGGCAAACATGATGCGAAACGCGCGGCTCAATTGCTTCAAACCTACGTCAGTTGCGAGGCGGCCCTGAGGCACGGTCTCATCTGAAGCATGATGCAAATATAACTGCGCTGCCGTGGACTTTGCAGGTTGCGAAAAATTGTTTTTATTACTGGCCAGACTTTCCTGATTACTCATCATAAACCCCATTAAGTTCAAATGATTGACATGGCCGTCGGCAAAAGGATATTGCCGGCAGCACTCACCTTAGGCATTAAGCCGTCGTAAGTTCCTGCTGCTTGCTGGCAGCCGGGTCCAGAAACACAACCTGTTCACCGAACAGGCCGCGCAGTATCTCTTTGGTGACATCGGTTAACACCCGCTCAGCGACCGGATCAACAATATTCGCCAGCGAAGGTACGCCAAAATCAAAATCGACAATCAGAGATGCTTTGACACCATCCGGCTCTGCAACTAATACCCAGCCGCCAAAGAACTCATCAAAGTCCCCTTCAATCTGATTAAAATCCAGTCGTAATTTATGACGGCGGAACCAGTCCTGTTCTGTCCAGCGCAGCAAGCCGTTGCGAAATTTGACGACCCAGCTGCTGCGCACATTGTCTTCGTCATCTTTTTCAACATCGACTGAGACCACAACATCCACTAAATCCGCGTAGTGCCGGAAGTCGGCTAAGGTATCAAACACATGGTTTGCATCAGCGCCCGGAATAAAAGAGTGAATTTCAACATGCCGCATTTTAACAAGCTCCTACAGACTCGACGGTCGTATATTGGTTTGCCAGCGCTGCACAAGCGCCATCAAAGGCATTAAGTAAAAAACTGACTTCTTCATCAGTCATAATTGCCGGAGGGGTGAATCGGAGTACCTTACCGGCATTCAGCGAATAATTGACCAGGACATGACGTTCAATCATTTCGGCCAGCAGCGCACCGGCAAAACCGGCACCTTTCATTTCAACACCAATCAGCAGTCCTGCTCCACGCACTTCTTCAACCAGATAATCACAGTGTTTTTGCACTATTTCTTTCATGCGGCTTAAAAGCACTTCGCCAATTTGTGCGGACCGGAAAACCAGATCTTCTGCCTCTATCGCTTCGACCGCTGCTCTGGCTGCCGCCATCGCAATGGGCGCTCCTGAGAAGGTTGAGGTGTGAATAAACGGATCTTTGTTAAATGCAGCAAATGCCTCCGGCGTGGCAACCATCGCTGACACCGGCACTATGCCACCTGATAAGCCTTTGCCAACCAGCATAATGTCCGGTGTTACGCCTTCCCGGTCGGCCGCCCACCAGCGACCTGTTCGTCCCATGCCGCTTTGAATCTCATCAAAGACTAATAAAGCGCCATAACGCTCACAAAGTTCCTTGACCTGTTGCAGATATCCTGCCGGTGGGATGCGGACTCCGCCTTCACCCTGAATCGGTTCGAGAATGACGCAGGCTTGCGGGCCTGTTTTCAGTTCCATTTCCAGAGCGTTGCTGTCACCAAAAGGGACGGTACTGACGTTGGCCAGCAGCGGCAGGAACGGATTCTGATAAAGCGGATTTGCGGTCACCGACAAAGCGCCAATGGTTTTACCGTGGTAGCCGTTTTGTGTTGTGATTAACCGTGTTTTGCCAAGAGTACGGGCCAGTTTAATTGCCGCTTCAGTTGCCTCTGTGCCTGAACCTGCAAAATGGACATGTGCCAGCCCTTTCGGAACGACCCGGCACAAGGCTTGTGCCGCCAGTGCTGCTTGTGGCTCCAGCAATATTCTTGAAGCAATCGGATTGGTCTGAATTTGCTTAATCACCGCAGCTTCAACATAAGGGTGACGCGCACCCAGTAATAACACGCCATAACCACCGGCATTCAGATAACGTTGGCCATCCAGAGTTTCAACCCAGGCCCCTTGTGCGGCAACTTCAGTTTCTGTGCCGAACACATCTGAGACTTTTGCGCGTCCTTTGGACAAATGACGCCGATATAATTCAGCTATTCTGGCGCTGTTAAGTTGTTCGATGTCTCTCATATGATTCGCTGACATAATTTTTCCCTGACTTAAACCATCACCCACTGTTGACCTTCATACCAGTGGAGCAGCGATTGCATCGCACTATTACGCGACGGCGGATGAAAACCGATAGCGTGGGTGGCTGAGGCGAGATAGGACACATCAGAGGACCGGATAAACGCCATGCCCCCTAACAGTTCGACAGACTTTGCCACTATTGCCTGAATGTTATCTGCGGCGGCAAATCTTGTGATCAGCGCCCGGGATAATGCATCTTTGCCAAAATCCCCGAGATCCAGATTCCGGGCGATCGCATCGACCAGCAAGTTTGAACTTTCCAGTTGAATACACAGTGATGTTCGGTCCTGCACAGTGCCGCGGCCGCTTGCCATCACTTTTTCCACCAGCGCTGATGCAACGCCGAGGTAACAGGCTGTCAGTAACATTTCAAACCAGACATAACCCAGCGTCTGCAAATCGTTGTCCTGCGACTGTAACTCAGCATCGAGTTCAAACACCAAATCGGGATGAACCTCCACATCCTGCAGAATCACCGCATCGGATTCAGCGCCTCCCAGAATCCAGGAGCTCCAGAAGGGTTCCACCGAAATGCCTGGTGATTGTGCCGGGATCAGCGCAACACCCACCGATACCCCTTTTTCAGGATGTTCAAGCTGCAGGCTGGTTGTCAGCAGGTCCATCGAACGCGCCAGGCTGCAGGGTTGTTTTTTACCTGTGACACGCCAGTTCCGGCCATCCCAGACAGCTTTCATGGTCGGGGCCAGAATACTCTGGCCGGCATGACCTTCGGCAAATGCAGATGACATCAACCTTTGTTCGGTGGCGATACCATCCAGTAGCATCCATTCCGGGCCATCACTCGATTCAGCCAATGCTATCAGGCTGGCCACAGAAAACTGATGCATAGTGGTCGCCAGTGCCAGTGAAGGCGAGCGTGATGCCAGTGCTCTGGTCAATAAGGCGGCCTGTACCGCCGTAGCACCTTTACCACCATGAATTTTGGGAATAAGCAGACCCGCACCACCGGCACTTTTGTACATCGAAAGTGACTGATTTCCCGGACTCTCCAACGTCTGCAGCGGTATCGCTGCCAGTTTGGCATCCAGGCCGGGTAAAAATTGTTCCAGGGTTTCCCTTTCTTTTGCCAGTAGTCTCATATCACCCCCGCAAAATCATCCAGCGCTACTTTGCTGTGCTTTTCTTCTGAAAATGATGTTGATTCAAAAACGGCCTGACTGGGTTGGACGTTCTCCGCAATACTGATGCCCTGTAAATGAGAGGAGCGCAGCAGTGGGTAGTTCAGCTCACCAAATGGACCTCCGGTCAGACCGGTGCCGCCGTGTGTTGCCAGCCAGGGAGTAAAGCCGATATGTGAATCGTTAATTTTCAACAAACCACCATTACTTACTTTACTGACGACCTGCGAGATAACAGATTCACTGCTGGTCCAGAATGAGTTGCGCAAACCATATTGGTTGTCGTTGATGAACTGAATGACTTCGTCGAGTAAGTCAGCATGATCAACTTCAGGAATGACCAGAGGCAAAAGCGGGAAGAAAGTTTCTTCCGATACGCTGGCCATGCTGCGGGCTTTTGTCAGGCTGTCGATGCGCAAAATCGTTGGCGCAATAAAAGGACCGGTTTCCGATGGCTGACCGTCCAGCTCGACCCGATGACCGCCTGCGAGCAGACGGGCGCCCGCTTCCGTTGCTTCCTGCAGGTAGCGGAAATATTCGTCTGTGCGCAGTACCGGGGAGAGCAGAGCATTGCTGTCTTCCGGGTAGCCAGGTCTGATGCCGGCCACTTTCTGCAGCAACAACGCTATTAATGGTTCGGCAATATCCGGGTGCAGGATGGCATATTTAGGCACCATACAAATCTGACCTGAACCAAAAAAACACTCTGTCAGCATTTCTGCGGCTTTGCCAAGGTCCGCATCTTTCCAAACGACGCAGCCATCTTTGCCTGCAAGCTCCAGAATGGGTTTTTTGCCGCGCGACACGGCATCAATACCAAGCTGAATACCACGCTCGCTGCTACCAAAATAAAAAATGTCATTGACCAGCGGACTATCCAGCCACTGCTGCAGGATATTGCCTGAGTTGCCACAAACAATGCTCAGCACTCCGGGTGGTGCCCCCAACTCTTCCAGTATTGGAGCCACGATGTCACGCCAGACATACATCACACCATAGGCGCAGCTGCGCGGAGCTTTGACGACCAGGCAATTACCTGCAACTAACACAGCAAGACCTCCGACTGAGTTAGAGGCGGCGGCATTTTGTGGTGGACTCAGGACTACAACACCGTCAGGTTTGCGGACCAGCAGTAATCGGCGTGGACCAATTTTACGCTCTTCATGCAGTTGGCGTTCCCACAGTTCCAGCGATTCATATGATGAACATTGCAGAATGCCGGCAACTTCCCATTCGGCTAATTTGCGGGGGTGACCTTCGGCTATCAATACATCAATAAACTCCTGCTGTCTTTTTTTCACCTCGAGGTGAAAACGGCGAGCCAGCTCCAGTCTTTTCGCTAATGGGAATGCAGCCCACTGTGCAGTTGCTGCTTTGGCTTGCACCAGCGCCGCATCCAGTTGCTCCTGAGTGCTGATGGAACAGCGGGCGACAACATCTGGTTGTTGAGCACCATCGTCGCGTAAACCTTTTTCTAAACCACGTTTCAGTTTTACGCTGGCGACAAAATCGTTAAGCACTGCCGAAGCGCGGATTGAATAAACCCACGATTCTGATTGTTGATCTGTACCTGCAATATAAGAGTTGTATGATCGCATAAATATTCCAATCTCTGTCTTTTCCCGATGAAAGAAATAGTACTTTGTTGATGAACACTGGGATGTTCATGTCGCAACGCCGTTGGCGTGCCTCATTCTGTGGCAATACACCACTTTTACATTGTGTCTGTACAATCTGGTCAGCCGCTTATTCAATGCTGTGATTGTGAAGACCTTGCCTGCCAGTTGTGGTGTACCAGATGACGCCACTTCATCCGCTGGTGCACAGGTGAAGGTATGGTTAACCCTCTTTGACTCAGGCATCCGTTATCCGTTGCGGACTGCCCTTGCCTGAACCACCCGCAGGCCTTTCTGACACTCTTTTCTTATGGTTCCTGACGCAAATCGGCACTGCTGATGACCGGGCTTTGCAGCGATGGCGTCAGGGAGCGTTGCTGTGCCGTACGTCGATCGAAACTGAGCAAAAATGCCGGAAACAGAATCATGCAGGTGAATAAAGCTACCAGAATAATCAGTGCCGTCAGCATTCCCATGTCTGCATTAAGCCGGAATGATGAGAACAGCAGAATGCCAAAGCCGATGATCAGCACGACTGAAGTTGTCCAGATGGCAAAGCCAATATTCGTCAGCGTCAGTTGCACCGCTTCACTGGTATTGTGGCCCTGACTGCGCGCACGCCGGTAGTTACAGATAAAATGGATGGTGTCATCGACAATTAAACCCAGCGCCATACTGGCAACAACAGAAAGACCTAAATTAATTTCGCCACGGTAAATCCCCCAAATGCCAAATCCGATGATGCCGGGAATAAGATTGGCCAGCAGGCTCAGACAACCGATTTGCCAGCTGCGGAATACTATTGCAAGCAACAGTGAAATCAGGGCTATTGCAAGGGGTAAACTCAACAACATCGAATTCATGTTGTTTTCACTGATGTGGGCAAACATCAAGGCAGCACCAGACAGGCTGTAGTTGTAATCTGTTCTGGTTTCCAGGTAGTTTTGGATGCGTTTTTCCAGTTCAATCAGCTCTTTACTGCCCAGGTTGCGGATGGTGGCGCTGGATTTGACGGCACTTTTATCAATGTCAACCAGATTGCCCATATCAAGTCCCTTTGGTAGGGACATTTCGTAAAGAAGCAGATATTGCGCCGCTAATTCCCGTTGTTGTGGCAACTGATCATAGCCAGCCTGGTCACCGTTCATGTTTTTGTTCAGTCGTTTGTAGATGTCAGTCACACTGACAACATGCACAATTTCCGGTTGCAGGCTGAGCCATTCCTTTAATTCTTGTACCCTTTGCAGAAATTCAGGGGTATTAATTCCACCCGGTTCGCCCGATTCCAACATGATGTCGATGGTCATACCCGGAGACAGCCGTTGTTCCATAAAGTCATTGGCCTGGCGAAAGGTTGTTTTAGGCGAAAAATACTTCAGGGGTTCGTCATTCACCACATTCAAACTTAACGAAAAACCAGACATTACTGTGACAATGAATCCGGCAGCGAACACGGGCTTGTGCCATTTGAGCAAGAAAGTGCCGAGCAGATTCATCGCTTTTTTGTCTGAACGGGCGGGTTGCACAGGTGCCGGCAAAATGGCCAAAAGAGAGGGCAACAGGGTCAGACTCAGGGCACAGACAAGTATCACACCAAATGCGGTCAGGTTGCCCAAATCCCTTAAAATCGGAACTTCGGAAAAGTTGAAGGTCAGGAAGCCGATGGCGGTTGTGACACTGGTCAGAATTACCGGAACAAAATTATGGCTGACGGCGTACTGGACAGCTTGTTCTTTTGCCATACCCTGGCGTTGCGCTCTTTGCATCGACAACACAAGATGCACGCTGTCAGCCACAGCTAAAGTCATAATAAATATGGGAACATTGACCGTGGTCACACTGATAAAGTACCCAGTCCAACCGGCCACACCCAAGGTCATGGTAATAGAGCTCAGAATGACGACCAGGGTTGCCAGTGTGGCATAAACGGAATTGAGCAGCCAGAGCAGCATCAGCACCAGGGCTATAAACATCAGTGGGATCAACCGGATGGAATCCTGCTCTGCCTCCATAGAAAAAGAATAATTCAGGGCCACTACACCGGTCAGGTAAAAATCCACTTGCGGATGTTTTTGCTGGTACTTGTCGATTAATGCGCTGACGTGCTGGTAGCTTTGCCGGATATCGGCGTCTGAGATAGTGTCAGGAAACTTTAAGCTGATGTTGATGGCAGTGACAGTGCCATCCTTTGAAATAAGTCGTTGCAGCAGCAGTGGTTCCTGCAGGCTGATCTGGCGAATGTTGTTGATCACATCAGGGGTAAGCTGCTGTCCGGATTCAAGTAATGGACCTACAACCAAATCATCCTGTTGTCCTGCAGAATGCTGAAAGTTAGTTAATGAATCTATCCGCAGCGAATAAGGTGTTTGCCAGAGTTCTCCGGTCATTTGCTGCACCAGCGCCAGGGTGTCTGCTGTGAACACCTGGCCATCGCGCGGAGCTATGCCGACCAGTAGATTATCGCTTTTATTAAACTGTTTTTGCATGGCTTCATAGGTGAGAAGCTGCGGGTTGTCAGGCTTAAAAAATGTCCGGTAATCGCCACGAAAATACAGCTTACCCGCACCGGCACTGACTAAGCCTGCGAGGAGGAGAGCCAGAATCAGGACAAGCCAACGATGCTGGATCAAAAGCCGATAAAAACGCGTCATTTCCATCAGGTGCGAAAACCTATAATAATTTGACTTCAACTAAAAGTCTGACTTAAGAATTTGCTGCAGTAGCCAGCTTGTATCCGAGAGATTGACAGGTTCCGGGCGGAAGGTCTTCTTTCGAAACTTTAAAATAACTGAAAAAATACTAATGTAAAAATAAATTTTAACTTTTTATAAACGGTCAGACCACTTGCTGCCTGCAATGTCCGCCAGAGCAAACAGAGACTCATTGCAGATGTCTCATACGTGAGATCTTCTTTTTTTGCCTTCCTGTCTCAGCTGAAGCCTGCTGTTGAGCCCCAAATAACTGAAGATTATTTTTTGCCGCAAATCACAGGTGGTGCGGCAAAGCACAGTCCGGAAGCCGCTTTGCAGTGTTGAATTGGTTTTTCTGTATCAGCCTAAAACAAGTTTCTGCAGCTGGTTTGGGTGTCCGCTCAGACACAGATATCCGGTGAGCATGCAGGGTGACAAGCCGCTCAACAGTGCTCAACAGCAACTGGTCAGAGAGTGAACTATACATTGATATTCGCGGGGCGTTTTATTGCCTGTGCCTGAGATGACTGGGCTGACCAGTCTGGGTTGTAAAAAAAGCTGGTGACATCACGATATTTTTTGTTAATGTTTAGCCGCAGTTCAATCCGAAAAATGTAAAAATATGGGTTTAGCTTAGGGCTAACGGCTGCAGGAAGTCGCACCCGGCACCCTTGTCTGCCACCGCATAATGACGGTCTGCCGGCCGGAAAAGACGATTTTATCCGGTTTCCTGTGACCGGAGATTGCCGGTAATTTCAGACCTCTATTTGAAACAGAACACCCGACCACAGTAAAACAGGTCAGCTATAGCTGCCCAAAAAACCGGATAGATGTGACCAGGCTCTGTATGACAAGCCGCTTCAGCGCTGTGCCCCATCTGGAAACTAACTTTGTTAAAGGTAAGTGAATGATTTTCGATACTCTGGCTGAAGTGAATTGTGATGAAATCTTTTTGCAGCTGCACGACTTTCTGCCGCGATCGCAGTGTTATGTCAAACTGGAAAACCTCAATCTGGCTGGTTCGGTGAAGCTTAAAGCTGCAGTGGCCATGATTGACGCGCTGGAAGCTGAAGGCCGGTTGGTGCCTGGGGGCGAGATTGTAGAATCTTCATCGGGCAATCTTGGGGTGGCTCTGGCCATGGTATGTGCGGAGCGGGGTTATAAGTTTACCTGTGTGACCGATCCAAACGCTTCACCGAAAAATATTGCGCACATGAGAGCCTATGGTGCCGACATTATTGTGGTCGAACAGTTCAGTAATGGCGGTTTTGTGAAAGAACGGCTGAAGATTGTTTCTGCTCTGCTGGCACACAATCCGGCAATGATTTGGACAGATCAATATTCCAACAAGCACAATGCGCAGATCCACTTTCAGACAACTGCCAGGTCGATTCTTAAAAACATCCCTGACATCGATTATTTGTTTTTGGGTCTGGGGAGCAGCGGAACCTTTATGGGATGTGCACAATACTTTGCACAGCACAAACCCGACGTGAAAATTATTGCCGTGGATCCGGATGGGTCAATTTTATTTGGCCCGCAGACCAAACCCAGATATGTCCCTGGTATAGGCGGCAGTGTACGGCCAGCCTTGCTTGACCCCGATATGGCCTTTGATTCGGTCACTGTCACTGAGGCTGATACCCTGGCGATGTGCCATCAGCAGGCAAAACAACGTGGCTGGTTAATTGGTGGGTCCACCGGCACTGTGCTGGCCGGCATACAGCAGTATCAGGCGAAGATCGCTGCGGGCAGTAAAGTAGTGATGCTGGCGGCGGATTATGGCGGAAACTATCTGGAAACCATCTACAACGATGATTGGGCCGGGATGGTGACGGCCAAAAGCCGCGAGTCTCAGCAGGAAAAACAGCCAGCGCAAAGCCCGGCCGGGCACATTGTGGTGTGATAGTTCCTCACAGATTCTGAATAAACAAAAGGGTTACCCCATCCATGGTTAGCAACAGTTTCCGCATTCTCGGCCGACAGGACATTCAACAAGTCATTACAAAGAGCTATCCTGCCCTGGAGCAGCTTATTTGCGACGTTTACCGGCAGCATCACCAGGGTAAAACTATTAATCCGGACAGTTATTTCCTGAGATTTCCCGCGCAGATGCAAAACAGAATTATTGCATTACCGGCTCATCTGGCAGAGTCGCCGGCTGTGTCAGGTATAAAATGGATTTCCAGTTTCCCAGACAATATCCGGTTGGGCCTGCAGCGGGCATCGGCAACACTGATCCTCAATGATGGTGCCACGGGTTTTCCTTTTGCTTGTCTTGAAGCTGGCCTGATTAGTGCGGTCAGGACAACAATCAGTGCTGTTGCAGCGCTGGGTTATTTAAAACCCGGACCACGGCATATCAACTGTCTTGCGATTATTGGCTGTGGATTTATCGCTAAACATCTGACCGAGAGTTTGTTTGCGCTTGGCTGGACTGTGGGGCGGCTGAAGCTGTATGACCTCGACCGCAGTTATGCAACTGCCTTACAGAGTGTGCTGAACGCAGGGGCGCAAGGACAGGCTGAGGTGGTCACTTCGCTGGCTGCAGCTATGGATAACGCCGACGTCATAGTAACGACAACCACAGCGGCACAACCTTACATCAGCGACGCCGGATTATTGCAGCATAATCCTGTAGTTCTGAACATTTCGCTGCGGGATTTCTCCGCTGAATTAATGTCGCAGGCAAATAACATCACTGATGATATTCAGCATTGTCTGAAAGCCAATACTTCGTTGCATCTGGCTTATCAGCAGCTTGGTCATCATGACTTTATTCAAGGGCATTTTGGTGATCTGCTGTCGGGCAATCTTCAGCTTCAGCCGGATAGACCCACTATTTTTTCGCCTTTTGGTTTAGGTGTGCTCGATGTGGCTGTTGGCCGTTATGTGTATGACGAAGCCTGCCGGTTAAACCTTGGCACTGTCATCGACGATTTTTTTGGTGTTCAGACAAGATGGTAGTATTTCATCCGGTGTTATCCGCAAACCCTATCTGCTTACCCGATTTAACAATGAATTTACCGGGTTTCTGCCGGAAAGATCCGGCGCAAGCTGATGACCAGATCTATTCATGTCACTTTGATGCCACGCTGAGTCAGCAGGTTCGTTTATTCTGTCAGCAGCAACAAGTGCCCGCAGATATGTTGTTTTTTAGCATTCATCTGGCCATGTTGTCCCGCATCTGTAACCTGTCAGTGAGCCAGAGCCTCTGTCATCTGGGGAGTGGGGCCGCTCAGCCGCTGGCCTGGAGCCAGTCGGATTGGCCTGCAGATATCTGCTGGCTGAATTTTATTCGCGAAGTCACAAGGGCCGGCACCACATGGGTTGATGCTGTTGAACACCCGGTAGCAAGTAGCGGGCAAAATGGCCAGCCGCTACCGGTTTTTGTTTGGGAGCCTTTACCTGGCTTTGTACAGCAGCTCTGTGCTGCGATGCAGACACCGGCCTATGTGGTCAGTGTTGCCAGCCCGGACAGCGCGGCTTATGTCTGTGAATTCCGGTTGTTCCGCGGCCAGTTACCGCAGATGCAACTGCAATGTTATGCAGAGACTTTCCAGCATCTGCTTGCTGTAGTGACGGCAAATCCACATGGCCTGATTGCTGCGGAACAATTCCATCCACCGCGGATTTTGCAACAGCTTGAGCTGGGCTGGCAGTTCCATACTGCTTCGCTGGATACCATGCCTTCTCTGCCTGAGATTCTGTTAATGCAAGCCAACACCAGGGGCAGCGACATCGCATTTCAGTGTGAGCAGACTCAGCTGACATTTGCACAATGCGCCCGGCAGGTATTCCTGCTGGCCGGCGGACTGCAGGCCGCAGGTGTAATGGCCGGCGACAGAGTTGCCGTCTACTGCGAGCGTGATCTTGAATGGGTTGTGATTCAACTCGCCTGCATGATCACAGGCGCTGTTTATGTGCCACTTGATCTACGTTTCCCGCCAGCCCGCATCGCGCAGATGATTTTGCATTCTGCCGCCAGACTTGTGGTGACCGCTGGTGATACCGCAGATCTGACCGCAGTGCCAGGCTGTGAGGAGCTGGACATTAGAGTGGTCTCATACGCAGCATTGGCTGCCGGACCCTGTGCAGATCCTAAGCAGTTGTGCCAGCAATTTTCGCCGCTGCAGGTGGCTTATATTCAGTTTACATCAGG
The DNA here is from genome assembly GCA_003543135.1 of Rheinheimera sp. Taxonomy (GTDB): domain Bacteria; phylum Pseudomonadota; class Gammaproteobacteria; order Enterobacterales; family Alteromonadaceae; genus Pararheinheimera. The sequence goes on from DPJG01000009.1 coordinate 18,796, forward strand.
CACAACCGGCGTCCCTAAAGGTGCTATGGTTGAGCATCTTGGTATGATGAATCACTTGCTGGCAAAAATGACAGAACTGGAGCTGAGCAGCAAGGATGTGATAGCACAGACCGCGTCTCAGTGCTTTGATGTGTCGATTTGGCAGGTGTTGGCCGGATTGTATTGTGGTGCCAGAACTGTGATCTTCCGCGAAGAAATGATTTGGGATTTACTGAGCCTGATGCAAATGTCGGCAGACAATGCTGTCACTATCCTTGAGGTTGTTCCTTCGTATCTTGAGCTGTTGTTTGATGTCCATGAATTGAGTGATCAACGCTACTTTTCGGCGTTGCGATATCTGGTGGTTACAGGGGAGCGTCTGACGGTTGGACAGGCAGCCCGCTGGTTTAAATATTATCCGCAGATACCTCTTGTTAATGCTTATGGCCCAACCGAAGCTTCTGACGACATCACGCATTTTAAAATCAACCGCGAATTTCAGGCCGAGCGTATTCCGATAGGTTATCCAATCGCAAACGCAGCCATTTATATCCTGGATGAATCATTGGCATTGTTACCCTTTGGCAGTGTCGGTGAAATTTGTGTCGCCGGGCCTTGTGTCGGCCGTGGTTACATTAATGCACCTGAAGCGACAGCGCGGGCTTTTGTCACGGCGTTAATCTCAGGACAGCCAACCCGGCTATACCGAACCGGTGATTTTGGCCGCTGGCTACCGGAAGGGGGGCTGGAATATTATGGCCGGCGCGATGAGCAGGTGAAAGTCATGGGGATCCGCATTGAGTTGACAGAAATTGAGCAACAGCTGTCCGTATTGGACTGGATTAAAGATGTTGCTGTGGTCTGTCGTGACAACAGGTTGTTGTGTTATTACACCAGTGATGACAACCAGGTCAGGTCGGCTCAGGCCATCAGGGCAGACATTGATCAGATGTTACCTGCCCATTTGATCCCTGCCAGATTTCACCGGCTGGATAAAATGCCGGTGAACCTGAATGGCAAAATAAATAAGGCGCAGCTGTGTTAACCCGGGAAGACGGTTCAGGATTAAGTCTGCAACAAGACGATCGCCGCAAGCCGCTGCTTAGCCGTTTTGTGCTGCTGATTTTATTGCCGCTGATCGTTGCTGGCGGTTATCTGGCCAAGGTGCTGGTGCTTGATGCCGTCCCGGCGATGCATAGTGAAGTCAGGGTGCCGCAGTTGTCAGCCCGCACCGTCATTAGCAGGGATCAACATGCAACTGTCTATATCCGGGGCGGGCAAATGGCGGATGTGTACTTTGCGACCGGATACGCTCATGCCCAGGACCGGCTCTGGCAACTGGAGCTACAACGGCGGCTCAGTCAGGGAAAACTCAGTGAAGTCTTTGGCAAATCTATGCTGCAGCGTGATATTTATGTCCGCAGTCTGGGTATCCGGCAAGCTGCGGCCCTGAGTTACCAGCAGCTGGATCCAACAGTGAAGCAGGCATTGGATGCCTATGCCGCAGGGATCAACGCCTGGCTGACAACAGCACCGGTATTGCCGGTTGAATTTTCATTACTCAATATTCAACCTGAGCCATGGACTGCAGTTGATTCTGTCGCCTGGAGCAAAATGTTTGCGCTGAATTTGTCAGGAAATTTCCGTGATGAAGCTCAGTTTGTGCTTGCCAGACAGTACTTGTCTGATGACCAGTTGCGTTTGTTTTATCCAAAACTTGAGTGTAAAACGCACTGCCAGCTGCTCAGCCAGGTACAGCCGCAGGCCAGCCGGTTACTCGATACACTGGAAGAGCTGAAAATAGACCATGGCATTGGCGGGCGTTATGTTGGCAGTAATGCATGGGTGGTTGCCGGGAAACACACGGATTCAGGCAGAGCGATTTTGGCGAACGATCCCCATCTGGGTTTACAGCAACCTTCTTTATGGTATGCGATAGAACAACGGTTTCCAGACCTCACTGTCAGTGGTATGTCTTTGGTTGGATTGCCTTTTGTCATCTTCGGGAAAAATGATCATATTGCCTGGGGGGGCACCAGCATGATGGCTGATGTTCAGGATTTATATGTAGAAAAGGTAAATCCGCTGGATGGCAGGCTGTATTGGCAACATGGTCGCTGGCAACACTTTAATACGGCGGAAACTGTGATTAAGGTCAGGGCGGAATTTCCCGATATGGTCAAAGCTGAATTGCAGCCGGTTCGGGTAATGCTTCGAAGCACTGAACGTGGACCGGTGATCAGCGATCTGATGCCGGGAAGCTCCGGTGTGTTGAGCTTGCAGTGGGTGGCACTGCAAGGTGCTGACCGGAGCATAGAGGCGTTCTACCGGCTGAACTTTGCCCGCAACTGGCAATCCTTCACTGCAGCCTTTTCCGACTACAAAGCGCCGGCACTGAATCTGTTTTATGCCGATGCTGAAGGTAACATCGGTTTTCGCGGTATAGGTCAAATCCCCGTCAGGCAGCACGGCACAGGACAGGTGCCACTGCCTGCGGAGCAGCATCCGCAGAACTGGCAGGGATATATTCCTTTTGCCCAAATGCCCGCTGAATTTAATCCGGCTTCAGGTATGTTGCTCAATGCAAACAACGCCAATGTCGGCGGGGATTATCCTTATTTTATCTCGGACCATTTTGCGCCGCCGGACCGTGCAAACCGGATTAAAGCCCTGTTGCAGACCGGCTCTAAACTGAGCATCGCTTCGATGGCCGCTATTCAGGCGGATGTGATGGACTTATCTGTTGATAGGTTATTGCCGGTATTTGCCGCTGTACCTGGTGTCACAGCACGGCAGAAAAAGGTGATTCAGGTGCTGGCGGCCTGGGATCAACAGGCGTTAACCGACAGTGTGGGGGCCAGCATTTATTACGGCTGGGCGCGCAATATCCGTCAGGAGATGTTTCAGGATGAACTGGCGGGATACTGGAATAAAAGTGCGGAGGCGGCCCAACTCAAAGTATTGCCTGATTTGCTGACTGATACGCAGATTGCCGGTTTGTTGCGCGAAAACAGCGTCTGGTGTGATGATGCCACCACCGCAAAGGCCGAGACTTGTGCCGACGCTCTGCTGCGGTCGCTGGATCGTACAGTGCAGGAACTGGAAAAACTTGCCGGGACGGATTTGCATGACTGGACATGGGGAAAGTTACACCAGGTTGAATACCAGCACACGCCATTTAGTCAGATAAAGCCGTTAGATCAGTTATTTGACATCCGTTTCCCTGCTGCCGGCAATGTGCACACCGTTAATGTTGCTGCAGGAGCCTTTGATGCCAGTCAGGGTTACCGCAAAAACTTCGGTGCCGGGTTCCGTCAAATAATTCAGCTGTCCCCGACAGAGGTGAACCATCATTTTATTAATTCAACAGGGCAGTCCGGCCACATCGCCAGCCGTTATTATTCAGATCAAAACAAATTGATGCAGGATAATGCTTACCTTTCATTCGGGGTGTCGCGAAGGACAAGGGACACTGTCCTGTTACCCCTGTCAGCCGTGGGCAGCGAACCATGAGTTTTGTGTCTTTACTCAGTCGTTACGCGCCGAACCGGGTTTTTTTCTCAATCCTGATGGGCTGTCTGGCTGGTCTTTGTTATGCCCTGATGATTCCGTTGATTATGCTGAGTATTGAAACTGCAGATCCGCAGTTTCCGGTACTGGCAGAACAAAACAGTCGTTTCTTTTCCTTTGAAGTGACAAACCCGAAACTGGCCGGTCTTTACATCAGCTGTTGTTTGTTGATTTTGCTGTTGCGCAGCAGTTCGGAAATTGTGCTTTATCGTTTAGGTGTGGATTTTGCGCGCAATATCCGCGAGGTGATCTATCGCCACATTTGCGCCGCGGCAGTTGAAAGTGCAGAGCGGCTGGGCCCGGCCAAGCTGATTGCTGCAATCAATATTGATGTGCCGCGTATTGTGAACGGTGCCAGAATTATGCCGGCGGTTTTTATTAACTCAGTGACTGTCATTGGGATGCTGGTGTTTTTGTTGTGTATTAACAGCAATATTTTTTATCTGGTGATCGCGGCAATCTGTGCAGGTGTCGTCATTTATCAGGTGCCGGTTTCGGCTGGCCGCCGGGTGTTTGAACAGAGCAGAGCTGTGCATGACAATGTGCAGGAATCCGTGCGGGCACTGATTTATGGTCAGAAAGAATTAAAACTTGATGCTGGCAAGCGTCAGAAATTCATGCAGGACATTCTGCTGAAGTATGAATACCAGCTCGCAGCCTCGGAGAAGTTAGGCCTTACTATGACGAGCGCCGCTGTTGCACTAGGCGATTTAATGAGTTTTTTTGTTATTGGCGCAGTGGTGTTTATTTTCGCGAATTACCATGCAATAGATGCGCAAACCATGGCTGGTGCCATTATGGCGCTATTGTATATTTCAGGGCCAGTCGGCATGATTCTGAACTCGGTGCCGAGTCTGTCTGTGGCCCGGGTGTCACACCGCAAAGTGCTGTCTCTGCTCGATAGCCTGCCACCAGAAGCGTCCTGGCAGCTTACAGGCCCGGTTCGTGAATGGCAGCATCTGGTGTTCACTGAGATGACCTATCATTATCCGGCCAGCGGCGGCGATCCGGGTTTTAAGGTGGGGCCGCTAAATTTTAGTATCAACAAGGCGGAAATCCTCTTTATTGTCGGCGGCAATGGCAGCGGCAAGTCGACTATCAGCAAGCTTATTACCCAGCATTATTTGCCGGCCAGCGGTGGGATTCTGCTGGACGGTGTGCCATCAGATAACAGGAATATTGCTGCACTTCGAAGTCAGACCTTTGCGATTTTTTCCGATTTTTATCTGTTTGAACAACTGCTGATCGAGCTTAATCCTGCCTTAGAAGCAAAGGCGCGGACTTTATTAATCAAGCTGCGCCTTGCTGACAAAGTCCGGATCGATGCGGGGCGTTTCTCCACCACTGCACTGTCTGACGGGCAAAGAAAAAGGCTGGCGCTATTGGTGGCCTTACTGGAAGACAAAGCGCTTTATCTGTTTGATGAGTGGGCGGCAGACCAGGATCCTGAGTTCAGAAACATTTTTTATACCTACTTTTTGCCCGAACTAAGACAACAAAATAAAGCCGTGGTTGTGATTAGTCATGACGAAAAGTATTTCCCAATTGCCGACCGGGTGATGTATGTCGAAGCCGGTACTGTGAAACATATTACGCGTCAGCCACTTCAGCGGCTGGTATAAAGGGGTCGTTATGCCTATCTCTCCACAGCTTTTTCCGTTGACTTGTACTCAGGCGGATATTTATTTTGACCAGCTGTATCACTCTGCATTGCCTCTTTACAACGTCGGTGGTTACATCCGGTTGCCGGCGCTGAATATAGAACAGCTTTGTGCGGCACATGCCGGGTTGATTCAGCGCTGGGATGTCTTTGGGATCAGGATGATCAACACGGCAGAAGGCCCAAGGCAGTACATCAGCGCAGAGCGGACTCTGACTCTGGAGGTGATTGATTTTAGTGAATTACCCGATGCGGACGCTGCTTTACAGTCTTGGTATCAGCAACAAATACAGCAACCATTCCCGCTGCATGATGAGGAAATGTTCCGCGCTTATATTGTAAAAGTCAGTGCAGACTCAGTGCATTATGTCGGCCTGGCTCATCATCTGATCATGGACGGCTGGGGTTTTGCAAACTGGGCCAGAGAATTAGGGAGGCTTTATAATGGCGAGCCGGCGCCTGAACCTGAGGTGGTGAGCTGGCAGCAGGTGGTCGGGCTGGAGCAGCAGTATTTAAACAGCGGCCGGTTTGTGAAGGACGAGCAGTTCTGGCTGGAGCAGTTTCCTGAAGCTCCGGATAATGTATTTAGCAGAAAACCGGGCCAGACCGGCAGCCGGCCAAGCTTGAGATTGCAGCAGCAACTCCCTGCATGCCTGCAGCAACAAGTACAACAATTCTGTGACCAATACGGATTGTCGGCAGCGACTTTTTACCTGGCGGTATTTGCTGCCTATCTTGGTTTCAGCCATGATTTGCCGCGATTGGTATTGGGGGTTCCGGTGCATGGCCGGAGCCGTTTTAGCGAAAAACTGATGCCGGGCGTTTTTACCAGCATGAGCCCGTTTGCGGTGGCGTTGGACGGCCAGCAGGACTTTTTGAGTTTTGTGTTACAGCTGCAGGCCGGACTAAAGCAGAGTTTTCGTTATCAGAAATATCCTTTGAGTCATCTGATGCAGCATTTAACAACAGCGGGCCATAAGCCAAAGTTGTTTGATGCCGCCTTCAACTTTCTGGAGCTCGACAGCCAGTTTAGCCTGAACGGGCAGGCTGCGGAGCTGGTGTATTTAACGCATGGCTACGAACAGTTGCCCCTGCTGCTGAATATCTGGACTGATCAGAGAAGTCAGCAAGCGGATATTCTGCTTGATATCAACCTGGCTTATTTTACCGAAACAGAAGGTCAGAGGCTGATAGCCGGAGTGCTTGCTTTATGTCAGCAGGTGCTGGCCTTCCCCCAACAATTGTTGAGCCGTTATCAGCTGGTCAGTGCAGCCGAAATGGCACTATTGACGGCCTGGAACCAGACAGCACAGCCTTATC
>DPJG01000013.1 GCA_003543135.1 Rheinheimera sp.
GATTTTTAGCGGGCTTTCGAAGGCTCACCGGGGTCGTTTTTTGTGTCACTTTTTGTCGATACAAAAAGTGACTCGCCTGCGGGGGCGAGACCCCGCTTCTACAGCAACCTCAGCTGCCAGCTGACAACCAGCTCCTGCCACAGGCATTAATAGCAACCACCCGCTGGTATTTCCAGCTTGACGGCAACCAACCGCCTTCTTATGATCGCCGCAACTTTTTATTCAGAGACCCATGCCTTGGACATACCCAGTCGAATTTTTTGGTTTTAACTGACTCCTGTCCGAGCCATCACGCGGCCTGACCGGGGCGCGTGAGTTTTTTCTTCTCACATCAAAATCACTACCGGGTTTGCTCAGCTGAGTCTGCTTTGGCAGGAGAAGGCCATGCTCAGAATTTTTAACCTGCAACAACAACGGTTACAACGGCTGGAATTACAACAACATGCCGATGTGTCACAGGCTATCTGGCTGGATTTACAGGAGCCGGATTTGCAGGAGCGACAGTTTGTCAACGACCAGTTTGGTCAGCAACTGGCGGAAAAACTGGAACTGGATGACATTGAAGCGTCGGCGCGTTTTTTTGAAGACGAAGACGGTCTGCATATTCACTCGTTGTTTTTTTATCAGGAAGCTTTAGCCGGCACCACCACAGTTGCTTTTACTATCCGCGACGGCCGGCTGTTTACGCTGCGCGAACGTGAGTTGCCGGTGTTCCGCCTCTACCGTATGCGCGCGCGCAACCATTTATTGTCGGTGGGCAATGCCTACGAGCTGCTGCTGGATTTATTTGAAATCAAAATTGAGCAGCTGGCAGATACTATTGAAGAAATCTCGCTGGCGCTGGAAGTGATCAGTCAGGTGATTTTAAAAGGCAAACAGGACGAAGCTTTTAAACACAGTTTGTCACGTTTAACAGAACTGGAAGATATGAGCTGGAAAGTACGGCTTTGTTTGATGGATACCCAGCGTGCGGTGAGTTTTTTGCTGCGTAAAGCCCGTTTGCCGGTAGATCAGCTGGAGCAGGCGCGGGATGTACTGCGTGACGTCGAGTCGTTATTGCCACACAACGAGTCGTTTTCACAAAGGGTGAACTTTTTACTGCAATCGGCCATGGGTTTTATCAATATTGAACAAAACCGCATTATTAAAATTTTCTCTGTGGTGTCGGTGATTTTTCTGCCGCCCACTCTGGTGGCCAGCAGTTATGGCATGAACTTTCAGTTTATGCCGGAGCTTAACTGGCAATTTGGTTACCCGTTGGCGATTGGGCTGATGTTAATGGCCGGTCTGGCACCTTATCTGTTTTTTAAACGTAAAGGTTGGCTGTAAAGCGTGGCAATCGACATTCACCAAACAAAAACCCCACTGTAAAGAGTGGGGTTTTCAGTTTTTAGCAAAGCTGCACTGAATTAAAACTTATGTTCTAAACCAATGGCCAGATAATCGCTGTCGGCTTTGTTGTCAAAATCAAAGCTGGAGTACCAGGCGAATAACTTGGTGTCTTTACCCAGTTTATAGTCGGCACCCAGGCTGTAACCTTCATGCTCTTCCAGCGTCTGGAACTGCGCTTTTAATTCATATTTTTCAATTGGATAAGCTACGTTTGCCAGCCAACCATCATCTTTGGCGCCACCGGCCATAGGTTCCTGCTGCTGCACACCGGCACCCAGTTTAAAACCGGCCAGTTTGGTTTGTACAAAAGCACGGCTGGTGTCATAACCGCTGATATCGTTGTCCATTGCAATTGATGCAAAAATGGCGCTGTCTTTTAAACCATCGTCACCATACATCAGCGCCACCGACTGACCATCCTGGCCTTTGGCTGAATCTTCCATCACATGGCTCACCTGCACTGAAAAACCGTTAAAAGACGGGCTGACGTAAGCCAGCGAATTGCTCATACGGTTTTCACCACGCCACAGGGTTTTAATGTCGGCTTCGTAATCGTTAAATAAATCCATTTTGCCTTGGGACAACTTCAGCGCTGTGTCGTTACGGCCGGCTTTAATGGTACCGAAGCTGCCTTTAATACCAATAAACTGGTCACGGGCTTTGATATTTTTTTCGTTGGCTTCATCGGATGGGTCCACTTCCCACTCCAGCTGATACACCAGTGTCAGTTCGCCATCCAACGCGTAATCACCTTTTAAGCCAAAACGGGAAGCGTTGCTTTTTAACTCACTGAACGAACCTTCGCCTTCATCGGAGTTTTGGGCTGTGACGTTAATTTTACCGTAAACCGTCAGCGGATCAGCCTGCAGTGGCAACGACAGTCCGGACAACAGCGCAAGCAACAAAGTGTTTTTAACAAAGGTGTTTTTAGCAAAGGCATTCTGGGCGAACATAGGTAAATCCTTCTCAGCATTGAGGAAAAAGGTTCGACAGCTCAAACCCGTTGAGTATAACCGCTCTGGTTAAAATTCAAGGGATAAACCGGCAACAGTGCGGAAATTTTCCGCTTTAGCACAGTTAAGTGTCTGTAAAATGACAATTTAGCTTCATTTACATGTCGTTCGGGTGGCTATTTTATGGCTGTTATATGACAACAATATGACAATACAACACCGACCAGTGTCGGCGCTGTATTGGCTATTGCTGTGCTTTAATGTGAGTCGCTGCGGATCTGCCTGCCTTGTGGCGGCTTGCGCTGTGATGTGGCCCTTGCTGACAACGGGCCATACTCAGGGCTGGACCGGGCTGGGTAAAGCTTTACAGGCGCCAAGCCGGGTAGCAGCGTCAAAGTCGATGCCGGAGGCCAGAATACGGCGCGGCGGGACAAACTGCGTGGAGGCAAAACTTTGTGCAAGGCGCTCGTCGGCATATCTGAGCTGGGCTAAATCCAACATGGTATGAAAAGTCTGGCTGGTGATTAAAGGCGCATCACGCCGCTGTTGCAGCAATTGTGTTTGCTCAGGGTACTGTGCTCTGAACTCTGCCGAGCCCCACCACAAGGCAGCTACTCTGTAGTCAAACTCAGTGTTGTGGCCATGGCCGCTTTTATCACAGTCGCCGTCAAACAGATTTTCACCATGGTCCGACACCAGCAACAGACTACTGATGGCCTGTTGTTTTTCCAGCTGACGGATCAGGTTAAACAGCAGATAATCGGTATAAGCCACTGTATTGTCATAGGCATTATTCAGTTTTTCTTTATTGGCTCTGTCGTGCATGCCAAGCGCCTCGCCTTTACCTGAAGGCTGAAATAAATCAAAACTGTCGGGGTAACGGTCGGAGTAACTAAAATGGCTGCCCAGGGTATGCAAGACAATCAGTTGTTTAGCTGCGCCTTTTTCCAACACCCGCGAAAAAGCGCTTACCAGCACGTCATCGTAAAAACCTTCTTTTTTATATCCTACCGGATTTAAATATTGCACTTCATCTGCTTCACTGGCGTGCAAAGCGACTGAGCTGTCGTGCACACCGAGCGGGCTTTGGGTGGATAACCAGGCCGTGGCAAAACCTGCTTCTTTAAAGGCCGCCACCACAGAAGTCTCCCGCGAGAAATAACTATGATCCTGCGCCGACTTACGCGACAAAATCACCGGCACCGACATCCGGGTCCAGGCCCAGGGGCTAACCATATTGGTAAAACTCACCACGTCGCCAAGGCCTGCCAACCTTGGTGTTGTAGCGCGCGGGTAACCATTTAACTGCAGCCGGTCAGGCCTTAAGGTTTCACCAATCACCAGCACATAAATCTGCCGCTCTGTCGTATTCTGTGGCTGGCTGGTGCCAAAACGAAAATCGGCGACAGTGGCGGCCACCTCGGCCAGCGCCGCTTTTTGCACTCTGAATTCATTGGCCGCCAGCAGCAAGTTCAGCGGATAACTCTGATGATACAAATTATGGCTATTGGGCAAAGGTCGTTTTGACAGCTCAGTTTCAGTGGCATTACGGCCTTCTTTTACCGGGTATAACTCGCGATACACCAGCTCCTGCTGATACAACCAGCCAACCCAGCCTAAGGTCAGCAGCCAAACCAGAGGCCGGCCATAACGGGGCCATTGCAGCGACTGCACTTTACAGACTGCGCTGGCGACCGCGACCAGCATCAGTACCAGCATAATGGCTGGTAAAATCAGCCAGCCGAGGCCCGACAAATAACCGGCGGCTTCGGCCAAATCAGTTTCAGCAATAATGGCCATGGCATGGGCGTCTGTCACTTTCTGATAAGTCGACAGATAAAACAGCTCCTGCGGAGCCAGCAAGGCAAAAGGCAACCAAAACCAGATACCGGTTGCAAAATTGCGGCTGACCGACAGCAGCAACAGCAGCAATAGCAGCGCCGGTAACAGCCCTTGTTGCACAAAAGCTGGCAGCGTGGTTTTGTGCAGCAACAGATACAGCTGGGGGGATAAAATCAGCAGCACTAACAACAGCAACGTCAGTGGCAAGGTCATACGATGTTTTAGCAATAAATTCATAAATTCTTCTGAGTCAACTATCCGGAACCTTACCAGAACCAGGCCAGGGACTGGCTGCTGTGATAAGCCCTAAAAGTGCTATCCCGCCGGCTTTTGCCGCACTATTGCACTGGTCTGGTACTTTTGTTGTGCACTGAGCCGGCGCGAAGTCCGGGCTTTCATTTGTAAATTCAGATCGTTAATTCTGCGCCTGTTCTGACAGGCCCTGATGATGCCGTTTTCGTTAGCATATTTCTGCAAAACTGCACTGGTATTTTGTCATATTTTTATAGTATGGTGCTGCGGTATCTTAAAAAAGGCCGGCAAGGGCGCCACAGCTTACGCCTGCTGCGCTGGCGCGCTGCGAATTCAGCCGCTGTCTGCCCGGTCCCTGACATTCTAAAGGAATAATTATGCTCGCTAAGCCAGTCCCGTTAAGCAATGAAACTCACAAAGACTTAAAAATATTACCAAAATTTTCATTAGAAGCCGTTAATGGCCGCAATGTGGCGCCACTGATGCTGCAGGAATTTGTTGCTGCTGCACCTTTTTTCCCGATTTTTTTCTTAAAAAACCAGGACAACAGCGGTTATAACGCTGTCGCAGTGTACGGCTTAAAAGAAGAGCAAAATCTGTTTGTTGAAAACGAGACCTACACCGGCGGTTACCTGCCTGCTTCTATCCGCACTTACCCATTCACACTGGCGCAAGCTGCTGATGATCAACTGGTCCTTTGTGTCAACGAACAAGCCGACAATGTCAGCCGCACCGAAGGTCAGGCCATGTTCAACGAAGATGGCAGCAATACTGAGTTTTTCGACGGCGTAAATAAGTTTTTCCGCGATTATATCGACTCCAATACTGTCAGCCGAAATATCGTGAAACAAATGGAAGAAATGGACTTATTTAAAGCGGATGGCCTGCAATACACAGACGCCGCCGGCAATCAGCACCGTTTAGATGGCTTTTTTGTGATTAACCGTGAAAAGTTTGAAGCCCTGAGCGATGAACAATTCCTGTCGCTGCGCAAATTTGGTGTCTTACCAGCTATTTACGCACACTTCAGCTCGCTGGACCGTATTGGCGCCTTAATTCAAAAGCTGCCGGTGACCGCAGCTTAAGATAGAGCGCCTGAGCGCGGTACTGTGTTGCATCTGCACTCTTTACAGCAGTACCAGTCACATCAGTACTGCGCTTTCAGCGATAAAAAACCACCGCAAGGTGGTTTTTTTATCTCTGTTGATTGCCCCATGTACCGGGGCCGTTTCATGTTCAGCACAAACGCTGGCCTTGCTGGCGCTGATACATCAGCTGATCGGCCCGGCTTAATAAATGCTCCAGGCTCGGCCCCTGATCCGGCAAATAGTGCACCGCCGCTACACTAAACTGCAGCGGGCTGCTCCAGCTTTCCTGACTTTGCTGCAACTGAGTGCTCTGACGTAACCTGTCCACTATCTGCTCGGCCTGCTGCGCGTTGCTGTTGGCCACCAGTACGGCAAATTCATCATCACCCAAACGGCCTATCACATCACTGCCTCTGAAAGTTTGTTTCAGCAACCGGGCAAAACGCATCAACGCCCTGTCACCTTCGGCTTCACCATAAGCATGATTAAGCGTCGAAAAACCATCTAAATCAAAATACAACAACACAGCCGGCAAGCCCTGACGTTCACTGCTATTAAGCAGCAACCTGGCCATGGTTTCAAACCCCCGCCTGTTCACCAGACTGGTTAAGTCGTCAATAATGGCCAGCTGACAGGACGCCATTTCCTGCTCTGTTAACAGCGCCAGATCTCTAAGCGCAGCTAAATCATCCGCCGAAATTTCCCGGGGTATTTTGTCCATCAAACATAAGGTGCCAATTTTGCAGCCATTAAAAGCCCGCAGCGGGACGCCAACATAACAGCGTATGCCATCGGCCCCCTGCACCAGCGGATGGTCAAAGAAATACGGATGATGGCGGGTGTCCTGGATCACTAAAGCGTCATCTCCCAATATAGTGTGACCACAAAAGGAACTTTGCCGCGCACTACCGGATAAATTGCAACCCTGTGCCGCCAATACCCGGATTTGCTCAGCATCCACCAGATGAATGGCGCACATCGGCATTTGTAATAAGCGCCTGCCAAGCCGGATCAAGCGGTTAAACTGCTCGCTACCACGGCAATTTAATAACTGTGAAGTGTGTAAAGTGGCAAGCCGCATCGGCTCATTGTCGGGGATAGTGGCATGATACATAGCGTGTGACTCCTTGTGTTGCTCTCAGGTGTCACGCGTGCAATCAGGTCTTCTCTACCACAACTGAAAACCACAGCTCAACTGACGCATGTCTTTATCTGACTACAAAGTTGTAGTGCGGGTTCAATTTGCCGGCAAAACAACCAAAACATCGTCTGGCAGCGCTATCACGAAAAATTGACGCTGCGAACTGGCACCGGCTTTGCTAGCGAATATCAGCGCAGTTTTGTGGCGTAAAGGCTGCAACAGCTGAGGCCTACATAAGGGAGCTTAGATGAAAAACCGTTTCAAATGGCTGATATTACTGGGGTTTTACTGTAGCAACCAGAGTGTGGCAGCACCGGCACCCTGGTATTTATGGCAAAGCAAAATAACAGGCGGTGTCATTTGTGCTCAGCACAGCCCGGGAGAGGGCTGGTTGCAGCTGGCGGGCAGGTTCCCGAGTGCGGGTCAGTGTAAACAGGCAATCCGCCAGAGTGCAAAACCCCTTGGGCAATAGCGGCCAGCATAAAGAAAACAGCATAAAAGGCAGAGGCTGAACACCTCAGCCCGGTTGCAACATGGCCTTAAACCCCTGTAGTGCAATAGCAGCCACTTGCTGCAGCCGTTCGGCACTGGCACCATTGGCCGCCTGAATCGACATGCCCTGAATTTGCACCACCAGATAACTGGCCAGCGCACCACAGTCGGCGTCAGCAGGCAATTCTCCGGCGGCTTTGGCCTGTTCCAGCCGTTGTTGTAATTGCAGCTCACCGTTCCGGCGTTTTTCAATCAATGCCTGCTTCACATTATTGGCACTGTCGCTGCACGACAAAGCGCCCTGCACCACCACACAACCTTTTGGATGACTTGGATCGGCATTGGCCGCTGCGGCGCCAAACAGCATATGTTCGGCCACCTGATACGCTGTTGGTTGTAATAAAGCGGGCTTAAAAAAAGCACAAGGGCGGTTTTCATAAAGCTCTACCGCCTTTAAAAACAGCTGCTCTTTATTGCCAAAAGCGGCATATAAACTGGGTTTGTTAATGCCCATGGCTTCGGTGAGATCCGGCAGCGACGCCCCTTCATACCCCTTTTCCCAGAACACTTCGAGGGCCTTTTGCAAAGCTTTATCAAGGTCAAAAGCGCGCGGGCGCCCTACCTGAGTCTGGCTGTCTGACATCACAAAACTCCTCAATAACCATGACTATCACAGGGTGATTTATTGCCGACAGAGTAAACAGCTTTAAAAGCCTTGTAAAGTCAGTGATACCTACCAACCGGTACAGAAATATTGCCAGCAGTGGCAGAAGCGCAAAGAACTCCCATGAAGTTTAAGGCATTTCAGGCAGTTATAGGTCCACGCTTCAGACTGTCGGTTTTTATTAGAACCAAACTGCATTGTGCTTAGCAGAAAATCGTCTTTAGTTTTTTACTGATTAGTACAAATAAAGATTGACTGTAAAACATCATCCTATATATTTACCGACCAGTACAATATACCAGTCGGTACAGAACTCAGCAATCTGAAGTGATTGCCGTTAGCTCAAGCTTATAAGGACCTTGTTATGCGCAAATTACATCCGGCCAGAAACTTTTTGCTCGCCAGCCTTACGGCGGCGGTTATTGCTGCCTGCAGCCAACCTGAAGCTGCGCCGCCGACAGCAACCCAGGCCGGCCCCACTGTTGATGTCGCCACTGTGGTGCAACAGCGCATTACCGAATGGGATGAATTTACCGGTCGCTTACAGGCACCACAAACTGTGGCTTTGGTGCCCAGAGTGTCGGGTTACCTGACCCAGGTGTTGTTTCAGGAAGGTCAGCTGGTGCAACAGGGTGATTTGTTGTTTCAGATTGATGATCGTGCTTTTGTCGCTGAAGTCAAACGGCTGAGCGCCGAGTTAACAGCAGCCAAAAGTCAGCTGCAGCTGGCCAAAAATGATCTGCAGCGCGCTGAACAATTACGTAAGCAAAACGCCATTGCCGAAGAACTGCTGGACGCCCGCCGCGCCAGACTGGAACAAAGTGCAGCCCAGGTGGCGGCTGTCAGTGCGGCCCTTGATAAAGCACAACTGGATTTAACCCACAGTAAAGTAACAGCGCCGATCAGCGGCCGGGTGTCTAATGCGCTGATCACCAGCGGCAACTTTGTGCATGCCGGCCAAAGCCAGCTGACCAGTATTGTCTCTACCGACAAAATTTATGCGTATTTTGATGCCGACGAACAAAGTTATCTGAAATATGTGGCCCAGGCCGCCACAGGCGAACGTGCTGACAGCCGCGCCGCTATTCCGGTGCAAATGGCACTGGCGTCTGACAACAACTACCGTTTTAGCGGCAAGCTGGATTTTCTCGATAACAGTATGAACCCACAAACCGGCACCATCCGCGCCAGAGCAGTGTTTGACAACAAAGATAACCTGTTGATCCCAGGCCTTTTTGCCAAAATCAAACTGATGGGCAGCGCCAGTTACAACGGCATTCTGATTGACGACAAAGCTATTGGCACCGATCTGAATAACAAGTTTGTGCTGGTGGTGGACGACAAACAACAACTGCAATACCGCGCTGTGACTTTAGGCGAAAAAGTCGGGGGCCTGCGCATTATCAAGCAAGGGCTGACCGGCAATGAAAGCATAGTGGTCAACGGCTTACAACGTGTACGCCCCACCATGCAGATCACGCCTAACCCTGTGGCTATGACATCAGCTGAAACCTTGCAGGCACTAAAAACCACGCAACAACAATTGGACGAGGCCACAGCTCAGTTGTTACCCCAAGCGCCTGCACTGACCGCACAGCAGGAACAACAACCAGCCTCTGCCGGAACAGCAGATCAAGGCAAAGCCAGCCAAAGCAGCAACAGCCGCGGTTAAGGAGCCCTTATGCTTTCGCAATTTTTTATTAAAAGACCGATTTTTGCCGCTGTGCTGTCGCTGCTGTTTTTTATCAGTGGTGCCATAGCTGTGTGGCAACTGCCTATAACTGAATATCCGGAAGTAGTGCCACCCACAGTGGTGGTGACCGCCAACTACCCTGGCGCCAACCCAAAAGTGATTGCCGACACCGTGGCCTCGCCGTTAGAGCAGGAAATTAACGGTGTGGAAAATATGTTGTATATGTCATCCCAGGCCACTTCTGATGGCCGGATGACCTTGACCATTACTTTTGCCATTGGCACCGATGTCGACCGCGCCCAGACACAAGTGCAAAGCCGGGTTGACCGCGCTAAACCACGCTTGCCACAGGAAGTACAGCGCCTGGGGATTGTCACCGAAAAATCCTCACCGGATTTAACCATGGTGGTGCATTTAACGTCGCCTGATAACCGCTACGACATGCTGTATTTATCCAACTATGCGGCGCAAAACGTCAAAGACGAACTGGCACGCATTGAAGGTGTGGGTGCTGTGCGGTTATTTGGTGCCGGTGAATACAGCCTGCGGGTCTGGCTGGACCCACATAAAGTGTCAGCGCTGAATCTGACGCCACAAAATATAGTGGCCGCCATTCGTGAACAAAACCAACAGGCCGCTGCCGGTAGTTTAGGGGCCCAGCCTTCAGGCCAAAGCGATTTTCAGCTCCTGATCAACGTCAAAGGCCGGCTCACTTCGGTCGAAGAATTTGGCGACATTATTATTAAAGTGGGTGCACAAGGTGAAATCAGCCGGTTAAAAGACGTGGCCAGGTTAGAACTGGGTGCCAGCAGTTATGCGCTGAAATCTCTGCTCGATAATAAAGACGCTGTGGCTATTCCGGTGTTTCAGGCTTCTGGCTCTAATGCCATTCAAATCTCTGATGATGTGCGCGCCAAAATGGCAGAGCTGTCAAAAAGTTTCCCGCAGGGTTTAAGTTACGACATCGTCTACGACCCAACAGTCTTTGTACGTGGTTCTATTGAAGCTGTGGTAAAAACCCTGCTCGAAGCTGTGCTGCTGGTAGTACTGGTGGTGGTGTTATTCCTGCAAACCTGGCGTGCTTCTATTATCCCGCTGGTGGCAGTGCCGGTGTCGCTGGTCGGTACCTTTGCTTTTATGCACTTAATGGGTTTTTCGCTGAACGCCTTAAGTTTATTTGGTCTGGTCCTGGCCATTGGTATCGTGGTGGACGACGCCATAGTGGTGGTTGAAAACGTTGAGCGCAATATTGCCGATGGTTTAAGCCCGCTTGAGGCCACGCAAAAAGCCATGAAAGAAGTAACAGGCCCAATTGTTGCCACCACGCTGGTCTTGGCAGCAGTCTTTATTCCTACCGCTTTTATGACAGGTTTAACAGGTCAGTTTTATAAGCAGTTTGCGCTGACTATCACTATTTCTACCTTTATCTCGGCTATTAACTCTTTAACTTTAAGCCCGGCGCTGTCGGCGTTATTGTTAAAAGCCCATGATGCGCCCAAAGATAAACTGACCCGCCTGATGGACAGAACTTTAGGCAGTTGGTTATTCCAGCCATTTAACCGCTTGTTTAATAAAGCATCTTTAGGTTATGGCCTGCTGGTGCGCAAAGTGATTCGTTTTGGCGCTCTGGTTGGTTTTATCTATGTGGGCATGCTGGTTTTAACCGCAGGCTTATTCCACAGCACACCCACAGGTTATGTGCCGGGCCAGGACAAACAATATCTGGTGGCCTTTGCCCAGTTGCCGGACGCTGCTTCGTTAGAGCGCACTGAAGCTGTGATCAAAGAAATGTCGCGTATTGCGCTGGAGCACCCTGGTGTTGCCAACTCAGTGGCCTTTCCAGGTCTGAGCATCAATGGTTTTACCAATAGCCCCAATAGCGGCATTGTGTTTACACCGCTGAAAGACTTTGACGAGCGGCAAAGCCCGGAGCTGTCGGCACAGGCCATAGCTGCGGATTTAAATGCCAAATTTGCCGGTATTCAGGATGCTTTTATTGCCATATTCCCGCCACCACCGGTGCAGGGTTTAGGCACCATTGGGGGTTTTAGGCTGCAAATTCAGGACAGAGCCAACTTAGGTTATGTCGAACTTGCCAAAGTGACCCAACAAGTGATGATGAAAGCCTGGCAAACGCCTGAACTGGCTGGGGTATTTTCCAGTTACCAGGTGAATGTACCACAGCTGGATTTAGACGTGGACCGCAGCAAAGCCATAGCTCAGGGTGTGTCTTTAGACACACTGTTCCAGACGTTACAGGGTTATTTGGGCACGACCTATGCCAACGACTTTAACCAGTTTGGTCGCACCTATCAGGTGAATGTGCAGGCTGATGAAAGCTTCCGGCAGGATCCTGCTCAAATTTCAGCGCTTAAAGTGGTGAATAATCAAGGCGATATGATACCGCTGGGTTCTTTTGTGAAGGTGGCGCACAGCGCAGGCCCGGACCGGGTGATGCACTACAACGGTTACACCACTGCCGAAATTAACGGTGGCCCGGCGCCTGGTTTTAGCTCTGGCGAAGCCCAGGCCGCTATTGAAAAAATTCTGGCCGAAACCCTGCCAGCCGGCATGACCTACGAGTGGACAGAACTGTCTTATCAGCAAATTCTGGCCGGTAATGCCGAATATCTGGTGTTCCCGCTGGTGGTGCTGCTGGTGTTTATGGTGCTGGCCGCCCAATACGAGAGCTTAAGCCTGCCTTTGGCCATTATTCTGATTGTGCCTATGACCTTACTTTCTGCCATCAGCGGAGTACTGCTGTACGGTGGTGACAACAATATTTTCACCCAGATTGGCCTGATAGTACTGGTTGGCCTTGCCACCAAAAACGCCATTCTGATGGTGGAATTTGCCAGGGAAAAACAAGACCACGGCATGGCACCACTGGCTGCCATTTTAGAAGCAGCACGGTTAAGGTTACGCCCCATTCTGATGACGTCGATTGCTTTTATTATGGGGGTGGTGCCTATGGTGTTCTCTACCGGCGCTGGTGCTGAAATGCGTCAGGCCATGGGGGTGGCGGTATTTGCCGGCATGATTGGCGTCACTATCTTTGGTCTGATTTTAACGCCGCTGTTTTATTATGTGCTGGCCAAAAGAGCCGCCCGCACCACTGCGGCCACCGAGCAGGAGCTGACTCATGGCTAAGCTATTCAAAACAACATTCAACACGACATTAAATACAAGATTTAATGTGGCCAGCAATAACCTGATGCCAAAACCCCGTTTAGCGCTGCTGGCGCTTGTGGTCAGCACTGTGCTGGGTTGTGCCGCTGTTGGCCCTGATTATCAGGCACCAACCCAGCTCAACAGCACCATGAATATGCCTGCAGTAGGCAGCAACATGGCACTTCCTGACAATGCCACTTTATGGTGGCAAAAGTTTCAGGACCCTGAGCTGAACCGGCTTATTCAGACGGCACTTGAGCAAAACCAGCAGCTGGCTAAAGCAGAGGCCAATGTGGCCAGGGCTTATGCGGTATTTGCCGATAGCAACGACAACCTCTGGCCTAAAGCGGCGCTGGATAGCAGCTATCAGGCAACTCGCACACCGGCCGAAGTGGCAGGCGCTGCCAATAGCCAGGATGGTAATGCACTCTACAACCGCCAATCACAACTGCGTGGCACTTTAAGCTGGGATTTAGATTTAGCCGGCAAATTAAAACGCGCCAGCGAAGCAGCCAATGCCAGAGCCGAAAGTGCCGTCTTCGCCTGGCAAGATGCGCAAATTGGCATTATTGCCCTGGTGGCACAAAGTTATGGTGATTACCGCGGCGCAGAACTGCGCCTGGCGGTAGCCCGGCAAAACCTCGCCAATATGCAACAAACCGAGCAGCTGATTTTAGCCAGACGCGACGCTGGCATGGCGTCAGATTTAGAACTCGCCCGCATTAAAGCCCAGCTTTATCAACTGGAAGCCAGTTTGCCGCAGTTTGAAACCAATAAAAGCCGGGCTTTCACCACCCTGGCAGCCCTTTTGGGTTTTAGCCCGCAGCAGCTGCAACTGACAAAAGCTGCAGCAGATAAACCGGCTTTGCCAGCGCTGAAACAACCGCAAGCCATCGCTATCAGCAAAGATCTGCTGCGCCACAGGCCGGATATAGCCGAGGCTGAACGGCAACTGGCCGCCAGCACTGCGGAGATTGGCGTTGCCACCGCAGATCTGTATCCCAATGTCTCGGTCAGCGGCTTTTTGGGTTTTATCTCAGCGCCGGGTTTAACTTTGGGCAGCGATCAACGCGCCTGGAGTGTTGCACCAAGCTTAAGCTGGCAAGGTGCCGACTGGACTTCAGTGCAAGCCCGCATCAAAGGCGCCAAAGCCAGTGAACAAATGGCACTGGCCGATTTTCGCCAGCAAGTGCTGGACGCACTTCGTGACATGCAATTTAGCCTGGAAAGTTACAACCTAAGCCGGCGCCAGCAGCTCATTCAGCAGCAACAAGTGGCCGCCACCAGCACAGCGGTTGCGCTTTCCAAAGCCAGATTTGACGCAGGCAATGCCGATTTTCTGGAGTTATTGGATGCAGAACGGGAGCTGCTGGCGGCGCGGGATGAACAAGCCAGGTTAAGTCAGCAGAATTTTCAGTTGTTGGTGGCTTTGTATCGCAGCTTTGCCGGAGGCATTGATTTAACGTAACTTTTTATTGCCTGGGTTCAGGCCTGGGTTTTTATTTCTGTTTTGGAAAATATCAGTCTGGCGTTCCTGCCCGGGGTCCTGCCCCCCCCTGCCAACATCTGCAGTGGCAAGTTTTGCTGCTGCAGAGACTGATATTTTCCGTTTTTTTGTTATTGGGAACATTCCGTGATTATTGGCTATTTGCCGCCATTTGTAGCCATGTACAACAAAAAATCGCTCTTGTCTCAGGCAAATTGCAAGCCAGCCGCAGCCGTATTACGACGACGATAAGAAGGATGCACCAAAGGTGATGCAGCAGACACCTGATATCTGTGACTGAAAAACTCTAGCACAGAATCTGCACTTAACCGGCGGTACGCCAGTTTATGCTCCTGCACTACAGCTTCAGCTAATAACTGCAAAGTTTCCTGCAGCGACACGCCTGTTGGTTTTGGCATTTTATACAAGCTAAACAAGTAGTTAATTGCCAGTGATGCGTAAGAGGTTTCAGCTTTTTTGCTGACCAGGCCAAGTTCATGCAAACGAATGCCTATTTCGCGAATTTTTTGCAGGCGTTGATGTTCTTGCATGATGTAGTCCCGTAACTGATTCCTGATACTTTTATATCGGGCACCCACGGAAAAACTTGAGCTATGTTTTGGCTAAAACAACAAAAAGGCGAAGCCAGCAAAACGGCAGCAGCAACTCACAACTTGACGCTTCCCTTACCAGCCGCGGTTTGCAGGGCTTTGTTGCTTACAGCTGCAGCACAAAAAACGCTGGCACAAAGTTGCTGCCTGTGTAGCTTGCAGCAGCTTAGGTTCAAACAAAATTGTTGTAATTTTCAGCAGTGGATTAAAAAACACAGACTAAAACAGCGTGCACATCAGCAGTTTATTGTCAGTTTTGCCGGCTTTTAACCAAAAACAGCGGCAACAGGGTTCAACATCAGTTTTAGCCCGCCATCGCCTCTGTGACGGCGGCTAAAACAGCGACTGCAGTCGGAAAGATCAACGCGCCTGACGGTGTAAATTTAATTGCTGGCTTTGCTCTTTGCTCAAAACCAGCACCATGGTGCCAGACAGCTGATCCTGCAGCGCCAGTTTTTGTTTCCAGTGCACCAGCAACCATAAATTGCCAAGACCACCGAGTGAAGTAAATAAACGGATCAGGGCTTGTTTAAAGGTGACAGGCGCACCATTTTGCTGCACCAGCAATAAGCGCCAGGCACGCATGCCAAGGGTTTGGCCGGCTTTACACCAAAAATACAGGTAAAACCATAACACCCAAAGCAGCAGATACAACTGAAACCAAATGGCATGACGCTGAATATATTCAGCGGCGTCCTGATAACCAACCAACGACAATAAACCGGCTTTTTCCAGGCCGGCCACCAGCGCCAGCGCCAGCAACATCGCCAGCATTAATAAAGCGATCAGCGTCATAAAATCATAAAGCAGCACGCCTAACCTGCGCACCAGCCCCGCCCTTGGCGTATCTGCAAACATCATCTGAACTCTCGTGTTTTTGCCGGACGAATTGTTTGTCTGAGCCCAACTTATTCTGGCCCGCACTTCGCCGGCTCAAGCCGGAAAAACCACAGTTTAACATGGCAAGACGCAGCAACAACAGCCAAAGCCCGAACCAGCCACGCTTAAAAATTACGCAATTAACTGTTGCCATTGATTTTTTGCTTGCGAAGCCAGCCCAGCTTTGTATAATCAGCGCTGTTTACCCCAGAAGACCCCCTCAAAGCCTGGGTGGCGAAATCGGTAGACGCAGCGGATTCAAAATGCACTGCGTTTATGAAAAAGGTAGACATAACTCGTTGAAACGTCTACAGTTCAACAGTTATTAAAAGTGCAAGACGCGTGTAAAGTCTTGTAAAGTTTTAGAAATGCCCCTTCTATATGCCTAGGTGGCGAAATCGGTAGACGCAGCG
>DPJG01000017.1 GCA_003543135.1 Rheinheimera sp.
AACGCTCCTGGCGTTTTTGTGTTTTTGCAGTGGTATCATTCGCTGAAAAGATTGGGAGTTTTGCATTGCAACAAGCAGGTTTGGGAGATGCCACAGCACAATTTTGTGTTTATGTCGCCAATAGCCCGCCAATGCCTGAGTATCAGCAGCTGAGCTCGGTGCAGGCGTTGCAGCCTGGTGATATTGATTTGATTTACCGCCATTGTGGTAACGGCTGGCGTAAAATTTTTAATGTGTACGCCAAGCTGTTGTTTGCTCTTGATAAAAGCTTATTTCCTTATGCCGCAACAGCACAAAGCTGGCAACAGTTCAGAGACACTGCCTTGTTACAGCAGCACAGCAATACAGCGCTGTTGTTTAGCCCGCCACAGCTGTTGCCTGATACACCACAACAAATCCACCTGATTGCCGGTCGCACCCATGCCAAACAGCTGCAGGGCGCTGGCCTTGGCGCAGAGCTGCACTGGCTGAACGACGAATTTGCCATTGATCTTAAACAGCGGGTGTTAGTCACGCCTTTTTTTGATTATCGCCAGCTCAATAATGCCAAAATTATTGAAAGTGCCCGCTTGCTGGCGTTATTGCGCCAGCAAAACCCGCAGTAAAACGTCAGCTGGCGCTTTTGGGACTGGCTTTTTTCCCTGCACTGCTGTTACTACAGCGCCGGCGTAAAACCGGGCTTTTGTGCTGAATCAAGACAACAAAATACAAAACAGGTTATGGTGACTTCTGCAACTGATGCTGTTGCAGCAATAAATGCAGTTTGGGGTCAGGGATTTTGTCAGGGAGATTAACGCCTGTGTCGGAACTGTTAGGGTTGGCGGCCGCTTTTCCGCTACTGAGTATTTTTGTGCTGCTGGTGGTGCTGCGTACTACTGTGGTTAAAGCCATGGCGCTGGCTTTGGCTGGTACGCTGCTATTGGCGGCGCTGGTGTGGCAACTGCCCTGGCTGCAGCTGGCGGCCGCTGCGCTGGATGGTGTGCTGATAGCTTTGTCTATTTTATCGATCATCTTTGGTGCCATGTTATTGCTGTTCTGGCAACAACAAAGCGGTAACTTAAGCTTGCTGGTGCAGGCACTACAGCGGTTAAGTCCGGATCCGCGTTTGCAGTTATTGTGGTTAAGCTGGTTTGCCGTGGCCTTTTTAGAAGGCATTTCAGGTTTTGGCACCCCGGCCGCCATTATTGCGCCCATTTTATTGTCGCTTGGTTTTGCGCCACTGGCGGCGGCAGCCTTGCCGCTGATCGCCGACTCTTCCGCCGTTTCTTTTGGCGCTGTTGGCACTCCTGTACTGATTGGTATCAGTCAGGGTGCACCACAATTAACTACAGCAGAAGTGCAGCAGGTTTATTTGCTGGCCAGCCAGATTGACATTCTGGCGGCACCGCTGCTGCCGGTCATGCTGGTGTTTTTATATTGCCGTTTTTTCAGCCCGGTCAAAAGTGTGCGGGTGTTTTTGCCGGTATTGCCACTTTGTCTGGTTGCAGGTTTGAGTTACAGCCTGCTGGCTTATCTGACCGCCTATTGGCTGGGGCCGGAGTTTCCTTCGATGCTGGCGGCGGCCGGTGGTTTTGCGCTCAGTTATGGCTGCAGCAGACTGAGCTGGCTGCAGGTTGCGCCTATGCCCCAGCCTGTGTGCACTGCCGGCAAGCAGCCTGACAGCGGCGGTTGGCCCCTGTGGCGCGCGCTGTTGCCTTATTTGCTGCTGGTGCTGTTATTGTTGCTGAGTCGCTTGCCACAGTTGCCATTTAAAAGCTGGTTGCAGCAACAACAAATCAGTTTTAGTCAGATTTTCGGCACAGATATCAGTGCCAGCCTGGCGCCCCTTTATTTGCCCGGCAGCTTTTTTGTGCTGACTTTATTGCTGCTGGTACCCTGGTATCCCAAAGGCCTGCAGTTGTTGCAACAGAGCAGCTATCTGGCATTTGGCCGGTTAAAAAGCAGTGTGTTCACGCTGATGCTGGCGGTGCCGCTGGTGCGGATTTTTGTGTTAAGCCATAACCCAGAGGCTGATCTGGTGTCGATGCCGGCTTATCTGGCCAATGCAGCGGCTGCCACGCTTGGCGACGCCTGGTTTGGGTTGGCCAGCTGGCTCGGTGCTTTGGGCTCTTTTGTCGCCGGCTCTGCCACATTTTCCAATCTGATGTTTGCCCAGGTGCAGCTGCAAATTGCCGCCGATACCGGCTTGCCTGCCGTTGGCCTGCTGGCGCTGCAAATGCTGGGTGCCAATGCCGGTAATATGATTTGTGTGCTGAATATTGTCGCCGTGGTCAGTGTGATCCAGCGGCAGGGCATTGAAGCTCAGGTGATGCGCCTGACCTTAGTGCCGATGGCGCTGTATCTGTGCTGGGCCACACTGCTGGCCTGGTGGTTATTAGGATAAAAAAGCCAGGCAATTGTTATTGCCTGGCCGTTCAGCGGGTGAAGCTGCAGCAGCCGGTGCTGCTTTGGGCTTATTTCAGCAAAAAGGCAAAAATGCCCTGACGCCACAATACCCAGCTGGCCACCACAACCACCACCAGAATCAGCCATAAACCGGCTTTGCTTTTTTTCTCGTAGGGGTCAATCAACGAGCGGCTGGAACCGGCCGGAATAGCCGCAAGTGCCGTTAAGCGGGTACCAAATTTAATGCTGAGTTTGGCGTTGGTATTCACCGCCCAACCATTGGCGTCCAGCAGCGGTGCTAAGTTGCGGGCGCGTAATTTAAACCAGGCCAATAGCATCGACGGGCCTGAAATAAACAATACAATGCCCAGAATTGCCAAAGGCATTTGCCACCACAACAAACCGAGGAAACCGGTGACCACAGCGGCCAGCGCTGTGCCGATGGCACCAATGGCTAAACCAATGGCGGCAAAAATACCGGCAAATTTGGCCACATCAAAAGGTGCTGCCGGTTTGGCTGGCGCCGGTGCTTCGGCCACTTTGGCGGCGTCGCCGACGCTGGCAGCACTTTTTGCTTCAATTTCTTTGTCTTTGGCAGCAGCAAATTTCTGAATTTGGTCAGAAATCATCCGGCCAATCCGCTGGTAAGGGGTAAAAAAGGCTTCGCGGATACTGATAGGATTGCTGACAATCTGAGTCACAGTGGCGTCCCAGTCCCGGCCTGCTCTGTCGTAAAACACACCGTTACGGCCCACCATTAAATTACCGGCATCGCCAGCAGTCATGGCGGCCACTACTGAGCGTTTTTCGCCGGTGGCACTGCGCACACAGTCGATATACAACAGATAAGTGCCGCTTAAGCCGGCAATTTTGCCATGTTTGCCGGCATCGTTGACATTCAGGCACAAGTCGCAGCTGCGACCATCAATATACAAACGGCCATTCTGGAAAATAGCCGGTTGTTCCAGGCTGTAAAAATTCTCGAAATTAACAAAGTTACGCAATAAATCACGTAAATAACGCTGATAACGAACGAGTTTATCAACATCGAGCACAGACTCAGCTTCAGCCTGCTGCGCTAAATCGGCGTCCATCAGCGCATAAGCTGCGGCTAAGGTGTGCTCATTCAGGCAAGTGGCCAACAGGGCTGGTTCCAGCGTGGCGGCATTGCTATTGGGTTGTTGTGCTTTCCACTCGCTATAAGTGGCCAGTGCAGTTTTTAGTTGTTGCCATTGCGCCAGCTTAATCTGATCTGTATTGCCCCACAGCGGCTGTGCCAGAGTTGCCAGATGGGCAAGGTCGGCAGCCCAGTGCGGATGCACGCCTTGATGCAGTGACAACAGGCCCTTTGCACTCACATGAGCCAAAGGCAAATAATTGGTGTCTGAACTTGCTTCTGACAATAACTGTCGTGACAGTGCGGCATAGTCTTCAGCGGCACCATTGAGCGGCACTGCAGCGCTTTCGTCATAAGCTGCCAGCTGGCAACGGGTAAAATAGTCGGTGACCTTGGCGTCGAGTTTTTGCACCAGCTGATACAGTGATTCTGTGTTGTCGGCAAAAATAGTGCCGATGTTCTGGCCTTGTTGCAGCCATTCCGTATACAAACGGCCATCGGCGACAAATTGTTCCAGTTGTGCTTTGTCGATGCCCGGCACACCGCTGCGATCCATGGTCGAGATTTCCAGACCCAGCAGTGTGTTGATCAGTTGTTGTACTTCCGGATCCTGAGCCAGTTCAGCGGTAATAACACCATCGCCGTTCAGTTGATTGGCCGGAAATACCAGTGCCATATCGGCGGTGTCGGTCACTGTCAGGCGATCGGCATCACCTTTGCCAAGGTTTTGCAGCATCCGTTTGGCAGAAGCCAATAACTTTTGCCCTTCTTCATGGCTGCTGTTGATGGCACTCAGCGGCAGTGCTTCCCCTGTCAGCAAGACGTCCTGCTGCTGCAATACCGACAAAGCCCAGTTCACGGCGGCTTTTACTTCGTCAATCCGCACCCGGCCATCGTGGTCTGTATCCAGATAACTCAGGGTGCGCTGGTCAAATTCCAGCCCCTGCACCGGACAGCTGAGTGCAGCCCAGAGTTTTGGATCCAGTTGGTCTAATTGCTGCCAGTCGGCAATTTTATCCAGTCTGACTTGATCAAAACCGCCGGAGCGGAAAAAACGCCATTGATGTGCCATGTAATTTTCCTTATCAACAGGGAGCCCGGAGAAGCCCGGCAAAAGGCAGATATAAAGACTTAATATTTCACGCTTTTTGCAATACAGCAAGTTAAGGTCGGCAAATAAGGCCGGATTTGCCCCAGAGCAGCCAAAGTGCAGAAGAAGCTCGCAAAGGTACCCAGGGGGTTGCGTGGCGGGACCAATAAAAAAGCCCGTCAGAGACGGGCCTGGGAAGCAAAGCACATAGGCGTTAGAAGCGGTAGCGGGCACCCAGTTCAAATGAACGCTCAGGGCCTACATAAATACCTTCGCGCAGGCCTGTGATATAACGTTTGTCGGCCAGGTTTTTCACCGAGGCAAAGAGGTTAAACTGGCTGCTGACGTCGTACTGCGCTAATAAATCCAGCACAGTGTACGAAGGTAGCAAGCCACCCCAGATGCCGCTGGCGGCATTGGTTGGAATATTGACCAGATTGCTCGGGTCGCCAAACTGTTCACCACGGTGGTGCAGGTTCAGCGCAAAATTCCACTGCGACAGGTCGTAGCTCAGGCCCAGGTTGGCAATCACTTTAGGTGCATAAGGAATGCGGTTGCCTGCTGTGCTGCCGGTTTTGAATTCAGATTCCGGTACCCAGGTCAGGTTAGAGTCCAGCATCAGGTTCGTGGCCAGGCTGTAACCCAGACTGAATTCCATGCCATAGTGGCGGGTTTCACCTGCATTCGAGCGCGACAGGTTTGGATCGCTGTTACCTGTCACCACCTGATTGCTGAAATCCATCATAAAAGCAGCCACGTCATAACGGGTTTTGTCTGTGGTGCCGCGAATACCCATTTCGTAGTTGACCGAACGTTCGCCGTCCAGCTGCTGATCTTTCAGGCCATCCAGCGCCACGTTATTGGCGGCTGGCGAAAAAGCACGGTACAAACCACCGTACAGCTGGTTGTTGTCCAGGCTGTAAGTAAAACCAACACCAGGCAACACTTCTGTGTTGGTGGTTTTGGCCTGGCTGTTGTTTTGCAGCAGGTTCAGCCGTTTTTGCTCGTAGGATTCAATACGGACACCAGGTGTCATCGCCAGTTGTTCTGTCAGCTGAATACGGCTTTGTGCATAAGCGGCCACGCTGTCGGCTGAATCCTGCAGGTGGGCAGCCAGAGTACCGCTGCGATCGGCAGCGCGGGTGGCGGCAATACGCTGATCATCCGACTCTTCGCTCATCAGGCGTAAACCAAATTCAGAGCTGCTTTGAAGGCCGGCCAGCTGATGTTCCACACTCAGGCGTGACTCAATACCCACACGTTCAAAAGCACGGTTGTTGCCGTTCAGGTTATTGGTATAAACCCAACGACCGGCGGCGTTAGAAGCGGCGCTGTTGACGCCATAACGCCAGTAGTCACGCGCCATATCGCTGTAATAAGCCACAGTGTTTAACGTCATATCGTTGTTAATTTGCCACTCGTGGTTAATATCAAAGGCGGTACGGTCAATGAGTAAAAAGTCGTCCGGTGCCGGGTTGGTTTTGACATCGGCCAGATATTCACCCAGCAGCAAACCACGGTAAGAAATATTGGCGTCGTTTTTGTGGTGCGATACTTTCACACCCAGTTTCTGGTTATTGGCAAACTCAACACCGGCTTTGGCCAGCAAGTCTGTCATGTCATAACCTTTGTCCATAAAACCGTCGCTTTTGGCGTGGCTGGCAATAATGCCGGCATAAGCGTCGCCTGAAGCATTACGGTTACCTGCTTCTACACTCAGCTCGCGGGTGTTAAATGAACCGAGGCGGCCAGACAATTCAACACCATCATCCGGCGTTTTAGTCTGGTAGTTCACCACACCACCGATAGTGGAAGGGCCATACCGTAAAGAGGCTGAACCCTTGAGCACTTCAACAGTGGCAACCCGTTGAATACGTGGATTAAAATAACGCTCGTTGCCGATAAATAAACCAGGTGCAACAGGTACACCATCTTCCAGCATCAGCGATTTTGACTCGCTGGCCGACAGGCCGCGGATACCAAAGTTAGCAACTACCGCAGTTTCATCTTCGGTTTTGATATTCACACCAGGAATACGGCGCAGCACGTCTTCGGTTGACAGCGGCTGCACTTGTTCAATTTGTTCCAGGCTCACCAGATTGACTGTGCCTGTTTCCAGATAATGGGCATCAGCGCTGCTGGCGGTAATTTTGATCACTTCCAAAGTGGGGGTGGCTTTTTTCTTTTCAGCCTTTTTTTCAATCACTGACACTTCATCAAGCACGGCATTGGTGGCATCAGCGGCATATAAGGGGGATGCAACACAAAACAGGGCTACGGCTTTTGCCAGTCGGGAATAACGCAGGGTGTTGGCAGACATCTCAAATACTCTGTTGAAAAGAAACGCGCTGATACTAACACAAATAGTTCGCATTAACTCAATATTTATTTGTGGGATGCCTCAGCTATTGCTGCGTTTTTATACGGAAAAAGTAACACCGGCATGGCGCCAGAGTGCGTCAATACGGGGGTTGTTACCCAGGTCGGCAGACAAGGCTGCAGAGCTGGGTACCTCTTTTGTTTTGGGCCTTGGCTTTGAATGGGCGGCTGGAGGTGTTGTTTTTTAGGCTGAGGGCGCGGCGCTTCTGCTCGCCGCAATGAGCGCTGATGTTAGTCTTCCGGCCCCTGACTGGTGAACACCAGATGTTTACGCATATCTTTTAAAATCACCCCACGTTTGAGCATGAAAGCGCTGAGGCGTTTTTGCCATAACAGCAGCTGGGGTTGTGCCAGTGCCACAGCTTCATCCGACACCAGCTGCAGCCGCACCAAGAGTGATGCCGGAAAAGCTTCATATTCCAGACTAAACCAGCCTTGCACAAAGCCGGGCAGTTCAGCAGTTGCCAGTTGTTCCAGCGCTTCCACGGCAGTTAATACGGCTTTTTGTTGTTTCAGTTGTACAGCAGAGAGTTTTTTCATCGGCATCACCGGGCTGCGGCAGTGCCGCGTCAAAAGATGGCCTGATGATAAAAGCCAAAGCTTTGCCCAGCAAGGAATTTAGGGCGGCAAGGAGTTTGCTGCAGCAGCTGTTAATCACAACGCTGTATACCACAAGCTGCTGCAGCCCTGTTGTGCAAAGCTTTTATGTGTTTGCCAGCCGCCAAAAGCAGCAGTGGTCAGCATAAAAAAACGGGCCACTGTTGTGCCCGTTTATCTGGTGCCGCTCAAAGCAAAGCAGCGTTATTTTGCCAGCAGCGGTTTTAAATACTGGCCGGTATAAGATTGTTCACAGGCCGCCACCTGCTCCGGTGTGCCGGCAATTAAAATTTCGCCCCCGCCATTGCCACCTTCCGGGCCTAAATCCACCACCCAGTCTGCGGTTTTAACCACATCCAGGTTGTGCTCGATCACCACTATGGTATTACCGTGGTCACGCAGTTTATGCAGCACGTTTAAAAGCTGCTGAATATCGTAAAAATGCAGACCAGTGGTAGGTTCATCCAGAATATACAGGGTTTTGCCGGTATCGCGTTTGCTAAGCTCGCGCGCCAGTTTCACCCTTTGCGCTTCACCGCCGGACAAGGTAGTCGCCGACTGACCGAGCCGGATATAAGTTAAACCTACATCCATCAGGGTTTGTAATTTGCGCGACACGGCCGGAATGGCATCAAAAAATTCCCGCGCATCTTCCACCGTCATTTCCAGCACTTCGTGAATGTTTTTGCCTTTGTATTTCACTTCTAAGGTTTCGCGGTTGTAACGTTTGCCTTTACAGACATCACAAGGCACATAGACATCTGGCAGGAAGTGCATTTCAACTTTGATCACACCGTCGCCCTGACAAGCCTCACAGCGCCCGCCTTTAACGTTAAAGCTAAAGCGCCCCACCTGATAACCGCGTGAACGTGCTTCCTGGGTGCCGGCAAATAAATCGCGTACTGCGGTAAAAATACCGGTGTAAGTGGCCGGATTTGAACGGGGTGTGCGGCCTATTGGGCTCTGGTCGATATCGACACATTTATCAAAATGCTCCAGGCCTTCAATAGCACGGTGGGGTGCCGGGTCGTCGCCCTCGCCTTTGTTCAGCACCTTGTGCGCCACCCGAAACAGCGTGTCGTTAATGAGGGTGGATTTACCCGAGCCTGAAACGCCGGTAATACAGGTCATCACACCAAAAGGAATGGTTAAATCCACGTTTTTCAGGTTGTTGCCGGTGGCGCCTAACACTTTTAATTCTTTGCCTTTTTTACCGACATGGCGTTTATCTGGTACGGCAATTTTGCGTTTGCCGGATAAATACTGGCCGGTCAAAGAGGCTTCAGAGGCTTCAATATCAGCCAGTGTGCCCTGCGCGACCACTTCACCGCCATGCACACCGGCGCCCGGGCCAATGTCGATAATATGGTCGGCTAAACGCACAGCGTCTTCGTCGTGTTCTACCACTATCACTGTGTTGCCGAGATTACGCAGATGAGTCAGGGTGCCCAGCAGGCGGTCGTTGTCACGCTGGTGCAGGCCGATGGAGGGTTCGTCCAGCACATACATCACACCCACTAAACCGGCGCCAATCTGACTCGCCAGACGGATACGCTGCGCTTCACCGCCGGATAAAGTTTCAGCGCTTCTGGATAGGTTGAGATAGTTCAGGCCAACGTTGACCAGAAACATCAGCCGGTCCTGAATTTCTTTTAATACTTTTTCGGCGATTTGGGCTTTTTGGCCGGTCAGCGTCAGTGCCTGAAAATACTGATAACAATCACCAATCGACAGCTCAACTATGTGTGGCAAGGTGGTGTTGCCAATAAATACATGGCGCGCCTCTTCGCGCAGGCGTGAACCTTCACAAACAGGGCAACATTGGCTGGCCAGATATTTGGCCAGTTCTTCACGCACTGCATTGGATTCTGTTTCGCGGTAACGCCGCTCCATATTCGGCAAAATGCCTTCAAAAGGGTGTTTGCGCAGCACAATGTCGCCGCGATCGTTCAGGTATTTAAACTCAATGTCTTTACGGCCACTGCCGTTTAAAATGGCCTGTTGTTGCTCTTTGCTCAGACTGTTAAAAGGGGCGTCGACGTCAAAACCATAATGCTCGGAAAGCGACTTTAACATCTGAAAATAATAAAAATTACGTTTATCCCAGCCGCGAATAGCACCACCGGCCAGACTCAGTTCATCACTGACAATGACTTTATTGGCATCAAAATATTGTTTCACGCCAAGGCCGTCACAAGCCTGACAGGCACCAGCCGGGTTATTAAATGAAAATAACCTTGGTTCCAGTTCCGCCATGGAATAACCGCAGCTGGGGCAGGCAAAATTGGCGCTGAAAATCAGCTCTTCGCTACTTTGGCCGGGCTCCACCTCCATAGGCGCGACTTTGGCAATACCACCGCTCAGCTCCAGCGCGGTTTCAAAACTTTCCGCCAGCCGCTGCTTAATATCGTCGCGCACTTTAATGCGGTCTATCACCACCTCAATGGTGTGCTTTTTATGTAAATCGAGTTTTGGCGGATCGGACAAATCACAAATTTCGCCGTTAATGCGGGCGCGGATATAACCCTGTGCCGCTAAGGTTTCCAGCGTTTTGACGTGTTCACCTTTACGTTCCTGCACCACAGGTGCCAGCACCATTAACTTGGTGCCTTCCGGGAAAGCCACCACTTTGTCCACCATCTCGCTGATAGTTTGGGCGGCTAAAGGTAAATCATGGGTGGGGCAACGCGGTTCGCCCACCCGGGCAAATAACAACCGCAGATAGTCGTAAATTTCGGTAATAGTACCCACAGTAGAGCGTGGGTTATGCGAGGTGGACTTTTGCTCAATAGAAATAGCCGGTGATAAACCTTCAATGTGATCCACATCGGGTTTTTCCATCAGACTTAAAAACTGCCGCGCATAAGCCGAAAGTGACTCAACATAACGGCGTTGGCCTTCGGCATACAAAGTATCAAAAGCCAAAGAGGACTTGCCGGAGCCGGATAAACCTGTGATCACGATCAGTTTGTCACGGGGAATTTGCAGCGAAATGTTTTTTAAGTTGTGGGTGCGGGCACCCCGGATATCAATTTTGTCCATCACAGTTCCGGTTCAGCGGCGAGTTGCTGGGGCAGTTAAGGCTGGTCTGAGCCAGCCTGCCATCTGTAGTTACAGCCTAAAGCCAACGGTTGAAGCATAAAGTATGTCAGGATCTTGTGTTCGGATCAGTCTCGCATCCGCATACTGAAGTTCAACCCATACAGCAAGATACTGTATATAAATACAGATTTTTTGGCAAGCCGGCATCAACACCCACTGCTAAGTCTGGTTATTACCCTCTTTATTGCAGTACGGCCGGATAACCTGCTTCTTCCAGTGCGGCAATCACATCTGACACGTCAATGTCGCTGTGCACCTGTAAGGTCTGGGCTGGCAGGTCGATGTCAAAGGCTAAATCGGCCTGCAGCTGATTCAGTGCTTTGTTGATCAGGCTGACACAATGGTTGCAGGTCATAGTTTCAATTTTTAATGTAAACATCAGGTGTTCCTCTGTTGGTTGGTGCAGCAGGCAACAATCACAAAGCGGTCTCTGTGACTGGCTGCTGCAAACGACAGGCCTCTGTGCTGCTTGTTTATAGCTTTGGCCGGCAAGCAGTCTGCGGTTTGCCCCCGGGGCAAGGTCAAGGCCGTTGTTGTCATTTTTTATATTTTAGCGTCAATAGCTTAAGCTGGCGTTATTGCGGGGGGAACAGTTGGTTTGCTGTGTTGCCGGATACTTGCAATAAAGGGCTTGACCTTACAATGATGGCAAGCTTTAGCCTCACCTGACAGTTGCAAAACTTGGTGTGGCGAAAGCCGGTTCCGGCTGGCACAAAGGAGACAAAATGATGCGGTTACAAATCAAAGGCATGAGTTGTATGTCTTGTGTGGGTCGGGTGGAAAAAGCGCTGGCTGCAGTGCCTGGTGTGAACGCTGTGTCGGTCAATCTTGCCAGTGAAACCGCCAGTGTCAGTGGCGACAAACTCAGTGCTGTTGCGCTGGCGCAAGCTGTGCAACAAGCCGGATATCAGCTGGAGCTGACAGAGCAGCAACTGGCGGTGGTCGGGATGAGCTGCGCTTCCTGTGTTGGCCGGGTGGAAAAAGCGCTGGCGGCTTTACCGGAGGTGCTTAGTGTCAGTGTGAATCTGGCAACAGAGCAGGCGCAGCTGACGCTGATATCTGCAGTGGACGACGCTGCACTTGCTGCTGTGCTACAAAAAGCCGGTTATCAGGCGCAGTTCCCACTGCCGGCCACAGCAAGCGGTGACGCCGCCGCTGCTGATACAGCACAAGGGCAGCGGAAGCCTTTCTGGCAACAAGACAGTTGGCCAGTGCTTGGCAGCGCAGTGCTCACCCTGCCTTTGGTGCTGCCGATGCTGGCTCTGTTATTCACACCCTGGCTGGGCGCAAAGGCAGCAGAACAATGGATGTTACCGCCCTTCTGGCAATTTGTGCTGGCGACCCCGGTGCAGTTTTATTTTGGCGCCCGTTTTTACCGCGCCGCCTGGGGCGCACTCAAAGCTAAAACCGGCAATATGGATTTATTGGTGTCGATTGGCACCAGCGCCGCTTATTTTTTAAGTTTGTATTTATGGTGGGACTCTTACTCTGGCTGGGGCTTGACCCAAAGTGGCCATCAGGCGCATGGGATGGTGATGCCACATTTGTATTTTGAAAGCAGCGCCGCTGTATTAACTCTGGTGCTGCTGGGGAAATATTTAGAACACAGCGCGAAAAAGCACACCACAGATGCGCTGCGTGCATTGGCAAATTTGCAGCCGGCGCAAGCCATGGTCTGGCAGGCAGTTGCGGATGCACAAGACAACTGGGTGGTGATGGCCGCTGGAGCTGTGAAAAAAGGCGATTTAGTACTGGTCAAACCCGGTGACAGAGTGCCGGTGGATGGGGTGGTTGAAAGTGGCAGCAGCCATGTTGATGAAGCGCTGATCAGTGGTGAAAGTGTGCCGCTTGGCAAAAATGCCGGCAGCAAGGTCACAGGCGGTTCGGTCAATCTGGACGGCGTGTTGCAAATCAGGGCCACTGCAGTGGGGGCGGAATCGACCTTGTCGCGCATTATCAGCATGGTAGAGCAGGCGCAAGGAGCCAAAGCGCCGGTGCAGGCGTTGGTGGATAAAGTCAGTGCTGTGTTTGTGCCTGCCGTGGTGTTGATTGCGCTGGTGACGCTGCTGGGGTTTGGCTGGCTGGCCGGTGACTGGGTGCAGGGCATTTTAAATGCAGTGGCTGTGCTGGTGATCGCCTGTCCCTGTGCTCTGGGTCTGGCCACTCCGGCCGCTATTATGGCCGGTACCGGCACCGCCGCCCGTTTTGGCATTTTAATTAAAAACGCGGTGGCACTGGAGCAGGCCAAAGCCATCACCCTGGTGGTGTTTGATAAAACCGGCACCCTGACAGCGGGCAAACCTGTGGTGCAACAACTGCAGGCCTTTGCCTGTACTGAAGCCGAAGCCGCACTGTGGGCCGCCTCTTTGCAGCAACACAGTGAACATCCACTGGCGCGTGCTGTGCTGGAACATAGCCGTCAACAACAGCTGCAGTTATTGCCGGTGACTCAGGTGCAGGTGGTGGCTGGCCGTGGCATTCGCGGTGAAGTGGCCGGGCGCAGTTTGCTGATGGGCAGTGGTGGCTGGTTGACTGAGCTGGGTCTGAGTTTGCCGCTGGAGTTAATTGCAGTGGAAGGGGCTTCAGTGTCCTGGCTGGCGCAGCAGCAAGGGGATCATTACCAGTTGCTGGCGCTGTATTGTTTTGTCGACCAGGCCAAAGCAGAAGCCAAAGCAGCGGTGGCCGCTTTACAACATCAGGGCGTGACTGTGGCTATGTTGACCGGCGACAGCCAGGCCAGCGCCCGTTATACCGCAGCTCAGTTGGGTATTACCGAGTTTAGCGCTGAGATGTTGCCCGGTGATAAAGCCAAAGTGGTGCAGCAGTATCAGCAGCGGGGAGAGCTGGTGGCTATGGTAGGGGACGGTATTAACGACGCGCCGGCGCTGGCCCAGGCCGATCTGGGTATTGCCATGGCCACAGGCACCGAAGTGGCGGTGAGTGCTGCCGCTATTACGCTGATGCGGGGCGACCCGGGCCTGGTCAGCGCGGCGCTGGAAATTTCACGGCAAAGTTACCGCAAAATTCAGCAAAATTTATTCTGGGCTTTTATCTTTAACAGCCTTGGCATTCCACTGGCAGCTTTGGGTTACCTGAGTCCGGTGATTGCCGGTGCGGCCATGGCCAGCAGTAGTTTGCTGGTGGTGAGTAATGCGCTGTTATTACAACGCTGGCGGCCAAAAACTCTGCCACAGCAAGTGCAGGAGGCCTTATGAGCAACACAAACTTATTCACCATAGGTCAGGCTGCTGCCCAAAGTGGTGTGTCTGCCAAAATGATCCGCCATTATGAAGAATTGGGGCTGGTAAAAACCACACGCACTGCTGCAGGTTACCGTCTGTATAACCCGCAGCAGTTACAGCAGCTGGCTTTTATCCGTAAAGCACGGGATTTGGGGTTTTCCAGTCACAGGATCAAAGAGCTGATGTTGCTCTGGCAAAACCCAGCCAGGCCCAGCCGTGAAGTCAAACAGCTGGCGAGCCAACATCTGGCTGAAATAGCGATCAAAATCAGTCAATTGCAGCAAATGCAGCAGATTCTGCAGCAATTGTCGGATGCCTGCTGCGGTGACGAAACGCCGGACTGTGCCATTTTGGATGCCTTGTTGCAGCCCAACAACACAGCGTTTTAGCGGTTGTGTCATGACTGACAGGCGGCGTCGGAGCTGCTTCTTTGGTTGTGATTTTGCAGTCCGGCTTTTTGCTGCAAGCTGACAGCCGCTGCATTGCATTGTGAGACGGCTGCGACTAACCTCGAAGCATGAATGCTGTGAGTTCAACTTCCCGCCACTATGACTGCTGAACAAATTTATATTCTGGGGATGATGCAGCTGGCGCTGGTGTTTTTTCTGGCCTGTTACCGGCTGCGTGGCCAAGCCAGAACCTCGGGCAGTCTTGGTTTTTTGCAGCTGGCCTTTTTAGCGGATGCCATCAGCTGGTTGTTTTATCTGTGGACTGAATGGCCGGCTGCTGTGGTGATTTCTAATCTGTTTTCCTGTGCCAATTTATGGTTGCTGGCGGCTTTTGCCATGCGCCGCGCCGCTGTTCCGCTGCCTGTATTCTGGTTGTGTGCCGGTTTTGTGTTGCATGCATCTTGGTACAGCTATTTTGCTGTGCTGCAATATCAGCATTTTGTCTGGCATGGCCAAACCTTATTCAGCCTGCTGGTGTTGTTGCCGGTGATCCGGCTGATGTTATGGCATAAACCACAGCGTACCCGCTCAGACTTCTGGTTTGCGTTCAGCCTGATGTTATGGCTGCTGGTGATGCTGGTGCGCTCGTTATTATTGCTGTTGGCACCACATTGGTTGTTGTCGAGCCAGCTGGTGACTCAGGCTATCTGGCCCGGTGTGATGGCAGCTTATGCTATTTTTGCGCTGACTGGTTATCTGGAAGAAAATCAGCAGCAGCTTAAAGGTGAAGCTACTCACGACCCGCTGACGGCTTTGTTAAACCGCCGCGGTTTTTTTGAAGCGGTGAATGGACACTTGGTTAAGCTGGCGGCAAAACAGCGGCCTGCAGCGCTGCTGCTGATGGATCTGGATTATTTTAAGCAAGTGAATGATGAGTTTGGCCACGATGTGGGTGATGAGGTGCTGATCGCTGTGGCCAACTGTCTGCAGCAACAACTCAAAACACCGCAGTTATTGGCCCGTTTTGGCGGTGAAGAGTTTTTAGTGTTTTTGCCTGATACTGACCTGGCCGGGGCGCAGCTCATCGCGGCGCAGATGCTGGCCGCTGTGGCTGAGCTCAGCTTGCCGCAGTTGCCATCTGACAGAGCACCTTTGTCGCTGAGTATTGGCATTGCGCGCTTTGGCCCGGATTATGATTTGTCGCGTCAGCTGAAAAAAGCCGATCTGGCGATGTATCAGGCCAAACAAAATGGCCGCAGCAGAGTGGAACTTGCCAGCGGCTGATTTGTGTTGATGCCATACCCGCAGCCAGCAGTGCTGTGTTACAATGCCGCCCTTTTGTACCGGCTGCCTTCTGTTCGCCGGTGTCCAGCACGAGATTAAAGATTCATGCAACAGTTAACCGCACTGGAACGGCGCACCGCCATCTCGTTGGCGTTGGTGTTTGCTTTTCGGATGTTAGGCTTGTTTATGCTGATCCCGGTTTTTGCCATTTATGGCAAAGATTTGATTGGCTTTTCACCGCTATGGATAGGCCTTGCCATTGGTGCTTATGGTTTAACCCAGGCCGTGTTGCAAATTCCGATGGGGTGGCTGTCCGACCGTTGGGGCCGGCATCAGGTGATGTTATTGGGTCTGGCTTTGTTTGCCATAGGCTCAGTGGTGTCGGCGCTGGCCGACTCTGTTTATATGGTGACTTTTGGCCGGGTGCTGCAAGGTATGGGCGCTATTTCCGGTGCTGTGTTGGCGCTGGCGGCTGATTTAACCCGTGAAGAGCAAAGACCCAAAGTGATGGCAGTGATTGGCGCCACTATTGGTCTGTCATTTGCGGTGGCGATGATAGCCGGGCCTTTCATCGCCGCAGTTGCCGGTTTAAGTGGCATATTTTGGTTTACCGCAGGCCTGGCTCTTTGTGGTGTGCTGATTGTCAGTTTTTTAGTGCCTAAAGCAGTGCAACAGGCCAGCGACAGTGAAGCTCTGGCCAAACCCGGTTTTATTCTGGATTTATTTAAACATCCGCAGTTATGGCAGCTGACCACAGGCGTGCTGATTTTGCATCTGATGCTGACTGCGGTTTTTGTGGTGGTGCCACAACAGTTATTAAGTCAGCAGCTGGCTTCTGAACAACATTGGCAAGTGTATTTGCCGGTGCTGCTCGGCGCTTTTGTGCTGATGGTGCCGATGATGATCCTGGCGATGCGCAAACAACAGGAAAAAGGTTATTTTTTACTGGCCATCGGCTTGCTGATTGTTAGTTTATTGTTAATGTTTAGTGGTCAGCAGTTGTGGTTGAGTGTCAGTGCGCTGCTGCTGTTTTTTATCGCTTTTAACTATTTGGAAGCCAGTATGCCGGCGCTGGTGTCGCGTATTGCACCTGCTGGCCAAAAAGGTACTGCTATGGGGATTTATGCCAGTGCGCAGTTTTTTGGTGCTTTCCTTGGCGGGCTGATCGGTGGTGCTGTTTCAGGTAATTTTGGTCTTTCAGCCGTGTTTGCGGTTGTCGCCGGAATTGGTTTACTATGGCTGCTTATTGCCCGTTCGCTGGTGGTGCCTGCCCGGGCACAACGACTGACCTTTGCGGTGGTCGTGCCCGATGAAAGGACGGCAAATTTTTATGTGGCGCAGTTAAGCAAGCTTGCCGGTGTGCAGGAAGCCACAGTGGTGCTGGCCGAGCAACGTTGTTATTTAAAGGTGGCGCCTGGTGATTTTGATCTGCAGCAGGCACAGGCTTTGTTGGGGTCAGCGCAGGATCAGACTGAGACGGCCACAGCATAAAAGACGGGTTCAGGTGGCTTGACCACCAAAAATTGAATTTCAGGGGCGCCTGCTTCAGCAGTGGCGCCCGATTGAAGTCAGCACAAGGATCACACTGAAAAACTCTGGCCGGTACAGCCGGTGCTGCTCAGGGGCAACAGTACCCGGCAGCAGTTATTCAGACTATTAATCAGAAGGTAATGTAATCATGGCAACAACTATTACAGGCAAGTTAAACAAAGCCGCCACTCAGTTTCAGGCCGGTGAATCAACAGGTTTTGGCCTGCGCTTGGGCGTGAAGTACTACGACCGTGAAACCAAAATGGAACAGTGGTGTAACTACGAAGCCGTGGTGTTTGCCAAAGCGCCGGCACAAATTCAGTTTTACCAGCAAGCGCTGGTGGAAGGCGCCATTATTGAAGTCAGCGGCGACAAACAGCGTATCCGTCAGTTCCAGGGCGCCAATGGCTTAAACCTGTCGATTGAAATTCTTGATGCCAAACTGGGTTTTGTGTTTTCACCTACACCAGGCATGAGTCAGGGTCGTCCACAACAGGCGGCGCAACCTGCCTATAATCAGGCGCCGGCACCACAGGCTTATAATCAAGCCCCGGCCCAGCCAGCTTATAATCAGGCTCCGGCACCACAAGCCTACAACCAGGCGCCACAGCAGCCCGCATACAATCAGGCTCCGGCTCAACCGGCCTATAACCAGGCGCCAGCTCAGCCAGCTTATAACCAGGCGCCACCACAACAGGCTTACAACCAGCCACAACAAGGTGGTTTTGGTCAGCAAAACCGCGCGCCAATGGAACCCAGCATCGATTTTGATGACGATATTCCATTCTGACTTAAACCTTTATAATAATATAACGTAAAAGTATAATATTTAACGCAGGTAATGAGTGAATTCAAACACTTACCTGCGTTTTTTACTTTGAAAAAGTGTAATCAAACAAATCATTAACATCTGCCGATTCTACACCTTTTATTTTATAACGTAAAAATTTGACTGCTTTGGCGGGGATTTTTTCGTCAAAAAGTCATGCATTATTATAAAAGTTTTATTTACTTTTCCCCCCTTCAATGTCGCCCCTCATGACGTGCTTGTTTGGCCTGCTTTTCAGGTTTTCCAATAAATACTTGTAACATAATAAAAGTATGTTCATGTTTTAACTTAGTTTTTTGACTTTTCAAAAGACAGTGCTACAGTCCTGGCAAGCACACCAGGAGGTATCAAGATGACGTATGCTTTAGGTCAGATAGTATTGGTCAATGGAGAGCGGCAAGTCCTCATCGATGATGAGCATGATCTTCCTCCGATCCTACCCAATCATTACTTCGCACAGATAATCAATCAGGCCTTTAGCACAAAGCAGCGTCGGGCCAGGACCGTCATACTGATTTTGAATTGGGCACGGGAATTAAAAATTGATTTGTTTGACCGGATCCGGTCGGGCGAAGGCTTCACATATGCTGAGCAGAATTCACTGGTGTTCAAACTCCGCTTACGGGCGGAACCTGATGAATACGATCCGTATGTCGGTGCTGATACTTATAAGGACCGATGCCGGGAGCTCCGGACTTTTTTTCGCTTTCTTGCGCGAACATACGGTGACACCCGTCTTGAGGCGGAACCCTATCTGATACGAGTGCTTTCCTGGATTGAAGATTTGTTCGATTTTTTAGCAGCTCATTACGTGGTGATTCCTCCTGCCAAACGTGAAGGATTCTCACATACTGAACGACAAGCCATGCTAGAATTGGTCCACCCATTGAATGAAAAAAATCCGTTCCAGTTGCGGGTTCGTGAACGAAACTGGTTAATCATCAATCTGCTCTTCGAAACAGGGATCCGAGTCGGCGAATTGCTGTCCCTCCGTTGTGACGCTGTTGTGACAGAGATGGACGTGAGTTACGGCATGTTGCACTTTCTGGTGGTCAATCAAAACGTATACCTCAATGAAGATCCCCGCAGCATACCGCCAGATGCCAAGACGACCTCAAGAAAGTTGCCTATTTCAGAAAAGCTGGCGATGAGGATTGATCACTATATCAAAACGGGCCGACGATATCGGGGGCGTAATGCGCAGCGGGCTGCGGCCTTTCTGTTTCTCAATTCTGATAATCGACCTGCACCGCTGAGTATCGGTGGGTTTTATAAAATTTTGTCTCGTATTGAATCCGTCGGAAATGCGGACAAGCCGGTGTTTTCGGATATTCAGGCGCACCGTTTGCGTATTTCGGGGTCATCCGGACA
>DPJG01000031.1 GCA_003543135.1 Rheinheimera sp.
AGATGTTGCTTCGCTGCTGCGATGCTGTTCGACGCTGAAAATAAAGAAGCCTGTTGGTTGCAAGACATTAAAAACGTCAGCGAAAACCTGCTGCAGATCGCCAAAATAAACCAGAGTATCAGCGCAGATCACGTAGTGAAATTGTCTGGCGCAGTGCTGCATATAATCAGACAGCTCTGCTTGATGCAGCTCGTCATAGAGTTGACGCTGCGCTGCTTTCGCCAGCATTTTCCCGGACAAATCGACCCCAACAAGGCTGCGGGTCAGTTGCTGAAGGTAGGGCGCACAGAGTCCGGTACCGCAGCCAATATCCAGAATGTCGAGTGGGGTGGCAAACTGTTGAGCGCTGGCGATAAGCTGTTCACAGATCAGTTCCGGCACCTGGTACTGCAACTGAGCAAGCGCTTGGTCAAAATAAGCAGAATAGCTGTCAAAGGTTTGTTTTATATATGAATCTGATGCCCTCGGCGGAATATCCTGATGGCTGTAGGACGCCAGTAAATGCTGTGCCACAGCATCCTTTGGTTTTTTTACCAGGAGATCCTGCAGCAGTTCGATGGCCTCGGCCTGGCGGTCGGATTTATGCAGCACCTGGGCAAGGCGAATGGTCGTCACCTGGTGGTGTGGTTCCAGTGACAATGCCCGCCGAAAGGCTAGCTCAGCCTGATCCAACAGTTTTAAGTCTGCATAAATATTGCCGAGCGTATGCTGGACAACCGAATGCTGAGGCTGGATCAGCAAAGCACGCTGAACAAACTTAAGGGCCTCGTCAGTGTGTTTGGTTTCCCGTAACACCACCGCCATATTGACCAGCGCCTGGACGTGGTCAGGCGCGATGGCCAGCACACGTGCGTACAAATTCTGCGCCTGGGCAACTCGTTCGGTTTCTTTGTAAATGTTGGCTAAGTTGTTCATCGCATCCAGATACAGTGGATCGACCGATAACGAGCGCTGTATATGGGCAACAGCGGCTTCAGGTTGGCCTGCCTGATAAAACGCCAGTCCTAAGTAATGTAACGCGTCTGGTTGGCTGGGGGCTGTGCGCAATATTTTTTTGTATGCCGCCATGGCCTGAGGTAATTGGCCATTTTTGTGCAGCGTGCGGGCTTCAGCGATGGCATTAGCAATTTTATTCTGTTTGCTGGTCGACATGTGCAACCCTTTTTATTCATTTTTGTTACATTTATTGTGTTCAATTTGTATTGTTACATGGTCTGTGGTTTATCCGCAGGCGCTCAAAATGTATAGACCGTAGAATTGAAAATGAACACGGTCCGAGTTGGGAAATGTTTAAAATTAGAGCGCCGCACTGCCCGAATACCGTCATTATTGTTTAAATTATTTTCCGTGGAAGTTTTCAGATTAAGGCACAAAAGGTAATGTGCTAGTTGATAATTGTATTTTTTGTGAAATTAAATAATTGCATGGTTAATTAAATATTAAATGAAAAAGCTTCGATAAAAAAAATAAGACACAAATAAAAATCCGCCCTGATGTCAGGTTTTTATGCAATATTCATTTTGTTTTTGATCGGTAAATATTATAAATAACTAATTCTATTTTGTTTTTTATTCGTGGCTTCAAATATGCATCGTCGCGCACGGTGGTGATTTTTAAATTATTATCTGAGTATTAAATATTTTATTCCGCCTGAATCAGGCCTGTCTGTTTATTGAATCACAACATTCAGACACCGGCTTGCCTCCAAGTCTTGTCCATCAGGAACAGCAGTAGTCCCAGACGTCCCGGTGTATGGAAAACTCATTTAACTTGATGATAGATAACCGAAAATAACATAGCCAAAGGTGATTTATGAAAACAGGA
Organism: Rheinheimera sp.; assembly: GCA_003543135.1. Lineage (GTDB taxonomy): Bacteria > Pseudomonadota > Gammaproteobacteria > Enterobacterales > Alteromonadaceae > Pararheinheimera. Next base: position 1,825 of record DPJG01000031.1, read on the forward strand.
CATTTTTTTGCTCAATATGTTTTTACAATAGCCACTGCGACCACCTTACTCATTACTCCTATGACAGCTTCGGCTGCTGTTGATATGTTTCTGAAGATAGAAGGCATTCAGGGCGAAACGACTGACAAAGCGAATGTTGGCAGTGTTGATATTCTTGCCTGGTCTGAAGGGCTGTCCCAATCGGGCACCACCCATTTGGGTGGGGCAGGTGGCGCAGGTAAAGTAAATGTACAGGACATCAGTTTTACCAAGTATTTAGATAGCTCCAGTCCAGTGTTGCGGCAATATATCAGCAGCGGTTCTATTATCCCCAGCGCCATACTCACGGTCAGAAGTGGCGGCGAGACTCCACAGGTGTTCTTTAAAATTGAAATGAAAAATATTCTGATCAGTAGTGTCTCGGCTGGTGGTAGTGGCGGTGAAGATCGCCTGACTGAAAATCTCACACTTAATTTTGCAGAGGTACGCTGGACTTATATAAAACCAAACGGTGCAGAAGTATCGGCGGGTTGGAATATTCCAGAAAATAAACCTCTTTAATTACTCAATAAGCCAATTTTGGAGGAGTACATTAAATGAGGCTATTGCCAAATATTCTATTGCGAATGTTCTTTTTGTGTATTTGTACAACAATATTCGTGTCTGGTTTTGCAGTGGCTGAAAACATAGATACAAAAGTTGTCATCGATCACAATAATTTTACTTTGGTGAGTTCCCGCCGGGTAACCAGAACAGTCAGCGAATACAGTATCAGGGCTGTCGCAACCAATTTGACTGCAGTTGAAATCAAAAATGTGACGGCGAAATTAATTTTAACCCCCCCGAATATCAAGGTGATTGACGGTAACCTGAGTTTTGGTGTGTTAGCTCCCAATGCAACTGCACCAAGTTCCGATGAATTTACTATCCAGATCGACCTGCGCCAGAGTTATTCATTGGCGGATCTGAAGTGGGAAGTGACTGGCGAGCTGGTGCCACCTGTATCAGGACCTTCTGCGGTCGGCATTTTTATGAGTATTGATAAGAATGTGATCAAAGGCGACGTTGTTCATAAGAGTCATAAAGACTGGATTGAACTGTTGGCCTGGTCGGAAGGCTCTTCTAATACAGGCTCCACTCATCAAGGCGGAACCACAACAGGCGTATATCGTTTGGGTGATGTGGGCGTGGCAAAACTGTTAGATTCAGCCAGTCTGCCACTCAGAATGGCGATCGCATCAGGTCGTTATTTTGATGAAGTTCAGATTGATGTCATCAAATCCTGTGGTGGTAATAAATATACACAATACGCGATAACGTTGAATCAGGTGCTGGTCACCTCTTTAAGTGCCAGTGCGTCCGGTGGCGTGGATAATTTGGCCGAATATGTCTCATTAAATACCGCCAGCATAGAAACTATGTACACCCCTGTTGATCGCGATTGTCGGCTAGAAGACCCTATCTATTCTTTAGTTTCATATGAGTAGGCAGTTTGCCTGCATTAAAAATAGGAAGCGATATGAGTATGCAAAAGATGTTATTTAGTTTTATTTGTTACTTGGTGCTTAGCTTTCAGCCGGCATGGGCAACAATCATTACTGCGACCACCTCGAATGTTTCCGGCAATACTTGGGAGTCGCGTTACACCATCAACAATAACACCGGCTCTGCGATTAAATGGTTTACCATTTATTTTGATTTTAATCATTACAGCAATCTGGTTTATATCCCAACCGCGGAAGTCGGTGTGGACTGGGATGTGTTCTCAGTTGAACCCTTCCTCAGTAGCGATGGTTTTGTCGACGCCTTTTCATTCGGCGATGGTATTGGCATCGGACAAAGCCTGAGCAACTTTGTGGTGCGATATCAGTTCTCAGGGCAATATTTGCCGGTTATGCAGAGCTTTGAAGTGTATGACCCCGATGCGCCGGAGCCGACACTGCTTGATTTTGGTGACGTGGAGATCACAGCAGTGCCACAGCCCCAGGCATTGTGGTTGTTTGCGACAGGGTTTATCTGTCTGCTGTTAAAACGCAGAGGCCCTGTGCCGTTAATTCGCTGCCGAATCTGATAAGGACGACACAGATAAAAGACGGGTACGAACCTTCGGGGGAGCATCTTTACTGGCCGTTCGAAGGCCTGGTTTTGCCCGGTCGTTTTTACCTCGCCGGCATGAAAATACGGGGTGTGGGCTCTAAAAAACCCGGTCAGAAGACCGGGATTTTTTTGCATAGCGTCTGAGTGCCGCCTGCGCAGCAAGCAATTGCCATGGGGTGTTTTTTATCAGTGACAGACACAAGGCGCTCTCCCGGCCTAGTCGTCCTTGTTATGACGATGATGTTGTCGCGACAGTGCGTGGTTTGATACAAGGTGCTGGCAAATGACTGGTGTTTAAACTGCGTCGGGCCGGCGATTTGTGTATTGTGTAAAAAAACAGACGCAATGGAGCGATGTGGAATGGATTTTCAGCAATGCCGTGATTATTGCCTGATGCAATTGCAAAGTAGTGAAGATTTCCCTTTTGGCCCGGACATTTATGTATACAAAGTTGTTGGGAAAATATTTGCCATTTTAAGTGAAAACCTGCTGCCGGGCGCCCCGGAGAAAGTGGCCAGTATTAATTTAAAATGCGACCCGACTGAAGCACTGATGCTGCGGCAAATTTTTCCGGCCATCACACCGGGTTACCATATGAATAAACAACACTGGAATACGGTGTTGCTGGATAAGTCGGTGCCGGACAATGAAGTCAAACGCATGATTGAGCAGTCTTATCAGTTGGTGGTCAATACTTTACCCAAAGCGAAAAGACCACCCCTGAGTCAGTCCTGAAACTTGATGGCAAAAAGGCGAAAATTGCCAGAGCGCTTAAAAAAAATGACTGTTTTCACGCTGGTTGTTGTGATGTGCTGCGGTTAAGGTATGGCAGGTCTTTTAATGTCAAAGGAAACTCAAATGACAAGCTGCCCGCAACTGAAGTTATTTCACAACCCACAAAGCCGCTCGTCCGGTATCCGCATCCTGCTGGAAGAGCTTGAATTACCCTGCGCTATTGAACTGGTTGATTTTAAAAATAAACCTGAAGCTTTGCTGGCCGCAAACCCGCTGGGTAAAGTGCCCACTCTGCTGGCAGACGATGCAGTGGTTAGTGAGCAAATAGCCATAGTGCAGTTTTTAGCTGAGCTGGCACCTGGCAAAAACTTAAGCCCGGCCCTGGGTGACCCCTTGCGTGGTCCTTATTTACGGGCGCTGGCGCTTTATGGCAGCAGTTTTGAACCGGCCATGATAGATAAAGCGCAAAAGCGCGACGGTGGCTCGCCTGGTATGAGTGCTTATGGCAGTGTCGAAGCGGTGGAAGCTTTGGTGCGCACCCAGCTCAGTAAAGGCCCCTGGTGGCTGGGTGAGCGTTTTACCGCCGCCGATGTGCTCTGGGGGTCTTCGTTAAGCTGGATCACCCAGTTTGGCCTGATGGCCAAAACGCCGGAAGTGGCTGCTTATATTGAACGTTTTCAGCAGCGTCCTGCTGTTATTATGGCGCGGGCTAAAGATGCAGCGGATGCGGCAAAACTGGCCTGATATGGTGGCTGAAGCCGGGCAAGCGGCCTGAGCTTCTGCATTTTTGGCATTTTTACGGTTATGATAAGCCCTGATTATTTCTCAGGGCTTGGTTTTTATGCGGATCCTGCATAGCTCCGACTGGCATCTTGGCCAGTTTTTTATTGGCAAAAGCCGTCAGGCTGAACATCAGGCGTTTTTTAGCTGGTTAAAACAACAAATTATCCAGCTCGACATTGATGTGTTGCTGGTGGCCGGTGATATTTTTGACAGCGCCACCCCGCCCAGTTATGCCCGCGAACTTTACCATCAGCTGATTGTGGATTTACAGCCAACAGGGGTGCAGCTGGTGCTGCTGGGCGGCAACCACGACTCTGTAGCCGTATTGCAGGAAAGCGCCACTTTATTAAAGTATCTGCACACCCATGTGGTGCCGGGTTATCAAACCGATATTCAGCAACACCTGATTGCGTTAAAAGGCACGGCTGCCAGTACGGCGCCGACTTCACCGTTTTTGTGTTTTAACGCAATCAGGTGTTGCTGA
>DPJG01000008.1 GCA_003543135.1 Rheinheimera sp.
TACCCTGGATACCCTGCTGAAAAAATTTCCTTCTATGTTACCGAAAGAACAGGTCGTAGTTGAAATTTTAGAGACAGTACAACCCGGCAAAAGATTACTGGCTGAAGTGCAGCACCTGAAAGAACAGGGTTATGTGATTGCTCTGGACGACTATATTCATCAGCCGGTCTGGCGCCATTTTTATCCGCATATCGACATCATCAAAATAGATTTTCGCAGTACTTCAGCTGAAATCATTCAGGAAGTGCTGCAGGCGACGGCAGCGTTCCCCAACATTAAGCTGCTGGCCGAAAAAGTGGAAACCAACGAAGAGTTCCAATCGGCATTAAAAATGGGCTTTAGTTATTTTCAGGGTTATTTTTTCTCAAAACCTGAAATGTTGCAAAGCAAGGCTTTGTCGCCTGCTCAAATGACCCTGGCGGAATTATTGTATGAAACGTCCAAGTCTGAGATGGACCTGTCGAAAATCACTTCTATTTTTGAACGTGATGTGAATCTGTCCTATAAACTGCTGCGCTACTCCAACTCTGCCATTTTTAAACGCCGCTCCGAAATCGAAACCATCAAACAGGCATTGGTGGTACTTGGCCAATATGAATTGAAAAAATTCCTGTCGGTGCTGTTTACTGCCCAGGTCAGCAGTGAAAAACCGGCAGAGCTGATGCGTCTGGCCATGACAAGGGCGAAGTTTGCCGAAGGTATCGCACAGCTGCATCGAAAAACGGATGTAGCCAAAGCTTTTTTAACCGGCATGATGTCGTTGATGGACGCCATTCTGGATGAACCTATGACATCGGTGATGAGCAAATTACCGCTGTCAAAAGATATCAAAGACGCTTTGGTGGATAATCAGGGATTGTTGGCTGAATATCTGTCGCTGGTTAAATGTTATGAACAGGCGCACTGGCAGGATGCCAACAGCGCTATAGCGAACTTAGGTCTTGATGCCAAAACTCTGCCTGACGCCTACCATGAAGCAGTGCAATGGGCCAATGAACAGATGCGGGCACTGGGCGACGCTTAGTTCCGCGTAATAAGGCTTGCTGTGAAATCGGCAAAAAAAACCGGTCAAGTGCAGGCTTGAACCGGTTTTTTATTGCTGTGTTGCTTTGATGCAGGCTGTTGGCTGTCAGAAGGTTTTCAGGTTCAATACCCTATGTTCCTGACAAATCAACACGGCATCCTGGTTAAAAACTGACAAAACTGCTGATTTTTTCTGCCAGTTTGGCACCTACGCCTTTAACTTCCATCAGCTGTTGCTGATTTTTAATAGGACCATTCTTTTTAATGTATTCCAGAATGGCCTGCGCCTTTTTGGCACCAATCCCCGGAATTGCTTCCAGTTGCTCCTGAGTTGCCTGATTAATGCTGAGTTTATTAACTGTGTTTTTAACAACAGCGTTTTTGCTGTCGCTGGCATTTACTTTTGCTACCACCCCGGTGTTTTGGGTGGCAAACACCGGGTTTAAGCTGATAGCTGCAGCCACCACCAGGCCCGCGAATAATAATGATTTTGCATCCATGTGACTTTCCTTGTTTGTTTGTCCGGTATTACAATACGGAACCTGAATTGTTCCGCTGTAGCTGATTGAAACTGCGGCTTAATTGCAGCCTCAACCTTACAGAAGATAGCTAATTTATTTTCATTTATTTAACTTTTTATATACTTTTAGCTTTTTATTCAGCGGTTTTTTAGATTCAGCCGCAATTAAGAGTTTGTGTTCTACCCTGATGTAATCATTGTCTGTGGAGGTATATGATGAAATATCTGGCTTTGTTGTTACCGCTCATCACGGCTTGTACCAGTTATTCCCAGCAGTACCGTGATCAGTATCAAATGGCCACTGTCACCTCGGCACAGCCGGTGTATAGGACCATTGAAGTGCATAAGCCAAAACGTGTTTGTGAAGAGCGCCAGGTGGTCAAACGCCACGCAGATTCTGCCGCTCCTGCTATTGTTGGCGCCATTATTGGCGGTGCTTTGGGTAACGCCATTGGCCACAACAGCTCCAATAAAAAAGTTGGTATGGCCGCTGGCGCAGTGTTGGGGGGGGCTGTGGGTCATGATATCGGCAAGCAAAATGGCACAGATGTGATGCATCACGAAACCGTTTGTTATCAGGCCGGAACTGAAATTGAATACCAGAGTGTCATTGACGGTTATCAGGTGACCTATCAGCTCAATGGCCGGGAATACACCACTTTAATGGACAGAGACCCTGGCCCACAAATGCCGGTGTATGTGGAACCGGTGAAATCACGCTGATAGCAGGCCAAATTCAGGCGCTGCTATTTTGATATCAATATATAGATCAACAGGTTTACTAATCAGTAAACCATTGCTGCCGCCAGAGTGCGGCTGACTGTCATAAGGAATGCACATGCGGGTATTGGTGGTAGAAGACGAAACATTATTGGCTGAACAGGTGAAAAACCATTTAACCCAACAACAGTTCAGTGTGGATGTGTCGCATGACGGTACTGATGGTTTTTTTAAAATTAGCGAATACCCCTACGATCTGGCCATTATTGATATTGGTTTACCCAAAATGGATGGTTTGTCGCTGATCAGAAAAGCACGGCAACAAGACATCAAAACCCCGATCATTGTACTGACCGCCCGTGGCAGCTGGCAGGAAAAAGTACAGGGCCTGGACGCAGGTGCCGACGATTACCTGACCAAACCTTTTCATGTGGAAGAACTGTTGGCGCGTTGTAATGCGCTGATCCGCCGCGCTGCGGGTCAACCCGATCCAACACTCAATGCCGGCCCTATCAGTCTGAACAGCAGAACACAGCAGGTATTTTGTCAGGGCACCGAAGTGCCTCTGACCGCTTACGAATACAAAGTACTTGAGTACTTTATGCATAACCCAAGCAAAGTGGTGTCAAAAACTGAACTGACCGAACATATTTACGATCAGGATTTTGACCTCGACAGCAACGTCATTGAAGTTTTTGTCCTGCGGCTGCGCAAAAAACTCGACCCCGATGGCGAGTTAAAACCTATAGAAACGTTACGTGGCCGTGGTTACCGTTTTAACCTGGCCGTGAACTAATGATGTTATCGCTGAAAGTCCGGCAGGCAGTGATCAGTCTGGTACTGATGCTGTTTTTACTGCCGGTGTCATTTTTCGCGATTGAAAGGGCCTTTCTGGCACAGCTGCTCACCAGCACAGAACAAAAACTGGAAGTACATCTGTATTCGTTTTTAGCCGAACTCACCTCTAAAAACGACATTCTGGAAATTAATAACAGCATTTTGCCAGCTGATTTTTTACGGCCAGACTCTGGCACCAGCGCTTTTATTGTCAGTGAAGACAAACTGTTATGGCAATCCGATTCCTCGCTGAACCAGAACTTCACCCCGCCGCAACATGAAATGCTGCCCGGCAAACACGAGTTTGTTGCCATTGAGCAGGATGGCCAGGTGTACTGGACTTTATCTTTTGCGCTGTTATTTGATATGGGCGAGCGCAGTATGCCGCTGACCATCCATATAGTGCAGGATCAGAAGCTTCTGGATGCACCGGTACAGAGTTTTCGTAATACCCTGGCACGCTGGTTTATTGGCATAGCCGCAGTACTGCTCTTGGTGATGCTACTGGCTTATTATTGGACCACAGCGCCGCTGTCGGCACTTGATCATGAGATCCGTCAGGTTGAAAGTGGCCAGCAGCAGCAGCTCAATGGAAACTACCCGGCAGAGCTCACCACCCTCAAAGAAGATGTCAATTTATTACTGGCCAGTCAGAACCGGCAAAAACAACGCTATCGCCACCATTTAAGCGACTTAGCCCATGCACTCAAAACGCCGGTTGCGGTGCTCAATACCTCGGCACTGGCGCAGCAACCTGAACTACGTGAACAAATTGACCGTATTACTGCGATGATCGAACACCAGCTTAAGCGAGCCAGTAGTTCAGGTCAGGATGTCTGGCAAAAACAAATTGCTATTGCCCCTGTGCTTAGCCAGTTACAAAATGCACTGCAAAAAATTTATAAAGATAAAAATGTCAGGCTGGAAATTAACCTGCCCGCCGGGGTGATGTTCAGAGGCGATGAAACAGATTTAATGGAAATGCTCGGAAATCTGCTCGACAACGCCTTTAAAGCCTGCCAGCATCAGGTCAGAGTCAGTGTCAGCCAAAAGCCACTGCAAATTGCGGTGGAAGATGACGGGCCGGGTGTGCCTGAAGGTAAAACCAAAGAGCTGCTGCATCGGGGAACCCGGCTTGATACCTATAAAGAAGGTCATGGTGTTGGTCTGTCGATAGTTCATGAACTCTGCAGCTCTTATTCCGGTGAACTGCACATTGATCGCAGTGAGCTCGGTGGCGCCAGATTTCAGCTATGTTTTGCCGAGCACCAGTATTAGTCAGACCTCAATCTTTGCCAGCTATTTTTGTGGAACTCTATGAAAGCATTACCTATTTTTCTATTATCTTTGCTGTCCTTTCAGAGTCAGGCAGCCAGTAACTGTGCAGACAAACGCCAGTTTCAGATTGAATACTCACGTTGTCTGGATCAGGAGCTGGAAAAAACTGAACGTGAACTGCAAACCTGGGAAAATAATCATTTATTCAGGTTACAGGAAATGGAACGTAGCACAGGCCGGGGCGATCCACTCAGAGTATTTCAGCGCTCACGTGAAACTTTTCAGAAATTCAGCCGTGACCACTGCCGCTGGCAATATCTGGCATTGATCCCCGACAGTCAGGCCGGTGCCGGCGTTTATAAAGAATGTATGATTGAGCAGCTGCAACAACAAATTGCCGTGATGAAGCATATCCGCTATTAAAAATGACGTGCTGATCCCCAACCGCTGCTTGTGCGTATAAGTGATTGAACCCAAGGGTTATCTTTTTTCCGTCAGACAGGACTTCGAATGAATTTAAACAACGCAGTGATCCGGATCAAAAATTTACGGCTTCGCACCTACATAGGTATTAAAGACGAAGAAATTAATAACAAGCAGGACGTAGTGATTAACGCCCGTATTGAATACAGCGCTGTGCAGGCCGCAGACACCGATGATATGAGCAAAGCGCTGAATTACCGCACTATCACTAAAGATATTATTCAGCTGGTGGAAAACAACAGATTTTCATTATTAGAAAAACTGACCGCCGAAGTGCTGGCCATCGCCTCTGCCCACCCCGCCGTTAAATTTGCTGAAGTGGAAATCGACAAACCTTATGCATTGCGTTTTGCTGATTCGGTGTCGTTAACCTTATCCGTTCACAAAAACTAAGACGAACTATACTCATCAGGTGACAAGGCAGAGGAGCCAGTGCATGCGGATTTTACTGACAGGCGCAACGGGTCTTGTTGGCACGGCACTGGTTCAGCTGTGGCAACAGCAGCATCAGCTCACAGTGTTAAGCCGCTCAGCCAACAAGGTGCAACAAAAGTTCGGCACCCAGGTTAAAGCGGTAACCTCGCTGTCGCAAGTTGATTTTAACCAGATTGATGCAGTGGTAAATCTGGCCGGTGAGCCTATCGCCAATAAACGTTGGAGCACAGAGCAAAAACAGCGGATTTGTCAGAGTCGCTGGCAGCTGACTGAAGAGCTGGTCGGTTATATTCAACAGGCCAGCACGCCTCCACACACTTTGCTCAATGCATCAGCTGTTGGTTTTTATGGCCGTCAGGGCAGCGACAGCATAGACGAAAGTTATCAGTCTTATTATCCCGAATTTAGCCACGATATTTGCGCCCGCTGGGAAAACCTTGCTAACAGAGCAAATTCTGCACAAACCCGGGTTTGTATCCTGCGCCTTGGCATAGTGCTGGCGCCCAAAGGCGGTGCTCTGGCCAAAATGCTGCCAGCCTTTAAACTGGGGCTTGGCGGTCGTATCGGCAGTGGCGAACAATATATGTCATGGATCCATCTGGATGATGTTTGCGCCGCTTTTGACTTTTTATTACAGCATCCAGAGTTAAAAGGTGTATTTAACGCCACAGCACCTATGGCGGTCAGCAATAAACAATGGACCAAACTGCTGGCTGAGCGTTTAGGTAAACCCGCTTTGTTGCCCATGCCGGCTGTAATGGTGCGGTTATTGTTTGGTGAGATGGCCGATATTTTATTATTTGGCCAGAACGTTTACCCCAAACAATTGTTAGATGCAGGATTTCATTTTAAATACAATCAGCTACGCGCTGCATTACAGGCCTTGCCGCTTTAAAGCTGCAAGCGTTTAAATGAAAGCACCAGCGCTTAACAAGGCCCATAAACAGGCCTAAAACCCAGCGCTTTCACTGCGCATAAAACAGCATCACTTCGCTGAGACTTCTGAAAAAAAGCCTGCAACTGCAGGCTTTTTTTGTGACACAACAGCGCTTGAGTTTTAGCTTAAAGCCCGGCGCAACAATACCGGCGTTGGTAATTGCAGCAGATGGCGCAGCAACAGCCAGCCCAAACCACAAATTAACGCCAGCCCCAGGCCCGGCCCAATCCACCACAAATTAAAGTGCAGCGAAAACGGCAGCTGGAATAACCGCATCTGCACCACAGCCAGCAGCACTTCAGCCAGTAAGGTCGCAAAAACACCTGCCATCAGCCCCAAAGCCGCAAATTCTGCCAGTACCGCTTTGCGCAAAAACACCGTTTTGGCGCCTAAAGTTCTTAAAATGGCCAGTTCCTGCTCCCGCTGCTCCAGTGTTGCCTGAACCTGAGCCACCAGCACCAGCACAGCAGCAGCAAACACCAGCACCAGAATAACCGTGAGTGCCAATGAAACCTGGGCAATAATGTCATTCACCTGCTTGAGGATATTATCCACAGACAACACTGAAATAGTCGGGAAACTGCGGGCCATCTTATTGAGTAGTGCAGTTTGTTGTTTGGGCAAATAAAAAGCCGTCAGATAAGTCGCCGGGAAATTCTGCATCAGATCCGGTGATAAAATCATAAAAAAGTTTGGTTGCAGACTATTCCAGTCGACTTTACGGAAACTACTGACGGTTGCAGTAAACGGCTGACCACCGACAGAAAAACCAATGGTATCACCAAGTTCCAGCGCCAGTCTTTCCGCCAGTTTTTCTTCAACAGACACCTGCGCCTTGTCTTCAGCACCAAACCACTTGCCAGCAACTATCTGATTATTGGCAGGTAAAGCATGCAGCCAGGTCAGATTTAACTCGCGGCCTATGCCTTCCCTTGTTGTACCAGAATTTGCGGAGCCGGAATTCTGGGTATCGCGACGAGCGGCCGTCGTATTGTCGGCAATATCCGCTTGCTGCTCGCCTTTTTGCCGTTCAGGGTTTGCTTGCTCTGGATTTGACTGTTCCGGGTTTTGCTCACGGCCTTCAGACTCAGGCAACTTTTCATTATTGACCGTCAGTACCCTGCCCGACACCATAGGATAAAAATCTCCGGCTTTAAGTTGGTTGTCGGTTAATAACTGAATAATTTGTGGTTTTTCCACTTCATTAATATTTACCAGAAACTGATTCGGCGCCCCGGCCGGAACCTGCTGTTGCCACTGCGAAATCAGCTCAGAGCGCAGGAAATATAAAATCAGCGTTAAAAACAGCGCCAGACTAAAAGTGATAAGCTGGAAACTGTTCGGCCACAATCTGCGTCTTAAATTCGCCAGCGCCAGCTTTAACGCGCTGCTTTGGCCAGCCGCCATAGGTTTGGCAAGCCGCACCAAAACAGCTGCCATGCCAAGCAATAAAGCCGCAAAGGCAAGACAAAGCACAAATAACCAACTGGATAACCACCAGTCACCACTAAACAGCCACATCAGCAGCCAGATAGCCAGGCCGCCTGTGACCAGCTGCCACAGATCCAGCTGAAAACTTAAAGCACGCTGGCGTAGTACGTTCAGTGCCGGCACAGCAGCCAGCCGCCAGATAGGACGTGCAGAAAACAAAGTTGCACAAATCAGCCCGGTTAAAGCACCAAGCCATAAAGGCCTGCTACTAAATTCCGGCCGGTAATCGCCAAGCCAGACTTCAATAAACCACTGAGCGCCCGAGCTTGCCAGCTGGCCAAGCAACAAGCCGGTGATGATACTAAAGAGACTGACCATCGCCAGATGACTGGCGTAAATACGCCTGGCCATGGCTGTGGTAGTGCCAAGTGCTTTAATCACTGCCACCGCCATCTGATGGCGTTGACTGTATTGACTGGCCGCAACTGCCGCAGCGCAGGCGGCGAGCACTATGCCTAATAAACCGGCCAACAATAAAAACTTCTCAGCTCTGTCCAGCGCTGAGCCCACCGCCGACTCACGATCCAGACTCTGCCAGCGGTCATGCACCGTCAGCAGAGGCTTCACCTGCTGTTCCAGCGTTTTGAGCGCGCTGCCGTCGCCGGCAAACTGATACCGATAGCCAATACGACTACCAGGCTGCACCACTTCGGTAGCGGCCACATCATCCACATGCATCAGCACCCTTGGGGCGTTGCCAAATACACTAAGCGGCGCATCCGGCTCTTCGGCAATAATGCCGCCCACCACAAAACGGCTGACCCCAAGCTCCAGGCTGTCGCCAATGCCGATATTCAGCAGCTGCAATAACCTTGGTTCCAGGAACACCTGGTTTTTAACCACAGTGTTGCTAGTTTTGGCATCAGCCTGTTCTGAACTTTTTAACTCCAGACGCCCACGCAGCGGATAGCTTGGCGACACCGCTTTGACACTGACCAGCTGCATCAGATCACCGGCAAACACCATGGTGCTGAACTGCATTTGTTTTGCAGTTTTAAGCCCAAGCTGCTCGGCGCTTCGAAATATCTCGTCATTAAATGGCAGGCTGGAGCGCAGAATTTTGTCTGCGGCAATAAAGTTACTGCTACGCTGCGACAAAGCCGCACGCACACTCTCGGTAATGCCGGTCAGACTCACCACAGTAAAAACAGCCAGGCATAACGCAAAAGCGATCACCCAGAGTTCTCCGCGGCGTAACTCGCGCCAGAACAGTCTGGCGGCAATGTTAAGCCACATCACCCACCTCCGGTTTTAACTCTGTTAACTCACCGGCATGCATATTGAGCTGACGCTTGCAACGCTGCGCCAGCTGCGGGTTGTGGGTGACCAGCACCAGCGTGGTGCCCTGCTGCTCATTCAGCGCAAATAATAAATCTTCAATTTTGGCGCCTGTGGCTGCGTCCAGGTTAGCCGATGGTTCATCAGCAAACAAAATGGCCGGTTGTGTGATAAAAGCCCGGGCTATCGCCACTCTTTGTTGCTCGCCGCCCGAAAGCTGACTTGGATAAAAATCGGCGCGCTCTGTTAAACCAACATCAGAGAGCAGTTTACGGCCACGGGCTGTGGCATCTTTAATACCGGCAAGTTCGGCCGGCAAAGTAATGTTTTCCAGCGCTGTTAAGCTTGGCAATAATAAAAACGACTGAAAAACAAAACCCACTTCTCTGGCGCGAAGCTGCGCTCTGGCGTCATCGTCCAGCTGATGCAGCGGCTGTCCAGCCAGATACACTTCGCCGCTGCTCACAGTATCCAAACCCGCCAGAATGCCTAGTAATGTTGACTTGCCAGAGCCGGAAGCGCCCACCACGGCCACAGTCTCACCACTGTTGATTGTTAGGTTGATCTGCTGCAGGATAGTCAGCCTGGCATCTGTCAGCTGGACTTCTTTACGTAAGGCTTTGGCCTGAATAGCAATCTTAGGTAGTAATGACATGAGAATTTTTTTCACCATCTTATTGGCTTGCTGCGTTTTTCTGGCGCAGGCACAACCACAAAAATTATTGGTCCTTGGTGACAGTCTGAGTGCCGGTTATGGCATGACACAACAACAAGGCTGGGTACATTTACTACAGCAACAACAAAAAAGCTGGCAACTGATTAACGCCAGCATCAGCGGTGAAACCANNTGGGCGGCAACGACGGCCTGCGTGGTTTCCCAATAGCGCAGCTGGAAAAGAACCTAAGCAACATCATTACTCTGGTGAAACAACAACATGCCACTCCCATCCTGATGCAGATACGGATCCCGCCGAACTATGGCCCACGTTATAACCAGCTGTTTGTCGATTTATATCCGGCGTTGGCCGAAAAACATCAGGCTGTGTACTGGCCGTTTTTTATGGATGAAATAGCCACCAAACCTGAGCTGATGCTCAGTGATGGCATTCACCCCAACGAAAAAGCGCAGCCGATTATCCGCGATTTTATGCTGCCGTTGCTGCTGAAATTGTAAGGAAATGAAAGTATTGCTGTGCCGTGGTGATATAAAACTGCCACGGCTTAGCCCAAAACGCAGAAGATGAAGAATCTGACACAGTAAAAAGTGCTGAAAAATACCGGCAATAAGTCACACGCCAGTTTGAATCAGTGTTCAAGGGAAAATAAACAGGGAATTTGGTGGAGCTAAGCGGGATCG
>DPJG01000014.1 GCA_003543135.1 Rheinheimera sp.
TGTCCGGACAAACCGAAATACGCACAAGATCCTCTGTACTCCAAAGCCACCCCGATAAGTAAATGGTTTAATAGAACTCTGATGCAAAAACTGTCGATTTCAAAATCAGACACTCAGAAACATCGTCAGTTGATCGATATGTATTGCTTGCGCAAAACCGGAATTTGTTACCTCATGCAACGCGGCGTTCCGCTGGATATCATTCAACGTCTCGTTGGGCATAGCCAGAACACTTCGATGACAATAAAGCACTATGCTCAAGGCGTCGGCCCGAGTCTTCAGGTTCTACAGGAGGCTATCAATAAAATCGACTATTTCTCAGATAACTGGGATGGCTCGTATGATAGTGAACTTGATGAAGAATTTTTTACTTAGTCGATTATGGGTAGAGACGAGACTCGTTCTTGTCTCGTTGAGGCAGCAAAACTTGTGAGATAGATAAAGTGTTGTTTTATCATTTTGGCAATCCCCCCCATTTTAAACTCAAGTAAAAAGTAGGAACTGAACTACACGGCCACAATACAGGCTTCCCACGATTGGCCTTGAGTTAGACTATTTCAATCTCCCCGTCGCCATATGGAGTACTGGTTTTGAACTTCACTTGACGTCCCTTGTAGATACCGTAGAACAGGACACCTGCAACTAGGAGCGCTATCCATGCGATGAGAGCAATCTCTGCACCACCGAGCGAAGCCGTCATATTTGGCTTGATGATGCGGTCCAATTCTGAGTGCTCTCCTGACATATGTTTTTTTATCTCTTCTTCGACGAGCTTCCAATTCTCACATTGTTTCAGCCGTGGCCACAGTTTTGAATTGATGTCTGGTCTTTCTGATACAAACCGAATTGCAACTGCCCCCCGTTTAACAGCCTGATCT
Source organism: Rheinheimera sp. (assembly GCA_003543135.1). Lineage (GTDB taxonomy): Bacteria > Pseudomonadota > Gammaproteobacteria > Enterobacterales > Alteromonadaceae > Pararheinheimera. The sequence continues at coordinate 879 of DPJG01000014.1, forward strand.
AACTGTTTGTAAAACCCCTTGCTTTCACTGAAAACTAGTTGCATCTGCCTTCCTTATAAATCGTGAGCGATATTCTGGAAACTGTTTGTGTTTGTTCGATGATCAAGCATCAATCGTGTTTGAGTCAAACATTATGAGGAACGTTTGTCTTGCATCTGATTGATTTTCATTGAGGAGCCACAGTTAGTGGTCGATGATTCGAGTCTGTTTCTTGTGCAATCGATGTATTTTTGGAACGAGCAAATTAGAAAAACTTTGCCACAAAACTTTACCACAGCGAGATATTTTGTATCTTGCAAACCCATGTGAACTGATTTATTATCATAAAATACAGTGGGTTAGGTGTTAAATAAAAACGTGGTGGAGAATCCCTCTCTCTCCGCCAGATATAAAACAAAAGCCCCGTACGAAAGTACGGGGCTTTTGTTTTATATCTGCTGGTGAAAGCGGATTGGTGAGAAGCCTTAGTTCGACAAACCGGCAGGATTGCCGGTTTGGACCTTGCGGAGCGAGGCCCGAAGGGCGAGGGGCAGGGAGCCCCGAGTCAATCCCTGAATACGAAAGTGCGGGGCTTTTGTTTTATATCTGTTGGTGAAAGCGGCTTTGGTTTAAACCCTGGATAAAACCTAATGCTCAGGTACCCAAAGTAAATCACTGTGAAACTCAACCGCTTTTGCTAAAATCCTGTTTTTTGCATTTTGCTGCCGGAACCTTCTGATGTTATGCCCTTATTTTATTGCCGACACTTGCCGCTCTTGCTCCGCGCTTGATGCGGCTTATGCAGTGCAGCTGGAGACAAAACAGCTGCAGTTGCAAAAACTGCTTGGCAATTTTTCCGGTTATCAGTTATTGCCTGCCGTTGCATCTTCGGAAGCAGCATTTCGCAATAAAGCCAAAATGGTGGTGATGGGCAGCGCAGATGATCCTGTGCTTGGCATTGTGAATCATCATCAGCAACAGGTGGAGTTGACCGCTTGCCCTTTGTATCCGCCTGCTTTTCAGCAGGCTTTTGCCCATATCCGCAGTTTTATCCGGCTGGCCCAACTGCAGCCTTATCAGCTTGCTGACAAAAAAGGTGAGCTGAAATTTGTATTGTTAACACAGAGTCAGGCCACAGGGCAGTGGATGCTGCGTTTTGTGCTGCGTTCAAAAAACCATCTGGCTTCTATTATCAAACACTTGCCGACGCTACAGCAGCAATGGCCTGAGCTTTTGCTGTGTTCTGTGAATTTACAGCCTGAGCATAAAGCAGTATTAGAGGGTGAAACGGAAATTGTGCTGACAGAGCAACAACAACTGCCTGAGCAGCTAAATGATGTGCCGCTTTTTATTCAGCCCCAAAGTTTTTTTCAGACCAACCCTGTGCTGGCTGCGCAGTTGTACCAAAGCGCCCGCGACTGGACTGCTGATTTGCCTATCAAGCGGGTTTGGGATTTGTTTTGTGGTGTCGGTGGTTTTGCACTACATCTGGCAAAAAGCGGGCGTGAGATCACTGGCATTGAAATATCGCCGGCCGCTATTGCCTGTGCCCAGCGTTCAGCTGCGCTGATGCAGGATGTCAAATTACAGTTTCAGGCGCTGGACGCTGATGCCTTTGCCAAAGCTCAGCAACAAAGCCCGGACCTGTTGGTGGTGAACCCACCAAGGCGGGGTTTAGGTGCTGCGCTTTGCCGGACTGTCAGCCAGCTGCAACCAGTCTGGTTATTGTATTCAAGCTGTAATCCACAAAGTCTGGTGCAGGATTTAGCTGCACTTGCAGACTATCAGCTTGAGAAAGCGCAGCTGTTTGATTTTTTCCCTCATACCAATCATGCCGAAGTCTTGTGTTTATTAAAGCGCCGCGACAGTAGCCTTTAACATTATTTCGTCGCAGTGAAAGCCTGGTATTTTACTGCGACCTTGGTATTCGTTTATTTTGTTCAGCCCCTTTTATGGCTCACACAGAGCCGGCGTTGGTAACTGCAGTGTAGTCAGGCTAATGAAGTTGTTGCCATCAAACTGCAGTTGATAAATCAGACCATAATCCTGCTCTGTCAGTGGCGTTTGCGGCGTTTTGCTTAGTAGCTCCGCAAGCTGTGGCACCGTGTTGCTGTGACCGACCACCAGTGCATTTTGTTGCTGCTGTATCAGTCTGTTGGCAAGGTTTTGTATGTCTGCTGCCGGATAACCTTCTAAGTGACGGCTTGGACTTAATAAAGCCGCCGCTGTTAATTGGGTGCGTTGATATCCGCTGTGATACAGTTTTGTCAGCGGCACCCTGGCCAATAAAGTCGCCAATGCTGCCGCCTGTGCTTTTCCGCAGGCCGACAACGCCGGATCTTTAGCTGCCGCTTCACCGGCAGCTTTATTGACTTCAGCCTTGTGGGCGTGACGTACCAGATACAACTGATATGGTGCGGCTTGTACTGCACAAGTTGCGAGGCTCACTAAGCTTACAAACAAAATTTTCAAAATTATTTAACCCCTTTTGCTGCGCTCAATCGTCCAATGTCTGAAAAACACCATCAACAAGGAGCAGGACATGAGCAGCACTATGTCAGTATCTTATGCGGCACAAACACCATGGCAGGCTCGGTTGGGCACTGTAGTGTTGGCAATTTTTATCACTTTGATGTTATTTCAGCTGATGGCGGCTTTGTTGGACAACGACATTGCACCACCGCCGCCGTTACCTCCACAGATGGCAGTGGAACTGTCTGCCCCCAGAGATGACAGTGCAGCACAGCCGAAAATAACCTTAGAGCCACCGCCACCTCCTGTTGAACCCCCTGCACAACAACCTGTTGATTTGGGTTCAGAGCTGCAGCCTTTTGCGCTGGAGGTTACGTCAGTGGTGCCCGATATTGCCATCAGCGCTCAGCAGGGGCAATACCCGCAAGTCGCAGATGCCCAGGCCAGGCCATTAGTGCGCGTTGAACCTCAATATCCACCAGCTGCAGCGCGGGATGGCGTCAGTGGTTGGGTACAACTGAGTTTTAGTATTGACGCCACAGGGGCTGTAACTGAAGTTGTAGTGCTGGATGCAGAACCGAAACGGGTGTTTGAACAGGCCGCTATCCGGGCGTTAAAACGCTGGAAATATCAGCCTTCACTGGAGCAGGGTAAGGCTGCTAAAACCACGGGCCTAACTGTGCAGCTGGATTTTAATCTGGAACCCTGACAATGCCTGTGGCACATTGATCAGGCTGGCAAAATAAACACATACAGACCTCGTTTGGCGGCGCTTTGGCTGAGAGGCCCGGGCGCCAGCAGCCTGAATGAAAAACAAAAAGAACAATAGCCGGCAGGAGTGTTTATGGGATGGAAACAAATCAGTATCCGGCTGAGCGGCTTTACCCTGGGGGCGCCAGCGCAAGCCGACAGCCGGCACGACGAGCTTGGCTGGTTGTTCCGAAGTCATGCCGATGCTTTGTATCATTTTTTATTGAAACAAAGTGATGCTGAGCTGGCGCAGGATATCAGCCAGCAAAGCTGGTTAAAGGTGCTGGAATTGCAAAAAAGTCAGCTAGAACCTGCTGAGTTGGCGGCAAAGAATGTTGACACAAATCACCACAGAGCCGCAGATGACCGGACCAAACCCTGTTTTCAGCAGCGTTGTCAGTTTAAGACCTGGTTATTTACCCTGGCCAGAAATGCACTTTTTGATGAACTGCGCCGCCGGCAACGCTGGAGCGGGCTTGAGCTTAGTGAAGAAACCATATTGGACACGCATGCCAGTCAGCTTGATGTGTTGGTGGCTGCAGAGCGGCAACAGGCATTACAGCAAGCCATTGCTGTTTTGCCGTTATTACAAAAAGAAGCTTTGTTATTGCAGCTCGAAGGTTTTTCGCTGGAAGAAATAGCCAGCATTAGCGGCAGTGCAGCCGAAACGGTAAAAAGCCGGCTCAGATATGCAAGAGCCAGTCTCAGTCAAGCTCTGGAGCATTACCATGACCTCTAAGCACAAAGAGCACTTTGCACAGCAGCTTACATCGCAGAGCTGCGAAGCTGATAAGTCAACAACCCCGGGACAAACAACTGCACAGCAGGTTGTTTATCCGCAGGCCGACTCTCAACAGCAAGCGCAACAACAGCAGCAGGCAAAAGCCGATAGCAACACAGCAGCAGCTTCAGCGGGATCTGAACAGCTCACCGCTGCGCTTGAGCTTTGGTACCGCCAAAGTGCACAGCAACATCAAATGCCTGTGCAGCAGAAGCAGTTGCTGTTGCGGCAGCTGCAACAGAGGACCAGGCCAAAATTCAGGCTGATACACTTAAAGCTGTTTGCACAGCAACTGGCCGGCTGGTTCAGTTATTCGAAATTGCAGGCACTGACTGCAGTTTTTGCACTTGGTTTGGGCTGGTTTTTAATTCAGCAACAGCAGCAGTTGTCTTATCAAATCAGCCAGACCAACAGCTTTTATCCGGTACAGATCCACCAGCTGAATTCTGAAAAAATTTCCACAGGATCCTTAAGTGCCGCGCAGCAGCGCCAGCAAATATTCAGCCAGAGTTACCAGGATTACCAACAGAGTGTGGCGTCAGGGCATGCCATCAAACAGCAGGTGCTGGTACGACAGTCTGCCGACAGCGGCTGGCTGCTCGATGCCTGCAGCAAACTCAGGTTGCAGCTGAGCGAAGGTTGGTTGGAGCAGTTTAAATTGCAGCAACAATGGACGGAACCACAATGGGCGCAACTTGCCGCAAGCCGTTACCTTCAAGTGTCGACCGGTGCTCAGGGTGAAATTATTGCGCTGCAGGCCTCGGCAAATCCGCCTTCTTGTGCACCTTAATAGCAGCTTTTATTGATGTGCAAACTGCAACTGCCGGCGCTGGTTGAACCACAGCGCCAGGCTGCTAATGTGGTTTTGTCTTCCCATGCACTGCCATAACAGAGAAAAAACCACAGAGCGCTTCGTGCTGCCGCTGCTCTGCGGTAATATAACGCCGTTGTAGTGTCTGCCGTTGTGAGCTCTGATGACTGATTTAATTTACCTGCGTTCTTACCCCGAGACTATTTTGCAACAGGTGCGTCTGGCGCTGCAAAATGGCAGTCTGGGACAGAGCCTTCAGCGCCGTTATCCGGAACAAAACCACAATATTCAGACTGACAAAGCTTTGTATGAGCTGACTTTACAGCTGAAACAACAGTTTATGAAAAGCAGCGACCCTATCAGCAAGGTGCAGTTTGACCCAAAAATTCATGTGATCCACAACGCCCTGGGCACTCACAGCCAAGTCAGCAGGGTGCAGGGCGGCAAGCTGAAAAGTAAAAATGAAATCCGTGTCGCCAGCTTGTTAAAACAAATGCCTTTGCCTATTCTGCGCATGGTGGTTGTACATGAATTAGCCCATTTGCGGGAAAAAGATCACAACAAGGCGTTTTATCAATTGTGTCAGTACATGGAACCCCAGTATCATCAACTGGAACTGGATTTACGGTTGTTCCTGACCTGGCGCGACAGTCAAAGCTGAATCAGCAGGGCAACAAGCCGGATGGCGTTAAGGAGGAGCAGATGGCTCAGACAACACATATTTTTGTCTATGGTTTATTAACTTTTCCCGAGATTGTCACTGCCATTACCGGCCAGCAGATCCAGATGAAACCCGCAGTGTTAACAGGATTTCGCCGTTATGGGTTAAGCCAAAGCCCAACCCAAGCTCCGGTGCCTGTGTTATTAGCAGAGCCGGGTTATCGGCAGCGCGGACAACTGCTGCTGAATGTGGACGAGCAGGCGGTTAAAAAATTAGATTTTTTTGAAGATCTGGACTCAGGGCATTATGTAAAAACTGCGGTCCGGGTTGAAGTTGAAGGTCAGTGGCTGGATGCCTTTTGTTATTGTGCCGGACCGGCGCTGGCACCTTATGCCAGTGGCGACTGGTCGCCAGAACAAGTGACAGAACAGGACAAATTTTATTTTATTCAAACATTGATCCCAGAAATGCTGGCTGCACTGGCAAAGGGTTCGCAGTAAAAATTTTACGCTGTGTTCCGAGTACCAGTGGCATTTTGCAGGCTTGTGCTGCACCGCAGTCAGGGTTTTGGGCCCGGAAGGAATTATGATCAAACAAAGTTTGATGGCAGCCTTGTTATTCTGCACAACCTCTGTTGTGGCGGCGCCATCTGTTGCCCAGTTTTCTGAAGAATTTCATCGTGAATTCACCCGTAAGATGAGCAAAAACAACATCCCGGGTGGTGTTTATGTCATTGTCAAAGATGACAAAATTGTCAGGGTTGGCGCTTTTGGTGTGCGCTCGCACGGTACCAAAGCCAAGGTGGATGCCAACACTGTGTTCCGTCTGGCTTCGGTGTCCAAAACTTTTGCCGGTGGCTTAGCGGCTCAGGTAGAGCACGAAGGGCGTTTTAACTGGAACGACAAAGTGACCAAATATGTGCCGGGTTTTCGTTTTCGCAGCCCCGCCATGACGTCCAAGTTGACAGTGGAACATTTACTGGCGCAAAACGCCGGCTTAAGTCCAAATGCCTTTGACGATCTGATAGAAGCCAATATGACACCGGCGCAAATTCTGCCGAAATTTGGCAATATCAACCCCCGTTGCCAGCCCGGTAAATGTTACGGTTACCAGAATGTGTTATTCAGTCTGATTGAAACCGTGCTGCACAAAACCACCAATATGCCCTATGAGCGCCTGATAGAGCAGCGTATTTTTAAACCTCTGCAAATGCACAATGCCTCTGTCGGCTACGCTGCATTTTTGGCCAGTAAAAACCGTGCCATGCCCCATGTGAAAGTACGCCGGGGCTGGGGGGAGGCTAAAGTGGTGCCAACCTATTACCGGGTGAACCCTGCTGCTGGTGTCAATGCCAGTGCTATGGATATGGGCAAATGGCTGATCGCAAGACTGGGGCATAACCCCAACGTGTTGTCACCTGCCATGCTGACCGATATTCATAAACCCCGCATTAAAACTGCAGATAACTTGAGTGGTCGCACCTTCGGCCCTTACGTCGCCAATGCGTATTATGGTTTAGGCACCCGCATTTATCAGTTTGGTAAACATAAGCTCTATTACCACGGGGGGCTGGTGAAAGGTTATCGTACCGATATGTCCTATTTACCGGAGAAAGGCTTAGGTTTGGTGGTGCTGTTAAATGCCCAAAGTAATCTGGTGGCTGAGCTGTCCAGTTATTTCTGGGCCACTATGCTTGATACCCAGCCACAAGCCACGCCAGCGCCAAAAAAGAAAAGAAAAGTGCGTAAAGTAGCGCAGCAGCTGGAGCCGTTATTTACTCCTTTTGAATATGACAGTGATGAGTTGCTGACTGAAACGATGAGCCCTGAAATGCTGGCAAAGCTGCAGCAGGATGCGCTGGAAAGTCTGTATGAGCACAGTGCGGACGTTGGTTATGCGCCTGTAGCAGAGCTTGAACAAAAGGCTGATCTGGTTCAGCTGGCAGAGTTAAAAAACATCAGGCCGCCGCTGCTGGCACCATAACTTGATTTGAATCATCACAAAAGGCCGGCAAAGTTTGTTGGTCCGGCCTTTTTGCAACACAAGCTATTCTCGCTGCGTGCCCAATGACTGTCTCATCAGGCAGATGAATCGCGCTGATATAAATCCAGATAAAAATCCAGTTTAATGGCGGGCAAGTCACGGCATAACTGTGCGTTAAGCTCAGCATTCACCTTATAACCCAGCGGGATCATCTGCAGCAATTGCTCAAGTTCAACCGGCGTTTTGGGCTGAAACAACCAGCTCAGCTGCTGACGTTTATGATGGTGAAAACCCTGTTGTTGCTGCACTGCTTGCGGGTGTAACCGTACCTGACTGTAAATCTGTTGTTTAAGCTGCAGCAAATGTTCAGGTGCAGGTGTGACCGTTAATAACCAGGCACCAGGTGCGGCCACTCTGGCAAGTTCCGTGGGTTCAGACGGCGCATAGATACGCAGCAGCATTTCAAAACTGCTATCGGCAAAAGGGAGCTGGTAACTGCTGGCAACAGCACAATGCAGCTTCGGATATTTTTTGCTGGCGGCTCTAACCGCAGCTTTAGAAATATCAATGCCATAAAGTGTCAGCTGTGGCAGTGCCTGTGCCAGCCTGTTGCTGTAATAACCTTCACCACAGCCAATATCGAGCAGTACTGGTGCGCTGCGATCGTCAACAGTGCGGGCTGCCAGGGCCTCAGTAAACAGCTGATTGACCGCATCTGACAGAGGCTGATAAAAACCAGCTTCCAGAAAAGCACGTCTTGCCTGGATCATCTCAGCACTGTCGCCAGGTGTCAGCGATTTTTTCTGCTGCACCGGCAATAAATGAAAATAACCTTCACGGGCACGGTCAAACTGGTGGCGATTCTGACACTGCAAACCAGCGTCGTTGGCAAGCAGGGGTTGTTGGCAAAGCGGGCAGCGGTACATAACAGTCCGGAACTTAAACAAAAAGGTCATTATAAAGATTGTTGTGACTGAAGTCGCCTGTAGCCTGATGTTGGGGATTTGTCACCAAGATGGCTGGTGCAGCTGGTGGCTCGCATTCAGGTGCTCAGATGAGCCGGTTTGAAGGTACTCTGACGACTGGGTTCTGCTAGTCATTGTTCTGATAATGCGCCGGCTGATGATTCAGCTCCACTGCCAGTGCCATCAGTAGTTGCGTCCAATCATCAATCAACCGCGCTTTGGCTCTTTTATCATCGTATAACTGTAAAGTTAACGTCAGCTCACAGCCAAAAGGCATAGGTAAAATGGTGATCCAGACCAGATCCGGTTCAGCCTGACGTCTGGGTGGATACAAACTGAATAACAACTGCTGTGGTGGGCTGATTTGCAGATATTCGCCCCAATGCACCAGCTCGCGGCCGTTGCGGTTTTCGACAATACGAAAACGGCCGCCGACACGGGCGTCAATGTCTGCCTGTTGTAACTTGGCATCGGGGTGGGTGAATAACCAGCGGCCAGCGTATTGTTCATCCAGCCAGTATAAAAATACCACTTCGGCTGGCGCCTCATAACAATGGCTGATACTGAGTTGCTGCAAAGTACGATCCATGTCAGCTCCTTGCCAGAATAACGATCTGTTGCCGGATCCGGCGGTCTCTATGCTGCTGACATTGTAGTTGGCGTTACACATTTTTCTCGCTAATTCAGCGAATTAACCACAAATTGTGCGGATTTCAGCACTGTAGACAGTGCTGCATTGTTGTCGTAAGCGGTTACATGGTACAGGCATTGCGGCAGGGACTGTTGGGATTGGATCTGGTGGGGAAGGGCTCAGACGCTGTAACCTGAGTACATTTGACGCTGTGCGCTTGCAGTCAGGCCTGAGATCAGTTGCTTTTCTTTTGTAACAAATCCCATTTATTGCCGTATAAATCCTGGAACACCACCACCGTGGCATACACTTCTTCGCGTGGTGTTTCTAAAAAATAAACGCCGGCTTGTTGCATACGCTGATAATCGGCCCAAAAATCATCGGTTTGTAAAAATAACCAGACCCGGCCCGCACCCTGGCCGCCAATCAGTGCCTGCTGCTCTGCTTTGGATGCTTTAGCCAGCAATAAAGCGCAGCCTGCAGCGCCAGAGGGACTAACCACCACCCAGCGTTTATCACCCTGTGGGCTGTCTTCTAACAATTGAAAACCCAGTTTTTGCGTGTAAAACGCAATAGCCTCGTCATAATCTGCCACCAGCAGACTGACCAGGCTGAGTTGTTGTGTCATCGGAACTCCGTTATTGATATTTGCCTGCTCAGGGTTAGCTACCCAGCAAACCTAAATCTATTGCTTTGAGCACAGCTTTGGTGCGATCACGCACCCCTAATTTTAATAAAATGGCCGATACCTGATTTTTCACTGTGCCTTCAGATTTAAACACACTCTGGGCAATTTCCCTGTTGCTAAAACCGGCCGCCATCAGGCGCAGAATTTCCAGCTCTTTAGCCGACAAGGCATCCGCAGGCGACGGAGCGGGGGACGGGCTTGGTGATTGGCGTAAAAAAGACTGTAGAATTTTATCTGTGATGGCCGGTTGTAACAAGCTGCCACCGTTTTTTACCTGATGTATTGCATCCACCAGCACTTCAAGGGCGACATCTTTGAGCAAATAACCACGGGCGCCGGCCTGCATTGCCTGTAACACCCGTTCGTGGTCGTCAAAAGTGGTCAGAATAATCACCGGCACCGGGCTGCCAGCAGCGGCCAGCAGTTGTAAAGCGGCAATACCGTCCACCTGCGGCATCTGAATATCCATCAGCACCAGCTCGACCTGATGTTGATTGACCAGCGCCACAATATCGGCGCCATTGGCGGCCTGGGCCACCACTTCAATATCGGGCGCCAGGCTTAATAAACTGATAATACCCTGACGTACCAGCGTCTGATCGTCGATCACTGCCACCCTAATGGTCATATTTTTGCTTCCGGTAAAGTGACATCTATTTGCAGCGCTTGTTGCTGCTGACTGAGCAGCAGCTGTCCGCCGGCTTCTTCAATCCGCTCCCGCATGCCGCGCAGGCCATTGCCTTCCTGCAGCGGCCAGCTGACACAGTGGCCGTTGTCCAGATAACGCAGATGCAGTTGTTGCTGATGACGCCATACCTCGATGCTGGCGGTGGTGGCAGCACCATGGCGGATACTGTTGGTCAGCGCTTCCTGACAAACGCGGAACAATAACGAGGTTGATAAGGGATCCAGCACCAGATCGGCGCTGATACGGCAATCCAGTTTCAGCGCCGGAAAGTTTTGTGCCAAAGCGCGGCACTGGCTGGCCAGATGGGGTTTTTGTGGTTCGCGCAGCTGAGACACCGTATGGCGGATGTCCTGCAGCAGTTGTTTTGCCAGTTGATGACAATGCGCCAGCTGCGCCTTGTGGTTGTTATCGGCCTGATATTCCGCCACCTGCAGCTGAATCACCAAAGCTGTCAGGTGATGGCCCAGACTGTCATGTAAATCCCTGGCTATTCTGAGCCTTTCGCCGTCGGCTGCCTGTTCAGCCAGTTGACCCTGCACATCCAGCAGTTGCTGATGGGTTTGAGCCAGGGCTTCGCGCGCCAGGGTTTCAGCGCGGGCCGTACTCATGGCATAAATGGCAAAAAACTGGAAAGTGCCACAGACCAGCAACATCAGGTAAGCACCGCTGTGGCTATTCAGATAAATGCTGGTAAGGATCGACGGCGCCAGCGCCGGAATAATCATCCAGTACAGATATTGTTTTGGCAGATACCAGGGCAATAACGCCACCCAAAGCACAGCCAGTCCCGGGGTAAAACCATAAGGCACCAGCACGGCGTTGGGCACCAATAACAACCACAGCAGGCCAAGGCGAACATACTGAGTGCGATTGGTGGTTTTATCCTGCGCTTGAATAAACAACACTAAAAACAGCAGCAAACTGGCCGCTATCAATATCGTTTGCCAGCTGGTTACCCCATAGTTGTTGCTGACGCCTTTTAACTGGATCCAGCTAAAAGCGGCCCAGCTGATTTGCGCCGCCAGATTTTCTTTTTGCAATAAAGTGCGCCAGCCCTGGTTTTTTACCGGCTTTGCTGGCGCTGCTGTTGTGTTGGCGCTCTGGGGGGCGGAACTGTGACTCATCTTTGCTTTAAGCTCATGATTTATTTAGGTCAATCTGGTTTTCAGTATGCCTGTGCCGGCAGGGGGCAGCAATAGGCCAAAAGTCATGCCGGCGAATGTGACTTATGGCACTACGGAACTTATCACGCCAAAGCTACAGTGGCTTCAACTGAACCCAATGGAAGAATCGTTATGCTTTATCTGCATCAGTTTTTACTTGTAGCCCATATTATTGCCGGCTCCATTGCGCTGGCGCTGTTCTGGGTGCCAATGCTGGCAAAAAAAGGTAGCCCGCTGCATCGTCAAAGCGGCCGTTATTATGCGTATTTATTGTATGGCGTGTCGCTCAGCGGTGTCTTGATGTCGGCGATGGTGCTGGTAGCGCCTTTGTATTTTAAAGCCAAATATTTAAGTGAAGGTGCTGATCCTGCAGTAGTTGCCGACAATGTCCGGGCTATGGCCACTTTCCTTGGTGTATTGAGCTTATTAAGCTGGGCCTCCATCCGTCAGGGCATGCTGGTGCTGCAGCTGCGTCACAACGCTGCTGTGTTAAAAAGCCCGCTGCATCTGTGCACTTTAGGGCTGTTGTTAGGTTCTGGCTTGTATTTGTTGTGGCTGGGTCAGAACAAAGCACAGCCACTTTATCTGGTCTTTGCCATAGTGGCGGTGCTGAACGCTGTTGGCAGTCTGCGGTTTATCTTTGGTGCAGAACCTTGCCGTAACGCTATTTTGCGCCAGCATATCGGCAATATGCTGGGTTCAGCCATCGCCATTTATACCGCCTTTGCCGCTTTTGGTGGCCGTGGTTTGTTGCAGCTCGGTACCACTGGGCAGTTTATCAGCTGGGTGGCGCCTTCCGTGATAGGCATTGCTGTTACCCTCTGGTACAACAGAGGTTATCAGCTGCAAAGGTCCTCTTTGCCTCAGGCGCGCTAAGCGCTGGAGCAGCAGCGGCAGTTGTTGTTATACTGCCGCCGTTTTCCCGCCAATGCAGAGGCCTGTTATGCCAAATCAAACCGATACACCCAACACTGAACTTGAGCTCTGGTCTATCGACGAGTTGTGTGACCATGCTTTTAGTATTTTTGAAGAGCTGGCGGCTGAAAACCTGTCGGCTGAAGATTACAGCCTGTATCAAAGCCAGTATGAACAGCGCGCTTATGTCGATTTAGTGCCACCCAGTGACGATTGGGTTGAGCTTATTCAGGCTGAATTGGAGCCAGAACTGCATTTTGAAGCCCTGATTGGTTTAAGCGGTGAAAATGGTGGTGCCGATATAGTGCTGGCGCGGATTTTATTAAGCAGGGAAAAACATGACGCCTTATGTCATGCCCAATGGCGGGGTCAATAGCTGAGTGGTTAAGAGCGGGGTGGTCAATCAGGGCATGAACAGTTTGAGGCCGGAGCAGCTTCAGCACTCTGAACCCAGTGTGCAAATTATCAGACGTGCACAGATGAGTATCAGCAACTGGGCTGGCGGCAGCACCCTGCAGCTGGCGATTTACCCGGCACAAAGCTCGGTGGCGGCGCAGGATTTTCTCTGGCGTTTTAGCTCAGCCACAGTAGAGCAAAGTGGTGATTTTACCAAGTTTCCGGCACATCAGCGGTTATTAGCCCTGCGTCAGGGCGCTGGTTTTACTCTGCAGGTCGACAATCACCAGGCTCAGGTGGATAACCCCTACCATTGTTTGCGTTTTGCCGGTAAAAGTCACAGCAGTGCGCAATTAAGCAAGGGTGCTGTCACCGACATCAATCTGATGCTGGCCGCCGGTTATCAGGGCAATATGCAGGCACTGCCTGTCAGCTCAGACTGGCAGCCGTTTATGATGCCAAGGCCTGAGTACAGCACTTTGTTGCTCTGGAGTGACGAGCTAACGCTTGAAGTGCGGCAGGAGGGCGCGGCACAGTCTGATGCGCAAAGCTGGTTGCTGCAGCCGGGCGATTTATTGCTGATGGAACACTGGCCGCTGGCCCACACACCGGAGTTTCGCGCGCTGACCGGTGAAACTGGCTCCTCTTTGGTGCTTGCCTGGTTAAAAGCCTGCTAGGCAGCAGCTGGTGCTTTGGTGCTTGTGATTCTGGTCGCAGTGACGCAGGTTAAACCTTGTTCTGTCATTGAGCTAAAGGTGAAAAAAGGTTAGCCTTGTTTTGTTAAATTTCTGTGTGATTTATCTGCTGTGCTTTTGTAGCGTTCAACAACAGAGGTAAAAGATGCATGCATCAGTTTCACAACAGATCAGACAAAACAGAGGCAGCTTATGACCTTATCCAAAGCAAAAATACCCCTGTTATTTTTTGTATTGATGTCGTTGTGGTGGGCTTTTTATTATCAGAGCCACAGCGAGCTGAATGACTACGGACAGGCCAACTTTGAATGGCTGTATCTGATTGATGCACTGCTGCTGACGCCGCTGCTGTGCTTTTTTTGTATTAGCTCTAAAAAAGAAGCGGCAATCAAAGCCTTGTTGTTGTCCTGCCTTGCCATTCTGGTCGGCAGTTATATGATTCCCGAATCACAAAAGTTCATCTGGCATTATCTGGAAACAGGTCGTTACCTGCTGCTGGCACTGATTGTGCTGATGGAATTGATTGCCATTGCCACTGTTTGTGTTGCCATTCGAGCCGCACTTTGCCAGCAACAGGATCCAGACCAGAGTATTGAAAAACCTCTGAAAGCCTGGCTTGGCGACAGCCCGGTGCTTGCCTTATTGCAGTTTGAAACCAGGCTCTGGACTTATTTGCTGTTTGGAGGGCAAATCAAACCGCAGCAGTTTCACGGTGAGCAGCATTTTTTTTATCATCAAAAAGATGGCACCCAAAGCAATTTGCTGGGGTTTATTCTGGTGATCAGTATTGAAATGCCGCTGCTGCATCTGCTGCTACATTTTGTCTGGTCGCCTGTTGCCGCCACTGTGGTGACTGGTCTTACCCTGGTGAGTCTGCTGTTTTTTATTGCTGAATACCGCGCAGTCAGCCGAAGGCCCATTTCGTTGTCGGCCGGCACCTTGATCATCCGTTATGGGCTTTCTCAACCGCTCGTGCTGCCGCCCGGGGCTATTGCCGGCATCAGCCGCTGTGATGGCCGGGTGAAAAAAGCAGCCTGGTTAAAAAAATACAATTTATCCGGCAACCCCAATCTTTGTATCACACTGGCTGCGCCGGTAGGTGCGCTTCGGCAGATTTATCTGGGGGTGGATCAGCCGGAGCTATTGATCATCGCAGTGCAACAGGCCCAATGCTTAACCACAGACACCAAAGGACTATAAGATGGCAGGGAAATATCCGGACAAAATCCGCGAATTAGAACTTTATGATGGTCGTTTTGATGCTTACCGGCTCCAAGCGAAGGGGGCTGAGGTGCTGTTTGCCTCTTATCAGGCAGGTATGCAAATTCTGGCGCATCAGCATGATACCGACAACTATGGCGTTATTATCCGCGGTGAGCTGATTTTAACCATGCAGGGTGAAAGCCGCCGTTTTGGCGTGGGCGACTGGTACCATGTGCCGGCTTTTTGTGAACATGCCGCCCGTTTTGAGGTGGAAACCGACGAGATAGAGTTTTGGTTTCTGCCCAAAAGCCCGGATTAAATTTTCCAGCGTCGTTGTCACAACGGCTATAGCAGACGCAGCTCTCTGGCAAACAAACCGCGTCAAGCGTTGTTTACTCAGAAATGCCGTTATTGAGCAATGCCGTTGTTGATTGGTGATTGGCTGCTGCAGGAGTCGCCAATAACTTATCCAGTAACCAGGCCAGACGCACCGCCGCCTGAAACATCCGGGTTTCAACCACAGGACCGTCGCGTAGCACGGCCTGCTCGTCTATTAACATGCCTGGGCGATATGCCTGATACACTTTTTGCGTTTGTCTAAGCGATTCATTGGCCCACAAAAGCGCATCGCCTTGTTGCCAGCTGCGGATGTTGTGCTTATTCACAGCTGCAAATTTTTGTTGTAATAAATGCGCATTTTCGTCATAACCCAGAGCGCGCAAAAGGCCGCTGTCCCAGACCCCATGTAAATTGCTTGGCTGTTTTAAAAAATACACCGCTGTTTTATTGCCGCCTAAATCGTCGGCATAACTCACATGCAGAGGCTGATGTAAGTCGGCAACAAAATGGCTTAAAAACAATAAAGATTGCAGTTTTTGTACTGAATGTTCAGTGGTTTTTAGTACTGCACTGTGATGGCGGATGGCCGAAAGTAAACAACCCACACTGGCACAATCTTTGTGTTCAACTGTGCGGGCGTCTCGTTTTACATTCATAAAATGGTGTGGTTTGCTGTAGCTAAAGGCGGGCTCATTGCGCGCTTCATCCGGCCAGACACAACCCTGGGCAAAAGTTTCACCCGGCTTTAATTGCAGCAAAGCTGTAATTTGTTGTTGAGTTTGTGCTGTTGCCTGCTGATAGGCCAGCTGGCAAATTTGCTGATGGCCGGTGCGGCCAAAAGCAAAGGCCTGTGATGAATAAGCCAAAGCAAGCAGGACACTGCATAAAAAAATAAAACGCATAAAAACTCCGATGTTTTGTAGAGATAACCTCAGCAACAGCAGTTGTTATTCCGGCACCAGTTCAGTGACTTGCCAGCTGGCTGCCCCCTCCGACAGCAGATCGGAAATTTCCGCCAAAGCGGCTTTTATATCTGCCGCCAGAGTGTAAGGCGGGTTGATCACCAGCATACCTGAGCCTGTCATGCCAAAACCTTCGCTGTCGGCTTTGGGGCAATATTCAATGCGTAACTGGTTGCGAATGCCGGTATTTTTAATAGCGTCAATCACAGCTTCAATGCTGCTGCGCTCAATCACCGGATACCAGATGGCATAGGTCGCTTGTGGAAAACGCTGATAGGCCAGCTGTAAACCTTTGACCAGATCCTGATATTCGGTTTTTAGCTCGTAGGGCGGATCAATCAGCACCAGACCGCGTTTATGCAGCGGTGGCAACATGGCTTTGAAACCGGCGTAAGCGTCCATTTGTTCGATACGGCTAAAACCTCGTTGTAAAAACTGCGTCTGCAATAATGGAAAATCCGTTGGATGCAGCTCAGTGGCCTGAATACTGTCGGTTGGTCGCAGCAGCATTTTGGCAATGGCAGGGGAACCCGGATAAAAGGCTAAATTCCCGTCAGGGTTGAGCTCTTTAATCAAATCAAGATAGGTATTCAGCGCCGTGCTTAAAAAAGCGCCTTGTTGCGCTTTGGCCATTAAGCGGCCAATACCGTCTTTATATTCACCGGTTTTTTGCGCTTGCTCAGAAGCCAGGCTGTATAAACCAGCGCCAGCGTGGCTGTCGTGGTAACAAAACGGTTTATCTTTTTTCTTTAAATACAAAATGATAGCAACTTCGACCAGATGTTTAATCACATCTGCATGATTACCGGCGTGATAGCTGTGGCGATAACTCAGCATAAAATAAGGCTCCGGGCGCAAAACTGGCCGTTAGTATACAAAAAAGCCTGCAAGCTTACTGCTTCAGGCGACAAACTCAAGTTGAATCTACGATGCACCCGGCAATTAGGTTAGAATAAGCGATATTTTGGCCGCGGCTGCGGCAGTTTGTGCAAGCCTCTGCAGAGGGCTGCACTTTTAGTCAAGGAATCAGCTGTGTCAGCAGAAACAAAATCAGGTCGGCCACAAGGCAAAAAACCGACAGCAAAACGTTTTCAATCGGACGCTAAACCAGCGCACACTTCAGGCCGCGCGGAGCATGCATCCTCAGGCCGGCATAAAACCGCAGAGCGCGAAAAAAATGCCGAAAAAAGTGAAAACCTGCTGCACAAACCCTGGATGAAAAACGGCAAAAAAATGGCTGCAGACCAGCCAAAACAGCACAAAGCCGAGACCACATCTGCCAAAACTGTCAGCGCAGCCCTGCTGAAACAACACAAAATGGAAGAAAGCAAAGTGCAGGGGGAAAATGCCTGCCGGGTGTGTTTTCGCGAGCGGCCGGATGCAGTGGTCAAAATGTATTTGGAACAGAGCATGGCTGCCAAATTTGCTGATGTGATGAAGTATCTGGCGGCCAATAAAAAAGCCTACCATCTGGTTGATAGTGACGAGCTTGAAAAAATCAGCGGCAGCTCTCATCACGGTGGTGTGGTTTTTGTCGTAAAACGCAAGCCGGAACAAACACTTGCAGCTTATCTGGCCGCCAATAAGCATAAAAAACACGACTGTTTATTGGCGCTGGACGGGGTCGGCAACCCGCATAACCTTGGCGCTATAGTACGTAGCTGTGCCCATTTTGGTGTACAGGGGGTCATTATGACCCAACCCGATTTATTACAATCCGGCGCAGCCGCCCGCACCGCCGAAGGTGGCGTGGAGTTTGTGGCAGGTTTGGCCTGTGATCATCTGCCTCTGGCACTGAAACTGTGTAAAGAAGCAGGTTATAGCCTGATCACCACCTCAAGCCACGCCGGTGTTTCTTTGTATAACAGCAAACTTGGTAACAAAGTGGTGGTGGTGTTTGGCGAAGAGATGGACGGTGTCTCCAAACAGGTGGCCAACAGCACAGATGTGGCGCTGCAAATTCCTGGCACCGGCAAAGTCGAGTCTTTGAATGTCAGTGTGGCGGCCAGTCTGATTTTAGGCGAGTGGTATCGTCAGCAGCAAAGCTGATCATTTTTTGTCCTGTCGTACTGACAGAATCAGCATTTGCTGATTATCTTGTGAAGCTGGTCCTGGTGCTCATCAGGGCCAGATCAGAACGCAGTCCTTCACGAGGAGTTTTCCATGCACGATCAAACCAGCTTATTGCTGCTTATTAAATCGTTGAAAGATCAGCAGATCAGTCAGGATCAATTTTACCGTCAATTAACCCAAACCATTACCAAAGCCCTGGGCTGCAGCCGGGCCAGTCTCTGGTTATATTCAGATGCACTGCTGCAGGAAATTATTGCGGTCGACCTGTATGACTCGCTTAAAGATGAGCATTATCAGGGCATTGCTTTACATGAAGATGATTTTGCCCCTTATTTTGAAGCCATGCGCCGGGATGGCGGTATTGATGCTGCAGTAGCCGCAGAACATCCAGCAACCTATTGTTTTAATGAGCTTTATTTTGAGCCGAATGATATCTATTCGTTACTGGACGTAGGGATCCGTTATCAGGGGCAATTGGTCGGGGTCTTTTGTTGTGAGCAGGTGGGCGAAGTGATGGTTTGGACGGAGCAGCAGAAGTTGTACCTGGAGCAAGCAGGCAAATTGATTACTTTTGCGTTAAAACCGCTGTTGCAGCAAAAGTTTTCCGCTTTATTCTAACCCTTGAACCGCTAAGCTGCTGTTGTTTACCAGGTTCATCACCCCAAGGCCTGATAGCCATTGTGCTGTCAGGCTTTTAACGCTTCAGCCAGTTGCTGACTGACCGCCAGCACCAGGCTTAAATCTGCTTCGAATGGATCTTTAACTAATTCCCGGATCACAATGTCAGCCAGTTGGATCAGATCCTGCCGAAGTTCGGCCGGGTAAGGATGTTCATCGTCCTGCAATCTTGCTCTTAACGTCACCCAAAAAAACCGGCAGTCGGCCATCACCTGTAAACGGGCAAATTCATCTTCACCGGCCAGACAATGGCTGAGCTGATAACATAATCTGGCAAAAATTTGTTGCTCCAGCGTTTTACTCTGCAGCCCCAGCACACTGTGTTGTTGATAACGTTCAATGGCTTGTTTCATATCTTTTTCTGTTGTGCTGGCCTGTTGCAGTTTAATGGTTGTGTGGCGTTAAGCTATGGGTCAAAACCCCGCATCGAGGTTAAAACAAAGCGGCTTATTAACAAAGCCGCCTGTGTGTTCAGTTGTGACTGTATGCCTCTGGCGGGCTAAGGCCACTGCGCCAAGAGGTTAACTAAATAAGGACAATATACTGTTATTGTTTTTGCTGTTACCGCCAGACAAACCTTCCAGCTGGCTTTTGATACGTTCAGCGGCCGAGCGGGCAAATTCCAGTGCTTTTTCTTTTTGTTGTTCTTTTTCTGCCGATAAAGAACCACTGCCATTTTTGGCGTTTTCCAGTTGCTGTACCGACTTTGCCACAGCTGTGCTGGTTTCAAGACGGCTACTGATATCTTTGTCGGCTTCTTTTAACCTGCTGGCAGTGCTACTGGTTACTTTTTCGGCATTGGCCAGTGAGCCCGCCTGTTGCTCGTTGCCATCGAGTAAGGCTCTGGCTTGGGCTGAGGAAGTGATTTTTTCCGGTAATAACAGGCCTTTGGCCGATTTGCTGCTGGCGACTTCCATTTCACCACCTCTGGTGTTGGTGGACACACTCATATTTTTATCATCACGCAGCAAATTGGTTTTGCTGTCACCGGTTTTAACTGTGGCTTTGTCCTGGCTTGCGACAATGTTTTCTCTGAGTTTCTGATAATCCGCCTGCAGCTTCTCACGCTCTTTATTGCTGATGCTGTCATCGGCCAGTTGAGTGGCGACTTCGCGCACTTGTTTTAAGCTGTTGCCAATTTCTTTATTGGCGCTGCTGGCGGCGCTGATGGCTGTTTTAGCATTGGCCTGGCTTTGTTGTACTGCGGTATAACGTTCGCTTTCACGGCTGCGGTTGGAGGCTGTGGCAGAGTTCTGTGTTGTGGCTTGGGTTGTTGCCTGAGTTGTACTTTGGCTGGCAGACACATTCTGACTGGCGTTGAGCTGACTGCTCTGCACCGACTGCACATAACTGGAAATGGTAAGGGCCATGGTAAAACTCCGCGCTGTTAGGGGTAACTTACAGAGTTTACCTAAGGATGGCGCAATATGCTGCTTAAATAGGCAAATAAGCGGCAAAAAATTGCCGCTTATTTAGTCTGTATTGTAAAGCTAACTGCTGCGCTGCTGAGACGGGCAGCGTTTATAACCAGGGAGGGCATTTGGCACTGCAAGTAACGCTCAGCTTGTTGCTTTAAATCTACCAGGATTTGGCATCAGTCTTCGGCAATATTGACCGGGCCATTAATCTGGCTGATCTTTAAATCACCTGAGCCGTCATCATCGATAGTCAAACCCAAACTTTGTTCAACTCTGATATCGCCAGAGCCGTCGTCAATAGTAACTATGCCACTGATTAGACTGATGTTTATATCGCCTGAGCCATCATCAACTTTCACATCACCCTGAATATGGCTGATACGGATATCTCCAGAGCCGTCATCGAGCACAAGGCTGGCGCCGTTATCCACAAATAAGTCGCCTGAGCCATCGTCAATCCGAAGTGCACCTTGTAAGCCTTTAATATCAACGTCACCAGAGCCGTCGTCTAAAGTCAGCGCAAAACTGGCCGGCACTTTAACCACTAAATCAATATAAGGGCTGTTGCCATAAGAAAAGCTGCGGTCAAAATCGGCGACCAGTTTGGCAGCATCTCCTTGTTTTTCCAGTGTTAATATCAGTTCCGATTCTTCGTTGTTATAAATTTGTGCCACCACTTCAATCTGAGTCCGGCCGGCTTCACCCTGAATTATTAAAGCTCCGGCGCCAGTGTCGGCCTGCAGTTGTTTTAAATTGGTGGCATCCAGTGTCAGCACCTGTTCGGAGTGATCCAGCGAGGCCGAGCCCGGGCCACCGACGTGAATAATACAACCGTTTAAAAAAACGGCGGCAGCAACGGCAAAAGCAACAGGTTTAATAAGGTTCAGACGATTTATTTTAGTTGTCATAACAATTCCTTGTGGAGTTTGAATGTCACGGGAACGCAAATTAGATGCCATGATTTAAACCCTTTTAAATCAATTGCTTAATTTTTGGATCGCTGCGGAAGGGGAAGCAAAATATTAAAAATTAGTGATTTTCACCACTTTTTTGCCTGCAATAAAATAGCCAGTGACAGGCTGATGTTAACCTGCTCTGGCTTGTTGTCTGGCGAGTTGCTGATATCGCTTAAACAGAATTTCCACTCTTTTGACATAAGCTTTGGTTTCAGCATAAGGCGGAATGCCGGCATATTTGGCAACAGCTGAAGGGCCGGCGTTATAGGCAGCGCTGGCTAAACGGATATCCCCATTAAAATTTTGCAGAAGTTTTGCCAGATAAGCGCTACCGGCCAGAATATTACTGTGGCTGTCGAAACTGTTTTTGACACCAAGTTCACGTGCAGTTGCCGGCATCAGCTGCATTAAACCGCGTGCGCCTTGTTTGGACACAGCTCTTGGCTGAAAACCGGATTCGGCGTGGATCACTGCGCGGATCAAAGCCGGATCCAGCTGGTGGGTATTGGCGGCTACTTCAATACTATCGGTAAACTTATCGGCAATAAGCCGGGTTTTTTGCCAGTCCAGATTGGAGTCAGGCCGGCAGGCGTAACAATCAAACTTCAGCAGTTTATAAGGCTGATTAATAGGTGCCCGGTCGGAAAACGCCACTACGCCGTTTTTCTGGGTGTATTGATACACGTTGGCCGCGCTGGCTGGAAAACAGCTGACGCTAAGCGCCCATAACAGTGCAAGACCACAAGGCAGTGGCCTGACAACAGTTGGTTTTGTCTCAGTAATTAGCAGCGGCATTTTTACATCACAACAAAAGTTCTTTGGTTATCAAAGCTGGTTTTGCCGGCAAATGCAAGAAAAAAACCAGGGGACTTCGGCGGCAAACATAATCTAAGGTTTTGATTTTTAGATATTTGTTCCTAAAAGTACCCACTGGGTTGGTGCAAGGTGCTTTGCAGCAGCTTATTGTCGGGTTAAGGTAGCGCAGTTTTTTATTTTGCTGAAAACGCGGATTAACTGTTCAGCACACAGCGTTTTTTGTGCTGTATTGTGCTTACCGCTTTTTCAGCCGCGACAGCAGTAACAAAGATTGCAGGTTCAGTTGATGCCTTCAAAGCACGGGAGAATGAGATGTCATTAGAACTAACAGCTGCAGGTGCTGGGCACAGTAAAGAGCGGGTAGGGCCGGATTTTTCTTTGCAGTTAATGCAGCAGGCGCAGCATAAAGCCTGGCAGGCGCTGCAGGCTATACAACGGGCATTAAAGCCGGGCATCAGCGAGGCAGATGCAGTGTTGCTTGGCAAAGAGATTTTAATGGCACATGGTGCACAAAGGTTGTGGCATCCGGTGATTATCCGTTTTGGCATGAATACCACCAAAACTTATGATGAGCCCTCAGATCGCAGTATCAGCTTAGCTGAAGATGACATTGTTTTTATTGATATAGGCCCGGTGTTTGAGGGCCACGAAGCCGATGTTGGCGCTACCTTTGTGCTTGGGCAGGATGAAGAAAAACAACGTTGTGCCGACGCTGCTGCTTTGATTTTTCAGCAGGTGCGCGAACGTTGGCTGGATTTGGGCCTGACTGGCGAAGCTTTATACCAGTATGCCGAGCAGCTGTGCAGTGTGCTGGGGTATCAGCTGAATCTTGCCATTAAAGGCCACAGGTTAAGTGACTTCCCACACAAACTCTATCAGGGCGGCAGTTTAGGTGATTTTTCCGGGCAACCGAGGCCAGGCGTCTGGGTGCTGGAAATCCAGTTAAAACATCCAAGTTTGCCTTTTGGGGCTTTTTATGAAGATGTATTGCTGGCAACCGATGTTGAGCCAGCATTGAGCTGACAAATGCTGGCGGCACTTGTTGAGTCAAGTCGGGCGAAGGGCGGCAAGCTTAGCCGGCGCTTCGCAGCACAGTACGAAAACGCGGTAAATCGAGTTTTTGTAACAGTTGTTGTAAGGATTGCAGATAAAGTGGCTGCTCTGGTGCGAGCTGATGGGCAAAATAAAACATTTTAGCCGCCAGACGCAGTTCATTTTGCTGCAGATACCTTTTGGCCAGTTCAGCATAAGTCGCAGCTCTGTCTTTCGGGTCGATAATCAGATCAAAAGCATGACGATACAGGCAACTTGCAAAAACCCTGCTGCTGTTGTCCGGCAGCTGATGCAGCTGTTTACTGGCTAAAAACAGATAATCAACGACCGAATGCATGTCGTGCACAGCTGCATACACCACAGCTGCATGGCAAAGTTCAGCCAGCGAGGCATTGTCAGACAGTTGCTTCTGATAAGTTTGAAGTAACAGGCGGGCTTCCTGTTCGTGATGTTCAAAACAACATAAATGTGCTTTGAGCAATATCAACTGGCTTTCAACCAGCGGCAGGTCTTTGTCGTCGCTGATTTGTTGCAACAGCTGCTTTAACTGCAGTTGATAAACCGGCGCTTTAAACACATCTTCGTTCAGCGTCAGCAGATACAACATAGAACGGGCCTGGGCGATCAACAGTTGTAAATACACTTCACCTTTCGCGGCAAGGCGCTGTTTACGCTCGATAAATTCAAAAGCTTGTTCTGTTTTTCCAGCCAGCACCAGCACCAGCTGTACTAAGCGCACCATGTTCATCGACATGCCGACACTTGGAATTTTACTGGCCACCTCTGCGGCTTTGGCATAATCGTGTTGTTGCATCGCCAGATAAATCTGCCACAGTTCGCGGCGTTCTTCGTATTTGGCAAGCTCCTCAGATGGATCCTGCAAAAAAGCTTCACAGGCTGCGATATCACCACGTTCATAGCGGATTTTAAATAACGCCCACAAAGCCCAGCCGTGTTTTTCAGCAAGCGGTGCTTTTAATAAGGGGAGCACTGCATCAAACTGGCCTAAATCCAGCATCAGCTGCACCTGCAGTTTTTGCAATACGGCCTGCAACGCGGCCGGAACTGGCTGGCGCTGGGTGTGTCGCGTAAGCTTCAGCGCGTCGGCGTATCTGTGCAAACCGGCCAGGCTCAGAATGGGTTTGAGCCAGTGACTGAACATCACATGCTGTTTCAGTTCGTGGTCCAGATGCATCTTGTTAAAAGGCCGCTCCAGATATTCGACCTGATGATAGGGGTATTCGATGGCATATTTGGCTCTGTCGTTTTGTTTGGCCAATAACACCAGTCGGGTGCGGCTGGGTAAAATGCCGCCGCTGATCATTTGTTCAACCACTTCAGCGCCTGTTCTACTCTCGTCAGCGCCATAATCGAGAAAAATTACGTCATAAGGCAGTTTTTCACTCTGGCTCAGCACTTCGTCGACACTGCGGCTGCTGGTCAGATTTTTAATGCCAAGGCCAATCAGCATTTGCCGGATCAGGTGCAATAAATCCTGATCGGATTCAATCACCAGCACCTGAAGTTCAAACAGTTTACTAAAATCTAACTTTAGTCGGCTCAAGCCTTGACCTCATCTGCACAATTGCTGCAATTTTTAGAAAAAAAGTGATTTTTATCAGTAAGTAACTGCATGCAAGCTTAGCTGTGATTAAAGATTACTGCAAAATGCAATCAGGCGAAATAGCGGGGGGACTATGATTTGTCGGCAAACAAAGCTAAAGTGTCGCTGCTTCATTGTCTTTGCTCAGGAACTGCGCTTTTAATTAGTTTTATCGATTAGGCATATTGATTTTATTCGTTATGCCGAATTGTCATGTCGCGGTACTATGATTTCAACGCCAAGACTTTCAAGCAGAAAGTCCGGATTTTAACCACAATATGGAGAATGACGAATGTCTATTATCAACAGCAAAATCAAACCTTTTAACGCTCAGGCTTTCCATCAGGGTAAATTCATTTCTGTTTCTGACAAAGATCTGATCGGCAAATGGTCAGTGGTTTGTTTCTACCCGGCTGACTTCACTTTTGTGTGCCCAACTGAATTAGGTGACCTGGCTGATTTTTATCCTAAGTTCCAGGAAATCGGTGTTGAAGTGTACTCAGTATCAACTGACACCCACTTCACGCACAAAGCATGGCACGATGCTTCTGAAACCATCAAAAAAATCAACTACCCAATGGTTGCTGACCCAACAGGTTTAATTACCCGTAACTTCGA
Organism: Rheinheimera sp.; assembly: GCA_003543135.1. Classification (GTDB taxonomy): domain Bacteria; phylum Pseudomonadota; class Gammaproteobacteria; order Enterobacterales; family Alteromonadaceae; genus Pararheinheimera. The sequence continues at coordinate 26,176 of DPJG01000014.1, forward strand.
CGTGATGATCGAAGAAGAAGGTCTGGCTCTGCGTGGTACTTTTGTGATCAACCCTGAAGGTGTTGTGAAAGTTGCTGAAATCCATGACCTGGGTATCGGCCGCTCTGCTGCAGAACTGTTCCGTAAAGTTCAGGCTGCTCAGTACGTTGCAAACCACGACGGCGAAGTTTGCCCAGCTAAATGGACTCCGGGTGAAAAGACTCTGGCTCCTTCTCTGGACCTGGTTGGTAAGATCTAAGCTTTCCCAAGCTGAAAAAAAGCCGGACTTGTTCCGGCTTTTTTGTTTTGTGCACTGCGCTGTTTTTAGTACTGCTTTTTTGCCATGGATGTTGTTATTTTTAATCGTAATTATAGATTGGTTGCATTTGTTTTATTCGTTATTTGGGTTCAGGATTTTTGGTTATGATGTATTTATCAACTTCAGGAGTGGTGCTGCAGAAAAGCTGCAGCGGCGCTCAGGGCCAAAGCCAAACTTATTTGTCACAGTGTCATAAGGAATTAAAAGATGTTAGATAACAACCTGAAAAATACGCTGCGTAGCTACCTGCAAAACTTAAAAACACCGGTTGAGTTGTCTCTGGCGGTTGACCAAAGCGAAAAAGGTCAGGAACTGAAAGCCCTGGCACTGGATATTGCCACTTTATCTGACTTGATTGTGGTCACCGACAACCCAACAGCCAAACGTATTCCGTCTATGTTGGTGCGCTCACAAGCCAAAGGCACTGAAATTACATTTGCCGGTGTGCCTATGGGCCATGAGTTCACTTCTCTGGTGCTGGCGCTGCTGCACTCTGGCGGTCACCCTATTAAAGAAGAAGCTGCAGTGCTTGAGCAGATTGCGTTGCTGCCAGGTGATTTAAATTTTGAAATTTACGTGTCGCTCAGCTGCCAGACCTGCCCTGAAGTGGTGCAGGCACTGAACCTGATGGCGGCGGTTAACCCGAACATTAAAACCAATATGATAGATGGTGCCGTATTCCCGGAGGAAGTGAGCAGCCGCAATATTATGGCGGTGCCAACAGTGTTCTTAAACGGCGAGCAGTTTTCCCAGGGCGCCATCAGCCTTGGCAATATTCTGAACAAAGTTGATGCCAATGCTGCCAGCCGTCAGGCCGAAGCACTGGCGAAAAAAGACAATTTTGATGTGCTGGTGATTGGTGGTGGCCCTGCTGGTGCTGCAGCCGCTATTTATTCAGCCCGTAAAGGTTTAAACACAGGTGTGGTTGCCGAGCGTTTTGGCGGTCAGGTGGCCGACACAGTGGGCATCGAAAACTTTATTTCAGTGAAAGAAACCGAAGGGCCAAAACTGGTTGCTAACCTGGAAGCTCATGTACGCCACTATGAAGTGGACATTATGAACAGCCAAAAAGCGGTAAAACTGTCGCAAAATGAACTGTTTGAAGTGGAGCTCGCCAATGGTGCTGTGCTGAAATCCAAAACAGTGATCCTTTCTACAGGCGCACGCTGGAGAGAAATGAATGTGCCAGGTGAAAAAGAATACCGTGGCCGTGGTGTGGCTTACTGCCCGCACTGTGATGGTCCGCTGTTTAAAGGCAAGCGTGTTGCTGTGATTGGTGGCGGTAACTCTGGTATTGAAGCGGCCATTGACTTAGCCGGTATAGTTGAGCACGTTACAGTGCTGGAATTTGACAGCAAACTGCGTGCTGACGCTGTGCTGGTGAAAAAAGCGCAGTCGATGGGCAATATAAACATCATTCTGAACGCACAAAGTACCGAAGTGTTAGGCGATGGCAACAAAGTGACAGGTATTAACTACACAGACCGGGTTACGGGTGAAGCCAAACATGTGGCGCTGGCCGGTATTTTTGTCCAGATTGGCTTAGTGCCAAATACCGAATGGCTGCGTGGCACCGTAGAGTTAACCAACCGTGGTGAAATTATTGTCGACGCTCATGGTCAGACATCGATGAAAGGTGTGTTTGCAGCTGGTGATGCCACCAACAGCCCCTTTAAGCAAATTATTATCGCGATGGGCTCTGGTGCAACCGCTTCGTTAGGTGCTTTTGACTATCTGATCCGTAACTAACTTCTGTTTATCTTCGTTTTACCGCAGCCTCGGCTGCGGTTTTTTTTGCGATAAATCTGGTTGCAGTTCTCCATTGTTAAGCACCCTTGGTGGCAACTGAGTGCTGTTGCCGCAGCACAGGCTATGGTTTTTTTGCTGGCATAGCAGCGGTGAACGTGCTTTGCTTAGAGGCAAAATAAATACAAATCAGCGCTTTATCGGCGTTGCACAACTTTGACTGTGACAAGGCTCGCGGCTTGTTGCAGCACAGAAGGGGATTTGCATGTTTACGGATATTGTCGGACGCACTGAAAAACGCCTGTGGTTGGTATTAAGGTTAACGCTGGCGCTGCTAATGGCCATTCACGGCTGGACCCGTTGGTTAAATGGTGGTGTACTGCCATTTGGCGACTGGCTGACCAGCCAGGGCCTGCCGGCTGGTTTTTATCTGGCGGCTTTTGTCACAGCGTATGAAATTATCGCAACTCTGCTCTATGCCGCCGGCAAATGGTTATGGCAGCTCAGTGTTGGTTTTGTGCTGATTTATGCCACTGGCCTGGTGCTGGTGCATGCCCCTTTTGGCTGGTTTGTGGTTGGCGCCGGCCGTAATGGGGTGGAATACAGTGTGCTGTTGCTTGTGCTGCTCTGTTGTGTTGGTTACCGCGATTATGTCAGGGCCAAAGACCGGCACCATGAGTTTAATTAAGTTTCTATTCCGGCAAACGATTTCTATCTGACCGGGCTCCGTTAACTGGTTTTCCCTTGGCTGGTTTTCTCTTAAGTGGTTTGCACTGGCGATAAAAATCCGGCTTTTATCGCCAAAACTACTGCATTGATCCTATTGGCAAAAAAAGCCCTTTAAAGCCATGCCGTGCCGTTATATGGTGTTTTGTATACAAAACACCATGTGCGCATCTGACCCGAGCCAAACACAGGCTGCGCCAATCACAACAGCAGAACCATCAAACCCGAATGTTTAAAAAATCAAAAGGAACCCGGATGAAACTTGTGCCTTTAACCGGCTTGCTGCTGCTGACAGCAGGTTTTTATAGCTACGCCAATACTGTTGCTTTGAGCAATTTGGCTCTGTCAGGTGCCGCGGTCACGCAGGATCAACTGCCCACTGTGGCAACTTTTACCAAAGGAATGAAACAGCAGCTGGGCTACTTTGATTTTTATTATGATGAGCGCAAGGACAAAGTGTATCTGAAGGTTGATAAGCTTAATCAGCCCTTTATTTTTCAAAGTTCGCTACCGCGCGGTCTGGGTTCCAATGATATCGGTTTAGACCGCGGTCAGCTGGGAGATACCCGCTTGGTGCAGTTTGAACAATTCGGCAATAAAGTGATGCTAAAACAGCTGAATACCTATTACCGTGCTGAATCAGCAAATGCTGCCGAGCGCTTGAGTGTGGAAGAAGCTTTTGCCAGTTCAGTGCTTGCTGGCTTACCTGTAGTGGCCGCTGAACAAGGCCAGCTGCTGGTCGATTACAGCGAATTTTTATGGTCAGATATTCATCAAATCAGCAGCCGTCTTGCGGCGCAAAATCAGGGCAGTTATACCCCGGATGCAAAACGCAGCGGCGTGTATTTAGCACGCAGTAAAGCTTTCCCCCGCAACACTGAACTTGAAGCTATGGTGACTTACAGCGGCAGTAAAGCCGGTGAATTTGTTACTCAGGTGACGCCAGCACCTGATGCCATTACTGTTCATCTGCATCATTCGTTGGTGGCTTTGCCGGAAGAGGGTTACCAAAAACGGCGTTTTCATCCTTATTCGGGTTTTTGGAAAGTGGAATATATGGACTACGCCACGGCCTTTGACGAACCTATTACCCAGCGATTATTGCCAAGGCACAGACTGCAGAAAAAAGACCCGAAGGCCACACTGAGCGAGGCCGTTGAGCCCATTATTTATTATCTGGACCCAGGCGTGCCAGAGCCGGTGCGCACTGCACTGAAAGAAGGCGCTTTATGGTGGAACAGTGCTTATGAAAAAATTGGTTATAAAAATGCGTTTCAGGTTAAGGACTTACCTAAAGATGCCGATCCTATGGATGTGCGTTATAACGTCATTCAGTGGGTACACAGAGCCAGCCGCGGCTGGTCTTACGGCTATGGCGTGACCGATCCCCGTACCGGCGAAATTATCAAAGGCCATGTCACTTTAGGATCGCTCAGAGTAAGGCAGGATTTCCTGATAGCCACTGGCCTGACTGCTCCTTATCAACAAAACGGCAGTGCTGACGCCAGCAAAGCCAAAGCAATGGCGCTGGCGCGTATCCGGCAATTGTCAGCGCACGAAGTGGGCCACACCCTGGGTTTAATTCACAATTTTGCCGGCAGTGCCAATGGCCGCTCTACGGTGATGGACTACCCGCATCCGCTGGTGGATCTGCGAAATGGCCATATCAGGCTCGACAATGCCTACCGCGAGGGCCTGGGTGAGTGGGATTATTACGCCATCGCTTATGGGTATGGCGACCATTCTGACGCAGAGCGCCTGGCGCTGGTGCAAAAGGCGAAACAACAAGGCCTGGAATATATGGCCGACGAAGATGCACGCCCGCAAGGCGGCGTCAGTGCTAAAGGTCATTTATGGGACAACGGCTCTGATGCTGTGGCTGAACTCAGGCGGCTTGGTGAAGTGCGCAAGCAGGCGCTACAAAAGTTTGGCCTGAACAATATCCGCGCCGGGCAACCGCTGTCAGCTTTGCAGGAAGCCTTAGTGCCGATTTATGCACTGCACCGTTATCAGGTGGAAGCCGCGGTAAAACTGATAGCTGGTGCTTATTATCAGTATGAACTCAAAGGTGATTATGAAAATGCCAAAGGATTTCAGTGGGTTGAACCTGATAAACAGCAACAGGCGCTGGATGCCATTTTAGCCACGATAAAGCCGGATTATCTGCTGCTGCCACCTGAGCTGTTGGCCCTTATTCCGCCCAAAGCTTTTGGCGACAGTGATGGCCGGGAAAGTTTTCACGGCCGTTATGGCCTGGCCTTTGACCCAATAAGCGCTGCTGAAGCTGCCGCCAATCATAGTTTAAGCTTGTTGTTACACCCACAGCGGTTAAACAGGTTAAGCGGTCAGCAACAGCTGCAGCCAATGCTGGCAAAGTTGCTGGATGCCACCCTCAGGCAACCATGGCCGGCAGAAGAGCAGGCAGGGTCATCACCGCAAGCACTGGTGCAGCAAAGGGTAGGGCATGTGGCTTTTTATCAGCTGATGCAAAGTCTGACCGCAGCTGACACTGCGCCGGAAGCCCGCGCTATAGTGCGCTCAGAGCTGATGCGGCTTGCGGTGTTTTTACAGAAGCAGTCCAATGCCAGCCAGCAGTTGCTGCTGAGCCAATGGCAACAATATCTGCAAAGTGGCAAGTGGCAGCCGGTGTTTGTACCTAAAGAGTTGCCGCCCGGAGCGCCTATTTAATAGCCAAAATCCGGTGTTGCTGCAGGGGCTGTTGGGCGTTGTTTTGACTGATGCAGAGAATACAGACAAATAAATCAGCTTGTGACGGGCTGGTTGAAGCAGCAAAGCTTTCAGGTTTGTGGAACTCGGTGAGCAACAACACAAAACTGTGTTGTTGCTCAGCTTTTGAACGCTGTGAAGGCTATTGCTTAACCGCGGAATGAAAACACTGAACGGAAACCGCTGCTGCTGCGGCTTGAACGTTTTTCTGCGCGGCGGCGGCGCATCCAGGATTGTAACTCCTGGCGTTTACTTTCCAGCCAGTCAGCTTTACTGGTTTGTGCTTCTGCACCACGGCGTTCGATTTCGTTTTGGCGATACTGACAAAACTCGGTGTAAGCCTGTAAATCTTCTGCCAGTTCCTGCGCCACCAGCTCAATCATAATGGCGTCATCCAGAAAGCCCAGCACAGGTAAATGATCGGCAATCAGGTCTTCTGGTTTGGCGAAATAGGCTAAAGCCGACAACACATCCAGTTTTTCTTCTGCGGTTAAATCCCATTCACTGTCTTCCACCATCGCCACCAACAGCTCAAGCTGTTTCAGGCGGCTGGCGACAAAGTCCGGCACCTGATGTTTGACTTCACCCGCCAGCGCACGGGCAGCTGCCAGTACTTCGGCCTGGCTTAGCTGACTTACCGATTGCTGGGTTTTCTGCATAATGTTGCGGAAGTATTCGAGGTCTTGCTCCTGCAGTTCAAAACTTATATTCAGTGCCATATTAAGTTCCCTAATTGATGAATGATGACAAGCCGTTGCGGATAAAGCCGCTGAAAGCTTGCCCGATTATGGTGGATGCTCTTACATAAATTCAACAAAATCATTGCATCGCTGATAATACGGGATGAATTTATTACCACCAGCACCTTTTGCTGAAAAGAGGGAATCAAACAGCATCAATCACAATTCATAAAAATCATTATAAATCATGTTCTTGATTTCAATTTTTATCATTTCCTGCAATTGTCTCTTACAAATTTTCAGAAAAAATTCCGTCGTTTTATTGACCTTCTGTCTTTATGCAAATACTCTCTGTAAGCGCTTTCAGAAAATTATCAGGCAACAGAACTACTGAAGAACCGCTGAAAGTACATCAGTGTTGTACCAACAGTGCCGCCATGCGGTGCTGTGGCATAAAAAAATAAATTAACAGGACAAGCGACATGAAAAAACGAACACCTTTGGCCGGTGCCTGCTGGGCTGGCTTGTTGCCTGCGCTGTTGTGGGGTTGTGGTGGTGGCAGCGAAACCAACACCGATCTCACTGCAGTTGATGTAAGCAAACCCGCGACAGGCTGGAGTTTAGTCTGGAGTGACGAGTTTAATGGTCCAACGGTGGACGATAAAAAGTGGAACTTTGAAGTCAACTGTGCCGGCGGTGGCAATAACGAAAAACAATGTTATACCGCAAGCACGGAAAACGCCTTTATCAAAGAAGGTATGCTGAACATAGTGGCAAAAAAAGCACCTGAGGGTGCGGAAAAACCATATACATCAGCCCGCCTCACCACCAAAAACAAAGCCGACTTTAAATATGGCCGATTTGAAATGCGCGCCAAACTGCCTGCAGGTCAGGGCAGCTGGCCGGCATTCTGGATGATGCCTACAGACTCAGTGTATGGCGAATGGCCGCGTTCGGGCGAAATTGACATTATGGAAGCAGTGAACCTGAAAACGCCCGGCGCCGAAGGTAAACCAGAAGCCTTTGTGCATGGCACCTTGCATTATGGTAAATCTGCACCAAACAACGTCAGCTCAGGCAAAGCTTATGCACTGCCTGGCGGTAAAAACCCGGCCGATGACTTCCACACTTATGCCGTGGAATGGCAACAGGGTGAGATCCGCTGGTATGTCGACGACTATCTGTACGCCACACAACGTCAGTCAGAAGTGCGTTTTAACAGCAAACAACAGGCTGTGGGTTTAAAACACCGGGGCTGGTTTGCCGAATATTACGACCAAATCACCGGTAAACTGACCACCTTCTGGAATACCGCACCTTTTGATCAGAAGTTTTTCCTGATTTTAAACCAGGCCGTGGGCGGTAACTGGCCGGAAAACGTCAATAACAAAGGGATAGACCCGGCAGCTTTTGCCAATGGTCAGGCTTATATCATTGATTATGTTCGGGTATTCCAGTGTGAAGCCAACCCGGCAACAGGCAAGGGTTGTGAAACCGTCAGAGCTGGTTATGACAAAGCCGACGACGCTTTAGTCGAAGGTAAAGCGCCAATTCCGGTACCGCCTTCAGATGGCGTGGCCCGTAACCTGACCATTTTTGACAATGTCGTCAACCCAAGCTGGCCAGGCTGGGACTGCTGTGGTGGTAGCACACCAACAGTGGTAAATGACCCAGGCCGTGGTGGTGTGATGGAATTTAAAGTGGGCGCTTCACCAACAGTGAATGGTTTTATCAGCCGCGCTGAATTTATTAAAGACCCGGCCGGTGCACCTTCACCTTTTGACGCCTCGCCACTTTTAGATAAAGGCAGCTTAAGTTTTGCCATGAAACTGGTGTCTGCACCGAATAACCCGGGCGCCGCCTGGAAAGTGAAAGTAGAAAGCAACAATGCCGCTACTGCCGTTGAGCTCGATATTACTGCCAGCACCGAAGGCAAAACCCCACAGGTGGGTGTGTGGCAAACCTATACTTTCCCGCTGAAAAAACTGGCTGACGCTGGTCTGGATTTATCCGCTATCGACGTTGTGATGATTTTCCCGGCCTGGGGCAGTGGTGAAGGTGCGGTCTACCACGTTGATGACGTAAAAATTGCCGGTGCCTCTTCACCTGAGCTGGTGCTGTTTAAAGATCAGAAAAACCTCGACTGGCCTATGTGGGATTGTTGTGGTGGTTCAACGCCAACCGAAGAGATGGACGATGAAGCACACGGCATGACCGCTGAATTTAAAATTGGTGCGACGCCAACAGTGATGGGCTTTATTACCCGTGCTGCCAACGGTGGTGGTAACAAACCTTTTGATGCCACAGCCATTTTACAAGGTGGAGTACTGCGCTTTGAAATGAAAGTGGTGAGCGGCACTGCCAATCCAGCCACAGCCTGGAAATTTAAAGTTGAGTCGAACAATGGTGCCGAAGCTGTTGAGCTGGATTTAACGGCCAGTACCGAAGGTAAAGCGCCTGTGACAGGCCAGTGGCAGACCTACACTTTTAAAATTGCCGACTTAGCCGCCAAAGGTCTGGATGTCAGCGCCATAGACGTGGTGATGGTGTTCCCGGCATGGGGTGAAGGTAATGGTGCAGTGTATCGTATTGATAACGCCCGTTTTTATGACCCAACAGCAACGCCGGCACTGGGCCTGCAACTGTTCACCGACGCTGCTGCAGCGCAGTGGAAAATCTGGGATTGTTGTGGTGGTTCAACCCCAACAGTGGAAGATGACGACGCCGCACACGGTAAAGCTGCTCAGTTTGTGATTGGCGCTGCGCCTACAGTGATGGGTCTGCTGGCGGATGACAAAGTGTATTACGACGCCACCGCCTTATTGGCAACGGGAGTGGTGCGTTTTGAGCTGAAAGTGATCACGCCTCCGTCCAATCCGGACGCCCAGTGGTTATTTAAAATTGAAGCTTTTGATGCAGCAAGCGCCGTAGAGCTGAAACTGAGCGACAGTCTGGAAGGCAAAAATCCTGTGACAGGTCAGTGGCAGACTTACACCTTTAAACTGAAAGACTTAGCCGATAAAGGCCTGGATGTCAGTGCCATTGACGTGCTGATGGTGTTCCCGGCCTGGGGCATGGGCAACGGCGCCGTGTACCGGCTGGACAATGTGGCTATTGCGGCTGAATAACAGCAGCAGAACAAAACAATATCACCACAGGCCAGCACTGGCTGTGCCTGTGGTTAGAAGAGATCTGCGAACAAAGCTAAAAGGGCCATCGGCACCAGATAAAAAACGGCTTTGGGAAGCAACAACATCACAGGTTGAATTATGCATACAGCAATTTTCACAAAAAGCCGCATCGCGACAGCCATGTCGCTGGCACTGGCTGGCACCTTGTCCTGGCCTGCTTTAGCGCAGCAAACGGATGCCGCCGCTACGGCAAAAACCGAAGAAAAAGTAGAAGTTATTGAAATTAAAGGTATTCGTGGCAGTTTGATCCGTTCAATGGATATTAAACGTGAAGCCAATGGTGTGGTCGACGCTATTTCTGCTGAAGAAATGGGTAAATTCCCCGACACCAACCTGGCTGAATCGCTGCAGCGTATTACCGGTGTGTCGGTCAGCCGCGCCAATGGTGAAGGCAGCCAGATCACAGTACGTGGTTTTGGCCCCGACTTTAACCTGGTCACTTTAAACGGCCGCCAGATGCCGGGCACAGGTTATACCCGCTCTTATAATCTGGAAAATTTATCTTCTGAAGGCGTAAGCGCCTTAGAAGTGTATAAAACCGCCCGCGCCGAAAACCCAAGTGGTGGCCTGGGGGCAACGGTCAATATTATTACCACAAAACCTTTGAATAACCCTGGTTTGCATGCGTCGGCTTCGGTCAAAGGTATTTACGACAGCTCCAATGAGAAGGGCGATGATGTGACCCCTGAGCTGGCGCTGGTGGTCAGCGACACACTGCTGGATGATAAATTTGGTGTGTCTTTGTCGTTGTCGCATCAGGAACGTGATTTCCAGAAACAACAAGCCAATATTCAGGGCTGGCAGGCCAATGTGGCACTGCCCAATAATTTAGCGGCCGATAAAGTCAAGGATGCCCGGCCAGTGGGCGCGGATGGCAAGCCCAGCGGCAATTATTATTTCCCCAAAGACATGAACTACAGCATTGAAGATGTTGAGCGCGAGCGCAGCAACGGTCAGCTGACGTTCCAGTTTGCGCCTGTCGACAACTTTGTTGCCACCCTGGATTACACCGCCAGCCGCGCCATGACCGGCAGCGAAAGTATTGGCTGGGGTATTTGGAACGAATTTGGCGGCAATATTAACGCTTACGAGCTCGACAGCAACGGTACCGCGTTGTATGCCGATATCGGCGGTAACGACGGCTCTTTTACTGCCAATAAAGGCAGCACTGAAGTCAAAGCCGACTCTGTGGGTTTAAACCTCGACTGGCAACTCAATGACGATTTAAGCCTGAGTCTGGATTACCACGACTCCAGCAATAAAACCGACAATGGTGCTGACAAGGGCCTGGGTAGTGAAGGTCAGGTGATCCTGGGTTCAGATCAGCTGCTGAGTAAAGTGTACGACTTCCGTCAGGGCGAAATTCCGCATGCCATGGTGTACTGGAAAAACGGCACAGATGAGTTAACAGCCGGCGAAATTGATTCTAACTTCAGCCAGTTTATTCATTCTCCCGGTGAAGCCAGCATTAAACAGCTGCAGCTGGACGGTCAGTGGATGAACAATGTGTTTAGTCTGCCGTTAACCAAAGTTGATTTTGGTGTAGCCCGCACTGAACAAACCATGGGCGGCTATCAGGGCTGGAGTGGACTGCGCGGTGGCCCTGGTTTTAACCCGGCTTATCCGCAGATTTTCCCGGATTCGATGTTTGTGCGTCACAGCACCAGCAACTTCCTCGACAGCTTTAATGGCGGCGGCAGTGCGCTGAAACCGCATTATTACTACAGCTACAATTTTGATGAAGCAGTCGCACGTCAGCTGGCGTTTTTAACTTCAGCTGTGATGGGTGGTGATGTGTATTCAATCGATCCTTATTTTGACGGCATCGACAGCGAAAGCAGCGTAGAAGAAAAAACCGATTCTGTGTATCTGCAGTCACAGTGGGAAGGTGAAGTGCTTGCCACACCTATGTGGCTGAATGTGGGTGTACGCTACGAAAAAACCGATGTCACAAGTTTAGTGCGTCAGCGTGTAGAAACTCAGGTGAACTGGGAAAGTGCTTCTGAGTGGATCACCCAGTACCAGCAAGGTGGCTCGGCCAACTTCCTGGAACAACAGGGTGAGCACGACGTTGTGCTGCCGATGTTTGATTTAAAAGCGGAAATTACCGACGATCTGATCGGCCGTTTCTCCTGGGGTAAAAGTATTTCCCGTGCACCACTGGGCTTTTTGGCCGGTGGCAGAAGTTTAAGCGGTAGTCCAAAACCGGGCGCACGCAGTGGCAGCCAGGGCAATACCAACTTATTACCTTTTGAATCCACCAACCTGGATTTAAGCCTGGAATATTATTACGCCGAAGGCAGCTATGCCGCAGTGGGCTGGTTTAAGAAAGACGTGGATAACTTTATCCAGACCACTATTACCGAAACCACCATTGAAGGCCTGCGTGACATTCTGAATGGCCCACGTTATTTAAAAGCAGTGGCCGATATTACCGCCCGTGGCGAGCAACCGACCAGCACCGCTATTTTTGAGCAGATGCTGGCCAACGGCAATGGCAACAGCGAAGGCAAAATTGAGCCAGCTGCTGATGATCCGCTGATGGTGTGGAATATCAGCCAGCCGGCCAATACCGACAGCAAATCGGTGGACGGTTTTGAGCTGGCGATGCAGCACCTGCTGTGGGACACAGGTTTTGGGGTGGGTGCCAACGCCACTTTTGTACAGGGTGACGTGGAGTTTGACGTAAACAGCCTGCAACAACAGGCGCCGCTGACTGGCTTAAGTGATTCGGCTAACTTACAGCTGTTTTATGAAAACTACGGCTGGTCGGTGAAAGTGACTTACACCTGGCGTGACAAATACCTGATTGGGGTAGGTCAGGCGCAGGGGTCGTCGGACGCTCCACCACAATTTGCCAAGAGTTATGGCCAGTGGGATTTAAGCGTGAACTACGATGTAACACCAGAGCTGACGGTATTCTTTGAAGGTATTAACCTTAACGATGAAACCGAACGCGGTTATGGCCGTTACGAAGAGCAGTTCCTGTTTGCCCGTCAATATGGCCCGCGTCTGACGCTGGGCATGAGATACGCGCTGGAGTAATAGCACGTCCGGGTTATAACCTTAAAATCAAAAGCCACCGCAAGGTGGCTTTTTGTTGCAGCCAATAAATAAAAACATTAAAGAAGTGCAAGGAATATAGCGACTGTTAACTGTTATCTGTTTGCCAAATTCAGTGAGCCACTACATGATATGCCTTTTTTCTGTTTTTGAGAGGCATATACGTTAAAGGGAAAATACGCCCTAAAAACTCGGGCAGTTTTACTGCCTATCTAAAAGGTGTCAACTTGGATGTAATTTATTTACATAAATAACATAAACAACTTGGTATTTTACTCATTTTATTACATCATTCCCTGATAAGGATAATTAACGTTAATTCTGCAGTAATACGAGTGATATATGAAAATTAAGCTAGTTCTAATATGCTTTATAGTATCCTTCTTCATAGCATCTTGTAGCATAATTTATCAGAATAACTCATACGGTATTAAAATAATTGAAGAACAATCAAGAACGGTCATTAATTCCTATAGCACCTTAGATGGGCCTAATGCGACAGAGGGAACGCCACTTATTGTTTACGGCAAGAATAATGATTTTATCGATATAACGATTACGAATTCAAATGCAAGTTGCAATGAATTTCATTATGATAGAATGAAAAAATTCTTTGATAAAGCAACTGATAATAATCCTAGTCTGATAAAAATAAAACACAAGGTAAACATCCATCTGTTGCCATTTTCAAAATTTAACAATAAATCCATTTTGAGAAATGAGGGAGATGTTGTTTATTTTTACTTCCCATTTCCGAAATGTGATGATTATGACAGATTGAATACAATCTATTATTTAATGATACATGAGCTTAAGCACGTAGATCTAATCCTCACAGGAGAGGATGATAGAATTGATACATTAGACAATGAATTCTTGGCGACAAAATCTTCAAATTGTACCCTGCTAAATAACAAGCATTTTAACTCAATTGATATTTTTGAGGTAACTAGCAATGATCTTAAGCATCTAAATGTTTATAAAGAAAGTGGCGTAGGTAACACGAGTCAGCTTGGTGCTATGAAGTTTCATTATGAAGCGTCAAAAGTGTCAGGTATAGGCGTAATAAAAATCAAAACAGAACAGCATAAAAAACTAGTGCGCTGGTGCAATGAGTAAAAATATTATAATGCAAGTTCTCTTAGTCTTTCCTGCATTACAAGCTTCTGAATATTTTGAGGTTAAAGAGAATATATACCATAAGGATCGTGGGATCCGTGCAACATCGAAAGCACCAGCAAAGTAACGACCCAGCACCAAGGTTTCGCGAATAAAAACAAAGTTCTAAGCGATTGGTAAAGGTTAAATCGTCGACAATAAAATACTGGTTTCGCTATTCAGAATGCCGTCAATTTCCCGCACTTGCCGAAGCACGGCGTCAAAAGTGGGAAGGTCGGCGGCCTGAATTTCAGCCACCAGATCCCAGGCACCGTTGGTGGTGTGCAGCCTGGTGAGTTCGGCAATACCACGCAGTTTATTAATCACCTGGGCGGTCGACTTGCCCACCACTTCTATCATCATAATGGCGCGCACAGCACCTGTATCCAGATGCTGATGCACCCTGACGGTAAAACCAACAATAGCGCCGCTGGCAATCAGCCGGTCCAGCCGGTTTTGAATAGTGCCACGCGACACTTTTAAGGTATCGGCCAGCGTGGAAACAGCGGCACGGCCGTCTTTTCTTAATTCAGCGATCAGTGCGTTGTCGAGCGAATCATAACGGGAGTTTTGCATCACAAGCCTGGCTTTTATCTTTTAATGATTGGCAAATTGTATATTTGTATCTGTCAAAAAGGCAAAAAGTAACGCAAAAATTGTAACTTTTTGCCATTTTGACTGACGGCGATGACAGTTAAAATAACGGCATTGATAACAAGGCAGATGCAGCTGCAATAGCCCCGGCACACAGAACCTACCAAATTTGTGGTTGTGGCCGATGTCACACTGCCAACAGGGCAACAGCTGTCACAACCACAAAACAAGCAATAACAACAGAGACAACACAAGGAACCCGATATGCTTAACAGGCCGGCGCAGGCACCTTCAGCCGTGGTGATGATAAGGCCCCATCATTTTTGCTCTAATCCGCAAACCATGCCGGATAACGCTTATCAGACAGATAATGCGGCAAGCCCGGGCAATAGCAACACAGCAGAGCAGGCTATTGCAGCCCTGGCCTATCAGGAAGTCAGCCATGTGGCGCAGCAGCTGACTGCGCATGGGGTGAAGGTGCATTTATTTGAAGATGAGTCCACAAGTACACCGGATTCAGTCTTTCCAAATAACTGGTTTTCTACCCATGCCGATGGCCAAATCGTGATTTATCCTATGTATGCCCCAAACCGCCGGCTGGAGTATCGCGCTGATATTATTGAATTTTTACAGCGCGAGTATCAGGTGCAGGCGGTGCACAATTATGCTTATCTGGCAGAACAAGGGCTTTTTGTTGAAGGCACTGGCTCGCTGGTGATTGATCATGTCCACCAGCTGGCTTACGCGGTGCTGTCAAAACGCACAGATGCCACTCTGGTGCCGGAGATTTGCCAGCAACTGAAGCTTACACCTGTGCTGTTTCAGGCCTTTGACGAGCAGGGCCTTGCTGTGTACCACACCAATGTGATGATGTGTGTGGCCAGCCGGTTTGTGCTGATAAGCCTTGAGATGGTACCGGCTGCGCAGCGCCCAATGTTGCTTAAACATTTTGCTCAAAGTAGCCAGCAAGTGATTGATTTAACGCCAGAGCAAATCCGCCATTTTTGTGGCAACGCGCTGGAACTGAGGGGCAGTGGGGGGCCTATATTGGCACTGTCAGAAACTGCGTATCAGGCGCTGACAGCAGAGCAGATTGTACAAATCAGCCAATTCACCACTTTGTTGCCGCTTGCTGTGCCCACTATAGAATCGGCCGGTGGTTCGGTGCGTTGTATGCTGGCGGGCATTCATCTGCAGCCCCGGAGTGAAACCACGGCATAGCGGCGGTTTTAGCTCCGTGATGGGATGAGCGCCGCGGTGGCAATAACGCTGCTGCGCTTCTGATGGCAAAACAGCAAACAGTCAATCCAATACGGAGAAAAACCGCCTGAATCCAGTTAAAAGTCTAATAAAAATAACATCTTAAATAAATCAGCAGCAGCGCAGAGCGCCGGAGCCAGCTAAAAAATAAACAGGCTATACAGCCTGCAGCTATCTGTTTACACTGCTATTTTTGGCTGCCTGGAGGCCTTTTATGAGCCAGCTAAACCTCAACCGCCCCGACGATTTACAACGCGACTGCGTGGATGACTTTTTTGAAGACTTTCGCGATGCCTACGAGCAGTGTGAAAGCACCCTGCTGGAGCTGGAGCAGCACCCGCAGCAGCCGGACTTATTACATGGCATTTTCCGGGTGGTGCATACCATTAAAGGTAACCTGGGTTTTATCGGTTTGTTTTCGCTTATTCCACTGCTGCAAAGTCTGGAAGATGTGCTGGACGATATCCGCAAAGGGCATATGGCTTATGACAGCGCGCTGTGTGACGTGATTCAGCTGACGCTGGATCGCACCCGGCAATGGGTAGAGGCCAGCATTCACGACAGCGCCAAACCCATGACAACAACCGCCTTACAACAAATTTGTCAGCGTTTAACCGGCCTGACCAGCGTGGATGAGCGATCGCGCACTGTGCGTATTCGTCAGGTGCTTGGGCTGCTGGAGCCCAATCATCCGCAGGCGCTGGCGATAAAAGATGAAGTGCCGGCGCTGGTGACGAGCACTGTGGGCGAGCCTGTAAGTGAAGGGCCTAAAAGTGCATCGGCGGTGGATGCCTGTAGGCGCCTGTTACAGTATTACCGCATCCGGATGGACGCCGATCTTGAGTTTTTTATTCAGTTGTTGCCGGCGCTGGAAGAGCGCCACCCCAACTGGCAGGGCCGGGCTGCACGGCAGCTGTTTTTAGCTTTGGAAATAAACCGGCTTGCCGGTGGCAAAGTTGACCAGCTGCAGCTGGTGGTGGCAGTGATGCTGCATGATATTGGCATGGCGTTTTTGCCGTTGCAGATGTTGGACGCCCAGGGCAGGGCCGATCCGGCGCAGCTCAGTGTCTGGCAGCGCCATGTTGAAATGGGCGCGTCTTTGGTGGCGAGTTCTCCACGCTGGCAAGACGCCGCCGCCATGATTTGGCAGCACCATGAGAATCAGGACGGCAGTGGTTTTCCACACCAGCTGGCAGGGGAGGATATCAGCGACGGTGCGCGGTTATTGCGCATTGTGGACGAATTTGACTTACTCACCAGTCAGCAGCAAGCGCAGGAAACCAATAACAGGCAGTTGATCAAGGCGCTGCTGGACATTAGCCAGGGCGCCGGCAGCAAGTTTGACCCCTTTTGGGTGTCGATGCTGAACGAAGCGGTGAAGCTGCATAAACAACATTTTCAGCGTTAATGGCGCTTTACAGGCGTCCGGTTTTTTGATGAAAAGTCTGGTTGATTAGACGCCTGGTTGATGAAATCCGGGTTAATGAACAGCCAGGTTGAATAAAAAAGCTCACATCAGTGAGCTTTTTTATTGTGTCAGTGGCTGCTACCACAAGAGTCGGCCGTTACAACTTACCGGCACTTCTGTGGTTATAAATGCGGATCGTCATTACAATCAAAATTGTGGCAATCAAAGCGCTGCTGGCATGGTGCATCAGCAAATGGCCCAGAATAAAAGCCGGCACATCCTGCCAACCATCAATCAACAATAACTTCAGTAATAACAACAGATAAGCTGCCAGATGCAGATAAATGCCGGTACGGAAAATTTGGCCAATACGCTGTTGCAACGGCTGGCTTAAGTTGCTGCCAAAAAGCCGCAGCAGGATAAGCGCCAAAACACAAAGACCCAGTGTCACCAGGCCTAAACCCAGCAAAGAGGTTTTTACTACCACTGCACTGGCAAGATACCAAGGCAACATATTGTTTTTCTCCTTTATTGCAATTGCTTCGTTGTGGCACTTCAGGCGTTACATAGGGCGTTATATCCAGACGCCGATGGGGACAGGGGGCTTTATTGTCACTGCAACCGCCTTGCATTTCGCCTGAAACTGCATGGCGCCGGATTTTACTTGAAGGCGATTTTGTTGTCTTTTAGTCGTCGCCGGTTTTATTGAAAAAAGTGTAAGGAAACAGCGTAGGGCGTACTCGCCGCAGGTAGTACGCCCTATGGCGGCGTTTTTTTGCACCACCCATGCGGTTCAATTGATGCCAACGCTATTTTGTTTTCAGCTTGCAGCTGCTGGTGCTATGCAAAGACTCGCCGTCGCAGCTAAGTCGTTGTTGTGTCGACAACACATGATGCAAAAACGACCCCGACGCTCATCCGCTGTTCTGTGCAGATCTGCTGCGCTGTTTTAGCCGTAACTGTACAAAGATTAACCAGGGAGCCGAGCTATGAACTTTCACCGCGTGAGTCATTTAAACCATCAGGACGTGCGTATTACTGAGCTGACTGTACATTCTTATGAAATGGGCAGGTATCTGGCCGAAGTAGATTTTGACGGACGTAGGGGGTTTATTGTGGACGACAATAACAAACCACAACAATTTCAAAGCATTAATGCACTTAAAGACGCGCTGCATAGTTGTACTGTGCACAGAGCTTATCTGGTGCATCAGTCGGCCTATGACGAAATGTGTGGTGCCAGCGAAAAGGTGGATAACACTTTAAAGGTGCCGCTGGTGTTGTGATTGGCGTTTAGCTTTTCAGCTTGCAGCTGCTGGCGCTTAGTGGCGTTTTGCATGATGCCCTGCGGCATGGCGCGTATGCTGTTCAGCTTGCTGCTGCTGAGGCTTAGTGTTGTTTTGTATGATGCCCTGCGGCATGGCGCGTATGCGGAGACTCGCCTCCGCGGGCGAGTCACTTTT
>DPJG01000015.1 GCA_003543135.1 Rheinheimera sp.
CAGTTGGCGTCTTAAAACCTCAAACTTTCAATTTTTATCGGCTCGGCAAAACGGGGAGGGAAAGCGCTGGCGTCGCTTGCCTCAAACAGTTGGCGTCTTAAAACCTCAAACGTTCAATTTTTATCGGCTCGGCAAAACGGGGAGGGAAAGCGCTGGCTGGGGGATTGGTCTTTTCCTTATTTAGCCGGCAATACGTCATTTATTCTGTTGTAAGTGATTAGTTTCAAATTAACTATGCGGGTTTATCCACGCTTTTACGCCCGCCCAAAATCGCTGCTGTTATAACCACTTGTCGTCAATCATATTTATCTGTAGCTTGGATAGATATTGGAACAAAAGCAGGGAAAACCACGCTTTAAATCGTGGTTTTTCCCGTTGATTAAGTTGTTAGGCAATTAAATTAGGGAGTTCTGTAGATATGGCAAAAATGACAGTTTGTATTCTGAACAGCAAATCTATTGATATAAACGAGGCCATAGACATAAAGGACTCTGGCAGTAAGGTTGCTGCAGATTTTCGTTGTACCGAGTGCAATAAACCTGTGCGCCCTCATCGGGCAGGTGGTCATGCAGCTGCTCATTTTGAGCACCTTGAACGCAATCCAAATTGTTCACAAAGCCATGTTGCACGTTAAGCCTAACAAGTTACTTAATTTCGTGCCGGCCACAAATAGCGTGGCCTCCACGGGACTGCCTACGCTGCGCTGCGGCAGCCCATTAGTAATGCGTTAGCAGTAACGAGGTTCTGATGGACTTAGCTAAGAAATTTTATTTTGCGTGGTGTGATAAAGTAAATTCACGTAAGAAAGAGCTTGAAAATACATGGAGAAACTCTAAAACCTATACAAAGACAATTATCCATTCAGATAACTCAATTTTAATGGATGTATCTGAGACCTTGGGCTTTAAATGTTATAACGCGGATTACTACTTTATTGATGCAGTTTTCTTTAAACCTGAAGATTTGGTTCCTGAGTATCCAGAGGCTTACTACTTAACTGATCTTCGGATCGCGTTTGAGCATGAAAATGATTTTGCTAGTGGTTTATTTCAAGAGGTCTGTCATCTACTCCAAGTTAACTGTGACTTGAAGGTCTTGGTTACTTATCCGCCCAATGAAACCGATGAATTGTCCGAGCTTGAGTATTTACACAAAATAGTAAGGAAATCTCGCAAAGAGAGTGCTCTATCGGAAAACAATAGTTTTCTGATAATTATGGGTCATGATGAATTGGAAAAATGGAAGGGGTGGATTTACAAATCTGCGGGTTGGGAACAAATAGCTAACAATTCAAGTTAGTGTAGCGAGCCGCGCAAGTTCGCTGGAGGCTGCTAACAAGCAAAGACTGCCGACGCTTAACAGCGCGTGGCTGCTTTGAGCGTTAAATTGAACGGAGTGACAAGTGCCTGATTTGAAATATGTGCAGCTTGAAAGTGATATCCAATCAGCTTTGAAGCTCTGTGGTTGGGTAAAATTTCTTAAAATCGTCTTGGCTTTATTGGTTTTACTATCGTATTTCTTTTTTCCTGACTGGTTGGGGAAGTTAATAGTTATTTCTGTCGTAATCTCCCTAGTTTTGCCGCTTGGCTTCTTTGATGTTTTTATTCAAAAGTTATTGGAATACAACACTCAAAAAACCGAAGAGCGTCAAACTTTAAATGCCAAAGAAGCAAATGAGCATTTCGACAATCTGTACAAAAGGGTTGGGAAGTAATGCAATTTAACAAGCCGCGTCATTCGGGGCCTGCGACGCTCGCGCGCTTGCGCGGGTCGCTATAGTTAAACTCGCGTGAGTCGAGAAATAGGGACTGCATGAATCAGAGGACGATGGGAGACATACACTACGGAATACAAAATCCAAGAGACCTTTTGGATAAATTTCTGCAAGATGCAAGTAAGATTTCAAAGCTTCCAGATAAATATGACTTATTCAATTTCGTTGTTACAGCAGCTGTGCTGAGTGAGTGGATTTGCAAATTCTATAAAAAAGTAATGCCAGAGGATTTATTGAGGGCTATGAACGGAGAGTCTGAAACCGGACTTCCTATAGATGCTGAAGACTGGATAGATGACAAAAGCTGTTTGCCAAATCCCGCGCAAGGAGCGTGCAGGCACATATGCAATGCGATGCGTATATGTTGGGGTACAGCCAATGCGAGCAAGCATTACTATTGGCAAAAAAGTAGCGGTGTGCAGTCAATCGGCGCTGAGCCGGAAATTAATGATTTTTATAGTTATTTCAATACCGCAGTAGGCGCCGGTATATTCATAAATTACAACGGTGAATATTACACTGTAGAACAAGTTAAAGAGATATTAGTGCAGTTCTATCCCAGCTTCATCGAATATCTGGAAGCCCTGCAAGAGGGGCATGAAAATGCACCATAACAAACGCCAGCACAACGCACCTGCTGCGCTGGACTCGCAACACGTAGCACTTGTTTGTGGCGGGTGTTAGCGTGCTTTCATCTCATAAAAAAACTTTATCTATAAACCCTAAACTACAAACCACAAACAAGTTACAGGAGTAGCAGACATCTATGAAGGGAATCATGCGGTTTTTGAAATGGGCATTCGCCTTCATTTCAGTGATTGGCATTGCAGCGGTTGTGGCGGGATTGTCGTTTCGCTCGGGGTTAGGCACGCCAAGCACAGAGTTCAAAGAAAAAGCAGTGTATGCACCGCATGGTGTTGTGGCGACCAGCCAACCTTTAGCCAGTCAGGCTGGTTTGGCCGTGCTGCAAAATGGTGGCAACGCGGTGGATGCTGCAGTGACCGCTGCGGCCGTGTTGAGTGTTGTTGAACCTTATATGACCGGTATTGGCGGCGATATGTTTGCGATGCTTTGGCTGGAGTCTGAGCAGCGCCTGATCGGTATTGATGGCAGCGGCCATGCCGGTGCGCTGATGACACTCGATAAATTGGCAGGCCGTAATCGTGTACCAGACGAGGGCGCGCAATCCATTACCTTGCCTGGGGCGCTTAGTGGCTGGGCAATGTTGTTGGAAACCCATGGCACAATCAGTCTGGCGCAAGCATTGGCACCAGCAATTGCGTTGGCAGAAAAAGGCTTCCCAATCTCTGAAACAACAGCTGAAGAATGGGGACTTTTTGCAAGTAAAATCAATTATGACCAAGGGGCAAAAAGCACCTTTTTAATGGATGGCGGCCGCACGCCTGCTGCCGGTGATTGGTTTGTGAATCCAGACTATGCCAACACACTGAAACTGATAGCCGCAGAAGGACATAAGGTGCTGTATGGCGGTGAACTGGGTGAGAACATTGCGGCAAGAGTGCAAGAATTGGGCGGTTTTTTAACCCCTGGCGACTTTGCCAATTATCAGGCGAAGTGGGTGGCGCCTATGTCCGTGTCCTATAAAGACTATCGTTTATGGGAGTTACCGCCGAATGGGCAGGGTATTGCAGCGCTTGAAATGCTGAAAATCTTAGAACCCTATGATTTAAAGGCGATGCAGCATAATTCGCCCAGCTATTTACACCATCTGATTGAAGCCAAAAAGTTGGCTTACGCCGACCTCGAACATTTTGTTGGTGACCCCGAATTTATGCAGATAAAAGCGGAACAGTTGTTAGAAGACGCTGTGATTGCGAAACGGCGTGCGTTGATTAAGCCGCAGCAAGCCATGCAGCAAGCTGAGCCGGAAGCTTCCCTCACCACCAGCGACACAACCTATCTGAGCGTGGCAGACAAAAACGGCAATATGGTGTCCTTGATTAACAGCATTGCCGGGCCTTTTGGCTCTGGCGTTGTGGTTCCGGGCACCGGTTTTGCTTTACAAAATCGCGGTGTGGGTTTGTCGCTGCAACCCAACCGCGCCAACACAGTTGCCCCAGGCAGAAAGCCATTTCATACTATTATTCCTGGTTTTGTCACTAAAGCCGATGCTCATGGTAAGCAACAACCCTGGTTAAGTTTTGGCATTGTTGGTGGTCCGCAGCAGCCTCAGGCGCATGTGCAAATGCTGCTGAATATGGTGGTGTTTGGTATGGATGTACAAGAAGCTATTGATGCGCCGAGGTTTCGCCATTGGGAAGGCAATAGCGTCAGCTTTGAACAAGGCATCCCACAGAGTACAGTGGATGAACTCTATTCGCTCGGACATGCACCGCAAAACCCGGTGATGGCCACGGTACAGGGCTTTTTTCACGGCAATAACCCCGGGCTGGTCTTTGGTGGCGGACAAGGTGTGATGAAAACGTCCAAAGGCTATGTCGCAGGTTCTGATTCCCGTCGTGATGGCGTGGCTGCGGCACATTAGCATTCATCACTTGTGTGTAGGCTCTTCAACCGGCTAATGCTTGTGCTTTTTACAACAGCCAGATGAGGGGTGATAGGGCTAACCATCACATCTTAATCGCCCAGGCTGCGCATGGCAAAACGCGCGCGTTTTTTCCCGCCCTAGATTTGGTAGTTATGTTTTACCGACTTGTGGCTAATTGATTTCGAATTATGCAAAACGCAAGACCTGAGCCAAATGGCCGAGCTAAGTTGGGCGTTGTGTTTGTGAGATGAATATGGATAGTTACCAGAAAATAGCTCAGCTTGAGGCAAGATACTGCGAAATAATCAGGGAAACCGATTTACGCGAGTTATATGGGAATAGCCAGCTTTCGGGGGTGTTCTTAGCTTCGCCGAGTAACGCTTACTTCGAGTCGAGCAAGAAGGTTTTTATTATCGGCCAGGAAACAAGAGATTGGAGAAGGGCTAAATGTCATATAAAAAATGAATATAGCTCTGATATCAATGCCATCAGGGAGTCGATGCAGGCAACCTTAGATTTCAATCAAAAGAAACCAAAATCCTCGAAATTTCGTCAGTTCTACATCAAAGCGTCGAATTTATTATCCAAATCAAATAGTGATCCGAAGCACTCAGCAGTTTGGACAAACCAATTTTGTATTAGCTACAAAGGTAATTCACCAGTACATTCGGATGCTTTCCCAGAAATAAAAGAGTTATCAAAGAAGCTACTCAAAGCTCAATTTGAGATTTTATCGCCAGATATCGCTATTTTTGCTGTTGGTTCCTCTCGTGATAAGTACATTAAAGAAGCTCTTGATGTTACAACGATTGATGTAATACATCCGCGTCGCCTTTGGCACTTTAAAGTCGGGGATACAAACTGCTTCCGCTGTAATCACCCTCGATGGCATGGTGCCAATCGATACCTTGCTGAAGCATTGGAGTTGGCTAAAGCACTTACATAACAACGGCTGGGGTTAGTGAGGCTACCCATCGCAGTTGCTCTGTCATTGATAAAAAAAGCCCCGGTTTTTACCAGGGCTTGTTCTCTATCCACAGTGTGCAGCCACTGTCGCTAAACACGGCAACGGCTGCGATGGTTGATCACAACTGCTGAACGCAGCAAAAGCATTAAAACCTCTGGCTATAACTTAAACCCACACTGCGGCCTTGCTCGCGGCGCTGTAAAATTTCGCCTTGCTGCAGAATCTCCACGTCTTTATTCAGCAGGTTTTTTGCCGACACTTTAATGGTGCCTTCTGGCAACACATTGTAAGAGTACACAAAATCCAGCGAGTGGAATGGCTGCTCATAAGCGTCATCTTTGCCGTCGATGCCGGCAAAGGCAATACGTTTACCAAAGACGTTGTAGGTTAAGGTGGCGGTGTGCGCTTCGTTGTCAGAGTCAAAACCCAGCTGCATATTCACCACATATTTGCTGTGGCCGGTCAGCGGGCGTTTTAAGTTGGTCAGGTTGGTTTCACCCAGCGATTCAATTTCAATTTCGGATTCGCTGTACGTGAAGTTACTGACCACAAAGAAGTTATCCATCAGCTCGCCAAAACTGCCTTCAAACATATCCAGTTTTTGCAAAGCTTCAGCTTCCACACCGTACACTTCACCGCCGAGCGCATTTCTGAATGACATCAGAAGGTTACCGTCAGAGCCTTTGAGTTCAACCGCTTCAATAGGGTTAGTTAAGTCTTTATAAAACACACCCAGGCTGTAGTTGCTGCCGCTGTCCAGATATTGCTCCCAGCGTAAGTCATAAGCGCTGATGCTGGTGCTTTTTAAACCAGAAAAGCCAATGACTTTAAAGTCGGTAATAGGGTCGATAAAGAGCACTGGGGTCACTTCACGTAAATCCGGCCGCACTACGGTTTCAGAAAAACCAAAACGGTATTGGTTTTCTTCCGACTGCATCCAGGTCACGGCCAGAGAAGGGTAGAGGTCGTCTTCCTGACGCGGGAAGTCGCTGATATTGCCTTCAATGGCGCCTGTGGCCGGGTTCAGCGGAATAGACACCTGACGGAAGTCTTCATAACGCACACCGGCATTGACCCGCCAGGTCATGTCGAAAGTGGCTTCCACGCCGGCATAAGCGGCGTCGGTTTGCTGGGCAGCCACATAATCGTCGGCCTGGGCTGTCACGTCAGATAATAAAAACTTCTTCGCCGGGTTGCTGATATTGGCATCGGAGAAAATCGCCGAATAAGCCTGGCTTAACTCTTCGTTGCTAAAACCGCGGGTGTCCATTTTAAATCTGTTGGTACTGGCGTTACGCTGGCGTTCAAAATAGGCATAACCAGTGCTCAGGGTCAGCTCAGTGTCCCCCAATGTCATGGGGTATTTGGCATTCCAGCTGGCGTTTTCGGTGTTGTCTTCCAAAGTACCAAACTGATAAATAGCGGCGTTGTCGCTGCGGCGCATAGTGCGGTTTTCCAGGCTGCCATCATTGGCCAGCTGGCGCACATAACGGTATTCCACTTCGTTTGGCGCATACCGTTCGGCTTTGGCGTCTGTGTATTGCCA
The DNA here is from genome assembly GCA_003543135.1 of Rheinheimera sp. GTDB lineage: Bacteria > Pseudomonadota > Gammaproteobacteria > Enterobacterales > Alteromonadaceae > Pararheinheimera. The sequence goes on from DPJG01000015.1 coordinate 6,797, forward strand.
GTCCAAAGCTAAATCGTTCAGGAAAGTCAGGGTATGACGGCCACGGATCTGATTGGTCAGCATGGTGCGTTCTTCATACAACACTGAATAATCTTCGTTTTCGCGGTTTTGTTCGTTGATGGTTTCAATCGAATCACCGGTTTTGATTTTCAGCTCATCTTTGGTGTCGGCCAGATAAATGCTGGAGGTTTCAAATCTGTGGTTTTCGTCCCATTCCAGACCAAAGTTCAGCATGCCCGACAGTTTCACCTGATGTTCGGTACCGCGGATATCGTCGTAACGGTTCAGTGGTGTTAAGTTGTTGCCCGAGCTGATGGAATAATAACGTTCCTGCTCTTTAAAGTTTTCTGAGGATTTGTCGTAACTTACACCCGCCATCAGACCAAAAACCGTCTGGCCAATGTCAAATCTGTTGCCATAAGACAGGCTGCCATCGTACTCAGGGCCAATGCTTTTTTTGCGAAAATCCATATTGCGGTTGAGCTCAAGGCCAAGGCTGCGGTTAATGGCTTCGGCTTTGGCCAGGTTGTCAGCACTGACACCCCCCAGGCCCTGGGCAATTTTCACCACATCCAGCGAACCGTACTGATCCAGCGCTTGGGTAAGGCCCGCCGATAAACCGCGCGAACCATCGTCTTTACCACGCCAGTCGTCTGAGCCGCCTGCGTACTCCAGGCCGTCGTCTGAGCTTAAGCTGTTGTAGCCGGTGCCAATAGAAAAGCTAAAAATTTCCTCGCGTGGGATACTGACGGTGCGGATATTCACATTCCCCCCACCAAAGGCGGCCGGTAATTCAGGTGAATAAGCTTTTTGTACCACCATACTTTCAATAATACCGGCGGGGAACATATCCAGCGGCACCACGTTGCGGGTTGGATCCGGGCTGGGTACCTGGGCGCCGTTGAGTAAGGTAGACGAATAACGCTCCCCTAAACCACGTACGTAAATAAATTTGTCTTTGACCAGGGTCAGGCCGGTGACGCGGCGCAGTGCACTGGCGGCATTGCTGTCACCGGCACGGGAAATTTGTTCCATGCCTAAAAGTTCAGCCACATAAGGCTGTTGGCGGCGCTCTTCGGCTGTGGCTGCTGCCGAACTTAATAAACGGCCTGATACATTAATACGTTCAACCTGCTCGGCCAGGGGTTGCAGTGCAACCGGCGCGGCATCCGGGGTCTGGCTTTCGGTAGCAGAGGCGGGCATCAAAACTACGGCAGCGCTGGTGGCTAAAGCCAAAAGCACACCCAGGTTCACGCGACTGTATTGAAAACTATGCTTGCTGCTCATCTTTATTTATTCCTGTGGGCTCACTTGGTGGCTGGGCATCAGATGCGGTGCAGCCGGCGTCAAATGTAGCGAACTGTTGTCTTATCAGTGTCTTGTGTTTGTCTTGCTGTTGTCATAAGGCCGCAGCAAAAACAAAGCCGCCGGTCATCAAACCGGCGGCTTTTGACTTATTGGCCTAAACCAACAGTCCAGCCTTTGGTCCAGTCGCTGCTGGCATCTACAGCACCCACAGTGGCGGATTTGCTGAAGAAGCTGTTTACAGCAGACATATCTTTTGGTGTTGTGGTGTCGATGGTGTAAATGCCATTCAGCACAGCTGCCTGATCGGCCGCCGTTTTGTTGCCTTGCTGGCCTTCAAACCATTGTTTCACTGTTTGGTTGGCAGATACTGTGCCTTTGAATGGCTCAGGGCAGCCAATCACAGAGTGCGTCATCACCAGGGCACCTGATGCGGCCAGCGCCTGAGACTGGGCAGTTTCAATTTCCAGACACTCACCCATGCCGGTTGGGCCTGCAATCACAAAGTTATGCAGCTGGGCATTGGTGCCGGCGCGTAACAACACACCTTCAGAGTCTTTTTCGGCCGACTTGTAGCTGTTGCCGATAATGGTCATATTGGCAATAGTCGGGTTAGAAACCGGCGTGGCCGAGAAGTTAGATGACTGGTTGTCAGCTTCAATACCCCGGTTGGCTTCGCCGTTGTTGGCATCGTGTTTTACCAGGAAATACTGACCTTTACCGTTCCAGCCATCTGCCCAGTCCAGTGAGTCGTCACCATTGCTGGTCAAAACCACATACTTCACGTTGACAGTACCGCCGAAGAACTCAACACCGTCGTCCAGGTTCTGGTGTACCTGAATGTGGCTGACTGTCGTGCCTGCACCCACACCGGCGAAGGTAATGCCGTTTAATTCGTTGTCTTGCAGTACTTCATAACCTGCGTGTTTCACCCGCACATATTTCAGTACGCCAGAGTTGTCGTTCACATCAGCACCACCATAAGGGCCGGCGTTGCCTTCAGCTTCAATTTTACAGGCGGCCAGATTGGCCTGGTCACACTTGTTGCTTGGTGCTTTGCCCAATAACACCATACCGCCCCACTGACCGGCCGCTGTTGGTGCGCCAATCACGTCTTGCAAAGAGGTAAAGGTAATAGGGTTTTGCTGGGTGCCTTCGGCGTTAATTTTTGAACCGCGGGTCACCACCAGGAAGTCTGCACCTGAGCGGCCATACACTGTAACGCCAGGTTGTACTGTTAAAGTGGCGGCTGTGGTGTTGTCCACACCAATACGCACCCGGCCATTTAACACATAATCCGCACCGGCCACTAAAGTGACGTTGCTGGTGATATCACCTTTGAGCTCACAGTTTAATTTACCTGTTAAAGAAGCAACTTCAGTGGTGCCGGCAGGGCAGGCAGCAATAGCAGTGGACGCATGCAGGCCGAAGGTCCAGCCTTTGGTCCAGTCTGACACCCCATCAAAAGCACCGATGTAGTCGACATCGTCAAACCAGGCGTCAACAAAGTTCGACACGTTGTAACCGTTTTTCAGTGCAGGCGAGGTTGAAGCTGGCATATAACCACCCAGCAGGGCGTCTGTGGTCATATTGCCGCTTTGTGCCATAAACCAGGCTTTTACATCCAGCAGCGTGTTGCCTTGGGCATCTTTTGGATTTTTAAAAGGTTCTTTACAGTCGATAATTGAGTTGCGCATCAGTAAACCGCCGTTTTGCGCTTGCTGGACCGACTGCTCGGTTTCAATTTCCAGACACTCGCCCATACCGGCCGGGCCTTTAATAATGGTGTTGTAAATTTCACCGGCGGTACCGGCGCGCAGCAAAATACCTTCAGAGTCGGCGTCGGCAGATTTGTAGTTGTTGCCAAGGATGGTCATGTTGGCAATTTTTGGTTTACTGATAGGCGTGGCAGAAAAATTACCGGACTGGTTGTCGGCTTCAATACCGCGGTTGGCTTTGGCGTCGTTTTTGCTGTGCTGGATCAGCACGTGCTGCATTTTACCTGTCCAGCCATCCGCCCAGTCTAAGGAGTCGTCACGGTTGCCGGTTAACACCACATGTTTGGCATTAACAGTACCGCCAAAAAACTCCACACCGTCGTCCAGGTTGTTGTGCACCTGAATGTAATCCACAGTGGTGCCTGAACCCACACCGGCAAAGGTAATGCCGTTTAATTCGTTGTCGGTTAATACTTCAAAACCGGCATATTTCACCTGCACAAACTTTAAAATACCGCTGTTATCTTCCGGCTTGTCACCGCCGTATGGGCCGGCGTTCCCTTCAGCTTCAATTTTGCAGCCGGCAAGGGCGGCGGCGTCACACTTGTTGCTTGGCGCGCGGCCTAATAACACTAAACCACCCCATTGAGCGGTAGAGTCTTCATTTACTGAGCCAATCATGTCGTTGACTGAAGTAAAAACGATTGGGCTGGCGCTGGTGCCGACAGCACGGATTTGTGAGCCACGGGCAATCACCAGATAATCTGCACCGGATTTACCAAAAATAGTGGTGCCTGGTTCAATGGTTAATACGGCGCTGTTGGCATTGTCGTTACCTACAGCAACTTTGCCGCTTAAGGCCCAGGCGATATTGGCCGTTAAAGTGGCATCTGCAGTTAAAGTGCCGCTGATTTCACAGATAGGTTTAGTTACACCGCCTAAACTGGCACCTTGTTTGGCAAAGGCCGGGCAGACAGAAGCTGGAGGTGGGGTGGGTGTTGTTGGATTGGTTGGGGTGGTCGGGCTGGTGCTGCTGCCGGTATTGACCACAATATCACCACCGCCACAGCCGGCCAGGGCCAGCGCTGAAGCCATAGCGCTTAATTTCAGAATTTTTGCAAAAGCCATCTTCTTCTCCATAGAGCCAGAAACCAAAGTCAGGGATTAAAAAACTGAGCTGAAGGTAAAAGAAGGCTGTGACTGTTTTGTGACAGAAAATCGACACTGTGATGACATTATGACAAGGTGCAGCAATGACAAGGGCTGGCGCTCTGTTGGCAGAAAAAACTTCATAAAACTGTCATAGTGTGCACTGGCGCAGCTGGTGACGTTTTCGGGAAGATGCAGCAAATATCGGTGTTGGCATAGGACAAAAACAGCTTCAAAGGCAAGCCCGACAGTGGCAGCTTTGGCGGTTGGTTATGACATCTTTTTCACAAAAAATGCGCTTTTGGAAAAAGCCGCGCTTTGTTTCATAAAATTGTCATAATGGCAGCAGATACTAAGTCCAATACAACAGGACAGATGGGTGACAGGTTATGTCGAGAAGAATTTTGATAGTGGAAGATGAAGCACCAATCCGCGATATGCTGTGTTTTGTGCTGGAGCAAAATGGTTATCAGGCCAGCACGGCCGGTGACTTTGATGCTGCAATCAACCAGCTGGTCGAGCCTTATCCGGATTTAGTACTGCTGGACTGGATGTTGCCTGGTGGCAGCGGTATTCAGATCGCTAAAAAGATGAAACAGCACGAGTTAACCCGCGCTATTCCGATCATTATGATCACAGCCCGCGGTGAAGAAGAAGACAAGGTGCGGGGGCTGGAAGTGGGCGCCGACGATTATGTCACCAAGCCATTTTCACCCAAAGAGCTGATGGCGCGCATTAAAGCGGTGATCCGCCGGGTGGCACCTACCAGCCTGGATGAAGTGATTGAAGTGCAGGGCCTGAAGCTGGATCCGGTGTCACACCGCGTGATGGCAGCGGAAAATCCGCTGGAAATGGGGCCAACTGAGTTCCGTTTACTGCACTTTTTTATGACGCATCCGGAGCGGGTTTACAGCCGCGAGCAGCTGCTGGACCATGTTTGGGGCACCAATGTGTATGTGGAAGACAGAACAGTGGACGTGCATATCAGAAGGTTACGTAAAGCCATTTCGGTGGCAGGACATGACAGATTAGTGCAGACAGTACGTGGCTCTGGCTACCGTTTTTCGGTAAAGTAAGCTCGTTTTGCACTCTGTTTGACTGCTGATGCCGGCTGCCTGATGCTGGCCGGCAACAGCACATTGATATACACAGTGCCGGTAAGCCAGCCACTGCTGGCTTTTATCCCAAAGCAGGTGTTATGCGGTTATTACTCTCCAAACGCACAATAGCGCTGCGGCTGATTGGCCTGGCAGCGCTGGCTTTATTCTTCGGCTGGTTGTTTAACCTGGCCACCGAATTTTTATTATTGTTGTGTGTCGGCATTATTGGCTGGCATTACAAGCATTTGTTTTTACTGGACAAGTGGCTTTGGCGTGACAGAAAACTGTCGCCGCCGGCCGGTGATGGCAGCTGGCAACAAGTGTTTGATGGTATTTATTACCGTCAGCGCAAATCCCGCAAGAAAAACAAAGAATTACGTGCCTTAGTGCGCAGGTTCCGCGACGGCGCTGAAGCTTTACCCGACGCTATAGTGGTGCTCAGCAACGACTGGACCATCGTCTGGTGTAACAAACTGGCGCAGCAACTGGCCGGTTTACGCTGGCCGATGGACGAACGCCAGCGTATTGATAACCTGATCCGTAATCCGGAGTTTCAACAGTTTTTGCAACTGCAGCAGTTTGATACTGCGCTGGAGCTGGTGTCGCCTTTAACCGAGGATGTGACACTGGAATATCGCATGCTGCAATACGGTGAAAAACAACATTTGTTGATCATCCGCGACATTACCCAGCTAAAACAACTGGAGCAAATCCGCAAAGATTTTGTCGCCAATGTGTCGCACGAGCTGCGCACCCCACTGACAGTGCTGCAGGGTTATCTGGAAATGATGGACGCCAGCAGCATGCCGCCAGAGCCCGTCTGGCAAAAAGCCCATGGGGTGATGCTGGATCAAACCAAACGCATGGATGCGCTGGTGCAACAGCTGCTGACGCTGTCGCGCATTGAAGCAGCCGCCAAAGTGCATTTTGATGAAGTGGTGGATGTGCCGGCTATGCTGGCGCTGCTGGAGCAGGAAGCCCATAGCTTAAACCGCGATAAACAGCATCAGCTGGTGTTCCGGATTGATCCTGACTTAAAAGTGACAGGTATCACCGAAGAGCTGCGCAGTGCTTTTTCTAATTTAATTACCAACGCCATTAAATACACCCCCGATGGCGGCAGCATTGAAGTGGTGTGGCAGCGTGAACACCAAAAAGCGCTGTTCAGAGTCACTGACAATGGTGAGGGCATTGCCGCCCATCATGTCAAACGTTTAACAGAAAGGTTTTACCGGGTCGACGAAGCCCGCACCCGCGCCACAGGCGGGACTGGTCTTGGCCTTGCAATTGTGAAGCATGTATTGTCGCGCCATCACTCCAGACTGATGATTTTCAGCGAGCCGAAACACGGCAGCAGTTTTTCTTTTGCCTTGCCACCTGAACTGGTATTGCCGGTGGCAACAACAAAAAGCAACCGTAAATCTTCGGCCTGATTGTTAAAGTTTTAGTTTTGGCTACTGCCGCTGTTCGCGCATCAGTTAGCGCTGCCGCCGCAGCAGTTTTTCTACCTGCTCCGGCGCTTTAAGAGCTTGTTGTTCGATATCGCTAATGGCGCCTTGCTGCAGATATTTTTGCAGCAGTGGCTCTACCTTTTGTTGCAGTTTCGGGGCTGAAAATGCCAGCCGGTATTCAACTTGTGGCAATACATCAAAACTGCGCACCAGCGAGGTGGGTTGTTGCAGCTCAGCCAAACGCCGGTAAAAGGTTTTTTTATTCAGCACCAATAGCTCAGTGCGGCCTTTGAGCAGCAGTTGCACCGCCTGAATATGGTCAAACACTTCCCGGTACGACGGCGCTTCGCGGCTGACTTTGGCAAATTCCTGTCCCAGCACATAACTGGCATTTTGAAAACCAACCAGCGGATAGGCTTTTAAATCTTGAATAGTTTTGATAGTGCCGGAAAAGTTCTGCCGGGCGAACACCAGATTATGCACCTGCAAATACACCGGACTGTAATATAAGTTGCTCTGCAACTGACCCGATTGCCGGGTGGCGACATCAATCTGGCGTTGTTGTAACAGTTGGGTCAGCTTGGCATAAGGCGCCACAATAAACTTCACCTGATAACCCAATTCAGTAAACAAGCGGTAGCACAGCAGCACATCCAGATGATAATTGCTGCCTTTGCGGCTCATATTCACCTGGTCGCTAAAACCAATACCCACCACCAGCACAGGTTTGGCCGCCTGGGCGGAAGAGCTGCCAAGCGCAGCACAAAACCACAGGCAAACAAGTAGCAGCCGTAACATATCCAAAGTCCTTGTTTTCAGAAGACAGCCCAAAGTAATCAGCCCGGAATTCCGCCGGGTTTTGTTACTAATGTCGGAACTTTTACAGCATAGCAGAAGCGGTTGAAGCTCAGCTTAACGCCTTGAGACTGTGTTTGATTGGGCTCTGTTTGACGGGGGATGTGGCAGCACCAAAGCGCCGCTCAGTGCACTTGGCGGTCGCAAACTGGCGATTTGGCGGCGCTAAGTTCAGTAAAAAAGTTCACTAAAAAAGTGCACAAAAAACGCGGCACAAGCCGCGTTGATGGTTAATCTGATGCTACTTGCCCTCATGGCGTGAGCGCTGTGTTCTTGTTATTTTTTCTCAAGAAAATCAACGGCTAAAGCGGTCAGTGCGCGCACGCCGTTTTCCATGGCCGGTTCATGAATTTTAAAAAACGGCGAGTGATTGGGTGCGGTTTTTTCCACACTCACCCCTGGCTCGTTAATACCTAAAAAGAAAAACACGCCAGGCACCTGCTGTTGATAAAAGGAAAAATCTTCTGAAGCAGTAATAGGTTTAATTGGTGCTACACCTGCATCGCGGCCAGCCCATTGCAGGCTGGGCATGGCCCATTGCGTGAGTTTGACATCATTCCAGGTCACAGCAGCAAAACCACGCTGGCTAAACTCGGCGCTGGCGCCGCTGGCGGCAGCAATATGCTCAGCGGTATGTTTCATTTTGCTTAAAAGCTGTTCGCGCATTTGTGGGTCAAAGGTGCGGACTGTGCCACCCAGAGTCACTTCATCCGGAATAATATTCCAGCGCACACCGCCATTCACCTGGCCTATCGACAGCACTGCGGGTGCTTTGGTGACATCCAGCTGGCGCGCCGGAATTTGATGCAGCGCGGTGATCAGCTGGCCTGTGACGGCCACAGGGTCAACCCCACGCCATGGGCTGGAGCCATGCACCTGCACCCCTTTGACTTTAATTTCAAAACTGTCGGCGGCGGCCATTATGCCTTCATCTTTGACCTGCAGCTGACCGCTTGGCCCCGGCCACACATGGACACCAAAAATGGCATCGGGTTTGAGTTTGCTGAATAAACCCTGTTTTAGCATTAACGCCGCACCACCTTCTTCACCGGCCGGCGGGCCTTCTTCGGCCGGCTGAAAAATAAAGACCACAGTGCCTGTAAGATTTTTTTGCTGTGATTTCAGCACCGTAGCAGCGCCTAATAACATAGCCACATGGGCGTCGTGACCACAGGCATGCATCACACCGACTTCCTGGCCGTTAAATTCAGCTTTGGCTTTGGAAGCAAAAGGAATGTCCACCTGCTCTGTTACCGGCAGTGCATCCATGTCGGCACGTAGCGCCACCACAGGACCAGGCTTGCCTCCTTTCAGAACACCGACCACGCCGGTATGGGCAATGCCGGTTTGTACTTCCAGCCCAAGTTTTTTCAGCTCTTTGGCCACCAGTTCACTGGTACGGAACTCGCGGTTGGAGAGCTCCGGATGTTGGTGTAAATCACGGCGCCAGCTAATGACTTGTGGCATCAGCTTGCTGATCTGTGGCTCCAGTGCAGGTTTTAAATCGGCATTGGCGTGTTGCGCATAAAAAGCGCTTAAACAAAACAGGGCAGGCAGGCAAATACGCATGGTCGATCTCCGTGGCGCTGGCCACCGGCAGGTGGCCATGACTCAAAAAAGCACTTCATAAAAAACTAAATGACAATACTCAGTTGCAGCACAAGGTATCGGCTTTTGGCCAGCATCACAAATCTTGGCTTGCAGGTACTGACGGCTGGCAATCACAGCCAGCCGTTATTCTTCCAGCAAGGTTTGCCTAAGGCCAGGGCACTGCAGTTCAATACCAACAGTGGCCAGATGCTCTTTTTCTGCCAGCAAATCGGCTGCCAATACACTTTGTTGTTGATACCACTCAGCGGGTATTTGTAATTCCAGCTGGTTGCCTTTGGCGTGCAGCTCAAGTGCCGGTACCACATCGTCACGGCGCTTTTGATTCAGCAAAATGGCCAGACGGAACAAGGCCAGTGCCTGATGTACCTGCTGGTGCTGGAATAAATAAAAAGGCGGAAATTTATCAGGTTTAATTTTGCGGCGGTGAAAACGCACCAGACAAGACAACAGCTGTTGTTGCTCCTGGTTAAAACCGGGCAGGCTGGTGTTTGACAGAATATAAGCGCTGTGGCGCTGCACACTGGACGAATTAATTTGCAGGCCGGTTTCATACAAAGTGGCGGCCCAGCCAAGCAGCTGCGGCCATTCATCGCCAAGTGGCCAGTTGGGTTGTACCTTGGCATGTAACATCAGTACGGTTTTTTTCACCCGCTCGGCCTGCTCTGTGTCTATGGCATAACGTTTGACCAGGCTTGCCACCGTATGGCTGCGGATATCCTGATGTTGCAGCCGGTTGCTCATTTCGTACAACACGCCTTCACGCAGCGCTGCATCCACATACACCATCTGGTCGATATCCAGCATATTAAAAGCGGCGATCAGAATAGCCAGGCCAGGGCAAAGCAGTTGTTTTCTGTCTTCAGTCAGGCCGGGTAAATCCAGTTCGTCGCAATTTTCGTGCGCCAGGGCCAGCTGTTTTATTTTTTCCAGATGAGCAAGCTCAATACAATGCGGATGCCAGCCCAGGCCACTAATAATATCTTTAATGGTTTTAATGGTGCCTGAGGTGCCCACCACCTGTTGCCAGCCGGTGGTTTTGTAGTTGTTCACTATGTTCTCAAGCTCTTGTTCTGCCTGAATAATAGCGCGCTCAAAACGTTTTTCACTGATTTTGCCTTTGGCAAAAAACTGTCTGGCGTAACTGACACAGCCCATGTTGCGGCTGGCCAGACGCAGCGGCTGAAAATCTAAACCAATGGCAAATTCGGTACTGCCACCGCCAATGTCCATGACCAGGCGCTGGCCGGCATAATGTTCAAAATGCGCCACACCCTGATAAATAAAACGGGCTTCTTCCTGGCCGGAAATGACTTCAATAGGGTAAGGAAATACCGCTTTGGCTTTATGCAAAAAGCTGTTGGCGTTTTTGGCGCGGCGCAGGGTGTAAGTGGCAATGACCCGCACAGAGCCGGACGGCACGCCCTGCAGCGTGTCGGCAAATTGTTTTAACACCACCAGGCCACGGTGCATGGCCTCATCGCTTAGCATCAGCTGTTCATCCAGACCATCGGCCAGCTGAACCTTTTGTTTTTCCCGGTGCAAAAGCTGCAAAGCGCCATCCATGATGCGTGCTATCACCAGATGGAAACTATTGGAGCCTAAGTCTACTGCAGCAATAAGTTCGGCTGCAGCAATTGCGCTGGGAGTTAACTGGGTCATGGTTCTGCCTGAATCGTCGGACCAAACTGCTGACTGGCCAGATAATCATAAATGGCCTGTTGCGAGCGGATATTCTTTTTATTGCCCCGTTTGACGTAGGCATTCTGTTGTAACTGGTCAATGATACGGGCTTTCACGTTGTCGTGCCATTGCAAATCCAGGATCGTCATAATTTGCTGTTTGATCCGCGCATCATAAATAGGCACACCCACTTCCACCCGCTGGTCGATATTGCGGGTCATCCAGTCGGCGGACGACAGGTATAAGTCGATATCTCCGCCATTGTGGAACTGATAAACCCGCGCATGCTCAAGGTAGCGGTCGAGCACACTAATGACTTTAATATTGTGGCTTTTGCCCGCAATGCCGGGCACTAACGAGCACATACCACGGATGATCATGCGGATTTTTACCCCGGCCTGACTGGCTTTGTAGAGTAAATCCACAATGTCGTTGTCGACCAGGTTATTAATTTTCAGCAGAATTTCTGCTTTGCGCCCGCTGACAGCAAAGTCAATTTCACGCTGGATCAGGCCGGTCAGTTTGGCGCGGCTCCAGGTAGGGGACACTATTAAGTGATTAAATTTAAATGGTTTATAGCTGTATTCTATAAACTCAAACACCTGATCCACTTCATCACAAATTTCGCCATGACAGGTGAACAAACTCATATCGGTATAAACCCGGGCGGTTTTTTCATTAAAGTTGCCGGTGCCGATATGGGCGTATTTCACCACTTTGCCTTTTTCGTGCCGGCTGATTAAACAAAGTTTGGAGTGAATTTTTAACGTAGTGAGGCCAAACACCACCTGGATGCCGGCCTGCGTCATGCGTCTGGCCCAGTGAATATTGTTTTCTTCATCAAAACGGGCTTTGAGTTCCACCACCACTGTAACTTTTTTACCGTTGCGCACAGCGTCCAGCAATGAATGAATGACCCGTGAGTTTTTGGCCACCCGGTACATCGTCATTTTGATTGAAGTGACTTTCGGGTCAAAAGACGCCTGGCGCACCCACTCGGTAAAGTAAGTAAAGTTATGATAGGGGTAATGCAGCAGCACGTCATTGCTGCGAATGGCATCAAAAGTGGTGGTGTGCTGCTCAAAATCCGGGCTTGGCAAAGGCGGTAGCGGCGGATATTCCAAACTGGCGTGGCCAATATTGGGGAAGCTGATAAAGTCTTTAAAGTTGCGGTAGCGTGAGCCCGGAATAAGGGAGTCAAAAGAGCTTGCGCCAAGCTGTTTTTTCAGAATTTTCAGCATATGTTCCGGCATAGTGGCGTCATACACCAGCCGCACCGGCTCAGATTCCAGCCGCTGGCGAATACCTCTGGACATTTTATCCAATAAGCTTTGGTCCAGGGTGTCACTTAAATTGTATTCGGCGTCTTTGGTCAGTTTGAGTGAAAAGGCCTGAATGTCACAAAATTCAAAAAAACCACGGAATAAGTCGTGCAGACAATGAATGATTAAATCATCCAGCATCATAAACTGATGGCGGTAACGGCCGCGTTTTTTGGTTTTATTTAAATAAATCGGCAGTTCAATAAAACGTGACACTTCTTCGGTGGGCACCTGCACTATGGCGTATTCAGCTTTGTTGGCGCCGGTCATTTCCACCATCAGATAAGTGGCGTTGTCTTCTAACCGTTTTGACAGTTTTAAATCTTCATTCGACAGCAAAATAGGGGATATATGCCGAAGCACCCGTTCGCGGAAATAAGTGCGCACCCAGGCCGACTGCGATTCATTGAGTTTATGCTGGTCAATAAATTCAATATTGTGTTTACGAAGCTCCAGCAACAAAGTCTGGTAAATACCGTTAAATTTGTCACCCAACCGCAACACCTGCCGCTGGATATCCAGCATCAGCTGTTCGGCATCTTCTTCATCTGCCTGATATTTTTTCAGTAAAATTCGTCTTTTAACGTCTGCAACCCGCACCCGGTAAAACTCATCCATGTTATTGGAATAAATACCTAAAAAGCGCAGCCGCTCAATCAGCGGGTTACGTTCATCTGCTGCTTCCTGCAGCACACGTTCATTAAAGGCTAACCAGCTCAGTTCTTTGGGGAAATAATGCAATTCAGTTACTGTCTGTTGTTGTGCATTCATAAGGTGACCATCATCCGCGGGGGTTGCGGCACTCTATGGCAATTTGATGAAAGATTTATGAACAAGATAGCCGCAGCGGGCTATCTTGTCTGTTTCTTTGTGTATTAATGCAGATCTTCAACATCGACCACCACATCAGAAGCAATAGCTTCCAGCGCACGCACGACTTCTTCTTTATTTAAGCCTTGTGGCAATTCCACTGTGGCAATAGCGTTAAAGAGTGGCACGCCCCAGTTGGGTGCACTTTGTTTTGAGCTTTCAAAGTGAATAATGTTGGTGCCTTTGTGTTTAATCACTGAAGACAGCTCGCGAACTATGCCTGGCCTGTCGTTGCCGGTGATGACAAACTTCAGTTGCTGCTGTGGATTGACTTTAGACTCCATGCCCTGATGGATTTTAACGTCCAGCTCCTGCATGGTTTCCAGCGCCGCAGTTAACGCCGCTGCGTGTTCTTCTGCCACTTCAACCTGTAATATACCGGCAAAATAACCACCCAGATGGCTCAGGTTACTGGCTGTCCAGTTCCCATGATGGGCATTAATCACAGTTGCCAGCTGTTCAACCAAACCTGCTTTATCTTTACCAATCAGTGTCAGAACCAACTGCTTCATAGCGCAATTCCTTGTTTTTAAGTTGTACATCATTCACAAACTTGTTGTTGTAGTTTTAACTGCTCAGCGCTGGTATGTCCAGCGCGGGCGGCGGCGTTAGTCGCAAACAGCCGCTGAAATTTAGCAAGCCGAAACTATAGACCCTCAGCTTAAAAACTCCAGCCTGTGACCGGGTAAAATTTATTGGTAGTCATAATAGTGTCATATTTACTTCTTAAGATTGTCATATTCGGCTCATAAGATGACATGAATTCGAACCGCAGGCCGAAGCCTGATTTTGCCAACAGAGGACAGCATAGTGAAAGCTTTGAACATGTTAACTACCGCAACTTTGGTTGCCGCTACTTTATCTTTTAGTGTTGCCGCCAGTACCAAAGTGGATCCGGCGCTGCCAGATTATCAAAAGGCCAGCGGTGTGTCGGGCAATATTTCCAGCATTGGTTCTGACACGTTAAACAACCTGATGACCTTATGGGCGGAAGACTACCGCAAGGTGTACCCGAACGTGAATATTCAGATCCAGGGCGCAGGTTCTTCTACTGCACCAACCGCCTTAACTGAAGGCACCGCCAACTTTGGCCCTATGAGCCGGGCGATGAAACCATCAGAAGTGCAGGCATTTGAAGCCAAGTATGGTTACAAACCAACAGCTGTGCCTGTTGCTATCGACTTACTGGCTGTTTATGTTAACAAAGACAACCCAATCAAAGGCTTAACCATTGCAGAGGTTGACGCTATTTTCTCGGCAACCCGTCGTTGTGCTTACAAAGAAGACGTAACACGCTGGGGTCAGCTGGGTTTAACAGGTGCCTGGGCCAACCGTGATTTCACCACTTACAGCCGTAACGCTGTGTCTGGTACCTACGGTTATTTTAAAGAACACGCTTTATGTAACGGTGACTTTAAAGCCAGCATCAACGAACAACCTGGTTCTGCATCTGTAGTGCAGGGTGTCAGTGAATCCATTAACGGTATCGGTTATTCAGGCATCGGTTATATCACCTCTGGTGTCCGTGCTTTACCTCTGGCGAAAAAAGCCGGTGAGCCTTTTGTTGAGCCAACAGCTGAACACGCTTTAGATGGTAAATACCCACTGTCGCGTTTCCTGTACGTGTACGTCAACAAACACCCAAACAAAGAGTTAGCGCCAATGGAGCGTGAATTCGTCAAGATGGTGTTGTCTAAACGTGGTCAGGAAATTGTGGTACGTGACGGTTACGTACCAGTGCCAAATAAAGTTGCAGCCAAGGTGCTGGCTGAGTTAGGCATTAAATAACAAGACTGCATTACAACAACTTGCATGCAGAATCATAGCGGCGCCATTGGGCGCCGTTGTTTTTTGTGCAAGCAGTGCATCGTTGTACAGTTAGCCGCTGGCTCAGGCCATTGATTTTTCAGCCATTCTGACATTTTTGTGTCAACTGTGTGACAAAAACGCTTTATGTAATATTTCTGACATATTCCTGCTCTATAGTTTGCAGCATCCTAAAGTCAGAAGTGGATGTGCAACAATGCAACCTAACCAAGCCAGTTCAGCCGGCACGCAGACCGAACTTCAGTCGCTGTTGCCGAGCGGTGAACGCCGCGCCCGGTTACGCCGTTGGCGTAGTCTGAAAGATCAAATGTCCCGTTATGGCATCGCCTTTGCCGGTATCAGTGTGGTACTGGCATTTACCACTATTTTTGTGTACCTGTTCTCAGAGGTGGGGCCGATTTTTTCTTCGGCATCAACTGAGCAGCAGCAGACTTATCAAAGCCCGGAACAAAACGCTATTTTTGCCAACCTGGAGCGTTATGGTGAAGTAGGGCTTGTGGCCAATAAAGCCGGTGAGTTGCAGTTTTTTAATGCACAAACCGGTGAGCCCGGGCAAAAACTGCAGCTGGCCTTGCCTGAAGGCGCCAGCATCACCAGTTTTTCCCGGGGTGAACCCCGCTCCGGCATTATTGCTTTTGGTTTATCCAATGGTCAGGTGCTGGTGGCCAAACACGAATACAACTTAAGTTACCCTAATGATAAAAGGCAGATAGTGCCTGTGGTGACTTATCCGCTGGGTGAAACACCTTTACAGCTGGACGCCAAACAACAGGCTATTTTATCGCTGGCGGTGCAGGAAGGTCCTTCAGGCACTGCTATTACTGCATTTACTGCCGATGGCCGTTTGTCTTATAACCTGTTTGAAGCCAAAACCGAGTTTTTAACCGGCGAAACGACCTTAGAACGCAGTGAATACCAGCTGCCGGATGCGCCAAAGACAGTGTTAAAAATGCTGGTCGACACCACATTACAAAACCTGTTTGTGGCTGACACTCAGGGCAATATTCATTATTACGATATCCGCGACCCGGCATCAGCCCGTTATGTAGAAGCCATCAGTGCGGTAAAAGCTGGTCAGCAGCTAACGGCACTGGAATTTTTGGTGGGCTCGGTGTCGCTGATCGCAGGTGGCAGTGACGGTTCTCTCAGTCAGTGGTTTTTAGTGCGTGATGAACACAACAACTTCCACTTAAAACATATCCGCGACTTTGAGCAACATCCGGCAGCTATTGTGCAGATTGAACCTGAATATTCGCGCAAAGGTTTTATGGCCATTGATGCCAAAGGTTATCTGGGCATTCATTACGGCACCTCAGCCCGCACCCTGATGCTGGAACCTTTGGGTGAACAACTGCAACCTGCGCGTATTGCCATTTCACCAATCAACCAGAGTTTCCTGGCTTTTGATAAAAACGGCACAGTGCAGCATTTTGCACTGGACAATGCCCATCCGGAAGTCAGCTGGAAAGCGATGTGGAACGAAGTCTGGTATGAAGGTCGCGCTGAAAAAGACTATATCTGGCAGGCATCTTCAGGTTCTGATGAATTTGAAGCCAAAATGAGCCTGGTGCCTTTGGCGTCGGGCACCTTAAAAGCGGCATTTTTTGCCATGTTATTTGCCACGCCGCTGGCTCTGATGGGCGCTTTATACACAGCGTATTTTATGGCGCCGGCATTAAGAGGCAAGGTCAAACCTACCATTGAAGTGATGGAAGCTTTGCCTACAGTGATCCTGGGCTTTTTAGCCGGCCTGTGGTTAGCGCCTTTTATTGAATCTTATTTAAGTGCAGTGTTCTCCATTTTACTGCTGCTGCCGCTGATGATGATTGCAACTGCTTATCTGTGGCGTTATGCCCCGGAAAAGCTGCGTTTTGCACTGGGGCATGGCTGGGAAGTGGTGGTGCTTATTCCGGTCATCATGCTGCTGATTTACCTTTGTGTACAGGTAAGCCCGGTGATTGACCACATGTTTTTTGCCGGCAATTTACGTCAGTGGCTGACTGACAACGGCATTACTTATGATCAGCGTAACGCTCTGGTGGTGGGCATTGCCATGGGCTTTGCGGTTATCCCCAATATCTTTTCGATTGCTGAAGATGCCATTTACAACGTACCAAAACACCTGACGCAGGGCTCATTGGCACTGGGTGCAACACCATGGCAAACCATGATGAATGTTGTGTTGCCAACAGCAAGCCCGGGCGTATTTGCCGCCGTGATGGTGGGTTTTGGCCGTGCCGTGGGCGAAACCATGATAGTTCTGATGGCGACAGGTAATAGCCCTATTGTGAACTTTAACCTGTTTGAAGGCATGCGCACTTTGTCGGCCAATATAGCGGTAGAACTACCGGAAACTGCAGTGGGTAGCACTCACTTTAGGGTGTTGTTCCTGGCTGCGCTGGTGCTGTTGGTCTTTACCTTTATTTTTAATACTGTCGCCGAGCTGATTCGGCAGCGTTTACGTCAACGCTTCAGTAACCTGTAAGTTGGAGTCATAGTGATGAAAGCGTGGTTTAGAACAGGAACGCCGTGGATTTGGTTAAATGCCGGTGCTATTGCCCTGAGTCTGGTGATGGTACTTGGTGTGCTGGGCCTGATCACTGTGCAGGGTGCCAGTCATTTTTGGCCGGCCGATTTGCAGCAGGTCAAACTGACCAAAGCTGATGGCAGCACACAGATGATTCTGGCTGAGCTGGTCAGAACTGAAGAAGTCAGTGCCACTGTGTTGAAAGATTCAGGCATTAAGCTTGAAACCCAGGCAGAGTTTTATCAGCGCCATTTGTTAAAAATGGGTAACCGGGATTTATACGGCCGTGACTTTAGCTGGTTTCTGCAGCCGCAGTTATCAGACTGGTCACAACCAGAAAATGCCATTGTGATTGAGCGGCGCGAGTGGGGTAACTTTTATGGTTTCCCACTGCGGTTGTTGCAGGAGGGGCAGGTTGTGGCAGAAGGCGACAAATTGTTGACTGAGCTGCAGCAACGTATTGCCCGCGCCAATGAAATTTACCAGCAAATTGCCCTGATTGAAAAAGGCGATATCGGCCGTATCAACAAAAAGCTGGAAGCCTTGCGGCTGACAGAAAGGAAACTGCAGCTCGCACAGGCCGATGCAGCAACTTTGCAGGCACACAAGGCCGAAGCTTTAACAGAAAAAGCGGCGCTTGATGCTGAATACGCTGCGCTGCAACAACAATTAGAGCAGCTGTACGCCGCAACCAAAAGAGACGTTTTGTTGGTGCAAAGTGCCGAAGGTAAAGAGCTGGAAATTAGCCTTGGTAACATAGTCCATGCGCATTTCCCGAATGCCATGAGCACCACAGACAAACTGCAGCACTATGTTGCTGCAATCTGGAATTTCCTCAGTGACGAACCGAGGGAAGCCAACACTGAAGGTGGGATTTTCCCGGCGATTTTTGGCACCGTCACTATGGTGATCCTGATGTCGATTATCGTTACACCTTTTGGTGTGCTGGCGGCTATTTATCTGCGTGAATATGCCAAAGATGGTCCGCTGCTGCGGGTGATCCGGATTTCGGTCTACAACCTGGCCGGTGTTCCTTCGATAGTGTATGGCGTATTTGGTCTGGGCTTTTTTGTCTACATTATGGGCGGCAGTATTGATGCGCTGTTTTATCCGGAGTCTTTACCTTCGCCAACTTTTGGTACCCCGGGTTTATTCTGGGCATCTTTGACCCTGGCGTTATTAACTTTGCCCGTGGTGATTGTATCGACCGAAGAAGGTTTGTCACGTATTCCAAGCACCATCCGGATGGGCAGTCTGGCGTTGGGCGCGACCAAGTCTGAAACTTTATGGAAAGTGGTGGTTCCGCTGGCAACGCCGGCCATGATGACTGGTTTGATCCTGGCCATTGCCCGCGCTGCCGGTGAAGTGGCACCGCTGATGCTGGTTGGGGTGGTGAAACTGGCGCCAACTTTACCTGTGGACGGTAATTTTCCCTTTGTGCATTTAGATCAAAAAATCATGCACTTAGGCTTCCATGTTTATGATGTGGGTTTCCAGAGTCCGAACGTTGAAGCGTCACGGCCGCTGCTTTATGCCACAGCATTGGTGTTGGTGATCCTGATTATGGTGCTGAACCTGGCCGCCATTCAGTTGCGCAACAGGCTGCGGGAAAAATACCGTAGTGAATCAGACTAAACAGAACACAGAGCAAGGGCAAAACTCTGGTTTTGCCTGCAAGAACAAATTTTGCAGTAATGAGAGACGAATCATGACCCAACAGCAAACGATATTAAATGATGCCGAACTGAACCTGGCGGATGAGAAAATTAAATTAGAAGTCAACGATTTACGCTTGTACTACGGCGATTCGCTTGCACTGAAAAACATTAACCTGCGTATTCCGGAAAAACGCGTGACGGCTTTTATCGGCCCCTCAGGCTGTGGTAAATCCACCTTGTTGCGTTGTTTTAACCGCATGAACGACCTGGTGGATATTTGCCGGATCGAAGGCAAAATTCTGATGGATGGCCAGAATATTTATGACAAAAAAGTGGACGTGGCTGAGCTGCGCCGTCAGGTCGGTATGGTGTTTCAAAAACCAAACCCATTCCCGAAAACCATTTATGAAAACGTGGCTTATGGCCTGCGCCTGCAAGGGGTGAAAGATCGCCGCGTGTTGGATGAAGTGGTGGAAAACTCACTGAAAGGCGCTGCACTCTGGAACGAAGTGAAAGACCGTCTGCATGACAACGCTTTTGGTTTGTCCGGTGGTCAGCAGCAGCGTCTGGTGATTGCCCGCGCTATTGCCATTGAGCCTGAAGTGTTATTGCTGGACGAACCGGCTTCTGCACTGGACCCTATTTCGACGTTAAAAATTGAAGAGCTGATTTATGAGCTCAAGGACAAATACACCATAGTCATTGTGACCCACAACATGCAGCAGGCGGCCCGTGTGTCTGACTATACTGCCTTTATGTATATGGGCGATTTAATTGAGTTTGACGCCACCAACAAGATGTTTACCAATCCATCGCAACAGCAGACTGAAGATTACATCACAGGTCGTTTTGGTTAAGCGCTTAGGGCTTTAATAAAGAGGAATTGATGATGGATAAGCTGAATCTGACAAAACACATTTCCAGCCAGTTTAATGAAGAAATTGAACAAATCCGCAACCACGTCATGGCGATGGGTGGTTTGATTGAACAGCAACTGTCGGATGCGTTAACCGCTATTGCCCAAAACAACGCAGAGCTGGCGCAGCAAGTGATTGCGACTGATTTAAAAGTGAATGAGTGGGAGATCCGCATTGACGGTGAATGCACCCGTATTATTGCCAAACGCCAGCCGGCAGCCAGCGATTTACGGCTGATTATGGCCATTATCAAAGCCATTTCCGACTTAGAACGCATTGGTGATGAAGCCGAGCGTATTGCCAAAGTGGCGCTTGAATCATTTTCCAGTGCACAACAGGATTTACTGGTCAATCTGGAAAACATGGGCCGCCATGTTGCGCAGATGTTACATGACGTATTGGACGCTTTTGCCCGGATGGACGTGGAAGCTGCGCTTGCCGTATATAAAGAAGATAAAAAAGTCGACCGTGAATATGAAGCCATCACCCGTCAGCTGATGACTTATATGATGGAAGACCCGCGTTCTATTCCAAAAATCATGAATGTGCTCTGGTCGGCCCGCTCGCTGGAGCGTATCGGTGATCGCTGTAAAAACGTGGCTGAATACGTGATTTCTTTTGTTAAAGGCAAAGATGTGCGGCACAGCGACGAAGATAGTCTGGAGCAAAATGCCCGCAGCTGATCATAATCTCTGTAGCTCAGCAAGGCGTTAAAAAAACAAAAAGATAGCGCCTTGTGGCGCTATCAGAAAAATAACCGGCAATGCAGCCAGTTCTGACTAAAATTCAGGCTGGCTTTTGTATTTTCAGCGCAGAATTCGTTTTTATTCAGCACCTGATGCAGTACAATGCGCGCCGACTTTCGTCCATTTAAAAAAACCAAGAGGCACACTTATGCCAAGTGCATTTTTAGCTGTTTTTGCTAAATCACCGATCAAACCGATCGAAGAGCATATTCGCAAAGTATTAACAGCCAGCGAGCAGTTATTACCATTTTTCGCTGCTGTATATAACAAAGACTGGGATAAAGCAGCGGAAGTCAGGAAGACGATAGTGGCGCTGGAAAAAGACGCCGACAAATTAAAACGAGATATCCGTATTCACTTACCCCGAGGTTTGTTTTTGCCTGTGGACCGCACCGACATTCTGGAGCTGGTGTCACAACAAGACAAAATCGCGAACAAAGCCAAAGACATCACAGGCCGGGTATTAGGCCGTGAGCTGGAAATTCCGGCGCCAATTCAGGCCGAATTTCACGCTTATCTGCAACGTTGTGTCGATGCGGTGGCGTTGGCTTGTGATGCTATTAACGAGTTAGACGAACTGCTGGAAACCGGTTTCCGTGGCCGTGAAGTGGATCTGGTGATCAAGATGGTCGAAAAAATCGACGAGATTGAACACGACACAGATCAAATGCAAGTGAGCCTGCGTAAGTTTGTCCGCAAAGCAGAAACTGAGTTAAATCCAGTTGATGTGATGTTCCTGTACCGCACGCTGGAGTGGGTAGGCGACTTAGCCGACACTGCACTGCGCGTGGGTTCGCGTCTTGAAATCATGTTAGCTCGTTAATTCTCAGGGTAGTTAAATCATGGAATTATTGTCTCAATACGGCTTTTATTTGCTGGTTGCCGCCGCTTTGTTCGGCTTTTTTATGGCTTATGGTGTAGGTGCAAATGATGTTGCCAACGCCATGGGTACTTCAGTAGGTTCAAAAGCCTTAACCTTAAAGCAAGCCTTAATTGTGGCTGCAGTATTTGAAGCTGCCGGTGCCTGGTTAGCCGGTGGTGAAGTTACTTCCACCATCCGCAGTGGCATTGTTGATGCAGCCGCTTTTGCGCCAGTGCCTGAACTTTTGGTGTACGGCATGATAGCGTCGTTATTGGCTGCCGGCACCTGGTTATTGGTGGCTTCTTATTTTGGCTGGCCTGTATCGACCACTCACTCTATTGTTGGTGCCATTATAGGTTTTGCCTCAGTAGGCGTGGGCATGGAATATGTGCACTGGGATGAAGTGGGCGGTATTGTTGGCAGCTGGGTGGTAACCCCTGTGCTGTCAGGTATCCTGGCTTATTTGATCTTTATGAGTGCACAAAAGCTGATTTTTGATACTGAAAACCCATTGGCCAATGCCAAAAAATATGTGCCTTTTTACATGTTTTTTGCCGCTTTTATTATGGCTTATGTGACAGTTTCAAAAGGTCTGAAACATGTTGGTCTTAAATTCAGCACTGCTGAGGGGATCTGGTTATGTTTGGCGATCGCAGTCACTGTTGCTGTGATTGGTAAAATTGCCATTAGCCGGCTCAAGATTGATCCGGATGCCGATAAAGAAATGCACTTTACCAATGTGGAAAAAATCTTTGGTATTCTGATGATTTTCACTGCCTGTTGTATGGCCTTTGCCCACGGTTCAAATGACGTTGCCAATGCGATTGGCCCTCTGGCTGCGGTAGTGGGTATTATCCAGTCTGGTGGTCAAATACTGGATAAAGTTGCGCTGGATTGGTGGATTTTACCTTTAGGTGCTGTGGGTATTGTGATTGGTTTGGCGACTCTGGGTGCCAAAGTGATTCAGACCATTGGTGAAAATATCACCCACTTAACTCCAAGCCGTGGTTTTGCGGCTGAAATAGCAGCGGCAAGTACTGTGGTGATTTCATCTGGTTTAGGTTTACCTATTTCCACCACTCAGACCCTGGTTGGTGCTGTATTAGGTGTAGGTTTAGCTCGTGGTATCGCTGCATTAAATTTAGGTGTGATCCGTAACATCTTTATTTCGTGGGTCGTCACTTTACCAGTGGGTGCTTTCCTGTCCATCGTATTCTTCTATGCCATCAAAGGTATTATGGGTTCGCTCTAAGCTTTTGAAAAAGAATAAAAACCCGCTGCGGCGGGTTTTTTTATTGCTGAAAAGTGCTGCCATTGTGTTGCCGCCTGCTGCAGTTTTGTTTGCTTTAGCAAAATCTTAATTTTCACTTGCTGCGTTAGCGCTTATCCACTAGCATCAATTCATCGTAATTACAGGTAAAAATCTTTCTTTTTAACGGATTTAATGATGAAACGATTACCCAGTATTAAACAACTGCAATACCTGCTGGCTTTACATGAACATCAGCATTTTGGTCGTGCAGCCGACGCCTGTTATATCGGGCAATCTACCTTAAGTGCTGCCATCGCCAATCTGGAAGAGACGATGAATGCGCAGTTGCTGGAACGCGACCATAAAACCTTTATTTTTACCCCGCTGGGTGAGGATGTGGTGCGTCAGGCACGTTATATCATTGAGCAGTGTGAAGAGCTGACCGATTTTGCCCGCCACCAGGGCAAACCTATGACTGGCCCTTTCCGCTTGGGTTGTATCCCAACCATTGCACCTTTTGTGCTGAGTGAAGTGATGGCGCTGTGCCGTGAGCGTTATCCGGAATTACAGCTGTTGCTGCGGGAAGACACCTCAGATAATTCGCTGCATGCCTTAGCTGAGGGTAGGCTGGATATGGTGCTGTTGGCATTGCCTTATGAAACCGGCGCTTTGCACACTGAAGTGTTGGCTCAGGATGCATTTAAGCTGGTACTGCATAAAGACTGGCTGGACAGAGGTTTTCAGAACGATATCAGCCAGTGGCCGGATGAAAGTATTTTTTTACTGGAACGGGAACACTGCCTGACCAATCATGCGGTAAAAGCCTGTGAGCTGGAAGACTCGCGCAAAGTGAATCCGTTTTTTGCCACCAGTCTGCATACCTTAACCCAGATGGTAAACAACAAACTGGGCGTGACCTTTATGCCCCAAATGGCCATTAACAGCGGTTTGCTGGATGGCACTGAACTGGTTAGTCAAAGCCCGGCGACGGCCGGTGCTTACCGCGATATAGGTGTAGCCTGGCGGCCTACGTCTACCAAAGCCCGCAGTTACCGTATGATGGCTACACTGATTGCCGAAGTGCTGCAGAAAAAATGTGCTGTGCGTTAGATCTGACGGCTGAAACTCTGTCCATCACAACAAAAACCAGCACCATAATGCTGGTTTTTGCTTTAACGGGCTGAGCTTCAGGGACGTTGCCGGTGTTTACTAAAATACACCTGATGCAGATGGGCATTTTTATCTGGCAGCAGATACAACAATAACAATGAAAAGAAGTTGAGCAGTGGAACCAGGCCAAGTAAAGCAAAGAGCCAGGGCGGGTAACCTTTTTCCAGTGCCAGCTGATGACAATACCAGCTTAAAATTAACAAACTGCAGCCAAATAACCACAGCGTAAACCAAAGTTCCATTTATGCTCCTTATTTCGGCGTCCTGCCGTATTTTTCAATGCCGCAATTATAGTCAGGCTTTATCTGTGCGAAAAATAAAAATAACAAAAATTAATCATTTAGCTATTTATCTTGATGTTGAACCTGATTTTGCAACAGGTTGTTACGGCACTGTTGGTTTGAGTTCAGCGGCAAAGCTCAGTACAATGGCGCCCCTTTTTTTAGTTTGTCAGTAAAGCGGACTAACCCCATGTTAAGAACAGATTTTAGTTTTGAGCTGCCTGAGCAGCTGATCGCCCGTTTCCCACAACCTGAACGTTCAGCCAGCCGGTTGTTGCGTTTAAACAGACGGAGCGGAGAATTATCCCACCATAAATTCAGCGATATCCTTGATGCTATTGCTCCCGGTGACTTGCTGGTGTTTAACAACACCAGAGTGATCCCAGCGCGGCTGTTTGGCCAAAAAGCTTCAGGCGGTAAAGTTGAGGTGCTGGTAGAGCGACTGCTGGACGAACAGCGTTTTTTAGCCCATGTCCGTGCCAGTAAAGCGCCAAAACCCGGCACCATGTTGCTGCTGGAAAATGATGCTGAAGTGGAAATGCTGCAGCGCCAGGGCGAGTTGTTTGAGCTCAGAGTCACGGGCAGCGAGCCTGTGCTTGCCATGCTGGAGCGGTTGGGCCATATGCCACTGCCACCTTATATCGATAGACCCGACAGCGCCGCAGACCGTGAGCGTTATCAGACTGTGTATAACCAAAAGCCAGGTGCAGTGGCTGCGCCAACAGCAGGCTTGCATTTTGATGAACCTTTGCTGGCAGCACTGAAAGCCAAAGGTGTGGAGTTTGCTTTTGTCACGCTGCATGTTGGCGCTGGCACCTTTCAGCCTGTGCGGGTAGATAACGTACTTGAACATCAGATGCATGCTGAATATATCGAAGTGCCGGACGAGGTGGTGGCGGCGGTAAAAGCCTGTAAAGCGCGGGGCAATAAAGTGATTGCTGTGGGCACCACTTCAGTGCGGTCGCTGGAGTCGGCGGCACAAATTGCCAAAAATAACGGCAAAGAGCTGGAAGCCTACAGCGGGGACACCCGGATCTTTATCTACCCAGGTTATCAGTTTGCCGTGGTGGATGGCCTGATCACCAATTTCCACCTGCCGGAATCTACGCTGATTATGCTGGTATCTGCGTTCAGCTCCCGTGAATTTGTAATGAATGCCTACCAAACAGCCATTAACGAGCAGTATCGTTTTTACTCATATGGCGATGCCATGCTTATTCTCTGAATCCTGCTGCTGACTCTGCTTTTGTTGCGGCGCAAAAGGCCGTGACAAGGGTAGGGTTCGGCATTTCTTTCTGCTACAATCGGGCGGTTTTTTGACAAGCGCTGGACTGTTTTTCCGGCGATACGAGGTTATTGTGAAATTTGAATTATTAACCACAGACGGCAAAGCCCGTCGTGGCCGTATGGTATTTGACCGCGGCGTTGTGGAAACTCCGGCCTTTATGCCGGTGGGAACTTACGGCACAGTCAAAGGCATGACGCCGGAAGAACTGGAAGCAACAGGCGCGCAAATTTGCCTGGGCAATACATTTCATCTGATGCTGCGCCCTGGCACCGACATTATTAAAAAACACGGTGACCTGCATGATTTTATGCAGTGGCAAAAACCAATCCTGACCGACTCAGGTGGTTTTCAGGTGTTTAGCCTGGGTGAACTGCGCAAAATCAAAGAAGAGGGGGTGACTTTCCGCTCTCCGCTCAATGGTGAAAAAATCTTTTTAACACCGGAAAAATCGATGGAAGTGCAGGCTGCGCTTGGCTCTGACATTGTGATGATTTTTGACGAATGTACGCCGTACCCAGCTACTGAAAAACAAGCGAAAAAGTCGATGGAAATGAGCCTGCGCTGGGCTAAACGCAGTAAAGAAGCGCATGGTGACAACCCTTCGGCACTCTTTGGCATTATTCAGGGCGGCATGTATCCGAACCTGCGTGATGTGTCGTTGCAGGGCCTGGAAGAGATTGGTTTTGACGGTTATGCCATTGGCGGTTTGTCGGTGGGTGAACCTAAACATGAAATGATCAAAATTCTCAATCACACCACAGATCAAATGCCGGCGCATAAACCGCGTTATCTGATGGGGGTGGG
>DPJG01000023.1 GCA_003543135.1 Rheinheimera sp.
TAACCAACTGAGCTAAGGACGCATTTTGCAATTCCACCGGCAGGTGGTTTTGACAACGGACGCTATAGTATTTTCGCGGCCAGGCTATTGCAAGTGATTTTTTGGCAAGCCCAGTCAAGCGCTGGTATTTTGTGCGAAATGTCTGAAGCGTTCAGCTTTGCCCAGGTTTAGCGGCAATTGTAAACTGGCAATGCTGCCGTAAACGTTGCCACCAGGCGACATGCTGGCTGAGTTGTTGTTTAAGCGCCTGGTGCTGTGATTCAGTGCGCTGATAAAGCGTCGCTGCTACCGGACTTTGCTGATAAATCCGGTTTAACGCGGGCTGCAATTGCTGACTGATCCCATCCAATTCAGCCAAACGGGGCTGAATTTTGCCAATAAACTGTTGCAATAAAATGTTGTTGAGAATATCTGTTTTATCTTTGACCTGAGGTTGTTTACAAAACACCTCAAGGTTAACAGCATCAAGTTGGGCATTCAGTGCACTGAGCCAGCTGTTATTGACTCTCAGGCTATATTGCCAGTCGGCCAGCACCTGACTTTGATATAGCGCGCCAACCTGGTAATTAATAAAAGCTGCATCAGTGGTAGCCAAAGCGGTAAGATCCGCTTTGAGTACATAGTCCTGTAACTGACCGAGTTGCTGCAGTGCCGTTAATGTTGAGGTAATACTGACACCGCTTTGCATGCCACGCTGACTGCCATGCAGTTGCTGGCGCAATGTCTGATCGGTCAGCAGGAAATTGGCCAGCACCCTCGGCAGTTGTTGCTGTTTTTCCTGATAAATCTGCTGTAGTTTCTGTTGTAAATCAGTATCCAGTTCCGGGTGCTGCAGGCAGGGTTTAAGCTGACTGATTAATTGCAGCTCATACCCAAGCTGATTGGCAACTGTCATGGTTTTGCCAAGACTGTTATTGCGCGCGGCAACAAGCTGCTGTAATCCACAGCGTCGCAGCACCACCAAATCAAGTACATTCAGTTTTGTGTCGGGGAGCGGCTGATAAAGCTGCCGTATCGCCGGTAGTTCAGGCACAGGAGTAAGCTCAGGTGCCAACTCAGGCAGCGCCAGCATACGCTGAAGTCTGCTGTGATAATCCAGCCATAAATCTTCGGCATCAGGCTTGCTGCAGCTGCCGAGCATGAAACACAACAACAGCGGCAGCAAAGCGCCAAACAGCCTTCTGTTTAGTCGATCAGGCTGCGGTTTCCGGCGTTGCTGGGTTTGAGGTGTTGTTTTTTTGTTGGCCATCTTCTATCCGGTGCAGTTGCTGTTTCAGGATCATGGCCAGTAATACGGCGGCAACAGTCAAACCGACGATAATGCCAATCCAAAATCCGTGCGCCCCCATTTTGGGTGTGAGCCAGTCGGTCAGACCAAGCACTGTGCCTAAACCAAAACCTATAGGCCAGTACGCAATCAGCGTAATAAAAAATATTGGTTTGGTATATTTTAAGCCACGCAGTGCACAGCTCGACACCACCTGAATCGCATCGGAGATCTGGTAAAAACAGGCCAAAATCAGAATAGAACTTGCCATGGCGATCACTGTTGCGTCTGTGGTGTATAAAGAGGCTACCCAGCTACGGGTGATAAAGGTAAAACCGGCAATGGCAAAAGCCATTATAATCGCCAGCACTATAGCGGTACTGATGGCAGTACGCAGCTCCCTTACATCCATAGCACCAGCCAGATGGCCGACCCTAATGGTGGTTGCCATGCCCATACTGAGCGGCAACATAAATACTAAGGCACTGTAGTTATTGGCGATTTGATGCGCCGCCACAACGGTAGGGCCTAAATGCACTATCATCAGCGGAATACAGGCAAAGAGGGTTACTTCAAAAAACATCGCAAAGGCGATAGGAGTGCCCAGCGCAATAATTTGCCAGATCTCGCGGATTTTAGGTCTGTAATCCGGCAGTTTAACCCGATAAGGCGCTGTGCGGGCGCTTTTAAGCGCATACAGGCTAATGGCCAGCAGCTGCGCCAGAAACACCAGAGACGTTGCCACACCACAACCGGCACCACCGAGCGCCGGCATGCCGAACTTACCGTAAATAAAAATATAGTTGGCCGGAATATTTACCAAAATGCCAACAAAGCTTATCCACATGGTGGCTTTGGTATAACCTATGCCTTCAAATAAATTTCGCAGTACCATATAACCAGCGGCAGGGAACACGCCCCAGGCAATATAACCCATATAATCGAGCGCTTTTTGCCTGAGCGTATCGTCCATTTCCATCATGCCAACAGGCACTGCAATAAACTGCATTAAAAAAAACACCAGCAAAGCCAGTGCAAACGCAAGGTAAGCGCCCTGCAAAGTCACAGCTGTCACTTCTTTTTTATGACCGGCCCCAAAATGCTGCGCAATCATTGGCGTCAGAGCCAACAACAGTCCCTGAAATGTCAGAATAATCGGTAGCCACAAGGCGGATGCCACTGCAATACCGGCCATGTCGACCGGGCTGACCCGACCCGCCATCAGCGTGTCCACAACATACATCATGGTTTGGGTCAGCTGCGCCAGCACTATAGGGCCTGACAGTTTCAGAATGGTTTTGGCTTCAAAGCGGGAAAAAGGTAACATGGCAACTCACAACAGACGGATTAGACGCGATTTTTTCGTCGCGAAACAGCGGTTAATTTAGCACAAACAGGGGCAGTGATGTTTACCGGAATAGTTCAGACTCAGGCCATTGTCGACAAAATCCAGGATCAACCAGGTTTTCGTCAGCTGCAGCTCAAAGTGGCAGCATCTTATCTGACAGCGCTGGAGCAGGGCGCCAGTATTGCCATCAACGGTACTTGTTTAACAGTGGTGGGGTTTGCCGCTGATGGCAGCGAAGGCAGTGTCAGCTTTGATGTCATTGACGAAACCCTGCGCCTGACCAACCTGGGATTATTAAAACAGGGGGATTTGGTTAATTTTGAGCGTTCTTTAACTATCGGCAAAGAGTTGGGTGGCCATATTTTGTCGGGTCATATTCATTGCAGAGCGCAAATTATCGAGGTGAATAAAACCACGCACAACTGCGCTATGCAATTAGCCTTGCCTGCGCCTTTTGGCAGTTATGTGTTTAGCAAAGGTTTTATTGCGATTGACGGCATCAGTCTGACAGTAGGGCAGCTTCAGCTAAACGCCGACCAAAGCTGTGAGTTTTCGCTGCATTTAATACCTGAAACTTTAGCTGTGACCAACCTTGGTAAACGTCAGTGTGGAGACTGGGTTAATATCGAAATTGACCAGCAAAGCTACACCATAGTGCAGAGTGTGGAGCGTATGCTGGCTGCCCGCGGCTTGATCCAATAACTATCAGTGTATGTTCAGACTGCAGCCTTTAAGGCTGCGCCTTTGCCGCTTTTATTAATAAATCTGTTCGTCATCGGCGTCGATAAACACCTGCACGCTGCGGTGTGCTTCATCTTTGTGTGTTTTGATATGGATAGGGTTGCAGCAATTGCTGCAATCTTCAAAATCGTCCTGATCTTCGCCGCTGACATCCAGCGTGATATGGGTAGGGTGGCCACAAAACGGGCAGATAATGGTTTTGTTAATCAAGTCCATCATATCCTCCAGACGTGTTGTTGTGTATTGCCGTTGCCATTGATGCACGGGCTTAGCCGATCCTCACTAGTTTAGGCCTAAATTGTGTTTTATGTCGGCTGACTTTGGTGCAGCAAAGTACTGTTTCAGGTAGCTTCGCCGTCATTGTTTCAGCAGTCTGTTGGTTTGGGTTATTGCAAATGGTCGGCGGTAAGCTCAGTCAGTGACGCAAGCACATGATCAGCAAGGGCATAACCCGGCGCACGTTGATGTGCGCTGTCAGGTACAGCAATACAGCGCATCCGGGCTGCTTTGGCAGCAATCAAACCTGTGACACTGTCTTCCAGTGCCAGGCAATATTGCGGCGCGACGCCTAAAGCAGCAGCCGCATTGAGATAGACCTGCGGATGAGGTTTTGCCAGTGGTAAAAATTCAGCCGAGCAGGTTGCCTGAAAAAACGGCAATAATTCAAAGTGTTTTAACGTAGCCAGCATCATTCTGTGGTTGGATGAAGTGGCCAAAGCCATGGGCAGCCTGAGCGATTGGCATAACTTCAGCGCTTCAAGAGCGCCTGGCATCAGTTTGCCTTTGCTGATGATCATGTTTATCACCTGCTCAATAATCAGAGTGGCCACTTCCGCCTGAGTGGGGCCTTGCCAGGCAAAACGTTGATACCAGTGTTGCACCACATTATCACAGCGCCAGCCCAGTGTTTGTGCAGTGTCCTCTGGTTTGAGCGGTACACCAAGGGAAGAAAAAATTTGATATTCAGCCTGTTGCCAGAAATTTTCCGAGTCAAGCAACAAACCGTCCAGATCAAAAACGACGGCTTGGATCATCAGTTATCCATAATTAAAAAGCTTACAACAAACGCTGACGGATCAAATCTCTGGCCTGCCAGCTGTAACGACCGCCGCGGATATAAGCGTGGTGTAATAAATGATACAGATTATAAAGATCTTTCCTGTCGTTGTAATCGCTATCGAGCGGATACACCTGATTGTATGCATTAAAAAAACTGTCAGGCAAAGGGTCGAACATCTGGCTGTAGGCCAAATCTGTTTCCCGATCACCAAAATAGCTGGCCGGGTCAAATAACACCGGTACTTCCGATAAAAAGCCGATGTTGCCGCGCACCAGTTCCCCGTGCAGCAGCGCAGGTTTGGGTTGATGGCCATGCAATTGCTGGCGCACCCGTTCAACTATTTTATCAATGTCACCAAACTCCTGATGTTGTTCGGCTAAAAGTTGTAACAACCAGCCTATACGTTGCTCGGAAAAAAAAGTCGACCAATTGGCCTGCCACTGATTCGGCTGCATAGTGGCGCTTAAATAATTATCCCAGTCAAAACCATACATGGCCTGATCGTCGACCTGATGCAAAAAGGCCAGTTGATGGCCAAGAGCCTGCCAACCGTATGGATGTGCGTTGGTCATAGGCAAATATTCCAGCACCAAAAAGGATTTATCCAGAGTTTGACCCGCGCAGATCACCTTTGGCAAACGCACACATTGGCGCTGTGTCAGCGCCTGAATGCTCAGTGCTTCGGTGTCAAAACTGTCCAGCACCTCACGTTGATTCAGTTTGACAAAAAACTCCAACTCCTGACCTTTGAGGTGGTACAGCATATTGCCGGAATGGGTGGACAGCTGGTGTTTTTGCTCGATCTTAAAGTCACATTGCAATTCGGCACTGATTTGTTCTGCAAGAGCTTGCCACATGAATAAACTCCGGTGTTGTCAGGAAATAAAGCTGGGGATGTCAGTAGTATGGTGCAAATTTAGCCAAAGTGGAGTGGTTGTGCGCAGCAGCAACACCCTTGCCTGAGCGTCATTCAGCCAGTAAGATAACGGCGCTTTTTGGCTGATAATTGCCCGCTACGTGCCGGTAGTTGTCGGTTTAACCGTTCGTATGGTTGAACACCATCAGGCATCCACTCAGATTTGATAAAACAAGTGTCCCTTGGTATGGGCCACCACTGTAAGGAAAATGACATGCCAGTTATTACTTTGCCTGACGGAAGTCAGCGCGTTTTTGAAGCCCCTTTATCTGTATTAGACGTTGCCAAAGACATAGGTCCTGGCCTTGCTAAAGCGACCATTGCCGGCAAAATTGACGGTGTATTGGTTGACGCCTGCGAAATGATTGACCGTGACGTCAAACTCTCTATTGTCACCAGCAAAGACGACGAGGGCCTGGAAATTTTGCGCCACTCTTGTGCGCATTTGTTGGGTCATGCCATTAAACAGCTGTGGCCAAACGTCAAAATGGCCATTGGTCCTGTGATCGACAACGGCTTTTATTATGACGTTGATTTAGATCGGGCTATCAGTGCTGAAGACTTAGCAGCACTCGAAGAGCGTATGTTGAAGCTGGCAAAAACCGAATATGACGTTGTGAAGAAAAAAGTCAGCTGGCAACAGGCTTACGACACCTTCAAAGCGCGTGGCGAAAGCTACAAAATGGAAATTCTCGAGCAGAATGTCGCCAAAGACGACCTGCCGGGTTTGTACCATCACGAAGAATACATCGATATGTGCCGTGGTCCACACGTGCCAAATATGCGTTTTTGCCAACACTTCAAAATTATGAAAGTGGCCGGTGCTTACTGGCGTGGTGACTCGAAAAATAAAATGCTGCAGCGTATTTACGGTACCGCATGGGCGGATAAAAAGCAGCTGGCTGCTTATTTAACCCGTTTAGAAGAAGCCGAAAAACGCGACCACCGTAAAATTGGTAAAGCTCTGGATTTATTCCATTGGCAGGAAGAAGCGCCGGGCATGGTGTTCTGGCATAACGATGGCTGGACTATTTACACTGAGCTGGAAAAATTTGTCCGGGAGAAACTGCGTTCATTTGATTATGACGAAGTCAAAGGCCCGTTGATGATGGACCGTTCTTTGTGGGAAAAGTCAGGCCACTGGGATAAATACTCTAGTGCCATGTTTACCACTGAGTCGGAAAAACGTGAATACGCCATTAAGCCGATGAACTGCCCTGGCCATGTGCAGATTTTTAACCAGGGTCTGAAGTCTTACCGTGACTTACCGCTGCGGATGGCCGAGTTCGGCTGTTGCCACCGTAATGAACCTTCAGGTTCGTTACACGGTTTAATGCGGGTACGTGGTTTTACTCAGGACGACGCGCACATTTTCTGTACTGAAGAGCAAATTGAAGCCGAAGTGGGCGCTTGTATCGACATGGTTTACCAGACTTATCAAACCTTTGGTTTTGATAAGATTGTGGTGAAGTTGTCGACCCGGCCGGAAAAAAGGGTAGGTTCTGACGAAATCTGGGACAAAGCCGAAAAAGCCCTGGCTGATGTACTGACCAGCAAAGGTATTGAATTCCAGTACTTACCTGGTGAAGGTGCGTTTTACGGTCCAAAAATCGAATTTACTTTACACGATTGTCTGGACAGAGCCTGGCAATGTGGTACCGTGCAGCTCGATTTTTCAATGCCAGCCCGTTTAGGTGCTTCTTATGTAGCGGAAAACGGCGAAAAACAAATTCCGGTAATGATCCACCGCGCCATTTTAGGTTCGCTGGAGCGTTTTATCGGTATTTTAATTGAAGAGTACGCAGGTTTTATGCCGGCATGGTTAGCGCCAACTCAGGTTGTGGTGATGAATATTACCGACAATCAGGCCGAATATGCCCAACAATTAGTAAAAACTTTCAAATCTCACGGTATTAGAGCAACTTCTGACTTGAGAAATGAGAAGATAGGCTTTAAAATCCGCGAGCACACGCTGGCTCGTGTTCCGTATTTAGTGGTTGTTGGCGACAAAGAAGTTGAAGCCGGCGATTTAGCACTGAGAACACGTAAAGGCGAAGACCTCGGTAAAATGACTGTAGCTGCTTTTGTTGACAAGCTGACGACAGAAATCAAAAACCGGGTCTGATGATATTAATCCTTGGAGGAACATACCATTAAAGTAGGAAAGAAACCGTTACCGACGAACAGACCAAATCGTATTAACGAAGAAATCAGCGTCCGCGAAGTGCGTTTGATTGGTCTGGAAGGTGAGCAATTAGGGGTTGTAGGTATTACTGAAGCCATTCGTTTGGCAGAAGAAGGTGGTTGTGATCTGGTAGAAATCAGTCCAACAGCTGAACCTCCTGTTTGTAAGTTGATGGACTATGGTAAGTTCCTTTTTGAAAAGGGTAAAGCTGCTAAAGAGCAGAAGAAGAAGCAAAAACAGATCCAGATCAAGGAAATTAAATTCCGGCCTGGAACTGATGAAGGCGATTACCAGGTAAAACTACGCAACCTGCGTCGCTTCATTGAAGAGGGTGACAAAGCTAAAGTAACGCTGCGCTATCGTGGTCGTGAAATGGCGCATCTGGACATCGGTATTGAGATGCTTAACCGGATCAAAGAAGATATGTCAGATATTGCTATCTGCGAATCTTTCCCAAGCCGTGTTGAGGGTCGTCAGATGATCATGATGCTGGCCCCAAATAAGAAGTAATAAGCGCATTCAAGTAGAAGTCGTACACCACTGCGGCAACGCAGTGGTGTTTGATTTTTCGCCTTATTATTCGTTGTAATTAAACAATGCGAGTTATTTAACTATGCCTAAGATGAAAACCAATAAAGGTGCTGCAAAGCGCTTTAAAAAAACCGCTTCTGGTGGTTTTAAACGTAAGCAATCACATCTTCGCCACATTCTGACGAAGAAGTCTTCTAAGCGTAAGCGTCAGTTAGGTCCAAAAACGTTAGTTGCAAAAGTTGACGTTGCTGGTATCGCTCGCTGCTTGCCATACGCATAATATTTAGGAGACTGAAATGCCAAGAGTAAAACGTGGTGTGACCGCACGTGCGCGTCATAAGAAGGTATTAAACCAGGCTAAAGGTTACTACGGTGCCCGTAGCCGTGTTTATCGTGTAGCTTTCCAAGCAGTTATCAAAGCCGGCCAATACGCTTACCGTGACCGTCGTCAACGTAAACGTCAATTCCGTCAACTGTGGATCGCGCGTATCAACGCTGCTTCACGTCAAAACGGTTTATCTTACAGCCGTTTCATCGATGGTCTGAAAAGAGCATCTGTTGAAATCGACCGTAAAATTCTGGCTGACATCGCTGTATTCGACAAAGGCGCATTTGCTGCCTTAGTTGCCAAAGCGAAACAAGCTTTAACTGCTTAATTTTTAAGTAGTCAAAAAGGCAGCTCCGGCTGCCTTTTTGTTTTTCTGATGTCTGAAACTAAGGATCAATTTTTCTTATCTTGCTGTATCAGGTGTGACTCGATTTTTCTCAGTTTATCCATCAGCTCGCGTTGCTCTTCATCGCTGAATAAATGTTTATCTTCAACCAGATGCATAATGATATTGGCCACTATCATTGGGATCACCACAAAGATCCAAAAATGGCCAAATAAGATGCCAATAATACGGCCAGCAGTAGTAACCGGAGTTAAATCCCCATAACCTATCGTTAATGAAGTGACAGTGGCCCACCATAAACCATCCGCAAAGGATTTTGCTTCCAGTAATGAAAAACACCAAGCACCAAATAATAAGCTGGTTGCATACAACGCCAGAATGAGCCATAGCCGGTTTGCAGTGTAGATCAGTAGTTTTTTCATGATAAAAATCCATTTCAGCTAAAAAAACACCTCCAAAGGAGGTGTATTAAATAGCCATCTAATAGCGTTTGATTTGCAATCGCCCTAAAGGCTTAATTCACTGCAGCAGTAAATTCCATAATGATGGCGTTGTCTTTAAACAATTGCAGTTTAGATTGATTCACTTCAATCCTATCAGCCAGCTGCAACTGCCGGGTAAATTGTTGTTCATAAAAATGAGCGTCAGCACAATGTTTGCGGGTGCTCACCACCGGCATCACTTTTAACTGATTGTCTTTTTGCTCATAAGCTGCGTTAAAGTTATTACAGCCGGAAAAACCATATAACTTGTTGTCGGCGAGCATCATGCGGATATTCAGTTTTTGTGGCACGCCAATTTGAGACACTGAATTTAACCGCCAGACCACACCCTGTGCAGAACCCGGTGCTGCCTGATTCGGGCAGGTGGCTCCAGGCCAGAACTGGTCGAACTTATCAACAAATAACGCCTGGTTATTGTCCGGGCTCTTTCTGGCGGTCATGGTTGCGACCACAGATTTACCATTGATGATCGGGTTGGTCTGGTAACTGCGCATCATCGGTAAATGATGTTGGGTCATGGCAATTTGATGGCTTTCGCCGGTCTGGCAGTCGGTAAAGCTCGCTTCGTTGCCTTTGAGCTGATACATACCCAATAACGGCAAACGGCTGTCAATTTTCTGCACCGTTGGCTGACGCGTCAGCGTCATATTGTCTGCCGACACAATAGGCTTGCCGGCAACGTCCAGCATCACCAAATGTTGATTACTGGCAAACTGGAAAGATGGCATCTGCTGGCGTTGGGTGGTGAAGTGTAAAGTGCGTTCGTCCAGCTGCCAGCTGCCTTCAATCAGCTCTACAACATTACGGTCGATAAATTCGCGGCGGGCTTCAAACTTACCGTTTTGGTAGACATTGATATGGTAGTTTACACCAGGGCATTTTTTGCAGGGCAAAGTGCCGGTAAAACTCATGTCACGGTCAATAAAAATTAAACCAAAGTCGGTGGCAATAGGCTGTGCATTATCAGAATGCACCACCTCGTCAGGCACCAGCTCAGGAGCGACTTCTACTTCCTTAATTTCCTGTACAGGCGCGGGTTTGGCGGCTTGCTCAGGAACCACAGAACAGGCAGATAACAATAATACGCTCAGTACTACACAGCTTTTTTTCACTTGAATCATTACCGGATAACCAAAATTGGCGCCATTATACTGAAACTGTAAAAAGAGCGGCAGCGGTTTTTTTGTAACAGTAAGGCGCCGCTTTTTATCAGTTGTAGATCGGTGTGGCGGCGCTCAGATAAAGCCCCAATGTGTTAGCATCAGCTCTGCAGTGTGCTTTGGGTATTGCTGCATAAAACAATGCCCACCTTTTGTTTGTAATGAGGTGATAGCTGAGTTCAATGCCTGCCATTTGTGTACTGCTTTACTGACAAAAGGGTAAGTGTCGTCACCATAGATCACTAGAGTGTCGCTGCAAGGCCGTTTTAATTCCCGCCATAAATTTTTAGGGTAAGATGCAAAAATTTCCGCTTCACGTTCCGGTTTACATTTCAGCCGGCTGCCATCCTGATGATGCAGTGCATGGTCGATATAAGCCTGCAATGCGTCCTGCTGCCAGCCCCTGAACAGACCTCTGTTGGTCAGATACTGCTCCGTTGCCAGCCTGTCTGGCCAGAACTGCCGGCGTTTTAATGCCTTTTTTGCCATTGGGTTATGCCGGTATAACCCCAGCAAATCCAACGTCTGCATAGAGCGAAGTAACAGTGGTGGAAATAACACAGGATCCAGCAGGATCACTTTATGAAAGAGCTGTTCTGGTTGTGCATTCATCAAGGCTGTTAACACACCACCAAAACTGTGACCACAACCATACAAAGCCACATCACCGAATTTGGGTAAATGCAGTGTTAACGCTGCTGTTGCAAGTTCCGCACTCTGATTCCAGCCTATAAACTTGCCGCCATGGTCGCTGTCACCGTGGCCCTGGGCATCTGATAAAAAGAAATCAAAGTAGGGCGCGAGCTGTTGTAACAGTGGCAGATACATCAAACTGCAAAAACCATTGCCGTGCAACAGATGTAATAAGGGTTTGCCACTTGGGATGCTGTGATGGCCACGCAGGGTAAATCCATAACGGCTTTGATAATGCCAGGGAATAAGTTGCACGCTTAAATCTCAAGTAAATGCTCTAATAAAACCATGCCATGTTTTCACTAAAGCAGCAAGCAAAGCGTAGTGCAGTTTGCAATGGCCATCCGGCTGGGACACCGGAGTGCTTGTGCATCTGCTAATGGTCGTACAACAGGACTCGATCATGGAACAAGAGTCTGTGACATCACAGATAAAAAAACACCCGAAGTGTTGCTTCGGGTGTTTTGCAGGATACAGCGAGCTATAACTGTTGTCGGTTTATCAGAAGTTGTAAGTTAAGCGGGCGTAGTAGAAACCGCCGTTAAAACCCATCACTGTGGTGGTTGGGTACTTCGCACCCAGCACGTCAGCCCAGCGGTTCTCGTCCGGCACTTCATCAAACAGGTTATTAGCCCCTACAGCGATGTTGTAATTGTCGCTAAAGCTATAATTCAACTCTACATCAACAGTTTGCTCTGCACCTAAGAACAGCGGTAAACCGTCATCCTCAACCCTTAAGGCGCCAGAGTCAGCATGGTCTTCAAAATAAGAGCCATAGTGATTTAACCGGATAAAACCACCAATTTCGCCCCAGTTCTGGCTAACGGTGAAGCTGCCACGAACTTTTGGTAAACCATCTTCAATTTGTTTGACTTTGGCTTCATTGATATTACGCAGCACCACAGGATTGCCGTCGCCATCTACACCAGGTCTTTCGGTGATGCGATCCACTTCTGTTTTGTTGTAGTTCAGTGCTAATGCAAAAGTGGTGCGGCCACCCATTAAATCGGCACTGTAATTGGCAACAAAATCCACACCCTGAGTTGTGGTATCAAAGTCGTTGGTGAAGTATTTGACACCGGCAAAGCTGGTTGCATCCGCCACACCCAGATTTAACAACGCCTGAATATCAGCAGGTGTTAAGGTCTGAGATGAAGATTGGCTGATGCGGTCTTCCACTTCAATGCGGTAGTAATCTAAAGTGGCATAAAAATCATCCACTTCAACCACAGTACCAAATGAATAGTTAGTCGACTCTTCCGGCGTTAAGGCTTTACCGCCTTTGAGCACAGAAATTGGATGGGTAGGCGGCAGAGTGGCGTTATCCACTAAACCCTGGCCTGCTGCAAAAGATGTGGTCACGTTACGCACCATGGATTGACCAATGGTTGGTGCGCGGAAACCAGTGCTGACTGCACCACGTAACGCCATTTCATCAGTTGCCTGGAAGCGGCCTGTTAATTTAGCGTTGGTGGTGGTGCCAAAATCTTCATAGTTTTCATAACGCAGTGCAAAGTCTGAACGGAAGCGGTCAGAAAATTCCGCGCCAAATTCAGTGTAAGCAGCATAGTTATAACGGTTAAAAGAACCAGCATCATCAGGCTTAAAGCCCGGGAAACCGTTTGAACCTATACCAAAACCTTGTGAAGCCAGCGGGCCTACTTCAAAAGAGTTCTTATCACCGGCATAAATTTCAAAGGTATCAATACGGTATTCCAAACCACCAGCGACAGCCAGCGGGTATGGCAGGGCATCAACTTCGATCAGTTTATTCATATCGTAGTTGATGGCTTGTTCCTGCTGTACATATTTACCAGCGTTAAAGTCGCGTGGTGTACGTGGGCCCATCGACGCGTTGATGGTGTTTTTAATATAGAACTCCACTTCGCTGCGGCCGTAGCTGGTGCTTAAATCAAAAAACCAGCCGTTGTCCATTTCGCCTTTCAGGCCGCCGGCCAGGGCACCATCCGTGACGATACCACCAAACTTCGGTGTAAAACCGCCAGGCAGCATTGAAAAGAAGGTGAAACAGTGAGACGGCAGGGCATTTACTTTTGCAGTTACCTGGTTGTAGTTCAGGCCCTGGATGTCGATATTGCTACATGCGCCTTTGCTGGCATCCAGATTGCCGACCAGTAAGGAGTCACCGCCATCATTTGAATACACACCACCGCGGGTTTGTGGGTTACGGAAGTAAAAACCGCCTTCCACATTACGCTGTGCAAAGTTACCAAAGGCGTAAAACTCTTTGTTTTTTGCAACTTCTAAACCGATGTTGCCGAATACTTTAAAGTCACGTTTAAATTCAGGAGAACCCCAGACCTGAGCAGGATCCGCAATTTGGGTGTTGCCTTTTGCTGCTAAACCTGCAGCATCACCGCGTTGTACAGAGCGGCTGGTTGGATCAGATTGTTTAAATTCAGTACTGAAGTTGGCAAAACCATTGTCGGTGAATGGTAAACCAATATTGGCGGCAACCTGACGTAAGTCGCCGTCGCCGTCATAATGCTGACCGGTTTTCAGTTCTACCGCACCACCTTCACTGGCGTCTTTTAAGCGGAAGTTAATCACACCGGCAATAGCGTCAGAACCGTATTGAGCCGCTGCACCATCACGCAGAATTTCAACCTGCTTTAATGCGATAGATGGAATAACTGAAATATCAGGGCCTTGTGAACCATCTGATAAACCACTGCCTAAGAAGGTAATTACAGCTGAACGGTGGCGACGTTTACCGTTGACTAAAACCAGGGTGCTGTCTGGTGGTAAACCACGAAGGTTGGCCGGGCGAACTAATGTAGAAGCATCATTGATTGGTTGGGTGTTAACGTTAAAGGAGGGAACTGCGGAACTCATCAGGGTCATCATGTCACTTGGGCCGGCTTTCACAAACTCATCGGCTCCGATGACATCTACTGGTACCGCCGAATCGCCTACCGAGCGCGGCGCGCCGCGAGAACCTACAACGACGATCTTCTCAACATCTTCCGTTTTTTGCGCTTCCGCTGCATCCTGAGCTACAGCGGCAAAGCTGGTACCACTTAACATCAACAGGGCACTACCGGTCAGCGCAAACTTAATTCCCGCCGCAAGCGGCGCAAGTTTTGTCTTATTTTTCATAATTATGCCTTTTAATCCTGGATCGTTTTTGTACGGCTCGTTTTATTTGTATGAGCTCGTGAACTAACTTATGGCAATTTTGTCCGTTTGTCCAACCTGTAAAATGCCCGATTTATCTCAAAACTGTTGCAGAATATTTTCAGCTGAATGTCTTTAATTTGGGTATTTTCGCGCCAGCGCAGGCTTGCAGCGGTGTTTCGGACGTTTGAACGGCTTTAATCCGGGACTGGACGGATTTGATTGAAAAAATTAATTGGCTGGCGTTAGATAGAAGTCCTTCATTGTTTTCAGGATTTTTTATGAACCCTTCTTTGACCACTGGTCTGACTCTGGTTGCTGCCGCAACTTTTTCCTTAGCCGTGAATGCCAAACAACTTGAGCTCAAAGCTTTGTTTGCTGATCCGGCCTTAAGTGGCCAGGCTCCCAAGTCACTGAGTTATTCGCCGGACGGTAGCCGCGTGACTTATCTCAAAGGCAAAACGACAGACGCAAACCGGCTTGACCTTTGGCAATACCAGCTTAAAAGCCGTAAACACAGCTTGTTGGTTGATTCAGATACCCTGTTCAGTGGTCCGGAAGAATTGTCCGATGAAGAAAAAGCCAGACGGGAGCGTCTGCGGTTGTTTGCCAGTGGTATCGTCAGTTACAGCTGGTCAAAAGATGGCAAAGCTTTGTTATTCCCTTTAAACGGCGATTTGTATTATTACGATCTGGCAAAAAATAAGGCGCGTAAACTCACCGACACCAAAGAGTTTGAAACCGACGCCCAAATTAGTCCTAAAGGGCGTTATGTGTCTTTTGTGCGTGAACAAAATATTTATGTGCTGGATTTGACCAGTGGTAAAGAGCAGCAACTGACCACTGACGGCAAGGGCACGGTAAAGAACGGTATGGCCGAGTTTGTCGCGCAGGAAGAAATGGCGCGGATGACAGGATACTGGTGGGCACCGGATGACAGCAAAATAGCCTTTACCCAGTTTGATGACGCGGCAGTGCCTGAGGTACTGCGTAATGAAATTTATGCCAATGAAATCAAACTTTATAACCAGCGTTATCCTTATGCCGGTGCCAATAACGTCAGTATTAAACTTGGGGTTGTGGCGCTGTCATCAGCAGCGGTGCAGTGGCTGGATCTGGGAGCGGAAAAAGACTTCTATTTACCCAGAGTGCAATGGACACAAAATCCTAATCAGCTGACTTATCAGTGGCAAAGCCGCGATCAGCAAAAGCTGGAACTGAGAATGGTGGATTTAACCAGTGCACAACAACAGGTGCTGCTGACTGAACAAAACAATACCTGGCTGAATTTGCATGACGACCTGTACTTTTTCAAAGATAAACAACGTTTTATCTGGGCATCTGAGCGTGACGGTTTTAAACACCTGTATTTATATCAGTTTGATGGCAAAGCACCGCTGCAGCTGACGTCAGGCCAGTGGGTGGTGAATAAAATTGAGTCTGTTGATGAAAAAAATGGCGTAGTTTATTTTACCGGCCGCAAAGATACAGTGCTCGAGAACCACTTATACCGCTTAAACCTGAACAATCAACACATTGCCCGCCTGACAACACCGGGCGCCAGCCACGCTGTAGTAGTAGC
This sequence comes from Rheinheimera sp., assembly GCA_003543135.1. Classification (GTDB taxonomy): domain Bacteria; phylum Pseudomonadota; class Gammaproteobacteria; order Enterobacterales; family Alteromonadaceae; genus Pararheinheimera. The sequence goes on from DPJG01000023.1 coordinate 15,799, forward strand.
CAAAGATGGCAGTGGTTTCCTCGACAGTTATTCTGCGGTCAATAGCCTGCCCAAGGTGCAGCTCAACGATAACACTGGCAAAACCCTAACCGTGCTGGAAGCGAATGAACTGAACCCTGATCATCCGTTAACGCCATACTGGCCTGAACTGGTGCAGCCGCGTTTTGGTACCTTAACCGCCAAAGATGGCCAAACCCTGCATTACCGTGTGTTTGAGCCAAAAAATCTGGACAAAAACAAAAAACATCCGGTGATTGTCAGTGTCTATGGTGGGCCTGGCGCACAACGTGTCACCAATAGCTGGAGTGGCAAAGACTTATATTTCCACTACATGGCGCAGCGTGGTTATATCGTCTTTCAGTTGGATAACAGGGGTTCGGAAAACCGCGGTAAAAAATTTGAAGATCCAATTTATAAACAGCTGGGTGTGGTTGAAGTCGAAGACCAGATCACAGGTGTGGAATATTTACGTACCTTACCTTATGTCGACAGTAGCAGAATAGGGGTGTATGGCCACAGTTATGGTGGTTATATGGCAATTATGGCGATGTTTAAGGCCGGTGATTATTTTGCAGCCGGTGTGTCGGGTGCGCCTGTTACCGACTGGACTTTATACGATACCCACTATACCGAACGTTATTTAGGTCATCCGGCGCAAAATGCCCAAGGATATCTGGCAAGCTCGGTTTTCCCTTATAGTGATGCGTTAAAAGGTGATCTCCTGATTTACCATGGTATGGCCGATGACAACGTCTTGTTCAGCAACAGTACCAAGTTGTTTTCTGATTTACAGACCAAAGGCAAAAACTTTGACATGATGACCTATCCCGGCAGTAAACACGCCATGTTTGGTCAGCAGGTGCAAACCCATTTACATCAAACGATTACCAACTTTTTTGACCGCACTTTATTAAACCGCGGCAACTAATTTCGCGGAAAATGCCGGAGTTATCAGAAATAAAAACGGTCAGCATGCTGACCGTTTTTTTTAAGCTGATTAGATGTTTAATCTGATGATTACAACTCATTGCCCGAATTTTGTTGCCGGGAAAACGAAAGCAGGTTGTGGATAGTGGTCTGGCTGATTTGCGCCATAGCTTCTTTGGTAAAAAAAGCCTGATGCCCGGTGATCAGCACATTGGGAAAGGTTAACAAGCGCTGGAATACTTCATCAGAGATGACCTGATCAGACAGGTCTTTAAAGAATAAATCAGCTTCCTGCTCATAGACATCAAGGCCCAGATAACCAATTTTTCCGGATTTCAGTGCCTGGATCACTGCTTTGGTGTTAATCAGGGCACCGCGGCTGGTGTTGATCAACATCACACCGTTTTTCATCTGAGCGAGCGCTTCTTCATTAATAAGATGCTGGCTTTGTGGTGTCAGCGGGCAATGCAGACTGATAATGTCGCTTTGTTGGTAAAGCTCGCTAAGGCCGACATAACGGGCGCCAAGCTGCTGCAATTCGGGGTTTTCGATTGGATCAACACAAAGCAGTTCACAACCAAACCCCTGCAAAATTCGGGCTGTAGCTATACCAATACGACCTGTGCCAATTAAACCTACGGTTTTTTGGTACAGGTTAAAACCAAGCAGACCATTTAAATCGAAGTTATTGTCGCGGGTTCTGTTATAGGCTTTATGAAATTTGCGGCTTAAACAGAGCATCATACCAACTGTATGCTCAGCGACGGCCTGCGGCGAATAGGCCGGCACACGCATCACCTTTACGCCGAGTTTTTTAGCTACAGTAAGGTCGACATTATTAAAACCGGCGCAGCGCAGCGCCACGGCAAAAATGCCAAGCTCAGAGAGCTTTTGCAGTACTGTTGCCGATAAATCATCATTAACAAATACACAGACAGCGTCGCTGCCAGCAGCTGCCGCCACACTTAATAGATCCAGTTTTTGCGGCAAAAATTGCCAGTTGATATTATCCGGGCTGTACTGGCGTAAAGCCCGCTCATCATAAGGCTGACTGCTGAATACTGTAACGTTCAATCTGATCTCCATGGCGCAGTTTTACCCAGTTTATCAGGGGATGATACTGTTTTATAAGCGCTATTGTTGCTTTGGCAATAAGGCCAGTTCTTCCTGAATAGCGTCGATAAACTGCCCTGGTTTGGTTCTTGGTGCATAACGTTTTACCACCACACCGTCTTTGTTCACCAGAAACTTAGTGAAGTTCCATTTAATAGCACGGGTTTTTAACAAACCTCTGGCCTGATCTTTCAGGTATTCAAACAAAGGTTCGGCTTCCGGGCCATTGACATTAATTTTCGCCAGCACCGGAAAACTGACGCCGTAATTGAGTTGGCAAAACTGCTGAATGGCTTGATCTGAAGCGGGCTCCTGTCCACCAAACTGATTGCAGGGAAAAGCCAGTACCACTAAACCCTGATCTTTATATTGCTGATGTAAGGCTTCCAGTTCCTGATACTGTGGGGTAAAGCCACACTGGCTGGCGGTATTGACAATCAGCAGCACTTTATCGCGAAACTGACCGAGATCGATCATTTCGCCTGTTGCTGTTTTCACTTTAAACTGGTGCACATTGGCCATGAGTTCTCCTGTCGCGGGCATTTTTGCTATTTGTATCATAACTTTGTAAGCTAAAGTTCAGTGTGTCACAGAATTAAGACAGTTATATGGCAAATGCAGCAAAAGAGTTCAGATTGGCCTTTATCGGCCTTGGGGTGATGGGATTTCCAATGGCTGGCCACCTGCAGCAAAAAGGCTATCAGGTGACAGTTTATAACCGAAGTGCCGACAAAGCAGCGGCCTGGGTGGCACAGTATGGCGGCGAAAGTGCTGCAACACCGGCGCAGGCAGCCAGGCAGGCCGACATGGTGATGCTCTGTGTTGGCAATGATGACGATGTACGCTCCGTGGTGTACGGCGACAATGGCGTGTTGTCTGGTATGAAATCCGGTGCTTTATTGATTGACCACACCACGGCATCAGCTGATTTAGCCCGCGAACTGGCTGAAGTATGCAAAACAAAAAATATTGGGTTTCTTGATGCACCTGTGTCCGGTGGTCAGGCCGGGGCGCAAAATGGTCAACTGACTATTATGGTGGGTGGCGAAGCTGTACACTTTTCTAAAGCTGAAACCGTGCTGCAAAGTTATGCCAAAAGTTGTCGTTTATTAGGCGCTGCCGGAGCCGGCCAACTGGCAAAAATGGTTAATCAAATTTGTATTGCCGGTGTGGTGCAGGGCTTGTCTGAAGCCCTGCATTTTGCCACTCAGGCCGGGCTTGATGTGAAGTCGGTACTGGATGTCATTTCAAAGGGAGCGGCCCAATCCTGGCAAATGGAAAACCGCGGTTACACTATGGTGGATGGCCAGTTTAATTTTGGTTTTGCCGTGGACTGGATGCGCAAAGATCTTGGCATCACGCTGCAGGAAGCAAGGCGCAATGGCGCTCAGCTGCCACTGACCGCACTGGTTGATCAGTTTTATGCCGAAGTCCAGGCTCAGGGCGGGGGGCGTTTTGATACTTCCAGTCTTATTACCCGCTTTAAATCAGCGACCAAGGCCACTTAAGTGGCCTTTTTTCTGGCCGTTTACCGTGCTGATGATACCTGTTGTTGTTCCGGTCTTTGCTAAATAAGAAAAAGTGTATATTTAATGTGCGGTTAACTTTTTGTGTATAAATCTCTGTGATTTTTACGGGCACTTTTATTTTGCTGTGATACAATTTTGTAACTTTATGTGTTTATGTTGTGAAATTATGAATTTTATTGATATAGGCTGGCAGCTGTATCTGATTTTATTCAGCCTGCTGGTCGGGATCCCCGCGATGATTGGCTTGATCTTGTATCGTCTGGATCAACGCTGGTTAAAACCTTTGTTATGGTCTGTGCCTGCCTGCGCTTCGTTATTTTTATGGTCGGCCTGGTGGTTAACCCGTAACTCGGTCGAAATAGGCGACAACAGCATGTTGTTGCAGGCTGGCTTTTACCAGGCGACAGTAACTGATCTGTCATTGCCCCAAAGTGTTATCGACGTTATACCGCAGGAAGAACTCGGGCAGTACCGGCCTGATGTTGCCATTAATGGCATTAACCTGCCCGATTATCAGGTGGGGTGGTATCTGCTGGCCAATGGCAAAATGGCATTTGTGATGCTGATTGGCAACCCGGCTGAAATTACCTTAGTCAGCACGCCAAGCACTACAGCGCTGGTGGGGGGGAATATTCACCAACGCGATTTAGTTGCAGCACAATAGCTCCACGGCATAATAAAAAAGCCCGCATTGCGGGCTTTTTTATTGCTGATGGTCTGTGATCCTGGCCGGAACAGACGTTAGGCAAATACCATCTCAGGCACTTCACCTTTAATCACTAATTTACCGGCAGTTTTTTGCTGAATTTCTTCAACGCTGACCCCAGGTGCTCTTTCCAGTAAGTGGAAAGCGCCGTCTTTGACTTCAAGCACTGCTAAGTCGGTGACGATCTTTTTCACACAGCCAACACCGGTCAGCGGCAGGGTACAGGCATCGAGGAGCTTAGAGCTGCCGTATTTATCAGCGTGCGTCATAGTCACCACAATATTCTGCGCACCAGCCACCAGATCCATGGCACCGCCCATACCTTTAACCAGTTTGCCTGGGATCATCCAGCTGGCGATATTGCCGTTTTGGTCTACTTCAAAAGCACCTAATACGGTTAAATCCACATGGCCACCGCGGATCATGGCAAAACTTTCAGCTGAACTGAAAATCGCCGCGCCTTTAATCGCAGTGACTGTTTCTTTACCAGCGTTGATCATATCAGCGTCAATCTCTGCTTCAGTCGGGTAAGGGCCCATACCCAATAAACCGTTTTCTGATTGCAACATCACTTCAATGCCAGCTGGTACATAGTTGGCCACTAAAGTTGGAATACCAATACCTAAATTTACGTAATAACCGTCTTTAAGTTCCTGCGCTACACGCATTGCGACCTGTTCACGGGATAATGCCATTTTTCTGCTCCTTAACCTTGGCGAACCATACGACGTTCAATGCGTTTTTCGAATTTGGCCTGAATGACCCTTTGCACATAAATGCCAGGGGTGTGAATTTGTGACGGCTCAAGTTCACCGGGCTCTACAATTTCTTCGACTTCCGCCACAGTAATTTTGCCGGCTGTTGCCACCATAGGGTTAAAGTTCATCGCAGTGTGGCGGAAGACTAAGTTGCCGTAACGGTCGGCTTTCCAGGCGCGCACTATGGCAAAATCGCCGGTGATAGAAGGCTCTAACACGTAGTTGCGGCCATTAATTTCACGGGTTTCTTTACCTTCAGCCACCGGTGTGCCGTAGCCTGTCGCGGTAAAAAAGGCCGGAATACCTGCACCACCGGCGCGGATTTTTTCTGCCAGTGTGCCTTGTGGCGTCAGTTCTACTTCTAACTCGCCACTTAATAGTTGTTTTTCAAACAAAGCGTTTTCACCGACATACGAAGCCACCATTTTTTTGATTTGGCGATCTTCCAGTAATACACCCAAACCAAAACCGTCGACACCACAGTTGTTAGACACCACAGTTAAATCGCGGGTACCCATTTTTTTGATTTGTGCAATTAAACCTTCCGGAATGCCACACAGGCCAAAACCGCCGGCTATCACTGTCATGCCATTTTCCAGGCCTGCCATTGCTTCGTCGTAGCTGTGTACAACTTTATTAAACCCTGCCATTTGAAGTCCTCTTCATTTTTATATGCTGTGTTGCCGCTGCGTTGCCCAAAAGCGGCTTAATTCTGCTGACATTTGGCTTTGAGCGCCAATCCTACTTTAGAACTAGGCGTTTTCCCCAAAGCTTCTGCAATAGCCCAGCCCGCGCGGGCGAGCGTATTTAAATCAACACCATGGTTTATGCCAAGGCCGCTTAGTAAATACACCACATCTTCAGTGGCAACATTGCCTGACGCGCCGGCAGCATAAGGGCAACCGCCCAGGCCTGCCACTGCGCTGTCGACCACAGCCACACCACGGCTTAGCGCTGCGTAAATATTTGTTAACGCTTGGCCATAAGTGTCGTGAAAATGTACGGCAATTTTGTCCACAGGCACCACTTCAAGCACTGCATCGAGCATCAACAGCACTTTGGCCGGCGTACCCACACCTATGGTGTCGCCTAAAGAAATTTCATAACAGCCCATATCGAGTAAGGCTTTAGCGACCCGTGCAACTTCAGCTGGCGCTACATCGCCCTGATAAGGGCAACCCACCACACAAGACACATAACCACGCACGCGCAGGCCATCGGCTTTGGCAGCTGCCACAACGGGCTCAAAACGCGCCAGGCTTTCGCTGATAGAACAGTTGATATTTTTCTGGCTGAAGGCTTCAGAAGCAGCACCAAAAATGGCGACCTCATCTGCACCTGCGGCTTTGGCGGCCTGATACCCCTGTAAGTTGGGGGTGAGTGCTGTATAAGTCACACCTTTTTTGCGCTGGATACCGGCAAATACCGCAGCTGAATCGGCCATTTGTGGCACCCACTTGGGGCTGACAAAAGAGCCGGTTTCAATGGTGGTTAAACCGGCATCAGCCAAAGCATTGACCAGCGCTATTTTGGCGGCAAGGGGCACAGCCACTTCGTTTTGCAAACCATCACGTGGACCAACTTCAACAATTTGCACCTGCTTTGGGAAAGCGTTTTGAGTGAACTGACTCATGTTAAGCCTCCGTTTTGGCGGCAAAATCCACCAGCTCGGCACCATCTTTGACTAAGTCACCGGCGGCATAAAACAGTGCATTCACCACACCTGCAGCCGGCGCTTTAATGGCATATTCCATTTTCATGGCTTCCATCACCAGCAGCGTCTGACCCGCTTCTACTTCCTGGCCTGCGCTGACCAGCACAGCGACCACAGTGCCATTCATTGGCGCTTTTAAACTGCCGGCACTTTCGTCGTTTGTGGCAACTTCAACTGTGGTTTTGTAATCAAAATCAAAACGTTGTTGTTTGATAAACACAGAGACAGTGTCGCCGTACTGATTGACCCGAACCTTACATTGATGGCCGCTGATATTGGCCATCAATTCGTCCTGTTGCAGCTGGGCTTTAATGGTTAAACATAAATCGCCCACACAGACCACAAAGGCATCAGAAGATTGGGTGATCTGCACCGTCTTAGCGGTTTCATCCTGAGTCAGCACAAAACTGACGCTGGCATTTTCGTTCATGCGCCAGCCAATGGCCGACTGCCATGGTGAGCTGGTTGTGCCTGCCGGCTGCTGTTTTAACAATAAATACAAAGCGGCCAGGATCAGCGCTTGGGTAGGCTCCTGCTGCTCAGGGGCAAACAACACTTTTTGATGATGTTCAATAAAATGGGTGTCGAGTTCGGCTTTGGCAAAAGCCGGATGTTCTACCAAACGGGTTAAAAAGTTTAAATTGGTTTTAACCCCGGCAATACGGTAATCGTCCAGTGCGCGACGCATGCGGGCGATAGCACGATCGCGGCTTTCATCCCAGACAATCAGTTTGGCGATCATCGGGTCGTAAAAAGGCGACACTTCGTCGTTTTCTACTACTCCGGTGTCAATACGCACATGGCGGTTGGCGTCCGGCTGACGTAAATAGGTCAGTTTACCTGTGGCTGGCAGGAAGTTATTGTCTGGATCTTCAGCATACACCCGCACTTCAATAGCATGACCATCCAGCGGAATTTCAGCTTGTGTCAGTGGTAGCGGCTGATTAGCGGCCACCAATAACTGCCATTTGACTAAGTCCTGACCTGTGATCATTTCGGTGATCGGATGCTCCACCTGTAAACGGGTGTTCATTTCCATAAAATAGAAAGAACCATCTTCGTCAAACAGGAACTCCACAGTACCGGCTCCGGCGTAACCAATAGCCTGCGCCGCTTTAACCGCTGCTTCGCCCATGGCTTTACGCTGTGCTGCGGTAAAGTTGGGTGCCGGCGCTTCTTCAATCACTTTTTGATGGCGGCGCTGAATAGAGCAGTCGCGTTCATGTAAATACACTGCATTGCCAAAATTATCGGCAAACACCTGAATTTCCACGTGCCGTGGTTTGGTCAGATACCTTTCCATCAGGATTTTATCGTTACCAAAACCATTTAAGGCTTCACGCTTGGCACTTTGCAGCTGCTCGAGAAACTCGGATTTTTGCCACACCACTTTCATGCCTTTGCCACCGCCGCCATAAGCGGCTTTGAGCAGCAGCGGGTAACCCACTTTGTCGGCTTCCAAAGCTAAAAAGGCTTCATCCTGATTGTCACCATGGTAACCCGGTACCAGCGGCACACCGGCTTTACTCATAATTTCTTTGGCGGCACTTTTACTGCCCATAGCCGCAATAGCAGGCACTGGCGGGCCAATAAAAACCACACCGGCTTTGGCGCAGGCCTCGGCAAACTCTTCATTTTCCGATAAAAAGCCATAACCAGGGTGAACGGCCTGAGCGCCGGATTTTTGGGCTATGTCGAGAATTTTGTCAGCGCGTAAATAAGATTCTTTGCTCGGTGCCGGGCCTAATAAATAAGCTTCGTCGGCCATTTGCACATGGCGGGCGTTGGCGTCCGCTTCCGAATACACAGCCACACAACGAATGCCCAGCTGATGTGCGGTTTTAATCACTCGACAGGCAATTTCACCGCGGTTGGCTATTAAAATTTTCTGAAACATATTAAGCCTGTCCTTTATTGTCTGTATCTTGAGTGTCTGCAGCATGCTGCCTTTGTTGCCAGGCCGGTGTGCGTTTTTGTAAAAAGGCCGATAAACCTTCCTGGCCTTCGCCGGATACCCGAATTTGGGCGATACGGCGGCTGGTTTCGTCAATTAAAGCCTGAGTGGTTGGCTGATTGGCCACGGTAAATATTAAGTCTTTTGCCGCTTTTACCGCTGCCGGGCTGTTAGCCAGCAGGGTTTGCACCATGGCATCGGACACACCATGCAGTTCATCTTCGCTCACCAGCTGATGTAACAAACCTAAATGCAAAGCTTCGGCAGCAAAAAAACGCTCGGCCGTTAAAAAATACCGGCGGCTGGCACGTTCGCCAATAGCGCGCACTACATAGGGGCTGATCACTGCTGGTATTAAACCAATTTTGACTTCGCTCAAACAAAAGCTGGCTTTGTCACTGGCGATGGCAATATCACAACAAGCCACTAAACCTACAGCACCACCAAAAGCTGCACCTTGTACTATGGCAAGCGTTGGGGCAGGGAAGTTGTCGAGTTTTTGCATCAGCCTGGCAAGTTCACCGGCGTCCTGCAGATTTTCAGCATAGTTTTTGTCGGCCATGGAGCGCATCCAGCCTAAATCGGCGCCAGCGCTAAAGTTTTTGCCGCTGGAACGCAGCAATAACACCCGGACTTGCGGGTTTGTTGCAAACAAATCCAGCGCCTGAATAAGCTCCTGGATCATGTTATCGTCAAAAGCGTTATGCACTTCAGGACGGTTCAGAACCAGCTGCGCCACGCCACGCGCGTCGATGGCAGTGCTGATGTAATTAAAATTCTGGTTTTGCATCATCAGCTCCCGTTACATGCGGAACACGCCAAAGCGTGTCTCTTCAATAGGCGCGTTCAGTGAAGCGGCTAAAGCCAGGCCAACCACCATCCGGGTTTGCGCAGGGTCAATAATGCCATCGTCCCATAAGCGGCCAGAGGCGTAATAAGGGTGACCCTGCTGTTCGTACTGCTCGATAATAGGTTTTTTAAGTGCAGCTTCAGCCTCCGCCGATAAAGTTTCGCCTTTGCGGGCTAAACCATCTTTGGTCACCTGCGCCATCACGCCCGCAGCCTGTTCACCACCCATCACTGAAATACGGGCGTTTGGCCACATCCACATCATGGTTGGGTCGTAAGCCCGGCCACACATACCATAGTTACCGGCGCCATAAGAGCCGCCAATTAACACGGTAAATTTTGGTACCTTGGCGCAGGAAACGGCCGTCACCATTTTGGCACCGTGTTTGGCAATACCTTCGGCTTCGTATTTTTGACCAACCATAAAACCTGTGATGTTTTGCAGGAACAGCAGCGGAATTTTGCGCTGGCAACAGAGCTCGATAAAATGCGCGCCTTTTTGCGCGGACTCTGAAAATAAAATGCCGTTATTGGCAACTATGCCCACCGGATTGCCAAAAATACGGGCAAAACCACAGACCAGCGTGGGGCCATACAGTTGTTTAAATTCATCAAAATCAGAACCATCGACAATGCGGGCGATGACTTCACGTACATCAAATGGTTTTTTCAAATCGGTGCCCACAATGCCGTATAACTCTTTGGCATCAAACAGCGGTTCCTGAGAAGGTTTGACATCCCGAAGCTGCGGTGCAGCGCGGTTTAGGCGGGCAATGCTGTTACGCGCCAGCTGCAGTGCATGTTCATCGTTTTGTGCGTAGTGGTCGGCAACACCTGAGATACGGCAATGTACATCAGCACCGCCTAAATCTTCAGCTGAGACTTCTTCGCCGGTGGCGGCTTTGACCAGTGGCGGACCGGCCAGGAATATAGTGCCTTGTTCTTTGACGATAATAGATTCATCCGCCATGGCAGGCACATAAGCGCCACCTGCAGTACAAAGGCCCATTACCACGGCAATTTGCGGAATACCTTTGGCCGACATATTGGCCTGATTAAAGAAAATCCGTCCAAAATGCAGTTTGTCCGGGAATACATCGTCCTGACGAGGCAGGTTGGCACCACCGGAATCGACCAGATAAATACAAGGCAGCTGACAACGTTCGGCAATTTCCTGGGCGCGTAAATGCTTTTTCACCGTCAGTGGATAATAAGTGCCGCCTTTGACTGTCGCGTCGTTCGCCACAATCATACATTCAACACCACTGACCCGGCCTATACCGGCGACCACACCAGCTGCTGGCACATAGTCGTCATAACACTGCCATGCGGCAAACTGGCCAATTTCTAAAAAGGGTGAGCCAGGGTCCAGCAGCTTTTGAATACGGTCACGCACAAACAACTTACCGCGGCTGGTATGACGGGCAATCAGGGCTTCACCGCCACCGAGTTTAATTTGCTGCACTTTGCTGTTGAGATCGTCCACCAGAGCTTGCATCGCTTCTGCGTTTTGCAAAAACTCTGCACTTCTTGGGTTAATTTTGCTGCTTAATCTGGTCACTGAAGTCACCTTTAGAAATTATTGGAAGTCGCGCTGTGTCTGTCACTGCGCTTTTTGCTCTTACCGCGACGAAAGCAGGGGCGCAGCCCCGGAGTCGGATTAAAAACTTATTGATCAGGGCAGATGATGTTGGGGATGTCGGCTACAAAAAAGCCGACCGTTGAGCAGCATGGATGCTGCGAAACGAGCCCCCCAGGGATGGGTTGATGGGCGTGTCGGCGTTTTGTAGGCGGCAATCCCCTTTACAAAGATTGCCGTGCAATTAATTCGACTCGTTAAACAGTTCCCGGCCTATCAGCATACGACGGATCTCCGAGGTACCGGCGCCAATTTCATAGAGCTTAGCGTCACGTAATAAACGGCCTGTCGGGTATTCGTTGATATAACCGTTACCACCGAGCAGCTGAATGGCATCCAGCGCCATTTTGGTGGCGAGCTCTGCGGTGTACAAAATTACCGCTGCGGCGTCTTTACGGGTGGTTTCACCGCGGTCACAAGCTTTGGCAACTGTGTAAGCGTAAGCTTTGGCGGCATTCATCTGAGTGTACATATCGGCAATTTTGCCCTGCACCAGCTGGAACTCACCGATAGCCTGACCAAATTGTTTGCGGTCATGAATATAAGGCACAACGATGTCCATACAAGCTTGCATAATGCCAAGCGGACCACCTGATAACACCAGACGTTCGTAATCCAGACCCGACATCAATACCCGAACGCCTGAACCTACAGAACCCAGCACGTTTTCTTCCGGTACTTCACAGTCTTCAAACACCAGCTCACAGGTGTTAGAACCGCGCATGCCGAGTTTGTCGAGTTTTTGCGCCTGAGAAAAACCTTTAAAACCACGTTCTACGATAAAAGCGGTAATGCCTTTTGAGCCTGCGTTGACGTCGGTTTTGGCATAAATCACATAAGTGTCGGCATCCGGGCCATTGGTGATCCACATTTTGTTGCCGTTTAAAATGTATTTATCACCGCGTTTTTCTGCACGCAGTTTCATCGAAACCACATCAGAGCCGGCGTTAGGCTCAGACATCGCCAAAGCACCAATATGCTCGCCAGAGCACAGTTTTGGCAGATATTTCATTTTTTGCGCTTCGTTGCCGTTTTTGAAAATCTGGTTTACACACAGATTCGAGTGAGCGCCATAAGACAAACCAACAGAAGCGGAGGCACGGCTGATTTCTTCCATCGCCACAATGTGGGCTAAATAACCTAAACCAGAACCACCGTATTTTTCGTCAACTGTCACGCCAAGCAAACCTAAGTCGCCAAACTTACGCCATAAGTCATTTGGAAAAGCGTTGTCATGATCAATTTGGGCGGCACGTGGGGCAATTTCTTCGCGGGCAAAGGCGTTGACCTGTTCGCGGATCATATCGACCATTTCACCCAGGTCGAAGTTAAGCGATTTATAACTGCTAATCATGAAAGTTCCCCGTTTGCGGATTGGTTATTGATTTTGGCTTCTGTGGCTTTGGCATCAGTCAGAGTCTCGCGGCAGCGTTTTTCCACTGTAACCAGTTCCATCAGCACCACTTTAATGTCGTCCATTTGCTGATGTAGTTCGGCTTTTTTCTGCTCTATCAGTTTCAGCATAATGGTCAGTTGGGTGACGCTGGACTTGTCAGCGTCATAAAGTTCAAACAGCTGGCCTGTTTCCGACAAGCTAAAACCCAAACGTTTACCTCGTAAAATCAGTTTCAGCCTGACCCTGTCTCTTTTACTGTAAATACGGGTCTGCCCCTGACGCAAAGGTGTGATAAGACCCTGATCTTCGTAAAAACGAATACTGCGGGTGGTGATATCAAACTCTTTGGCAAGTTCGCTGATGCTATAGGTTTTATCGTCTTTTTCTGTCATTTCGGCCACCGTAAAAATCGCCGGTAACTATAAGTGAAGTTTACGTAAAGGTAAAGCTGAAGGGTTGTTGTTGTATTCGGGTGGGAAAAGGTTGAGGCAGCTGTGTATAACCGCCGCCGAGCTGATTATCTGATTAATTAGCTATATTATTCAGTATTTTGTATTGTTTTGTTTCAGCTGTGTCGGCTTTACCTCGCTATTTTCCGTCGTTTATTTTGTGATTACAGCCATGACTTTAATGAGGGCGCATTTGGCAGATGTAAATTTTAACTGCCAAAAACTGGTCGGAATTTGGGACTATTTAGCGCAGTAAAATAGCGGCGTAACACCAAAGTCTTGGTTGGTTGACGTTGGCGTAAACGTAAATTTGGTGTAGGCTCATGCACAGTTGCAAACAGCAGGGTTGAACCCCAACAAATTTCGGAGAGCAGAATTCATGGCGCAGCAGAATCAAGTGGTGATAGTGGCGGCAAAACGCACAGCAATGGGCGGTTTTATTGGTGGTTTGGCGGATGTAAGTGCCACCGATCTTGGCGCAACTGCTATCAGTGCAGCTTTGGCTCAATCCGGTGTAAATGCAGATAAAGTCAGTGAAGTGATTATGGGCTGTGTGTTACCAGCGGGACTCGGTCAGGCGCCAGCGCGTCAGGCAGTGTTAAAAGCCGGTCTGCCGTTATCAGCAGGTGCCACCACTATTAATAAAGTCTGTGGTTCAGGTTTAAAAGCTGTGATGCTGGCTTCTGACTTATTAAAAGCCGGCAGCGCCGATGTGGTGGTGGCCGGTGGTATGGAGTCAATGTCAAATGCGCCTTATCTGCTACCAAAAGCCCGTTCTGGTATGCGGATGGGCCATGGTGAAGTCAAAGATCACATGATGCTGGACGGTCTGGAGAACGCCTACGACGGTAAAGCCATGGGTTGTTTTGCCCAGCAGACTGCTCATGAACAGGATTTTAGCCGTGAAGCGATGGACGCATTTGCAGTGCAGTCGCTGACCCGCGCCCAAAAAGCCATCGCTGATGGTGCTTTTGTCGCTGAAATTGCCCCTGTGACTATGCAAAGCCGTAAAGGTGAAGTGGTATTTGCCACTGACGAGCAACCTGGCAATGCCAAAGTCGATAAAATTCCTACGCTGCGTCCGGCTTTTGCCAAAGACGGTACTATCACAGCTGCCAACTCAAGCTCTATTTCTGACGGCGCTGCGGCGCTGGTGCTGATGCGTGAAGCTGATGCACAAGCGCAAGGCGTCAAGCCGCTGGCTCGTGTGGTGGGTCATGCTACCCATTCAATGGAACCTGCGTTGTTTACCGTCGCACCTGTTGGCGCCATGACAAAATTGCTCAGCAACTTAGGCTGGGACAAAAACGACGTGGACCTGTGGGAAATTAACGAAGCTTTTGCCATGGTCACTATGCTGGCCATCAAAGAAATGGGCCTGGACAGCAATAGAGTGAACGTCAATGGCGGCGCTTGTGCTTTAGGTCATCCTATTGGTGCCTCTGGTGCCCGAATTCTGGTGACATTAATTCATGCGTTAAAGGCCCGTGGCCTGAAACGTGGTATCGCCTCTTTATGTATTGGTGGTGGCGAAGCTGTGGCTTTAGCGGTTGAAGTTGTTTAACTGTTGATCACAACAGGGTTTAGAAAAAGGCCGTTTTGGCAGCCTGGTCGCAAAGCCAACAAACTAAACCAAAACTATTAAGCCAAAAACGAAGTCTAAAAAATATAAGCAGTGGCAACTACCACGCAACAAATCCAAAGCCCGGTGCGAACAGCACCGGGTTTTTCTGAAAATCCGGGGCAGCGCTCAGAAGGTGGCTGCTTCCAAACGGGGAAAAAGTTATGACCACTCAGGTTCAGCTGTTTATCAACGGCGAGTTTGTGCACTCAAAAAGTGAAAAATTCATCCCGGTGACTAATCCTGCCACGCAGGAAGTGATCGCTCAGGTGCCTTGTGCCACCATGGACGAAATGGAACATGCCATCAGTTCTGCCAAAGAAGCCTTTTTAAGCTGGAAAGAAACGCCGGTATCAGAACGCGCCCGCTTAATGATGCGTTTTGCAGCACTGTTAAAAGAACATCAGGCTGATATCGCCGATATTATTTGCCGTGAACTTGGCAAAACAGTGGAAGATGCTAAAGGGGACGTCTGGCGTGGTATTGAAGTGGTAGAACAAGCCGCCAATATTCCGTCCCTGATGATGGGCGAAACTGTAGAAAACGTGGCGCGTAGCATTGACACTTATAGCTACATTCAGCCATTGGGCGTTTGTGCCGGTATTACGCCGTTTAACTTCCCGGCCATGATCCCGTTGTGGATGTTCCCGATGGCCATTGCCTGTGGCAATACCTTTGTATTAAAGCCTTCAGAACAAGACCCAATGACGGTGAACCGTATTGCCGAGTTGTTTGCCGAAGCCGGCGCGCCAAAAGGTGTGTTACAGGTGGTACATGGTGCTAAAGAGCAGGTTGACGTCTTATTGCATCATAAAGACATTAAAGCTATTTCATTTGTAGGTTCGGTGAACGTTGGCCAGTATATCTACAAAACCGGTACTGATAACTTAAAGCGGGTGCAGGCTTTTGCCGGTGCGAAAAACCATATGGTGATTATGCCTGATGCCAATAAAAATCAGGTGGTAAACGCCTTGGTTGGTGCCTCAGTGGGTGCTGCCGGTCAGCGTTGTATGGCGATTTCTGTGGCCGTGTTTGTCGGTGCAGCTGCTGAGTGGATCCCGGAAGTGGCCGCAGCCATTGCAAAAGTACGGCCTGGTGTTTATACCGATCCAAACGCTGCTTATGGCCCGCAAATCAGTCCGCAAGCGCGCGCCCGTGTGTTGTCTTTGATTGAACAAGGCAAAAAAGAAGGTGCGACTTGTCTGGTCGACGGCTCCACTATTGAGGTTGAAGGTTATCCAAATGGTAACTGGGTAGGACCGACAGTGTTCTCCAACGTCACCACCGATATGGCCATTTATAAAGAAGAAATTTTTGGTCCTGTGCTCAATACCATGACAGTGAATTCACTGGATGAAGCCATTGCTTTGGTAAACGCCAGCCCATACGGCAATGGCACCGCGATTTTTACCGCCAGTGGCCATGCCGCC
The DNA here is from genome assembly GCA_003543135.1 of Rheinheimera sp. Lineage (GTDB taxonomy): Bacteria > Pseudomonadota > Gammaproteobacteria > Enterobacterales > Alteromonadaceae > Pararheinheimera. The sequence continues at coordinate 31,884 of DPJG01000023.1, forward strand.
CGTAAATATCAACATGAAATTGAAGTTGGTCAGGTGGGCATTAATATTCCAATTCCGGTACCACTGCCGTTTTTTTCTTTCACCGGCTGGAAAGGCTCATTCTACGGTGATCAACATGCTTACGGTAAGCAGGCTGTGCGTTTTTACACTGAAACCAAAACCATTACCGCCCGTTGGTTTGAAGACGATATGGCCGCAACAGGCCCCAATATGTCGATTAATCTGCGTTAATGTGGCACTGGATGTCAGAGCCGTGTGACCGGCTCTGACACGCGGACCCGCCGTGCTATCCATGCGCGGCTTTTAATTATCCGCTTTACCAGAACCAATAATATGGCTGCACGAGATCATCGATAGTCATCTCTTATCAGTACAAAAAAGGTAATCCAATGAATTTCAATTTAACCGAAGATCAACAGGCTTTTGCCGAAACGGCTCGTCAGTTTGCGGAAACTGAACTGGCGCCTTTTGCCGCTGAATGGGACAGAACCCATCATTTTCCAAAAGAAGTATTACAAAAAGCCGGTGAGTTGGGCTTTTGTTCGTTATATACCCCGGAAGATGCCGGTGGTTTAGGTTTGTCGCGCCTTGATTCTTCGATTATTTTTGAGCAGCTGGCCATGGGCTGTACAGCTACCACGGCCATGTTAACTATTCACAACATGGCGACCTGGATGATTGCCAGCTGGGGCACAGAACAGGCTAAAAACGAGTGGTGCCCAGGTCTGGTGACGGGTGAGAAGCTGGCTTCTTATTGTTTAACAGAACCAGGTTCAGGCTCTGATGCTGCTTCACTTCGCACCAGCGCGAAAAGAGACGGCGATTTTTATGTGCTGAACGGCTCAAAAATGTTTATCTCGGGAGCTGGCTCTACTGAAGTTCTAGTGGTGATGGCCCGTACCGGTGAAGCAGGTCCAAAAGGTATTTCAGCTTTTGTGGTACCGGCTGATGCTGCTGGCGTGATATACGGCAAAGCAGAAGAGAAAATGGGCTGGAATGCGCAGCCAACCCGTTTAGTGACTTTTGACAATGTGCGTATTCCGGCGCATTACCTGCTGGGCAATGAAGGTGAAGGTTTTACTTTTGCCATGAAAGGTTTAGATGGCGGCCGTATTAATATTGCTACCTGTTCTATTGGTACTGCGCAGCAGGCGCTGAATACCGCCCGCAACTATATGCTGGAGCGTGAGCAGTTTGGTAAACCACTGGCGGCTTTTCAGGCATTACAGTTTAAACTGGCTGACATGGCAACTGAACTGGTTGCGGCCAGACAGTTGGTACGCTTAGCTGCATTTAAGCTGGACACTGATGACGCTGAAAAAACTGCTTATTGCGCCATGGCAAAACGTTTTGCCACTGATATCGGTTTTCAGGTGTGCGACCAGGCACTGCAAATTCACGGTGGTTATGGATATATCAAAGAATATCCGCTGGAGCGGCATTTCCGCGATGTAAGGGTGCACCAGATTTTAGAAGGCACCAATGAAATTATGCGTTTAATCATTGGCCGTCGTTTACTCGACACTGCAGCCAACGATATTTTATAAGCGTTTGTTGTCAGAAGACGCAGCTTATGCGCAAACACACTGAAATAAAGGCAGCAGCGGCTAAGGCTGCTGCCAAAGGCACAGAAGAATAAAAAGGATAAAACATGTCACAACTGAAGCTGGAAAAACGTGGCCACACGGCTCTTATCACCATCAGCAATCCTCCTGCCAATACCTGGACCCGCGAAACTTTGACACAGCTACGTGATGCGGTCAGGTCGCTTGAGCAGGATAAAAATATTTATGCGCTGGTGATCACAGGTGAAGGTCAGAAGTTTTTCTCAGCGGGTGCCGATTTAAATCTGTTTGCTTCAGGTGATAAAGCGGTCGCCAGTGAGATGTCGCGTATTTTTGGTGAAGCATTTGAAACCTTATCGGCCTTTCGTGGTGTGTCTATTGCTGCCATTAATGGTTATGCCATGGGCGGTGGCTTAGAAGTGGCGCTGGCTTGTGATTTACGTATTGCCGAAGAGCAGGCGCAAATGGCACTGCCTGAAGCCAAAGTAGGGTTATTGCCATGTGCCGGTGGCACCCAAAATCTGGCCTGGCTGGTGGGTGAAGGTTGGGCAAAACGCATGATTTTATGTGGTGAGCGCATCGGCGCTGCCAAAGCTTTGCAAATTGGTCTGGTCGAAGAAGTAGTTGCCACCGGCTTGTCGCTGGAAACTGCTTTGTTGCTGGCCGATAAAGTTGCAGAACAAAGCCCGCCAGCTGTGACTGCCTGTAAAAAACTCATACAGCAAGGCCGCACTGGCAGCATCAATGCAGCCTTACCACTTGAACGTGAGTTATTTGTTGGTTTGTTTGATACCAAAGATCAGGTCGAAGGAGTGTCGGCGTTTTTACAAAAACGTAAAGCAAACTGGGTGAACGGCTGATGACAGAGATAACAACGACTGCAGATGCAGTAGTGCTGTTTAGCACTATTGCTGCCGACAACGGCAAGCTGATTGGCGTGGCGACGCTCAACAGTGAAAAATCACTGAATGCGCTGAGTTTACCAATGGTAGAAATGTTGCTGCCACAAATGCAGGCCTGGAAAGAGGATAACAATATAGCCATGGTCCTGCTGCAGGGCGCAGGCGATAAAGCCTTTTGCGCCGGTGGTGATATCCGTGATTTGTACCACAGCATGAAAAATGAACCCGGCAGCTATCAGCACTATGTGCAGGATTTTTTCACCAAAGAATACAGTCTGGATTATTTAATTCATACCTTTGATAAACCTGTGCTGGTGTGGGGCAATGGCATAGTGATGGGTGGTGGCCTTGGTTTAATGGCCGGCGCATCCCACCGTATTGTGACCGTCACCTCCCGTATAGCCATGCCGGAAATGGCGATTGGTTTATACCCTGATGTAGGCGGCAGCTGGTTTTTAAACCGCATGCCCAAAGGTTGTGGCTTATTTTTAGGTTTAACCGGCGCTTCTATTAATGCAGCCGACGCTAAACTCATTGATTTAGCAGACCATTTTATTCCGCATGAACAAAAAACGCAGGTGATTGAGCAGCTGAAAACTATTCGCTGGGGCAATACAGTGGCGCTGAATCATCAGAAATTATCCGACGTGCTGCACAATATTGAAGAGTTGTACCGCAATCAGCAGCCGGCCAGTCAAATCCGGTTACATCAGGCAGCCATTGCAGAGCTGGATGGCCAGCCGGATTTAGCCAGTGCCATGCAAGCCATTTTGGAAATCAAAGGTGAAGACAGCTGGCTGGCCAAAGCCAAAGCGTCATTACAGTACGGCAGCCCCATCACAGCCCATATTGTCTACCGTTTATTGCAGCTGGGTCAGTCAAAAATTCTGGCGGACAGTTTCCGGCTGGAACTTGGTTTAAGTGTGCAATGTGGCAAATTGGGTGAATTCACCGAAGGGGTGCGGGCCCTGTTGATTGATAAAGACCAAAAACCGCAGTGGTTATATCCGGATGTTGCAGCAGTGCCACAGGCTGTGATTGATGAGTTATTCCGATCACCCTGGCCGGACAATGAACATCCGCTGCGTGAGCTTGGAAAAGTAAATTAAAGATAAATCTCAGTAATTAAGGTTGTTTTATATAGCCTTGTAGCAATACCGGGTTGTTAAAATTTTTAGTTACAGAACTTAATCACCTCACTGTCAATGATGGCGGCCTTGAGCAAGGCATCAGGATTTTGTGGTGTTATTGCAAAAACCAGACAATACCGGTTTGCAGAAGCTGCTAAAGCAGTCCGCCGGTTCAGAGAAAACGGGGAAATATCATGGCGTTAGTTGCTTTTATTGGTTTAGGAAATATGGGTGGCCCAATGGCCATCAATTTACTTAAAGCCGGCCACCAGGTACAGGCTTTTGATTTATCAAAAGATGCGCTGGCGCAGGTACAGGCGCAAGGTGCTGTGGTGGCCGCTTCTGCTGTGGACGCCGTCAAAGGCGCTGAATTTATTATTTCCATGCTGCCGGCCGGTAAACATGTGGCCGGTTTATATCTGGGCGAGCAGGGTGTTGCTGCTCATCTTGAGAAAAATGCACTGGTGCTGGATTGCTCCACCATAGATGCCGCAACGGCGCGCAGTGTAGGTGCAGGTCTTGCAGCACAAGGCATTGCTTTTATCGATGCACCTGTTTCCGGTGGCGTGGGTGGTGCCAAGGCCGGTACTCTGACTTTTATTGTAGGTGGCTCGGCGCAGAATTTTGAACGTGCCAAAACAGTGCTGGAAGCCATGGGCAAAAACCTGTTCCACGCCGGTGATGTTGGCGCAGGTCAGGTAGCCAAAATCTGTAACAACATGCTGCTGTCCATTTTAATGGCTGGCACCAGTGAAGCTTTGCAGCTGGGTATTGATAATGGGTTGGATCCAAAAGTGTTATCCGACATTATGCTCAAAAGCTCGGGCCGCAACTGGACATTAGAGCTGTATAACCCTTGCCCTGATGTGCAGCCCAATGTGCCATCCAGCAATAACTATCAGGGTGGTTTTATGGTGGATCTAATGGCAAAAGATTTAGGTCTGGCCGCCGAATGTGCCCAGCTTAGTCAGTCGGCGACGCCTATGGGCTCCCTGGCGCGCAATTTATATGTGACCCATCAGCGTCAGGGCAATGGCAAACTGGATTTTTCCAGTATTTTCCGCCTCTTTGGCAAAAAATAATGCAGGCTCTTCGAAGCATAAATTTTGACGGCAAGGCTTTGTATCGCAAAGCGTTTTAAGAAAGGTTAGTTATGAATTTACAAGGTAAAACCATAGTGATCACAGGCGGCGCTCAGGGCCTTGGCCTGGAGATGGCTAAAATGTGTGCCGCGCAGGGCGCTCATCTTGCGCTGATCGATATGAATGAGCAGCAATTGCAAACGGCAAAAGCAGAACTGGGCTCTGCGGTCACAGTGCGCACTTATCTGGCAAACGTTGCCAGTGAAACTGAAGTGGAAGCCACTTTTGCTGCTATTGATACAGATTTTGACGGTATTGATGGCCTGATCAACAACGCCGGTATTTTGCGTGACGGCTTATTGCTGAAATTTAAAGACGGTGAGCTGCAAAGCAAAATGTCATTACAGCAATTTCAGTCAGTGATTGACGTGAACCTGACCGGCGTGTTTTTGTGTGGCCGTGAAGCTGCGGCCAGTATGGTCAAACGGGGCCGCAAAGGTGTGATTATTAATATGTCCAGTGTGGCGCGTGCCGGCAATATGGGCCAGACCAACTACGCAGCGTCTAAAGCCGGTGTGGTTGCGATGACAGTGACCTGGGCGCGCGAGCTTGGCCGTTATGGTATTCGCGTTGGTGCTATTGCCCCTGGTGTTATTCGTACTGCCATGACTGATGCCATGAAACCGGAAGCACGTGACCGTCTGGAAAAAATGAAGCCGGTGGGCAGGTTAGGTGAAGCCAGCGAAATCGCGCACACCGCCCGTTATATTTTCGAAAATGATTTTTTCACCGGCCGTGTGGTGGAAATTGACGGTGGTATTTCGATGTAATGTCGGGCTTTTGGCGCCTTGTGCTAAAACCTTAGCGGTCGCAGCTGATTTTACCGACAGATAAAAAAAGCCCGCATCTCAGCGGGCTTTTTTAGCTCTGCACAAACACAATATTAATCAATCAAACCATATTGTTGTTTCAGCACTTCGATAATTTCTGCTTTTGGATTGGCGGATAATTGAATAGCTTTGCCAATCACTTTTTCGGCGATGCCTAAATAAGTGCGGGAAATATCCATCATCACAGCTGTTGGCAATTTGTTATCGCGCGCCAAAGCTTCACGCTCCGGCATCCGGTCTTTATTTAGCAGAATATCCGGATCCGGGAAGTTGTTTAATAACCACTGGCGGAAACCTTCTTTGGACTGCTCCACAATCTGACCTTCACGCCAGGCAGCGCCGTCCCAAATCCGTGAGCTGTCCGGTGTGCCCACTTCATCCATATAAATCAGCTTGCTGGCGCCATCAGCGCCTTTGACATAACCAAACTCAAATTTGGTATCGACAAACATCTGATCCAGCGCTGCTAAAGCGTCACTGATCACAGCAAAACCTTGTTTTAAGAGTTTTTCGTACAGGTCGATGTCTGATGTTTGTTCAAAACCAAAAGCCTGATAATGACGTTCGATATCAGCGCGGGAAATATTGACGTCATCCGCTTCCGGCACGCCGGCAAGACCGGTCAGGATACCTTTGGTTGATGGTGTAATCAGAATTTCCGGTAGTTTTTGATCTTTTTTCAGGCCTTCAGGTAAAGTGATACCACAAAACTCACGTTCACCTTTTGTATAAGCACGCCACATAGAGCCTGTGATGTACTGACGGGCAATAGCTTCAATTTTTACCGGCCGCGCTTTTTGCACTATCCACACCAGCGGGTGCGGAATATCCAGAATATGACTGTCGGCCAAGCCATGTTGTTTAAACAACGAGAACCAGTGATTGGAAATAGCATTGAGCGCCGCGCCTTTTCCAGGCACGCCATTTAGGCCGTTCTCACCTTGCCAGATGCAGTCAAAAGCAGAAATACGGTCGCTGATCACCATAATGGCCAGCGGGGTGTCGGCGGCAACCGGATAGTTTTTCTCTTTGATAAGGCGTGCGCTGTCCGCTTCGGTCAGCCAGTACACACTGCGGACTTTGCCGGAGTGCACAGGTAAATGGGTACGAATTGGCAGATCGTCGTTCACCGCCAGAACCTGGGTTGCAAGAGTCATAATCACATCTTCTGTTGCTGAAAAAAGGCGGGGCTCAGTCTAACAGAAAGCAGGCCACAACAGAATCTGGCGGTAGAGATAAAATGGCTCTGGTATCATGGGCCTTTTTTGTATTCAAAATAAGGATTTATTCTGTGATGGCTGAGCTTCTTGCACCGGCGTCTTGCCCTTTGTGTCTGGGGGGGGACAACAGATTCTATCACCAGGATAAAGTGCGTTGTTATTGGCATTGTGCACACTGTGCGCTGGTATTTGCCGATCCCGGCAGTCATTTAGCTGCCGATGCCGAATTGGCCATTTACCGTCAGCATGAAAATAATCCGCAGGATAGTCGTTACCGCGCTTTTTTAAATAAACTGGCAGCGCCTTTATCACAGCGTCTTGGCACTACAGGATTAACAGGGCTGGATTTTGGTTGTGGCCCTGGGCCTACCTTGTCTTTGATGCTGCAAGAAGCTGGGCAGCAGATGGCAGTGTTTGACCCTTATTTTGCCAATGAGCCCGAGGTACTGCAGCAGCAATACGATTTTATTTGTTGTACCGAAGCAATAGAGCATTTTTATCAACCGGCCAAAGAATGGGCTTTGTGGCTGACTTTACTCAAAGCAGGCGGCTGGCTTGGTCTGATGACCAAATTGGCGCCGACTCAGGATGAATTTGCCCGCTGGCATTATAAAAATGACCCGACTCATGTGTGTTTTTTTAGCCGCGAGACATTTTTATTTTTGGCTGAGCGTGATGGATTTACTGTTGAATTTATTGGCAACGACGTGATTTTACTGCATAAAAAAGCTTTAAGTTAAGGAGTCTGGTCAAATGGATTTGTTACAACCTCAGCTGCTGATTTGGTTGTTGTTGGCTGTTGCCATAGTGCTGGTATTTGTAACGAATACTGACAGCAAGCCCCTGGCATCAGATAGAGGGCCTTTGCAACAACCAAAGCCAGACCAAGCGCAGCAGTACCAGACACAACAAGCTTTTTATCGCCGCTGGCTTGACGCTTTTTTTAACCAGCAGAAAGTACGTCAGCTGGCCTGGTTTAGTTTTGCGGCGGCGCTAGTGATGGCATTGTTATTACAACGGCTGGCGCCTGCGAGTTTTGTTGCACTGCTGTTTGTTTTTATGCTGGTATTTTGGCTTAACAAGGGCAAGCAGCGCTGGCAGCAGGTGGTGCGCCATAGCCTGGTGATAGTGTTGTCGCTTTTGCTGAGCCTGCATCTGCTGCCTGGTTTTGAAAACTGGTTGCAGTTTGATCAAATTCAACTCAGTGAACAAAGCCGGCCTTTTTCCTTGTATCTGAATCTGGATAAACCTATTGCATTTTTTCTGTTGTTATTGCTGCTGCCTGATTTAACCGGGCGTTATCAATTGAACTTCAGGGCAAGCGTACAACTCTTATCAATAAGTCTGCTGGCGATTGTTGTGCTGTCGCTGCTGGCGGTCGCTTTGGGTTTTGTCGCGCTGGAATGGAAGCTGCCAGATTGGTGGTGGTTGTTTGCGCTGAATAACCTGCTGTTTACTTCTGTGGTTGAAGAAGCGTTTTTCCGGGGTTATCTGCAGCGTCTTTGCGGCGAAAAAACCGGCCCTGTGGTTGCCATCTTATTGGTGGCATTGTTATTTGGACTGGCACATCTGGCAGGTGGTGTATGGTACGCAATGTTGGCGGGGCTGGCAGGGATCTTTTACGGTTATCTGTATTGGCGAAGTGGCAGTCTTGCCGTGGCAGTTGCCGGACATTTTGCGGTGAATCTGGTGCATTTTCTGGCGTTAACCTATCCGGCGCTGCGCTAAAAATGAAACGGCAAATACCGACAAATAAGCGCAAAGTGGTTGTTGCACTTGCCTTTTTTTTCGCAGGCAGGCCATACTGCCAGTACAAAAATGACACTTCAACAGCCAAGGAGCCATAATGCCACTCGCGCTGAAAAAAATTCTGGCGTTGTTAGCAGGTCTGATGGTCAGTATCGGCACTATCGCATTATTGGAACAATTCAGTCATTGGTTGTATCCGGTGGGCACGCAGCCTGACTGGCAGGATCCGTCCGCTGTTGCTGCTTATATGCAATCTTTGCCGGTGGGCGCTTATTTATTGGTGTTGCTGGCCTGGTTTAGTGGTGTTGTTGTGGGGATAGCTGCAGCCACTTTGCTGGTCAAAAGAGTCAGCCGGCTTTTTGTTGTGGTGATCACTGCTATGGTGTGGCTGGCCACTCTGGCCAATGTGTATCTTATTCCGCATCCGCTTTGGGTGTCTGTTACTTCGTTGGTTTGTTTGCCGCTACTTGGGTTTCTCTGTGGCCATCTGCTGAATCGTTGTTATCCGCACCATACTGAAACTGAAATTATTGATTAATCTTCGGTGTTGCCCTTTTTTCATCATAAGGAATTGTTATGTCTGAGCTAAATATTTTGGCGATCTGCGGTAGTTTAAGAGCCAAATCACATAATCTGACTTTACTCAAATATGCCAAGGCGCATGCGCCGGCCGGAATGAAGATTAGCATCGCCGATTTATCCCAGGTGCCATTTTACAATGCAGATCTGACTGATAAACCAGAAGCAGTGCAGCAGTTATTGGCGCAATGTGAAGCAGCAGATGGCTTTTTGTTTGGTTGCCCGGAATACAACTATTCACTGGCACCTGCGTTAAAAAATGCGCTGGACTGGGCGTCACGAGAACCCGATAACCGCCTGCTCGCCGGCAAAGCCGCTGCTATTATGGGCGCCGGTGGTGGCATGGGCACCTCAAGGGCACAATATCACCTGCGTCAGGTGGGAGTGTTTTTAGATTTGCATTTTGTCAATAAACCCGAAGTATTTGCCAATGCTTTTTCCGGCAGCTTTGATGCAAGCAGCGGCGCATTAACTGACGAGCGTTTACAAAAACTGATAGTGCAGCAATTGCAGGCCTTGGCTGTGCTCAGCCAAAAACTCAAAGGTTAAGCCAGTGCTGCAGAAGTTGTCTGAAATAAAAACCACAAAAGTGGTTCGCAATCTCCTTACGGTGCTGATGCTTGGTAGTGTTGTTTTGGCAGATGCCGTTGCAGTTACAAATGCTGAGCAGAATGCCGGCCTTGCAAATCCATTTTTTCTGCTGACTGAACAGGAACTCGGGCAAAAAGACGCGGCATTAGCGGACTTTTGGCAACAGCAGGTGGTAACAGGTTTTCTAAAGGCCGCTGATGGTACGCCACTTTTTTATGCTTATCACAATCCGGTTCAGGCCAAAGCCACTGTAGTGATAGTCACAGGGCGCACTGAAGCCATCGCCAAGTATCAGGAATTGTTTTTTGAACTGGGTCGGTTGGGGTATGCCGTCCTTGGTTATGATCACCGGGGGCAGGGACAATCCGGGCGTTTATTGGCCGATATGCAAATTGGCCATGTACAGTCTTTTGCTGACTATGTGCAGGATTTGCACTTGTTGCAATCTGAACTCAGCCCGTTATTACCCAAAGACAAAGTGTTATTAGCCCATTCAATGGGCGGCGCTGTCGCCAGCAGTTATCTGGCAACTTATCCCGGGGTTTTTAAAGCAGCGGCTTTGTCAGCCCCTATGCATGCGCCCAATACGGAGCTGGTTTTTGGCGCAAAAGATGGTTGTTATCTGCAGCAAGTCCTTGGCTGGACTTGCCCGGATTGTTATGCCGGTTTTGTCAGCAGTCCTTATCAGAACAGCGCTTTTGCCAATAATATCTACAGCCATTCAGAAGTTCGTTACCAGCGTTTTCGGCAGTTATTTGAGCAACAACCAGGCTTGCAACTGGGCGGCCCCAGCTGGCAGTGGCTGGGGGAGGCTTGTGCTATTGCCGATCAGATGCCAGGTATTGCCAGTCAAATCCGGGTGCCGGTAAAAATTCTGCAGGCAGGTGAGGATGTTGCTGTCAGACCGGAGGCACAACAGTTATTTTGCGAAGCTTTGGGGACTTATTGTGCCGGTGGTAGTGTAATGAAAATTGAAGGTGCAAGGCATGAAATTTTATTTGAAGCCGACCGGTATCGCTTGCCGGCGCTGACGGAAATTCTGCGTTTTTACCAGCAACAACTGGCGATTTAAGCAGCTGAATTTTGTGATTATCCGCAGCAACAGCTTGGTTGCAAAGCATAAAAAAGCCAGACCTTAGTCTGGCTTTTTGTTATCGCAAAGAAGCAGGGGCTTACCCCTGCTTTTGGCTATGGTTTATTCATCCACAGCTTTTGGTTTGGTCATAGGTGCAGCTGTAACCTGACGTGCTACTGTGCGCGGTGTTGATACCACCACAGGACGTTCAGCAGCTGGCATGCCGGTTGGCACTTCGGCCGCAGGCTCAGCATCCACCACCACAGGTTTAGTCATGGTCGAGGTCACCATATTGCCGTAGCGGTTGCCTTTGGCAGCGGCAGGCGCAGTAGTAACAGGTGCTGTCTGAGCCACAACCTGTTCAGTTACTGGTGTTGGCTGAGCCACAACTGGTTCCGCAGACTCAACCGGAGCTGGTTTGGCCGCCGGTGCTTCAGCTTGTGCAACTGCGGCCGGTGCAACTGGTGTAGCAACAGCTGCTGGTACCATTTCAACTGCAGCAGGAGCAGCGACCACTTCAGCCGGTGCCACTGTTGCAGTGGCAACAGGCTCAGCGCTCAGCGCAGCTGGTTCTGGTGTCGCCTGAGTTTCTGCTGCGACTTCAGCTTGTGCAGCTGCTTTGGCGCGGCTACGGCTACGTGGTTTAGCAGCAGCTTCCGGCGCTTGTTCAGCGTCAGTTGTCACTGCCGCAGCCTCAAGCTGAGGTTCAGCTACAGCTTCAACCACAGTCTCCGCCAGAATTGGCAGATCCAACTGCTGTTCTGCCGCGAGCTCTACATCATCAACCGGATAACGGGCTTCAACTGATTCGTCCGTTTCACCGTTTTGTTGCTCTTTTTTGCGTTTTTGGCCAGCGGCACGTAAATGACGTGGTGAACGGCGTGAACGGCTACGATTTTCGCTGTTCTCTTTATCTGCAGTTTCGCTTTGCTGAGTTTCAGCCGCTTCTGTTTGCGTTTCAACAGCAAGCTCTGTAGCTGATTCTGCAATGACCACTGTTTCAGCTGCAACTTGAGGTGCTGACTCAGGGGTGACTGCCACAGTTACAGTGTCTGCAGCCACATTTGCCACTTCAACACTTTCAGTAACCGCAGTATGTGCCACAGTTGTGTCTTGTGGAGCAGTGTCTAAAGCGGTGATCACCTGATCTGCTGCAACTGCTTTTTCCAGGCGTACAGATTTACGCATATTACGACGCTGACGGCGTTCAGCCACTTTGCTTGAGCTCGGTACTTCATCGTCGCTGTCAACGGCAACAACCTTGGCTGGTTTTTCGGCTGCAGGTTTTTTGCTTTCGTTGCGATCTAATCTTTCGGTGCGTTCAGTACGTTCCGGGCGCTCAGTACGATCGGCGCGCTCACTGCGTTCTGCACGTTCGCCGCGGGCAGGGCGTTCACCCCGTTCGTTGCGTTCGTTACGTGGCTGACGGTCCTGCTGCGGACGAGCTGGTTTGCCTTCTTCACGTTGTTGCTGTGGTGCACGTTCTTCCTGACCTTCGTTACGACGATTTTGGTTACGGCCGTTACGACGGTTTTTATTGTCGCGGTTGTTGACACGGCGTTGTGGCTGCTCAGGTTTTTCTTCAACCTTGGCCGGGGTCGCGCCAAACAGCGACTTAAAGAAACCAGTGACTTTAGCAACCAGACCGGTTTCAGCCGCTGCTGCTACCTGAACCTGTGGTAGTGCTTTTGCAACAGGTGCTGGAGCAGGGGCTGTTTCCTGCAAAGAAATAGCGGCGATGGCCGGTTTTTCTTTTACAGCATCAGACACTGGTTGATACAGCGTATTTTGTACTGCTGGTGCTTTGACCATGTTGTAACTGGATTCTTCGATTTCTTCATCAAAACGAATGCGGGTTACTTCATAGTGAGGGGTTTCCATATGCTCGTTTGGAATGATGTAAACACGCACACCTAACCGGCTTTCAATACGACGGATAGATTCGCGTTTTTCATTCATCAGGTAAGTGGCAACTGATACTGGCACCTGAGCATGGATTTGGCTGGTGTTGTCTTTAATGGCTTCTTCTTCGATCAAACGTAAAATCGACAGGGCAGAAGACTCAGTACTGCGGATAGTGCCGCGGCCATGACAACGTGGACACACATGAGTGGCCGACTCGCCAAGTGATGGACGCAGACGCTGACGCGACATTTCCAATAAACCAAAACGGGAAATACGGCCAATCTGAACCCGGGCGCGGTCTTGTTTTACAGCTTCTTTTAAGCGGTTTTCTACTTCACGCTGATGCCGTACCGGCGTCATATCGATAAAGTCGATCACAATCAAACCACCTAAGTCGCGCAGGCGTAACTGACGGGCAATTTCATCTGCTGCTTCTAAGTTGGTGTTAAAGGCCGTCTCTTCGATATCACCGCCTTTGGTGGCTTTTGATGAGTTGATATCAATAGCGGTTAAAGCTTCGGTGGAGTCGATGACAATAGAACCACCAGAGGGTAAACGTACTTCTCGGCGGAAGGCGGTTTCAATCTGGGTTTCAATCTGGAAATGCATAAACAGCGGCACTTCACCCTGATACATTTTGACACGGTGGGCAAAATCCGGGCGGAACTGCTGGATATACAGTTTGGCTTCTTCAAAAATACGGGTGTTGTCGATCAGGATTTCACCAACGTCACGGCGCAGATAATCACGGATAGCGCGGAATACCACGTTGCTTTCCTGGTGAATAAGGAAAGGTGCAGGGCGGTTTTGTGCTTCAGTGGTAATGGCTGACCAATGTTTCATCAGCGCTTTTAAGTCGTAATCCAGCTCTTCGTAAGATTTGCCAACACCGGCGGTGCGCACAATCAAACCCATGCCATCTGGCATTTCCAGCTGACCTAAAGAGTCTTTTAATTCCTGACGTTCATCCCCTTCGATACGGCGGGAAATACCACCGGCACGTGGGTTGTTTGGCATCAGTACCAGGTAAGAACCGGCCAGACTGATAAAAGTGGTGAGCGCAGCGCCTTTTTGGCCACGTTCTTCTTTATCAATCTGGATAATCACTTCCTGACCTTCACGCACCACTTCTTTGATATTCGGGCGACCGTCAAAAGAATAACCTTGTGGGAAATATTCACGGGAGATTTCTTTGAGTGGCAGGAAACCATGGCGCTCTGCACCATAATCAACAAAAGCAGCTTCGAGGCTTGGTTCTACGCGGGTGATACGGCCTTTGTAAATATTGGCCTTTTTCTGTTCATGGCCTGGGCTTTCAATATCCAGGTCGTACAATTTCTGGCCATCGACCAGTGCTACGCGGATTTCTTCTTCCTGCGTGGCGTTAATGAGCATTCTTTTCATTGTGTCTGACTCGTCCATTCAGCCACAACGACAGCGAACATGCGTTTGCGTGTCAGATGTTGTCAAACATATTCTGGTGCAGTCTCCCGACTGGAATGCTTGAATAATCAATTATTTATCAATTGTTATTGTCAATCTTGTTTATCCGGCCGGATTGAAACCCCCGCCGTATTACAAATTTGCTCTGATCCACATCGCTTCTGAGCGCTGCGTTATAGCGTTTTACTTTTATTTTTTTGCTCATCGACCGGAAGCGGTGTTGTGCTGGTGTTGGTAACAAATTACGCAGCATTACCTCAAGCATCTGGCGTTATTGTCGTTCGGGATAGATAAAGTCGTTGGTTTTCACCACGAATTAGGTATGATCTGTCTCCCGACCGGTGCCTCACATCTTCTCTTACGTCTTGATGAGCGCCCTAATGGCCTTAAGTGATTCAAACCACTGGCACAATTAGCGGGCTGATTATCCCATCAATCAGTAAATAATAGCAACCGAAAATATTGTTAAAACCCGAAGTAGCAGAGCAGCAAATACGCATGACTGATGAAATCAAAACCCCGATCCAATTTATTGATGTGGATGAAGAATATGCAGGCCAGCGCCTGGATAATTTTTTGCTGGCCAGGCTCAAAGGTGTGCCTAAAAGTGTGATCTATCGGGTAGTGCGTAAAGGTGAGGTTCGGGTGAATAAAGGCCGGATCAAACCTGAATACAAATTGCAGGCCGGTGACCAGGTGCGGGTGCCACCTTTGGTGGTGTCGGCTGAAAAAGACCAGGTGTCGACCAAGTTGTCGCTGGTGAAAAATCTCGAAAGCCATATTTTGTTTGAAGACAACGATTTAATTGTCATTAACAAACCCACCGGCATGGCAGTGCACGGCGGCAGTGGCTTACAGTTTGGCGTCATTGAAGCCTTACGCGCTTTGCGCCCAACTGCGAAGTTTTTAGAGCTGGTGCACCGGCTGGACCGTGATACCTCGGGCTGTCTATTAATTGCCAAAAAACGCTCAGTGCTTACTCACTTACATGAGCAGCTGCGGTTAAAAACAGTTGAGAAAAAATACTGGGCTTTAGTGGCTGGCCAGTGGGATGCCCGCAATAAAAAAGTCACAGAGCCTTTAAAGAAAAACACCCTGCAATCCGGTGAGCGGGTGGTAAGGGTGGATGAAAAAGACGGTAAACCGTCGGAAACCCGCTTTAAAATTCTGCAGCGTTATGTTGAAGGTACTTTGGTGGAAGCTTTTCCGGTAACAGGCCGCACCCACCAAATCCGCGTGCACACTGCCTGTGTTGGTCATCCTATTGCCTGTGATGATAAATACGGCGACAACGAATTTACTGCGCAAATGAATGCCCTTGGTTTAAAGCGGCTGTACCTGCATGCCAAAACTCTGGCTTTTACCCACCCCAATACCGGGGTTGTGATGAAGTGTGAAGCGCCGCTCGATGCTGAGCTGGAAAAAATTCTGCAGAAACTCAGCAAAAAATAACAAGGTACAGCATAACGCCAGGTTAGTTGTTCAAATGGAAAAAGCCGGCCGAGGCCGGTTTTGTAGTTGCATAAAAAGGTAGTAGCAATAAATGTCGGCACAAAAAGTTGTGATTTTTGATTGGGATGGCACTGTGATGGACTCCATCGGCAAAATTGTCAATTGTGTGCAGGGCGCGGCCAAAGCGCTGAACATCGATGTGCCCGATCATCATCAAGCCAAACAAATTATTGGTCTGAGCCTGGAAACCGCTTTTGCCACTTTATT
The DNA here is from genome assembly GCA_003543135.1 of Rheinheimera sp. Classification (GTDB taxonomy): domain Bacteria; phylum Pseudomonadota; class Gammaproteobacteria; order Enterobacterales; family Alteromonadaceae; genus Pararheinheimera. The sequence goes on from DPJG01000023.1 coordinate 47,734, forward strand.
TCCGTCTGCTGATAAGCCAACACTTTTATTGTTGTGTGAAGCTTATAAAGACATTTATCTGCATCAGGATAAAACGGCAACACCGCTGTTTGAAGGCGCTGTTGAGCTTTTTGAAAGGCTCAGGCAACAGGATTATTTATTGGCGGTGGCAACAGGTAAAACCAGGGTTGGTCTCAACCGGATGCTGGAAGAAACTAATACTGCACATTTTTTTGCAACCAGCCGCTGTGCTGATGAAGCAAAGTCAAAACCTGATCCACAAATGCTGCAACTCATTCTTGCTGAGCTTGCTTGCTCAGCAGACCAGGCGCTGATGGTGGGGGATACGACTCATGATTTGGCAATGGCACACGCGATACACATGCCAAGAGTCGGCATCACCCATGGAGTACACAGTGCTTTGGATTTTGCGCCTTTTGCGCCAAAAGCAGTGATCGACTCACTGCCGGAGCTGCTGGCGCATTGTGCCTGACGCTGCGCCTTTTGGTCATGGCTGCAATAATAAGTCGCGGCCTTGTTGTTTTAACAACTGATGCAGCTTAATCAGCGGTAAACCAATCAGACTGTTTGGATCATCACCTTCCAATCTGGAAAACAACGTAATGCCCAAACCTTCACTTTTAAAACTGCCGGCGCAGTTCAGGGGTTGTTCGCGCTTGATATAAGTGTGGATGTCATCATCACTGAGCTCGCGAAAATGTACATAAAAAGGCTCAACACAGTGACAGACTTCAGCCGTAGCGGCATTGACCACGGCAAGACCGGTTAAGAAAGTGACTTTGTGACCGCTAAAAGCTTTTAACTGACGATAGGCATTTTCAGCGGTATGAGGTTTGCCAAGAATGGCACCATTAAATAAAGCAACCTGATCTGAACCTATCACCAGGCCGTCGTTAAGCTTGTCAGCAATAGCGCGGGCTTTGGCAATGGCGAGCCGCTCAACCAGCGCCTGGGCAGTTTCGCCAGGCAGTGCAGTTTCATCCACTTCTGGTTTTGCGGTTTGAAAGTTGGGGGTGAGTTTTTCCAATAAGGCTTTACGATAGACTGAAGTTGAGGCGAGCCAAAGGTTTTGTGGCATAAAACAGCTCCGTTTTCTCTCTGAAGCAAATGAATGGCGGCACTATACTTATTTTTTCACCGATTTGCGCGTGAAAAATTGACAAAAGTGTGATCAACCCTTTGACAGTGCAGGCCTTGATCTATATGATGCGCGCCTTATGCAAAAGGTAAAAATCCCAATCACTATAGATCCGTCCCGTACTGCACAAAAAAGGCTGAGTTACGAAGGGATCATTCCGCTGAACACGCTGACGCGTTTTACCGAGTCATTGCTGAGCACGGAAGGTGATGTTGCTGTAATCATCGATTGCGGAACCGACGAACAAGGCTTGGTCTTTATTAAAGGTGAAGCCCACTGTACTGTCAGTCTGACCTGTGAAAGGTGTGGTGACGAAATGTCGCTGACGATTGACAGCAGTTTTGCATATACCCCTGTTAAAGGGGATGATTCGGCTCACGATGAAATTCCGGAACGCTACGACGTGATCGAAAAAGACGAACACGGCGAAGTTAACTTGAGGCAATTGGTTGAGGACGAATTAATTCTGGCTTTACCGTTGTTCCCGATGCATGATGCTGATCAATGTGATCCAGCAAAGTTGCAAACGAGCTTCGGGCATATAGAGCCGGAACCAGAAAAACCGAACCCATTTGCAATATTGCAAGAATTGAAGAAAAAGTGAATTTAGGAGAATAGCAATGGCTGTACAACAGAACAAAAAATCTCGTGCAAGACGTGATATGCGTCGTTCTCATGATGCGTTGACAGGTCCAACGCTGTCTGTAGACGCAACAACTGGTGAAACGCACCGTCGTCACCACATCACTGCTGACGGTTTCTACAAAGGCCGTAAAGTTAAATAAGTCGCGGTGCACTCGTTGCAACCAGAACGGCTTAAAATAGCTTTAGATATGATGGGGGGCGATCATGGCCCCCTGTCTACTATTCCTGCAGCCATAGCTGCTGTCGAAGAATTTCCCAATCTTGATTTAATCCTCTGTGGCGACGCCACGACGCTTGAGCAGCAACTGCTTGAAGCCGGCATTTCCAACCATCCACAACTTTCTGTAAAACATGCATCACAACAAGTGCTGATGACGGATAAACCTTCGGTGGCACTGCGTAATAAACGCGACTCTTCAATGCGTGTTGCCCTGGATTTAGCAGAAAAACAACAGGTGCATGCCTGTGTCAGCGCTGGTAATACCGGTGCTTTAATTGCCATGGCACATTTTGTATTAAAAATGCTGGGTGGGGTGGAACGACCTGCGCTGATTAGCGCTTTGCCAACCACAGTGGGCAGTCCGGTTTTTATGCTCGATTTAGGCGCCACAGTAAACTGTGATTCCGATACTTTATTTCAATTTGCCGTGATGGGCGCTGTGATGGCGGAGGAAGTTGAAGGCATTCACCGCCCAAAAGTAGCGCTGTTGAATATGGGCGAAGAGGAAATTAAAGGTTCGGATCAAATCAAACGCACTTCTTTATTGTTGTCTGAATGTGCTGATATTAACTACATAGGTTATATCGAAGGCAATGATATCTTCTCCGGCAAGGCAGATGTGATTGTCTGTGACGGTTTTGTCGGCAATGTGGCACTGAAAACCTGTGAAGGTGTGGCCAAACTCATTATTAGAAGGTTTGAACAGGCACTGAAAAACAGTATGTCTGCGCATTTATTCGGCTGGATGATCAAACCGCTGTTAAAAAGTATCGGAACCGGCGTGAACCCCGACCACTATAACGGTGCAAGTCTGATAGGATTGCGCGGAATTGTAGTGAAAAGTCATGGAAATGCGACAAAAGAAGCATTTCTCAGTGCCATCCGGCAGGCGGTGCGCGAGGTTGAACGCCAGGTGCCCGCAAAAATAAAAGACCGGTTGGAACACGTATTAATCGATAAAGCGTAGGTCCTCATGTATTCACGCATTATAGGCACCGGCAGTTATTTCCCGGCGCAAATCCGTACCAATGCCGATTTAGAAAGCATGGTTGAAACCACCGACGAGTGGATTATTGAACGTACCGGCATTCGTGAACGCCGTATTATTGGTGAACACGAAACAGTGGCCACCATGAGTACACAAGCTTCATTAAAAGCTATTGAAGCTGCGGGTATCGATAAAAATTCCATTGATATGATAGTGCTGGCCACCACCAGTGGTTCACGGGCTTTGCCAAGTTCCGCCTGTGAAGTACAGCGTGAACTGGATATTCCGAATATTCCTGCCTTTGATATTTCCGCAGCCTGTGCCGGTTTTTGTTATGCCTTAAGTATTGCTGATCAATATATTAAAAGTGGCATGGCAAAACGGGTGCTGGTGATTGGCGCCGACTGTTTATCACAGCTGGTCAGCCCGGAAGATCGCTCTATGGTGATTCTGTTTGGCGATGCCGCCGGTGCTGTGGTGTTGGAAGCCTCTGAAGAGCCAGGCATTTTATCAACCCATATTCACTCTGATGGCAAATATTCTGAGCTTTTATATGTCAACAACCCGCGCCGTGGTGATGAAGCCTCTATCCACAACAGCTGGGGTGTAATGAAAGGCAACGACGTGTTTAAAGTGGCCGTCACTAAGTTGTCTGAAGTGGTAGAGCAAACGCTGGCTGCCAATAACCTGGACAAATCTCAGATTGACTGGCTGGTGCCACACCAGGCGAATTTGCGCATTATCTCTGCTGTTGCCCGCAAATTGGATATGTCGATGGACCAGGTTGTGATTAACCTGGACCGTTACGGCAACACTTCAGCGGCCACAGTGCCAACAGCGCTGGATGAAGCAGTACGGGATGGCCGGATCAAACGCGGACAAACCCTGCTGCTGGAAGCATTTGGTGGTGGTTTTGCCTGGGCTTCTGCGCTGGTGAAATATTAATAAAGACGCACAGCCTAGATGTACTGCGGCACAGCCCCCATTTAAAGGGCTTTGCTGCGCAGTAAGCTGTGCCAGCTGAACAATACAAATACAAAGCGAGCATTCAAATGACCAACAAACTTGCATTGGTATTCCCGGGCCAGGGCTCACAAAGCCTTGGCATGTTAGCTGAACTATATGCTGAATTTCCTTTGGTTCGTGACACTTTTGCCGAAGCTTCCGAAGCTTTGGGCTACGACTTATGGGCGCTTGTCGCCAATGGTCCGGAAGAAGCATTAAATGAAACTTTCCGCACCCAACCTGCGCTGCTGACCGCTTCTGTTGCAGTTTGGCGCTTATGGCAGCAGCAGGGCGGGCAAACGCCGGCTTATCTGGCGGGCCACTCTTTAGGTGAATATTCAGCTTTGGTTTGTGCCGGTGTACTGAGCCTTGCTGATGCGGTTAAACTGGTCCAAAACCGTGGTCACTATATGCAAACCGCAGTGCCGGCCGGTACCGGCGCTATGCAGGCTATTATTGGTCTGGATGATGCGCTCATTGCCAAGGCCTGCGAAGAAGCTGCGCAGGGTGAAGTGGTGTCACCGGTGAATTTTAACTCACCAGGCCAGGTGGTGATTGCCGGTAATAAGGCAGCGGTCGAACGGGCCGGTGAACTGTGCAAAACTTATGGTGCAAAAAGAGCTTTACCACTGCCGGTGAGCGTGCCTTCACATTGTGCGTTGATGAAGCCAGCAGCCGAAAAACTGGCGGCCGATTTAGCAGCGCTGTCGTTTCATACCCCTGTCATCCCAGTGCTGAATAATGTGGACGTAGCCATAGCAAATGACGCTGCAGCTATCAAGGATGCGCTGGTTCGGCAGTTATTCAGCCCGGTGCGCTGGACTGAAAGTATCGAATGGCTGGCCGCTCAGGGCGTGACTGAAGTGGTAGAACTTGGCGCAGGCAAAGTACTGGCCGGTTTGATTAAACGTATTGATAAAAATCTGCTGACAACTTCGGTAAACGATGTTGCCAGTTTAAAAGCGGCCTTAAACCCGGCTGCAGAATAAGGAATTTTGCATAAATGACAGTTTTTATTTCTTTAGAAGGCCAGGTTGCGCTGGTGACAGGTGCCAGCCGTGGTATCGGCCGTGCTATTGCTGAGCAACTTGCTGCACTGGGCGCCAAAGTCATTGGCACCGCAACCACTGAAAAAGGCGCTCAGGCTATTGCCGATTATTTAGGTGCAGGTCAGGGGTTGGTATTGGATGTAGCGAATGCTGAATCTATTGAGCAATGTCTTGAAACTATTAAAACCAACTTTGGTGACATTGATATTCTGGTCAATAACGCCGGTATTACCCGTGACAACTTATTAATGCGGATGAAAGATGAAGAGTGGTTTGACATTATGCAAACCAACTTAACTTCAGTATTTCGCATGAGCAAAGCTGTGCTTCGAAGCATGATGAAAAAACGCCATGGCCGTATTATCACTATCGGATCTGTAGTAGGATCAATGGGTAACGCCGGTCAAACCAACTACTCAGCGGCCAAAGCCGGGGTACTAGGTTTTACAAAATCTCTTGCGAAAGAAGTGGCGTCTCGTGGTATAACTGTTAACGCTATTGCGCCAGGTTTTATCGACACCGATATGACCAAAGATCTGTCAGATGAGCAAAAGCAAGCAATCTTTAGTCAGGTACCGGCGAATCGTCTCGGTCAGCCTGAAGAAATTGCGGCAACGGTCGCGTTTTTGGCATCCCGCCAGGCGGCTTATATCACCGGTGAAACGATTCACGTAAACGGTGGCATGTATATGGTGTAAGCGAATCAGGTTTGACCAGCAGGAAATGAAACGCTCATTGCTTGCATCAAACCGCGCTTGCCACTAAACTAGCCGCCATCCAAAATTGCACGAATTGTTGCGATTTATATGAGAAAAAGGAAGAAAAGATGAGCAACATCGAAGAACGCGTTAAGAAAATTATCATTGAGCAGTTAGGCGTTAAAGAAGAAGACGTAAAACACGAAGCTTCTTTTGTTGATGACCTGGGTGCCGATTCTTTAGACACAGTTGAACTGGTCATGGCGCTGGAAGAAGAATTCGATACAGAAATTCCTGATGAAGAAGCAGAAAAAATCACGACAGTACAATCTGCTATCGACTACATCAAAGCGCACGCTGAATAAGCAAAGCGCGATGCAGACGGGTAGCTAAGCTACCCGTTTTCATTTCTGGCACAGGCAAACCGATGATCTAAAACCGGTTTGTAGCAGTAAAGCAGAGAAAGATAATTTCCTTGCGGAGGACATAGTGACTAAACGTCGAGTCGTTGTAACTGGATTGGGGATGCTGACGCCGCTTGGCAATGATGTCGCTTCTACCTGGCAGGGCCTGCAACAAGGCAAAAGTGGCATTGGTTATATCACGCATTTTGATACCGAAGCCTACAGCACCAAGTTTGCTGGTTTAATTAAAGATTTTGATGTCGAGTCGTTTTTCCCGGCCAAAGAGGCGCGGAAAATGGACTTATTTATTCAATATGGCGTGGCAGCAGGCATTCAGGCCTTCCGTGATTCCGGTATTGAAGTAACAGAACAAAATGCCGGCCGTATTGGCGCTGCTATAGGTTCAGGCATCGGCGGTTTGGGTTTGATTGAAGAAAACCACGAAAAGCTGCTGGCCAGTGGCCCCCGCAAACTGTCTCCGTTTTTTGTGCCTTCAACCATCATCAATATGATTGCAGGTCATCTGTCGATTATGTTGGGTTTGCAAGGACCAAACATCAGTATCGTGACCGCCTGTACCACTGGTGTGCACAATATTGGTCACGCAGCGCGGATGATTGCCTACGGTGATGCCGATGCCATGTTAGCCGGTGGTGCTGAGAAAGCCTCAACCCATTTAGGGATGGGTGGTTTTGGTGCTGCCCGTGCACTCTCTACCCGCAACGACGCACCACAGCAAGCCAGCCGGCCCTGGGACAAAGACCGTGACGGTTTTGTGCTGGGTGACGGTGCCGGTGTGGTGATGCTGGAAGAATATGAACATGCCAAAGCCCGTGGTGCAAAAATTTATGCCGAACTGGTTGGTTTTGGTATGAGTGGTGATGCTTATCATATGACATCACCACCGGAAGATGGCCGCGGTGGCGCCAATGCGATGGCCAACGCCTTGCGTGATGCCGGTCTTGCACCGGAGCAGGTGGCTTATATCAATGCGCATGGTACTTCAACACCAGCCGGTGACATCGCTGAAACTATGGCGATTAAAAAAGTATTTGCAGGTTCGCTCGATAAACTGATGGTTAGCTCCAGTAAGTCGATGATTGGCCATTTATTGGGTGCTGCAGGCTCGGTTGAATCCATTATCACTATTCTGTCATTGCAGGATCAGCTGGTGACACCAACCATCAACCTGGATAACCCTGGTGAAGGTTGCGACCTGGATTATGTACCACACGAAGCACGTCAGGTTTCCATGGAGTATGCACTCTGCAACTCTTTTGGTTTTGGCGGTACTAACGGCTCTATTCTGTTCCGTAAGATCTGATTTCGCCAAAGTACACAAAAACTGCAAAGTGACTCTTTGCATGCAATTCAGGACCGCCGCTTTGGCGGTCTTGTCATTTTCAGGCCGGAAAATTTCAGGCATACTGCCGTTTTAACCGCTTTTAGGCATCTTCTGGCCATGCATGTGCAGCAACCCTCTGTTTCTGACCGCAGTTTTCAATATGGCGACGGCATTTTCAGCACCATCAGAGTGAAAAATGGCGTTTTGCAGTTCTGGCCTTTGCACTGGCGCAGATTGCAGCAGTCGATGCAACGCCTCGGCTTTGGTTTGGTACCCGAAGCAGAGGTAAAAGCACAGGCACAGGCGCAAATCAGCAAGCCGGAGCAGGTGGTGAAAGTGTTGGTCAGCCGTGGTCATGGTGGCCGTGGTTACAGCACCAAAGCACTGACCGCACCTGATATATATTGTACGGCCAGCCCTTTGCCTGATTACAGTGTGCAGCAACAACAGGGCATCAGTGTGGGCAATGCCAGTTTGAGATTGGGTATTCAGCCGCTGCTGGCCGGTATTAAACATACCAGCAGGCTTGAGACTGTGCTGCATAAAACCGAAGTAGAACAAAGTGGCTTTGACGAGCTGCTGGCATTTGACACTGAAGGTTTTGCCATTGAATTTAGTGCTGCCAATATGTTTTTTTATCAAAACGGCCAATGGTTTACGCCTGAACTTCGTCAAGCCGGTGTTGCCGGAGTGATGCGGGCATTTTTACTTAAAAAGCTGGCAGTGACAGAGGGCCGTTTTATGGCTCAGGATATTGCTGATTGTGAGGCTATGTTTGCCTGTAACGCCCTGATGGGGGTGGTACCGGTGCACCATTATTTACAGCGGCCACTGGCGCTTGCGCCGGTGTGGCCGGTGCAGCAGTTGCTGGTTACTAATTCTGAAGAAGGTTGTTAACGCAGGATGTTTAAAAAAATTGTGGTACTGCTGCTATTAGGCGCTGTGGTGGCTTTTGGTCTGCGTAATCAGGTGCAGCAGTTTAGTCAGACTAGGCTCGCGCTTGCGGGCCCTTATTTTGAAGTGAAAGCAGGCAGTTCTTTATCTGCTTTATGCCAAAGCTGGCAGCAGCAGGGTTTATTAAGCAGCTTTCAGTGTACTCAGCTGAAATTGCTCAGTGTATTTCATCCACAGCTGCGTGATATTAAAGCCGGTGTTTACCGGGTTGCCCCGGATTTGCTGTTGGCTCAGCTGGCGTTGTTTCGAAGTGGCAAAGTAGCGCAGTTTAGTTTTATGCTGCGTGAGGGGGAAACCTTACAACAAAGTTTGCAGGCGTTAAGTCAGGCAGAATTTGTGCAAAACGATATTCAGTCTGTGGCTGAACTGCTGGCGCTGGTGCGCTGGCCGGCGGACTGGGGGCCGGCTCCATCCGATCCTGAAGCGTTGTTTTTCCCGGAAACATATTATTACCATGCCCACAGCAAAGCCTCCGACATTTATCGGCGGGCACATCAGGCGTTATTAACCCAACTGGAAAAAGCCTGGGCAGCACGCGACCCGTCTTTACCGCTGCAGTCGCCTTATCAGCTGTTAACCCTGGCTTCTATTATTGAAAAAGAAACCGGCGTGCTGACAGAAAAGCCGCTGATCGCCTCGGTATTTGTGAACAGGCTCAGATTAAAAATGAAGTTACAGACGGATCCGACCGTTATTTATGGTTTAAAAGAGCGTTATCAGGGTGACATCACCAGAGCACACTTAAAAGATCCGCACCCTTATAACACTTATGTCCATTTTGGCTTGCCACCTGGCCCCATAGCGCTGGTCAGCGCTACTTCGTTGCAGGCCGCTGCTCAACCCGAAGTCAGTAAGATGTTGTATTTCGTGGCAAAAGGCGATGGTTCGCATCAGTTTTCCGAAAATCTAGATGCCCATAACAAAGCAGTTCAGCAGTATATTTTTGGGAAAAAATCATGAGCAGAGGTCAGTTTGTTGTGATTGAAGGCCTGGAAGGGGCCGGTAAAACCACGGCGGTTCATACTGTGTATCAGTGGCTGACAGCACAAGGTCATACAGTGGTGCAAACCCGTGAACCCGGCGGCACACCGCTTGCTGAGCAGATCAGAACTTTGGTGAAATCGGTGCAGCATGAGCCCATGGCGCCGGAAACTGAGTTACTGCTGATGTATGCAGCCAGAGTGCAGTTACTCAGTCAGGTTATCAGGCCAGCACTTGAGCGCGGTGATTGGGTACTGGGGGACAGACATGATTTATCCTCCCGCGCTTATCAGGGCGGCGGACGTCAGTTAGATGAACAGTTAATCAATCAAATTCGCACTGCGGTGCTGGGTGATACCAGGCCGGATTTTACCCTTTATCTGGATATTGACCCGGCACTGGGTCTTGCAAGAGCCAAAGCACGGGGTGAACTTGACCGGATTGAGCTTGAGCAACTGGCTTTTTTCCAGCGCACCAGAGCCAAATATCTGCAAATAGCTGGCTCTGAAGCCAATATTTGTGTGATTGATGCCAGCCAGCCACTGGAACAGGTACAACAAGCCATCCGTCAGGCGCTCACGGAGCATTTTGCGTGAACAGGCAGCTTCCGCCCTGGCTTGAAGCAACACAGTTACAGCTTGGCACACTGGCATTAGCAGGGCAGTTGCATCATGCGCTTTTGCTGACCGGAGCCGCCGGTGTCGGCAAACACCTGCTTGCAGCAGAGCTGGCGCAGCTGCTGCTGTGCAGTCAGCCAACGGCAGTGGGAGGCTGTGGCCAATGCAAAAGCTGCTTGCTGGTGAAAGCCGGACATCATCCGGATTTACTGCACTTACAAAGTGAAACCAGCCTGGGTGTCGATGCGGTGCGCGAACTCAGCCATTTTATGCAGGGCTCGCCGCAGCAAGGTGGTGCACGGGTTGTGTTGCTGCCACAGGCACACAAAATGACCGAAGCCGCCGCCAATGCGTTATTAAAAACACTGGAAGAACCTGGCGCTAATAGCTTTTTATTGTTGCAAACAGCTTATGAGCAGCAGCTATTGCCCACTATTTTAAGTCGCTGTCAAAAATGGTTGATAGCGCCGGTGCCAGCGCCGGTTGCCATGCAATGGCTTTCGGCGCAAACTAATCTTGCTGTTCCGGATTTTTTACTGAGTTTTTGTGAAGGTGCACCGCTAAAAGCGCTTGGATTGTTAGAGTCTGGTACTGCAGCAGAAATTTCCACCTTGCTACAACAGCTCAGCGCTTATCTTCGTGCTGAACAGGCATTGCCTGAGCTGGTGAAAAGGCTGGAACAGTTTGGCGATACTGCGGCGTTATTCAGCTACTTTGTGCGCCAGCAGCTGCTATCGGCACCACAACAGGCAAAACCACAGGCGCTGTTTGAACGGCTGGCACAATGGTGCCGTGACGAACAGCAAATTTTGGGGCAGAATAAGAACTTAGCACTCACTGCCTTGTTATTGGACTTGCCCGTATTACTGCGCTGAGAGAGGAATAAATGGAAGAAATCCCACTGGACTTTTTAGACATCAAAGAACTGAACCGTGCTTATATGCCGTTTCTGAAACAAGGTGGGTTGTTTGTCCGTACCGCGCGCCAATATAAAATTGGCCAGTCCCTGGCGCTGTTGGTGACATTACCGGACGCGCTGGAGGCGATGCCGGTGTCAGGCAAAGTGGCCTGGTTAACACCACATGGTGCACAAAATAACAGCCCGGCCGGTATAGGTGTGGCTTTTATTGACGACAAACTTGGTCTTCGCGACAAAATCGAAAAACTGATCAGCGGTTTGCAGGAATCAACCGAGCCTACCTACACACTGTAACAGTGACAGCGTGGCGCCTCTTCAGCTAAGATCGCGCCCGTTCCGCCATCCTGAAATCATCAAACCTGCCGGAATATTGGTTTCTTTTAAAAACATCTGCAGTCTGTTTTATATTGCCCATAGCACACGGAGATATTGTTTTGTTTGTTGATTCCCATTGTCACCTGGATCGTCTGGAATTGGAAAAGTTAGGCACGGATTTACCCGCAGTGCTTGCCACAGCGAAGGCGCAGCAGGTTGAGCATATGCTCTGCGTATCCGTCAGCCTTGCCGAGTTTCCAGCCATGGCGGCGCTGGTACAGGATTACCCCCAGGTGTCAATTTCTTGTGGTGAACACCCGCTGCATCAAACCGATGTGCTGGACGCTGAGCTTTTAGCGCAACTGGCTGCCGATCCGCATGTTGTGGCGGTAGGGGAGACGGGACTTGATTATTTTTATAGCCCGGACACAAAACAACTGCAGCAGGATGCGTTTATCCGGCATATCGAGGTGGCGAACAAGGTCAATAAACCGCTGATAGTTCACACCAGGGACGCGAAAGCCGACACTTTAGCCATATTGCGGCAATATCAGGCACAAAATTGTGGTGGGGTGCTGCATTGTTTTACTGAAGATTGGGATACAGCAAAGGCGGCGCTTGATCTTGGTTTTTATATTTCGTTTTCCGGCATTATGACCTTTAAAAATGCTTCACCACTTCGTGAAGTGGTGAAGCAGGTTCCGCTGGATCGGCTGTTGATAGAAACCGACTCTCCTTATCTGTCCCCGGTGCCTTATCGTGGCAAAACCAATCAGCCCGCCTATGTCACTGCTGTTGGCGCTGCTGTGGCAGAACTGAAAGGCGTAACCGTGGAACAGCTTGCGCATCAAACCACGGAAAACTTTTACCGTTTGTTTTCTTTGGTTAAAAAGCCGAGTTAAATAAATCAGTTAGCTCTAAAAGAAAAGAAGCCCAGAACCAATCCGCATTGTTCTGGGCCTAGGGGAATGGCTCATTAACTGAGCCGTGCGCTACCGGTGGAACACTGCCAAAGTGCAGTGTGACATAAGCTTCAGTGTAGCCAAGCGCACAAAAAATGCTCAGCAGTAAAAGGTGCAACAGAGCGTTGAAAAGGTGAAGAATTTGTAAGTTTCCCCAAAGTTGCTCCCAACTTATGCAAGGGTTATCCCCAGCTTGTTCAGTGCAAGCCAATAACGGCGCGATAGTCCCTGTTTGAGATCCAAATCTAAGTATTATTTTTTATTCTGCCACGCTATTGGTTGTCTGTTTTATAATCAAAAATAATCTAAAAAAAATTTCTTAAAGCTGTGCTTCAAGCCAAACGGCAAAAATTTTTTACATACCCTCAGCGCTTCTCAGTCTAAAAATAACAGCAACTTTGTGTGTTTTGTCGACAATTGTGTTGACGAAAGTGGTTGTAAAAGGTAAAAAGGCACCATTCATTCTGAATTGTCGACAATATTATGCAAAGCCCCATTTGGCGTGATCCTGTTACCGCCGCTGATCGTGTGCTGCTGGAAATCCAAAAAGCCATTGTCGAAGGCCAGATAGCGCCAGGCAGCAAAATTTCTGAACCTGAGCTTGCCAAAAAGTATGATCTAAGCCGGGCGCCGCTCAGGGAAGCCTTAGCCAGACTGGAGCGTTGTCACTTAATTGAACGTACTCCAAATGCTGGCGCCAGAGTGGTGAAGTTATCGGTTGCTGGCCTGATTTCGTTGTATCAGCTTAGGGAAACGCTGGAAGGTTTGGCCTGTCGTCTGGCGGCAGAGCATATGTCGGATGATGAAATTGCTCAGGTGCAGCAGCTGCTGGATCAGCATTTGTCGACACAAAGAGTGCGCGAAGGTGAAAGTTATTATCAGGAAGCAGGGGATGTCGACTTTCACTACCGCATTATTCTGGGCAGTAAAAACCCGTATTTAATCAATTTGTTATGTGACGAGTTGTATTTTCTGGTGCGGATGTACCGGGTGCAACTTGGCATGAATGGTCCGAGGGTATCGCGGGCATTTGACGAACATAAAGCTATTATCAATGCCATTGCCAACCGTGATGGTGAATTGGCCGATTTATTGATGCGCCGTCATATAGGTGCATCCAGACGCAATATTGAACAACATTTTAAGCAACAGGGGAATTAACATGGCAACAGCAAGCGCAGGTCTGAAACTTCGTCAGGCCATTACCGCACATAACCCACTGCAACTGGTGGGCACTATTAACGCTTACACCGCCATGATGGCCGAGCGGGTTGGTCACCAGGCCCTGTATTTATCAGGTGCCGGAGTGGCAAACGCCTCTTTTGGTTTGCCGGATTTAGGCATGACATCGCTGAACGACGTCTGTGAAGACATTCGCCGCATCACAGGCGCCACATCTTTACCTCTGTTGGTAGATGCCGACACTGGTTGGGGTGGTGCTTTTAATATTGCCCGTACCGTCAAAGAGATGACCCGTGCCGGCGCTGCCGGTTTTCATATTGAAGATCAGGTGATGCAAAAACGTTGTGGTCATAGACCCAACAAAGAAATTGTGTCGTTGGAAGAGATGGTTGACCGGGTCAAAGCTTCGGTGGATGCCAGAACCGACGAAAACTTCTTTATTATGGCGCGCACTGATGCGCTGCAGCAGCAAGGTTTACAGGCGGCCATCGAACGGGCCCAGGCTTGTGTCGAAGCGGGCGCTGATGCCATTTTTGCTGAAGCTGTGTATACGCTGGAGCAATACAAGGCTTTTACCGATGTGATTAAAGTGCCGGTGCTTGCCAATATCACTGAGTTTGGTCAGACACCACTGTTTAATAAACAAGAGCTGGCCGATGTTGGCGTGAAGATGGTGTTGTATCCGCTCAGTGCCTTCCGTGCGATGAACAAAGCAGCGCTGAATGTGTATCAGCACATTCTGGCTGACGGCGACCAAAAAGCCGTGATCGACAGCATGCAAACCCGGATGGAGCTGTACGATTTTCTGAATTATCACAGCTACGAGCAAAAGCTCGATGCACTTTTTGCTGAAAATAAAAACAAATAACAGCAAATGGCTGCAACTTGCTTGTATTTGCAGCAGCAAACGGGAATAGCGGCAGGTGTTCACAATATCTCTGTACCTGCCGATGCAATCTTGAATCAATTTTAAGCATCAACATTCAAAGGGGAGTTACCCATGGCAAATGCAAAAGAGTTAACAGGCGCAGGCCTGCGTGGTCAAATCGCAGGTAAAACCGCTTTATCCACTGTAGGTAAAACAGGTTCTGGCCTGACGTACCGCGGTTATGACGTAAAAGATTTAGCGGCGCATTGTGAATTTGAAGAAGTGGCCTATCTGATTTTAAAAGGTGAGTTACCAACAGAAGCACAACTTGCTGCTTATAAAAGCAAACTGAAAGCCATGCGCAGTCTGCCACAGGCACTCAAAGAAGTGCTGGAGCGTATTCCGGCTTCTGCCCATCCGATGGATGTGATGCGTACCGGCTGCTCTATGCTGGGCAATCTGGAAACAGAACAATCCTTTGCAGAGCAGCAGGACGCGACAGACCGAATGCTGGCGATTTTCCCGGGCCTGATTAACTACTGGTACAACTACAGCCACCATGGCAAACGAATTGACGTGGAAACAGCCGCTGATTCTATTGCAGAGCAGTTCCTCTGGACTTTACACGGTGAAAAACCGCAGGCGCTGCATACCCAGGTCATGCAGGCTTCATTAATTTTATACGCCGAGCATGAATTTAACGCTTCGACTTTTACCGCCCGTGTTTGTGCTTCAACCTTGTCAGATATGCATTCCTGCATCACAGGCGCTATTGGTTCACTGCGCGGTCCACTGCACGGTGGTGCCAATGAAGCGGCAATGGAACTGATTGAGAAGATGCAAAACCCGGATCATGCCGAAGAAACCTTAATGGGTATGCTGGCACGCAAAGACAAAATTATGGGTTTTGGCCATGCAATTTACGCAGAATCAGACCCACGTAACGCCGTGATCAAAGCCTGGTCGGAAAAACTGGCCGCAGCTAATGGTGACACCAAACTTTATGATGTGTCAGTGCGCTGTGAAGCGGTGATGTGGCGTGAGAAAAAACTGTTCTGTAATGCCGACTTTTTCCATGCCTCGGCCTACAACTATATGGGCATTCCAACCAAATTGTTTACACCGATTTTTGTTTGCTCACGTTTAACCGGCTGGGCCGCTCATGTGATGGAGCAGCGGGCTGACAACCGTATTATCCGGCCAAGTGCTGAATATACCGGTGTGGAGCCGCGTGAAGTCACGCCTATTGCACAGCGCGGCTAATCAACCATAAAGGGACGCAAAGCGTCCCTTTTGGCTTGATGCTGCTTATCGCTCAATTTTTTTGGGCAGCAACAGTTGCTGCTCTGGAAGCTAAAAATGAATACTCAATATCGCAAGCCGCTTGCCGGCACGCAGTTAGACTATTTTGATGCCCGCGAGGCCGTCAATAACATCAGCCCTGGCGCCTGGGAAACCTTGCCTTATACCAGCCGTGTCCATGCGGAAAACCTGGTGCGCCGTGCAGATCCTGCCCAGTTAAATGCCTATTTAAGCCAGCTGATTGAACGCAAACAAGAGCTGGATTTTCCCTGGTTTCCGGCTCGAGTGGTGTGTCATGACATTCTTGGCCAAACTGCGCTTGTGGATTTAGCTGGCTTGCGTGACGCCATCGCCCAGATGGGCGGCGACCCTGCCAAAGTAAACCCTGTGGTGCCAACCCAGCTGATTGTTGACCATTCACTGGCGGTTGAGCATGGCGGTTTTGAAAAAGACGCTTTTGACAAAAACCGCGCTATTGAAGACAGACGCAACGACGACAGATTCCATTTTATTAACTGGACAAAAAAAGCCTTTAAAAACGTTGATGTGATACCGCCTGGCAACGGCATTATGCATCAGATCAATTTAGAACGGATGTCGCCGGTGATCCATGCCATTGATGGTGTGGCTTTCCCCGACACTTTGGTCGGCACCGACAGCCATACCCCGCACGTGGATGCTTTGGGTGTTATTGCCATAGGTGTGGGTGGTTTAGAGGCTGAAAGTGTCATGCTCGGCCGTGCCTCCTGGATGCGCCTGCCAGACATTATTGGTGTGGAGCTGACAGGTAAAGCCCAGCCTGGCATACAGGCAACAGACATCGTCCTGGCACTGACCGAGTTTTTGCGTAAACAAAAAGTGGTATCCAGTTATTTAGAGTTTTTTGGTGAAGGCGCCAGCAGCTTAAGCCTTGGCGACAGAGCCACTATCTCCAATATGACGCCAGAGTATGGCGCCACTGCGGCGATGTTTTATATCGACCAGCAGACTTTGGACTATTTAACCTTAACCGGCCGCGATGCCGCGCAGGTTAAACTGGTCGAAACTTACGCCAAAACGGCCGGTCTTTGGGCTGATAGTTTAACCACAGCCGTGTATCCACGGGTGCTGAAGTTTGATTTATCCACTGTGGTTCGTAACATTGCTGGTCCTTCTAACCCGCATGCGCGGGTAGCGACCACCGACTTAGCGGCAAAAGGCATCAGTGGTGTGGTAGAAAATACCCCGGGTTTAATGCCGGATGGTGCTGTGATTATTGCTGCTATCACCAGCTGCACCAATACCAGCAACCCGCGTAACGTCATTGCCGCTGGTTTATTGGCGCGTAACGCCCACAAACTTGGGTTAAGCCGCAAGCCCTGGGTAAAAAGCTCATTAGCGCCTGGCTCCAAAGCGGTAGAACTGTATTTAAAAGAAGCTAATTTACTGACCGATTTAGAAGCCTTAGGTTTTGGTATAGTCGGTTTTGCCTGCACCACCTGTAATGGCATGAGTGGCGCTTTAGACCCAGTCATTCAGCAGGAAGTGATAGAGCGTGATTTATACGCCACAGCGGTGCTGTCCGGTAACCGCAATTTTGATGGCCGTATTCACCCTTATGCTAAACAAGCATTTTTAGCCTCACCTGCGTTAGTCGTTGCTTACGCCATTGCCGGCACCATCCGTTTTGATATTGAAAAAGATGTGCTGGGGGTCGTAGATGGCCGTGAAATACGCTTAAAAGACATTTGGCCAACAGATGCGGAAATAGACGCCGTTGTTGCCAGCAGCGTAAAACCGGAGCAATACCGCAAAGTGTACGAGCCTATGTTTGCAGTGTCGGTTGATTTTGGCGAAAAAATCAGTCCGCTTTATGACTGGCGGCCACAAAGTACCTATATTCGTCGTCCGCCTTACTGGGAAGGTGCGCTGGCCGGTGAGCGCACGCTCAAAGGTATGCTGCCGCTGGCGGTGCTGGGTGACAACATCACCACAGACCATTTATCACCATCCAACGCCATTATGATGGACAGCGCGGCCGGTGAATATTTACACAAAATGGGCTTGCCGGAAGAAGACTTTAACTCTTACGCCACGCACCGTGGTGACCACTTAACGGCGCAGCGCGCTACTTTTGCCAACCCTAAACTCATCAACGAAATGGCGGTGGTCGATGGCAAGGTGAAACAAGGTTCTCTTGCGCGGATTGAGCCAGAAGGCAAGGTCACCCGGATGTGGGAAGCCATTGAAACCTATATGGAACGTAAACAGCCGCTGATTATTATTGCCGGTGCTGACTATGGTCAGGGTTCGTCGCGTGACTGGGCGGCCAAAGGTGTGCGTTTAGCTGGTGTTGAAGCCATAGTTGCTGAAGGTTTTGAGCGTATTCACCGTACTAACTTAGTAGGGATGGGGGTATTGCCGCTGGAGTTTAAAGCCGGCACCAACCGCCAGACCTTAGGCCTGGATGGCACCGAAAGTTATGACGTCATTGGTGAGCGTTTGCCAAGGGCTGATTTAACTTTGGTCATTCATCGCCGTAACGGTGAGACGCTGCAAGTGCCGGTCACCTGCCGTTTAGATACCGCTGAAGAAGTGTCGATTTACGATGCCGGCGGGGTACTACAGCGTTTTGCCAAAGACTTTTTGGGTGGTGCTGTTTAACACAGCAACCATAAATTTTCAGTACAAGCCGGTGCCTGCGTTGCAGGTGCCGGCTTTTTAGCAGGGTGACATCATGACTTTTGCACCACAAATTAAAATTGCCGCCACTTATATGCGCGGTGGCACCAGTAAAGGGGTGTTTTTTAAATTAACCGATTTACCTTTAGCAGCACAGCAGCCAGGTGAAGCGCGTGACAAGCTGCTGCTTAGGGTGATTGGCAGCCCTGATCCATACGGCAAACACACCGACGGTATGGGGGGCGCGACTTCCAGCACCAGTAAAACAGTAATTTTAAGTAAAAGCCAAAAAGCTGACCACGATGTGGATTATCTGTTTGGTCAGGTCGCCATCGATAAAGCCTTTATCGATTGGAGCGGCAACTGTGGCAATTTAACAGCGGCTGTGGGCTCTTTTGCCATCAGCAATGGGTTGGTGGATGCTTCGCGTATTCTCCAAAACGGTATTTGTACGGTTCGGATTTGGCAGGCCAATATTGGTAAAACCATTATTGCCCATGTGCCTGTTACCAACGGTTTGGTTCAGGAAACCGGTGACTTTGAACTGGATGGGGTGACTTTCCCCGCCGCAGAGGTGGTGATTGAATTTTTAGACCCGGCCGCCGACGAAGATGGCGGTGGCGGTGCTATGTTCCCAACCGGCAATCTGGTAGATAGTTTAGAAGTGCCTGGTATTGGTACTTTTGCTGCCACTATGATTAACGCCGGTATTCCAACCATTTTTGTCAATGCTGCCGATATTGGTTATAGCGGCACTGAGTTGCAGGACGCCATTAATGGCGACGCCAAAGCGCTGGAGAGATTTGAAACCATCCGTGCTTATGGCGCGCTTAAAATGGGGCTGATTAGCGAGCTCAGCGAAGCTAAAAGCCGCCAGCACACACCAAAGATTGCTTTTGTGGCACCGCCTGCAGCTTATGTATCGTCCAGTGGCAAAACTATTAGCCAAAACGACATCGATTTATCAGTGCGGGCACTGTCGAT
The DNA here is from genome assembly GCA_003543135.1 of Rheinheimera sp. Classification (GTDB taxonomy): domain Bacteria; phylum Pseudomonadota; class Gammaproteobacteria; order Enterobacterales; family Alteromonadaceae; genus Pararheinheimera. The sequence continues at coordinate 66,971 of DPJG01000023.1, forward strand.
GGGCAAATTACACCACGCCATGATGGGTACAGCTGCAGTGGCTATTGGCACTGCTGCGGCAATTCCCGGTACTTTAGTCAATCTGGCCGCTGGTGGCGGGGAGCGCACTGCGGTGCGGTTTGGCCATCCGTCCGGCACTTTAAGGGTTGGGGCAGAAGCGGCGCTGGTCGACGGCCAATGGCAAGTGACCAAAGCCATTATGAGCCGAAGTGCCAGGGTGTTGATGGAAGGTTGGGTGCGGGTGCCTGGTTAACAGCTGTGCGTTTTGTTGCATCAGTTATAGTTGCGACAGTAAAAAAGTAAGCAGGGCAGCGCTTTTACAACAATGTTGTGCCTGCAGCTTTTTACTGGCGCCACTGCCGTCAAGATGGCAGTGCGATGGGCATAACTTATTGCTTGTACTGCGCTTCCTTTTTGTTTGCATTGATTGCAAATTAAAATATTTCTGTTTAGATTGGTACAGTCGAAGGTCAAAACAGCGGGATCACACAATGAAAAAATGGTTGCTTACCAGCCTGATTGCCGCCAGCCTGAGTTGCTCAGTGCAGGCTGCAGATCAGGATTACAAGTTAGTTACAGTTGCCGGTTACCTGAATTTTTATCTGTTGAACCTTAATGCCTGTGAAGATTTCCACCCAGAGGTGCGTAAAGCCGCTTTTGATGCAGAGCAGTCGTTGTATCCCTGGCTGGAAAAATTAGATGCCCGCACCAAAAACAGCATTGATGCCAGTGTGATCAGTGACGTGGTGAAAAAACGCCGTAATGCGCTCAACGCACAAATTAATGAAGGTGATTTTACGCTGGAGCATTGTCAGGCAGTCATTAAGCTGTTGGCCGGTGATGGTTTAGATAAAACTCTGTTAAAAAATCTGGAATAAATTCCGACCGCAAAAAAAAGGAAAGCCCACCATAAGGTGGGCTGTTATTTATGTTGATGATCCGCCAGATGCAGGCTTTTGATTTGCCTGCAGTCGTAAAACTGCAAGACCGTTGTTATTCCGCTGAGTTATTTGAACCTGCTGAACTGTTAAAACGACGTTTTTCCGCTTTTCCGCAAAGCTGCTGGGTGGCTTGTTATCAGGATAAACTCTGGGGTTATCTGTTTAGCTATCCAGGGCAGCTCGGCAAAATTAATGCGCTGGCCGCTGATTTTATTCAGGTGACAACACCTGATTGTTTGTACTTGCACGATATGGCTGTCAGCCTGGATGCACGTGGGCAGGGGGTAGCGCAACATCTGCTCACAGCGGCAGAGCAATATGCCGCGGCTCAAGGTTTGAATACGCTTGCGTTAGTGGCAGTGCAAAATTCTGCCTCTTATTGGCAACAGCGTGGTTTTGAAATTTTGTCTTCTTTAACTGCAACACAGCAGCAGAACCTGGCAAGTTACAGTGGTCAACAAGCTTTGTATCTGACCAAAACACTGTAAGTCGTTCTATTGTCATCAAAATATCACCGATGTTTTTTACACTCTGGCTTTTTAAGAAGCCGGAGTTTGTGATGCGTGTGTTATTGGCTATTTTTGCGATTGTGGCGGGTTTAACCGCGCAAGCGCAGACCACAGAAGCTTGCCCCTATTGGCCTTTGGTTATTGCCCATCGTGGTGCCAGCGGTTATTTGCCTGAGCATAGCCTGGCCGCTTATCAACTGGCTTTAGAGCAAGGCGCTGATTTTATTGAAGTAGATTTGGTGCCAAGCCGTGACGGTGTATTGATAATACGCCATGAAAATGAATTAAGTCATAGTACAGACGTCGCTAAAAGAGCCGAATTTGCTCACCTTTATACTAAAAAGCAGGTTGACGGCATTTGGCAGCAAGGCTGGTTTAGTGAAGATTTTACCCTGGCCGAACTTCGGCGTTTAAAACTCAAAGAAAGTATGCCCAGGCTCAGACCGCAAAGTGCAAAACACGATGGTGTTTATGGCATTGTCACCCTGGCTGAGGTTCTGGAGCTTCTGAGCAGGCATCAGCAACAAACCGGTCGTAACGTTGGCATTTATATTGAAACCAAACATCCCAGTTATTTTGCCCATATTGGTAAAAGGCAAGATGGTCAGCCGTTAGCCATAGATATTACCGCTTTGTTGGTGCAGCAATTAAGCAAAACCTCAGTCTTACCAGACCAGATGTACATTCAGTCTTTTGAAGTCAGTAACCTGGTGCGGCTGAAGCATCAGTTGTTGCCTGAGGCCGGCTTAACAAGGGTTAAGCTGGTGCAGCTAATTGGTGACAGCCGCCAGCAGTATTTGCAGCCCAAAGACAGCTTTTCCGAACCCTATGATTTTTATGCAGCCAGTCAGGGACTGTTGCAGTTACCTGAATTACCGTTTGGGTTAAAAGCCTTTGCCGGCAGCAGGTTACACTATGGTTTACTGATGACAACACAGGGGCTGAGCGCAGTCGCAAGTTATGCCGACGGCATCGGCCCCTGGCGGCAAGACTTATACCCACAAATTGGCGGTGATATACCTTTGTTAGCTGAGGCCGCCACAGCCGGACTGGTGGTGCATCCTTATACCTATCGTAGGGAACCAGACCATCTGCTGGCTGATGGTTCGGGCAAGCTGATGTCGATGCAAAATGAACTTGGCTGGATCTACCGTCAGGGTATTCAGGGTGTTTTTACGGATTTTCCCGATATCGCCGTAAAGATCAGGGCTGAGTTATGTAAAAAAGGCAATTAATTATCTGAAAAGTATCAAGCTATTGAGCCTGTCATAACTTGTTACTGTTTTGCACAGAAGCCCAGTTAACAAATACAGTACACTAAGAGCAATATAAAAAACCTTATTGTATAAAGTTGACGGACCTGCTTATGAAATTCCAGAAAAACTTGTTTTATGTTGCTCTTTTCGCAACTTTTTTAACGGCCTGCGGTAAACCTGAATCCACTGAAGACACAAAACCCGAAACAAAACCTTTGTCGCTGGTCAGTGCTGATATTCTGCAGCTAAAAGCCAGTGAGCTGGCGCGCGGCCCTATGGTGTCAGGTTCGTTACAGCCTGTGGTGAAAGCTGAGCTGAATGCCGAAGTTTCCGGCATCGTCACTAAGGTTTTAAAAGACAATGGCGATTTGGTGAAAGCTGGTGAGCTTTTAGTGCAGCTTGATCAAACCACTTTTCGAGATAAGTTAATGTCAGCGCAGGAAGCCGAGCGTTCAGCTTTGGTCACAGCCGATCAGGCGCAAAAACAATTACGCCGCATGCAGTCTTTGCATAAACAGAATCTGGTGACAGCCGAAGTGCTGGAGTCTGCCGAAATTAAAGCCAATCAGGCGCATTCAGAACTGGCCTCTGCCAAAGCGCGTCTGGTTGAAGCAAGGCAGCAGCTGGAGCGTACTGAAGTACGGGCACCTTTTGATGGTGTGGTGGCACTTCGCAAAACATCCGCCGGTGATACAGCCCAAATTGGTAAAGCGCTGATGGTGGTGATTGACCCATCCAGCATGAGATTTGAAGGTTTTATTGCTGCTGATCAGGTTGGACAGGTCAAAGTGGGTCAGGCGGTGAACTTCAAAGTGAATGGTTACAGCAACCAGCGCTTTGATGGGGTGATTGAACGTATCAACCCGCAAGCCGCTGAAACCACCCGTCAGGTCCAGGTTTTTGTGGCAATCAATAGTGAAGAACCACTGGTGGCCGGTTTGTACGCCGAAGGCCATATTGCCGTTGCCAATCAGCAGAGCCTGATGGTGCCACCTTCAGTGCTGGTGCAGGAAGGTGACAACCATTTTGTCTGGCAACTGAGCAACAATACACTGCATAAAGTGAAAGTTCAGGTGGGGGCCAAAGATCCACGCTGGGGCACAGTGCAGCTGCTGTCGGGCGTAAATATTGGTGACGAGGTGTTATTACAGCCTTTGGGCGCCATTAAAGAAGGTGCCACTGTCACTTTAAACAGAACCGCTGATATCGACAAAAAACCTGATGCAACTGCCGCTGCTCAGACTGCTGTAGTGGGGAACTAACTATGTTTTTGTCAGATTTCAGTATTAAAAGACCCATGGTGGTGGTGGTGGTGACCATCGCCCTGATGCTGTTTGGCTATTTTGCCTTAACCAAACTGAAAACTAACCAGTTTCCGGATGTGCAGCCACCAGTGCTGGTGGTGAACGTGCCTTATCCGGGCGCTTCACCTGAAACTGTGGAGCGAGAAATTTTAAACCGGGTGGAAGACTCAATGTCGACCATTCAGGGTATTCGGGATATCCGCTCTTATGCCCGTGATTCCAGTGCCACCATAGTGGTGATCTTTGATTTTGATAAAGATTTAACGGCTGCAGCCCAGGAACTGCGTGACAGTATTTCGACGGTGCGCGATAAGCTGCCGAGCGAAATGAAAGAGCCTTTTATTAACCGCGCCGACCCCAATGCTCAACCTGTGATGTCGCTCGCTTTATCCTCAGATACCTTAACCCCGCTGGAAATTTCACGTCTGGCTGATGTGGATATTGGCCGTAAATTAAGGTCAATTCCGGGTGTTGCCTTGGTGACGCTGGAAGGTGAGCTGGAACGGGAAATGACGATATTCCTGAACAGCAACGCCATGCGTGAAGCCAAGGTTTCTGCAGTGGATGTGACCAATGCACTGCGCAGTCAGAACCTGGCGGCACCTGTTGGCCGGGTGATGGATGGTTTGCAGGAGCAAAGTATTCGTCTGCAAGGCAGGCTTAAAGATATCAGTGAATTTGAGCAGATGGTGGTAAAACAGAATGGCGATCAGGCCATTCGGTTAGGCCAGATAGCCGATATCGTGGATGGTGGTGCCGAGCAGCGCAGGTTGTCGTTTTTTAACGGCAAAAAAGCACTGGGTATCGATATTGTTAAAGCCCGCGAAGCGTCAACCATCAGTGTGACAGACGCCATTAAAGCCGAAATTGAAGAGATCCGTAAACAGCTGCCCAAAGAAGTGGAGCTGGTGATAGTGCAGGATCAGGGCGAAGACGTTGCTGCCAGTATGCGTAATGTGACCGAGGCGCTGGGCCTTGGCGCTTTATTAACCATTATTGTGGTCTTTGTGTTCCTGAACTCCTGGCGTTCCACCTTAATTACCTCGCTGGCGCTGCCAACCTCAGTTCTTGCGTCATTTATTGCGGTTTGGGCCTGTGGTTTTACGCTGAACTTTATGTCGTTGCTTGGCTTGTCTTTAGCCATTGGTGTACTGATTGACGATGCCATTGTGGTGCGGGAAAACATTGTGCGCCATATGGAAATGGGCAAAGACAATATGACAGCCGCGCGTGACGGCACTAAAGAAATTGGTATGGCGGTGACAGCCACTACCATGTCGATTATGGCGGTGTTTATTCCTATTGCTTTTCTGGACGGTATGACGGGTCAGTGGTTTAAACCTTTTGGTTTAACAGTCGCGTGCTCTGTTTTAGTGTCGCTTTTTATCTCATTTACCATTGATCCTATGATGTCTGCCTACTGGCACGACCCTGATCATGACAAAACCGCCAAACGCCGTGGTTTAGGTCTGGTATTCCAGAAGTTTAACAATTGGTTTGATCATCAGGCTGAACGGTATTCAAAACTGATTGGCTGGGCACTGAAACACCGTAAATCAATGTGGGCGCTGGCTTTTGGCAGCTTTTTTGGTGCCATTTACCTGCAGGGCGCTTTTGGGGGCTCGGGTTTTATGCCGGAAACAGACAATGGTGGTTTTATTGTCAGTATCCGCACGCCGTCTGAATCCAGTCTGGAATACACCCGGATAAAAGCGGCGCAGGTTGCTGAAATAACGCAGAAATTACCAGAGCACCGTTATACACAAACCACAGTAGGTACCCAGGGTAATATCACCAGAGCCCAGGTTTTTGTACGCCTGGTGCCGGAAAAAGACCGCAGCCGCTCAGCTGAAGAAGTAGCCACTGAAGTTCGCGCTCAGATCAAATCTTTGATTGGTGCTGAATTTACCGTGACTGCAGATTTAAGTGGCGGTGGTGGTGGTGACGGTAAAAAACTGCAAATTCAGTTCCGTGGCCCAGAAACCCGGGTGCTCGAAGGCATAGTGATGGATTATTTGGCCAAGTTAAAGCAGGTACCTGGCGCTGTGGATGTGGGCCTGTCGGCACAGGATCCAAAACCGGAATTACAGGTTGAGTTTGACCGTGGACTGGCGTCCAGCCTGGGTTTATCCATGAGTGACGCTGCCAGCGCGTTGCGTTTGGCCTTTGCCGGCGCTGAAATTGGCGACTGGGTCGACCCGACCGGTGAAACCCGTAATGTGTTTGTACGGATCCGGCCAGAAGAGCGTGCCACAGTGCAGGACTTAGAGCAGTTACCGCTGTTATCCAGTAAAACCGGCGCCATGATCCCATTGGAGCAGGTGGCCACTGTGACGCTGGGCAAAGGTCCGGCGCTGATTGAGCACCTGGATCGTGAAACTATGATGGCGGTCAGCGCCAATATTGAAGGCCGCAGTTTTGGTGAAGTCTTTAAAGATGCCATGGATTTGGCCAAACAAATTAACTTCCCGCCTGGCTACGACTTAGTGGTGGGTGGTGAAGGCCGCGATCAGAACGAAGTATTCGGCAGCATATTTGGTGCCCTTGGGCTGGCTGTGGTGCTGATGTATCTGATTCTGGTGCTGCAGTTCCATAGTTTTATGGCGCCAGTGTCCATTATGATGTCACTGCCATTGTCGCTGATTGGTGTGGTGCTTGCGCTCTTGGCATTTGACTCAACATTAAACCTGATGAGTCTGATTGGGGTGGTGATGCTGATGGGCATTGTCGTGAAAAACGCTATTCTGCTGATTGACTGCGCCCGTAAGAAAGAACTGGAAGAAGGTTTATCTCTGGATGAGTCGTTAATTGCGGCAGGTCGTGAGCGTTTACGTCCTATTCTGATGACCACTTTTGCGTTGGTGGCAGGTATGTTGCCGGTGGCAATTGGCATCGGTGAAGGCTCTGGTTTCTACCGGCCGCTGGGTATCGCTGTTATTGGCGGTACCATCACTTCAACCATTTTGACTTTGTTAGTGGTTCCGACTTTCTATGACAGTCTGGAAACCTTTAAACGCAAGATCAAAGCCCGCTGGCGCCGCCGTTTTGGCAATAAAACCGCGCAGGGCACCACTGAAAAACCTGTGCTGACAACACCATAAATAACCAGAACACAAAGCTGATAACAACGCCTGCAAATGCAGGCGTTGTTATTTTTACCGGAAAGCATTTGTCTTTTTGGCCGCTGTTGCTTTAAGCCGCACCAACAACATGCCCAGTTGCTGTGACGACAAATATTTAATCTGTCACTTTATTTTCACAAACCCGTCATTTCTGTGCCTCAGTATTAGCCGCCGTCGGTCACTGATCAGACCAACTACAACGATGAAAACAAACAACTATTTAGGCGCGTTTTTGTGCAGGCGCAATTTTGGGAGATTTGACTGTGTTATCAACCCGTTTACACCCTTTGTCACTGGCATTATTAATGGCGTTACCGGCAACAGCTGCAGTGCCGGTTGAAGAAATGGCCAGCAATGTTGCCGCTGAGGCTGCCATTGAAAAAATTTCGGTGACAGGCAAAAAAGTGGCTTACGCCAATAATGCGACTGACGAAAGTGCCAAACTGCAACAGGCCGCCATTAGCAACGTACTGGATTTAATCAATAAATTGCCTGGTGTTAATGTGGCACAGGGGGATGCTTTTGGTAGTGATGACTACACCACGACTGTCAGTATGCGTGGTTTTGTTATAGACAGGGCCGATCAGCAGCTGGGTATTACCATTGACGGTTTGCCAAATGGTGGTTCGGCCTATGCCGGCGGCAGTAAAGCAAACCGTTATCTGGACAGTGAAAACACAGCTTTTGTTGAAGTCGGTCAGGGCTCAGGTGATATCAGCTCTGCTTCTTTGGATGCGCTGGGTGGAACCATGAACTTTGTGTCGGCCAACCCAATGGCAGAACAACAAGCCAGGCTTGATTACAGCACAGGCAGCTTTAATGCCCGCCGTTATTTTGCCCGTTTTGACTCAGGTGAAGTATTTGGCAATACCACGTCTTATGTCAGTTTGTCGGACAGCTACAACAATCGCTGGATTGGCACTGGCAGCAATGGTTTTTCCAATCGTTTACATGCTGAAGCCAAGTCGGTGACTGAGCTTGATAACAGCAAAATTACCGCCCGTTTTTCGTATGATGACGCCCACGAAGATAACTACGACTATCGTAGCCTCGAACAATTTAAACAAAATCCGAAATTCGACGGTTTAACCAACGTCTGGACAGGTAACCCGGATATTGATCAGAACTTTGCTGAAGCCTGGTCCACGTTACGCGAAAACACGCTGGCTTATGTAAAAGCTGAATTTACCTTAACTGACAGCATGCAGCTGGATGTCAGCCCCTATTTGCACTTGCAGGAAGGGCGTGGTGACTGGTTGCCGCCTTATCAGGTCTATGCCACTGACGCCAAAGGAGCGCAAATCAGCCAGGGTAATGGTGCAAAACGCACCACCTTTACTTATGTCGACGCACAGGGCAGGCCTATCCTGGACCCTAAGGCAGACTTAACAAACGCCAAAAGAGTATCCTCTTACCGTCATACCCACTATGACAAAGACCGTTTTGGTATCACCACAAATCTGAACTGGCAGCTGGACAGCCAGCTGATCCGCGCCGGGATCTGGCTGGAACAACAGCAGCGCAATCAAAGCCGCGACTGGCATCAGGTGCTGGATGCCAAGGTGTATCATTATTTTGATGAAAGACCATACTGGGTGCAGTTTAACGACGACTATCAAAACGATGTGATGAAGTTATACCTGCAGGACAAAATCAGCCTTGGTGATTTAGAGCTGACGCTGGGTGTTCAGCAATATCTGGTGGATGTGGAGCGCACCGACAATTTTAACAGCGCCAATAGCGGCAAGCTGAATTCAGATTCTGACTTATTGCCAAGTGCTGGTCTGGTGTATCCGCTGAGTGCAGAAGTTGAAGTTTTTGCCGGTTTTTCCAAAAACTTTAAAGCCATTCCGGATACTTTATTAAATACCGTCGGTCAGGACTTTAATAAGCTGGAGCCAGAAACGGCCGACAATATGGATTTTGGCCTTCGTTATCAGGGTGAAAGCGTCAATGCATCGGCCACTTTATATCAAATTAACTTTGATAACCGTATTACCTTATTGGCTTATCAGGAAGTGGATGGAGCGCCGGATTATCTGACTGAGCTGGACGGTACCTTTGTTAACGTTGGTGGTGTGAAATCCAAAGGTCTGGAAGCCAACATCGATTGGCGTTTTGCCGACAGCCTGAGCCTGAATTCGTCGTTAACGCTGAATAACTCAGAGTACACGCAAAATGTAAACGGTTATCGTGCTGGCGACAAAGTCGCTGCTATTCCGGAGCAAATGCTCAGTGCAACCTTCAAATACCAGCATGATAACTACCGTGCCGGTTTAGGTGCCAAGTACACAGCTGAATATTTTGGTGCTGCAAAACGCACTGAAATGAATAAAGTTTCCATCTGGAACCGCGACAATATTCCAGCCCACACTTTGCTTAATCTGTATGCCGGTTATCATGCCGAAATGGCGCAGGCAGGCTTTGTACAAACCCTGGATTTATCTTTTGTCATCAATAACCTGACAGATAAAAGATATATTGCCGGTGGTCAGGAAGGTGCCTATTTGTTAGGCGCTGAACGCTCCGCCAGCCTGACGCTGAGTTTAGGTTTTTAAGCAAAGTTAAACATACTGCAAAAGAGTAAGGACAAGCTGCGGCTTGTCCTTTTTTGTTCAGACTGGCCTGAAACTCCCGCTGTTGACAGGCGCTTACCAAGCCATCGGCACTGGCGCTGTTCGCAACCGAGTACAGTTCACAACAGCATGACTTTTACAATGCAGAGCAGTGTTACAAAGCTTCCAGCTGGTAGTTACCTGTTTTCAGCGCCTGCGCCAATTCAAAAGAACGTTCTGTGACTTGTTGCCAATAGGCGATGCGGTCGGCGTCTGATAATTTGTTAAAGTCGGTGCGGTCCGGAATTTTGCCATAAGGCAAACTTTTCACCCAGCTGTCGCTTGGGCACAACAACACTAAATTATGGAAGTTCCGCTTGTTACCACGGCGCCATTTTAAGCTTTTATCAAACCAGCCCGGGCTTAAATGCGGGTAAAAATGTGGATACAACACCAGGCCTTGCTCGCTAAAAGGCCAGTCAAAGTGGTAATCCAGAATACCGCCGTCAACAAAAATACCGCTTCCTGCTTTGGCGATGTGAGCGACAGGGGAGATCACCAGCGGAATGGCACCAGTTGCCAAGAGCGCGGTTTTTAAATTGTCCTCACCAAGCGCCACACGCTCAGTGGGCAAATTGTCGAGCCTGCGAAATGCATTGGCTGAAAGCGGGTGCTGAAACAAATATCTTTGATAAAACAAGCCCAGGCTGCGCCGGTGCACCAGATTGGCAGCAGCCACCAGCGATAAAGCGCCAAGCTGGGCCACTTTGGGTTGTAACTTGCTGATGCCTTTGGCGCGCGCCACCACAAAATTCAACTGAAATACCTGGTTCTCCACCACCTGGCGTACATGCTCTGCAGTTGGAAATACCGCGTCCATCACTGTGGCGGAAATTGCCGTTACTTCGCGGATATCTGCCTTTGGCGGATAGCATAGATTGCGGTAAGCATCACAAAAACGTCTCGAAGCGGCAGCCGGGTCTTGTTGACCATAACAGGCAAAACGCCAGGCGCCGGCCGAGCTGCCTAAAAGCTGTAACGGTTTTTGCCGGCCTTTAAAAAACTCACTACAAAGGTACTGATCAAGCCCGAATAAACTAAACCATTTGGGGCCGCCGCTGGCACCAACCAATACTTCAACGGCGTCGCTGGTTAAACCATGTTGCTGTAAATGTAAAAGGGCGGTCGGGCCTGCTTTTACAATAAGTGGTGAAGCCAAAGCTGCTCCTTGCTGTTGTCAAAATTGCCGGGAAAAAAGAAACTGCCGGATTATAAAATACGGCCATATAAACGCTGATGCATACGCTCGGCATATTCGTCGGTCATGCCGGCAATATAATCGGCAATCACCCGCTCGCCGGCGCCTTTGTGTTGTTGCAGTTGCCAGCGCTGCTGGGTATTAAAGGGCAATAACCGCAGCGGGTCGCTGTTAAAAGCACTAAAGAGTTGTTGTACGATACGCTGGCCACGAAATTCCAGCTGCTGCAAGCTTGGATGCAGGATCACATGGCGGTATACAAAAGACTTTAACAAGGCCAGCATCTGCTGTTCCACTTTGGGGAGCACAGCGTTATAACGAATTAATGGTTCAGCAGCTTCTGGCAATACCTCTGCCCATTGCACATGGGTAATCAGGCGGTTCACCAGCGCACCTATGGCATCTTTTCGAATGTGATGCGCCTGATGAAACAGTTTGTCGCCAACGTCCCGTAAAAACTGCGTGGCTTCTGCCGGCCAGTCACGACAGAGCTCAGGTAGCTCCTGTTGCCAGATTTGCTGTTGCACTGTGCCTGTCACAACAGCGTCTTCCAAGTCATGTACACCGTATGCAATATCGTCCGCCAGCTCCATAATTGCTGCGTCTAATGACTTAAAACGTGAACGGATAAAAGGTGCCTGAGTCAGTTTTTCGGTCTGACAAAATAAATCTCTGTCAGAAACAGACAGCGGCGCCAGGATCCAGTCGAGTAAATCTTCGTCTTCCCGATAAATGGCTTTGCAGGGTTTTTGTTTATCAATCACCCTCGGCTGTAACAGCGGATATTTTAATAACCCCAACAAAGTGCGGCGCGCTAAATCCATGCCACCCGATGCGGTGTAAGGTTCGAGTTTGCCAACAATCCGCAGTGTCTGGCCATTGCCTTCAAAACCGCCAAAATCAGCCATGACGGCGTTTAATGCTGTTTCACCGCCATGACCAAAAGGCGGATGGCCAATGTCGTGCGCCAGACACAAAGCTTCCATCAGGCTGTCTTCCGGCAATAAGGCAAGCAACTGTGAAGTTGGCGCGTTTAATCTCAGCTGCGCCACCAAAGCAGTGCCAATTTGGGCGGCTTCCAGAGAATGGGTTAACCGGGTGCGGTAAAAGTCGTTTAAGCCAACCCCCATAATCTGGGTTTTGGCCTGCAGTCTGCGAAAAGCTGCACTGTGTAAAATTCTGGCTTTGTCACGTTGCCAGGCACTGCGATGATCCAGCGGTCTTTGGGTTGCACTGGGCTCGCGTCTTTCATTCCATGCCGACATATCAGTTCCTGTACTGCAAAGGTGCCTTATGCTACGTCATTTTTTAGTCGCTTGCGACTACGGCAAAGAGCAGTTACTTGCATGCTTTTGAAAAAAAGCTGGACAAAGATTTTATCAATACTGTATATATAACCAGTATTCTTTATTTCGGATAAATATCGCTGATATTCACAACAAGAGGCAACACAACATGGCCGTGATCGTAAAATATGTGGTTGAACGCAACGGAGTAGAAAAAATGACTTTTGCTGCAAAAAGCGAAGCCGATGCTTATGACAAAATGCTGGATATGGCCGATGACTTGTTTGTCGTGCTGGGCGCCAGTCAGCTGCTGCAAGATGAACAGATGCAGGAAACGCTGGCATTGTATTTAGCGCAGCATAAAGACGATGTGTTACAGGCGCTTGGTGCTAAAGCGAAAACGGTTAAAAAAGACAAAACCACTGAGCCTAACGAGATCCAAACCGATGTAAAAACGGACACAGCAGAGCAGGAACAGGCAAATAACACAACGTTAAATTTGGTTGCGGCTTAAGTTGAAGCCCTGATGCAAACCTAAGTGCAAGGGTGTTGTGATTAAAAGCAGGGCGGATAAACACAGCTGAGTTGCAGTTAATATCGGATAAACAAAAGCCCGCAATAGCGGGCTTGTTGTTTATGACAAACCTGATTTAAGGCTGAGTCAGCTGTTGTTGCAAGGCTTTTGCCTGAGCCAGTGTTTTACTGGCAGCATCCAGTTTTGCTTTGGCGGTGGCAACTTCGGCCGGACTGGTGGCTTTTGACAACAAAGCCGCAGCCGCTTCCACTTCAGCCTGTGCTTTGCTCACTGCCGCATTAGCAGCTTTTAACTGCGCAGCTTTATCGGCAACTGCAGTTTGTTGCGCCTTATTTTGCATCAGGCTGGCTTGTTCAGCGGCCATTTCTGCTGCTAAATCATTGTCTTCCGCCATTACAGCTGTTGGTGCTGCTTTAACCGCATTTAAACCTTGGCTGGCGGTGTTTGCCTTATGTTCAACAGCAGTGTGCAGCTGCGTATTCAGCTGAGTTACAGGTTCGGTCAGCGCCTGGGTGTGCTTTTTAACTTGTGTATCGGCCTCTTGTTGCAGCTTTGTTTGTGCCTGAACCTTCAGTGCCTCGCTTTGTTGCGCTGCACTGGTTAGCGGGTCTTTAACCGCTGTTTGCACCTGGGTTTTGATGGCTGTAACAGGCTGAGTGAATGTTTCGAGCTCTGTTTTAGCTTGTTCTTTTACCTGGGATTTGACCGCCTCAGCAGGTTGGATTGCATCCTTGAGCTGGGTTTTTACCGCGGTCTGCACATCAGTTGCTGCTTTTACTTGCTGTTTTACAGCATTTACTTGTGATGTAACAGGTGCTGTTGTGGTATTGAGCAACTGCTGTTTTTCCTGCTCAAGCTTTGCTTTGACAAGATCTTCCGCTTTGGCCCCGCCAAGCACAGCGCCGGCCAGCTGCTGTTGTTGCTCGCTCAGGCCAAGCTGGGCTGAAGCCTCGCTGCTGGCTTTTTGCAGTGCTTTTTGTTTGAGCTTCACCGGATCCGCATAGTCGGCTAAATCTGCCGGCCAGCTCGGTACCACCTTGGCGGCCTGATTATTCAGCTGCTCAGCAAAAATCTGCGGGGCGCCGCCGGAAACCAGCATCACCGCCATTTGGTTAGTTTCTGAGTTCCAGACAAAACCAGCTTTTTCAGCAAGTTGTGGTATCGGTGTATGGTTGGACACCAGATAAAATAACGGCCCTTCCTGCTGTAACTTATCGGCTGTTTTTAACAGGGTGACGGCGGTGTCATAATGTTCGCCTAACAAAGGTTGCATCCGGTTTTTGATCAACGGTTGCTCCAGCAGGTTCATTTCATTGGGATCAAGCCCAACCAACGGCTTCAGTAAAGCCCACATCAGCTGCCCCTGAGGAGACAACAACAGTGCTGGTGCAACACAACCTGCCAATAATATGCTGATGGCAAAAATCCATGAACGCTGCCGTGATCGGCGAATGAATGCAAACACGCGAATAGTCCTGATCTGATTGAATAAAATATGGCCGACAGGCTACCACAGCAAGGCTTAAACGGCCAGAGTTGGGCATTCTTGCCGTTACTGCAGTGGCCGGGAAAAGCGCCAACCAAAAGATTTTTCCATCAGCAGTTTTGTCTTTATTTAACCTCTGCCAAAAGCCGGCAGCCAGTTGGTCCAGACCGGTTGTAGGCCAAGGCTGGTCAATACCTTTGCCATCTCAGCCGGGCTTCGCTCATCATCAATACTAAATTGTTGCAGTGCTTCTGGTGCCACCTGATAACCGCCGGGCTGGGTTTTGGAACCGGCACTGAGACTGGTGATCACCAGCGGCAATAACAAATCACGCAGTCTGGCGTTTTCCCGGGTGGATAAAATTAGTTCAAGCTCCGGCGCAAAAACGCGAAAAGCACAATACAGCTGCACCAGTTCAGCATCACCCACCAGTACCGCCGGTTCAACGCCACCGCTGCAGGGTCTTAACCTCGGAAAGGCGACACTATACTGACTGCGCCAGTAGTGCTGCTGTAGATGGCGCAAATGCAAACCAAGCGCCAAAGCGTCTAGTCGCCAGTCGGCAAGGCCTAATAAAATGCCGAGGCCAATTTTATCCATGCCGGCTGCACCCAGCCTGTCCGGACAATCAAGCCGCCAGCGCATATCGGTTTTAGTGCCTTTTAAATGATAGTGCTGATAAGCCTGAGGTTGATAAGTTTCCTGGTACACCAATACAGTGTCGATGCCAAGCGTCTTTAACTCCTGATAATCGCTGGTCGAAAGTGGCTGCACTTCTAACATCAGACGGCTGAATAATGGCCGCAGCAACGGAACTTGCCGGCGAAAATAATTCATCCCCACTTTTCGGTCATGTTCACCTGTAACCAGCAGCAGCTGATCATGGCCAAGAGCTTTGACAGCCATGGCTTCCTGCATAAGCTCATCGCTGTTTAACACCCGCCGCTTTACTGCCTGGCTTAACGAAAAACCACAATAAGTGCATTCGTTGGCGCACAGGTTTGACATATAAAGTGGTGCAAATAGCTGCCGGGCTGCGCCAAAGTGCTGCCGGGTGAGTTCAGCGGCGCGTGCTATCAGCTCTGGTAACATTAATTTGGCTTGTGGGCTTAACAGCACGGCCAAATCCGTCAGATCCGGTGTTTTGGCATAAAGCGCCTGCACAACTCTGGTTTTATCGGCTGTCACTAACTGCAGCGCTGCAAAGTCAGTGTATGCCAGCACTTCACTAAATGGCGGATAATGAAACGTTGTGCTTGCAGTGCCGTGAGTTGCGGTTTTAGCCTGACGATGACTCATGTTAAATAATCCAGTAAAGCTTCTACCGGGCTGGTGGCACTTGCCCCATGCTGCGACGGAGCAAAACGGGCTTTTAACCCGGCTGCACCAGCTTCTACCGCCAGTTTAAAGGCGCTGGCAGCCAAAACCGGATTTTGTGCTGTGGCAATGGCGGTATTGACCAGTACAGCGGTTGCGCCCATTTCGATGGCTGCGCAGGCATCTGACGCTTTCCCTATACCGGCGTCGATGATCACCGGCACCCTGGCCTGACTGATAATAATGTCCAGCATCAGCCGGTTTTGCAGGCCCTGATTGGAGCCGATGGGGGATGCCAGCGGCATCACAGCGGCACAACCTGCATCCTGCAGTGCCTGGCAATGCACCGGATCGGCACTGCAATACGGCAAGACGATAAAACCTCTTTTGCACAACTCCTGTGCTGCTAACAAAGTTTGGTGGGGATCCGGCAATAAATAACGGGGATCAGGGTGAATTTCCAGTTTCAGCCAGTTGGTTTGCAGCAACTCACGGGCAAGTTCGGCGGCAAAAATCGCTTCTTTTGCATTCACTGCGCCTGAAGTATTGGGTAATAACCGCACTCCGGCCTGCTGCAGTGGCGTCACTAAATCAGCAGAAGGCTGGCCTGGTTTTACCCTTTTTAATGCCAGTGTTACCATCTCTGTACCACTGGCATTAACTGCATCCAGCATTTGTCGTGCACTGGCAAACTTGCCGCTGCCAAGCAATAAGCGGCTGGAAAATTGATGTTGGGCGATTTCAAACATCTTAACCTCCTGCCACCAGATTAAATATCAGCAGCTCGTCCTGGTGCTGAAGTTGTTGTGTTGACCACTTTTTACGTGGCAACACCTGCTGATTGAGGGCTACCGCGACTTTAAGCTGCCCGTCAGGCTCGCCGCTCCATGCAGTTAACAACGCCGCGACAGTTGCTTTTGCTTCAATCACAAAAGGTTGTTGGTTCACGGTGAGTTCGATTATTTGATGTCCGTGCATCAGAAGCTCCTTGTGATCTGGGCAGCGTTTTGAAACTCTGCGCTGAAAGCTTGCGGTGCTTTTGGTTGAGCGGCAGCGCTGCAAGGGGCCAAAGCTGGCAGGGCGCCGCCCTTACAAACAGCACAGTCTTCATCTGCCGCTATGGTTAAAGGCACAAAGTTTTGTTGCTGATGCTGATACAGTAAAAACCAGCCTTTTTGTGGTGCACCACGTAAATAATGCAGAGCGGCACTGCTTAGCTGCATTGCCAGCGTTGCCACCAGGGGCGCAAAAACACCCTGACTGGCGCAGCCGCCAGGCGTCAAAGGTAGATCCTGACCCAGACACAGCAGACAACCCATCACAGGCGCAATCTGCCGACTTTGTGTTTGAAGCGGCTTTTTGTGTTCTGTGTAGTGCTCAGTGCTGTATTCAGCATTGTGAGCTGTCTGTTGTGACCCTTCTATCGCCGTATCTGGCATAAACCAACTATATCCCTGATAAGCCACCACCGAGGCCCCGGCCCAGGCTTTCTGATATTGCCGGCACAACTGGTTCAGCAGTAACTTTGTTGCCTGACTGTCGGAGCAATCCAGCACAAAGTCCACTTTGGGTATCAGCAGATGTAATAAGGCTTCGTCAGCATACTGAGCAAGTGCCGTCAGCCGTATATATGGGTTATAGGATTGAAGAGCCGCTTTGGCGGCATCTGCTTTATTCAGACCCACATCAGAGGGGCGATACAATGGCTGGCGCGGCAGGTTGCTGAGCTCAACGGTATCACCGTCACAAAGCCATAACTGACCAACACCAGCGCCAGCCAGATAAGTAGCGGCAGGGCAGCCCAAGCCACCTAACCCAATCAGCAGCAGTTTTTTTTGTTTTAATAACAGCTGCTGCGTTTCACTCCAATCTGGCAGCAGCAGCTGGCGGCTGTAATATAAAAACTCCTGATCCTGCAAAGTTTCAGCTGCATGCGACGACGAAGTGGCAGCTTTGTGTTTGTTCAGCGACATAAGGTGCTCCCTGAATGCACAGCAAAACCATGACGTATTTCTGAAACTGGTTGATACAAGTTCTGGCAGTATGACTGCAACTGTTTGAGCGCCAGCTCAGGTTGCGCCGCCTGTGTAATAGCTGACACCACAGCCACGCCCCGCACACCGGTTTGCAGCACAGCACTGATGTTGTGCTCTGTAATGCCGCCAATAGCCACAGTTGGAATATCGTCACAAAGCCAGACGTAATCAGCCAGACGTTTTAACCCCTGGGGTTTGGACGGCATTTGTTTGGTCTGGGTTGGGAAAATATGGCCAAGTGCAATATAAGAAGGTTTTAGCGGTAACACAGCGGCAAGCTCTGCATAACCGTGGGTTGACACACCCAAACGCAGACCCGCGCCGGCAATAGCGGCTAAATCGGCTTGCTGTAAATCTTCTTGCCCCAAATGCACGCCATAAGCCTGATATTCAATCGCCAGTTGCCAATGATCATTGATAAAAAGCTGAATTTGATAATCACGGCAAAACTCCACAGCGGCTGAAATTTGCGCCCTGAGTTCTTGTTCGGTTCTATTTTTCAGCCGTAATTGCACTGTCTGTAAACCCAAGGGTAATAACCGTTTGAGCCAGCTGATATCGTCCACCACAGGGTATAGGCCAATACTTTGGCTTAAGCGCGCAAATGGGTGCGTTTTAGACTGCGGCAGCACTGTTGTGGCATTGGTTGTGGTACCGGGTGTTGTAGTGACAGGCGCAGTATAAATTGCCGGAAAATCCTGTTGGTGTAGTGGCCAACCCAATCGCGCCAGAGAACCAGCGCCCTGACCGGTGGTATAACCGGCTCGCAGGCTTTGTTGTAAATATGCCCGGCCTAATACGATTGCATCCGTCAGGTCATAGTTTTGTGCCCATAACGCAGCGATGGCTGATGCCAGAGTGCAGCCTGTGCCGTGTTGATGCGGGTTATCAAGCCGGTCGCTATAAAGTTTTACTGCCCCCTGAACTGCCTTGTCTTGCTCTGTAGCCGGTACAAACAGGTCGATGATTTTGTTGTATTCATTCGCTGCGCTATGGCCACCTTTTAATAAAATGGCCCCCTGATAAATTTCCCTGAGCGCTTTAAGCTGCGCATTAGCTTCCTCAGTATCAGTAGCACTGGCTTGTTGGTTTCTCCGGGCGAAATACGCAAGTTCCGGCAGGTTTGGCGTAAACAGCTGCACTTGTTTCAGCAGCGCCAGGCACGCCTGAGCGCTGATATCAGATAAACAGCGGCCAGTGCTAGCCACCAACACCGGGTCCCAGATCACCGGGCACTGAGGTTGATGGGTGGCCAGCCACAAAGCTAAAGCTTCAAGCTGTGCATCATCAGCCAGCATACCAATTTTAATAGCGGCCGGCGGTAAGTCCTGCCACAAGGCATGAAGCTGGCTGCATAAAACCCCGGCAGACAGTGCGAATACATCTGTCACCGCCACACTGTTTTGTGCGGTCACCGCTGTGATCACTGTGCAGCCATGGCCTGTTAAATCAGTCACAGTTAATAAATCGGCCTGAATGCCGGCACCGCCACCGCTGTCACTGCCGCCAATACACCAGACAATAACTTTATTGCTCATAAAGGCTCCGCTTTCGCAGTTGTCCTAAGAGCTGAAGTTAAATTATCCGGCCGCACCGCATCCACCGGCACCGACAGCTCACGCAGTTGTTGATTAAGTTTCATCGAACAGAATTTTGGCCCGCACATCGAACAAAATTCGGCGTGTTCATCGGCCTGCGGGCTGCTTTGCTGGTAATAACTGCGTGCTGTGTCGGGGTCGAGCGCCAGATTAAACTGATCCTGCCAGCGAAAATCATAACGGGCCGCTGATAAAGCGTTGTCGCGCAGTTGTGCCGCCGGATGGCCTTTGGCTAAATCCGCGGCATGGGCGGCAATTTTGTAGGTAATAAGCCCTTGTTTTACATCTTCTTTATCAGGTAAACCCAGGTGCTCTTTCGGGGTCACATAACAAAGCATGGCGCAGCCAAACCAGCCAATCAGCGCAGCGCCAATGCCGGAAGTAATGTGATCATAACCAGGTGCTATGTCGGTGGTTAAAGGGCCTAAGGTGTAAAAAGGTGCTTCATGACAATGTTTTAACTGCTCTGTCATATTGGCCTGAATAAGATGCAAAGGCACATGGCCAGGGCCTTCAATCATCACCTGCACATCATAAGCCCAGGCAATTTTAGTCAGCTCTCCTAAAGTGCGTAGTTCTGCAAATTGTGCTTCGTCGTTGGCGTCGGCAATGGAGCCAGGGCGCAGGCCATCGCCCAAAGACAAGGAAATATCGTATTTTGCACAAAGCTGACAAATTTCTTCAAAATGGCTATATGCGAAGTTTTCCTGCTGATGCAGTTCGCACCACTGCGCCATAATAGCGCCGCCGCGTGAGACTATGCCG
Organism: Rheinheimera sp.; assembly: GCA_003543135.1. Classification (GTDB taxonomy): domain Bacteria; phylum Pseudomonadota; class Gammaproteobacteria; order Enterobacterales; family Alteromonadaceae; genus Pararheinheimera. The sequence continues at coordinate 86,939 of DPJG01000023.1, forward strand.
GTTAATCTTTTGGCGGTAAGGGGTAAAAACGCCCGGAGTACACCGGCGTGAATAGTAAAATAATCCACCCCTTGTTCGGCTTGTTCTATCAGGGTTTCTTTAAATAACTCCCAACTCAGCTCATTGACCCGGCCACCCACTTTTTCCAGACACTGGTAAATGGGTACAGTACCCACTGGCACTGGGCTGTTACGGATGATCCACTCGCGGGTTTGATGAATACGCCGGCCTGTGGATAGATCCATCATAGTGTCAGCGCCCCAGCGCACTGACCAAATCAGCTTTTCTACTTCTTCTTCAATGCTGGAACTCACCGCCGAGTTGCCGATATTGGCGTTTACCTTCACCAGAAAGTTACGGCCAATGATCATCGGCTCAGCTTCAGGGTGATTGATATTCAGTGGAATAATGGCGCGGCCAGCCGCCACTTCAGCGCGGACAAATTCAGCGGTAATTTGTTTGGGAATAGCAGCACCAAAACTTTCGCCTCGATGTTGCGGGGTTAAACGTTCGTCCTGCTGCCTGGCTAAATCGGCAAGAGCCATATTTTCGCGACAGGCAATAAACTTCATTTCAGCGGTGATAATGCCAGCGCGGGCATAATGCAGCTGAGTGACCCTGCGACCAGCTTTGGCCACCCGGCATGGCACATCAAATTCGGTGGGCCAGGTATCCAGTTCAATACTGTCGTCCTGATAACTGCGTTCAACCAACTCAGTATCGGCGCGTTCTTCCAGCCAGGCTTTTCTAAGTTGTGGCAAACCACGGCGGACATCCGGGCTTTGCGCAGGATCACCAAAAGCACCACTGCAATCGTACAGCAGCACCTGGCTTTTTGCTTTATCGGTAAGCGTAACAGCACGGCAGGGCACCTGAATATTGTCACCTGCATCGAGGTAAACCCGGCTGGAACCAGAGAATAAATGCGGGGTTAAAGCGTGAATATTAAGTTGTGCCTGCTCACGGGCGGCGCGGCGGTTTTGTGGTTTAGACATAGCAATCCTTAATAAACCAAAGGGTTAAATTAAATTGCTTATCTGGAGTGAGTTGGAGTAATGACGGCTTAAGCTACAACTTTGCCGCTGCATAATTGGTTGCCAATAACTTTGTGCAAAAAGCCAAGGCAACGGTGAGGTGGATGCACATTACCCTTGTTCCCTTCGCAGGTTCTAGCCTGATCAGGTTCAACGGATCCCGCATAACGCGGTCTCAGCCCAAATGGGCACTCCGACAAGTGTCGTTGAGTATAATGATTTGGTTACGTTAAATTCAAGCTACATTTACTTCTTGTTGTGCTGGTCGGCGTTCTTATCAAGGACACTGCTGCCAAAAAAGGCGCTGAGTATTTGTCTGTAAGCTTTCCGGCCAAGATGTTTTAACAACAACCAGAACGGCATCTTCAGGTAATGGCCGCGCAGTAATAACAAAAAATCTGCCAGAGAATCGCCGCTACTGGCAAAAGCCGGATGTTGCGGCATCAATTTGTGCATAAAAATAAAATCGAGCAGACGCATGCCCAAACTGCCTGGCTTATAAGGCTGCAGTGTCTCTATCACATGTTCCGGCACTGGCAAAAACAGAATTTTCTGGTTATAACGCAGTGCCAGTAACAACTCAGTGGCAAACCCCGTCTGGATTGCAAGCGCGGTTAACTCTTGCCAGAAGTCAGGGTTTTGATATTGCTCAATAATCAAATACAAGTCGGTCAGATCGCGAAACCCATGTTTAATCTCTTCACTGAGCATTAAGTGAATAGCGCTGTGTAACAACATGGCTGCCGGGCTGAATACGGTATAACCGGCACTGTTTTGTTGGGTATGACTAAAAAACAGCTGAATATCCGGCGCTCTGCCTGTCATCAGCGGCAATAAGTTATGGTGCACATCCAGCAAAGTGCCGCGACTGCCATGACGAAGTGGCGGAATTTCATGTGACCATTCACGGTAGTATTTCTGGTCATATTCATCGAGATCTTCGGCGAAAAAGCCATGCAAACACAGTTCGCGCTCGATCTGGGGCAAACTTTGTTTGTCTACCAACAGGTCGATGTCACTGTAAGTGCGGCCACGGCCGACATCTGCATTGTCCTGTAATGAATAAGCGGCGCCTTTTAAAAACAGCAGGTGAGTGGTCAAAGGTTGCAACAAAGATTGCAGCAATTTGGCTTCGTATTGCACCTGATGGTATTGTTTTTGCGCAATCAGCTCAGCATTTTTTAAATGATGTTGCACAAAAGTGGGCAGTGTTGAGCCAAGCCCATATCGTTGCAGACGCCAGCCGACACGGGCCAGACATTGTTGGTCACGCAGGATGCGCACAATGTCCGCCCAATCCTCAAGGGGGATTGGGCCAGAGACTTTGCCCAAAAACAGCTGAATAATCAGATTATGGATGTGCATAAGGCAATACATCCTGCTCTAAAAACTCCGCCAGTTCTGCCACATCAGCGTAAGTGACTTCGTAGTTCTGACAATTTTCTACCAGCTGCACTATGGTGTGAAAACCTTCGCTTCCGGCAAGACTAAAATTAAAGGCATTTTCAGCCAGCGCCATAAAGGCCTGGGCTTGGTTTAAGGCTGTGACTTCCAGTGGCTGAGCTTTTTGGTATTTGGGAAAAACAATAGCAACCACTTTTGCAGGCTCAGTATTTTGCTGCCAACTTTGTGCCGGCGGGGATAAATGCACCACATCACCTTTATGGGTGTTTTTAGCAACTGTCGAAAACCGCGCTTGTGGAAACCAATTTCGGGCAAGATCAATCGACTGATTTTTCAGGCAAATAGGGCGCACAAAAGGGATCACCTGATTGGTGCCGGGAATAACTAACGCCATTTCATCCGACAATAAACGCCAGCCGTTAAAAGCTAGCCAGGCGGTGAGCGTGCTTTTACCTGAGCCTGGAGGCGCCGGAAACAACACTGCTTTGCCATCTTTGGCCAACACAGCTGCATGCACTATCACAAAACGCATTTCCGAAGTGGCAATACACCAATTCATGCCCCATTCCAGCAACGCAAAACCATTATTGATGTCAATTGGCTTAAAGGGCTCCTGCTGATCGGCGAGAAAACGCGCTTGCGGCCGTAAATATTTACGCAGTCCGCTGCCTGAACGCAAGGTCAGATAATAATCGGGGATCCCTGGGGTTGTGGAAAACAAATCACCATAAATCTGCTGCAAATTCGTGGCAACTTTGTTGATATCGGTGCGGATTTCAAAGCAAAAAGGTGCTAGATGCAGATATCTGACGTCAAATGTCATCGGCAGTACTCATGGAATTCAACGCCGTTTCTGACAGAAACAGCTTTAGGCGCTGCATAACCAGTGGATTTTGTCTTAATTCAGAGTTGGCATCAGGCAATTGCCGGGCAATAACAGCAAGCGGCAAACTTAAAGCTAAAGTTTCGCCGCTGTATAGATGGAAAAAAACAGTGCCGGATTTATCGGCAAAATGATGAACAACGACTGCTGACCCAAACCACTCTGACATTGCAGATAACTAGGGTTTAGGTGTGGTAATTGTCAATAATAGAGCTCAGTTCGCTGCCTACACCGTTAGGATCAAGCAAAGCTTTGTTGTAAAGATATTTGGCAAAGTCGCTTGCACTAGCAAAAGGCTGACCAAAACCAATAATAGGGTAGTTAATACCAAACTTACCGTGGTTAATTGCATTCAGATAGATGCCGACCATATGGAAGTTACAGTTACCAGAACCTTTAAATTTAGGATCGCCTACCAGGATGTCACCGAAAGTCAGACTGGTTTTAAGAGATGGAAACCCGCTTTTGGTAAAGGCACGACCACCGAAAATGTTGTAGAAATTGTATTTATGCTGATGCAATTCGTGGTTTGACCAATAACCAGGTGAACGCAATTCAATAGGATCACCACCTGCAAAGTCGGAACCATGGCCCGATGCAACAATAGACTGAGCAACACCGCCGCCACTGGCCCAGACTGAGCGCGCCGGCAGACTTGCAATCACTAAACCTGCAGTTGCTTTAGTCAAAAACTGGCGACGCGACTTGCCAGATCCTGTGGCATGCGCAGAGACCGGAGAAACGGTTGATTCGATAGACTTGTTTTCGGGTTGCTCTTGCATAACTTCCTCCTGATACAACAGCACTGAATTAAGCATAATTCATGCCATCATATTATGCTGTTGTCGCATATGGTTTTTTTGCCAACTCCGGCAAAAAAGATATTAACTTTGTAAACTGAATTGACAGTTATCGTACGCCTGATCTGCGCCTGAGTCCAGTTGAACGCTGTTAGATTGCCTAGCCGCCAGCAACAAAACGATACAGCGACTGCAGCAGTTGCAGTTTTTTCTCGTTGCCCTGATGTTGTTCAACTGCATTTTCCAGCGCTATGGTAAATTCTTCCAGCGTTAATGACGGATTATCCAGACCCAAAGTTAACTTGTCATGACAATAACGCTGCCATTTTTGCAGTTCGTCATAGTTCAGGCTGTGCGGGTAATTCCTTGCCCGGAATCTGAACAATAACTGATTAAGCCTGTCGTCCTGAAACAACAGTGGGGTGGCCGCAAGCTGCTCCGGGCTCAGCTGATGCAGGTATTGCATCAATTGTTTGTCCTGATCACTGCAAAAACCCTGATAGAGCGCGTAATCGGGGTTGGTTTCTGCTTTAAAGTCGCCTTCGAGCTGATAAACTTCCACCACTTTTTGTTGCAGTTGCCGGTGCTGGCGCAACCACTCCAGATGGGTAAGACAAGCAGCGCGGTCGATACCAAGTTCAGCTGCTCTTTGCTCAGATAAGGTTTTGGCGTTGGCAAGCACAGGGCATTTATTCAGATGCACCAGTTTTAACCCAAGGCGCTGCTCGTCTGGGGCCAGATCAGCCGTTTTGCGGTACAGCAGCTGATGTAACTCGGCTACGGGCAGTTCCAGCAGCGCTCTTGGGTCTGCCTGCAGATTAAAACAAATCACGGCGTTTTTATTGGTTGGATGATAAGCCAGCGGCACTATCCAGCTGCAGCAGCCCTGCAAGGCTGGAAACTTGGACGAAACGTGCACCAGTGGCATCATGGCCGCGACATCAATCAGCGACTGTACCTGTGTTTTTTTGCGAAGTTCATACAAATACTGGAACAGTTTTGGCTGTTTTTCTTTAATCAGCTTTGCGATGGCAATAGTGGCGTACACGTCACTTAGCGCATCGTGAGCTTGTTCGTGCGCCAGACCATTGGCTTTGGTTAAATCCTCGAGCCGGAAACTCGGGCTGCCGTTGTCGTGCATTGGCCAGTTGATGCCGTCTGGTCGCAACGCATAACAGGCGCGCACCACATCAATCAAATCCCAGCGGCTGTTTCCCTGTTGCCATTCACGGCCGTAGGGGTCATAAAAGTTACGCCATAAACTGTAACGCGTGACTTCATCATCAAAGCGCAGATTGTTATAACCCACCACACAGGTTTCAGCCGTACTGAATTCACTGAGAATGTGCTGCATAAAGCGGACTTCCGGCACGCCTTTTTTCTGACAGAGCTGCGGACTGATACCGGTAATAAGGGTGGCCACCGGATGGGGTAAATAGTCGGGTGCCAGCTGGCAATACCACATTTGTGGTTCTGCACAGGGGTTTAGCTCCAGATCGGTACGAATACCGGCAAACTGCGCCGGCCGGTCTTTTTTTGGATCCGCGCCCCAGGTTTCATAATCGTGAAAATAAAAAGTAGCTGGCAAAATACACCCCGGTAACAGGCAAAACTGGCGGCAGTATAAGGCAAAGAACCGCAGGCGCAAATGCAATGCCTTGATTTTGTTGACCCGGTACTGCTGTGGCATAATGCGGGCTTTTTTAACAAGACACTGTCGTCTGTGATTGAACAAGAGTGGGTATTATGTTGTTGCGGTTGTGCTTTGTTGTATTTGGCCTGATGCTCTGTGCCCCCTTAATGGCCGCCCCAGATGATTTTAGCGAAGCTAAAAAAATAGCCCAGCGCATTTATGCCGATGAAACAGAAACCTTTTATTGTGCTTGTCCGCTGCGCTGGCAAGGCGGTAAGGGTATACCGGATTTAAAAGCCTGTGGTTACGAGGTTAGAAAAAACGGACCAAGGGCCAGTCGGGTTGAATGGGAGCACGTGGTACCGGCCCATCATTTTGGTAAAAGCCTGAGCTGCTGGCAGCAAGGCGGACGCGATCAATGCCAACAGTCAGATCAGCAGTTCCGCCTGATGGAAGCGGATTTATTTAACTTAAAACCGGCCATTGGTGAAATAAATGGCGACAGGGCCAATTTTGCTTTTGCAGAATTGCCGTCGCAAGCGCCACAGTACGGCGCTTGTCCATTTAAGGTCGATTTTCAGCGCCAGCTGGCCGAGCCTCGTGCGGAAGTACGCGGTGATATAGCGCGGATATATTTTTATATGGCGGATAAATACAGGCTTAATCTGTCAAAAGCCCAGCAGCAGTTATTTATCAGCTGGCATCAAGAAGATCCTGTGGATGATAGAGAGCTGCTGATCAACCGCCGAATTGCCCAGCAGATGGGGCATCCGAATTATTTTGTGACCGGCGCCCGCAACTGGCTGCCGGGTTATCAGCCAACAGGTTATGGTTTGCCGCCAGCGCTCTCGACTGCGCATCAGACTAAAACAACGGGCTCAGCGCGAACACAACAAGTTGCTCAAGATAGCTTGTCGGGCAATCAGGATATTCAGCGTCAGGTCCTTGGTAATCAGAACAGTAAAATTTACCACTTGTCCACTTGCCCTGGTTTTAGCAAGGTCAGCGCCAAAAATCAGCGGTGGTTTAGCGACGAACAACAAGCACTTGCTGCAGGCTTTCGTAAAGCAAAAAATTGTGACTAACTAAAGTCAGTCTGCAAGAACCTAATTGATTGGTTTATATTGCACAAAAAACAATAGTAAAAGGCGTATAAAAACGCCTTTTACTATGCAGGTTGTCGAAGGAATGTCTGCACCCGCTGACAACGCCGGTTTTTAGCCCTGAATAGCGCTGAATAAATCATCTTTTAATTTCAGCCGCAGCTTTTTGCGCTCTTCCAGATAGTCATCTGAGCTCACTTCAGTGCCTTGCTCAATTCGAAATACTTCGTGATCAACATCGTGGTACTCGGCAAATAAGCGCGCAAAATGATGGTCTGTGGTTTTGAGCTGATGAATACGTTCACGATATTCCGGAAATTCCTGCACCAGACTATGTTTTTCTAATGTCATGTGTTTACCCCTTGATTCAGGCTTGCAGCCTGTTGATGTTGTACTGACATCATGCTAACAACCTGGTTTGGTACTGTTTTGATTTAACGCAATCTTTTGCTGATTGACCGCAACAGCTTGTCCCTGGATTGCAATTGTGGACGGGTTCGGGGTATCACTGCTGCATTGAAAACCAATTCCCGGGTGAAATTATGCGTTTTTGTACTTTGATGTTGTCGTTGGCAGCTGTGGCTGTCAGTACCTCAGCCATGGCAAATCCAACTTACGCCATTGTGATCCACGGCGGTGCCGGCACTATTAACAAAGCAGCGCTGACACCTTCCCAGCAACAAGCTTATGAGGCTGCGCTCACCGAAGCTGTTAATGCCGGTTATCAGGTGCTGGAACAGGGCGGTAGCAGCCTTGACGCGGTCACAAAAGCCGTGTTGGTGATGGAAGACTCGCCACTGTTTAATGCCGGCAAAGGGGCCGTGTATACCTATGAAGGTGGCCATGACCTTGATGCGTCTGTCATGCGTGGTGACAATCTTGCGGCAGGGGCTGTGGCCGGTGTCACCACAGTGAAAAATCCGGTGTTATTGGCTCGGGCTGTGATGGAAAAGTCGGATCATGTGATGCTATCAGGTAAAGGCGCTGAAGAATTTGCCAAACTGCAGGGCTTAACGCTGGTGGATAACCGTCATTTTGATACAGAATTCAGATATGAAGCACTGCTCAAAGCCAAAGCTGCAATGGAAAAAGCCCAGGCCAAAACCCCGCATCAGGCCTCAATTCGCCTGTCGCCCGATTGGAGCCCAGCCTGGAATATGGGCACAGTGGGCGCTGTGGCGCTTGATAAAAGCGGTAACCTGGCCGCTGCGACCTCAACAGGCGGCATGACCGCCAAAAGATACGGCCGTATTGGTGATGCGCCTATTATTGGCGCCGGTAATTTTGCTGATAACCAAAGCTGCGCTGTCTCTGCCACCGGCCATGGTGAGTTTTTTATCCGTTACCGTGTTGCGGCAGATATTTGTGCCAGAGTGAAATACGGCGGCGTCAGTGCGGCAGAGGCGGCCAACCAGGTGATCCATCAGGAGCTGGTCAAAGCCGGTGGCACAGGTGGTGTCATAGTAATGGATAACAAAGGCAATATCAGCTGGCCTTTTAATACCGAAGGCATGTACCGGGCAAAACGAACTGAAGGTCAGCCAATAGAAGTAGCTATTTTTCAGGACCTTGCGAAAAAGTCACAATAGCAAAGCTGAACTTTCGATTATGCACTACGCTTGAAACAGCAGCACAATAATTGCTGCTTTGAAAACGCCAGTGGTGTTGTTATTGAGGGGGAAGCATGAACTTATTAAAAGTGGCAGACCAGATGAATCACCATCCCGTCACTTTCGCTGCCGACATGACGCTAGAAACTGCAGTAGACCGGCTGGCCGCGTCCGGCCAGTTAGGCGGACCAGTCATCGATAAAAATCATAAAGTGGTTGGTTTTTTATCGGAGCAGGATTGTCTGGCGCGGATGTTATTGTCGTCTTATCACGATCAGGTCAGTGCCCATGTCAGCGACGTCATGCGTACTGAGGTGCTGACGGTGAAACCTTATACCGGCATTATTGATTTGGCTCAGCAGATGCTGGGCGCTAAACCAAAAATTTATCCGGTGGTGGACGACAATGGTGTATTGCTTGGTGTGATCAGCCGTACCGACGTATTAAGGGCCATAGATCAAGAATTACATTCACATTATCGAGCTGTGAGTTAAGCTGTGTTGTTTGCTTTTTCCGCGCTCTGGCTTTGGATGAACGCTTATCTTGCTGTGTAGGGCTGAGTTTGCTGGATTTGCCTTCACGAAACTTGTTAGCATAACGCCCTCTTTGTGATGAGGGCGTTGTTTTGACTGCTGCTGTAACTGTATCTGCTTTATTTTCCCAATTAGCCGCTTGTATGCCAAAAGACCGTTTTGGTCTGAAAAAGCGTTTGCATGGTGCTGAAAAACTAGGCGCCGATGCTTTGCCAAAAGTGCTGGAAAAAATTGCCGCTGACATAGACCACTCTGCTGCGCTCAAATTAAAGCGCCTTGCCACAGTGCCGGGCATCAGTTATCCAGCCGAGCTGCCGGTGGTTGGTAAAAGGGAAGATATTAAAGCAGCGATAGCTGCACATCAGGTGGTGATTATCGCGGGCGAAACAGGCTCGGGAAAAACCACGCAGTTGCCAAAAATTTGCCTGGAACTTGGCCGTGGTGTGGAAGGCTTTATAGGCCATACCCAGCCACGAAGGCTGGCAGCGCGCAGTGTGGCGCAGCGACTTGCCGACGAGCTGCAATGCCAGCTGGGTGATCAGGTGGGTTATAAAGTGCGTTTTGGCGATCACAGTTCGCCTTTGTCGCATATCAAACTGATGACAGATGGTATTTTGCTGGCGGAGATTCAGCAGGACAGATTTTTAAATCAGTACGACACCATCATCATCGACGAAGCACACGAACGCAGCCTGAATATCGACTTTTTACTTGGTTATCTGAAACAGCTGCTGCCGCGCCGTCCTGATTTAAAACTGATCATTACCTCGGCCACTATCGATCCACAGCGGTTTTCCAAACATTTTGACAACGCCCCTGTGATTGAAGTGTCGGGCCGCACCTATCCGGTGGAAGTCAGATACAGAGCGCCGGTGGATAACGATGATAAAGACGCTGATCAGCTGCAGGCCATTTTTGATGCGGTAGAAGAGCTGTACCGTGAACCGCCCGGTGATATTCTGATTTTTTTAAACGGTGAACGCGAAATCCGTGACACTGCCGATGCACTGGAAAAACTCAAACTGCCACACACCGAAATTTTGCCGTTATACGCAAGGTTAAGTGCCACTGAGCAAAACCGTATTTTCCAAAGCCATGCCGGCCGTCGTATTGTGCTGGCCACCAACGTGGCGGAAACCTCGCTGACTGTGCCTGGCATTCGTTATGTGATAGATCCGGGCACAGCCAGGTTGTCACGCTACAGTTACCGCTCCAAAGTGCAGCAATTGCCTATCGAAGCCATCAGTCAGGCCAGTGCTAATCAGCGCAAAGGCCGTTGTGGCCGGGTGGCAGCCGGTATTTGTATCAGGCTGTATAGCGAAGAAGATTTTTTAGGCCGGCCGGAATTTACCGATCCGGAAATTTTACGCACCAACCTTGCGTCCGTTATTTTGCAAATGCTGGCGCTGGGGCTTGGTGATATTCAGCAATTTCCGTTTTTACAAAAGCCTGACAGCCGTTTTATCAATGATGGTATTCGATTACTGGAAGAGCTGGGTGCTCTGAAAACTGCACAACAGGGCAAACTGGCGTTATCGCCGCTTGGCCAGCAGCTGAGCCGGCTGCCGGTCGATCCTAAACTGGCGCGTATGGTGCTGGCAGCAGCCGGCAATGGTGCTTTGCGCGAAGTTCTGGTGATCACCGCTGCGTTGTCTATTCAGGACCCACGCGAAAGGCCTTTGGATAAACAGCAAAAAGCCGATGAATTACACGGCCGTTTTACCGAGCCAGATTCTGATTTTGCCTCGATGCTGAAACTCTGGGATTACCTGCAGGCGCAGCAAGAGGCGCTCAGTAACAACCAGTTCCGCCGCATGTGCAAAATGGAGCTGCTGAATTACCTGCGGGTGCGCGAGTGGCAGGATTTATTTGGCCAGTTATCACAGGTGTGTCAGGAGCTGCAGTTTAAACTCAATAGCCAGAATGCCGATTATCACAGCATTCACAGCGCTATTCTGACTGGTTTATTAGGGCAGATTGGCCAACGTGACACTGAAGCGGATTATCTGGGGCCAAGACAAAGCCGGTTTTATGTCTTTCCTGGCAGTGGGTTATTTAAGAAAAAACCTAAATGGGTGATGAGCGCCGAGCTTGTTGAAACCAGCCGTCTTTACGCCAGAACTTTGGCCAAAATTGAACCTGAATGGATAGAACCATTGGCGCAGCATCTGGTAAACCGCAGTTATGCTGAACCGCACTGGGAGAAAAAACGCGGTGCTGTTATCGCCTACGAGCAGGTCACTTTGTATGGCCTGGTCATCGTTGCCAAAAGGCCGGTGCTGTACAGCAAAATTGATGAGGCTTTGTGTCATCAGTTGTTTATCCGTGAAGCGCTGGTGAATCAGGAGCTTGGCCTTAATGAAGCATTTTTAGCTTATAACGCCCGGTTAATTGATGAAGTTACTGAACTTGAAGATAAATCGCGCCGGCGTGACATTCTGGTGGACGAAGAAACCCTGGCCGGTTTTTATGCCGACAAGGTGCCACTCTGGGCCAATAACAGGGTAGATTTTCAAAAATGGTGGCGTACGCAAAAACAAAAAGATCCGGCCTATCTTAATTTTGACCCGGATAAACTGCGTAAACACAATGCAGACAGCATCACCGAAGACAGTTATCCGGAATTCTGGCGTCAGGACAATTTAACCCTGCCACTGGAATATCATTTTTCCCCTGGTGCGCCGGACGATGGTGTCAGCCTGATAGTGCCGCTGACTTTACTCAATCAGCTTAAAGATGAAGGTTTTGACTGGTTGATCCCGGGCCTTCGGCACGAACTTTTGGTGGCACTGATTAAATCTCTGCCCAAAAGTCTGCGCCGTAACTTTGTGCCGGCACCCAATTATGCTGACGCTTTGCTGCAAAGTATCAAGCCGGAGGATGGTCCTTTACTTTCTGCGGTATCACAGCGCTTAAAGCGAATGAGCGGTGTCACTATTGCTGAAGAAAACTGGGAGCTGAGTCAGCTGGAACCACATTTAAAATTTAACTTTAAAGTGGTGGATGACAAAGGCAATACGCTTAAACAAGGTCGTTCGCTGGCGCTGTTAAAACAACAGCTGCAGGGCAAGGTACAACAAACGCTAAGTGCGGTGGCAGAGCAGGGTATAGAGCAGGACAAGCTGACCGAATGGAGTTTTGGCGAGCTGCCACGCGAATATATCAAGGTACAAAGCGGTTATCAGATCAAAGCTTTTCCGGCGCTGGTTGATGAAAAAGACAGTGTGGCGATTAAACTGCTGGATAACCCGGAGCAGGCACAGGCGTTGTCAAAACTCGGGCTTCGGCGTTTGTTGCTGCTGAATATCCCATCTCCGGTAAAATACCTGCAGGATTCGCTGCCCAACAAAGCCAAACTGGGATTGTACTTTAATCCTTTTGGCAAGGTGCTGGAGCTGATTGATGATTGTATTGCTGCCGGTGTGGATTTATTAATTGCCTCGAACCCCTGGCCGGAAAACAACGAACAGTTTTTACAGCTGCGCGATAAAGTGCGTGCCGAAATTGGCGATACAGTGCTGCAAATAGCGCTGAAAGTTGAGCAAATTCTGACCATAGGTCATGAAATTTCGAAAAAACTTCGGGGCCGGCTGGATTTAGCCCTGGCTTATGCCAATGCCGATATTAAACAGCAGCTTGATACCCTGCTATTTAAAGGTTTTGTTTCGGCCCATGGTGCCGCCAAACTGGATGATGTACGCCGTTATCTGCAGGCGCTGCAAAAACGGCTGGAAAAATTACCGGTAGACCCACAACGCGACCGGTTAATGATGCACGAGTATCAAAAAGCCGAAGACGCCTATAAAAATCTGCTGGGCAAATTTTCTGGTAAGCCAATACCCGCCGAAGTTGAAGCCATTCGCTGGATGCTGGAAGAGCTCAAAGTGTCGTTATTTGCGCAGCAACTGGGCACACCTTATCCCATTTCCGGCAAAAGGGTACTGCTGGCAGTGCAGGAGCTGAAATAAGCAAGTGAAGGATCTGTGGCTGGGACGGTGGCGGAATATTGCCTTTACAGCATCGGCTATTGGCATTATAACAATGCAGAGCCCACGCAAAGCCTGAGGATTGTATGCTGAGCAGAAACGACAAACGCAATTATTTTAGGATGATGATTAATTGTGATGTGCAGATCCTGATCAATGATCCGGAATCAGGCCGAGAGCTTGACGGCATCTGCCGTGATTTAAGTGCCACCGGCATGTCGGTTGAAGTGGACGAGCCGCTGGAAATGGGCATGATGCTGCATGTACGGCTTGATTCGAATAACCCCAGTGTGGCGCCGCTGGACGCCCATGCCAAAGTGGTGCGTTGTGCCCAGGAAGGCGAAGATTTATACCTGTTGGGTTTATTGTTTATTGAACTGAATTAGTGATGATATTGGCGGTCTGTGCGGGAACGACTCACATACAGGCCGCCCATCTGTATCAAAACCGCTGACCCGAGGCTGTTAAAAAATCGGCAGTTGTACGTCAATAGCGTGTTTTATGGATGACAGCCAACGCGAAAGCCTTTACCCTTGCCGCAATTTTAATCGAGTTAACCAGATCCCTTATGTCAGAGTCCAAAGCCATCAATTATTTCAGCTGGCGTCATCTCGCCATTCTTACTCTCCCTTCTGCGCTTGGACTTTTTTTATTTATGACCCCTATTCCAGCGGAAAAGGGTTTAACCATTCCGGTTGCTGTGCTGGCCAACTGGTTAAAAACCACGTTGGGTAGTGCCATGCCCTGGATTTTGGCTTTGATAGTAACCAGTTCTGCTTTATTGACACTCTGGACACAGATTAAACCTGCGGCATTTATGCAGCATGTGCTGTGGCAAAAACTGTTTAAACCTGCGCCTGTCTGGCTTTGGGTTCGTTTAACAGGGGCTGTGTTTATTGTGCTGGCGCTTTTTGCCATAGGGCCAGCGGCGATTCACAGCAGCGCCACCGGCGGTTTGGTATTTCATGATTTATTGCCGGTGCTTCTGTGTGTTTTTGTGTTTGCCGGTTTGTTTTTACCATTACTTCTGAACTTTGGTCTGCTGGAAATGATAGGCACCCTGATGACCAAAATTATGCGGCCGGTATTCCGCTTGCCAGGCCGTTCGGCGGTTGACTGTATGGCCTCCTGGCTCGGCGATGGCAGTGTCGGTATTCTGCTGACCAGTAAACAATATGAAGCCGGTTTTTATACAGCACGCGAAGCAGCGGTCATTGGCACGACATTTTCCGCAGTTTCTGTGACCTTTTGTTTAGTGGTCCTTGGGCAGGTAAAACTTGAGCATATGTTTGTGCAGTTTTACGGCACCATTTGTCTGGCCGGTGTGGTCGCCGCCATAGTGCTGCCTTATCTGCCACCACTTCGAAATAAACCCGATACCTTTATTGACGGTTTTGACCATATGAAAGCTGAAGGTGGCCATTTTAGCCGTACTTCAGTCTGGAGCAGGGCCTTTTCCCATGGTTTACACCGTGCCAGTATGGCGCCCGGTGTAAAAGCCACCGCCAAAGAAGGGGTGGAAACTGTGCTGGATATGTTGTTTGGCGTATTGCCGGTGATTATGGCCGTGGGCACCTGTGCTTTAATCATTGCCGAATACACACCCATTTTCAGTTGGCTGGGGGCGCCTTTTGTGCCCTTATTTGAACTGTTGCAAATTCCTTTTGCCGTGGACGCATCCAAAGCTGTGATGGTGGGTTTTGCTGATATGTTTGTGCCTTCGATCCTGATTGCCGAAGTGCCCAGTGACATGACCCGTTTTGTTATAGCGGCTTTGTCGGTGACCCAGCTGATTTATATGTCGGAAGTGGGCGCTTTATTACTTGGCAGTAAAATTCCGGTCACTTTATTGGATTTATTGCTGATTTTCCTGCTGCGTACGCTGGTGACTTTGCCGGTGATTGCCGGTATGGCGCACTTACTGTTTTGACCTTGATGGTTAAAAGGTACATAAAAAAGACAAGCCTGGCTTGTCTTTTTTTATGCACCTGGTCGCGCAACAGCAGCTTTATTTGCGGCTAAATTCAACGTTAAAGGTAACAGGCACCAGCAGGCTGATATCGTTTAATTTGGCGATGTCCTGCAATTTACGCACACCAGCGTCCAGTTGGAAAGCTGCACTATTAACCAGTACAGGTGCAGTGGTGCTTGCCTGAATTTTATTGTCGCTGAGTTTAGTCAGCGTCAGCTGCACTGGTAAAGACTGAGTTTTATCCAGCAGTGTTAAGCTCAACTCAGTCTGATGTTGCATGCTGGCGCCTACAGTTAAATCAGACAGCAATTTAGGTTCAATTTGTGCACTGGCGCTGATGGTTGGGAAATTCTTGGCATTAAACACATGTTCCAGGATCCGCTCGTTACGGATAGGGATCAGTGTATCTATAGTTGTTACCGGAATTTGCACCAAAACCTTGCCATCATCAGCCCAGTTGCCAGACAGCTGACTGAATTTATGTACTTCAGCCACGGTGCCGTTTTTAACAGAGACAAAACGCAGTTGTGATTGAGCGGGTTCCAGCTGCCAGGCTGCCTGGCTTGCAAAAGTCGTGGAAAGGGCCAATGCGGCCAATAATAAACGCATAACAACTCCTATCAGATAATAAATTGCCGCTGTGGGCAAGAATGAAACAAACGCCGGCTGATGGTAACCAAGTCGGGCGCCAACAACCAGTAAAATTGCCGTTTTATACCATTTGCTGCGATGGATGTAATGGTTTGGCTGGCAGCATTCAATAACTTTTCAGCAAAGCTTGTGTATAAAAAAGCCGGAGCGACCTTTTGGCCACTCCGGCTGGATGTTTCATACTGCCAATGGCGGCTTATTGAATAATACAGACCAGACCTTTTAAATAATGGCCTTCCGGGTAGAAGCTGGCGATAGGATGATCTTTGGCCTGACTTAACCTTTCAATAAACAAACAGCCACGATTGGCATCAAGGGCAGCGTCCGCCACCACTTTCTGGAATAAACTTTCTTCCATTAAACCTGAGCAGGAGAAGGTTAATAACAAACCACCTGGTTTGACAATTTGCATCGCCACCCTGTTGATGTCTTTATAACCACGGCAGGCGCCAACCAGCTGACTTTTGTTTTCGGCAAATTTAGGTGGATCTAAAATCACCATATCAAACTGTTTGCCTTCGTCTTTATATTGGCGCAGTAATTTAAACACGTCAGCTTTGGTCATGGTCGCTTTGGACAAGTCCAGCTGATTCAGTTCCATATTGCGCTGTGCTGTGGCGAGCGCTAAATCCGACAAATCGGCATTGGTGACATGAGTGGCACCACCGGTTAAAGCGGCGAGGCCAAAGGTGCCGGTGTAGCTAAAACAGTTCAGCACAGTTTTGCCTTTGGCATAACGGCCAGCGGCAGCACGGCTGTCACGTTGGTCCAGATAAAAACCGGTTTTGTGGCCATTGACCACATCAACCAGAATATTCAGACCATTTTCTTTTATCGTCACTTCGCCACTATCGCGCGGTAAATGTAACCAACCGGTGCGCGGTTCTAACCCTTCTTTTTTACGCACATCCACGTCTGAGCGTTCATAAATGCTGTAACCGTCAAACAGTTGTTTTAATGCGGCCACAATATGTTTGCGCTGTCGTTCAGCACCTGCGCTTAACAGCTGACAGACCAGCACATCGGCATATAAATCAATGGTCACACCTGGTAATGAGTCCGACTCAGCCGCCACCACCCGGATGCCATTGGTTTGGCTTAAGTCAAACAGTTGCTGACGTACAGCCCAGGCCTGAGCAATGCGGCGCAGGAAAAACTCTGCATCTATCTGCTCGTTTTGGTCGAAGGTCCAGACCCGGGCCCGAATTTGTGAATTGGGCGAATAAGCACCACGGGCTACAAACTTGCCATCCGCGCTCAGAATATCAACAGTGTCGCCGGAATTTGGTGTGCCATGCACCTGTTTGACGGCTTGTGAAAACACCCAGGGATGGCGGCGTTTTAACGATTTGTCACGATCGTTTTGTAAAATGATGCTGGCGGTCATAAAAGGGGCTTCCGGCTAAAAAGAAAAGACGCGCATTTTAAGCACGAAAAGCGCAAAGCTAAAGTAAAACTTATGTTGTTGTGCTGATGTTGTCTGGTGTTTTGCCGCTCTGGCCTGCCCTCAGGCCGGATACCACCACAAAGAGATGTGAGTTATAGTGAATAACCGCCTGAGTCGGGCGCTAAAAATCACGCCTATTCAAGGAGTTCTGATGTCAATGTTAAGCACTGATACAAAATCTGCGTTAAGTTCAGTCAATACCACAATGCGTGCCATCAACGTGCTAAGCCCGGGCCCTGACAGCAAACTGGTGGTTACCGAGTTGCCCGTCCCTGTGCCCAATGCCAGTCAGGTGCTGGTGAAAGTGGCGGCAGCAGGGGTGAACAGGGCCGATCTCGCCCAGCGCGCTGGCATTTATCCGCCGCCGCCGGGGGAAAGTCCGATTTTGGGGCTGGAAGTAGCCGGCACTGTGGTGGCTGTGGGAGATGTTAGTTTAGAACCTTGGCTGGGGCAGGAGGTGTTTGGCCTGGTGCCAGGCGGTGGTTATGCCGAATATGCGCTGCTTCACAGTGGTCATTTACTGAAACGTCCGGCCAATTTGAGCACAGTTGAGGCGGCGGCAACAGCCGAAGTGTTTTTAACCGCTTATCAGGCGATGTTTGAGCTGGGCGGATTAACTGCGGGTGGTGCAGTGCTTTTACATGCCGGAGCCAGCGGTGTTGGTACTGCTGCTATTCAGCTGGCTAAACTGCAACAGGCGACTGTGGCCGTGACTGTTGGCTCAGATGATAAAGCAGACGCCTGTCGTGACCTGGGGGCAGATTTTTGTATTAATTATAAAAAAGCTGATTTTGTCAGCGCGCTTCAAGCGGCTGTGCCTCAGGGGTTTCATGTGATTGTAGACCCGGTCGCCGGCGACTACATTCCTAAAGATTTACAGCTTTTAGCGCAGGATGGCCGTATTGTGGTGCTGGCGATGATGGGCGGTCGGCAGGTACCGGCTTTTGATTTGGCGCCAATGTTTAAAAAACGTGGTCAGCTTTTGTGTTCAACGCTCAGAAACCGCAGCGACGCTTATAAAACGGCACTTTGTGCGGCTTTTTACCAGAAGTTTGCTGACGCTTTGGCAACAGGCGCGATAAAGCCGGTGATAGCTCAGGTATTTGACTGGCAACAGGCAGAGCAGGCGCATCAGTTACTTGCCAGTAATGCGGTGGTTGGCAAACTGGTGTTAACCCTCAGCCCTCCAAACAAGGGGGAAGAAAGGCTGAAGGTTGGCTAAAGCTTAGCTTTTCTTAAAGGTTAGCTTTTCTGGCGCCGTTGGTTCAGGACGTTTTATTATCTTTTGTTGCGACTGGGGTAGGGTCATCAGGCGCTGTTGTAACCTGCTCAGTCAATGGCTGCACGGGTTCAGCGGTTTCGCTGCTGGCGACGGGTTCTGTTTCAAATACCAGCTCCTGCTGCACACCCTGACCGGGTTCAGCAACAACCACTTCCGGCTCAGCCATCAGTTGTTGTTGTGCTGTGGCCTGATCAACCCTTGGATCTAAAGCGGCAGCCAGCGGCGATGACACTAAGTCGCCCGATGCCATCACATAATCTTTGGGCTGCGATTTTTCCTGCTGTTTTTGCTGATAATTGACCTGGGTTAAGCGTAGGAACAACAAGGCCGCCACCAATGCCATAAAAGCGTATAACATGCGGCTGCCGCCAAATTGCATAAAAGCGGACGCAATCAGTGGGCCTGTGCTGGCGCCAAGGCCAAAGGTCAGCAAAATAGTCGCCGACAGCGCCACCCGTTCATCCTGTTCAATATTCTGATTGGCAAGGGCAGTCGCCAGCGGATAAAGGGTAAAGGCCAGCACGCCAAAACAAAAGGTAAACACCAGCTGCAGATAGCCTGACAGTGGCAACACTGCCATTGCCAGCACCAAAGTGCCCAGCAGCACAGTATTGGTGCGAATAAGCCTGGAGCGGCGAATTCTGTCTGATAATTTACCCATTGGCCACTGCGCCAGTAAACCTGCAATGACTGTAGTTGCCATATAAGCGGCAACCTGCTCGGTATTCATGCCCTGGGCTGCGGCAAAAGCCGGCGCCAGACCATAAAAAGAACCCACTATCATGCCGGCCAGCGCAATAGTGGTCAGTGACTGTGGCACTTTCAGCCAGAACGTCTTAATTTTCAATGGTGCAGGGCGCATAGGCTGCGGGTGAATACGGCGGGTCAGTGCCAAAGGCACTATACAAAGCGCAAAACAAATTGCGACCAGCAACAAAGGCTTGATGGTCAGTTCCGGGTTTAAACTCATGGCGCCCTGACCCAGCACCAGGCCGAGATAAGACACAATCATATAACTTGCGAACACAGTGCCGCGGTTTTTGCTGTCTGCTTGTTCATTCAGCCAGCTTTCCAGCACCATGTATTGGCACATCATACAAATACCGACCATCAGCCGAAGCAGTAACCAGACATTTAAATCATCAATCAGCGCATGACCGAGCGCCGACGCCGTCACTATGCCTGCGGTTGCGACAAAAGCGCGGATATGGCCCACTCGGGCAATCAGGCGGTGGCCAATTTTGGAACCAGCCACCAGGCCAAGGTAATAAGCCGACATCATGGCGCCTATCCAGATTTTGGACACATCAATAGCGGCCAGGCGTAAACCCAGATAAGTGGTTAACAAGCCCGCCGCCAGTACCATCAGTAAAGTGGCGAGGTATAACGAAGAAAATGAGCGGATAGTGGCAGACATCTGCTGTCCTTAAGCCTGTCGGGATTTGCTTATTCTAACAAAAACAAAGTTTGGGGAACTGAATTTACATCAATAAAATCAACAATAAGCTGATAAAAACAGGGCGCTGTATTTGGCAGCGCCCTGATTGGGTTTATTTCACCTGCATACCAGGGGTTGCACCATCATCCGGCGTCAGCAGGAAAATATCACTGCCACCAGGGCCTGCCGCCATCACCATGCCTTCTGACATACCAAACCGCATTTTACGGGGTGCCAGGTTGGCCACCATCACAGTTAACCGGCCTACTAAATCTGCTGGGTCATAAGCAGACTTAATACCGGCAAACACCTGACGGCTTTCAAAACCTAAATCCAGTTGCAGTTTCACCAGTTTGTCGGCACCTTCGACATGTTCGGCGCTGACAATTCGGGCAACCCTTAAGTCGAGTTTGGCAAAATCATCAAACTGAATCATCGGTGCTAAAGGTTCAAAAGCTGCTGCATCTGCCGTTGTTACTGCTGCATCGGCTTTTACCGCAGTTTTGCTTGTGGTTTTTGCAGGCTCAGCAGCCTGTAGATTTTCTTTGGATGCATCCACCATGGCTTGCACTTTAACCGGATCAACCCGCTGCATCAGCGGTTTGAAAGTATTGATTTTGTGACTTCTCAGCGCTGTCTGGTAATTATCCCAACGCAGTTCAATATTTAAAAAGGCCTCTACTTCAGCGGCCATGGCTGGCAGCACTGGTTTTAAATAATGCATCAATACGCGGAACAGGTTGATGCCCATAGAACAGACCTGATGGGTTTCCAGCTGTTTGCTTTCATCTTTGGCCAGCACCCAGGGCGCTTTGGCGTCGATATACTGATTTGCTTTGTCTGCCAGCGCCATAATGTCGCGGATTGCGCGGGCATATTCACGTTGCTCAAATGCTGCAGCGATACTTTCTCCCTGCGCCACAAAGTCTGCCAGTAATTCAGGCTCGGCAATGTCGGCAGATAAAGCGCTGTCGAATTTTTTGCTGATAAAGCTGGCGCAGCGGCTCGCGATATTAACCACTTTACCCACTAAATCGGCGTTCACTTTTTGCGAGAAGTCATCGAGGTTTAAATCCAGATCCACAATGCCGGAAGTGAGTTTTGACGCAAAATAATAACGCAGATACTCAGGGTTTAAGTTATCCAGATAAGTACGGGCCTTGATAAAGGTGCCACGTGATTTGGACATTTTGGCGCCATTCACTGTGACAAAACCATGGGCAAACACGCTGCTTGGTTTACGGTAACCGGCACCATCTAACATGGCAGGCCAGAACAAACTGTGAAAATAAATAATGTCTTTGCCGATAAAGTGATACACCTCAGCGTCAGAATCCAGTTTCCAGAAGTCGTCAAAGTTAATACCGGTTTTATCACAGAGGTTTTTAAAGCTGGCCAGATAGCCGATAGGTGCGTCTAACCAAACGTAAAAAAACTTGCCC
The DNA here is from genome assembly GCA_003543135.1 of Rheinheimera sp. Lineage (GTDB taxonomy): Bacteria > Pseudomonadota > Gammaproteobacteria > Enterobacterales > Alteromonadaceae > Pararheinheimera. Next base: position 108,157 of record DPJG01000023.1, read on the forward strand.
GGTGCACCTGGAATTTCAAAACCAAAATAAGGCGCGTCGCGGCTGATATCCCACTGCTGTAAACCTTCTTTAAACCATTCCTGCAGTTTATTGGCCATTTCACTTTGCAAAGAGCCACCGCGGGTCCAGTCCTGCAACATTTGCTCAAAAGCGGGTAAATCAAAGAAATAATGTTCTGAATCTTTTAATACCGGTGTGGCACCTGATACCACAGAACGTGGGTTTTTCAGCTCAGTCGGGCTGTAGGTCGCACCACAGGCGTCACAGCTGTCGCCGTTTTGATCCACGGCACCACATTTAGGACAATCGCCTTTGACAAAACGATCCGGTAAAAACATCTGTTTTTCCGGGTCAAACAGCTGGCTGATGGTTTTACGTTTGATATAACCACCGTCGTCCAGCTTTTGGTAAATTTCACTGGCAAAAGCGCGGTTTTCGTCACTGTGGGTGCTGTGGTAGTTATCAAAACCAATCAGGAAATCTTTAAAATCGGCCTGATGTTCTACTGAAGTTTGCGCAATCATTTGCTCCGGCGTTAGACCGAGTTGCTGCGCTTTAAGCATAATTGGAGTGCCATGGGCGTCATCAGCACAGACGTAATAACATTGATGACCGCGCGCTTTTTGAAAACGCGACCAGATGTCGGTCTGAATATATTCCAATAAGTGGCCTAAATGGATAGGACCGTTGGCGTATGGCAGGGCGCTTGTGATCAAAATTTTACGTTGCGTCATCAAATCAAACTCTGAATGCATAAATAACTGAAAAGAGATGACAACATGATACAATAACGGCCGTTAAAGCGCACTCCCGCTGCGGCAGTTCAGCCCGCTTTTCTGCTTGCAGCACATCGTATTTTTAGTTTTTATCTGTCACAGCAGTGGCACAGACAAAGACCCCAGAACATAAACTGGTTTTTAAACGCAGGTATCCAATGTTTGGTTGGTGGAAAAATAAAAACACAACAAAGCTCAGCAGCGCCCAACAACAGGTGCTGGATCAGTTTCAGACTGATGAAATGCCGGTGGCTTTATCGCAGCTTGCCACTGATATAGAGTTTTCTGATAACCGTCTTTTAATTCAACTACCTTTTGCCGCTGATGCGATGTTGCCGTTGTTACAACAAGCCATGGCTGCGGCGGGTTTTAACGGTGAAGTAGAACTCAGGTATCAGAATCCAGTACCGCCAAGCCTTGGCAACATCCGACAGGTCATCTTAATTGCGTCAGGCAAAGGCGGTGTAGGCAAATCCACCACTGCTGTGAACGTCGCCATAGCGCTGGCACAACAAGGCGCCAAAGTAGGGCTGTTGGATGCCGATATTTACGGGCCTTCGATTCCGACCATGCTGGGGCTGGTTGGCACTAAAGCCACCTCACCGGATGACAAACACTTAGCTCCTGTGCATAAATTTGGCATTTTTATGCAATCTATCGGCTTTCTGGTTGACCCACAGGCTGCGTCAGTATGGCGTGGCCCTATGGCCAGCCAGGCGCTGTTGCAACTTCTGAATGAAACACTCTGGCCTGAGCTTGATTATCTGGTAGTCGACATGCCGCCGGGCACCGGCGATATTCAGCTGACTTTGTCACAAAAGTTGCCTGTGGCCGGCGCCGTGATAGTGACAACACCGCAGGATGTGGCTTTGGCCGATGCACAAAAAGGCATTGCGATGTTCCGTCAGGTGAATATTCCGTTACTGGGCCTTGTTGAAAATATGAGTTATTACCAATGCAGCAGCTGTGGTCATATCGACGATATTTTTGGCTCACAAGGTGGTGTTGCGTTAGCAGAACGTTATCAGGTGGCTGTGCTTGGCCAGTTGCCACTGCAAAAACAAATCCGGCAGCACAGTGACGAAGGTGTGCCAATAGTGCTGAATGAAAGTGAACAATGTGCTGAAATTTATCAGAAAATAGCCAGGCAACTGATCTTCGCTTTATACTGGCAAGCCCAGCACAAAATTGCCCAACAACCGCAAATTATTATAACGGACGATTAACATGAGACTGTGTGACCGCGACATTGAACGCTACCTGGCTGAAGGCAGAATTTGTATTGAACCTATGCCGTCCCGCGACATGATCAGTGGGGTGAGCGTGGATATCCGCCTGGGACATAAGTTCAGAAGTTTTACCGCTTACGCCGCACCTTTTATTGATTTAAGCGGCCCGCGAGAAGAAGTACAACAAGCGCTGGATTCAGTGATGAGTGAAGAGCTGGTACTTGCTGACGATGAAGCATTTTATCTGCATCCTGGCGAACTGGCGTTGGCTGTCACGCTGGAGTCTGTCACTTTACCAGCTGACATCGTGGGCTGGCTGGATGGTCGTTCCAGCCTGGCACGGCTTGGTTTAATGGTGCATGTGACAGCACATCGTATTGATCCGGGCTGGTCTGGCAATATAGTGCTGGAGTTTTATAACAGCGGCCGTTTACCGCTGGCGCTGCGCCCTGGTATGAAAATTGGTGCACTGAATTTTGAGCTGATGACAGGTCCGGCCGATCGGCCTTACAACAAAAGAACAGATGCCAAGTATCAGCAACAAACCGGCGCTGTGGCCAGTCGCATTAATCAGGACGACAAAAGCAGCCGCTGAGTTGACCTGTGCCCCAAATGAAAAAGCCCATGCAAAAATGCATGGGCGGAAGCAATAAAGCAAAAATGAAGCGCGGTGATTATGCAATAAAACTGCGAAGTCATGCAAGCAGGTTTTTGCAGAAGATTGCAGTTTTACTGCATATTTACCACAAACAGAGCAGCGTCTGATCACCCAGATGCCGCTTGTCACGGAGTTGACGGATGTCGTTAATGAATGTCGGACGTTTGTTGCTGCTGGCGGCTATCTGGGGCGCTTCGTTTTTATTTATCCGCATTGCGGTGCCATCGCTGGGGCCTTCACTGCTGATGTCTGGCCGTGTGTTATTTGCTGCACTCTTTTTGTCGGTGATTGCCCTGCTGTTGCATAAAGAACTGCATTGGCGGCAAAACTGGTTGCATTACCTGAAGCTCGGTTTTATTAACTCGGCCTTGCCATTTCTACTCTTTGCTTATGCTGCAACAGTGCTCACAGCGTCATTATTATCAGTGTTAAACGCAACAGCACCTATCTGGGGCGCGCTGATTGGTATTTTATTTTTCCGCCAGCCGTTGTCATTTGCCGTGGTTGCAGGTTTGATACTTGGTGTCTGTGGTGTTGCCATTCTGGTTGGCTTTGACCCTGTACTGCTTAAAAGCGGTGCCTTGCTGGCCGTAGCCGCGGCGGCAAGTGCAGCCTGCTGTTACGGCATTGCCACCCATTACACCCGAAGAGCCAAAGCCGTTGAACCTTTTGCCAATGCGCAGGGAAGTATGTGGGGTGCTGTGCTGGTATTGTTGCCTTTGACCCTGCTGCCAGGGCCAGCCATCGAGCTGAGCATGCAGGTTGCACTTGCAGTCCTGGTTCTTGGCGTGGTTTGTACCGGCGTTGCTTATCTGTTGTATTTTAAGCTGGTGCAGGAAGTTGGTGCCACACCTGCACTGACCGTGACTTTTTTGATCCCGGTGTTTGGTGTGTTATGGGGCGCGTTATTTTTGCATGAACAAGTGGGTTGGCACACCGCAGTGGGGGCTTTGACTGTGTTAACAGGCACAGCGCTGGTGACGGGGTTTCGCCCGCAGCAATTATGGCGTAAGTCCTGTTAAAAATTAAAAAATAAATGCCGGCGGTTAATTCAGAACCAGTTCAGATCCGCTGTGTCATAACCTTTGATAATTGGATGTCGTATAACTGGTGCATCCATGCCTGTTTCTGTCGTTTTAGCAAGAAGCTGCCCAGGCAGCAGGAGTTTGTTGATGAAAAGCTCAGTGTTACGGTTGTCAACCATGACGTTAAGTCTTGCGCTGGCGTTACATTTCCCTCTGGCTATGGCGGCAGAACCGGCGGCAGACGCGACAAAACGACAGACCAAAACGATTTCTGCCGGTGCCAGCAAGCAGGCAACAAGCACAAATCCACAGCAGCAAAAAGCCAGTGCCGGCCAGAAGCTATTCAGCCAGGCCGAGCTTGATCAAATGTTGGCCCCTGTTGCGTTATATCCGGATACGGTGCTTTCCCATGTGCTAATTGCCGCCACTTATCCGCTGGAAATTGTAAAAGCCACGCGCTGGCTCAGCACACAAAAAGGCATGACATCCGAACAAGCCTTAAAAGCCGCCGAAAATGAACCCTGGGATCCAAGCGTACGCGCGCTGGTCGCTTTTGCACCCTTGCTCACCAAGATGAATAATGAGCTGGAATGGACCCAAAAGCTCGGTGATGCCTTTTTAATTCAGCAGCAACAGGTGATGGCCACAGTGCAAAGCCTGCGGGAAAAAGCTTACGCAGCAGGCAATCTGAAAGATCAGGAACACATCACGGTTCAGCGCCGTGAAAAAGAAAAAGTCATTATCATCGAACCCCGTCAGCGTGAAGTGGTGTATGTGCCTGTGTATGACACCCGCGTGGTTTATGGTGACTGGTGGTGGCGCGAATACCCGCCCATTCACTGGCCACATCCAATCTATGGTAATCATGCGTCTGTGGTGTATTGGGGGACAGGTGCAAGAGTTTCCACCAGCTTTTATTTTTCCACTTTCTACTGGCCAAGACGTGAAGTGGTGGTGATCAACCATTACCACAGACCAACAAAGTATTATCGTTATGACGATATTATCCGTCATGAAGAACGCCGGCATTGGCGCCACAACCCGCAGCACCGCCATGGTGTGGTGTATCACACCAGTTACCAGCCAAACCGCGAATTCAGTGGCGCTGATTACCGGCAGGACGATGTTGGCGAAAGACGGCGCTGGGCAGCTGAACAGCGCCAGCAACAGAATGTCGCCTTGCCTGGTGATCAGGATATTCAGCGCCAGTATCCGGTGCCGGCGCAGGAGCCGGTGATGCGTTCAGATCCGGCGAGTGATGTCGAACGCCGTCAACGCGACAGGGATATAGTGCGGGATAACGACGGTAACCCCCTTGAGATTGGGCAACAGCACGAGGCAGTGCAACCAAATCAGACTCAACCGGACCAACACACGGATCAACGCACAGAGGACAGACTGAACCCGTCCTTAAATGTTTCTGGTGACAGAAAAGAGTACAGTCTGAAAGACTCAGGACTGGAACAGGAGATCGGACCTCAGCCTGTGCCTGATATCACCGACCAGACAAACTCGGGTGTACCGGCAGATCAGCAGTTGCCGACTGCAGAGGTGCCGGCCGAACTCGAACGTACTCACAACAGAGATATGTTCAGACAAGTTGAGCCTGTGGTTGAACAACCCAGGCCAATAGAACAGCAACCTGAGCCTGTATATCAGCAGCCTGAACCTGTGTATCAGCAACCTGAGCCTGTATATCAGCAGCCTGAACCTGTGTACCAGCAACCAGAACCTGTGTATCAGCAGCCTGAACCTGTGTATCAGCAGCCTGAACCTGTATATCAGCAGCCTGAACCTGTATATCAGCAGCCTGAACCTGTCTACCAGCAACCAGAGCCTGTGTATCAGCAGCCTGAACCTGTGTACCAACAGCCTGAACCTGTGTATCAGCAACCAGAGCCTGTATATCAGCCTCCTGTTGAACAACAGGCGGAAAGGCCGATAGAATCTAATCGTCAGATCGAATAAAACATGCTGTATCAAACGCCCGTTTTGCGGGCGTCTTGTTATAAAAAGGGAGTTAAGATGCAATTATATGGTTCACAATCTTCACCTTATGTTCGGCGTTTACGTTTGTTACTCGCTGAATATCCACATGAATTTATCAGCATGAATATTTTTGAATCTGCCGACAGAGAGCGACTGATCAAACTCAATCCAACCCGCAAAGTGCCGATGCTGAGCGACGGCGCGCAGGTGGTGTTTGATTCAGGGGTGATTTTCAGATATTTGTCGCAAAAATTCAGCTGGGCACCACTGAGTTGGGATGAAGAGAATACCCTGACACTGATCAATGCTGTGAATGATTCGCTGGTGGAAATTTTATTGTGTCAGCGCAGTGGGTTTGACACCAACGACAACAAGCTGTTTTTTAATCTGCAACGGGAACGTACCCATGCAGTGTTAACTGTGCTGGAACAAAAGGCACAGCAAGGTGAATTCCAGCGCTGGAACTATTTGGCCATGAGTTTGTATGCATTACTGGACTGGGCTGCGTTTCGCAATTTAACTGATTTAACCCCGTTTAACGCGCTCAATGCTTTTGTTGCTACGGCAAAAAATCATCCGGGTATTGCCTTAAGCGACCCAAGGTTGTCCTGAAAAACCAGTCCCGGAGTTTCGTTATAAATTGAACAATAAAAAAGCCCGGATAGGGCTTTTATATTGTTCGCCTGCAATCAGCAACAGACAGGGGCTAATCCAGCCCGATAAAACCGCCGGTCTGATGTGCCCATAACTGGGCGTAAATGCCGCCCTGAGCAATCAGCTGCTGATGGCTGCCTTGCTCAACAATCCGGCCCTGATCCAGCACTATCAGCCTGTCCATCGCTGCTATAGTTGAAAGCCGGTGAGCAATGGCAATCACAGTTTTGCCGGCCATCAGTGTATTCAGACTTTGCTGAATAGCAGCTTCCACTTCAGAATCGAGGGCAGAGGTGGCTTCATCCAGAATTAAAATAGGGGCATTTTTTAACAGCACCCGGGCTATGGCAATACGCTGACGCTGACCACCGGACAATTTAACGCCACGCTCGCCAACCTGGGCATCCAGGCCAGAGTTACCTTTTGGATCGGTTAAATCATTGATAAACAAGTCAGCTTCTGCAGCGCGCACTGCCGCCAATAATTCAGCTTCAGTGGCAGAAGGTTTGCCATACAAAATGTTGTCGCGCACAGAGCGGTGCAACAAAGAAGTATCTTGCGTCACCATGGCGATCTGGGCTCTTAAACTTTCCTGCTGCACCTGGCTGATATCCTGACCGTCAATCAGAATTTTGCCTTGTTCCAGATCGTAAAAGCGCAATAACAGATTTACCAGCGTTGATTTACCAGCGCCAGAGCGGCCCACTAAACCAACTTTTTCACCGGGTTTGATCACCAGATTCAGCTGATCAAGCACCGCAGCTTTTTGCGCGCTGACCGCTTTGCTGTAGTTAAAGGTTAAATCGTGAAACTCAATAGCGCCGCCCTGAACTGTTAAAGCTTTGGCATCAGCGACATCCTGCACCTGCTGCGGCTGGGCCAGGGTATTCATGCCGTCGGCCACAGTGCCGATATTTTCAAATAAGCTGCTGACTTCCCACATGATCCACTGTGACATACCGTTTAAGCGCAACGACAGACTGACGGCAATAGCAATAGAACCAATAGTGACGGCCTGTTCAGTCCATAACCAAATCGACATACTGCCAACGGCAAACACCAGCAGGTAATTTAAAGTTTGCACAGAAAACGTCAGCCAGGTCACCAGCCGCATCTGCTGATACACAGGCACCAGAAACTGCGTCATGCTGTCTTTGGCGTAATCTGCTTCCCGGCTGGTATGGGAAAACAGCTTGATGGTGTTGATATTGGTGTAACTATCCACGATACGGCCGGTCATTTCCGAGCGGGCATCGGCCTGACGGCTGGCCACGGCTTTTAACCGCGGTACAAAATAGATATTCAGGCCGATGTAACACAAAAGCCAGACCAACAATGGCGACACCAAACGAAAATCAGCATCTGCCACCAGATACAACATAGAGCCAAAGTACACCAGCACATACACCATCACATCCAGCAATTTGGTGGCGGTTTCGCGCACAGCAAGCGCGGTTTGCATCACTTTGGTGGCGATACGGCCGGCAAAATCATTCTGATAAAAACTGACACTCTGTTTGAGCAAATAACGGTGTGCCTGCCAGCGGATGGCCATCGGGAAATTACCCAGGATCATCTGGTGGATCACCGCAGAGTGCAATAGCACCAGAAGTGGAATACCAATGGCGGTTAACAAGCCCATCCGGATCAAGGTATCTTTTTCTGTTTGCCATAAAGTAGCCGGGTCTTTTTCAATCAGCCAGTCAACCAGCTGGCCCATAAAACCAAATAACGACACCTCCAGCATGGCCAATAACGCCGTTAAAGAGGCCATCACCAACAGTGGCAACACCATACCCTGACTATAATGCCGGCAAAAAGCCCAGAGGCCATGTGGCGGCTGAGTGGGCTCTGCCGAAGGGAAGGGCTCTGTTAGTTTTTCAAAAAAACGCAGCATAAATACCTTAATTCACAAAAGCTGTTAAAGCGGCAAGGCCTGTCAGGTGCAATGCCGGTTAGAAGGAGCCATAAGACCCTAACAAAAGATCAGCATAAACTCAGCAGCATCGGCGGAAACAGTTTGTTTCCCGAAGGCTTATTGTTTTGCACACCAGAGCTGCATCGCTTGCTGACTGACTGCCAGCACCTGCTCAATTTGCTGACGGCTGATATCCAGATGGGTGACAAACCGAAGCCGTACCCTTGGCCCTTGTTCCGCCTGATAACTGCCGCCGGTGCACAGAATACCTTGTTGCTGCAGCTGCTGCTGATAAAAGGCGGCAAAATCGGCTGCCAAATCGCAAAACAGAATATTGCTTTGCACAGGTGCTGCTACAAACAGCTCTGTCAGGCCATAGTGTGCCGCTTGTGCACATAAGCCTTGTTGCAGCAAAGTGGCATTGTCGTGATCCTCAGTCAGGCGCCGGACCTGATGTTGCAATGCATATAAACCGGCTGCAGCCAGAATGCCGGCCTGGCGCATGCCACCGCCCAGCATTTTACGCACCCGAATTGCTCTTTTGATAAATTCAGCACTGCCTAACAACAAAGAACCAACAGGCGCACCCAGGCCTTTGGATAAACAGACCGACACCGAATCATAACCAGCCACCAGTTGCCGCGCTTTCTGGTAAACATCTGAACCGTCTTTAGCAGCTATGGCTGTGGCGGCATTAAAAATACGGGCGCCGTCAATATGACAGGCAAGGCCCCGTTGTTTCGCAAGCTGTTGCACCTGCTGCATATATTCAACTGACAACACCTGACCGCCTGTGGTGTTTTCCACCACTATGAGTCGGGTACGGGCAAAATGTGGATCGTCCGGTTTAATAGCGCTGGCAATGTCGGCCAGAGCAATAGAGCCGTCCGGCTGATGGGGCAGAGGTTGTGGCTGAATAGAGCCCAGCACCGCCATGCCACCGCCTTCCCACTTATAGGTGTGCCAGTTCTGACCCACTATGGCCTCGTCACCGCGCTGACAGTGACTCATCAGCGCTATTAAGTTGGTCATGGTGCCACTTGGGGCAAACAACGCCGCTTCAAAACCCAGCAACTCAGCAGCATAAGCCTGCAGCTGGTTAACACTGGGATCGTCACCAAAAACATCATCACCCACTTCTGCTTTTGCCATCAGTTCGCGCATCAGCGCAGTTGGACGGGTGACGGTATCGCTGCGTAAATCAATCATAACTGTTCCTGCGCCGGTTCTATGCAAGGTCAAAGTGAGGGTCACATAAATCTGTTGCGGCTGCGTGCCTGGGGGCATGGGGTCTCGTCAGGCAGCAAAGCAGCCAATCACAACGGCATTTTGCCAGAGAAAAAGCAAAAACAATATCGGGCTGCGCCGGATGTAGCAAAGGCCTGGTTGAGTCGCCGCTGAATCCGGCATTCGTTAAAATAACGCCATCTGGTTTTTATAAGCTTCTGTCAGTCAACAGTGTTGTGAGCTGCAGATGCTGTGTGAAGGATCAGGCATTCAAAGCCCGCAAGGGCAAGGCTTAAGGCACTGTCTGCCACGGACCGGCGATGCTTAGAATTTATGCCGGATGCGCGCCAAGGGTTGTTCCCAACTGTTCAATACCACTGACAATCCATCTGGGCTCCACACAGTCGCCAAGATGCCGGCTGATATAACGCACCAGCTGCTCACCGGTTTGAGGCAGCCGCCTGTCTTTACGCCTTACCAGATACCAGTGACCGTCAAGCGGAAATCCAGCCACTTCAAGCACTTTAATATTGTCGTTGTGATGGCGCGGCAAACTATGCGCCGATACCACGGCAAGCCCTAAACCAGCGGCAACACCAAGCCGGATCGCTTCATTGTTTTCAATTTGCATCGTATCACCAAGCTCGATGCCCTGACTGCTGAGCCAGGACTCAAACATCAGCCGCGTGGCTGAGCCAGGCTCGCGCAGTAAAAAGCGGTACTGGCGCAGCTGGTTGATTGTCAGAGTTGTGGATGTACTGCAAAGCGGATGGTTGCCCGGTGCTATCAGACTCAACGGATTTTTCAGTATGCGTGCGGCCTGCACTGTGTGGCCTATGGGTGGATGACTGAACACATATAAATCATCCAGTTGCTGTTCAAACCTGGCTAACATCTGGGCGCGGTTTGCCACATTCAGCGTCACTTTGATGTTAGGAAACTGACGGTAAAAACCGCCCAAAATTTGTGGCATTACATAACTTGCCGTGGTGACAATCCCCAAACTTAAATGCCCGCTGGTGCCTTGTTCGGCTTCGGTCAGGCTGAGTGAAAAGTCGTCAAAACGGCCCAGCACATCACAGGCGGCCTGATACAGCTGCTGGCCAACATGGGTAGGTTGCAGCTGTTGCTGGCGAAGTTCAAACAAAGGTGTACCAATTTCTTCGCTGAGTTTTTTCAGCTGTAACGACACTGTCGGTTGGGTCAGATGCAGCGCCCGGGCGGCAGCAGAAACCGACCCAAGGCGAACCACCTGTACATACACCTGCAACAAACGAAAAGTTAAATGCCTTATATCCATTGATGATTATCTATGTATATGTCGCCTATATTTAATTATTCAATATACCCAAATAAGGGCAAAATCGCCAGCCGGTAACAGAGTGCGGCAAAACCGAACTTTTATGCTCTGTTCAACAGTTAGCTTAATGCGAACTTTCTATTACCTGTGCTTTGGGATCCTTGGCAAAGCGACAGGGTAAAGCTTAAGAAAATACAGGAGTACACAGTGCCGGATATTGTCATCGCATTTTTTGCCCTTGGCCTGGTGGCCGGGTTATTAAAGTCGGACTTAAAAGTTCCTCAGTCGATTTATGAAACCCTGTCAATTTTATTAATGCTGGTGCTTGGCCTTAAAGGCGGTCTGGCATTACATGGCCAGTTATCGGCACAGATAGTGCCTGAACTTCTGACTATTGCCGCTTTGGGTTTTATTTTGCCGTTGTTGTGTTATCCGGTGCTCAGAAGTCTGGTCAGGCTCAATCAGGATGACGCTGTCAGTGTTGCCGCCCATTACGGCTCGGTCAGTGCCGGTACCTTTGCCGTGGTGCTGGCGCTCACCGAAAAGGCTGGGTTACCGCTCAATGCCGAAACGACCCTCTATTTGGTACTGCTGGAGCTGCCGGCCATTGTGATGATGTTATGGTTACACCGGCGTTTAACCGGCAAGGGCAGTGCAGGCGGCATTTTGCGCGAGTCGTTAACCAGCCGGGGTGTGTTGTTGTTAGGCGGTGGTGTGCTGATTGGTGTGCTTTATGGCCCGGAAGGGTTGGCACCACTGTCGCCGGTGCTGCTTGGTGGTTTTAAGACCATGCTGGCGATGTTTTTACTGGAAATGGGGCTATGTACAGCACGGGTGTGTTCACCCTTGCCACTGCAACACTGGCGTTTGCTGGCTTTTGCCGCCACAGCACCTTTTGTGCTGGCATGGGTGGGCATTCTGGCGGCGTTGGCGCTGCAGTTACCACTTGGCAGCGCTTTGGTGCTGGCTACTTTATGCGCCAGCGCCTCTTATATTGCCGCGCCTGCAGCCATTAAAGCAGCTATTCCCAGCGCCAATATTGGCCTTTCAATGTTGGCAGCCCTTGGTGTCACCTTCCCGGTCAATGTGCTGGTGGGTATTCCACTTTATCAGCAGTGGTTGGGCTGGTTTTATTAAGATAATGCCAGGCGCTGGTTTATAGCACGCAGCATTATGCTTGGTGCTTGAACTCCGGCGCGTCATAACCTACGGGTTCATCAGAATAAATACAGACATTCCAATCCTCAGCCAGACCATCTTCAGCCAGACAATAACGGCTGAAGAAGGTCTGAATTTCGCGGCGCTGGCAGTGCGCTTCGAAGCTGGCTAAATCGGCCCAGATCTCATTAAACACCAGCGGGAAACTTTTGCCTTCGGCAAAGGGGCTGCTGATCTGCCGCGTTACGCGGTATTGCAAACAACCATCTTCCCTGAGCGTATTGGCTTCCAGGCTTTGTAATACCTGAAACAGCGCCTGCTCCTGGCCGGCTTTGGGTAAAAACTGGGCGATACAATAAACTTTCTTTGACATAAAACTGGCTCCGGTACTGGACGTTTTTTTGCTTCATCAACCAAAGGTGCTGTTCAAAGCGGCTGGCTTTATTAAAAGCCTGCGTTTATAAACTGATTATTATCAAATTACTACTTTAAATAAAAATACCATGCCTTTTTCAGGCATAACGTCTGCAGCCCGAGAAATAAAGAGGTTGAGATGGACTCTTGGTGTCTTTACTGTGCAAAGCAGGGGCTTGGTGTGTTTAAAAGCGCCTGGGACAAGCTCAACGCTGAGTTATATCAGCAGCATCCTTATTTCGACAGCAGATTTATCGAAACCATGCTGCAGTATTTTGCCCATGACACTGTCTGGCTTTGTGTGCATCAAAGCGGCGGCGAGATTGACGGCATGCTGTTAGTGCAGCGCAAGGGCGTTACCAAATGGACGTTATTTTTACCGGCACAGGCACAGGTGACGCCGTTGTTGCTGCAAAATCCTGCCATTTTGTCGCAGTTATTGCCATTGTTACCCGGTTTTACACTGGGGCTGGATTTGCCCTGTCAGGACCCGGCGTATAGCCCGTTAAACCCTGATAGCAGCCCGTTGCAAGCAACGATAATGCCTCATGCACTGACCATTAATGTCAACGTCAGTGCAGGAAGTTTTAATGATTATCTGCAAAGACGCAGTAAAAAATTCAGACAAAATCTGCAGCGGCGTTTTGAGAAGGTACAGCAGGCGGGGTTTGGCTTCACACTACACTGTTTTACCAAAGAGGCCGAGATGGAATGCGCACTGGCGCAATTTGGCAGGCTGGAATCCAGAGGCTGGAAAGAAAAAATAGGCACAGCAGTGCATCTGAACAACAGGCAAGGGCAGTTTTATCTACAGCTGTTACAACACTTTGCCAAAACGGAGCAAGCCTGTGTTTATCAGCTTTGCCTGAATGAGCAACCGGTGGCGATGGAACTTTGTGTTGCATCAGCCAATATGCTGATCTTGTTAAAAACAGCCTATGATGAAGACTTTTCGGCTTATTCACCGGGGCGTCTTTTGTTGTATCTGTTGTTGCAGCGTGAGTTTTTGTGCAAAAGGGTACAGACAGTTGAGTTTTACACTTCAGCTGATCACAATGATTTGGCCTGGGCGGACGGCCAACGCTGGATCAGTCACCATATGCTGCTGCGCAATCCAGCCGTGCGTTATTGTCATCAGTTTTTCAAAAGTCGTTGATCAAAAGACGTAAGAGAGAACACAAGAGTTTATTGCGGGAGATTAATGGTCGGTACGAGAGGATTTGAACCTCCGACCCCTGACACCCCATGACAGTGCGCTACCAAGCTGCGCTACGTACCGACGTTGCGGCTTATCATAATACTTTTCCTCCTGATTGCAACGGAATGTCTGGCTTAGCTTGTTTAACTGCTGGGTTTTTAACCGGTTTTTCCGGAATACCAGCTACCAACAACAATAAAATCCGTTACATTAAGCCTTCCGCTTGCATCCATCTGGCCATCCGGCAGTGTGATTGCATGGTGATATCTACTCACAACGCCGGTTTTAGCACAGTCGCGGCCAGCACAGCACAGGACATTATCGCATGTGGATTTTATTTACTTTATTAGCTGCATTTATGCAGGCGTGGCGCAACGCCTTTCAAAAACAACTGAGTGTGGATGTGAATGTCATGGGGGTAACGCTGGCGCGTTTTATTTACGCCAGCCCCTTAGCAGCTTTGTATCTGTGGTTGTTATATCGCTCACCCGATGCGGTGATACCGGCCTTTCACGGCGATTTTGTATTTTATGTGGTGGCCGCATCCCTGATGCAAATTCTGGCCACTGCGCTGATGGTGGTGCTGTTTAAACAAAAGAATTACGCCATAGGCGTTGGCCTTGCCAAAAGTGAAGCGATTTTTGCCGCTGTGCTTGGGGTATTATTTTTTGCCAGCTCACTGACACCACTGGGCTGGCTCGGGGTTGTGCTTGGTGGCATTGCAGTGTTTTTATTAAGTGGCTTAACCAGCATCAAAACCATCAGTTGGTCTACTGTGCTGATAGGCGGTGCTTCGGGCTTGGCTTTTGCGCTGACATCACTCTGGGTACGTGAGGCCAGTTTAGCCCTTGGTCTGCCTTTTCCTTATGGTGCGGCCTGGGTGCTGCTTTTTGTCATTAGTTTACAAACGCTGATATTGCTCTGTTATCTGGCGCTGCGTGACGCTCAAACCCTCAGCGCCTTATGGTCAAAACCAAAGCTGACCCTGCTGACCAGTGTCAGCAGCTGTATTGGCTCTTTAGGCTGGTTTACCGCTATGAGTCTGGAAACAGTGCCGCTGGTAAAAACACTGGGTCAGGTAGAAGTGTTGTTTACCTTAATGATTTCTGCCTTTTTCTTTAAGGAAAAGCTAAAACAACAGCATTATCTGGGGCTTGGGTTAATAGTAGTGGCGGCCATTTTGGTGATGTGGGCCTGAGCCATCAAGTTCTGGTTTTACCTTTCGTGGCTTAACCCTATGATTGAGCCAGCAGTTTCTAACTGTCAGACATTTGTTAATAAGTTAACTTTAAATAAGGTAATTGTCATATTCCTGCTTTATGCTGTGGCGCTGCCGTACTTTTTAACAACAAAGTGTTGAAAGTTCCCGGCAGTAAATCACCGGCGCAATACCAAAATCATCATGCTTATTGATGCGAAAACTTTGTTTTTAAGCGCTTTTTGATAAGCCTGAACGGGTTGACAGGTGTTTTCATAAAACAACTTAGCTTTCTGAAGCTAACGAAACAACATAAGTAGATAAGTATAAAGTGGGGAACTGATGAAACGTCTTATTCTGGCGGCTTGTTGCTGCCTTATTTTGCAACCAGTACAAGCTAAATTGCTGTTGTCGGAAGTGCTCTATGACGCACCGAACAATGACAGTACCGAAGAATATATTGAAATTTATAACGACAGCTGCGCTGCGGTCAGCTTAACAGGTTATAGCCTGGCCGATAACGGTGGCAGTTTTAACTTAACCGGTACCATCAGCGCAGGTGGTTATTTTGTCGTAGCAAAAAGCAGCAGTGCCTTGCAGGCTCTGACCGGAAAAACGGCCAATCAGTCAGGCATGACGTTGTCACTGGGCAATAGTGGCGATTATGTGCGGCTGCGCCAGGGCAGCACCGAAATTGACATGGTGGCATTTGAAAATGCTGTGAGCGGCTGGGGCTTAAATGCGGTTGATAAATCGGTTGCACGCAAAAACGTACCAGACAGCAATACTGCAGCCGACTGGCAGGTGTCAACCAATGCCGGTGCGCCCGGCTCTGGCTTGCTCAGTACCTCTTGTGACGGTGGTGGCAGCGGCGGTTCAACCACAGTTAATTTACCCACTTATTATGTTGGCACCACAGGCTTAACAGGCCCTGCACTTAAAACTGCGTTAAATAATATTTTGCGTGGCCATGTGCGGTTTAGTTACAGCGAAGTCTGGGATGCTATTAGTTATACCGATGAAGATCCGGCCAATACCAACAACGTGATTTTGTTGTACGCCGGGCGCAGCACACCAAAAACTTTCAGAGTAAATACCAGCAGCTCGCTGGATGCCTGGAACCGCGAGCACGTTTGGGCCAAGAGCCATGGTTTCCCCGATGAAAGCCAGTACGCCCATACCGACTTACATCATTTAAGGCCGGAAGATGTGTCGCTGAACTCTACCCGCGGTAATAAAGACTTTGATAACGGCGGAACAAGCGTTGCCGAAGCGCCGCTGAATAAAACCGACAGCGACAGCTTTGAGCCTCGCGCAGCGGTCAAAGGCGACGTTGCCCGGATGTTGTTTTATATGGACGTGCGTTACCAGGGGGGAGATGACAGCGGCACCCCGGATTTATCTATCCCTAACATTGCGCCAACCGGCAGCACAGCACCACAAATGGGTAAACTTTGTGTATTGCTCGCCTGGCATTTAGCCGATCCGGTCGACAGTTTTGAGCAGCGCCGTAACAACCGTATTTACGAGCTACAGAAAAACCGCAACCCCTTTATCGATAACCCGCAGTGGGCAAGCGCAATTTATGGCAGTTCCTGCCCGTAAAGCGACAGCGGCAACAACTGCGCTCAGTAGCTGATGCCGATATAACGGCGCTTTTTGCACTATGACGGCCGATGGCCGTCATTTTTTTGCTGCAAAGCCGTCACTGAGCTGGCTACAATGACGCTCTGCCGCTCAGGTTGCTGCTACCAGGACGCCGGCAGTTTATTTGCTCAACATTGCAAGGACCAGTTATGTTATCTGCGTTACCTACCGCTTTGCCTCAAGTGCTTGCCGATGCCGATTTTCTGGCTTTTACCCTCAAACACCCATACTTTTACCCGGCGACAAGTTTTGTGCTGCACAATGGCACAAAGTGCGACATCTGGGATACAGGGGTCATTTGTTTTACCCCCCTGAATTACGGCAATAAGGACATCGTATTGTCATCAGGTGTGCATGGTAACGAAACAGCGCCCATCGAAATTTGCGCCGCTCTGGTTAAAGACATTCTTCTTCAAAAACTACAGCTGTCAGAGCGGGTATTGTTTTTATTCGGCAATCCGCCGGCAATGAATGCCGGTTTGCGTGAAATCAAAGACAATATGAACCGTTTTTTTTCCGGCGCCCATCAGATAGACGCTGCGGTATTGGCAGAGGCACCGTCTGCACAGCAGGCAGAAACGGCAGGGCTGTCCTTTGAAAAGTTACGTTGTGCACGCTTAGAGCAATATGTCAGCCGGTTTTTTCAGCTGGTGCCAGAAGGGCGCAACCGTGCTTTATACGATTTACATACCGCCATTCGCGGCTCTAAGTTTGAAAAGTTTGCAGTTTATCCATATCTGCACGGTAAACCCTGGTCTGAACAACAGCTCACCTTATGGGCAAGTTGTGGTGTGAATACCTTTTTATTAATGCAAACGCCTGCCACCACTTTTAGTTATTACGGCGCGCAGCAGCACAACGCCCATGCCTTTACGCTGGAGCTTGGCAAAGCGCGACCTTTTGGCCAAAACGACCATAGCCGTTTTGCCGATGTGGCACTGTTACTGAAAAAACTGATTAGTGGCGACATGATCAGCACCAAGGCTTTTGCCGAAACGGATTTTCATTTGTTTGAGGTGTATCGCGCTATTAACAAAAAAACCGAGGCATTTGAGCTTTGTTTTGCCGCTGATATTGAAAACTTTACCCAGTTTGCGCCAGGCACAGTGCTGGCCAGGGACGAAGGTATTGAGTATGTGGTGGAACAACCCGGCGAGGCGCTTATTTTCCCTAATGCCAAAGTGGCTATAGGGCAAAGAGCCATGCTGATGGTGAAACCCATTTCAGTGGCGGGTCGTACGGCCTGAGTGAACGACGCCGTGACTGTCATCAAAGCCACATTTGTTGTGGCTTTTTTATGCCAGTTTGTCTAGTCAGAGCAGTGACTAAGCTTCGAAGCACAAAGTGCTGCGCCGCTATGCACAGCATGCAGCTTAGAAAGACCGGATCAACATTTCTTGCCGTTTTGTTTTGGCTTTCTGCTAATTTTTAATGGCTGATCCGGTTGCAATGCAGTTTACGTAAAGGTAAAGTTGCCGCGCATTCTAAAAATCGATCATATTCTAAAAACAAGAATAGCGGGTGCTGCAGGCACAGCTCAGATTGACGTTAACGTAAAGCCCTGATTGGTGCTTCCTTTGAGTACTAAAACCAAGGACAGTTAAAACGTTATCTGAAGCGCCAGCGTAAGTAGCACCATGGGGAGAAGCTGGTTTTGCCTGCCACAAATTGCCATAGAGCAATGGTTGCGCCACCAGTCTGGTTCAATTTCAAGGTAATGCCGGCAAACAACCAAGGTCCGCGTTACCCGAAACCTAAAGAGAGACCTATGACCAACCCTAACAACGCCACCATTTCGACTGTACACACAGCCGAATTTACCAGTGGGCACGCGTTACAGATCCCAACTCTTCGTATTCTGCAGGACGACGGTACTATTTATCCTGGTGCTGTGGCACCTGAACTGGATAAAGAAACCGCACTGAAAATGTATCACAGCATGAGTTTTATCCGGGTGCTGGACGAGCGGATGCTCGCTGCGCAGCGTCAGGGCCGGATCAGCTTTTACATGCAGTGTTTAGGCGAAGAAGCCGCCACTGTTGGCAGTGCTGCGGCATTGGATGACAAAGACATGATCATGGCGCAGTACCGTGAACAGGGTGCTTTACGTTACCGTGGTTTTTCGCTGGAACAATTTATGAACCAGCTGTTTTCCAACGAAAAAGATCTGGGTAAAGGTCGCCAGATGCCGGTGCATTACGGCTCAAAAGACATTTATTACATGACCATTTCCAGCCCGCTGGGAACCCAAATCCCTCAGGCGGCAGGTTATGCCTACGCACAAAAGCTGCGTGGTTTAGCCAACGTCACTATTTGTTATTTTGGTGAAGGTGCCGCCTCTGAAGGTGATTTCCACGCCGGTTTAAATATGGCCGCCGTGCATAAAGCACCTGTGCTGTTTTTCTGCCGTAACAATGGTTATGCCATTTCGACACCGGCCAACGAGCAGTTTAAAGGTGACGGTATTGCCTGCCGTGCTGTAGGTTATGGCATGAAAGCGATCCGGGTGGACGGTGCAGACATTCTGGCCGTGTATCAGGCCACTAAAATGGCACGTGAGTATGCGCTGGAAACCAATGAGCCTGTGTTGCTCGAGTCTATTGCCTATCGTTTGGGCGCGCATTCATCTTCTGATGACCCAAGCGGTTATCGCAGCAAAGAAGAAGAAGAGCAGTGGCGTAAAAACGACCCGATTTCACGTTTTCGCTTATGGTTATTGGCCAAAGGCTGGCTGGATGATGAAGCCGATAAAGCACAGATTGAAGCACTGCGTGCTGAGATTCTGGATGCACTGAAAGTGGCAGAAAAAGTGGCCAAACCTGGCATTGAACACTTAATTTCTGATGTGTACGCCGAACCTATCCCTGAACTTGAGCGTCAGCTGGCTGAACTCAAAGCACACATCCGCAAATATCCGGATGCTTATCCAATCACGTCAGGGAGAATGTCATAATGGCAAAAATGAATATGTTGCAGGCCATTAATAACGCCCTTGATCTGGCGATGGCCAAAGACAGTACTGTGGTCTGTTTTGGTGAAGACGTAGGCCACTTTGGTGGTGTGTTCCGTGCAACCTCAAAACTGCAGGAAAAATACGGCAAAGACCGTTGTTTTAATACCCCATTAACTGAACAGGGTATTGCCGGTTTTGCCAATGGCATGGCATCACAAGGCATGAAGCCTGTGGCTGAAATTCAGTTTGCCGACTACATTTTTCCGGCCTTTGACCAGATCGTCAACGAAACGGCCAAGTTCCGTTACCGCTCAGGCAACGAATTTAATGTCGGTGGCCTGGTGTTTCGCACGCCATACGGTGGCGGTATTGCCGGTGGTCATTATCACAGCCAGTCACCCGAAGCTTATTTTGCCCACACCCCGGGTTTAAAAATTGCCGTACCACGCGACCCGTACCAGGCCAAAGGTTTGTTACTGGCTTCTATCGCGTCAGAAGATCCGGTGATTTTCTTTGAACCTAAGAAGCTGTACCGCGCCTCTACCGGTGAAGTGCCGGAAGAGTATTACGAAATTCCATTAGGCGTGGCCGAAGTGATGCAGGAAGGCAAAGACGTGACAGTTTTAGCCTGGGGCGCGCAAATTGAAATTTGCCAAAAAGCCATTGAAATGGCAGCTGCACAGGGCATTTCCTGTGAGCTGATTGACCTTCGCAGTATTCTGCCATGGGATGTGGAAACCGTCGTGAAGTCGGTCACCAAAACCGGCCGTTTAGTGATTAACCACGAAGCGCCGTTAACTGGCGGTTTTGCCGGTGAAATTGCCGCTACTATCCAGCAGCGTTGTTTCCTGCACCTGGAAAGCCCGATTGCACGGGTGTGTGGTTTAGATACGCCGTATCCGCTGGCGCTGGAACGCGAATACGTGGCTGACCACTTAAAAACTTTTGAAGCTATTGTGGCTTCGGTGAAGTTCTGATCCACAGCTGATAGAGGCCATAATGAAAAAAGATTTTATTCTGCCGGATATCGGTGAAGGTATCGTTGAATGTGAACTGGTCGAATGGCTGGTGAAAGAAGGCGATACCATAGTTGAAGATCAGCCGGTTTGTGACGTGATGACCGACAAAGCACTGGTGCAGATCCCATCTGTGTTTAATGGTGTGGTCAGCAAGCTGTATTACAACAAAGGTGATATTGCCAAAGTGCATGCCCCTTTATTTGAAATGCAGATTGCCGGTGAAGCTCAAGCGCCAACAGCAGCTCCCGCTGCAACACAAACCGCTGCAGCTCCTTCAGCAGCAGTTGCCGGTAAAATCACTGAAGATTTCCTGCTGCCGGATATAGGCGAAGGTATTGTTGAGTGTGAAGTGGTGGATTGGCTGGTCAAAGAAGGTGATGTCATTGCCGAAGATCAGCCGGTCTGTGATGTGATGACCGACAAAGCTTTAGTACAAATTCCGGCCAAATACGCTGGTAAAGTAGTGAAGCTTTATACCGCCAAAGGGCAAATTGCCAAAGTACATGCGCCGTTATTTGCCATTGAACGGGTTGCAGAAGGCGCGCCTGCTGTTGCTGTATCTGAGGGATCTGCAGTTGTTGCCGCTCCGGTCGCTGCAACAAGCACTGCAACACCAGCCGCTGTGATGGCCAATAACGGCAAAGCGGTGGCAAGCCCGGCGGTACGCCGTTTAGCCCGTGAGCTCAATGTTGATTTAACCCAGGTGGCAGGCTCTGGCGCTAAAGGCCGGGTCTATAAAGAAGATGTGCAGAAGTTTGTCAGTGGCGCTGCAGCACCAGCCTGCGCTGCAAAAGCCGCAGCTGTGGCAGCAGCGACAAGCGCAACAGTGGCTGCTCCTGCGGTTGCAACCGGCGGTCGTCGTGTTGAGCCTATTAAAGGCATTAAAGCGGCGATGGCACGGCAAATGGCTGAGTCAGTGTCGACTATTCCACACTTTACCTATTGTGAAGAGATTGATTTAACTGACTTAATTGCCCTTCGGCTCAGCTTAAAAGACGGTCTTGCCAAACAAGGTGTTAAGCTCACTATGATGCCGTTTTTTATGAAAGCGATGTCATTGGCGCTCAATGAATTCCCGATTTTAAACAGTCAGGTCAACAGCGATTGTTCTGAAATTACTTATTTTGACGACCACAATATTGGTATCGCGGTGGACTCTAAAGTGGGGTTATTGGTGCCAAATGTCAAAGGCTGTCAGCATAAGTCGATAGCGGAAATCGCCAAAGACTTAACCAAACTGACTGACTCTGCCCGTGAAGGCCGTGTCAGCCCAAGTGACTTAAAAGGTGGCACTATCACTATTTCCAACATCGGTGCTATTGGCGGTACTGTAGCAACACCTATTATCAATAAGCCGGAAGTGGCAATTGTTGCCCTTGGCAAAGTGCAGCAACTGCCGCGTTTTGACAGCAAAGGCCATGTGGTTGCACGCTCTATTATGCAAATCAGCTGGTCTGGCGATCACCGTGTCATTGATGGCGGTACTATTGCCCGCTTTACCAATCTGTGGAAGCAGTATCTGGAAGAGCCAAGCAGTATGCTGGTGAATATGCGCTAACGATTTGCGCTCTGTTGACCTCTGTAACAAACCCACCATATTGGTGGGTTTGTTGTTTTTTACAAGCAACGTTTTAGACAGAAGTCGCATAGTAGTGCCGTTGTTTTTCAGGCTTAATCAATCTAAGTGAATATTTTTGAGCTATTTATGCGCAAAATAAGCCCGATACCATCTGAGGCGGCGAAGGTGATAATGGCAGGCATTTCAGCGTTAATTCTGAGTGTTGGTTTATCGCGTTTTGCTTACACCCCAATGCTGCCGCTGATGCTTGCAGAGACTGAACTTAGCAAAGCACAGGGCAGCTTTCTGGCCACCTTTAATTATCTCGGTTATCTGACAGGCGCACTAACTGTGGCCTGGCTGAGTAACAACAACATAAAATTACTGCTGTATCGTGCTGCTTTGCTGTTGTCGGTGCTCAGCACCTTGGGGATGGGGCTGACCACAGACTTTTCTTGCTGGGCTATTCTGCGTTTTGCCGGCGGCTTTGCCAGCATTGCCGGTTTATTGCTGGCCTCGGCTTTTGTGCTGAATTTTTTAACCCGAAGCGGTTTCAGACCCCAACTGGGTGGCCATTTTATCGGTATGGGCGCAGGTATTGTGTTATCTGGTCTTGTTTGTGCACTTTATGCAAAAAACTTAAGCTGGGAGCAGCTGTGGTTGCTGTTTGCCGCTATGAGCCTGTTATTGCTGTTTCCTGCCTGGTGCTGGTTACCAGCCCCTCAGCAATTGTCTGGTACGACAAATAGCCGCACAGCAAAGCGCAGCAACTGGTTGAAAATGATGCTGCTGGTTTATTTTTGTGCCGGTTTTGCCTTTGCAACCGGCACCACTTTTATTCTGCTCGAACTTGAACATATCGCTGCACTACAAAATCAGACAGCCTGGATCTGGGTTGGTGTAGGACTTGTAACCACGCCGGCACCCTTTATCTGGGATGCGCTGGCGCGCCGTTTTGGCCTTGAAAACGCTTTGTTACAGGCCTTAGTTTTGCAGATTATCGCGATGTTATTGCCTCTCTATAACCAAAGCGCGCTCTCCGGCGTGTTAGGCGCTTTGTTATTTGGCATCACTTTTATTGGAATTGTCAGCCTGATGCTGACCCTGGCCGGGCGGCGTTATCAGTACAATGCTGCAGCGGCCATGGGCAAACTCACTTTAAGTTACGGTCTGGCACAAATCATCGCGCCCTGGGTTGCCGGTTTTACGGTGCAATACAGTGGAAATTTTCAGCTGATGTTACAGCTCTCAGCGCTGTTACTGGGGATAGCTGTGGTACTGATGTGGCAACTTCAACAACGTCAACAACAGCAGGAACAACACTGAGGTTACCAAGGGCTCATTTACCTGATGAAAGACACATGGTAACGTCCTGTTGTTTAACAAAGTATTTTTATCACAGCGATTTTCTCAGCGGCAGAAACAGAGTTCAGCATGGAAAAACACCAGCTTCGCAATTTTTACATCCCGGAAGAGCAGTCGTTTTATCTGTTAAACGCCAATGACGCCAAAAAACTCAAAGACTGGGTGGCGCTTTGTATTGAAGAATTGCAAAAGCTCGGTTATCGCGATATCGAACTGGTAGGCAAAGGCGCTTATGGTTTTGCTTTTGCTGGCCTTGATCAGCGTAATGAACAGTGTGTGTTTAAGTTTTCCCGCATTAATCTGCCACAACATATTCAGGAAAGGCTCGCTGACGAAGCCTTTATGCTGTCTCAGCTGAACCATCCGAATGTGCCGCGTTATATCACTTATCAGCTGATTAAAAAGCAGGGTATTTTGATGATGGGCCGTGCCAAAGGTGTGGATCTGGAACAATACAGTCTGCAGCATGGCCGCCTGCCGGTGCGACTGCTGATAGACATAGCGGCGCAGTTGGCTGCGCTGTTAAAAGTGCTGCGCACTCATCACAAAGACGGCGAGTTATGCCCGATAGTCCATGGTGATATTAAACCGTCCAACATTGTATTTGATGAACAAAGTGGCCAAATCAGTCTGGTGGACTGGGGCTCTTCGGTATTTGCCCAGACGGACGAGCAGGGCCAATACATCAGCAACAATGTGATGCAGCTCATGTCTGCCGATTTACAAACGTCCAACGCCAGGTTGGGGGATGTGTATTTTATTGGCACAGAGCAGCGCCTTGGCGCTTTATCCAGCCCCAGATTTGACGAGCAAGGTGTAGCCGGTACCTTATATGCATTGGCCTCAGGCCAATCCTGTCGTTTTGGTCGCAAGGCCATTCCGGCCCGTAGTCTGGGATTGCCAATGGAGTTTGCCACTATGCTCGACAGTATGCTGGCTGATGATGCCCATCTCCGAGCTGATGCCGGCGACTATTTTCTTAAAGTAATGCCACGACTAACCCAGCTGGTATTGCCCGATTTAACCTTATTTGACGACAGCCCGTTGTTGCCGGTGCAGCTGCAGCAAGATGTCAAAGAGCTGGATACTGTAGTCTATTCTTCCCGCAAATCATTTTTACGGGAACACAGCGAAGAAGCAGGCATCCAGTATGTGGACGACGTACAGCTGGAGCGGTACTACAAAAACTATCTGGAAGGCATGGGCGAAACGGAAAAAGCCTTTGTAGCGGCCGTAAGCCGGCTGGCACGTTATCCGGTGGTAGGCGGGCTGGCCATTCACTGGCAACAGCAGGGCGTTTATATCGACTGTAACCTGCATCTGTACGATGCGAAGCTTTACAGTGCTTTTAGTCTGGCTGTGAATAATGTGGTGTATCTGGCACAAGCCATCGGCAAAGTGGGCATTTTTAAAGCCTGTTTGTTTAATGCCCGCCAGACCATCCATTTATCCAGAGCCAGTGCCGATACTCCTTTTGTGGCGCCCGCCGGCACTGTGATCCCTTATGACGTAGCGTCCGCTTTAAGCCCTGATGACAGTAGCAAACAACATTCTTATTTTGAAGACGGTAAAGATCCGGACGAACAGCTGGTATTGCCCGACGCTATTATGGCGGACATTGCCAAACTGAACCTTATCCGGCACAGCGGCTGTATTATTTTTGAAGTAACCACACTTTATATGAAAATTCACAGTTATTTCCATTTGCTCGACCCGGCAAAAGAGCAAGAATTCTGTGCATTATTGGCGAATATCGTCGAAAATATCCGCCTTATTGCCGGAGAAGGTGTAGGTGGTTTTATGAAACTACCGCACAAAGACACCCGCTTTTTCCCACACCAGATAGTGCAAAATGCCCGCTATTATCCGGCCAATCCAAAACAGATCAGTGCTTTATCATCCTAATATCAGATTTTCGTAATATTTTTCACCGGCGTCTCTGGCCTCTGCTACCTTTGACTTGAGGTATAACCTGCTTTTGCGGGCAACCATAACGGACTTTGGTTATCGCTATGAGTGACGAGAAAGACTGGTCGCAGCAACAACTGCAAATTTTCAAAGCTATCGCCGATAACTCGGGGGCTGTCATTGGCGCCAAGTCACTGGATGGCGAGTACCTTTATGTGAACCAACAATATGGCCGGCTCTTTCAGCGCCCGGTCAGTGATTTTATCGGTCGAAAAGACAGTGAGTTATTCCCGGCTGAAACCGCAGCTCAGTTCAGACGTGCCGATCTTTTGGCACAACAAAGCCAAAATCCGATCAGTGTCGAAGAAGTCGTGCCGGTCGACGGCATAGACCGGGATTTTTTATCAATTAAATTTCCGATTTATTCTACTGAAGGCAAGTTATTTGCAACCGGTCTTGTTGCTGCTGACATTAGTAAAATCAAAGATTTACAGCGGCAATTACAAAGTATGGCCGACCATGACGTACTGACCGAGTGTTATAACAGACGAAAAATTCTGGAAATTGCTGAGCTTTATCTGAAAAAAGCCCGCAGATACCAGCAGGATCTGGCGGTGCTGGTATTTGATTTAGACCATTTTAAGCAGGTAAACGACACCTTTGGCCATGCCGTAGGTGATTGTATTTTAAGCGGTTTTGTTGACAGAGTGAATGCAGAACTGCGTAAGCCTGATGAGCTGGGACGGCTGGGTGGTGAAGAGTTTATTGCTGTCTTGCCGGACACCAGTGCGGTGTCGGCACTGGCACTTGCCGAGCGGATCCGCGAAAAAATTGCACTCTGGTATCCGGAGCAACTTGCCGGGCAGCAAGTGACCAGCAGTATCGGCATAGCCGGATTTTCCTTGTCGTTACAATCGCTGGATGAACTGGTTGCCGCGGCAGATCACGCTTTATACCAGGCCAAAGCCAATGGCCGCAATTGTGTCAGGCTGTATTGAGTTGCAGTGAAGACATAAAGAATCAGCAAAAAACTTGCATAAACTCGTTGTTTTTATTCTTACAGCGCTTAACTGCTTTTTTTCGTTTGACGCTGCGCCTATGATAACGGCCTTAACTTCGGAGGCCGTTATGCCACAAATGTTTTATCTGTTTCACTTTTTCCTGCTGTTGATTGCAGTGAGTTTCAGCGCACAGTTACAGGCGCAGGTGCGCGACCAGCATAGTTTTTCCAATCCTGAACAAATCAGCTCCAGTCATCTGTTATTGGATGTTACTGTCGATTTTGACAAGTCTGAACTACGTGGTTTTGTTGAACATCAACTTCAACGACAGCAAAAAAATGCCAATACCCTGGTGTTGGATAGCCGCGCTCTGGTCATTGAAAAAGTATTACAGCAAAAAGCGGACGGGCAATGGGCGAGCGCCCGTTTTCAACTGGGTCAAGCGGCCGGTATTCTGGGGCAGAGCCTGAGTATTCAGCTATCACCAGGTAGCCAGAAAGTACGGGTGTATTATCACACCACAGCCGATAGCAGCGGTTTGCAGTGGTTAAGTCCGGCGCAAACCAGTGAAAAACAGCAGCCGTTTTTGTTTAGCCAATCTCAGGCTATTCATGCCAGAAGCTGGATCCCACTGCAGGACACGCCGGCAGTCAGGGTCAGTTATCAGGCACGTGTCCGCACTCCCAAACAATTACTGGCGGTGATGAGCGCTGATAACAGCAAAAATACCGAACGTGACGGCGATTATCACTTTGACATGCCACAGCCTGTGCCGTCTTATCTGCTCGCTTTGGCAGTGGGCGATTTGCACTTTCAGAGCATGTCAGCGCAAACCGGCGTTTATGCCGAAAAAACCTGGCTGCAAAAATCGGTGAATGAGTTTGCCGACACTCAGGCCATGATGGATGTGGCCTCTAAACTTTACGGCCAGTATCCATGGGGCCGTTATGATTTATTAATTTTGCCGGCCAGTTTTCCGTTTGGTGGCATGGAAAATCCACGTTTGTCTTTTATTACCCCAACGGTGATCACCGGCGATAAAAGTCTGGTCAGTCTGATAGCCCACGAGCTGGCGCATTCCTGGTCGGGTAATTTAATTACCAACAGCAACTGGGAAGATTTGTGGTTAAACGAAGGTTTTACTAACTTTTTTGAAAACAGGCTAATGGCAGAAGTGTACGGCAAAGGCCGGGCTGATATGGAATATAGCCTCAGTGTGGCGGAATTAACCCGCGCTATGCCGGAGTTAACAAAAGCCGATCAGGCATTAAAACTAAAACTCACAGGCCGGGACCCGGATGAAGCATTTAGTCCTGTCGCTTATGTCAAAGGGCAGCTGTTTTTAAGTTTTCTGGAACAACGCTTTGGCCGCGAGCGTTTTGATCAGTTTGTGTCTTTGTACTTTAAAACCTTTGCCTTTCAGTCGATGGATACAGACAGGTTTTTACAGTTTTTACAAACCAATCTTTTAGATAAATACCCGCAAGTGGTGTCAAAAGCCGAAGTTGAGCAGTGGGTATTTCAGGGCGGCTTGCCGGATACTTATCCCAAACGGCCCTCTGATGCCTTTAGCGAAGTAGAAAAGCAACTGGCGCTTTTTGTTGCTGGCACACCACAGTGGCAAACAAGCCAGTGGACAGTACATCAGTGGCTGCATTTACTGGATAAGTTACCGCGCCAGTTGTCGGGAACACAGCTAATCAACCTTGATCAGCAATTTAGTTTTAGCCAAAGCCAGAATGCCGAATTATTTGTGGCCTGGAGCCGGTTGGCAATACCACTGAATTACGAAGCCTTAAAACAGCCTTTACAGCAATTCCTGTTAAAAGTAGGGCGTTCCAAGTTTTGGTGCCGCTGTATCGGGCACTGGCACAAAATCCACACTGGCGGGATTTTGCTAAACAGGTCTATCAACAGGCACGGCCGGGTTATCATCCGCTGACCCAGGCGCAGGTCGATAAAATTGTGCAATAACCCCAAAGCGACCGGCAACATCATTTAACAGTTTCTATTCAGAGCCGCCATTAACATGGCGGCTTTGATATTTCAGCCAGAGTTCATCGGCAGCTGACAGGCTGTTGTTTTGGCGAAAGATTGTATAAACATCACAAAAGGAACACACCAATGAAAATGATATTGCCTCTGACCATGTTGGCGCTGCTGCTAAGCACTCAGGCACTGGCGCAGGAACAAATAGCACTGATCTCAGTGCAGGGCTCTGGTGTTGTACAAGCGGCGCCGGACAGAGCCAGACTGCAAATGACGGTGGGCAGCAGGCAAACCTCGGTCAGTAAAGCAAAAACAGAGGTTGATGCTAAAGTTGCGCAACTGACCGCTATGATGCAACAACTTGGCGTTGCCAGCAGCGACATCAACAATGCACCACTACGTATTTATCCTGAATATCAACAGGATCAAAAAGCCGTTGAGATGTACCGGGTTGAACGGGAACTAACAGTTCAGGTGCGTGACTTAAGCAAATATCCGGAATTATTAGAGCAGGCCGCAGCACTTGGTATCACACAACTGGCGCCGGCTGAGCTGGTTGTTTCTGAACCTGCACCTTTGTATCAGCAGGCCCTGCAACTGGCTTACGCCGATGCCGAGCAAAAAGCGCAGCAGCTGGCCAGATTAAGTGGCCGGAAAATCAAACAGGTGCATCAAATTCAGGAGCAGGGCGCTTCACCGGCCCCTATGCATAAAATGGCAATGATGGCCTCTGACACGGTGCAATTTGGCAATAATCAGGTACGTGCTGAGCTGTCAATACAGTTTGAACTGGCAAAGCCCTGATAAATGTTCCGCCTAAAGGTTTAAATTTAAAGCCAAACCAAGTAAGGTAGAGACCTTTGTGATAGTCAGATACTGAACACCCATGTTTGCTGAAAAATTAGACTTTTACCGCACATTAACAGCGCAGGCACAGGCGCTGATCGCTGATGAAACTGACCTGATTGCCAATATGGCCAACCTGAGCGCTTTGTTATTTAATGAAATGCCTGATCTGAACTGGTCAGGCTTTTACATTTTAAGACAAGGTGAACTGGTGTTAGGCCCATTCCAGGGTAAACCTGCTTGTGTCCGCATTCCCGTAGGCAAAGGTGTCTGTGGTACTGCAGTGGCAACAGGAGACATCCAGCTGGTCAAAGATGTGCATGAGTTCCCGGGCCATATTGCCTGTGACGCCGCCAGCAATTCAGAAATCGTATTGCCAGTCAGACTGCGCGGTGAAATCATCGCTGTGCTGGATATCGACAGCCCATCGCTTGCCCGTTTTGATGACGCCGACCAACAAGGTTTGGCAGCGCTGGTGGCTACTTTTGAAGAGCGTCTGGAACAAACTTTATGAAGGATTTGGTTTCAATCCATGATTACCTGTTCGGCGTTGGCGATGTCGGCGACTGGGAAGGTGATGAAGAGTTGGTTGCAGACCGGATCAATGCTATATACCATGCGGTATGGCAACAAATTCCCGATGACACTGAAGTTGCAGTGATAGACAAACTGATGCGTGATATCTGGGACCAGTTGCGTGGCAGTCTGGTGCTGATTGAAGCCGACGAATACGAATTAATCGACTGGGCTTTGGCTCACACCAGAAAAGTTCTGGATAAAGCCCTCGATGAAGATGATGCTGACGATGACGACAGCGATACCGATGTAGATGACGAAGAAGATGAAGAGTATTAATGCATGACCAGCCAAGTCGAACCGCAAGTTAAACCACACAACGTGAAAGAAATCGTAGCCTTATTAAGTGAACAGTTTCCACTGTGTTTCACGCTGACTGGTGAAGCGAAACCGCTGAAAATCGGTATCTTCCAGGATTTGGTTGAACGTTTAAAAGACAATCAGCAGCTGAGTAAAACCCAGTTGCGTCAGGCGCTGCGCGTCTACACCTCCAGCTGGCGTTACCTGGACGCAGTGAAAGAAGGGGTGGCCAGGGTCGATCTGGATGGCACGGCGGGCGAGCTGATTGACCAGCAGCAAGCTGAACATGCATTAAAAACCCTGACCGAAAGCAAAGCAAAAGCAGCTGAAGTTCGTAAAGCTAAAATTGCAGAACAAAAAGCCAAACAGCAAGCGCAAAAACCAAAAGCAGCTGCTGTTACCGGTGCTGAGCGTAAAACTGACAAAACTGGTTACAAAAAACCGGCAACAAAGTCTGCCGCTGCAACAGCAAAAAGTTCTACTCTGAAAGAATCACGGCCGAAAGCTCAGCCAGCCCCGGCTGCTGAAAAAGAATTGCAAGCCGTTGCGGCAGATAAGTTGGTGGTGGGCGCTAAAGTTTTAGTCAAACTAGGACAGAACCCAATGCCAGCTACCGTAGTCGAAGTGGTTAAACAGGACGTCGTAGTGCAGTTAGCCTCTGGTATGGTGGTCAAAACGCATAGCGGCAGTTTGTATCAGGCTTAACAACGCAGAGTCTCAGATGAAAAGATTATCCGGTATAGCGGCAGCATTGCTGCTGATCTCAGGCAGTACGGTACTGGCAGCAGTAAATTCCGATACTGTGGTGATGCCAAAACTGGCGCAGTTGGACCAGCATTTCACCGCCAGTAAAAGGGTTGCGGCAATTTTTACCCGTGGTCATTATCTGCAGGTGCAGATTGACGACGAGTTATCAGCCAAAGTGTTTGAACGCTATCTGGATAGTCTGGACTATTTCCACAACGTGATGCTCAAAAGTGACATCGACGGTTTTGCCCAATACAAGTTTCAGTTTGACGATGCCATTCAAAAGGGCCAGTTTGATTTTGCTTATCAGATGTTTAACCTGAGTCTGCAGCGTCGCGCCGAACGGTTTGATTATGCTATCTCTTTGCTGGACAAGCCTTTTGATTTCACCACGGCCGATCAATACGAATATGAAAGGGAAGGTGCTCCCTGGCCTGTGGACATGGCGCAGCTTAACGAGTTGTGGCGTCAGCGGGTAAAATTTGATGCGTTAAATCTGAAATTAGCAGGTAAAAACGATACTGAAATCAAAGACATCTTATTAAAACGTTATAAGAGTGCAAAAAAACGGCTGGCACAAACGGAAAGTGAAGATGTATTTCAGCTGGTCCTGAACTCTTATGCCCGTAGTATCGAAGCACACACCTCTTATTTGTCACCACGTAACGCCGACCGTTTCCAGCAGGAAATGAACCTGAGCCTTGAAGGTATTGGTGCTGTTTTACAGCTGGACGATGACTACACCACCATTGCCAGTCTGGTGCCCGGTGGTCCGGCTGATTTAACCAAAAAACTGAAGCCTAAAGACCGTATTGTCGGTGTGGCACAGGGCAATGAAGATTTTGTCGATGTGGTCGGCTGGCGTCTTGATGATGTGGTCGACCTGATCAAAGGCCCTAAAGGCTCTAAAGTCCGTTTACAGGTGATGGCGGCCAGCGATACCGCAGGGGCGACGCCACAACAAATTGAAATTATCCGCGACAAAATCCGTCTTGAAGACAGAGCAGCCAAAGGTGAAGTATTTAAGTCGATGCTGCATCAGAATGGTAAAAACATCGGTGTGATCAACATTCCGAGTTTTTACAACAACCTGACAGAAGATGTGCGCAAAGAACTGGCTGCGTTAAAAGAGCAGAAAGTTGAAGGTATTATTGTTGATTTACGTGGCAACGGCGGCGGTTCCTTACCTGAAGCCATTACGCTGACGGGTCTATTTATCGACAAAGGCCCGGTGGTGCAAATTCGGGAAGGCAATGGTCGTATTACCCAAAATGACGATACCGACGCCAGTGTATTTTACGAAGGCCCACTTACCGTGATGGTGGACCGTTATAGTGCTTCAGCATCTGAAATTTTTGCCGCTGCGCTGCAGGATTATGGCCGTGCTGTGATTGTGGGTGAGCACACTTTTGGTAAAGGCACAGTGCAGCAACACCGTGGTCTGGGCCGGATTTATGACA
The DNA here is from genome assembly GCA_003543135.1 of Rheinheimera sp. Taxonomy (GTDB): domain Bacteria; phylum Pseudomonadota; class Gammaproteobacteria; order Enterobacterales; family Alteromonadaceae; genus Pararheinheimera. The sequence continues at coordinate 140,270 of DPJG01000023.1, forward strand.
CCTTCGACGGAGAGCTTGGTAGCGTTCAATACACTATCGCTAAGTTTTACCGCATCAACGGTGGCAGTACCCAGCACAAAGGTGTGGTGCCTGATATCACCTTCCCATCACCGATAGATCCGGCTGAATGGGGCGAAAGCAAAGAGAAAAATGCTTTGCCATGGGATTCGATTGCACCTGCCAGTTACAGTAGTGCTACTGATATCAAAGTGGCGTTACCAATTCTGATGGAAAAACACCAGCAACGTATTGCCAAAGAGCCGGAGTTTAAGTTTCTGCTGGCAGACATAGCTGAATATCAGAAAGAAAAAGACGTAAAAACTGTCTCTCTGAACGAAAAAGAACGTATCGCTAAAAAAGATGAATTGGCCGCCCGTGAACTGGCCCGTACCAATGAACGTCTGGCCAGATTAAAGTTACCGCCGGTAAAAAAAGCGGAAGACGCGCCTGAAGTGCTGGAAAAACTGGATCCTTTCCTGGAAGAGACAGCACTTATCACTGCAGATCTGATCATGAGCAGTAAGCTGGCCAAAAAGTAATCTTGCTTTATACAAGCTTCCCCCGACAAAGGACTGGTTTCAGTCCTTTGTGTTTTTTGTGTCGTTTATTTTAGGTTTTACGCATGTTACAGCGCCGTCCATCTGTTCATGGCCAATGGTCCAGCCGTTTTACTTTTATTATCGCCGCTACCGGTGCCGCCGTAGGTCTTGGCAATATCTGGAAATTCCCATACATCATGGGACAAAACGGCGGTGGGGCCTTTGTGCTCGTCTATCTGCTGGCCATTTTGTTAATTGGTTTGCCGGTCCTGATGGCCGAAGTGCTGATGGGTAAAAGAGGGCGACAAAGCCCTGGTTTATCCGCACGCATGCTGGCGCTGGAAGCTAATGCCCATCCTTATTGGCAACTGACCGGCTGGATTGGTCTTTTTGCCGGCTTTTTGATTTTGTCATTTTATTCAGTGATCGCCGGCTGGGCTTTTGCTTATGTTGGCAAAGCGGCCACAGGGGAATTTGCCGGTAAATCCGCTACTGAACTTGGGCAGATGTTCGGTCAGTTTTCCACAGATAGCAGTAGTTTGTTGCTCTGGACCACAGTCGTCATCGTGACCACCTGTGCTGTTGTTGCGCGTGGTCTGAAAAACGGCCTGGAACGCACGATAAAATGGATGATGCCGGCTTTGTATTTGTTATTGGTTGGAATGGCAATTTACGCTAGTTTAACCGGAGAGTTTTTACAAGCTGTCCGTTTTATGTTTTACCCGGACTTTTCCAAACTGACGATGAATGGGGTACTGATTGCGCTGGGCCATGCCTTTTTCAGCCTGAGTTTGGCCTCGGGCGTGATGATGATTTATGGTGCTTATTTGCCCAATAACGTTTCTATAGTGCGCACTTCGGTGTGGATAGCACTGGCTGATACGTCAGTGGCGCTCATTGCAGCTATGGTCATTTATCCGATAGTGTTCGGTCAGGGACTGGATGCAGGTCAGGGGCCCGGGCTTATTTTTGTTACCTTGCCGGTGGCTTTTGCCACTATGCCGGGCGGTGGTGTGCTCGGACCGGTATTTTTTATTATGCTGGTGCTGGCTGCATTTACTTCCACCATAGCCATGATGGAGTCGGTTGTGGCATGGCTGGTTGAATCCAAAGGCTTTAACCGTGTGCCGGCCGCTGTGCTTGGTGGTCTGGTACTCTGGAGTTTAAGTCTGTTAACGGTCTTTTCTTTTAGCGGCGCCAGCTGGTCACAGTTTGACATTCACTTTATTGGCAAAGACGTTCACAACTTTTTTGAGTTCATCGATCATCTGACCTCAGATATTCTGCTACCTCTCGGCGGCTTGTCGGTGGCATTATTTACCGGTTGGGTGATGAAACGTCATGCCATCGAAGAAGAGTTGAATACAACGCCACTTGCTTATACTATCTGGCGCTTCTGTATCCGCTGGTTCACACCTGTGGCAATAGCTGCAGTGTTTTTGAATCTGGTTGGCGTACTCTGACAATTACAAAAAACGCCCTTAAGGGCAACTGAGTAGCAATAATGACAAATCAAATCAAAAAACCCAGTCTGCTGGATGCGTTAATTCCACTGGTGGTATTAATCATCCTGTTAAGCCTGTCGGTATACCTTTACGGCAGTGATTCTTCATATGGTCCTAACCAAATCGCGCTTTTTGTTGGGGCTGCTATCGCCGTCATTATCGGTTTAAAAAATGGTTACAGCTGGGCAGAGATGGAAAAAGCCATGATCCATGGCATTTCATTGTCGCTCGGCGCAGTACTGATTTTGTTTGCTGTGGGCGCACTGATTGGCACCTGGTTATTAGCAGGTACAGTACCGGCGTTAATTTATTACGGGCTGCAAGTGCTGGATCCTGCCTGGTTTTATGCGGCAACCTGTATTTTGTGTGCCATTGTGTCTATGTCGATCGGCAGCTCATGGACTACAGCCGCAACCATCGGTGTGGCGCTGATTGGCGTATCGGTGGGGCTTGGTTTGTCTGAAGTCATCACTGCGGGTGCTATTATCAGTGGCGCTTATTTTGGCGATAAAATATCGCCTTTGTCTGACACCACCAACCTGGCGCCTGCAGTGGCGGGTGCTGAGTTGTTTGACCATATCCGTCATATGACCTGGACCACAATTCCAAGTCTGGTGATTGCCATTGTTATTTTTGCAGCATTAGGCATAAACAGCGGTGCTGTGGCTGATGCGGAAAAAATCGTCAAACTCAGCGCTGATTTACAGGCGCAGTTTAATATCGGCTTGCTGAACCTGGTACCTATGCTGGTGTTGATGATCATGGCGATTAAAAAAGTACCAGCTTTCCCAACGGTATTTATCGGTGCATTACTGGGTGGTGTCTGGGCATTGCTGTTCCAGCCTGAACTGGTTAATAAAATGGCGGATGACGCTTTGCCGGCAGCGCTTGGCTTGCTCAAAGTGATCTGGAGCACATTACATAGCGGTTTTGTGATTGAAAGCGGCAATGCTGAACTGGATAAGTTATTGTCCGGCGGTGGTATGGCAAAAATGATGAACACAGTCTGGCTGATTATGTCGGCCATGGTATTTGGTTCAGTGCTGGAGCACACTGGATTATTGCGCCGTTTTGTGGAAGCTATTCTGGCCAAAGCGCATAGCACAGGCTCTTTAATCACCAGCACTATTGCGACCTGTATTGCGACCAATATTCTGACGGCAGATCAATATATGGCCATTGTGATGCCGGGCAGAATGTACAAAGAGGAATTTGCCAGAAGAGGGCTGGCACCGGTGAATCTGTCACGCACGCTGGAAGATGGTGGCACCATTACCAGCCCGCTGGTGCCCTGGAATACCTGTGGTGCCTATATGCATGGCGTGCTCAATGTCAGTCCGCTGGAATACATTTTTTATGCGTTCTTTAACCTGATTAATCCGGTTTTGGCCATTATCTATGCGTACTGCGGTATCAAGATCCTGAAACTGACACCACCAACGTCAGTGCCAAATCCAGTGGCAATTAAAGGCTGATGTTATTGCAGCGGTCGCTGTAATATCGTTTAGCCCGTCGTGTAAAACTAAAAAACCTGAGCTTGCTCAGGTTTTTTTATGTCATCCAATATATCGGGGCAAGCAAAGCAGGTTGCACAGGCCACTGATTTCAGTACACTTGCCACAACTGCAGCAAGGCACAACACCAGCAATGAACAACGGAGCAATTATGAGTCAAACCCGCCTGGCAAAAAGATTAGCTGACTATCAGGCCCCATCTTATGCCATTGATAGCATTGAGCTTGAGTTTGATTTAGCACCGGAACAAACCCGGGTTACAGCCATCAGCCAATGGCGCAGAACAGGCGAAGTTAAGCCACTGGTTCTGGATGGTCAGTATCTGCAACTTGAGGGGGTTTGGCTCAACGGGACCTTGGTCACAAACTATCAGCTTGATGACGAACAGCTGATATTAGAGGCCTTGCCTGACGTCTTTGAACTGAAAATAGTGACACTGCTCAACCCGGCTGCCAATACAGCACTGGAGGGTTTATACCTGTCCAATGGCGCTTATTGCACCCAATGTGAAGCCGAAGGATTCCGGCGTATTACTTATTATCCGGACCGACCTGACATGCTGGCCGTGTTTACCACACATATCATTGCCGACAGCAGCAAGTTTCCGCACCTGTTGTCCAACGGCAATCAAACGGCCTCTGCGTTACTCGCCGATGGCAGACGCCGTGTCAGCTGGTTCGACCCTTTCCCGAAGCCTTGTTATTTATTTGCCTTAGTCGCAGGTGATTTTGATGTGCTCGAAGATTGCTATCAGACCCGCAGCGGCCGAGAGGTCAAGCTGGCGTTTTATGTGGATAAAGGCAATAAAAGCCGCGCCGAATTTGCCATGGCGTCGCTGAAAAAAGCCATGCGCTGGGATGAAACCACCTATGGGCTGGAATACGACCTTGATGTGTATATGGTGGTGGCTGTCGACTTTTTTAATATGGGCGCGATGGAAAATAAAGGCCTGAATATTTTTAACAGCAAATACGTGCTGGCTGATGCAGAGTCGGCTACCGACACCGACTATTTCCATATTGAAAGTATTATCGGCCATGAATATTTCCATAACTGGACTGGCAACAGAGTGACTTGCCGGGACTGGTTCCAGCTCAGTTTAAAAGAAGGCCTGACGGTGTTTCGTGATCAGCAGTTCAGCGCTGATATGGGATCACCAACTTTGTGCCGTATTGACGCGATAAAAACCATCCGCACTGCCCAGTTTGCCGAAGACGCAGGCCCTATGGCGCACCCGATCCGGCCGGAACAAGTGCTGGAGATGAATAATTTTTATACAGTTACAGTGTACGATAAAGGCGCTGAAGTGATCCGGATGCAACACACTTTGCTGGGTGCTGCCGGCTTTCGCAAAGGGATGGATTTATATTTTTCCCGCCATGATGGTCAGGCCGTTACCTGCGATGACTTTGTGCAGGCAATGCAGGACGCCAGCGCTGTTGATCTTCAGCAGTTCCGCCGCTGGTACCAGCAAGCCGGTACCCCGGTACTAAGCGCAACCTACCGCTACAACAGTGCTGAACAAAGCCTGTATTTACGCCTGAGCCAGCACACTCCAGCAACAGCAGATGGCAGTGCCAAGTTACCGCTGGTGTTACCGGTGCGCTTTGAACTTGTCAGTGCCGGCACAGATTATCATCATCAGGAACTTTTGGTACTGAAAGAAGAAGCGACAGAGTGGCGTTTTAACAAGGTGCCTGCAGATGTAGTGCCGGTGTTATTGGCCGATTTTTCTGCACCTGTGAAACTACAGGTGCAGTACCAAACAGCAGATCTGTTGCTTATCGCCGCCAAAGCGCAGGACGGGGTAGCGCGTTGGGACGCCATGCAGCAACTGTGGTCAGGTCTGGTTCATCAGGCCGTTGAACAAATGGCAACAGCACAACAAAAAGCAGTCACCATACAATCAGCAGTCATGATTCCTGAGCCGCTGCTGGCCAGTATGCGGCAGCTACTGCAACAGCCGCTGGCTGATTTGGCTTTTACTGCAGAGTTATTAACACTGCCTGGTTACGATACCCTGGCTGAGCAATATGATGAGATCCCGGTTGATGCAATTTTGCAAAGCTTAAAGGATTTCCGCCAACAAATAGCCCGCGCTTTGCAGCCTGATTTACTGGCCTGTTACCACAAATTACCGCGCGCTCCCTATCAGTATTCTCAGACCCAAACCGGCAACAGGCAGCTTCAGGCGTTGTGCCTGTCGTATTTGGCGCTGAGTGGCCATGATGAACTGATACTTTCGCATTATCAGCAGTCGGACAATATGACTGACCGCCTGGCTGCTATTAAAGCTGCAGTTTTTGCTGAAAGTAATACTGCTGCAACTATGCTGACCGATCTCGGTCAACGTTTTGCACAGAACCCGCAAGTGTTTGATAAATGGGCCAGCGTGCAGGCAATCAGCCCATCGCCCGCTGTCTTTGACAGTCTTAGCGCTTTATCTGAGTGCCCGCAATTTAGCTGGACCAACCCCAACAGGGTAAGGGCTGTGTATGGTGCTTTTGCCATGCAGAATCCGCTGCAGTTCCACCGCACTGACGGTAAGGGCTATCTGTTGCTGACTCAAATCCTGCAAAAACTTGATAGGGTAAATCCGCAGTTGACAGCCAGGCTGGTCACGCCGTTGTTGTCCTGGAAACGCTTTGACCCAAACCGGCAACAGCTGATGCAAAATCAGCTGCAGCAACTGCTCGCGTTACCGGAACTGAGCAATGATTTGTATGAAAAGGTCAGCCGAAGCCTGCAGTGATGAACAAAACCTATAGATTTCACGCAGTGCTGAGTGCAGAGCAGTGCCTGGCGTATTATCAGGGTGCTATTACACAGGTGTTAGTGTGGGCAGACAGCGGCGAAAAAGTGCAGCTGCCTGCCCATCATTTCCGGCCTTATATCAGTCATTTTGGCTTAAATGGTTATTTTGAACTGACGACTACAGCAACAGGCAAGTTTATTGCTCTTAAAAAAATAAATTAGAGCAGCTACTTTAAACGGTAGATTAAAACGCAAGCTGGATTTTTTTGCTATTTGCCTTTTGTTTTCATGAGCTTAGCCCTTATTCGTACATTTTTTGTAAACCCAGTTAAACTAAGGTCGGGCCAATACTGACAGAAGTAGGCTGTTCGCAGAAAAAACTAAAGACAAATCAACAGATTTACGACATCGCAAGCCTTGCGCCCTTTATAAAATGATGTAATTATTTTACCCAAGTGAGCAGAGATCAGAGCAGTTGAACCGGCTCATTCATTAAAAAAACAAAATAGACCTGCAGGGACAGGGGGGGAGATCACAAGATGAACAAAAGGCCATTTGCCTTTGCTAAAAATCCTTTAGCAATAGGTGTCGCGTCTGCGCTGTTAGCCTTGTCTGCAACATCCATTCAAGCCGCCAGTTATACATTAGGCGACGACGTAGAAGTTGTATTTGACTCAAGCTTTTCTTATGGCGCCAGCTGGCGCGCTGAAGACAGAAACTGGGACACTATCAGTAAAGCCAACAATCCGGCGCTGAACTGGACCGGTTACAACGCCGCAAGTAACACTATCTACACCTCGTCACAAGTCTGGCAACAAACAGGCGGTTATTCATCAAACGGTGATGCCGGCAACCTGAACTATGACAAAGGTGATATGTTCTCTGAGCTGTTTAAAGGCACTCACGAATTATCAGTGACCAAAGGTGATTTTGGTCTTTTCACCCGTTTTATGTATTTTTACGACGCTGCACTGATGGACAATGATGGTGCTTACACCAATCCGGTATCGGGCAACAGAGTCGATCCATGTGCTGACGATGAAGGCCGCGATTTAGCCTGTCGTGACCTGCGTTTATTAGATGCTTATGTATTTGCCAATTTTGCGCTGAATGATGGTGCAAACCCGTTATCCATCCGTGTGGGTAATCAGGTACTCAGCTGGGGTGAAAGTACGTTAATCCAGCACGGTATCAACATCACGCCAATCGATGTGGGTATCGCCCGTTTACCAGGTGCCGACTTAAAAGAAGCTTATATTCCGGTAGGGATGATTTCAGCGTCTTTAGGTTTAACCGAGCAGCTGTCGGCTGAAGTGTTTTATCAATACGACTGGCAAAACAGCTACCTGCCGGTGCCAGGCACTTATTTCTCCACCAACGACTTTGCCGGTAAAGGCGGTTATAACCAGAATATTCAGTTAGGTTTTGCCGGTAACCCGGATCTTGATTTATCCACCTTGCTGGCTGGTTTAAACAGCATAGGCACTAATATCAAAGCGGCCAGCGCTGTGCTTGCCAACCCACAGGCTTCTGCCGCGCAAAAAGCCCAGGCTCAGGCTGCAATCAGCGCTTTATCAGCGTCTTATCTGGCCTATCCAACCAAAGTGACTCTGCGTCCTTATGGCGACGCCGGTGAAATTGAGCCGGAAGACGGTGGTCAGTATGGTGCCAAGTTAGAATATTTCGCGCCTGAACTGAACGACACTGAATTTGCTTTGTATTACATGAATTACCACAGCCGCACGCCGGTTATTTCAGGTATCGCTTCTGACTTCAGATTGGCGGCAGTGCAGGCTGATATCGGTTATCTGGTCGCCAATGCCGGCAATATGACCAAAGAAAACGTGTCGAACCTTAAAGGCATGTCAAAGGGTCTGATTGAATATCCGGAAGATATCAAGCTGTATGGCTTTAGCTTTAACACTACACTGGAAGGTACTTCTATCGCCGGTGAGTTAGCTTACCGTCAGGATGAACCGCTGCAGATTGACGACGTAGAAATTCTGTATGCAGGTATGCCGGAGCAGCTTGCCAATGGCGCAGCAACAAATCCGGCACTGGCAAACTTCCTCGGTTTTGCCGGTATTTCACAAATTGGCCGCTATGATGGTAAAAAAGTTCAGCCGGGTGAATTTGCCCAGGGTTACATCCTGGCTGATACCACTCAGGCGCAGGTGACCATTACCCATTTATTTGGCCCTGTACTGAATACTGATAACTTCACTTTATTGGCGGAAATTGGCGGTATCAAAATCAAAGATATGCCACATCAGGACATACTGCGGTTAAACGGTCCAAACACCGACCGTAGCGGTTATCCACTGATGGGAACCAATGGTGTAGGCGGTCCTTTAGTGATTAAAACCGGTTTACACACTGGTTTATCCAATGGCGCGGAAACCAACCCGTTCCCGACTGCTTCAGCGTGGGGTTACCGTGTCGTTGCCAAAGCAGACTACAACAACGTCTTGGCCGGTGTGAACCTGTCACAACGTCTGACCTTCTCACATGACGTGAATGGTATTACACCTGATCCACTGTTTATGTTCTCTGAAGATAAGAAATCGCTGAGCTATGCTGTCAGCTTCGATTATCTGAACCAATGGTCAGCTGAAATTTCCTACAACGCCTTCTTCGACGGTGTAGGCACCACCAATAACACTGAAGACCGTGATTTTGTGTCTTTTAACATTAAATACTCATTATAAGGGACGAGACAGTCTTATGAAAAAACTCACCCTGCTATCGTCCGCGATTGCGCTGGTTTTAAGTTGTGGCGCAATGGCCAAAGTTGCACCAGACCAGGTTGCCCGTTTAGGTGCTGATTTAACGCCGCTTGGCGCGGAAAAAGCCGGTAATAAAGACGGCAGTATCCCAGCCTGGACCGGTGGTATTCAGTCGGCACCAGCTGGTTATAAACCAGGTGATCACCACCCGGATCCATTTGCCGCTGATAAAGTGGTGTACACAGTGACCAAAGCCAATCTGGAACAATACAAATCGTTATTGTCTCCAGGTCAGCTGGCGCTGTTTAACCTGTATCCTGAAACCTTTAAAATGAACGTGTATCCAACACATCGTTCAGCGTCATACCCTCAGTATGTGTATGATGCAACTAAGGAAATTGCCGGCAAAGCCGAACTGGTGCAAGGTGGTAACGGTATTATCAATGCGGCTATTGGTATCCCGTTCCCAATCCCTGCCAATGGTCTGGAAGCAATCTGGAACCACATAGTGCGGTTCCGTGGTGTGGCTGCAACCCGTAACGGCGGCCAGGCTGCACCAACAGCAACAGGCGCTTATACGCTCATCGGTTTTGATGAACAAATTATGTTCAAATATTCAGACCAAAAAGCAACCGCTGAAGCACTGCAGGCAGAAAACATTCTTTTCCGCTTTAAACAGAGCGTGACCACTCCGGCACGTCTGGCTGGTACTGCACTGTTAGTTCATGAAACCATGGACCAGGTGAAAACACCACGTCAGGCCTGGACTTACAACACTGGTCAGCGCCGTGTACGCCGTGCACCAAACGTGGCTTATGACGCGCCAGGTACAGCATCTGACGGTCTGCGTACTACAGATGATTTTGACATGTTTAACGGTTCACCAGACCGTTATACCTGGGAGCTGAAAGGCAAACAGGAAATGTTAATTCCATACAACAGCTACAAGCTGCATAGTAAGGACACTAAATACGCCAGTCTGTTAACAGCTGGCCATTTAAACCCTGACTACGTACGCTGGGAAAAACACCGTGTTTGGGTGGTTGAAGCCAAGTTAAAAGATGGCATGCGTCACGTATACGGTAAACGGGTGTTTTATATCGACGAGGACAGCTGGCAGATCCATGTGGCGGACCTCTATGATGCACGTGGTGAGTTATACCGTGTCGCCACAGCCCATGGTCTGAACTATTATGAAGTGCCAACCCACTGGAGTACACTCGAGGTCTATCATGATCTGAACTCGCGTCGTTATATTGCGATCGGTTTAGATAACGAAGACAAGATGTATGATTTCTCAGTGAAATTATCAGATAACGACTTCACGCCAGCAGCGCTGCGCCGTGAGGGTACCCGTTGATCTGAAAGTCCGGCAAAAACGGTTGGCTTGTTGCCAACCGTTTTTGTTTCTGTTTAACCCTCGAGTAATAGCTCTAATGATTTCAAAACTACTTTCTGGTCTGAGTGTATGTTGTTTACTGACATCGCATATGGCAGCAGCACAGGTGCAGCCACAGGCAGCTTATTTATTACCAAGGGCTGTGCATTCAGTTCTGACTGACATAGTGCCTGTTGCAGGTAAGTTTTATGTCAGTGCAGGTGAAAGAGGCCATATTTTATTGAGTCAGGACGGCACAAACTGGCAACAGATGCCGGTGCCACTGCAATCAAATCTGAACTCGGTTTATTTTGCCGATGAGTTGCATGGCTGGGCAGTGGGGCATGATGCCAGCATTTTACATTCAGCCGATGGTGGCCAAAGCTGGGTGATTCAGCAATTTTTGCCAGAACTCGACAAACCTTTATTTGATGTATTTTTTAAAGATGCCAAAGAGGGCATCGCTGTAGGTGCTTATGGGATGTTTTACCGCAGCAAAGATGGCGGCCAAAGCTGGCAGAGTGAGTTTCACCCGGAACTAGCCAGTGAAGACGATCAGGCGCTGCTGGCGGAATTAAAAGAAACTGATCCCGAGTCTTATGCCATTGAAGCCGAATCAGTATTACCGCATTTTAATCGTTTATATGCAGACGGCAGTACCTTGTATCTGGTTGGTGAAGCAGGCTTTTTTGCCAAGAGTCTGGACTTTGGCGCCACCTGGCAGCGCCAGCCGGAGTTTTATAACGGTTCGCTTTTTGGTATCACCAGAACAGCACAACTGAGCTTAATTACCGTAGGCCTACGCGGCCATGTATTCCGTAGTACCGATCAGGGTCAGAGCTGGCAGCAAATTCAGGTGCCATCACCGGCTACGCTGAACAGCGTACTGAGCACCAGCGATGGTAAAGTGTATTTACTGGGCAATGCCGGTACTTTAATGGTCAGTGAAGACGATGGCCAGAGCTTCAGTGCGATGAACGAAGCTGACGGCAAAGCCATTCTGAACGCGGTCAAAATTGGCGCTAACCTGGTTCTGGCAACCGAAGTTGGTATCAAAACAATTCCTACAAAAGAAACTGAATAACCATGAGTGCGAACCGTTTTATCAATAAATGTGAATATGCGCTGTTCCGGCATCGCAGTCTGGTGCTGGTCGCTTTTGTGCTCGTCACCTTATTTTTGCTGTTTAAGGCGAGCCAAATCAAACTGGATGCTGCCTTTACCAAAAATATTCCGCTTAAACATGAATATATGCAGACCTATCTGAAGCACGCCAAAGATTTTGGTGGCGCCAATAATATTCTGATTTCCGTCTGTGACGCCTCAGGCAATATTTTTAACCCGGATTTTTTTGATTCATTCCGCAAAATCCATGATCAGGTTTATTACATGTCTGGTGTGGACCGGGTGTTGGTAAAATCTCTGTTCAGTCCAAGTACCCGCTTTGTTGAAGTGGTGGAAGATGGTTTTGCCGGTGGTCCTGTCATTCCGGCGGATTTTGTCAATGACGCCAATGGCCTGGCCATCGTCAAACAAAATATTGAAAAAGCAGGCATTGTTGGCCGGATGGTAGCGGACGATTACAGCTGCGCTATGGTCACAGCCCAACTGCAGGAAATTAACCCGGACACCAACGAAAAACTCGATACTATCGCTTTTGCCAATCAACTGGAAAAAGATGTACGCGGTCAGTTTGAAAACGACAAAATTACGGTACACATCATTGGTTTTGCCAAAATGGTTGGTGATGTTGCCAATGGCGCCAAAGGCGTACTGGCATTTTTTGCAGTGGCAATTCTTATCACTGCAGTCATGGTGTTTTTATTCTCCAAATCAATCACTTTAACTATTTTACCTATTGCCTGTTCTTTGATTGCCGTGATTTGGCAGATGGGGTTATTAACCGTCATGGGTTTTGGTATTGACCCCATGTCCATTCTGGTACCGTTTTTAGTCTTTGCCATTGGCGTGAGCCACGGTGTGCAGATGATTAACGCCACCGGCAAAAACGTAGCGGCAGGCCTCGATGCAAAAACAGCGGCTCAGGCAAGCTTCCGTAAGTTATTGATCCCTGGTGGGGTGGCACTGCTGTCTGACACCGTAGGTTTTATCACTTTACTGATCATCGAAATTGGCGTGATCCGCGAACTGGCTATTACCGCCAGTTTAGGCGTTGGCGTGATTATTCTGACCAACCTTATCCTGCTACCGGTGTTGATGTCTTATGTGCGTTTTAAAGCCAGTTACGTCAAAGCAGTGTCGGAACCCACACCTGTCGCAGACAAGTTCTGGTACAAACTTTCGGCTTGCGCTGAGCCAAAAGTCGCTGCTGTGATTTTACTGCTGACTGGCGCTTTATTTGCGCTGGGTTATATCCAGAGTAAAGAGCTGAAAATTGGCGATCTGCATCCGGGCGCGTCCTCTTTGCACGAAGACTCGCGCTATAACCAGGATACTTTCCTGATCACAGACCGTTATGCCATTTCGGTGGACTATATCAATGTGATGGTAGAAACCGATGCCAATGGTTGTACCTTCCATCCTATTATGGAAAAGATTGATCAGTTCCAGTGGCAAATGGAAAACGTACCTGGTGTACAAAGTGCGGTGTCTTTGCCTTCAGTGTCAAAAACCATCAACGCGGCTTTTAACGAAGGCAACGTCAAATGGCGGATTTTGCCACGCACCACAGAGTCTCTGGTGCAGTCTTCATCGCGGGTTGAAACCAGCACAGGTTTGTTAAACCCGGATTGTTCTGTGATGCCGGTGATTATTTTCCTGAATGATCACAAAGCCGAAACTATCGAAAAAGTGGTGGCAGAGGCCAAACGTATCGGCGCCGAACTTGGCACAGATACCACGAAGTTTATGCTGGCATCAGGTCCTGTCGGAGTCATGGCGGCAACGAACGAGGCGGTCGCGGCTGCACAGGACCCAATGACACTATACGTCTATGGTGCTGTGCTTCTGCTGTGTTTATTAAGTTTCCGCTCAGCCCGTGCCACTTTAGCAGTGATCCTGCCACTTTATGTCGTGACAGTACTGGCTACAGCCTTAATGACATTACTGGAAATTGGCCTGACGGTATCAACTTTACCTGTGATAGCACTGGGTGTAGGTATTGGTGTGGATTACGGTATTTATATCCTGACCAATATGACCCAGCCACTGCGTCAGGGCGTGCCGCTGCGTCAGGCTTATTATGAAGCGTTAAAGTCAACCGGTAGTGCCGTACTCTTTACTGCGGTCACTCTGGCCATCGGTGTCAGCACCTGGGTGTTCTCCGCACTGAAGTTCCAGGTAGATATGGGCATACTGTTAACCTTTATGTTTATCGTCAATATGCTGGGCGCAGTTTTTGTACTGCCGGCACTTGCGGCCTTCTTCTGGCCAAAAAATCGCTAAAAACGCCAAAATACAGACGGCTTGATGTATTGCCGTCTGCTGTACCCATCCAGCATCTTTATGCAAAAAAACTAATGAAAATGGCCTGCGGGCCATTTTCTTATTTAACAAGGCTGAATATCTTGTCAAATCAGCTTTTTTGCTCTGGTACAACCAGTTTGAAAGGCGGAAATAAAGCTCGAAAAGCGCGGGAATAGGCAATAAACTTCGCACCTGACACGCTCTGTATGTAATGCACAATCCTGCTTCCCCTCTGCAGAGATTAAAACAAGGATACAAAAATGGCACTGATAGACGGTCAACCATCTGTACTTCTACAAAATGTAAGTAAACTCATCCGCCAAAAAGTTAAAGATCAGGTCGAACTGGTCGAGAAATTCGCCTTCACGCTTTACGGCAATGTTGCCAATGAAGACATGTTTGGTCGCAATGACAGCGACTTATATGGTGCAGCTTTAAGCCTGTGGCAAACTTTTAACACCCACACTGAGGATGCCGCCAAAATCCGGGTATTTAATCCGGAAATTGCCCGTCATGGCTGGGAATCCAAACATACTATTGTTGAGATTGTGGTCAAAGACATGCCGTTTCTGGTTGATTCGGTGCGCATTGCGTTAAACCGCCACAACATCACAGCGCATTTACTGCTGCATTATCCGCTGCAGACTTTCCGTGATGACAAAGGCAATATCACTGAATTTAACAAACTGGGTACCAAAGCCAACCCGAGCACCCAACAAACAGTGTTCCATATTGAAATCGACCGGATGACTGACAAAACGGCTATCGACAATCTGGTTGCTGAGCTGGATTCAGTGATGCAGGACGTGTCGCTTGCTGTCAGCGACTGGCAGCCAACCCGTGCCAAGCTGGAGCAGGTGATCCGCGAGCTGCCAAACCATTGTGGTAAAGCCAGCAAAGAACAACTGGCCGAAGCAACCGAATTTTTAAACTGGCTGGCCAAAGATAACTTCACGTTATTGGGATACCGCCAGTACAGCATAGTGCCGGTGCAGGGTGACTATCGCATCGCCGGTCAGGCCGACACAGCCCTCGGTTTAATGCGCCGTTCTGTGTCGCGCGATTTAATGTTGTCGGATTTACCGGATGTGGCGCGCAAACAGGCGTTAAGCACAGATCTTTTGATCCTGACCAAAACCAACAACAAATCCAGGGTGCACAGACCGGCTTATATCGATTACATCGGTATTAAACGTTTTGATGCCAACGGCAATGTGGTGGGTGAAGACCGGTTTATCGGCTTGTATTCATCTTCGTTATACAACAACAGCGCAGGTGATATTCCACTGCTGAAAAACAAACTGGCCAATGTGATGGCCCGTTCTGGTTTTGCTGTTGGTACCCATGCTTATAAAGCGCTGCTGAATATTCTGGAAACTTATCCGCGTGATGAGCTGATTCAGGCAGACAGCGATGAGCTGCTGGAAATTGCCACTGGCGTACTGCAAATGCAGGAACGTGACATGACCAGGCTGTTTATGCGCAAAGACGCATTTGGCCGTTTTGTCTCCGCCATGGTGTATGTGCCGCGCGAGCGTTACAACACTCAGCTGCGTAAAGAAACCCAGCAAATTCTGCAGCAGTTTTTAGGCAGTACCGAACCGGTGGAATTTACCACCTATTTCTCTGAATCCGTGCTGGCCCGGACCCATTATTTTGTCCGGATCAACGACAGTAATATCGAGTTCAATGTGAAAGATATCGAAAACAATCTGATTGAAGCGGCCCGTACCTGGGAAGATAAACTGGAAACAGCCCTGATAGGCCGTTTTGGTGAACTGAGTGGCCGTGAGCTCAGCCGCAAATATGTCAACGCTTTCCCGCGTGCCTATAAAGAAGAAATGTTGCCAAATGATGCTTTGGTAGACATTGCCAAGCTGGAAGCCTTAAGCGAAGACAACACGCTGGAAATGCTGTTCTACCGGCCACAGGAAGAAAGCGCTGAGTCTAAAGCAGTGCGGTTGAACCTGTTCCATAAAGACCATCCAATCCATTTATCTGACGTGTTGCCGATGCTGGAAAACTTTGGTCTGCGCGTGATTGGTGAAACTCCTTATGCCGTGCGTTGCCCTGAAGGTTCGGTCAGCTGGATCTTAAACTTCAGTATGGAATTAAACGGCAAGGTGCCACTGGACTTTGAAGCTGCCCAGCAGCTGTTCCAGGAATCTTTTGCCAAGGTCTGGAAAGGTGATTTAGAAGATGATGGTTTTAACCGTTTAATTCTGGGTGCAGGTTTAACGGGCCGTGAAGCGTCGTTGTTACGTGCTTTTGCCAAATACAAACGTCAAATCGGCGGTACTTTCAGCCAGGCTTATGTTGAATCGACTTTTGGCCGCTATCCGTTATTGGCCAATCTGCTGGTGAAACTTTTTAACACCAAGTTTGCGCTTGAGAACAACAGTCAGGCTGATGCCGATAAACTGCACACTGAAATTCTGGCCCAGCTGGAGAACGTGGCAAACCTGGACGACGACCGCATTATCCGTCGTTTCCTGGCCATTATTCAGGCCATTGTGCGCACCAACTACTTCCAGAAAGCAGCTGACGGCACAGATAAACCTTATATCTCCTTTAAAGTACGTCCGGCCATGATCCCGGATATGCCATTGCCACTGCCATTCTTCGAAATTTTTGTGTATTCACCGAAGGTGGAAGGTGTGCACTTACGTTTTGGTAAGGTTGCACGGGGTGGTTTACGCTGGTCTGACCGTCGTGAAGACTTCCGCACTGAAGTCCTGGGTCTGGTGAAAGCACAACAAGTGAAAAACACTGTGATTGTGCCTGTAGGCGCCAAAGGTGGTTTTGTTTGTAAAAAGCTGCCTGAAACCGGTGGCCGTGAAGCCTGGTTAAACGAAGGTAAAGCCTGTTACCGCACCTTTATCCGCGGTTTACTGGATGTGACCGACAATATTCTGCAAGGCCAGATTGTGCCGCCAAAACAAGTGGTGCGCCTGGATGAAGACGATCCGTATCTGGTGGTGGCAGCAGATAAAGGCACTGCAACTTTCTCTGATATCGCCAACAGCATTTCATTGGAATACAACCACTGGTTAGGTGACGCTTTTGCGTCGGGCGGCTCTAACGGTTACGACCACAAAGGTATGGGTATCACTGCCCGCGGCGGTTGGGAATCAGTGAAACGCCACTTCCGTGAAGTGGGCATTGACTGTCAAACCACAGATTTTACCGTGGTTGGTATCGGTGATATGGCCGGTGACGTGTTTGGTAACGGCATGCTGTTATCAGAGCATATCCGCCTGCAGGTTGCCTTTAACCATATGCATATTTTTGTGGATCCAAACCCGGTCGCTGCCACTTCGTTTGCCGAACGTCAGCGCCTGTTTAATCTGCCGACTTCAACCTGGGATGATTACAACAAAGAGCTGATTTCTGAAGGGGGCGGTGTCTTCCTGCGTAGCGCCAAGGCCATTAAACTGAGCCCGCAAATGCAGGCCATGCTCGGCACTGACAAAACTTCATTAACGCCGAATGAGTTGATCCGCGCTGCATTAATGATGGAAGTGGACCTGATTTGGAACGGTGGTATCGGTACTTACGTCAAAGCGACGGACGAAAGCCATGCCGAAGTGGGCGATCGTGCTTCTGAACCGCTGCGTGTAAACGGTAAAGAAGTGAAAGCCAAAATTATTGGTGAAGGCGGTAACTTAGGTACCACCCAACGTGGCCGTATTGAATACGCTGCAAACGGTGGCCGTATTAATACCGACTTTATCGATAACGTCGGTGGTGTTGACTGTTCAGATAACGAAGTGAACATCAAAATTCTGCTCAACGCCATGGTCGCCAGCGGTGATATGACGTTAAAACAGCGTAACGAGTTGCTGTACGACATGACCAATGACGTGGCGGACATCGTCATTAACGACTGTTACCGTCAGACCCAGAGTATTTCAGTCTCTTCGTTGTTAGGTGCTGAGCAGCTCAAAGAATACACCCGTTTTATCCATGCCCTGGAAAAAGACGGCAAGTTAAACCGCGAGCTGGAATTCCTGCCAACGGACGACATGCTGGCAGAGCGGATGGTGAAAGGTGTTGGTTTAACCCGTCCAGAGCTCGCCATTTTGACCGCTTACGGCAAAATGGTGTTAAAAGAGCAGCTGGTGACGCCTGAAGTGTCTGACAATGCGTTCTTTAAACAAGAGCTGATTGGTGCATTCCCGAAAGTGTTGCAGGAGCGTTATGCAACACAAATGGAAAACCATCCGCTGAAAGCCGAAATTATCGCCACTAAGCTTGCCAATATGCTGGTGAACGATATGGGCGCCAATTTTGCGCACCGGATGATGGAAGAAACCGGCTCGACTGTGGCTGAAGTCATTATTTCTTACACCATCGCCCGTGAACTGTTTGATGTGGAAAGTATCTGGCATCAACTGGAAGATTTAGACAACGTGGTTGCCGCTGATCTGCAAACCCGCTTGTTGTTCCAGTTACGCCGTACTATGCGCCGCGTAACACGCTGGTTCCTGCGTCATCGCAACAAAGCAATGGATATCGCACAAACTGTGGCGTTTTTCAAACCAGCTTTTGTGCAAATTTCTGAGCAGTTACCAAGATTATTGGCACCGGCAGAAGCAGCTGCACTGCAGGAACATCAGGATAGCCTGGTCGCACAACAGGTCCCGGTTCATGTGGCCCGTTATCTGGCGCAATTAAGCACTGTGTTCTCAGTGATGGACATTGCTCAGGTGGCTGATGCAGAAAAAACCGATTTGTTATTGGCTGCGGAAATTTACTTTAAGCTCGGTGACAAGCTCGACTTGCACTGGTTCCTGGAGCAAATTACCCAACAGCCGGTCAGCAACCACTGGCAGGCTCTGGCCCGTGCTTCTTACCGCGAAGAGCTGGACTGGCAACAACGTGCGCTGTCTCAGGTAGTGGTTCGTACCTGTCACAACGCCTGTTCGTCAGATGAAGTGATCCAAAACTGGCTGAAGTCGAATGAACTGGTACTGTCGCGCTGGAGCATGATGCTGGCCGAGTTTAAAACCACCAAGAGCCACGAGTTCGCCAAGTTCTCTGTTGCCTTGCGTGAGCTGATGTTATTAAGCCACCACTGCGACAACGTGAAATAACGCGGTTGTGAACTAAAGTTTGACATCAAACAGAAATGCCCCGACTGCCGGGGCATTTTTTTAAAATGTGCTGCGTTATCTTTTTACATTAAATACAAAGGCCTGGTTATGTTTTACAAAATTGCACGTGATCTGATGTTTTGTGCTGATGCGGAAAAATCGCATCATTTTGCCCTCGACAGCTTAAAAGCTTTACAGCATACGCCGTTGTCGATGTTATGGCGCCAGCAGATCCAGCCAAAACCTGTGACAGTGGCCGGTATCACTTTTGATAATCCGGTTGGACTTGCAGCTGGCCTTGATAAAAATGCCGATTGTATTGATGCCTTTGCCCAAATGGGTTTTGGCTTTATTGAAGTAGGTACAGTCACACCAAGACCACAGGCGGGCAATGACAAACCGCGGTTATTCCGCCTGCCAGAGGCAAACGCTATTATTAACCGTATGGGTTTTAATAATAAAGGTGTTGATTATCTGGTTGAAAACGTAAAAAAAGCCCAATACAAAGGTGTACTTGGTATCAATATTGGCAAAAACAAAGACACGCCAAACGAGCAGGGTAAAGATGATTATGTGCATTGCATGCGCAAAGTTTACCCATATGCCAGTTATATCACTGTAAATATTTCCTCACCCAATACGCCAGGCCTGCGCGATTTGCAGTTTGGTGATGCGCTACTGGATTTACTGAACGCTGTGAAAAACGAGCAACTGGATTTAGCGGCCAAACATGGCAAATATGTGCCGGTGTTTGTCAAAATCGCCCCTGATATGGATGAAGTTGCAGTACAACAAGTGGCTGAAACTTTATTACAGAGCAAAATGGATGGTGCTATAGCCACCAACACCACACTGGAGCGTAGTGCTGTGGCCGGTTTAAAGCATGCCAATGAAAGTGGCGGTTTAAGCGGGGCGCCGGTGCGGTTAAAAAGCACTGAAGTGATCCGGCAGCTTCGATCCGCTGTTGGGCCTGATATGCCGATCATCGGCGTAGGTGGTATTGACAGTGCCGAGTCGGCTCAGGAAAAACTCAATGCCGGCGCGCAGTTAGTACAGATTTATACCGGCTTTATTTATCAGGGACCACAGCTTATCCGTTCGATCGTCAACAGCTTATAACGATCCGGTGGCGATCAGGGCAGGTTAGTCCAAAATATTCTTTAACATCTTGATCTGACAGGTGTAAAACGGCGGCATCCAAACTTTTTCCAAAGGTTGTCAGCATGTGCGCTTTTACACCTTCAGCTTCCTGGCAGTGGCAAACCCAAACCGGGCAGCTGCAATTGCAAACCGGGCAGTTTTTGCATCGCACACCTTTTCAGCTGACTGATTTAAACAGCAGTCCCAGCCCAGATTTTACGCTGGCCCAGGCAGAATTGTTCTGGCAGTTCTGGCATGCGCTGGAGCAACTCCAATATCCCGCTGCTGCTTGTTTTGCCGCTGCTATAGATGCATTGGCGGCACAGCAGTACTTGCGCCAGACCGGCCACAAAAGCTGGTGGTTTACTGCCATATCCGCAGATTATCAGCCCGCTTGTGCTGAACTGGTCTGGGTCGGCGGCCAGCAGCCATTATTGGCGCTGGTCACCCAACAACAAGGCACTTGCTGTCAGCTGTTGTTGCTCGAAGATGGCCACAGTCTGCAGGGCAAGACACTTTATGCCGGTGAAGTGCTGATGCTGCTGAATGACAGGGTGCAACCCTGGCTACCTGCCTCTGGTCACAAGCTGGCAAAATCCGCCTGATTTGAGCACAGACACTAAGTTTTTTTGTTGTTTTGCCACAATCTGCTAGGCACTTTGATCTGAATGGGTAAAATAGCGCTGATTTTATTTTCCAGGTAATACAGTGTGACCGATCCCATTGCAAATTTTGACGATATCCGCCCATACCACGATAACGAAGTTGCGGCTGCAGTACAGCGTATTATTGCCGATCCGGAGTTTATCCGTGCCATAGTGCAGCATCGCCTTGGCAGTCAATCTAAGTTACTGAATTTTATCGCGGCACCAATGGTCAGCTGGTATTTACGCCGGCACTGGTCTGGTTTTAAGTCGGTAGAAGCAGTACAACGTTATGTGGCTGTCTATCTGAATAAAAGCCTGAAAAAAACCACGGCCGGAGTTACTTTTAGCGGTCTGGAAGCGCTGGATAAAACCAAGTCTTATTTATTTGTGTCCAATCATCGGGATATTGCGATGGATCCGGCGCTGGTGAACTGGTGTTTGCATCAACAGGGTTTTGATACCGCCCGTATTGCCATTGGCGACAATTTACTGAAAAAGCCCTGCGCCACTGAGCTGATGAAACTGAACAAAAGTTTTATTGTCCGCCGCTCCGCCAAAGGCCCACGCGAGATGATTAAAGCGCTGGGACAACTGTCTGCCTATATCGCCCATTCACTGCAAACTGGTCATCATATCTGGATAGCGCAAAAAGAAGGCCGGGCTAAAGATGGCAATGACGCGACAGATCCGGCCATCCTGAAAATGTTTTATATCAATGGCAAACAGCAACAAATAGAATTTACTGACTATATGCGCTCGTTACAGATAGTGCCGGTGTGTTTGTCTTATGAATACGACCCTTGTGACGCCGCCAAAGCCAATGAGCTTTATCAGCTGGCAACAGAAGGCAATTATCAAAAAACAGAATTTGAAGATATTGAGAGTATTATCAAAGGCATAGTGGGCTACAAAGGCAGGGTGCATGTGCACTTTGGTGCTGTACTGGAGAAAAACGAAGACTTAGAGAGTCCGGAAAGCGTGGCAGCAGCTATCGACCGCGAAATTTATCAGGGTTATCGTTTCTATCCGGCCAATTATCAGGCCGCGGGACAAACCACGGCAGAGTCTGATAATGGTGCTTTTATGGCGAGGCTTCACGCTTTGCCAGCCGAAGTGCAACCTTATCTTCGTCAGATGTACGCCAATCCGCTTTTAAACGCGCAAAAAGCCAAGACTACAATAGCGGAGGCGAAACAATAATGGCCAGAGCTATCACTTATAAGTTTAAAGGTCAGCCGCGTAAAATTGCCTTTAGTTACGACAAATTCCGCGACATTTATGAAGCAGTGGCTGCAGCTGAAGGCATTGATTTAACTGCTTTTTTAAAGATGGAACAGCAGGTGGCAATGACTGCTAAACGCAGCGCTGCCATTAAAGACTTCCGGCAAAAAGAATTTATCCGCTTTGGTTTTAGCGACATTTATCTGCATAAAGACGACTCTGAACTTTAAGCGCTGACAGTGAAACGTCCTTGTGATCTAGCGGGGGTCTTGCCCTTGTTGTCATGCCCCCAACAAGCCTGAACTAAAGCTTATCGTAAGCGCCTCACTTATTTAATTTTTCACGTCCAAAAGACTATCGGGCTTAGCGCCGCCGGAGTGCTTTTTGCAAAGTTTCGGCTGTTCGGGGCAGTAAATCAGCTGATCACCGACTTTAATCTTGGCTTGGTCAAACCAGCCAGGCGGCATTTCTAGTGCAGCGCGCACAATGCGCTCAGACGGATGCAGGGTTTCGGTATTGGCCTGCATCGAGCGGATGGCTACAATACGCCAGTTGCTATCAATAAAAGCCACATCCAGCGACTCCGGTGTATTTTTCATCCAGAGCACCATTTCTGCTGGTTGTTGCAACAACAGCAACATGCCATGTTTCAGCGGTGATTGCCCCATAAGTCCCTGACTACGTTTAGCCGGCGTATCAGCTAACTGCACCTGAATTTGCTGATCTTTTACCTGTAGCTGCACCAGGCTGAATGTTTCCGATAAGCCGGCAGCATGGCAAGCGGCGAGGCTTAACAGCATTAGAATACTGAACAATAATGTGGCTCGGGATAACATGCAGGCTGCTCTTTTTTATCAGTTTTTTATCCTAACGCGGCTGCCCGAGCCATGACAAGACCCAGTTTTGCCGGTTGGTCTGATTTGGGCAATAAAAAAGCCAGCATGAAGCTGGCTTTTTTTGCAAACCATAAATTAGTTCGCGTTTAATGCCTGGCGCGGATCGACAAAAGTCAGGTTTAAGGCTTCAGCAACATGCTGATTCACCACCTGGCCGTTGATCACGTTCAGACCGTTTAATAAATGCTGATCTTCTAACAGCGCAGCTTTATAACCTTTGTTCGCCAGTTTAATGATAAAAGGCAAAGTGGCGTTATTCAGTGCAAAAGTAGAAGTTAAAGGCACAGCACCTGGCATGTTGGCCACACAGTAGTGCACCACATCGTCCACGATAAAGGTTGGTTCAGCATGAGTGGTGGCATAAGAAGTTTCCACACAACCGCCCTGATCAATAGCCACGTCAACGATAGCTGAGCCTGGTTTCATTTTACGAACATGTTCACGGGTCACTAATTTAGGTGCAGCGGCACCTGGAATTAATACACCGCCAATCACTAAATCGGCTTCCAGTACATGTTTTTCCAGCGCGTCAGCAGTGGAATAAATCGCTTTGACGGCACCGTTAAACTGGGCATTAATACGGCGTAATACGTCAACGCTGCGGTCCAGTACCACAACGTCAGCACCTAAACCCAAAGCCATTTGTGCAGCGTTGGTACCCACCATACCACCACCGATCACTACAACTTTGGCAGGTTCTACACCTGGCACACCACCTAACAACATACCGCGGCCAGCACAGGATTTTTCCAAAGCGCGGGCACCGGCCTGAATTGACATACGGCCTGCTACTTCTGACATAGGCGCCAACAGTGGTAAACCACCACGGTTGTCGGTCACAGTTTCATAAGCAATACAGATAGCTTTTGATTTGATCAAATCTTCAGTTTGTGGCAAATCCGGTGCTAAGTGCAGGTAAGTAAACAGAATTTGGCCTTCACGCAGCATAGCGCGCTCAACAGCCTGTGGCTCTTTTACTTTTACAATCATGTCGCTTTTGGCAAAAACTTCAGCTGCTGTTGCCAGCACTTCAGCACCTGCTGCAGTGTAATCTGCATCACCAAAACCGATGCCGCTGCCGGCATTGTGTTCAACATAAACTTTGTGACCGTGAGCAACCAGTTCGCGAACGCTGGCTGGAGTCATACCGACGCGGTATTCGTGGTTTTTGATTTCTTTTGGCACGCCAATAATCATGATTTTCTGCCTGTGTAGGGTTGGTA
This sequence comes from Rheinheimera sp., assembly GCA_003543135.1. Lineage (GTDB taxonomy): Bacteria > Pseudomonadota > Gammaproteobacteria > Enterobacterales > Alteromonadaceae > Pararheinheimera. The sequence continues at coordinate 164,335 of DPJG01000023.1, forward strand.
AAAATATTTCGCTAGTATAATGTGATTTTTGCGGAATGAATGGTTGTTTTTATGGCGTTCAATAGTGGAAAATGCTAATTATTAAACTTTAAAAGAATTATTATCTGGTATGTTTCCGCAATATAAAGAGCTGAAAAAACTCGACCGTATCGACCGTAAAATTTTGCTTGAGCTGCAAAAAGACGGCCGCTTGTCCAATGTCGAACTGGCCAAAAGGGTGGGGCTGAGTCCAACCCCTTGTCTGGAGCGCGTAAAAAGGCTGGAAACTGATGAATTTATTCTGGGTTATACCGCTTTGGTTGACCCGAACAAGGTTGGTGCTGCGCTTTTGGTGTTTGTCGAAATAACCTTAAGTAAAACCTCACCTGAGGATTTTGATGAATTCAGCAAAGCGGTACAAAAGCTGGACGAAATTCTGGAGTGTCACCTGGTATCCGGCAGTTTTGACTTTTTATTAAAAACCAGGGTGGCCAATATGGCGGCCTATCGTGAATTATTGGGCGAAACCTTATTAAGGCTGCCCAGTGTGCGCGAAAGCCGGACCTATGTGGTGATGGAAGAGGTGAAACAAACGACTTTTGTCACAGTAGCTGGTTAAATAACAAGCAGATAGCATCACAATGCGCCCGGAGGCAGCCTTTAAACTGATGCACTTGCAGCTGCTCTCTGGTATCGTAACAAGGCATTTTTTTGTTTTTTCATAGGGCAACTGGCTTGCAAGCGAAAACGGTATTTTCACTCAATGGTGTTCAGCGTCTGGTTGAAGTTGGACTGATCCTTTTTGCGGGCGCAGCCGCATTTATGTTATTGGCTTTATTAAGTTTTGACCCTGCCGATCCAAGCTGGTCACAAACCGGCTATCAAACCGATATTCAGAATTTTGCCGGACCCGTTGGTGCTGAAGTGGCCGACATTCTGTTTTGTGTATTTGGCTGGCTGTCGTATTTGTTTCCGCCGTTTTTTGCTTTTTGTGGTTATCTGTTGTTTAAACGTTTTAAAGATCTGATTTCACTGGACTATATGATCCTCGGCCTGCGCTTGCTTGGCCTGTTGCTGACCGTGATCTCAGCCTGCGCCATCAGCAGCATTAACTTTGACGACTTTTACATTTATTCATCCGGCGGTGTGGTAGGGGATGTCATTGCCAGTAAGTTATTACCCAATTTAAATTTTGTTGGCAGCAGCTTATTGCTGCTGTGTAGTTTTTGTATTGGTTTAACTTTATTGACCGGAATTTCCTGGCTGACTGTTGCCGATGAGCTTGGCCGGTTGGTGGTGGAAAGCTGGTATTTTATCAATGACCTGCCAGCACGTATCCGTCAATGGCGTGAACCACAACAAAACGCCATAACCAACGAGACAATTCACGCCAAAGCTGTGGCCCGCTCTGCTCAGAAAGTGGCGCCTTATGCTGAGCCTGAGCAGCATGAAACAGCAAAAGATTTAACCGCAGATTTAATGTCTGGCCCGCACACGATCAACGATGAAGCTGAGGTTCAGTTGGCAGGCAGTGTTGTGGGCAATGAAACCAGTGTTGAAGGCGTCGCTGAGCGGATTGAACCTGCCTTTTCATTACGTACAGATGAGCCGGTCGAGCCTGTGCTCAGTTTTGATACTTTGCACCAGGTGCAACAGGACCACAACTTCAGCACGACCGCCAATAGTGCCGACTTCGATACTCAGGCTTATTTGCAAAAAGCCACAAAACCATCAAAACAAGACACAGTCTCTGCAGTACCTGTGGTGCAACATGCTGTGATGCCTCAGGTTGAGCGCGCAGAACTGGCAATTGAGCCACCGGCAGCTGTCATCAAAGTGCATCCTGAATTACAAAGCCGCGCCTTTTTCCCGCCATCGGATGCAGAAGTAGAGCCTTTGCCTTTTGCGCCACTGGATGTGAATACAGAGGCACATGCTTTTGTCAGCGTCGATGCCCTGTCGGATGATGATTTAACTTTCAGCGCTATCGACGACAGATACGCCGAAGCTGAGTTACAACAGAGTTTTGTGCATACCCAAAGCGCGAATCCGGCTTTGACAGACTATGTGCCTTATCATCAGGCTTCGACTACCAGCAGCAATGTGGCCGCGGCTGCAGCTGCGGAATTTGACGCTGACGATGAAGACGACAATATTGGCACTGGCGCAGCAGTTGTTAAATCAGAAGATGAATTGCCTTCTATCCAGTTACTCGATCGGCCAAACAAAACCATCAATCCGATTTCTGAAGAAGATTTGGAAAAAGTCTCGCGTTTAGTGGAAGCCAAATTGCTCGACTTTAACGTCGATGCCAAAGTGGTGGGTGTGTATCCGGGCCCTGTGGTTACCCGCTTTGAACTTGATTTAGCACCTGGCGTGAAAGTCAGCAAAATAACCGGTTTATCCAAAGACTTAGCCCGCTCTTTATCGGCTATCAGTGTGCGGGTGGTGGAAGTGATTCCGGGTAAATCATATATAGGGTTAGAGCTGCCCAACCAGCACCGCGAAATAGTGCGGTTGTCGGAAGTAATTGGCGATGAAATTTTTGAACAGTCAAAATCGCCGCTAACCATGGTGCTGGGTAAAGACATTGCCGGTAAGTCTGTGGTGGCCGATCTTGCCAAAATGCCGCATTTATTGGTGGCAGGTACCACGGGTTCGGGTAAGTCAGTTGGCGTTAATGTGATGATCTGTAGTTTGCTCTACAAATCTACGCCGGACGATGTACGTTTCCTGATGATTGACCCTAAGATGCTGGAACTGTCCGTTTATGAAGGCATTCCACACTTATTAACCGAAGTTGTCACTGACATGAAAGAAGCGGCCAATGGCCTGCGCTGGTGTGTCGGTGAAATGGAGCGCCGTTATAAGCTGATGTCGGCGCTTGGGGTGCGGAATCTAAAAGGTTACAACGTCAAAGTAGCGGATGCCATTGCTGAAGGTAAACCTCTGCGTGACCCGTTATGGCGCCCGTCGGACGATATGCGCGGTGAGCCGCCGTTGTTAGAGAAATTACCCTCTATTGTCGTGGTCATCGATGAATTTGCCGACATGATGATGATTGTGGGTAAAAAAGTTGAAGAGCTGATTGCCCGTATCGCGCAAAAAGCGCGCGCCGCCGGTATTCATTTGATTCTGGCAACACAAAGGCCGTCTGTGGATGTGATTACAGGTTTAATTAAAGCCAATATTCCAACCCGCATTGCCTTCCAGGTGTCGTCAAAAATTGACTCGCGCACCATTTTGGATCAACAAGGTGCAGAAAGTTTATTAGGCCAGGGTGACATGTTATATCTGCCACCAGGCTCTGGTGTGCCTAACCGGGTCCATGGCGCTTTTGTCGACGACCATGAAGTGCATGCAGTGGTGGCAGACTGGAAAAAACGTGGCCGGCCAAATTATATTCCGGACATTTTAAGCGGCGAAACCAGTGAAGAAAACCTGTTACCAGGCGAAACACTGGAAGATGAAGATGCTGAGTCCGATCCGCTGTTTGACCAGGCTGTGGCTTTTGTCACCGAAAGCCGTAAAGCGTCGGTATCCGGTGTGCAGCGTCGTTTCCGTATTGGTTATAACCGCGCTGCCCGTTTAGTCGAAACCATGGAACAAGTCGGTATCGTCAGTGGCCCTGGCCATAACGGTAACAGAGAAGTGTTGGCACCTCCGCCACCAAAAGGGTTTTAAATGAAGAAGTTATTATTTGTGCTTGGTACAGTGTTATTAAGCAACACAGTGCTGTTCAGTCAAGCTGCCTTTGCCGCCAATCAGGCGGCTGAACTAAAAAACAAACTGGCCAGGCTTTACAGTTATCAGGCCAGTTTTCAGCAAACTGTGGTCGATGCCAAAAACCAGCCGGTGCAGGAACAAGGTGAAGGGGTATTAACCTTAAAACAACCCTCACAGTTTAGGTTTGAAACCTTAAGCCCTGAGCCAAACCTGTTTATTGGTGATGGTAAAACCTTATGGCATTACAACGAGCTGCTCGAGCAAGTCAGCCTCTATGATGCCAAGAAAGAAGTGAACCGCACGCCCTTCGTGCTATTAACTTCCAACGACGCCAGCCTGTGGGCACAATATGAGGTTAGTGGTGAAGGCCAGCAGTTTATTATCACACCAAAAGATAAAGACAATCCGGTGCGCCAGCTGGTGCTGACTTTTGCAGGTACAGGTTTGTCACATATGGCGGTGCTGGATAACAACGGCCAGAAAACCGATTTTGAATTTTTAGCCATTCAGAACAATATCAATATCGACAGCAGCCTGTTTAAGTTTGAAGTTCCGGCTGGGGTTGAAGTGGACGACTTACGCAACAAGTGAACAGCCTGAGTTTTGATTTTCAGCCTGATGTCCGGCCCCTTGCCGCCAGACTCAGACCCTTAACACTGGCCGACTATGTCGGCCAGCAGCATTTGCTGGGGCCTGGTACACCGCTGAAACGTGCAATCGAAAGTGGTAAAGTCACGTCGCTGATTTTATGGGGGCCTCCAGGCACCGGTAAAACCACGCTGGCCGAACTGATTGCCGCACACGCCGACGCCTGTCTTGCGAAAATTTCTGCTGTCACTGCCGGTGTCAAAGAGATCCGTGACGAAATAGCCGCCGCAAAAGCTCGGTTATACAGCCATCAGCAAAGAACCTTGTTATTTGTTGATGAAGTACATCGTTTTAATAAAAGCCAGCAAGACGCTTTTTTACCTCATATTGAAGATGGCACCATTATTTTTATTGGTGCCACCACCGAAAACCCGTCTTTTTCGCTGAACAACGCGCTGTTATCGCGCGCCCGGGTCTGCATTTTAAAAAAAATTGAAGCAAGCGAACTGCAAAAGGTGCTGCAACGTGCTTTATCAGACGTTGAACTGGGTCTTGGCGCGTTACAACTGCAGCTGGATGACGAAGCGGCGCAATTTTTGCTGATGCTGGCCGACGGTGATGCCCGTAAGCTCCTGAATTTATTAGAACTTGCCAGTGAGGCCGTGCAAAGCGAAGGTTCAAAGCATATTAGTGCCGCGCTGTTGAAACAGCTGGTGCCACGGCAATTACCCGGTTTTGATAATCAGGGTGATATGTTTTATGACCTGATTTCGGCTTTTCACAAGTCGGTGCGCGGCTCCAGTGCAGACGGAGCTTTGTATTGGTACTGTCGTATTCTGGAAGGCGGTGGTGACCCTTTATATGTGGCCAGAAGGTTATTGGCCATTGCTTCCGAAGATATTGGCAATGCCGACCCCAGGGCGCTCACCATAGCGCTGGATGCCTGGGATACCTACAGCAGGGTTGGGCCGGCAGAGGGCGAGCGTGCCATAGCGCAGGCGGCTATTTATCTGGCGCTGGCGCCAAAAAGCAATGCGGTGTATAGCGCTTTTAATCAGATGCGCACTTTGGTACAGCAGCAACCTGCTTATGAAGTGCCGCTGCATCTGCGTAACGCCCCCACCAAATTATTAAAAGAAATGGGCCACGGCGAAAGTTATCGTTACGCCCACAACGAAGCCGGTGCTTATGCCGCCGGTGAGCGTTATTTACCGGCGGAACTTGCCGGTCAGCAATTTTATCAACCGAGTGACAGAGGCCTGGAAAAACAGCTGCAGGAAAAAATAAAGTATCTGCAAATGCTGGATGAACAAGCGCGTTTGCAGGGGAAAAGCCGTGACTAATGCCTTTTTCACCTATGGTCTGATTGCCATTGGCGGTGCTATTGGCGCCTGTTTAAGATTTGCGTTAAACGAATGGACGCTACATCTTTTTGGTAGAGCATTTCCTTTTGGTACTTTGCTGGTTAATATTCTCGGGTCTTTTGTCATAGGCCTGTTGTATGGTCTGTTGATCACCGAGCAAATAGCGCCAAATCCGTGGCGGATTTTTATCGGCATTGGTGTGCTGGGTGCTTTTACCACTTTTTCAACATTTTCAATGGACACTGTGTTGCTGTTACAGCAGGGCGACTGGCTTAAAGCAATCGCCAATGTCGTGCTGAACCTGGTGTTGTGTTTAACCCTCGCCTGGCTTGGATTAAAGCTGGGCTCGATGAAGTAAAAATTTATGTTAGATAGCAAATACTTACGCAGTGAATTAACGCAAACCGCCGAACGGCTTGCTACCCGTGGTTTTGTGCTGGATGTGGCACAAATCAGCGCTTTGGAAGAGCAGCGCCGTGAATTACAAGTGGCCACGCAGGAGCTGCAAAATCAGCGTAACAGCAAATCGAAAAACATCGGCCAGGCCAAAGCCCGGGGTGAAGATATCGCACCTTTACTGGCTGAAGTTGAAGGTTTAGGTGCTGAGCTTGATGCTGTCAAAATCAAACTGGATGCAGTGCTGGCTGAACTTGATCAAATTGCGATGTCTATCCCAAATCTGCCGGACTTATCGGTGCCTGTTGGCAAAGATGAAACCGGCAATCTGGAAGTGCGTCGTTTTGGCGAGATCCCAAGTTTTGATTTTGAACCCAAAGATCATGTGGCATTAGGCGAAGCACTGGCCGGTGGTCTGGATTTTGAAAACGCCGTTAAAATTGCCGGTTCACGTTTTGTTGTGATGAAAGGACAGATCGCCCGCCTGCACCGCGCTTTAGCCCAGTTTATGCTGGATTTACACACAGAGCAGCATGGATATACCGAATTGTACGTGCCTTATCTGGTAAACAAAGACTCTTTGTTTGGCACAGGCCAGCTGCCAAAATTTGGCGCAGATTTATTCCACACTCAACCTGCCACTGAAGAAGGCGTGGGCATGAGCCTGATCCCAACAGCTGAAGTGCCGGTGACCAATCTGGCGCGCGATCGTATTTTTGATTTAGCTGAATTGCCACAAAAATACACAGCCCATACCCCATGTTTTCGCAGTGAAGCCGGCTCTTATGGCCGCGACACCCGTGGTCTTATTCGCCAGCACCAGTTTGATAAAGTAGAGCTGGTACAGCTGACGCACCCTGAGCATTCTATGGCAGCTTTAGAAGAGCTGACAGGCCATGCCGAAAAAGTGTTGCAGTTATTGGGTTTACCTTATCGGGTGATGCTGCTGTGCACCGGTGATATGGGTTTTGGCTCCAGCAAAACTTACGATTTAGAAGTATGGCTGCCGGCACAGAATACCTTCCGCGAAATTTCGTCTTGCTCCAATATGGGCGATTTCCAGGCGCGCCGGATGCAAGCCCGGTTCCGTCCGGAAGAAGGCAAAAAACCAGAATTGCTGCATACGTTAAATGGCTCAGGTCTGGCCGTTGGCCGTACCTTAGTGGCTATTTTAGAAAACTATCAGCAAGCTGACGGCTCAATCCGTATTCCTGCGGTGCTGCAGCCTTATATGGGCGGTAAAACCGAGATCCGCGCTTAAAAAAACTGGTGGTGTTTGGCTTAAACCAAACACCACTACTTATGCGTTTTAACTCTGAAGCATCATAAAAAGACACTGTTGAATTCTGCGGTAACAGGGTAAAAAAATGACGACAACCACCCAAAATGTCCGGCCACAAACTGCGGTCAAAAAAGTCAGCATCAAAAAACGCACCAGCACGCTGAAAGTTGCACTCAGAGCTATATATTGGATCATCGTTGTTGCGGTGATCGCAGTGGTTGGTTTTATTGCGTTTGAGGCTTTTTGGACTTATTACAGTAATAGCCGTTAACAGCAGCGGCTGGTTTTAAACCAGGTTAAAAGGATACAGCGCAACGGCAGCACAATGAAGGCTGCCGTTTTTATTTGTGGTGTTACAGGCAGCGCGCCGGTTTGGGCAAACCGGCAATACGGGTGGCTTGTTTGGCAGGGCCCTCAGGGAATAATAAAAACAAATATTTACTGTTGCCTTTGTCTGGCCCCAGTTTTTCCGCCATGGCTTTCACCAATAACCGGATGGCGGGGGATGTCTGATATTCTTGGTAAAAATCCCGCACAAACCAGATCACTTCCCAGTGTGCCGGCGTCAGGTCGATGTTCTCCGCTTTGGCAAATTCAGCGGCCAAAGCTTCACTCCAGAGCGACAAGTCGGCCAGATAACCGTGTTTATCCAGTGGCACCGTTTGATCTTCAATTTGGAGTGTTAACACAAAATCACCTGATGAGCGGTTAAAGTCAGTTGTACCCATTGCTCGTCGTTTAACGACTGAAAACCGGCACTGAGTGGCACACCACGTTGCTGTAAGTCTTGCTCCAGCACAAAAAGTTGAGTCGTGGGCCAGTTGCGTTGTTGCTTTAGCAGATAGACCGCATCCTGGCGCAATAACACCACATCATTTGCGCTGGCCAGGCTAAACATCACGTTGGGTTCAGGAGTGGTTATTTGATACAACAACATCTCAGCACCTCAGAATATGGTCTTGTTGCAACAGCAAAGTCGAAATGTCCGCTGTGCTCAATTCAGTGACGTCAATTCGCAGCTCATCTGCGGTCAGTTGATACAACAACATGGCGTCTGCCGCTACGATCACTTGCTCAATATCATATAAAGCAAATAACTTCTGGGCGGCAGTGAAATCTTTTACACCAAAATTTGGTGCTGCTGTCAGCGGTAATAATTGGGTGATGGCAGCGCCAAGGTAAATCAGCGTGACCTGATGCTCAACCGCAGCAAGTGCCATCGCTAAATCTTGTGCTTCGCGGCTACTGCTTTGAGAAAATGCACTTTGGGTAAAAACAACGGCAATTTTTTTCATCAGAATTGCACCACACGGTCAACTTCATCCAAACGCATCGCAAATTCAGCCAGACCAGCGCCAATAAAACCGGCGCGGGCAGGGCGGCTGTTGGTAGCAATGCCACGTTTTTCAGCTGCGGTGACACAATACAGCAGCGGTATTTGCTGCTGTTGGCAAAAGCTTACCAGCAGTGCTGCATTATCAGGCTCATCTGCAGGTAAGTCTGCATCATTGGAAACCGCCAGCACTGCATCCTGATAAAAGAAAATATGGTCAATCTGATGCTTCAGAGCACAGGCAGCCTGCGCAAAGCGCAACACCGACGCCAGTGTCTGGCAGCCGTAAACTGGTGATTGCACATAAAGGGCAAAACTGGCCATCTGCACACCTGCAATAAAAAAATACCCCGACAAGCGGGGCATTTTAATGAAAATCAGTCACTGTGCAACCACAGTCCGCGAATTACTCGTCACTGTTTAAAAAGCCAAGCAGCTGCAACAGTGCGGTGAATAAGTTAAAGATGTTCAGATACAGGCTAACAGTGGCACGGATATAGTTGGTTTCACCGCCCTGAACAATACGGCTGGTATCAAACAGGATAAAACCAGACATCAGCAGCACAATCACAGCGCTGATGGCTAACTGTAAAGCCGGAACCTGAAAGAAAAGATTGGCAAGACCTGCCACCACGGCCATGATCAAACCAACAAATAAAAAGTTACCGATAAAAGAGAAATCCTTTTTACTGGTCAGGGTGTAAGCCGACAAACTAAAGAAAATAAGCGCCGTTGCGGCAAAAGCCTGCATAATAATTTCCGGGCCATTTGGCATACCAGCATAACGGTTCAGCATAGGGCCAATAGAAGCACCCATCACACCGGTGAAAGCAAATACCCAGAATAAACCCGCTGCACTGTCAGCCGTTTTAATCACCACAAACACCAGCACTAACGCCAGAATACTTAAACCTAAACCCAGCATAGGACCAAAATCCAGCGCCATGGCAACAGCGGCAGTCACAGCACTAAAAGTTAAGGTCATGGCAAGCAACATATAGGTGTTGCGAAGGACTTTGTTGATGCTCAGGCTGTCAGCGCCTGTCATCAGCTGTTGGTTTTGATAAGACATAATCACTCCTGTGGTTGTAAATACTGTACGACTATACAAGCTTCAAATCGACAAGTCAGTAACTTTGACCAGGCGCTCTGGTTAAAATTCACGGTGTTGTTTAAATCCTGCACATCGATAGCACAGCTTTTGCGCAAGCAGATCTTTATAATGCAATTCAATGTGTTAAACAGCAAAAAAATGCTTTCTTTTCGCTGCGCAACTTATTAAGATACGCGCCATTGGAGAGATGGCAGAGTGGTTTAATGCACCGGTCTTGAAAACCGGCGAGGGTTAGTAGCCCTTCAAGAGTTCGAATCTCTTTCTCTCCGCCATATAAATTAACAAAAAGCCCGCGATGCGGGCTTTTTGTTTTGTTGCCATTAAGCTTCTGGCAAGACTAACTGTCTGGCACAGCGCTGTTTTTTACAGCTCATAAAAAAGCCGGTATTGCAGAATACCGGCTTTGTTCGTTTTGCATCATTAAACTATTTCAGCTTAAAACTTTGCAGTGATACCAAGGGTAATAGCACGGCCCGGTAATGGCGCATCCGCTTTAATAAAGGAGCTGTGCACATAACCTAGTTTATTGCTAAGGTTTGTGCCCTTTAAAAAGGCCGTGACGTCAACAGACTGCACATCAAAATAATAATTCAGGCTGGCATCAAAGCTGGTGTAACCGGCGGTTTCGGTTTCATAAGCCGACACTTTATCCTGACGCGCATAATAGGTTGCGCCCAGCACTGTGCTCCATTGCTGCGCCTGATACTGATACTCCACACCGGCTTTGAGTGGTGGAATACGCGGTAAGTCTGAACCTGACTTCAGTTTTGCTCGCACTGTGTCGGCAAACACTGATAATTGCTGAGCCGGATCAAGCTGGTAACTCAGTTCAAACTCGGCACCATAGAGCTCGGCATCGCGCTGCTGATACTGATAGACGTCAAAGTCGCCGTGATCATGCGCATCATGGCCTGTTTCTTCGTCATGATCTTCATCATGATGCTGAGCTAAATCAGCCATGCTCAGGCCGGTGTTGGCCAGATACAGATAATCGTCGATCTGGTTATAGAAGAAGTTATAACTAAAAGTCAGATCACCTTCGGTTTTGCGAAAGCCAAGGTCGATGTTATTGGCGGTTTCCCGCTGCATCTCGCCGTTGTAAAAACCAATCTCACCATCGTCATCCAGCTGGTAAGCCAAGCCCAGTTCATAACTGGCGGTGGCGATATGAGCGCCGTTGGCGTAAATTTCTGCCGCACTTGGCGCGCGCTCAGAACGGCTGACACTTAAAGCCCACTGATAACCTGGCTGGAAGTTCCAGACCAGACCCGCTGACAGACTGGCTGCATTAAAACGGGCAAAACTGGCTTGTGCATCCTGTTCTTCGCTGTGATCGACATCATCCTCGTGCAGATGCTCCAGTTCCAGTGCACCTGCGTCGTGTTTGGTGCGCTCTAAACGAGCGCCCAACTGCGCTGACAATTCACCAAAACGACGCTCTTCCAACACAAAAAGGGCATAACTGTTGGTTTTGGCATCAGGCGTAAAAGCTTCTTCACCAAAAGCACGGTAATCGTTGTGCTGATAATGCAGACCAACCAGACCGTGCCAGCCCATCACATCACTGTGTTCCAGGCTCAGACGGTTTTCGAACGACTTGTTTTTAAAGATAGTGCCGGCGACACCTGCATCCATTTCAATATGCTGATAGTCAGTGTAAGCGCCACTGAGGCTTAAGGTTTCAATACCAGAGAGCGGCGAGTACAACTCACCGGCATAACTGATTCTGTCCTGATCCAGGTCGGCATACACGCCTTCAGCGCCATGATCTTCGTGATCTGCATGTTCTTCTTCAGTTTCACCGCCATGTGATGAATGGCCCGGGATCCCGTATTGGCTGTTGATAGTGCCAACTGATACACCAAATAAACCACGGCTGCCCACCCAGCTGCCGCCTACATTCAGCGCCTGATTGTCCAGTGCACTGTTGTCCAGGCTCTTTTTTACTTCGCCTTCGTCATTCACAAACTCGGGCACTTTGTAATCATTACTTTTACGGTCAAAACCATCAAAATGCCAGGCAAACTGCTGTAAAGCGCCGTCATGAGCCAGCGCATAACTTTGTTCATCGGCTACATTATTGCGACGTACATCAACCACAGTTTGTGGACTTCTGAGCTGGCGCGGCACTCTGTTATCGACGATGTTCACCACACCACCAATGGCGCCGCTGCCATAAAGTAGCGTGGCTGGGCCTCTTAATACTTCAATTTGTTCAGTGGTAATTGCATCTGCACTGATAGCGTGATCGGGGCCAACACGGGATACATCGCCGGTGTCCATGCCGTTGCTCAATAGCTTCACACGCGGGCCGTCCAGCCCCCGGATCACCGGGCTTGCCGCCACAGGGCCATAATAATTGCTATGTACACCAGGCAAGGTTTTTAAGGTTTCACCTATGGTCGCTTCGGTATGGCGGCTTAAATCCTCGCCTGACATCACAGAGACCGGATGTGCCATATCCAAATCATAATGATGTAAACCTGAGGCTGAAACCGTCATGCGCTCCAGACCACCACTATTGAGTGTTACTGCCAGCGGCTGCTGACTTGCAGCGATAAATTCATCACCATAACCTTTGGCTGCGATATGCAGCTGCGCATTGGCAGGACTTTGGATCTGAAATTCACCTTTGTCATTGGTATAAACATATTGTTGCCGGCCGTGCACATGCACTTTGGCATTGGCAACAGGCTGGCCTTGCTGATTGACCACAACACCGCTCAGTGTGGAGGTTTGGGCCTGAGTCTGGCTGGAAAGGGTGATAGCTAAAGCCAGGGCTGCAGGTTTAAAATAACGGCCTGCCGGAAAATGATGCAAAACAGCTTTCATAGAATATCCCGTCTGTATTTTCTGATTCATTTATCAAGATTCATTGTGATGTTATAACATTTTACGGTAGGCGACAGCTAAAAAACAAGCATTTGTCATGCTGAGTCACAGAGTTCGCGACCAAAAAACCATTTTTATCGTTCGGCAGCCGGGCTTAACACAAAGCGCTGTCGTTTTGGCTGTCTGCTGCATTAGAATGTTGTTTTTATTATCGGTTGGGATAGGGCTGTGATGTCGTTTTGGCCAGAGTTTTTATTAGTTGCGTCCGTGCATTTTGTTGCTGTAGCAAGTCCGGGACCGGATTTTGCGATTGTCTTACGGTACGCCGTCCGTTATGGCGTGAAGGTTGCTGTGTCAGCAAGTATTGGTATTGGCCTGGGCATTCTGTTGCACGTTGCCTATTCCTTGCTTGGTATTGGTTTGCTGCTGCAAACCACGCCCTGGTTATTTCAGCTGTTTTCAGCTGGTGCCGCTGCTTACCTTGCTTATATTGGCATACAGGCATTGCGAAGCGGCCCGGGCGCTGCGACCAGCCCGGAGCAGGCAGACAAAACACCGGTGATAGGTTTATGGCAGTCGTTTCGTACCGGTTTGCTGACCAATGGTCTGAATCCTAAAGCAACCTTGTTTTTTCTGGCGTTATTTGCCGTAATAATTTCGCCGGAAACCCCAACAAGTTTCAAAATTATTTACGGTCTTTATATGGCTGTAGCCACCGCCCTTTGGTTTTGTTTGCTATCTTTTGTTTTAACCCGACAAAAAATAAGAAGTTTTTTGCTAAACCAGGGGTATTGGTTTGATAGGTTAATGGGTGTGGTTTTGTTGGCATTAGCCATGCATCTGCTGTATAGCGCATTAAAGACAATCTAAACTTTATTGCGCCTTTTGCCGACATAACTGCAAAGGGGGATTTATGCGAATGCTGAGCAAGGTGATCCGGCTGGATCTGAATTACAGCTCGGAGCAATCACATCAGTATCTGAAAGAAACCTGCTATCTGGCGCCTTTTCCGGATGAGGACGCCAGTCATTTTGCCAAACGTATCCTCACTTATCTCAGCCTGTATGAGCTGCACCCTGTGCTGGCGAAACAGCCGCCGTCCAGCCGGCAACCGGATTTATACCTGCAGGATCAGCAACAACATTTTTTACTTTGGTGTCAGGTTGATTTACCCAGCGATAAACAGCTACAACGTGCCAGCCATCAGGCGGAACAAGTGTTGCTGGTGACTGACGCCAGCGAACATAACAAAGCCAAAGCATTGATCCGCGGTATGCCCAATGTAGTGCTGTTTTGCCTAGAGGCGGCGCAACTGGAGGACTTTTGCAAGATGCTGCGTGGTCACATGCAGTTGTCAGTCTGGCGTGAGCAGGAACAACTCATCATCACGGACGGTCAGCAACAACTCGAAATGCAGGTTGCGCCCATCCTCAATCCTCTACTGCACTAACAATACCCCCAACAACTATAAGATGACTTAAGCGGGCTTTGATTTACCAGGCTCTCTGGATGACATATAATGCGCGCCGGTTTTTTATTGCGCCGGATTTGCGATCCGGACCTGGCAAAAAAGGTGAAAGATGTACGTAGTAGCTGCTTTATATAAATTTGTAACTCTGCCTGATTATGTTGCACTTCGCGACAAACTCTACCAGCACCTGGTGCTGAATAAAGTCAAAGGCACCTTATTGTTAGCCGAAGAAGGCATTAACGGTACCATTTGTGGCACCCGAGCAGGCATTGATGCAGTTTACAGTTTTCTGCAAGCCGATGGCCGTTTTGACGGCATGTCTTATAAAGAATCTTTTGCCGATGAACCGGCGTTTTACCGCACCAAGGTCAAACTGAAAAAAGAAATTGTCACTATGGGCGTGGAAGGTATTAATCCGGCGCATATTGTGGGCACTTATGTAAAAGGGGAAGCCTGGAATCAGCTGATCAGCGACCCGGACACTATCGTCATTGACACCCGTAACGACTATGAAGTGGCCATTGGCACCTTTAAAAATGCCATTAACCCCAACACCACCAGTTTTCGCGAATTCCCGCAGTGGGCGGCGGAAAATCTGGACAAAACCAAACATAAAAAAGTGGCCATGTTCTGCACTGGCGGTATTCGTTGTGAAAAATCAACGGCCTTTTTGAAAGAGCAGGGTTTTGACGAGGTTTACCACCTCGATGGCGGCATTCTGAAATATCTGGAAGAAGTGCCAGAGCCGGAAAGTTTATGGCAGGGTGAGTGTTTTGTGTTTGACCAGCGGGTTGCGGTAAAACACGGTTTAGCGCAGGGCAGTTATGATCAATGTTATGCCTGCCGTATGCCGCTGTCACAGCAAGAACTGTTATCACCACTCTATGTCAAAGGCTTAAGCTGCCCGCACTGTCATGACAAAATCACGGACGAGCAGCGTGCGTCTTTTACTGAACGGCAAAAGCAGATCGAACTTGCCAAACAACGCGGTGAGCAGCATATCCGCGACGGCAAGGTTGATTTTTAACGCTGCACTGAGCCATAACTTGGCTCAAATTCAGCCCGTATATTTTCAGAAAGGCGGTTAGCACATTGCTGGCCGCCATATCTAGAGTCTTCACTCTTAAATTTAAATCATCTTCATTATTCTTCATTCCTCTCCCTCCGTATTACTCAATTAAATCGGCGACGAGCCCGATAGATTACGTTTTTAATCAGGATTATATCTTCTTTGAAACCCGAAAATTGACAGAATAGAACCTTTCCCCAAAGTTTATTAACTATTCGATTTTTTAGATGGATTGCTGCGTTTTTTTACGGTTTTTATTTAGTGTTATCGCAAGTACATTGGTGATCCGGAGGATTTATGCAAACAGAACAACAGAATAACGCAACGAAACCAAAAGCTTTGCACTACAACAATCTGAGTGTCAGTTTGCACTGGCTGGTGGCGTTGATGGTTTTTGGATTGTTTGCGCTCGGTTTTTGGATGGTTGATTTAACCTATTACAGCAGCTGGTACAAAACAGCACCTTACTGGCACAAAAGTGTTGGCATTCTGCTTTTTGCTCTGCTGCTGTTGCGGCTGTTCTGGCGACTTAAGACTGGTAAACCTGAAGCTCTAGCCAGCCATAACATGAGGCTGCAACAAGTGGCGGCCATAGTACATATGCTGTTATATCTGCTGCTGTTTAGCATTGTGCTGACCGGGTATCTTATTTCAACCGCAGACGGGCGGGGTATTGAAGTGTTCAGCTGGTTTGAGGTGCCGGCTTTAGGCGAGCTATTTGCAGAGCAGGCCGATATTGCCGGTGCTTTGCACAAATGGTTTGCCTATGTATTGATGGCTCTGGTGGCTTTGCATGCTGCCGGCGCAGTTAAACATCATTTTGTTGACAAAGACGCCACGCTTAAACGCATGTGGTGGCATAAAAATTAGCAACCTGTAAGGAGATTTTATGAAAAAGTTAGTGATCGCAGCCGCTATGAGCACCCTGTCGACTATGCCTGCCGTTCATGCCGCCGACTATGTGATTGATACTCAAGGCGCACATGCCTTTATCCAGTTTAAAGTCAGCCACTTAGGTTACAGCTGGTTACATGGTCGCTTTAATACCTTCAGCGGTAACTTCAGTTATGACGATAAAAATCTGGCTGCATCAAAAATTTCGCTGGAAATCGAGACAAAAAGTGTTGATTCCAACCATGCCGAGCGTGACAAACACTTACGCAGCGCCGATTTTTTAAATGTGGACAAACATGGCAAAGCCAGTTTTGTCAGCACTAAAGTGGTGCCAAAAGACGGTGCTAATTTTGATGTGGTGGGTAACTTTACACTCAACGGCGTGACCAAAGAAATTACCATTGCGGCGGCAAAAACCGGCGAAGGTAAAGATCCATGGGGTGGTTACCGCGCTGGTTTTGAAGGTAAAACCAGCATCAACTTATCAGACTACGGCATTAAAAATATCTTAGGGCCAGCCTCAGAAACTGTGCAGCTGGATTTAGTGGTGGAAGGTATTCGTCAGTAAGTTTTGGCAAAGCGGCTGACATCAAAGCCACTGAAACTAGGGTCGATCAAAAAAGGCAAATCATTGATTTGCCTTTTTTATGTCTATCAAAACCAATTGCAAAAACACCTTTAGCTTGGGATCTCAATTTTGATATCCCCAACTGGCACACTGCAGCAGGGCAAAAATTCACCTTTACGTACAAAAGCCAAAGGCTCCTGTAAATAGCTGATCTGACCTTCAAGTAATTTACAGCGGCAAGCACCACAAAAACCGGCACGACAATGGTAGTTCAGCTGGTATTTGTGCTGCTCAAGGGTTTCGAGCAGATTGGGGCAGCTGCCATCAAAAATCAGACGACTGCCGTCCGGCAACCCGATAATAGACATCGGGCTTACAGATCAAAGTCGCCAAAGTCAGCGCCATCGACTTCGTTGTCAATCTGACCCACCAGATAAGAGCTGATTTCGGATTCCTGTGGTGCTACCTGCACGTTGTCTGACACCAGCCAGGCATTGATCCATGGAATAGGATTTTGTGTGGTACTGAAAATTGGTTTCATGCCCAAGGTCTGCATCCGCACATTGGTAATGTATTCAACGTACTGACACAAAATGTCTTTATTCAGGCCAATCATAGAGCCGTCTTTAAATAAAAACTCGGCCCATTCTTTTTCCTGCTCTGCCGCTTTGCGGAAAATGGCATAAGCTTCCTGCTCACATTCTTTGGCAATTTCACCCATCACAGGATCGTCTTCACCGGCCGCCATAATATTCAGCATATGCTGGGTACCGGTTAGATGCAGTGCTTCGTCGCGGGCAATCAGTTTAATGATTTTGGCATTGCCTTCCATCAGCTCGCGCTCAGCAAAAGCAAAACTGCAGGCAAAACTCACGTAAAAACGAATGGCTTCCAGCACATTCACCGACATCAGACACAGATAGAGTTTTTTCTTTAAATCACGCAGGCTGATGCTGTGGCTGACACCATTGACTGTATGTGTGCCTTCACCACAGAGGTGGTACAGATTCACTGAGTTAATTAAATCATCGTAATAGCGGGTGACATCGTCAGCACGCTCAATGATTTTTTCATTGAGCAGAATATCATCAAAAATTTTATGCGGTTCGTTGGTGATATTACGCACTATATGGGTGTAGCTGCGGCTGTGAATAGTTTCACTAAAAGCCCAGGTTTCAATCCAGGTTTCCAGCTCAGGCAAAGAAACAATAGGCAACAAAGCCACATTGGGCGAGCGGCCCTGCACTGAATCCAGCAGTGTCTGATATTTCAGGTTACTGACAAATATGTGTTTTTCATGCTCAGGCAAACCCTGAAAGTCGATGCGGTCTTTACTGACATCCACTTCTTCCGGGCGCCAGAAAAAGCTCAGCTGCTTTTCAATCAGTTTTTCGAAAATGACGTACTTTTGCTGATCGTAGCGCGACACATTGACGGAAGTCCCAAAAAACATCGGTTCTTTCATTTGATCGTTATTGGTACGATTAAAAGTGGTATACGCCATTGCTCACAGATCTCTTGTTATAAGTTTTGAATTAGTACGAAATATACGGGGCTCAATGAGCCCCGGATCCACTAGATTTTACAAGCGCCACCGGCGCAGCCATCATCTGCCGCTTCGGCTTTGATGTCTTCCTGCACATCGGCAGCACCATCACGGGTGTTATGGTAATACAGAGTTTTTACGCCAAGTTTATAGGCCGTCAGAATATCTTTTAACAACAACTTCATCGGAACACGGCCACCATCAAATTTGGCCGGATCGTAGTTGGTATTGGCAGAAATAGTCTGGTCGATAAACTTCTGCATAATGGCAACCAGCGCGATATAACCATCATTGCTTGGCATATCCCATAACAGCTCGTAGCTGTCTTTGAGCCGCTCGTAATCAGGCACCACTTGTTTCAGGATACCGTCTTTACTGGCTTTCACACTGACATGACCGCGTGGTGGTTCAATACCGTTGGTGGCATTGGAAATTTGCGACGATGTTTCAGACGGCATCAGCGCAGACAGGGTTGAGTTGCGCATACCGTGCTTGACGATATCCTGACGCAGCTGCTCCCAGTCGTAGTGCAGTGGCTCGTTGCACACTTTATCCAAATCTTTTTTGTAGCTGTCGATTGGCATCACACCTTTGGCGTAGGTGGTTTCATGGAACAGCGGACATGGACCAAACTCCTGCGCCAGTTTGTTTGATGCTTTCATCAGATAATACTGAATAGCTTCAAAAGTACGGTGTGTCAGCGCATTGGCGGAACCGTCGGAATACTTGACGCCGTTTTTCGCCAGGTAATAAGCGTAGTTAATGACACCAACACCTAAAGTGCGACGGCCCATAGAGGCTGAAAACGCCGCCGGAATAGGGTAGTCCTGATACCCCAGCAGGCTGTCCAGTGCACGCACCGCCAGCTCTGCCAGCTCTTCCAGTTCATCCAGGTTGTCGATGGCACCTAAGTTAAAGGCCGACAGCGTACAAAGCGCAATTTCACCATTTGGATCGTTGACGTCATTGAGTGGTTTGGTTGGCAATGCAATTTCAAGGCAAAGGTTGCTCTGACGTACCGGCGCCACCGCAGGGTCAAACGGGCTGTGGGTATTGCAGTGGTCAACGTTCTGCAGATAAATACGGCCGGTGCTGGCACGTTCCTGCATAAACAGAGTAAAGAGTTCCAGCGCTTTAATGCGTTTTTTGCGGATATTACTGTCTGATTCGTATTTTACATACAGCTGCTCAAACAAATCCTGGTCCTGGAAGAAAGCATCATATAAACCAGGCACATCAGAAGGGCTGAATAGGGTGATGTAGTCATCTTTAATCAAACGGCTGTACATCAAGCGGTTAAACTGCACGCCGTAATCTAAATGCCGCACCCGGTTTTCTTCTACACCACGGTTGTTTTTTAATACCAGCAGTGACTCAACTTCCAAATGCCACAGCGGATAAAACAAAGTGGCAGCACCACCCCGGACACCGCCCTGAGAGCAGCTTTTTACGGCTGTCTGGAAGTGTTTGTAAAACGGAATACAGCCAGTGTGGAAAGCTTCACCATTGCGGATTGGGCTACCCAGAGCTCGGATACGACCGGCGTTAATACCAATACCGGCACGTTGTGACACATACTTCACAATGGCGCTGGACGTGGCGTTAATCGAATCCAGGCTGTCACCACATTCAATCAGCACACAAGAGCTGAACTGACGGGTTGGGGTGCGCACGCCAGACATAATGGGCGTTGGCAAGGAAATTTTAAATAAAGAAACGGCGTCGTAAAAACGGCGGATGTAATCAAGGCGCGTTGTTTTTGGATAATTGGCGAATAAACAAGCCGCCACCAGAATGTATAAAAACTGCGCGCTTTCGTAAATTTCGCCTGTGACGCGGTTTTGTACCAGATATTTACCTTCCAGCTGCTTGACTGCAGCATAACTGAAGTTCATATCGCGGCTGTGGTCGATAAAACTGTCGATCTGCTCAATTTCTTCTTTGCTGTAATCAGCCAGAATATGGGCGTCATATCTTTTATCTTCCACCATCTTCACGACATGGTCGTACAGTTTTGGTGGTTCAAACTGGCCATAAGCTTTTTTACGCAGATGGAACACCGCAAGGCGGGCCGCCATATACTGATAGTCCGGTGTTTCTTTGGAGATCAGATCAGCAGCAGCTTTAATAATGGTTTCGTGAATATCTTCGGTTTTGATGCCGTCGTAAAACTGAATATGCGAGCGCAATTCAACCTGAGAGACGGAGACGTTTTGTAAACCTTCAGCAGCCCAGGTGATCACCCGGTGGATTTTATCCAGATCCAGAGGTTCCCGTCCGCCATCACGTTTGGTAACAAAGAGTGGTTGATTCATTGCTGAAGAGTTCCGTTTCAATTGTTGTTATAGGTTGTGTGCACTTGGCTTTATCTTTATAGAAAAACCCAAACAAGCAGTCTTGCTATCAGCGTGATCACGCCGCTTTAAAGACGCGGATTGCAGGTCTGCGCTTCTAGTGAAGTCAGCATTTGTTGCTGCACTAGATATAGGGTTTTTCCTTAAACGAATCACAAGATAGAGTGGATCAAAGCCAATTGCAACCCCTTGTCACAGCCGAAAATTAACCACATTTTTATTATGTTAGTACTCACTCACTTGAGAGCCGCGTAACTGAAAACACCCCGTTAGAAGCAAGTGTTTTTTTGCATTTTCACTAAATAATTTGACCGGTTATTTTTTAAATTAGCGCTGTTTAAAAAGCAAACAGCTGTGCTTTTCAGGGCACAGCTGTGTTGTTATTTGAATGCAATCAGAATGAAGACAACTGTTAACCCGGCAGGTAGTTGATTAGCTCACTGAGCTGTTCAATACGAAGACTGGCTTGCCATAACTCAGGCTGATCCGAAGCGCCGATATAACCAAAACCGGCCAGTACTGTTGTCATGCCGGCACGACGTCCAGCCTCAATATCACGCTCAGCATCACCCACATACCAGCATTGTCTGGCCGGCACTTTGAGCTGATGGGCGGCCATCCACAGCGGTGTTGGGTCGGGTTTACGAACCCCCAGACTGTCACCACCCAATAAAATGCCACATCCTGCTAAATCCGGCAGCTGGCGCAACATACTGGCGGCCAGTTTATAAGGTTTGTTGGTGACAATACCCCAGGGGATTTGCTGTTTATTCAGCGCCTGAATTAATGCAGCGCCGCCGGCAAATAACTGGCTGTGATCACAAATATGAGCGGCGTAATACTGCAATAACAGACTGCGCAGTTCAAAAAAATCAAAATTACCAAGCAACTCACCAAAACCAAGCTCTAACAAACCTTTGGCGCCATGAGAGGCAACGGGTCTGTATTGCTCAGGACTACAGAGCGGCAGTTTATGCTGCGCCAGCACATAGTTTAATGCCGCGCCCAGATCATCAGCGGTATCGACCAAAGTGCCGTCTAAATCAAATAACAACGCATGCGGCAACCGCAATTCAGTTCCACTCATCACGGCCTCTGCTACACAGCTTTACGGGCAACAACAAAATAATTCACATCAACACCAGGGCCGGTGCGAAAACTCTGTTGCAGCGGGTTGTAATGCAAGCCTGTTGCGTCCACCAGCTCAAGTCCGGCATTTTCTATCCAACGCATCAGCTGTGAAGGGCGGATAAACTTATTAAAATCATGGGTACCATCGGGGACCAGCTTTAATAATTTTTCAGCGGCCACTATGGCCAAAAGATAAGCTTTCCAGTTTTTATTTAAGGTAGAGAACACCAAAGTGGCGCCTGGTGCGGCTAAATCAGCACAAGCCTGCACCACAGAAGCAGGCTCTGGCACATGCTCCAGCATTTCCATACAGGTCACCAGTTCAAACGCCTCCGGGTTGGCTTTGGCAAAGTCTTCGGCAGTGCTTTGCTGGTAAGTCACCTGAGTGCCGGTTTCCAGCGCGTGCAGTTTTGCCACCGACAGCGCTTCGTTTGCCATATCAATGCCGGTCACCACAGCACCGGCTTTGGCCATAGCTTCGGCCAGAATGCCGCCACCACAGCCGACATCGACCGCTTTTTTACCAAATAAACCCTGCACCTGGTCGCTGATATAACTTAACCGGGTCGGGTTAAGTTGATGCAAAGGTTTAAATTCTCCGGTCGGATCCCACCAGCGTGAGGCAATCTCGTTAAACTTGGCAATTTCACTGACGTCAACATTGCTGTTGGATGACATGGACATAAAGCGCTTTCTCTTGCTGTAAAAATTTTGTCGTCATTATAAGGAGTTGCCATCAACATACAATGCACAGAACTTCTTCGCTTTGTGATTGGATCTTGTCTTAACCATGGCAAGGCGGCACTATTGTGTTAGAATCCCGGGTTCTCGCCGCGCGGATAATAGAACTAAACGCGAGTCATCTGTCTGATTTTAAGGGAAAAAAGCTTTATTATGACAAATCTGGCCAAAGAAATCGTTCCCATTAATATTGAAGAAGAATTAAAAAATTCTTATCTCGATTACGCCATGAGCGTAATAGTTGGCCGGGCCTTACCCGATGTTCGGGACGGTTTAAAGCCAGTGCATCGCCGGGTTTTGTTTGCGATGAAAGAACTCGGCAACGAGTGGAACCGGGCTTATAAAAAATCTGCCCGTGTAGTCGGTGACGTGATTGGTAAATATCACCCGCACGGCGACACCGCTGTGTATGACACCATAGTCCGGATGGCACAGCCATTTTCACTGCGTTATATGCTGGTGGACGGTCAGGGTAACTTTGGTTCGGTTGACGGTGACTCCGCAGCAGCCATGCGTTATACCGAAGTGCGGATGGCCAAAATCACCACCGAATTATTGGCTGACTTAGATAAAGAAACTGTCGATTTTGTGCCGAACTACGATGGCACTGAACAAATTCCGGCGGTATTGCCCACCAAAATTCCAAACTTGCTGGTCAATGGTTCCAGCGGTATTGCGGTCGGTATGGCCACCAATATTCCGCCGCATAACCTCAGCGAAGTGATTGACGCTTGTTTGGCGCTGATTGCCAATCCGGATATTACGATTCCAGAGCTGATGGAACACCTGCCAGGCCCGGATTTCCCAACTGCCGCTATTATCAACGGCCGCCGTGGTATTGAAGAAGCTTACCGCACCGGTCGTGGCAAAGTGTATATCCGTGCCAAAACCCATATTGAAACTGACGATAAAACCGGTCGCGAGACCATTATCGTTGATGAAATTCCGTATCAGGTGAACAAAGCCCGTTTGATTGAAAAAATCGCCGAGCTGGTGAAAGAAAAACGCATTGAAGGTATTTCAGCACTGCGCGACGAGTCTGACAAAGACGGTATGCGTATTGTCATTGAGCTTAAACGTGGTGAATCTTCTGATGTAATGCTGAACCAGTTGTATACCCAGACTCAGATGCAAACTGTGTTTGGTATCAATATGGTGGCGCTGGATCAGGGTCAGCCAAAATTGCTTGGCTTAAAAGAAATCCTCGAATGTTTTGTGCTGCACCGCCGTGAAGTGGTCACCCGCCGTACCGTGTACGACCTGCGTAAAGCCCGTGACCGCGCCCACATTTTGGAAGGTTTAGCCATTGCGCTGACCAATATCGACGAAATTATCGAGCTGATTAAAAACTCACCAAGCCCGGCGGAAGCCAAAGCAGGTTTAGTCGCCCGTGGCTGGTTACTCGGTAACGTCAAAGAAATGTTGGAGCGTTCAGGTGAAGGCGCCGCCCGTCCTGAGTGGCTGGAAGAGCATTTTGGTATTCGCGACGGTTATTATTACCTGACCGAACAACAGGCGCAGGCCATTCTTGATTTACGTTTGCATAAACTGACGGGCCTTGAGCACGAAAAAATCCTTGGTGAATACAAAGAGCTGTTGGATTTAATCGCTGAGCTGCTGCATATCCTGGCAAGCCCACAACGTTTGATGGAAGTGATTTGTGAAGAGTTAGAAGCGGCCAAAGCCATGTATGGTGATGCCCGTCGTACTGAGATCCAGGACAATGCTCTGGATATCAATATGGAAGACTTAATTGCTGAAGAAGACGTGGTTGTAACTTTGTCGCACTTGGGTTATGCCAAGTATCAGCCGTTGTCTGATTATGAAGCGCAGCGCCGCGGTGGCCGTGGTAAAGCCGCCACTACAGTCAAAGACGAAGACTTTGTCGACCAGCTGTTAATCGCCAGTACCCACGACACCATTTTGTGTTTCTCTAACCGCGGTCGTCTGTACTGGATGAAGGTTTATCAATTGCCGCTGGCCTCCCGTCAGGCACGGGGTAAACCTATCGTTAACCTGCTACCGCTGGAAGAAAACGAGCGTATTACTGCCATTCTGCCGGTGCGTGAATATGAAGAAGGCAAATATGTGTTTATGGCAACCGCCAACGGCACAGTGAAGAAAACAGCGCTGACCGAATATTCGCGCCCACGCAGCAACGGTATTATTGCCGTAAACCTGAACGAGGGCGACCAGCTGATTGGCGTGGATATCACAGACGGCAGCAGCCAGATCATGTTGTTCTCCGATGACGGCAAAGTCGTGCGCTTCCATGAAGAGCAGGTACGGCCTATGGGTCGTGGCGCCACAGGCGTGCGTGGTATCAAACTGCGTGAAAACGGCTCAGTGGTGTCATTAATAGTACCTAAGTCTGACGGCGCTATCTTAACAGTCACCGAAAACGGTTATGGTAAACGTACTTCACTGGCTGAATACCCAGAGAAGAGCCGCGCCACTCAGGGTGTGGTGTCAATTAAGGTATCCGAGCGCAACGGCTTAGTCGTTGGTGCAGTGCAGGTGAATGCGCTGGACGAAATTATGCTGATTTCTGACAAAGGTACTTTAGTGCGCACCCGCGTCAAAGAAGTGTCGCAGGTTGGCCGTAATACCGCAGGTGTGATCCTGATCCGCACCCAGGAAGGCGAAAAAGTGGTGGGCGTACAGCGCATTGACGAAATTCAGGACCAGGAAGAGCTGGCCGCAGCAGAAGCCGAAGTGGCAGTGCTGGATCAGCAAAACAGAGTAGATGTTGAAGCTGAACCAGACGACTCAGAAGAATAAGCTGTAGCTTATAAAACGGGCGCCTCGGCGCTCGTTTTTTTTAGTGCAAAAATAACCTGCAACAGGCAGATTTTTGGTTTGCCGCTTTGCTAATTTGCGGTAGAGTGTTTATTCAAAAAAGAAGCCATCCAGATGGCAATAAACTGTTGCGGTGCTGCCATAAAAGAGCTCCAGCAATAGCGCCAGGTCCACGCCAGGCCCGTTTTTATTTTCCGTACATTCAAAGAGGACATCATGACAACTTATAATTTTTGCGCAGGCCCGGCTATGTTGCCAACTGAAGTTATGTTGCAGGCGCAGGAAGAGTTTATTAACTGGCATGGTCGTGGCTGCTCCATTATGGAGATGAGCCATAGGGGCAAAGACTTTATGGCGGTGGCCGCCAAAGCAGAGCAGGATTTAAGGGAGCTGATGCAAATCCCTGCGCATTATAAAGTGCTGTTTATGCATGGGGGTGGCCGGGGGCAGTTTGCCGCAGTGCCACTGAATTTAATGCAAGCTGGTAAAACGGCAGATTATATAGTGTCGGGCGCCTGGTCTAAGGCTGCTGCCGAAGAAGCACTAAAATTTGGTGCTGTAAAAACACAACAAATTCAGCACAAAGTGGATGGTATCCGCACTTTAACAGCGGAAAAAGACTGGCTGATTAATCCGAATGCCAGTTATGTCCATTTTTGTCCGAATGAAACCGTGGATGGCCTGGAGTTTACCGGCGTACCAGAGACAGAAGTGCCATTGGTGGCCGATTTATCGTCCACTATTTTATCAAGACCACTGGATGTCAGCCATTATGGCGTAATTTACGCCGGCGCGCAGAAAAACATCGGCCCATCCGGTCTGACGGTGGCTATAGTGCGCGAAGACTTATTACCCAAAGCCAGCAGTAATATTCCGGCCATTCTGGATTACCGTTTAGCAGCGGAAAACGACTCTATGTTTAACACACCGCCAACTTATGCCTGGTATCTGGCAGGCCTGGTGTTTGCGTGGTTAAAACGTCAGGGTGGCGTTGAGGCAATGGGGAAATTAAACCAGCAAAAAGCCGACACGCTGTATGGTTATATTGACCAGAGTGATTTTTACCGTAACGACGTGGCGCCTCAGTATCGCTCCTGGATGAACGTACCGTTTTTACTGGCAGATGAACGGCTGAATGATTTGTTTGTATCAGAAGCTGAAAACGCAGGTTTATTGGCGCTGAAAGGTCACCGGATGGTCGGCGGTATGCGCGCCAGTATTTATAATGCTATGCCACTTGCCGGTGTACAAACCCTGGTGACTTTTATGCAAGAGTTTGAGCGGGTACACGGCTGATGAAAAGCTTAACTTTATCCCATGTCACCAAAGCTCAGGGCACTGTGCATTTACCAGGTTCAAAAAGTATCTCGAACCGGGTGTTATTACTGGCCGCTTTAGCCAAAGGCGAGACCCGCATCAGCAACTTACTGCACAGTGAAGATGTGGAGCATATGCTCAACGCTCTAAAAAAGTTAGGTGTCAGTTACCAGCTGTCTGAAAGCAAAACAACATGTGTGGTGCAGGGCCTTGGCAACCTGTTTTCAGTGGATACACCTCTGGAGTTGTACCTTGGTAATGCCGGTACTGCAATGCGACCGCTGACTGCAGCATTGGCGGCGTCCGATGTGGATGTCACCTTAACAGGTGAACCCAGGATGTACGAGCGTCCTATCGGCCATCTGGTGGATGCTTTGGCGCAGTGGCACTGTGATATTGAGTATCTAGGCGATAAAAATTATCCACCTTTGCATATCCGTGGCAAAAGGCTCCAGGCAGGTGCAGTAACAATTGACGGCAGTGTGTCCAGTCAGTTTTTAACTGCAGTGTTGATGGTGGCACCATTACTGAATGGTGATTCAGTGATTGAAATTGAAGGTGAGCTGGTTTCCAAACCTTATATTGATATTACGCTGGCACTGATGAGCCGTTTTGGCGTGGAAGTTCACAATGACAATTACCAGCGTTTTATGGTGAAGGGTAAGCAGCAATATCAGGCACCTGGTGATTTTCTGGTTGAAGGTGATGCGTCGTCTGCCAGTTATTTCCTGGCCGCTGCGGCTATTGCCGGCGGTACTATCAAAGTCACTGGCATAGGTAAAAATGCCGTGCAGGGTGATATTCATTTTGCCGACGCACTGGAAGCTATGGGTGCCAAAGTGGACTGGGGTTTTGATTACATTTCGGTTACGCGAAACCAGCTTAACGGCATTTCCCGGGACTATAACGCTATTCCGGACGCAGCTATGACCATAGCGACCACCGCATTATTTGCCAAAGGGCCAACCCTTATCAGTAATGTGTATAACTGGCGTGTGAAAGAAACCGACCGTTTAGCGGCAATGGCAACTGAACTTCGTAAAGTGGGTGCCACTGTGGAAGAAGGTCAGGATTATATCCGGATTGAACCACCTACAGAAATTCAGCATGCCAGTATCGCCACTTATAACGACCATCGTATGGCCATGTGTTTTTCGCTCCTGGCATTTGCCAAAGCGGGCGTGACCATTGAAGATCCAGACTGCACCCGCAAGACCTTTCCTCAATATTTTGAAGTGTTTGCAGCATTAACTTCACAAAACGCGTAACCTAAAAAGTTACGCGGTAACACCTTGTAATTTATTGGGAAAACCGCGCTTTTTGTCACAATTGTCTGTATAATGCCGCCACTTTTATTAAAGTGGCGAATTTTATGGAGGCACTATGCAGCATGCGCCGGTAATTACCATCGATGGTCCTGGTGGTTCAGGCAAAGGCACAATTTGCCGTTTAGTGGCGCAAAAGCTGGGTTGGCATCTGCTCGACAGCGGCGCTATTTACCGGGTTTTAGCGCTGGCCGCCATTCACCACAATATTGCACCTGAAGATGAAGAAGCACTGCAACCGCTGGCAGCGCATCTGGATGTGCAGTTTAACTGCGACGAACAATGTAACGTACGCATTACGCTGGAAGGCGAAAACGTCACCAATACTATCCGCACCGAACAGGTTGGCTCAGTTGCGTCTAAAATTGCTTCTTTACCGCGGGTGCGGGAAGCGTTGTTACGCCGTCAGCGTGCTTTTCGCGAAGCACCGGGTTTAGTAGCGGATGGCAGAGATATGGGCACTGTGGTATTCCCCGGTGCTGAAGTAAAAATCTTCCTGACCGCCGCCCCTGCAGAACGCGCCAACCGGCGTTATTTAGAGTTGAAACAAAAGGGTCTTGATGTTAACATCGGCGACCTTTTGAGCGAAATTCAGGCAAGAGATGAGCGCGATATGAACCGCGCAGTTGCTCCGCTGAAACCAGCAGACGACGCCTACTTACTGGATTCGACCAGCAAAACTATTGATCAAGTGTTGGAAGAGGTTCTGAGCTTTGTTAAAAAGCAATTGAACCAGGCCTGAGCCTTCACTTTGGACAGCCGCTGACAAGGAATGTTAACGGTAAATTAAGCAACCCCACTTTATTTGGATGCAAAGTGGAGCAACTAACTGAAACAGTGAAAAATGACTGAAAATTTTGCACAATTATTTGAGGAAAGCCTCAAGACTATCGAAACTCGCCCAGGTTCAATCGTTAAGGGCACTATCGTAGCTATTCATAAAGACGTAGTACTGGTTGACGCCGGTCTGAAATCTGAAGCTGCGATCCCGGTTGAACAATTCAAAAACCTGGCTGGCGAGATTGAAGTGAACGTTGGTGACATCATCGACGTAGCTCTGGATGCAGTTGAAGATGGTTTCGGTGAGACTCTGTTGTCTCGCGAAAAAGCCAAGCGTCACGAATCCTGGGTTCGCCTGGAAAAAGCCTGTGAAGACAAAGTTACCGTTATCGGTGTTATCACTGGCAAAGTTAAAGGCGGTTTCACTGTCGAAGTTGACGGTATCCGTGCATTCCTGCCTGGTTCATTAGTCGATGTACGTCCAGTACGCGACACTCTGCACTTAGAACACAAAGAACTTGAGTTCAAAGTTATCAAATTAGACCAGAAGCGCAACAACGTTGTAGTTTCACGTCGTGCTGTGATCGAATCTGAA
Source organism: Rheinheimera sp. (assembly GCA_003543135.1). Classification (GTDB taxonomy): domain Bacteria; phylum Pseudomonadota; class Gammaproteobacteria; order Enterobacterales; family Alteromonadaceae; genus Pararheinheimera. The sequence continues at coordinate 193,539 of DPJG01000023.1, forward strand.
AGCAGTGCTGAGCGCGATACACTGTTACAAAACCTGGAAGAAGGCATGGAAGTTAAGGGTATCGTTAAGAACCTGACTGACTACGGTGCATTCGTTGACTTAGGTGGCGTAGACGGCTTACTGCACATCACTGACATGGCTTGGAAACGCGTGAAGCACCCAAGCGAAATCGTCAATGTTGGCGACGAGATCCCGGTAAAAGTTCTGAAATTCGACCGTGAGAAACAACGTGTTTCTCTGGGCCTGAAGCAAATGGGTGAAGATCCATGGGCCGCTATCGCATCTCGTTACCCAGAAGGTGCGAAGATCACTGGTCGCGTAACGAACCTGACTGACTACGGCTGCTTCGTTGAAATCGAAGAAGGCGTTGAAGGTTTAGTACACGTTTCAGAAATGGACTGGACCAACAAAAACATCCACCCATCTAAAGTTGTTAACTTAGGTGACTCAGTGGAAGTGATGGTTCTGGAAATCGACGAAGAACGTCGTCGTATTTCTTTAGGCCTGAAACAGTGTAAAGCTAACCCATGGGAAGAGTTCGCTAAGGGCTTCAACAAGGGCGACCGCGTTTCTGGCAAAATCAAGTCAATCACTGACTTCGGTATCTTCATCGGTCTGGACGGTGGTATCGACGGTCTGGTTCACTTATCAGACATCAGCTGGAACTCTACCGGTGAAGACGCAGTTCGCGAATTCAAGAAAGGTGACGAAGTTTCTGCCGTTGTACTGCAAGTTGACCCAGAGCGCGAGCGTATCTCTTTAGGCATCAAGCAATTAGACGAAGATCCGTTCAACGGCTACCTTGCTGATAACAAAAAAGGTGCTATCGTTAAAGGCAACGTAACTGCTGTTGACGCCAAAGGCGCTACAGTAATGCTGGAAGGCGGCGTTGAAGGTTATGTTCGTGTATCAGACATCGCTCGTGAGCGTATCGAAGATGCATCAACAGTACTGAAAGTAGGTGAAGAAGTTGAAGCTCGTCTGATGGGTGTTGACCGCAAAAACCGCGTAATCAGCCTGTCAATCAAAGCCAAGTTCGAAGCTGAAGAAAAAGAAGCTATGGATTCTATCAAGAAGCAAGATGATGCTGACTTTGGTGGCAATGCAATGGCTGAAGCATTCAAAGCAGCCCAGAAAGCTGACTAATTAATGCTGAAGTAAATCGGTTGGGGCGCCAAGCCCCAGCCGAATTCTCCAGACCACATTGTAGCGGAGGGTCTATGACCAAATCTGAATTGATTGAAAAGCTCGCAAGTGATTTTCCTCACGTCCAAGTCAAAGATGTTGAATCCTCAGTCAAAGAAATTCTGGAACAAATGGCCGGTTCTTTAGCTGCAAATGAACGTATTGAAATCCGTGGTTTTGGTAGTTTTTCTCTGCATTACCGTGCACCACGTGTGGGCCGTAACCCAAAAACGGGTGACAAGGTTGAACTTGACGGCAAATATGTTCCGCATTTTAAACCAGGTAAAGAATTACGCGACCGCGTCAAAGAAAACACCTGATCAAGGATGTTTTGGTACCAGCGCAAGCTGAGTACAAACGGAGTTGGGTTTGAGAAAACTGATTTACATTTTATGTTTTGTTGCTTTGGTTGTAGTAGGCCTGTTTTTTGGCTCTATTAACCAGCAAGCAGCTGAACTCAACTATTTTATCGCCAAAGCTGAGTTGCGGGTTGTGGATATTGCCCTGCTGTTTCTGTTACTCGGCTTTGCCATAGGCTTAAGCTTATCCTTGTCCATTCTGATAAAACTCAAAACCAAACGCTGGTTTTCTAAAGCTATCAGCAAGACCTGACCCCTATGCTTGAATTGCTTTTCCTGTTACTGCCTGTTGCCGCCGCTTACGGTTGGTTTTATGGCAGAAACAGTCTTCGCCGGGAAGAGTTAAAAGGCAAAGCAAGTGTTGCAAAAAACCTGTCGTCCGGCCTTAATTTCCTCCTGACAGATCAAGAAGATAAAGCAATAGAACAGTTATTGCAGCTGCTGGATATTGAAGCTGCAACTATTGATACTTATCTGGCACTGGCGAATTTGTTCCGTCGCAGGGGCGACTGGGATAAAGCTATCCGCATTCATGAAAAACTGCATCAGTTAAAATTACCAAAACACCAGGCGCAACAAATTCAGCTGGAGCTGGCAAACGACTATTATTCCGCCGGTTTGTATGACAGGGCAGAGGTGTTATTAACAGCGCTGGTCGGTACTGATGCGCTGCGTGAAAAAGCGTTAAAGCAACTTTTTAGTCTGTTCATTGCAACCCATGACTGGCACAAAGCGGCTGCTTTTGCCCATGAAGTGGATAAAACCGATTCAAAGTCACTACGTATTGCTATTAGCAATATGCGCTGCCAGGATACGAAAAAACCGCTGGATGCTTTTGCGTTGCGACTTTTAACTCAACAGTATCCGCAGTCTATCCGGCCCAAAATGCAGCTGGCGCAATTGTTATTACAACAGCAACAACTTGATGAAGCAGCAGTGGCTTTTAAAGCTGTACTGACCCAAAAACCACAATGGTCGGCAGAAGTGTTGCCGGGCTTAATCCAATGTCAGTTACCAGCACAAGACTGGTATCAGCTTCTTAGTCAGCTTGCGCATCAGCATAAAAACATTACAGCCACTATCTATTTGGCAGACTGGTTGGTGCAAACCGGCTCGCCGGCAGCAGGGGAGCAACTGCTATTGGAAAAGCTGCAACAACAACCCAACATCCGTTTATTCCAGCGGCTACTGCAGCTTCGCCAAATCACTGAGCCGGAACATCGGGCTGCACTGCATTCTATTGAACAAATGGTGAACGCTTATCTGGAAACTAAAATTTTGTTTAGCTGCCGCAATTGTGGTTTTAAAACGCGGCAAGCTTATTGGTTATGTCCATCATGCCAGCAATGGGAAACTGTTGAACCTTTAAGTGGCATTGATGGGCGTTAGTAAAAGAGGAAATTGTACATGGCACAAAGCCCAATAGTTGTGGCCCTTGATTTTGAACAAAAAGCTGCAGCGCTGGACCTGGTCAGCCAACTGGATCCATCTTTATGCCGGTTAAAAGTGGGCAAAGAAATGTTCACACATTTTGGTCCGGATTTTGTTCAGACATTACATCAGCGCGGTTTTGAAGTATTTCTGGACCTAAAATTCCACGATATACCAAACACTGTTGCCAAGGCCGTGCAAGCCGCTGCCGATCTCGGAGTTTGGATGGTGAATGTGCATGCCTGCGGTGGCACTCGTATGATGGCGGCAGCCCGTGAAACGCTGCAGCGATATGGAGCTGAGCGGCCACTGTTAATTGCCGTAACTGTGCTAACTTCAATGGAACAAACAGATCTCACTGAGTTAGGCATTAATCGCAGTGTGGCCGAACAGGTGCAGCATCTGGCAGGTTTAACAAAACAAGCAGGCCTTGATGGTGTGGTGTGTTCAGCCCAGGAAGCGCAAATGCTAAAACAACAGTTTGGTCAGGATTTTTGTTTGGTGACGCCGGGGATCAGACCATCATTTGCCACGGCTGACGATCAAAAACGGGTGATGAGTCCCAAAGAAGCGCGCTCTGCTGGTGTTGATTATATGGTAATAGGGCGCCCCATTACCAAAGCATCAAATCCACTGGCCGCATTGCAGGCCATTTATCAGGAAATTCAGACCCCGCAATAAAGGATGTGCTATTGGATGCAGTGAACCTCAGTATTCTGATTGCCGGCGCGCTGTTTTCGCTTAGTATTATCGCTACTTTAATTTCGGCGCGCTTCGGTGCGCCGTTGTTATTAATATTTCTGGTTATTGGCATGCTGGCAGGCGAAGATGGCCTGCTTGGTATCCGTTTTTCATCTCCTGATACGGCCTTGCTGATTGGCTCAGTTGCCTTGGTGATCATTCTATTTGACGGTGGGATGCGCACACCGCCGGACAGATTTAAAGTGGTCTTAGCACCAGCAGCTGCACTGGCTAGTGTGGGTGTATTGATCACCTGTGCCGTGCTTGGTGGAGCTGCAACCTGGTTATTTAACCTCAGTTTATTAGAAGGCTTGCTACTTGGGGCTATCCTGAGTTCCACCGATGCGGCAGCGGTATTTTCCATCTTTCAGTCGGCCGGGCTCAATATAAAAGAGCGGGTGGCTTCCACTCTTGAAATTGAGTCTGGTAGTAATGACCCCATGGCCGTAATGCTGACATTTACTCTGGTGAGTGTAGTTGCAGGTAACGCCAGTCTGGATTGGCAATTGGCGATGACGTTTTTCCAGCAAGCAGTTGTGGGCGCAATGGCGGGTTATCTTGGTGGCAAATCCTTTATCTGGCTTTGTCGACGTTTAGCGCTTGGCGTTGCCTTTTTTCCGTTATTTGCTGTTTCTTATGCACTTTTTCTGTTTGCGGTTACCAACCAGTTCGGAGGCAGCGGATTTCTGGCTGTGTATCTGGCTGGCGTGTTGATTGGCAGTGCGCGGCTGGCTCAGTTGCAATCAATTTTGCGTATGCACGATGGTCTGGCCTGGCTCAGTCAGATAGTGATGTTTCTGATGCTGGGTTTACTGGTCGCACCGGCAAAACTGCTGCAATACGCAGTTCCGGCTTTGTTGCTGGCTTTAGTGATGATTTTTCTGGCAAGGCCGCTGGCCGTGATTTTAAGCCTGGTGCCATTCAGATTTCCGGTTCATGATCAGATATTTATCAGCTGGGTTGGCCTAAGAGGGGCTGTGCCTATTATTCTTGCGCTGATCCCATGGCTGGCCGGTGTACCAAACCACGATTTATATTTTAACGTGGCATTCTTTGTGGTGATTGTTTCTTTGTTGATCCAAGGCTGGTCTATTGCGCCCGTGGCGCGCTGGTTAAAACTGCAGGTGCCGAAATCACCAGGGCCCGATCATGTGATGCAGTTAGAGGCAGTTCCGAGCAACGATATACTGCAACTGCTTGCCTATAAAGTAGATGCCAGCTCGTCGGTGATTGATGCAGATTGGCAACAATTGCCGGTGCCGGATACAGTGCAGTTTCTCGGTGTTATTCGTCAGGGAGAGTGGCTGCAAAGTGCAAACTGTGCACTGTTTAAAGCAGAGGACACGCTGATGGTGTTAGCCAAAGCCGCAGATAGTGCTCATTTAAGCGAAGTGTTATCCAGTTATGCCGCTGCGGCTACGCTCAACCGGCAAGATTTTTTTGGTGAATTTGTGTTAAACGGCCAGATCCTGTTATCTGAGTTGGCTGCTTTCTACACCATAGAGTTTGGCGAATTAAACCCACAACAATCTTTATCTGAGTACATCACAGAGCGTTTTCATCGCCGGGTTGTGGTGGGCGACAGCCTGCAACTGGATCAGCTGGTACTCACAGTGCGGCAACTGAACGACAAAGACGAAATTTTGCAGGTTGGTATCAAAGCAGCCTGAACGTTATTTCAGCACAGCTGGCAGAGCAGGGGCTACCGGCGAGCATCTGAGAGTGGCACTTCGAAGTCAGAGCAACAGCTAAAGCCCACGCTCCTTGATATAATCCTCCATTTCCCGCCAGGTAATAAACGACTGTAGTTTTTCTTCAGATTTTTTATCCAGCGGCGGCCTTAACTCTAACAAATATCTGTTGCCTGTTTGGAGCAGTACCAGCCGGTAGGCAAACTTATAATTGGGAACACCTTTGGATCGTACCCAAAGTTGGGGCGTCATTCTGGTAAATTCAGCATCCGGCTGTGATGCTGCATACACCTTGTGATATTGCAACGGGATCCGAAGTACAGCCAAACGTTCATCATAAGCAACTGTGGTTTCATCTGTTGTATTGTTGCTATCAAGCTCCATCCCGGTAATTCTTTTATTGAGCGTCGTGATCTCTTGTTTTAACGCATTATTTTCGTTACGTAACTTCTCAAGTTCCGCCACAAGTCTGGCATGATCATCACGTAATGTTTTTGCATTTACCAATTCAACATTACGTCTTTTACGATAATTACGCTGCCGCTCTGCATTACTAAGTGCCATATAAAACTCAAGTTTTTCGATTTTGCCCAAGTATAGAACATCAGTTACGTAACAAGTAGATTTTGATAAAAACGATGGATCCATTTAGAAAATGCATAAGCCGTGCAAATAAAACAGGTAGGCCACCAATAAAGCCTAAAAAAGCGGTCTGAAACTTCAGGTTTTGTAGGTCTAAATGCAAATCAACAATATCCCATAATGAGATTATTATGTTATATTTCAATAGCTTAATAAAACAAAGTAACCATATCTTTTGTATCATTTCGAACTGAATCAGGCTAGTTAAGTTTGCTGGCCTGCCCCCTGATTTACACTGCACGACGAACACCGCATAAGTTGCCCGCGAGTATCAAAGAGTCTCAAAAATGAGACAAAAGAGCAGTATCACTACACCTTTGCCCCTTGCGGGAGAGCGTCAAAAAAAATTATCTGTTTTACGACTGGCATAAAAAAGCCCCTTTTAGGGGCTGGTTTGGCAGAAAAGAGGCTAACGCGCTTCGCTTGTTGGGTCATCTTAGAGAAAGGCAGCGAGCTGCCATTCCCTAAGCTCGACCTGAGGAACGGAGAAAGTACCAGAGTACCCAAGCAAAAAAAGCTACTGATAACAGCAAAAAATGCAACAAAGTGAAGCGAAACGGTTTTATCTCTTCAGCTGGTTCTGATAATTCCCGATGGTCTTTATCTAACGTGTGATGTTTACGAGCGCTCTTTCCCTGATGGTGGTCTTTGTACCAATCTCTATCCAGCATTCCCATTGCTTATGTCTCCGACATGTCCTGTGCCGAATATGCTACCGCAATTTTTTCTGAGTGAACATAGTGCGGTCGGCACCGGATTACCTTCTGTTCATCAAGATAAGCAATTGTGGCAGCGCAGGGCGCGATATATGTCACCCTGTAACCCAAATCAGAGGGATAAAAGGAGCCTTGCTCAGATTCAAAACAATAATCGGCATACGCTTGACCCCTAACCACCGCACAGGTGATAACCACACCTTCAAGTGACGACATAAAGGGCGATATTTCCTGCTCAACTGGTTCAGATTGCTGGTTTTCAGCTTGTTGGGGGGCTGATGCAGTTTGTGCTGGTACTGCTTTTGGCTTTGGTGTTTCGCCAGAGGATAGAAACCACCAACCAGCCAGACAAAACAAAAATGCTGGCAACTGCCAACCAATTTTACTTAAAGGTTTTGTCACAGGGGCTTTCGCAAGGTGAGTGACACTTTGTTCGCCTGATAGAGTCACAGATTTATTTTCAAAGTAGTTTTCAGGCAAAACTGTGTAAGAGGCGCGCATATCAACCATCTGGCCAGCGCGGTTAATCATTATGTCTTGTGTAAACGTTTGGCTGGTTTTATAGGCCGAGTGCAATTCATAACATTTGAAAAACTCAGTTTTGGCGAGGTGATGCCTGTCTTTTTTCTTGCCTGTGTAAACGTTCAGAACGTGGAACCCAAGCGGAGCCATCAGCTTAATTGCGGGATTAATTACGATGTTCAGTATTTTGCCGAGAATGGGCGAGCTGAACAGATTCTTACCAGAACGGCAGTGCCAAATCTCTTGCAACAGCGTTTCTCGTAGTTGCTTATCTACCGCATCAACATCTTGCGACAACAGCCACAAACGCCAGCCCAATTTGCGGCTTTGCACCATCCAAGCCACCACAGCTAAACGGTCTTTATCGTTCCAGCTCCGGCTGTTGAATGAGGTTAAAAGTTCATCAATAACGATAAGGCCGAATTTCTTTTCGTCGTAGGTGTCGGGGTTATCAGGGTCTAACTCAGGGTAAGCTTTGCCCAATAACTCAAGGTCTATACTGCGGGGGATATCAGGCAGGCGAGTAATAAAGCTTTTAGCTTTTGGTGTCAGCCTTTCAGGTTTTATGTCCAGATTGGTAGCAACACGCAGACCAAGTTCAAGGTAAGTTCTGATTTCCCTAACCGCGATTTTTGACTTGCCGGAGCCGCGAACACCTTCAACGAAAATAGCCATTATTTAGTAGTCGCCTTAATTTTAAGTAAACGTTGTTTCCAGATATACAGCTGACTAGCAGCATGAGCAGCAGCAAGAGCACCGATGAAAACAGCAGATTTGGCAGGCAATAATGACAAGCCGGCAGCCAGAAAACTGTCAGAGGGTGCAGCTGAGTGAATAGTTTTAAAAAGGGTATTTATGGAGGCGGCTAACAAAACTACAGCAGCTGTGTACAAACTCACGTAAAGAAGAACCAACGCGCCACGCTGTGTTGCTGAAACGCCCCACAACTTAAAAATCCCACCAAAAGCTTTAGTTAACCAAACAAGAAAAGCAGCCATGTTATGCAACCTCTAAAGTGCGTCTGAAGATATGAAAAATCTGAAAGGCGGTAGCAACAAAAAGGATCCACTCGATAAAACCGCGTCCCCAAGCGTCATAGGGCGGGCAGTGCTTATCAACAACGATTGATTTGGGTTGGCCAGCCAAAGAAACAGCCAGAGTAAAACCTGTACATCCACCACTTGGAAAAATTACCAAATCGGCAAAATCCATAACAAAAGGAGTTTCATCGGGTACTTCGTTGATGGTTTCTTTTAGCTTGGTAAATTCATCTTCTACTTTGTTTATTTCGTCTGAGATGTTGGGGGCTTGGTCAGCAGCAGATTTACCCCAAGCATTATTGGATGCTTCATATTGTGCCTTGGTTAAGCCGGGGAATTTTGACCAGTCTATTTTAGACTCTTCAGCGGGTGGCGCTTCAGGTTGCACCTGTTTGCCAGTGAAAATATCAGTAAAGGTGTTGCCTTCATGCCAGTTGTTAATCTGCACCAGCAAATTGGGCATCATATCGCGTGGAACATAGCCATCGGCATTGGGGTTATCGTGTTGGACTGTGCCATTGGCGATAGCTTCAGCGGCATCAGCAAAAGCTTTTGATACAGGGTCAAATTGCGGATCTTCAAAAGCATCAGGGCGGGGCAAGCCTGTTTCCCAGTCTACGAAATCGTCTAAACCAACATCAGAGTTTTTAACAGGGTCTGGATTGGCGTCCATCTGGCCTTCAATCCATTCAGGGGTAACAGGAAATTCTGTGCTTGGTTTAAAGCAACGCTGTGAACTATCAACCTTATATGGGCCGATGGTGTACTTAGACAGCATTTCATTGCGGACAGGGTTATTTAAATCTTCAGGCGGACAGGAATAATAAGTCTGAGATGTTGCAATAGAAAATATTTGGTTTCGATAAGAAGGGTTATTTGAGGTGCAAGTTTCAAGCTCGGGGTCTTGGTCTTGCTGGCAATCATAAGTATAAGTTTGGTCATAGGTCGCAGAAGAGGCACTAACAGAACGAAGTGTAATTGTGCAGGACTTACGAGTGCTGATAGATAAACAGGCAGAAGTTAAAGGGTCTTTATACGCAACTGCGGCTTTATTGACTGCTGTTTGTTGGTCATAACCACAACCCCAAGCAACAGAATCACCACCTAAAGGGGGCGGGGCTTTAGCACAAAAGCCTTCATCATTTTTTTTAGCATCCTGATAATCAAGAATCTGAGTTAAATCGGCGTTGGGGTCGAATTCATCGCTAACGCAAAGACTAGGGAAATTCTGAGTAATACAGTTTGCTTCATAAGCACCATAACCAATGAGCAAAGCTTTTCCGGCAGGGGTCATATTAGCGGCTCGGCCAGCGGCATAACCCAAGGCGCGGGCAAAAGATTTTTTTGTTACTTTGGTTGGCTGGTAACGTGGGTTTTGTCCGGCACCATCGGCATAAGTAAACGGCAGATTTAAAGTTGGGACTCGTGTCCAACCTCTATCCATGAGCTGTTGATTATAAGGAACTGGGGCGTGCATGCCCTTTGAATTGAATTTTACTGGTATTACGCCGACGACTTTACCAGGCTCAGCAAATACAAAAAATGGAAATATCAGAAGGAATAAAAATAGAAAACGCATCATAAGCCCCTTGTTGGCCGCCCGTGGTCAGCCTGCGCGCACTCGGCTTGACCACAGGCAGCCACAAGGGCAGTTGATTAACCGCCGTTAGCGCCTTTAGAAATGAAACGGCCTAACAGTGACATACCAACCGAAGCACCTAATACAACGGCCATAACAGCAAAGCCTGCTGTTGTAGCTGTGCCAGCGTCAGCGATAACGCCATCTTTAACAGAAGTAACTAAAGCAGCATCTAAAGCAGCATGAGCTGATGCTGACAGGGTGGCAGCCATAACTAAAACGGTCGAAAGTAACATTTTTGCTTTCATGTGAAAGACTCCATTTTTAAGGGCGTGATGCCCGTTCAATTATCTGTTTGAACATGCGGCAGGTAACACCCGCCCCAAATCCAACCAGCCATAACGACAACAACGCACCAATCACTAAATAAGCATCGTTGATGTCCATTTTTTACCTCTGATAACCAGAGTTAAATCCGCTAATCACCGCAAAACATGCAGCGCAAGCAAATATGAGCAAATACAAATCACCTATGCTGGGTTCCATCACACGGCCTTTTGTAATTCAGGTTTGAAAGTTTGCATCTGAGCTTCCCAATCGTTCGCCAGATAGGTATTCATGGCAGCGCCATTTTTGGAGCTGTAAGCGCTGTACCAGACAGGCACCATGATGTGCTGGCCTTTGAGATTGGCGAGCTTGGCAGGGGCTCCGCTTGCAATAAGGGCTTTTGACAGCTGAACCATTTCGACGATTTCTTGCATATCGCCGAAGCTATCCTGACGAAATGAAGCTATGCCGAGTTCACAAATATTTGAGATTTCGCCAGTGGTGCGGTTAGTAATTTGGCGGCTTGAAATACCTTTACAGACGCCAGCGATAAATTTTCCGAACAGTTGTTTTTGCATGATTGCAGCTCCGATTAATGAACGATGTAACTGAGTAAATTTTGTGGGATAGCTACTGGCTTGGCTTCCAGCACCCGAACCAGAGGAACCACGTTTGAGGCGTGGTTATCCTGATTGTCAAACGGCAAAGAAATATCAATCTGAAACTCAATCAGATCCTTTTTATGACGGTAAAAAGTGGCTTTTGATAAAACCGACCGGACATCAAAACCCTGTCGCCATAAGGCGTATGTACCCTGTACGGCGCGTGGTAATTTGCACATTGTTTCATCACGTAAACTGACATTGGCGGTCATTTCTAACCTCGATAGATAGTCGTTGAATAATTCCTGCAAACCGATTGCAAGCAGTTGTCGCGCTGTTGGGTTTTCATCGTCAGTGATTTTCTTGAGTTCTGGGGCGCGTAGTACCAGTTCAAGACGTAGTTTGTTTTCCGTAAAAGCAAGTAATGGCGAATTCAGAAGGTGAGGTGGTAAGCGGTGGCCTTTTTCACCACCCATGATTTCGTCGTACTTGGAGTAACCTTTGAATGCCCATCGCTTTGAATGCTGGCCGTAATACACAGTGCCTTTTTTGACTGTGCTTCTACCATGGCGGGTTCTGGATTTCATACCAGCGGCATCAATCCATGCACGAACATCAAACAGGCTTGGCAGCTCGAACATATAGTTAATGTCGATGCGTTTTATAAAGTAACCACCGTCCAAAACTCTGGCCTTTGTAAAAGCATCAACTTCAAAACCAGCTTCAGGCGCTAAAGCTTCCAACAGGCGCAAGGTAAGCAGATTTAAATCATCAGTACCGATGATGTTGTGGCCTTGCAGAAACTTGGTTGGGTTGCCGCTGATGTAAAGTAGCTGGCCATATTCACGGCATTCAGTAATGTCATTTGATTTGACCTGAATACTGGATTCAAAAGAGCCTTGGAAAGCTTTAGCAACAGCCATCGTCCAACGCTCAACACCATCAGAATCAAATGCAGTGACGCCACCGTTATTGATGCGTTTATGCTTGAATGGGATAACAACAGTTAGCCAATCAATCATAAATCAGCGCCCATAAAAGCATGGTCGATTTCAGCAAGAGGATTTTCTGCAAGACCTTTATAGGAAAATTCGATTTCAAACTGACATTCAGCGCACTGCAAACAAAGGCGAGTTAGAAAAAACTCTACCTCAAAAGAGCTAATACAATGACATTGAGGGCAACCAACTACTACAGGTAACGTCATGCGACCACCCCATAAGAAACGCCCTGAACACCAAGGCCACATTGCCAATCTGGTGAAGTGGGATTAATCGGGCTTTTGCAATCGGCGGAGTTCATAAAGCTGGTTGTGCCGCACTGATTGCAATAGGTGGTTCCAACTGCAACAACTTTTGTTTTGCACTGGCCTTTGTAAGCCTGTTCAAAGCTTTGGGCGGTATATAACGCCATGCGTTCAGTGGCGCGTGATGTCAGCGGTTGAACTGGTGAGAAGGGGCGAATTGCAAGAATGACAAAGCTCATTTTGAGTTATCCCCAGATTTTGTGGATAACTCAAGATTGATGTTGCAGACCCAATCACCATCAGCGGGAGAAAAAACAGACGGGTTAAAGCAACCCGCCGACAAACCAAGGTCGGTTTTACCGCACAAGGAACAAGAGTGCTGGCACTGCTTAGGTTCGGGGCTGCAAAACTCCGGAGAAGTACCAGAAGCAGCACCAGCTAAAGGGGTATCAATAAACGACAGGCCAGCCATTTCAAGCTTAGTAACCAACGGATTACGATAACGGCTTGATTCAATCAGCACTTTTGCAGGAACTAATTTTTTGGTGGATAAATCAGATATTTCAAATACAGCGTATAGGTTATATTCAGTGTGAATGTTGCGGAAGTTTTCCGCAGCCAAAAGCAGCGTTATCGCGGCTCGCTGCTCCTGTAAGTGTTTGATAGTTGTAATATCCATATGCTTGCAGCCCCTGATATACTGAAATTAAACAGTGCGTTGTCAATCCGACAACCTCAGGAATTGTGATCCTTTGATAATTTGTTGTCAATACGACAACAGGGGCATATATGAACTTTAGCAGCGAACTCATTGATAAATTTAAAGAAATAAAAGGCATAAAAACGGATGCAGAAGTTGCTGAATTGATACCGGAGATGAACAAAGGGAATTTGAGCAAAATCAGAAAAGGTTCTGAAGGACGGCACTTAAACGAAATGCAAGCGCTATGGATTGCAGAACAATGCAAAATGGATGCAGCACTGGTACTGGTAGAACTAGCGGCAGAGTGCGCCAAAACAACCACAGCACAAACTGTATGGCACGACTTAGCAAAAAAGCTACGGGCGACAGCTAAAATATTGGTTGTCGCCACAATTCTTATGATTTCAGGCACTTCAGGGCACTATCCGCCCCAACGCATCAAATATATCCCATAATGTATATTATGTTAAATGAAATTATGCTACTTCTATACCGTACCGCTCCACCTTAGTCTGACATAAATCAAACTGTTCCTCAAACAGAAATTCTATTATTTTACCCCTTACGTTTAATTTTGGCGGTTTGATGCTGATTTTAAACAGTTTTCTCGAAGCGCGGAAAATTCGTTTTTAATAACCAAATGGAATTTATAAAGTTATGGCAATGCAAATAAAATCTAAAGAAGATAGCGATTTATTATTCAAAACTGGCTTTTGCAAGACCGTGATCACCAAAACTTCCATAAGGACTGTGCCCGACTTAACCAAAATAGCAGCGTTTTTTGTGGTGACTGAGCACACCGTAAGGCGCTGGTTACGTGATGGCCTGCCGCCAAAAGTTATTCATCAGCTTAGCATGCTCAGCAACGGCCATCTGTTGCCACCACCATGGCAACGCGCCCGGTTAACCATTTGCGCTGAAGGCATCATTTTACAAAATGGCCGTATTCTTGACCTGGCATGCATTCAGTTCTGGCCTTTTATTGCGCCTTACGTTGACTGGGGCCGCGTGCCGGAACTCGTCAGGCAGCGGATAAATTAGCAAACCGCCTGCGATGGCCTTGGCCAAAGCACCCGTTTTTTATTTCATTTTTAAAATGGGCTATCTCTCTGTTTTATATATCTTTTTTAAATTCTGCTTTTACCGGCCTTGCGTAAAAAAAGCCACGAAATCCACGGAAAACATAATGGATTGAATGGCTTAGCTTTTTCTGTGCCCTGCCCAAACGCCCTGCAAAACTGAAAAACACTGAAATAAATCTCGATCTTTTCAGATCCTCGATCCTTGCAAACCTTTAGGAATGGCGCGGTCCAGAGATATGAAATGTAGCGCCAAAAAACTGAAAAAAAAGTCCAAAACACAGCGCGCAGGAGGGTGTGGAAGAGTCCGGTTTTCGTGGCGGGGTTTTTGCGTGGGCGCTTTTTCCGTGATGCTGCCTGTTTATGTTGTTATCGCGCATAGAATGGCCGTAGCAGGGCGATCAGCACCCTACTTTGGCCGCATTTCATTTTTTTGGATTGGTGTTGGCGTGTTGGCGTGGTGGCGTACAGTGAGCGTTTTATTTTGATGGCGTACAGCCACCAGTTTGGTGGCTGCCGTATACAGGTTGGTAAGTTAACCGGCGTCGATGGCCGCGTGCAGATCTATTTCGTGAATTATCTGGATTGGATGGCCGTTCTTCTTCAGTTTGATGGCTGCATCAATTTTGCCGCCGTAACTGCCGAACTTCCATTTAGGCTGGCCCTTGTTGCCAATGACCAGGTAGTTGAGTCTGGTGGTGATATCTTCAGTGACTATGCCGCCAAGGCCGGTGATAACTTTTTTAAATTCCGAACGGCTGTACCTGGATGAAGCGCCGGTAAAACAGAACACGCCAGTTAAATCTATGTGCGGATTTTTTTCGCACAGGCTGTTGTCGTTCACTGTTGGGTTGGTAATGGTTTTGTCGTCCTGCATTGCAACAAACTCACCAAACAGGCGCAGCAGTTCTTTTTGTTCCTGTTGGTCGATATGATTGTCTTTCAGCACTTTGGCTATTTTGTTGCTGACTTCATCGTATGGGTAAGAGTTCTCAAGGTGGCTGTGCTCGGCCAGCCATGCCTCAAGGCCGGATAACTCGGCTTTTGATACAACTGCATCAGCGGCGATACCGGCCAGCATTGTGTGCAGCCTTTGAATATCGGCGGTAATGGTGTTGAAGTATTCGTGTGCCGCCAACGAATTGCAGGTTACTTTAATTAACCGCATCTCGTCTTTTGTAAGCACGCCATCTGAAATCACTTCGGCTACCAGTGGAATTAATTTGTCGTAAGGCGGGTTCAATTCGTTGATGCGGTGTTCTTGCATCCAGTTCTCTAAAAACTGAATTTCCTGATCGTTAATTTCACCATCTATGGTGATGCCTTCAATAAGGCCTAACAGGGAGTTCAGCGATTTTTCAAAATCTGCCTTTCTTTCATAGCGGGAATTGTCTTGCGGCGAGCTCATTTGATTGTCCTTATCTGTAGTTATTTTTAATTTCCGTTATCAATAGCGGAACATAACTACACTGCAGCAGAGCTTGCCTTTGTTCAATACTGGTTATTTTTACACTAAAGCCTTGGCTTGGTGGCGCTGAAAGTAATGTCGCCGTTGAGCGGATAAAATGTTCTGTCTGCCAAGTCTTTGGCCACGCACTGGTGGTTGTAGTTGCCTGACAGTTCGGCGGTGTCGGTGTCGGTGAGCTGAATTTCTATTTTACCGGCGTTAAAGGCGATACCACTGCCTAACTCTTTTGTGATCAGTACCTGGCCGGTGCGGCCGTAAAGCTCATATTTTGCGGCGTTGATGCCTGCCACCTGCTCGTTGTCTATCTGGTGGTCAATCACCAACAATGCACTGGCGCCCTGCTTAAAGTTAATTTCCTGCATATAAACCCCGCCGCTTTGTGTGGTTAGTTCAATTTTATGGTTGCTGCGGCTTTGAATGTGGTAGCTGTGCCGCGTTGATGTTTGGTAATGCTTTTTGGATATGGACCGCGTTTTTATTTGCTGGGTATAAGCAGCGATTTGCAAAACGGTATTTACCCAGCTGCTGCTGGCAGCGAACGTGGTTGCCGCAGATACCTGGCCCCCACTTTGCCGGTGTTGTTTGTTGGTTTTTGTTACGTGGGCTTGTGCACTAAATACCTGCGCTGCACTTGCCGATGTTTGCCGGTGTTGCACATTGCCAAGGTTTACCGTATTTACCCAGCTGGTACTGGCAATAAACCCTGCAACAGATACCACCTGCCCTGTGCTTTGCCGGTTCTGGCTGTTGCTGGCCGTGGTTTGTGTTGCTTCGGTATAGGCCTGCGCTGCGGTGGCGGTTGTTTGATGCTGTTGGTTGTTGATTAATACGCTGTTTGCTATAGCCGAAAACGTCTGTAGTGCACCGCCTGCGGTTTGTTGACTCTGGCTGTTAACCGGATCCGATGTAGCTGCGGCACTAAATACCTGGGCAGCACCGGTGCCGGTGTTTTGTTGCTGGCTGTTGAGTGTTGATGTTGAGGCTACTGCACTGGAAATATTTAATAGACTTGTGCTGCTACTTTTGTTCTGAACTGCGCTGGCAGATGTGTTATCAGCAACAAACGATGAATAAGGAACCAGCGCAAATGGTTGCAGGCCATACATGATCAGCCACCAAACTTAATGTCGAACAGTTCAGCCAGTCGCTGATAATCTCCAGCATCAGGCAAAGCCTGCACCAATTGCCTTGCCTTATGTCGCAGCCCGACAAAATTCGCGCTTGCGGCCGTAAATGCGTCGGCATCACGAATTACGCGCTGCGCCAGTTCTGGAACTGTTAGGCCGCGAGTAGCTGCGATAGTGGACAGCATCGGCGTTGGCGCATCAGGTTTTGCTACTAAGGCTCTGGCCTCTGCCTCCTGTTTGTTCCATGTCTGAATTTCATGCTGCGGCCAGCCAGCGGTAAGGCTGGACACTGCCGATTCAAACGCTTGATCAATCTCTGCGAACTTGGTTGCTTTTTCTGGCGGCCAAGGATTGTAGTCCGCTATCAGCTGGTTGACTTGATCATCTGGTGCGTTAGCTATCCAAACACCGTCAACATTTCGCAATTCAATACCTTGCGCTGCCAACATTTGATGCAGGCCATAGCCCTTTTCTATGTACTGAATCACAGAAATGCTCCTGTAAATAAAATTCTTGGGGCTGCGTTGTTGGCGTTCGCGTCACCATTAACAAAGTTAACGCTTGACGGCAGACCATCAACCGCAGTTGTCAGCCCCGTTTTATAAAACCCCTGAACAGGTATTGCTTGGTTGCTGGACAGCCCCGCAAAAGCGAAATCAAAACCGACGTTCTGTCCACGAATGGATGGGGTTCCGTTACAAACAAAAGCTGTGAAATATAATCCTGCCCCCAACTTCAAACTCGCAGTTAACTGCTTTTCCCCTGTTGTTGATGTGTCTATCTCGCCAAAATCTTGCATAAGGTTGGCTGTGTGCGTGGTGTCCACTTGTGTGATTTGATATATCCCAAGACGCGCTTTGCTTGATGCTGCCGCGGTGTTCACGTTCAATAACACTGATTCTGTTAAAAACGGGCGTTTTGACAAAAATGGGATTAAAACAAGCCTGTTAGCAACAGATGTATGGGCAACGCTATTATTGAAAAAGAACCCACTACCTGCATACCCACCTCCAGTTCTAAGCTTTGGCAGTATTTCCGAACCAGCATCGGTTGGAACCATCACCAGTTTTTCACCGGCCGGAAAGTTGATCAGCGCTGTTGTGCCTAATGAGTTATCAGTTACAAGCTCCCTTACCAATGCAGCAGCGCCGGACAAATAACCGACGCCCTTTTCCCAATTTCCAAGCTTGTCTTGGATCATGTAAGGAAAGCGGTGGTTTAGTCCGTAAAAGCTGTTGAACGTCCTATTGCCAGTAATGAAACTATCCGGCACAGACCATGCGCCAGCCAGCGTTAAATCACCAGCACCAGCAGTGGTACTGGTTTCTGCGATTTTATTAGCACTCATGAAGCTACCTTAACCTGTTGGCTTTACGGATTATCCCGGATCAGTTTTGTGGTGGCGGCATTCACGGTAAAGCTGCGCTCGGTGGCAACGCCGGTGAAGTTAAACGGCTCGTCCGGCACGATATAACCCAGATAAGTGGCGTTTTCCCAAAGCCCGATAAATTGCACGTTTTGATTGATGGACAGATGCAGTGGAAATACAACATCGGCGTTTAGTGCAGATTCTGCTGCTGTGCCGTTTGCTGTTGGTGCATTAAATACGCAGTCTTGTCTGGCGTATGGTGCGTCAGCCAATTCACCAGCGGCCGGATTTGCTCCGGTGCCCGGGTTGGTTGCGTGCAGCGACATTTTGTTTGCTGCGTTAATTGCTTTGCTGTTGCCTGCAAAATTAAACATGGTGGTACCCTCTTGTTCGGTCTGATGTTTAGGTAGCGACTATCGGCTGCAGCGTATTGTGCAGGTTGGTTGCATCCGTTTTTCGGCTTGTCATGTCTGCGGCAATGTCCGGCGCGTTTGACATGGTTGAACCGACTAAATGTTTGTGTTTGGCGCAGTGGTCGGCCAGCTGTGATACGCACTGCATTAGCTGGTCCAGCAGGTTGTAGATGTTGACGGTATCGGTGCCTGCCCAGTGCGTTTCTGCTTCAAACCGCTGCAGCTCTTCGGCCACTGAGTGGCGTAATTTGCCTATGGTTTCTGTTAACTCGCCTGCTATTGCAAGCCGCGTGTTACCCAACGCACCCAGTGTCAAATCGTCACCGGCCAGCACATCAACTGCGCCCAGGGCTTCGATTACCTTTTTGCCGGCAACCTCTTCAATGGAATGCTGCTGCACTTTGGTATGCATAGAACCGGCTTCTATGTCGTACTGGTCGGCATTTGTGATTTTGTGGTAAGCGCTGTGCTGTTGCTGCTGATCTGTGCTGCTGTTTTGATTGCCTGCGGTGTCGGTGCGCTGATAAACCCCGGCGCGTTGTTGCTGTAGCTGCTCGCCTGGCTCTATGGCCGGTAGCGTAAAACCTGTGCCCAACACTGTGCGGATAAATGGCTTGTCGGCGCGGCCATAAGCAAAACCAATTTCTACAATGGCGCCCTCTAACGGGTATTGCAGCAAGCCCTGCTCTGTGCCTGCAAACATTACCGGCAACGAAATGGCTTTATAAACCGGCACTGCGGTATCTGGCTGGCTGTTTTCGTCCAGCAACTGCACATCCACTGCGTAACGTGGCCGGAACGTGTTGTTAATGTCGCCTGCTGCAGCACTGTCAGATATGGCTACAACACAGCCAAAGCGTGGCAAGTGATACCCGCCGGCCAGCTCCGGAAAAGCGGCTTTTACCTGGCGTTCCAGCTGGTTGTTGTCGGCTGCATTGGTTGCCCATGTAATGGTCATGGTGTCGCCTGCCAGCTCCACCTGATTGATGCGATTTTTGTTCACCAGCGCACCCGGGCGCATGGCTGGCATGGCCAGTAACTTCCAGTTGTTGTTGCTTTGCTGCTGGCTTAATTCGTGCGGAATTTCTACCGGCCGTGTTGCCCAGCGGCATTGCTGATAGCCGCCTACATAAATTTGGCCGTCTTGTTGCTGATACCAAACGCCGTCTGGCACCGCAAAGGCGCGAAACAGGTTATTCAGTAGCTGATAACCGGTGCCTTGTGAGGTGAAATTGGCAATCGGGGTGTCTGTGTATGCTTGCCCCTCTGGAATAACAAAACTCAGGCCGGTGTCTTCAGCAAGTTTGGTGATGACCTGGCGCATAGTGGCGTGACGGATTGACACGGGGTAACGCTCGGCCAGTATTCCGGCAAGTTCCCGCACCATAATTTTGTTGGTGCCCTTGCCTGCTGGCGTTACTTTGGCAACATAACCTGTGAAGTAGCGCACCAGCTGATTGTTGTAGCCGATATCGAGGCTTATCAGTTGCCCTTTGCTGACGTCGCCTTTAACGGTAAGAATGCCCCGACCGCCGGCTGACAGTTCCAGCACAATATGGTGTGCCACTAATTCGGTTTGCTGGCTGCCAATGGTCAGGCGTTTGGTTAACTTCATGCCTGCACCTGCTCTGCCGGTGCTCCTATGGCGTTGTCGATGTTTTTCAGGAATTTTTCAATCGACGACATTTCCACCTGTGGCGGTGCCTGTTCGCTGATGGCGGCTGTTGGGATCACACTGGCTGTTTGATCACTGGTTTGGGCTGTACTGGCGGCTGCTTTTGGCTGGCGCTGCTCGGTTACTTCCGGCACGCTTAAATGTTCGCGCAGTGAAAAACTGACCTGCCAAGCCATCAGTGTTTGATGTTCTGGCGCCGATACCGTGCCGTGAAACTTTACCTGCCTGATTTTTACGGTGCGGCCAATGGTGGCACCCAGGCGGCGCACTACTCTGTTGCCGCTGCTATCTTTGGCGCTTGCCAGTTCAAACAACCGGGCTAACTGGGCGGCGTCGGTAAATGGAATAAGTCCAGTAATGCGCAGCTCTTTTGCCTTGTCGCCCTGCTCGCTGCTGCCGGTGGCTGATGTTTGGCCGGACATATCCTGATCGGCAAGCTGCATGCTCAGTTCCATTTTGCAGCTTTTTAAGTTAATCAATTCACCGTCTAAGGCTATTTGGCTCATGTCAGTACTTCCTGAAACAACTCCTGAAAGAACGTCAGCGGCTGCTGGCTGCTGATCACCAGGGCCACGCTTACCGGCTGTTTTACCGGCGCTGCGGTGTTTTTTAATTCGGTGGCAAGGGCTGCGGCGCTGCCGCTAAAGGCAAAACGCCAGATACTGCCGCTGACTGTGGCCAGTGCAGTTAAATCTGTCTGTAACTGGGTAAGTAATGCGGTGCGTTTGTTGGCAAGTGCAGTTAGTTTGGCCAGTGGCGTTGCTGCATCGTTGCTCAGGCTTTCCAGCTGGGCGATTTGACCACCCAGTAAACCGGCTGCGTTTCTCAGCGGCTGTAAATTGAGGGCGCTTTTTTGTGCCCAGCGTGGTGTTAATGCCGGTTTGTTTTGCTGCATTTTGTCGGCGGCTAAACTGGCTGTTTTTTGCAACTGGCGCTGGTATGCCAGCAAGGCCGGTACGGCCAGCAGATTACAAATTGGCGTGAGCTGATTTAACAGCTGTGCTGGTGATGCAGCACTTAGCAGCAACACCAAAGCGTGGTTTTGGTTGGCCGGTGTGTGTTTGTCGGCGTTATCGGTGAGTTTCAAAGCTAAGGCGTTAATGGCCTGCTGGGTTGATAAAAAGCCATCGTCGCCCAAACCATACACGGCCGGCGTCACGGTCAGCGTTTTGGCCTGTACCAGCAGGTCGTTCAGGTTGCTGCGCAGGCTTAACAGTGCTTCGGCATCGGCGCTTAAGTCGTGCAGGTTCAGGCTTACTTTTGCCTGCGTGGCGGCAACTCTTCCCAGTGCATCCGATAGCACACCGCCGACCTGGCTTAATACCCCGTCTGCGCTGTCTTGTATGGCCTGTGCGCTTGCTGGCCAGCTGGCGTTTGCATTTACCCACGCCATTAAGCGGCGTACCTTTGCAGGGTTTTAAACAAGCCGTTGGGGTGGTTTGACTCTTCCAGACCCAGCATTTCTGATACGGCTTCGCTGCAGTATTTCTTTTTGCGCTGTTCTCTTAAAAACGGCACACGGTAGCTCATTGCCCCGGTGTAGTCGTATTTATAACCGCTGTGCAGATAGAACCATTGCCATGCTCTGTCTACGGTTGCCCCCGTTTTCGCGGTAACAACAACCCAATCAGCAGTTCCGATGTTGATCAGCTTCACCCGCACCCCGCCGTCCATCATGCTGGCCGACACACACAGTGCCCAACCATTTGGGTACATTTCCAGCACCGCTTCCACATGCGAAAACGGTCCGCCGGTCAGGTCGGCAATCACGCGGTTGGCCAGCCGTTTACGGCCCTTGTAAAACGCTACCTGCATGGTGACCCCCTACGCTAAGAACGTGATGTCTTCGTGCTGCAACTTCCAATTAGCCCCGATGCGCTGGATGGCTTCGTTGTTGCGCTCGATAATGATTTTCCAGTCCCCAGACCACGGAATAGTGCCGGTTGCCGTTAACACCCCGTTTTGCAGTGTGACGTTCAGATAAATTTCGTCTTGTGTAGGTCTGCCGTTGGCGTGGCGAATCAACGGCATTTTCAGCGCGACCGGAATGGTGATACTTTCAACGGTCTGGCTGTTTTCGTCGGTGATGTTCCCGACCATCTGGATCACTTGCCCCGGCTCGCAGTAGTAATTACCGGCAAAGAATGTCACCGGCTGGCCGTCAGCGGTGATTTGCTGATTGCTGATGGTGAATGCAGGCCTTGTATCTGCCGGCAACTGACCGCTGATCACAGCGCCAGCTGGTGCTGTGACTGTGAGGCCATTGATATGTCCTGTGCTTTCCACGTTCTAGCCCCTTTTTAGTTTCACGTAAGTAATTGTCACGCTCGCAGCTGTTGCAGGTGATTTGTTAGCTCTTATTTTCATGTTTGATTTAACAATAATGTCCTGCAAAACGTTGGTTACTTCAGGTTGTGTGCCGGTCTGCGAGCAGCCAATTGCTGTTACGCCTGTTTCAGCCGTTGCTGTAATAACCCCCGTAGCTACCACGACTCCATCTATTTCTATTTCTACAGATAGATCCGCAGCGGTAGTTGTGAGGTTGCCGAAACTTAGTTTCCGTAACATCATCACCTCGCCGACTGGTATGTCCACGCTCATCATTTGAGTCATTCCGGCGCTTATATTCACACCGCTGACGCTCACGACATTAGCTGACTGACCGAGCGCAGGCGATGAACCCATTTTTATTAGGTTACCTGCAGCTAATTCGAGTCCAACACCACAGCTACCTCCCAACAGGCTTAAATCCATAATTAAAATCCCCCTGCATACCGCAGCTGATTTGCTGCGACGCATTCAAAAATCAAGGTTCCTGTCTTTCCGGCTGGCAGCCAGTGATTCAGCTCGCTGACTCCATTTGGCAGTACAATATTCACGGTGCCCACAATGTCGATACGGCCGGCTTTGGCCAGTTTTTGCACTTCAATAACGTCACCTGTTATCAGGTTTGCTGCGTCTAAAGTGACTGTTTTGGATTGGCCCTGATCAAACACAATGATTTCGCGCTGGGCAGCGCCTAAGGCTGTGTAACCATCAGGGTTGTGCACAAGTTTGTGTTTGACCCGATCTTTTAAGGTGTTTAGCTCTGCAGAAAGCGCGGCAATTTCAGCGCTAAAATCGTACATCCAGCTTTCGGCCGGTACGACTATCGGCGTGGCGTTGGCTATGCCAAGGTGCTCTATCACCATGTTGCGCACGATCACGTTGCCAACTGATGCGCCGGCTGTTTTCACTTTTTGGGTGAGTGGCACATAAGCAAACATCACCAGCTGATCACCGTCCACCGGATGGGTGTACACCAGGCCAATCCAGTTAAAACTAAAATCGCCGATTTCCGTGGTCAGCATCTTGGCGTAAGTAACCCGGTTGTCATCAATAATGCCCTTCGCCGTTGGCGCTGTTTCAAGCACAACGTGCGCTGGATCCGGCAGTGGTTCGTTGGCCGGTTCTGGGTCTGTGTGAACCAATCCTGGGATATTGGCAAAAACAAACTTGGTAATTTCAAGCTCTGGGCCTGCGCCTACAGCGTTGGCTACCAAGATTTCGCCGGTAGTGGTTAAACGCGCCATTAACTGGACCTCGCGGTTAGTGTCTGATAATCAGCATTTACTTCGCTACCCGCCAAGATGGCAGCAGCTGCTTTGTTTGAAACGTATTCGTAACGCCGACAGGTGCGGCCGTAGTCCTGAATGATGGTTGCCATCAGTGCAGCGCTGGATACAGTGGTGTCGTCAATTTCAATCGAAATTACGTCCCAGTCTTTGTCTGGCTGGCGTTCGGCAATGCTCAGCACCGGGACACCAAGCCGGTTAAAAATATTGATAAACCCCTGAGTGCTACCGGCGTCTTTGGCGTTTACAAAAGCAAAAGCCACCCGCTTGCGATACAGCCACAAGGGTTCATCACGAAAACGGATGATGCGCCGCTCCCATGCCAGCAAATGCAGCATGTCCACAGAACAGGTCAGCGGATCTCTTTGGGTCAGCGGCCATAACATCCAACCCTGAACCCTTTGCCAAAAACTCTGCATGCCGGTTCTTAACATGGCAGGCTCTTGCGGCTGTGGGCTCTCGGTTAATGTTTGACCGTCCATCCAGAACGGCAGATTAAGCACCGGCAGTTTCGGGCTTTCGTCGTTGTGGTTTATGCTCACTGTGCCACCCCGTTGTTGGTGATGGTTAAGCTGTTAATGCGGGGCAGTACCAAGGCACTTTCGATATCAGGCGTTGCAAAGCGGATGCTTTTTAAACCCGGCAGTGCACTGTGCAGCTCCTTAACTAACTGTGAAAACGCAAACACGCTTTGCGGCAAGGTGCGGGTGATTTCCTGATATAAATCTGACTCCCGAAAAGCAGCCCTTACCCGCGCTTCAATGCCAGCTTCAAGTGCGGCAACTTCTTCAACACTCAGGTTTTCGCGGTGCCAGAACTCCAGTTCTATATCAGCGGGCGCTGCAGGTATGGCAATAGCCAACAAATCGTCACCATGGCCGTGGTAACCCTGATTGGTGATGTAGTCGTTAATGCTGTCTATCAGGCTTGATGGTGTTTCACCTACCGGCATCATTACAAAACAGTTTGCTGTGCCTGGCCCACGCGGTGCGTTGTGCTCAAAAAACAGTAAGTCACTTTGAATACCTGCAAAACTGGCAATGGCCGCCCTGTACACTGAGTCAATGTGATAATTGCCCACACTGGCAAACTGGTCACGAATTCGCAGCGCTAACGCTTCGTCCTGCTCTTCGTCAGCACCAGATCGCGTTATCCAGTCTGAGGCGTTGGTTACTGAGTCAATGCCGGGTACTACATCCTGCATCACATTAAAAAAACCAGCTGGCAGGTTGTACCCTGCGCCCGTCTCTAACGCTTCACACAATACTGGCGTACTTAAAGTGCCTGCAGGTATCAGGGTGTTATTCAGCACAGTTACTTTGTACACGGCACCCAGGGTGCTGTCGGTCTGAATGATGGTGCCTGCTTCAACCACTACTGGCGCGTTAATATCCAGCTTGGTAAATATGATATTGCCCTGGGTTTTTACTGCAGCTTTGCGGCTCAGGCCTACGTCCCACGCTTTAAGTTCTAAATACTTTTTGGTGGCCGTTGCGGCAAACATGGCTGGCAGCACATGGTTTGCCAATAGCGTTTTTATCAGCCACAAAACCGGCGTAACCACACAAGCAGAAAACAGCCGCCAAAATGGGCTCATGGCGCTGTTGTTGGAAATAATCGAATTGGCCGCGGTTACATCAGCTTCTAACAGTTCAACCACGCCTTCTTTGCTGGTTGGCATGCCCTGTTCTGATAGCAGCTTTTCAAAATTAACTGTTGGCCGCATTTAACTGTACCTCTGCTGTGATGTTGCCAAATTCGTAAGTGATGGCTGTGATCAGGATTTGCTGCTCATTTCTGGCATCAATCTCAATTGTGCCTGGCTTTAAACGTGTATCTGTCTCTATTAACAACTCCATTTCGGTATACACGTCATTGCGCAGTGCCGGGCTGCGCTGTGCCAGTAGCTTGGTGACCAGGCCGGATTCCAGCAGCATGTGTTTTACGTCCTGCGCTATGCTGGCGCGGGTGTTGATCAGCTCAGGCTGTGGCAGTGCATCCAGTGCCAAAGCGCCTTGGTCTATAAATAAATCGCTGTATTTTTGCAGTGTCATGCGGTGCGTAACTCCTGCTGATCGGCAAGCTCTGACAGGCTCCAGTTTTTCGGCGGGTTCTGTACTATCACGTCGCCAAAGCTGATTGTTTTGCCGGTGTTCACTGACTGCGTTGCCTTTCTGTTGGCCTGTGCCGAAGCTGCCGCTTGCTGGTTAAATTTGGGTGTGATAGTGCTGGCCAGTGTAGTATTGGCAACAGGCTGTATTTCAATCGGTGACTTCGCCATGACAGGACCAAAACCGGCTGCATCATTTGCAGCCTGGCGCTGCATCCACGCTGGCATAGCCTGCTGGTGTGGCAGATTCGCGGTTAACTTGGTGGCTGTCATTACC
Organism: Rheinheimera sp.; assembly: GCA_003543135.1. Taxonomy (GTDB): domain Bacteria; phylum Pseudomonadota; class Gammaproteobacteria; order Enterobacterales; family Alteromonadaceae; genus Pararheinheimera. The sequence continues at coordinate 219,455 of DPJG01000023.1, forward strand.
GGTTCAACCGCAATGTTGATACCAGGCAGATTGTTCAGTTTGCCAACGACCCAGCCCCACATTTCTGCAAAACTGGTTTTAATCCCTTCCCACAGCTGGCCCATAAATTCGCCAATACCGCTGGCCGCAGATAGCAGGTTATTGATCCATTCAACATTGCTTACATACGAAACTAACGACTGCCAACCGTTGGAGATAAAACTAAACATGCCGGAAAACACGTTAAAAATTGCGCCGGCCAACCATGTAAGCAGATTGGCAACGCCGCCGATGGCATAGGTGATCACCCCAAAAGCTACACCGGCAACCACGCCTACCACTTTTAAAGAAAACACCAGTACATTCAGCAGGAAAGATGCAAGCGGCTGCAGTGCTTGCCATACCTTTTGCACAATACTGATAAAGCCAGAAAATACCGCCACGGCGATACTGCCCAGCATTTTTAGCAGGTCTGCAATGGCATCAACGGCAAACAGAATTGGCTCGCCCCAGGCGGTGCCTTTGAGCATGTTTCTCAGATCATCAAAGAAATAGATAGCAACGCCAATAACAGCGATTAGTGCAGCAACACCGGCAACGATAAAACCGACCGGGTTGGCGTACATGGCGAGGTTTACGGCTAAAGTCCACGCTCTCATCGTCTTCATTACAGCTGTAAATTTTGTACCGGCCCATGCCGCTGCATCTGCGCCCAACTTCCATGTTGTAAGCGCCATTTTTCCAGCGCCCAGCATCAGGGTCAGCAGACCACCAGCAGCTACAGCCAGCATCAGGCCTATGCCGAAGTAACCCAGCCAGCGGGTAATGTTGGGAAATTTACCGGCGAACTGCATGACAGCCCCGCCCATATCGGCCAGTTTGCCAACAAATTCGTTAAAGGCCGGCAGCACTGCAGTACCAAATGCAGCACGGATCACAAACCAGCTTTGGGAAAGTCTTTGGCTTTGGTCAGTCATGGCTGCAGCCATTTTTTCGGCCTGTTCCATGCCGTTCACTTTACCCAGCTGGTTGATGGACCCCGCTAAACCGTCAACATCGTTTAGCAGCAACTTCACCAGTGATACCGCCTCTTGTGAACCAAAGGCAGTTGCCAGTTGATCGCCTTCAGCAACGCTGATGGTGTCACCGTACTTACCTTTAATTTTGTTAAGGATGTCTATCATTGGCAGCATGTTGCCGTTAGCGTCGGCAAACTGCAGGTTCAGCGATTTTTGTGCTTTACCCACACCGGCTAAAAATGCTTTGTATTTGGTGGCCGATTCACTGCCTTCCATGGTGGCCTGCAGTGTGCCCATGATGGCCATTTGCTCTTCAAGCGGTGCCAAACCTGCCGACGCGCCCAGTGCGGCAAAAGCATCGGACATTTTTTTACCGTCGGTTTTAAAGGCCACAACTGCGCTTGCAGTCATACCTGTGACTCGCTCTATCCAGGCACCCTCACCCATGTTTTTGGCATCGTTTTTAAAAATGCCGTACATAGTACCCATGTAGTTTGTCACGGTGGCCGCATCGGCTTTGGTGGCTTTTGCCAGTACGTTTGAAGCCATGGTAAAGCGGCTTAAATCAGCGTCATTTAGCCCGCCGATGGCAGACTGAATATCGTAGCTGGACCGCACAAAATCGACTGCTGATGCACCGTATTTCAGCGCGTAGTCGTAGGAGTTTTGAGCCAGCATTTTAAGGGCGCTATCACGCACACCTAATGACGTAACTTCACCCAGGGCCCTGTCCATTTCAATGGCTGGCATCAGGGCGTTTTGCAGCGCATAGCCGCTGGCCACAACACCACCAACACCTGACGCCATTTGCATGGTGCCAGCCTGATAGTTTTCAGCTAAACCATTTAACTTATTGCTGATTTTGGCAATCGGCTTGGTTATCTGGTCAATCAAGCCAACGGTAAACATCAGCGGTGCTGGTAAGCTCATATTTGCCTCTATTTACTTGCCGGCAAAGGCGCGGTTTACGCCGTTGGCGGTGATGGCTTCTAACGATTCAAAGTGGTTTTTATGCAACCACAGGGCGCGGGCTATGGACATTTCACTGTCGTCTTCGCCTGGCAACCAATGCCGGCGCAGCGCCAGCATTTGTTCCAACTGGTTGTTTTCCAGCGCTGCAACCAGCTCCGTTATTTTTTTACGGTGATTTCCAGTACCGGCGAGAACTCAGCGCCCAGTTCTGACGCAATTTGCACTGCTGCACCTGGGGAATTTTCCAGCAGCGCTTTCAGGTCTTCTTTTTGTTCCGGGTTAATGGTCCGCATCACAAAGTTGTGTGCTGATGCTGTAATTGATTCACGCCGTGCCGCCGAATCCACAAAAGTGTTGTGGTCTTGTGCTGTCACGTTAAAAGTAAAATCTGTATCGGCGATGGCTAAAATGATTGCTTGTTTCATGCTGCGTCCTTATTTTTTCTGTTACTTAAAAGCTCTTTGAGGTTGTCAAAACCATCTTTCATTTGCCGTTCGATGCGGTATCCCAGTTTTTCTACCTCAATTTTTGTTGAGTAGTTTTCGGCAATATGGGTTTGATGCTTGCTTAACTCGTTACTGGTGTTGTGCACAACGCTGTAAAGGTGCGCAATCAGCGGCACTATTACAGCCATGGCCACCCCCATTAAACTCACAACAATTCCTACCCAGCTTGCTATTTCCATGGCTGCATCCTTACTTGTGCTGGCCTGTTGCCGTCTGCGCTGTGGTGCTCATGCTCAACTTTCTTTCGCGCTCGCTGGCGTCTTTGGTTGAACTCACCCAGTAGTAAACAGCAGCCGATACAAATGGCAGGAAGTTGCCCGACAGGTACACCAGCAAATCGCGGTTCCCTTCCGGAATTGGCATAAAAAACAGCACCGCCATTTGTGCAGCCAGCATCACCAGCAAAAAAATGGTGATTGCTGATGGCATCCAGTGGTCTTTGTGGGCAATGCGCGCCTGCTGCCTGTCCTGCAGCTCTGTTTTGTACTCTTCAAGTGCAATTTTCTGCAGCTCTAAGTGGCTTTGCCGGATTTGCTCACGCTCAAGCGCGGCCCACTCCTGCAGTTTTAATGCGGCGTTCGGGTCGCTGCGAAGTGCTGCGGCCACAGCTGCAGGGCTATTGTCTGTCCCCAATGCTCCGGCAATCTGGCTGCCAATACTAACGGCAAGGCCAACAGGGCCACCCAGTAACGGGGCGACAGAACCGGCAATGGTTCCAACAGTGCTTGCGATATCTTTCCAGTTCATGCGATCCCCGCTTTGCAGAATTTTTGTAAGTAGTTGGCTTCACGCTGACGGCGGGTTATGTACCTGTCGCCAAAGTTTTTCAGCTCCCGGATCATGGCAATCGCATCACCAGCAACTGCCGCACGCCAGAACCTGGGGCAGCGTTTGGCTAAATCGCCATATTGAAACGCCACCGAGGCAATCACCGTTTGCATGGCCGCCGGTAACAGAGCAAAGCCTGTTTCTGCGGCACTGTCGTAACGCTGCTGCAGCTGATTCAGCAGCTGCTGCTTTACCGCGCTATCAATCAGCTTGGCTTCAGCTTCTGTGATGTGCAGCGGGCAGTTTTCCAGCACGGTAACCGCCGTACTGCGTTTATGGCCGCAATAACGCGCCAGCTTGTCTACCAGTTCGCCATGCTCTGGCAGCAGCGCCACTAAATCGCTGTCGCTGCGACAGCCAAGGTCAAAGCCGGTAGCAACGGTCACACCTGAATTTGATTGTTCAGGATCCGGCACATAACCACAGAGCGCAGGGCCGCCTTCTAATGACGAAATAAAACCAAAATCTACTGCTGCCATGGCTATTGCCTTCTCTGTTGCTGAACATACACAGCTGCAGTGCAGTTACGGATAACTGCACTGGCCAGCGTTATTGCTTAATGTTTTCGATTTCTTCCGGGCGCAGGTATGGCACACCGTCGATGTGCACAAAGTCCGGGCTGGTAACGTCGAACGGGATTTTAAACAGGCTGGCTTGACCGCCTTTTTTATCCACATCCAGAATGTCGCTCAGTTTGATGCGGCAGCCGAACGCTTCAACTTTCATTTCGTCTTTGGCGGTTTTGCCATAAAACATAATGTCGAAGGTTTCCATGGCGCGCCATGCACCGGCTTTTTTGGCGGCCGCTGAGATCAAGGCAAACTGGCTGGCGTTTACATTCAATTCGCCGTTTGCTGATACATCACCGTCCACATAGCCATCTGGTACACCGCTGGTTTGGCTTACTGCGCTGTTGTCGGTAATCGACAAAGTGGCGGTATCTACATGGATCATGATATCGCCAAGATTTACGTTAAAATTCATGCCTGATAAACGCATTTTATTGCTCCTACACGCTGCTCAATCTGAAGCTGGCTAAAAGTTAAACGCTGCTTAAATCAAGCAGAATGTTCACGGTAATTTCTTTGGGTGAGTTGTACGGACGCACCACCATGTAAATGGTTACTGCCTTGTTTGTGGTCCAGACAATTTTGATATCCCCTTCACGCGGTGGCTGAATTTCACCTGGGAACTGGGTACCCAAAATCACGCTGCTTTTGCTCATGTTGCGCAGCGGTTTCATAAAGTAGGATTTGTTCAGCTCGATGCTGGCCGGTGTAGAGTTCAGCGCCCGATCCGCAATACGGCGAATGGCTAAAATGCGCACTTCGCGGCTGGCTTTGTGCACTGGCCGTAAATGCTCGATGTATTGATAGTCGCCGCCTGCTGCATCCAACGTGGTGCCGTCGCCCCAGTAAATGCCGGCTAAGTCCGGATACCACTGCGGTACGCTAAAACGTGCGTTGGCTAATGTTTCCAGTGTGGCCAGTGTCAACGGTTTATCGGCACTGTCTACCGGCGAAACACCCAGACCCATCACTGCGCCTGTTGCAACACGCATTGGGCTGTCGGCAATGCTGACGCCACGGTTACACAAGCGCCCTGCCAGCACACCGGCGTTGTTACCGTGCAGCTGTGGCACCGGCACAATTAAATGCGCAGCAACACCCGCTTGCAAAGCGACTAATGCAGCTTCAAAGGCGGCCCATGTTTGGGTGGCTTCGTTTATACCGGCAACGGCGGCAATACCTGACACAAAACGGCCGTGTGAGGCCTGCAGGCCGAATAAATAATCATGCTTTGCAGTGATTTCAGCAGCTGTGGCGCTGATATCGCAAAACACCACCATTTCAAAGCTTTGTACTTCATTTGCTGCGGTAATAGCGTCAAATACGTCTTCGCCTGCTGCCAGCGGGTACACTGCTGCTGTCCAGTTTTGGCCGGCGTTAAGCTGAGCGGCAATAAGCTGTTTGCGTAATGGGCTATCAGCAAAAGTTGCTTCCAAGTCGGTTTGAGCTCCAATACTGAACAGTTGGCTTTCTTCCGATTCTGCGCCTGCCAGACCAACAAATAAGAAGTGCCGTTCAATGGCCGCAATATCACCCTGGCCCTGATTTAAATTGTTTACCTGTACTTTACCTAGTGACATTTTCAGCCCCTCTTATCGTTTATTAATTTGTTCAATGATGCTGACTAACTGCCGCTGTACGTTGTCGGTCGTATCACCAAGGAACGGGCGCGCCGCTACCGGAATGTCCCAGCGCTGTTTTTGTGGTTTGTCGCGCAATTTGCGTAAGATCAGCATGGCCTTACCCTGACTTAAGGTGTCCATGATTTCGCGCAGGCTGGCACGGCGGTAACCGTTTCCCTTCGCCTTTTTTACTTTGTACCCTTCGGCGGCCAATGCTTTTGCCTGCGAACGGGTGCACGGCGCTTTGTAGTCAGGCTGGCCATGGATGCGTGCCATTCTGTTGGCTGTCATTTTTTCGCGGCCACCTTCCTGATGCAGTGCCGCAATACGGCCAGTCAGCGCCGCTTTATGCTTCAGCTCTAAGCGGTTGGCACTTTTTACATAAGGCTCTAATGTTTTACCCAGCCGCTTTAACATCCGGTCTTTTTTGCCGTCGCTTCGTGGTTCAAAAGCGCTGCCTTCGGTTGTTGTTTGGCTGCTTATGCGCTTACGGGCCTGTGTGCGCTCATAGCGCCCCAGCGTTTTTAAAATGCGGGTGCGCTTTGCCGCCGGCAGCTTTAACAACTGCAGTTGCATGCTGGCGCTTAATGCCTGTTCTTTGTTTGGCGTGATGATCAGGCTCATTCGTCACCGCCTGGCATTACCTGCACGTCAATTTCTTCTGCCACATAAACCGGCACCATCGCCACGCTGTATCTGCTGCCGTTAAACAGCACAGGGCCGTTTGCATCTGGTATCAGGTCGATGTTATCCAGCAGTTCCACTTCAATGATCACTGTGGCGTTGTCATTGCTGACCACATCAATATCCAGCGTCGGGTCTTCAAGGCCTAATTCATCACGCGGCCAGTTACTATCCAGTAAAAACGCTGCCAGCATCGCAAGCAGGTTGTATGGCGAAACTTTCAGGTGTGGGAAGTTTTCAATGATGATCACTGCTTTGTGCTTCCACTTCGCCACCTGATAGCCGCCAGTGCCTAAATCTTCACTGCTTAAAATAAGGGTGCCGCCCTCTTGCCAGGCATCAATACTGTTGGCTTTTACATAAGGCTTTAAGCTGCCAAGCAAAAACTCGGTCAGTTGCTGCAGTTGGGTTTTTGGTGCGCTCATAGTGAATGCACTCCGGCACGTCCAAGACCAAGCAGCAAGCGCACAGAACGGTTTGATTGCGCCAAAATTGCATCTTGCTGCGCTGTATCTGTGGCTTTGTTGTTACCGGCTTCTTTTTGGTCTACGGCAGAAAAATAACCCAGCAAATCGGCATGCGAACGGGCATACACTGCGCCGCGGTAAATGCTAATTTGCTGTTCACTGAAATCAGGAACTAAGCCAATGCTCAGGGTAAAAGTGACATCCTTGTCTTCGCTGTTGCCCGTAACGTACTTGATCAGTTGCTGCTGTATTTCAGCCACGCTGCGGTTGATGGCGTCGGCTATTACCGCTTCTTCAAAAAATTCCGGAATGCGGCGGTGCTGGCGAAATTCACCGGTTGACAGTTCCGGCCAGCCGCTTGCGGCATCAATAATGATGCTTTCTTGTGCCGGTGACTGAAAACCAAATCCGCTCATGTGCTGCCCTTGCAGTTGAATAGGTTCAGTGCGGTTAACGTCAACGTGATTTTTAACAGTCGCCCGTTAAACACTCGGTTAGCGCACTGGAGGGTTGGAGCCTTTTTAATCCGGCTGGCTATCGCCCTGCCGGTTTAACTCTTCAATTGCCCGCAGTCGCATGGCAATTTTGTTTCTTACCGTTTTTACCTGGGCGTGCTTATGCAAGTCCGCCGCTTTTTCTAAAAGCTGATCGGCACGTTTAAGCCGGTCCACATCGCCAATGTGGCTTGGGGCAATGTCGCCGTTTTTAGCCCGGAGTAAGGCAAGGCCTGCAAATTTGTAGAACTTGGCGGTAACTTGCTCTGGGAGCTTCCACTCACCAACCACACGGTTAAACACGGTGCCAAAGTAGGGTTCGATGCTGTGGCCATGTTCGGCTTGCAGCTCTGCCCAATCAAAAACGGTGTCGGCAATAAAACCAGGCCATTTACGGCGGATGCTTCCTGCCATTGGCTGGCCAAGCTCGATTGCAGCAAAGGCAAATTCGAGGGCTCTGCCGAGATTGCCCACGTCGAACAGCCAAACGGTGACATAAGCAAAAATAGGATGATCACTAACAGTTTTCTCATGGCCTTTTTCCTTGCGCTCGTTTAGGTATGCCTCGACGATTGGCAACCACTTTGGCAATAACACGTCTCGTTTATGGGCGATTTTGTCCGCCCGCCGTTCAAATGCTTTTAACCGCTTTAGGTCTGCATCCAGTTCAATCAGCTGTAAATGCAGGCTTGGCGCATACTGCGCGTTACCGGTTAACCTTACTTGTTCGAGCTGTTTTTCTGCGTTGCGGCTTTCCCGCCACGCGAGGATTTTTGCTCCGCCGACGGCTTTTTTAATTCAGCAGTCGCCTCTTTTAAATCAGCAGTTACCTGGCCGATATCTCCAGCGCTGTACGCCAGTTGGTTGGCTGTTTCTTCCAGCCCACCCGCTGCGCTGCTGATTTGCTCGGCTGCATCGTTAACCGTTTCCGCTGCACCTTCGAGGGTGCCGGCGCTAGATTCAATTTCTGTGGCTGCGCGTTCCAGATCCGCTTTTACTGTGTCGTTTTGCGGTTCTTTTTTTTCTTCTTTGTCATCAGCTGCCGCTTGCTCTTCCACTGCTGCTAACTGCTCTTCAGTCAAACCAGCAATGTAAGCGCCTTGCTCAAGCAGTTTTTTGGCCAGCTCAATAGCACCATCCACATCACAACCCAGCAATGCGGCCAGTAACGACAACGCTTCATTTTCGGGCGCTGGTGCGGCTTTTTCGGCCGTGGCATATCCGGCGTTGTTGTTTTGCAATGCGCGCTGCGCTTCACGGCGTTTTTTGAAATTGGCAATGGCACTCATGGCGGTTCCTGCTGGTTTTAGCTGTTAAACATTGGTGGTTGAATTGCCAGGCACTGTTACGCGCCTGGCATCGTTACTGCTGCCGGTTAAGGCGCTGGGCCGATGTTTACGGCTGATTCATCCACAGCGCCGTAGGCCAGATATTCGTCCACCGCGTAACCTTCAAAGCGCCAGTACTTGTCTTCCCAGCGTTTGCGGTCTTCCACGTTCTCTGATTTGCGTGACCGGGTGCCTTTTTGGGTGTAGCAGTGCAGGTTTTGCAGCATGGTGACCACGATGCGTTTGCCTGGGAAAAATGGCGGTGTGTAAGCACGCAGGCCACCAATTGATTTGTCCATCATCTGGGCGGCAACTCGCTCAGTTGGCTTGTCAGCCTGATTCATCAGCTTGATTTGTGCAGCGGCAATTAAGTCGCTACCCACCAGCACCACCAGGCGCGGGTCATTGCGGAACTGTTCAGGAATAAGCGTTAATTTAATTTCGGTAACAATGGCATCCAGCGTTTTATATTCGCCGTCGGCCAGCACGCCTGTTGCGTCCGGGTTAAAGTAAATGGCATCGGTCATCACCTGATCCGGTGCTTTTTCTTTTACCAGCTGGTGCCATCCTTTGTTCACGTCCTGGCCTAACGGGTTAGCCACCGGATCCGTAACTGCAGCAGCTGATGTGCCGTTAAAGCCAACACGCAGAATGTCCAGAGCAAAACGCATGGTGGCGTTTTCGCTCATTAACCGCATAAATTCACGTTCTGAACCTGCGTTCGCCCACGCTGCCAGCGTCGCCCATGGCACATAGGCGCATGAGTCTGTTTCTTTTAATTCGTATTCGTTGCCGTCTACGTCCTGGCCTGTGGTGAAACGCCCTGCTGCGCGACCAGTGGCAATGCCGGTATTACCTACACTCACCACCTGACCTTTGATCTGGTCAACGTCCATACAGGTGATAAGTTTTAAAAATTCAACTGAGTCCAGAATGGCGGCACGTAATTTGGTTTCCATCGGGCTGGTAACAGCAAATTGTTTGCTGACGTCTGTGGTGTTGTAGGCCTTTGCTAAGTTGCTGCTGTAAGCTGCAATGCAGGCCAATGCGATAGTGGTTAAATTCATCTGTTTCTCTCGCTGCTAATTTTTACTAAGGTTTAAGTGCTGAGCGTTTTTTAATGTCAGCGATTAAACAACCGTGAATGTTTCACCACCACCCGCTGGGTCTGGCTTTTGGTCTGGCACTTCTTTGCTCATTTCATTGAACTTGTTTTCCAGCCCTTCAACTTTTGCCACCAGTCCTGTCAGACTGGTATTCAGTTGGTTGAACTGCTCAGCGGTAATTCCTGTGTCTGCTGGTTTTTCAGCTGGCTTGTCTTCAACTTTTTCAGCTGGCTTGTCGGCCGGTTTTTCAGCTTCCGGCGCTTTGCTGAATTTGGTTTCCAGCTCGGTCACTTTCGTTTCAATGCCGCCGACTTTATTCATCAGCGCGTCAAATTGTTCTTTGGTCATCTCTTCTTCCTCGGTGGTGGCTGTTGCCGGATCAGGCATATGGAACTTTTTAATGGCTTCGCCAATGGCGGTGCTTATTGCGGCAAACAGGCCCTTTTCCGTGGCCGGATTTTGTTGGTTTTGTTCTTTGATGAAATCGGTGCTTAACAGCTCTTCCAGTTGGCTGACTTCGTGATCAAAGTCACTTTCGCCTACTGAAAATTTAAGCCGGGTGGTGCCGGTAGATGCTGGTGAGTCAGTGACCGCGATACCTTGCAGGTACGCTTTGCCGGTGCCTTTGTAGTCGATATTTGGCTCAATCGACATAAACAGCTTTTGGCCGTCTGCGTTGGCAGCCAGCAGATAATCATTGGCGGTTAATTTGACGTATAAACGCAGTTTGCCGCCTTTGGTGGCCGCTTTAACTTCGTCTACCGTGCCCCAGTTTTTACCGTCGAACGGTGCCCAGGACGAACGGAAATGCTCTGGCCAAATCATTGCGGTGTATTCATCTGTGGAATAGGATTCCGCCATTTGCTGGATCCACTCTTTGGTGATTATGCGGCCGTCGACTGTTGCGCCTTCGGTTGCTGCGATTACCCACCCAGTTTGTTTTCCTGCCATTTGCCTGCTCTTCTAACGGATAAATACCTTTGTGGCCTTAAGCTTAAGGCGTTGTAAATGGTTAATCACGGGGCATTATTCTTGGTGGTTCCGATTTTTGATTTATCAGAATATGCAGGAAAATTAGTTAGTTAACCCAACCTTTGCAGACAATACACTAACTGTATTGTGTCAGTTAACCCGGCAATTTTCCGCATTTATGGCCTACTCTCCCGAAATCCGCGAAGCAGCAAAACGGCTTTATTTAAAGCGCTGGACGCCCGACGAAATCCGCGACGACCTGGGGTTACCAAACAACCGCATTGTGTATTTTTGGGCTGAAAAATACGGCTGGCGCGATTTGCTGCGCGAAGAAGAAGTGGATGAAGCCATAGCGCGTCGCATTGTCCTGCTAACTGACATCCCAGATAAAACCGGCAACCAGATCAAAGAACTGGAAATGCTGATTAACCAGCATGTGCGCCTGAAGAAGCAGCGGATTGATGCTGAACGCAAAACACAGGCTGAAGACTCTGGCCAGCACCAGAGCGACAAGCGCAGCAATACTGGCGGAAACACCCGCAGTGGTGACAGTTCAGAAAAATCTGATACTAATTCCGGCACCAAACGCAAAGGCCGTAAAAAGAAAAATGATGTTAGTGAATTAACCGCTGAAGATTTTGCCTGCTGGCATGACACGTTGTTTGAATACCAAAAAACGATGCACCAGAACCTGTGCCAGCGTATTCGCAACATTTTAAAAAGCCGGCAGATTGGTGCCACTTACTATTTTGCCGGTGAAGCCTTTGAACAGGCCACACTGACCGGCGAGCCACAGATATTCCTTTCGGCGTCGCGCAGCCAGGCAGAAGTGTTCCGCAGTTACATTATTGCCATTGCCCAGCAGTTCTTTGAAATTGAACTAACCGGCAACCCGATTGTGTTGCACACCGCGCACGGTGATGCTGAACTACGCTTTTTAAGCACCAACAGCAAAACCGCGCAGAGTTACCACGGCCATGTGTACATTGATGAATACTTTTGGATTGGCAAATTTGATGTACTGAACAAACTGGCTTCGGCCATGGCCACGCACAAAAACTGGCGTAAAACCTACTTTTCCACGCCATCGACCAAAGCCCACCCTGCATACCCATTCTGGACCGGCGACCACTGGCGTCAAGGCAAACCAGAACGTGAGGAAATTCAGTTCCCCGGCTTTGATGAACTGCGCGACGGTGGCCGGTTGTGCCCGGATAAGCAATGGCGTTTTGCGGTTACCATTGAAGACGCCGTTAACGGTGGTTGTGAGCTGTTTGACATTGACGAACTGCGCGACGAATACAACGGCGACGACTTTGCCAACCTGTTTATGTGTGTGTTTGTTGACGATGCCGACAGTGTATTTAAGTTTGCAGACCTCGAAAAATGCATGGTGGATTCTGCCCGCTGGCAAGACTACAAACCGGCAGCGCCCCGGCCATTTGGTAACCGCGAAGTGTGGCTGGGTTACGACCCATCCCGAACCCGCGACAATGCCACTTTGGCAGTGATTGCACCAGGTGAAACCAAAGGCGAAAAATTCAGGTTGCTGGAAAAGCACTACTGGCGCGGTTTGAACTTTTCCCACCACGTTGCCGAAATTCAAAAGGTGTATGCAAAGTATCGCGTTACCTACATTGGCGTTGATACCACCGGCATTGGCTCCGGTGTGTTTGACTCTATCAGCACGCTTTACCCACGCGAAGCAACTGCCATTCACTACAGCGTAAGCAGTAAAACACGGCTGGTGCTGAAGATGATTGATGTGATTGAAGGCGGCCGCATTGAGTGGGATGCCTCACACAAAGACGTTGCCATGAGCTGCCTTGCTATTCGCCGCACTGTCACCGACAGCGGCGGTGCCATTACCTTTAAGGCCAGCAGGGACAACGCCACCGGCCACGCCGACATATTTTTTGCCATTGCCCACGCGGTGATTAACGAGCCACTTAACCACGAACATCAAAGGAAATCCTCATGGTCGATACCCAACTAACTGCCCCTGATCAGCAAATTGCTGAAGAGGATAAAAAGCCCGGCACCGTGGTTTTTTCTATGCCTGAAACCGTGATGCCAAAAATGTGGCTGACTGACTACGATTCGCTGTATTACAACCAGCAGGACGACTATTGGGAACCACCGATAGACCGGCATTTGCTGGCGAACCTGCCAAGACGCAACGCCCAGCATGGCGGCATACTGCAAAGCCGCGCCAATATGGCCGCAGCACGTTATAAATCTGGTGGCATGAGTGCGCAGGAAATTGGCTCGGCATTTTTAAACCTGATCCAGTTTGGTGATGTTCCACTGCTGAAAATCCGCAACGGCTTTGGCAAAGTGCTTGGGCTTTATCCGCTGCCCAGTTATCGGTCTCGCGTTACCGAAGATGGTGGTTGTGCTGTGCTGGAACGTGACCGGCAAATTAAGCGCTACAAACCCAAAGATATAATCTGGTGCCGGATTTACGACACTGTGCAGCAAATTTATGGCTGCCCTGATTACCTGGGCGGTTTGCAGTCGGCCATGCTCAGCGAAGATGCAACGATGTTCCGGCGCAAGTACTACATTAACGGCGCCCACATGGGCTTTATTCTGTATGCCACTGATCCCAACCTGGACCCGGCAGTGGAAAAAGAGCTGAAACAAAAAATTCATGACTCAAAGGGCGTTGGCAATTTTAATTCTCTGTTTGTAAACATCCCGAACGGCAAAGAAAAAGGCATTCAAATTATCCCGGTGGGTAACTTTGAAAGTAAGGACGAATTTAGCCAGGTGAAGTCTGTCAGTGCGCAGGATGTGTTTAATGCTCACCGTTTCCCTGCTGGCCTTGGCGGTATGATCCCCACCAACACAGCTGGCCTTGGTGACCCGACCAAATACAACGAAGTGTATTTTGAAAGTGAAACCAAACCGCTGATTAATATTCTGGTGGATGCCGTGGCGCGTGACCCTGAAGTGCCGGCTAATTTGCGACTGGTGTTTGATATGCAGCCAAAGGCAGCGCCGTCGGTTTGATTTATGGCCACAAAAAAGCCGCTTAGTGCGGCTTTTTTTACTTCGGTTACTACTTACTTATAAGGCGTGACCATCTTGCACAATTGCCAGCTTTAAGCCGATAGCATGCACAACTCTATTTATAGTATCAAAACGTGGTGAAGCATCAGGGCGAAGCGCTCTATACAAAGCCTCCCTGCCAATACCTGCATCTCTTGCAATTTGTGTCATGCCTTTTGCTCTGGCAATAACACCCAGTGCATGGGCCAGTTCAGCTGGATCATTTTCTTCAAGCACCAGATTTAAATAGTCCATGATATCTTGCTCACTTTGCAGGGCTTCAGCCATGTCAAATGTGGATAACTCAGCTACCTTAACCATCATTAAATCCTCAATCTTCCAGTGTTTTAGATATCGCAATTGCGTTTTCGATATCTTGCTGTTGTGTTGATTTATCGCCACCGCCCAGCATAACTATCATCGTGTCGCCGCGCTGAATGTAATACATACGCCAGCCTGGGCCAAAAAATTCACGAAACTCATAAACGCCGTCACCAACTGGGGCTACGTCCCCCAACAAACCACGAGCTGCTTTATCCAGTCTTTTGCTTAACCTTATACGGGTCATGTTGTCTTTCAGACCCTTCAGCCACGCTTCAAACTCTTCTGTTTGTTTAATTGTGTACATACGGAGCCCTATAACTACCTAGTTATAATTGTAGCCGAACGACTACACCTGTCAACTATAGTTTTAGCATCCGCGAGTTATGTGACAACCTGTCAGCAGCAAATTATTTGCTTTTATTCTTAGAATGCCAGCTCCTGCTGCAAGGCTTTGCGCTGCTCTGGTGAAAGCGCCCTGGCTAGTGCCGACACAACTTCGGTGGCGGTTTTTGCCGATGGGCTGAGTGTGTGGCTAAACGATACGTTGGTAACGAATGTGTGGCCGCACTCCGGATCCGTGCATGAGCAATACAGGTTTGTAAGGGCTACGCTGAGCCGGTCAGTTTTCCCGATCACCGCTTTTTTCCCGCACACTGTGCACAATATCCGCATGAGTACCTCTCTTAATCAGCGACTGGCTACCATCGCCGCAATAATGGCTTTCACTTCACTTGATAGCTTGTTGTTTGGCCTGTTGGTGTCAGCACCTGGGGCCACCAAATCAGGCTTTGTCTTCCGTCGACGCACTACAAAATTTACCCTTTGGCTTGGGTGCTGCGGTTCTGGTACTTGTTGCAGGCTGCCGTAGCGCATTTTCCAGCGCTGGCCGTCGATGTTGACCGTATAGCCCCGCTTCAACAGGGCTATTGCTTCCGGCCCAATCCCGTGAAGATGGGATTTTGGCGGCAGGCTTGGCGTTTGGTCGTGATTTCCGGCCTCATGGGACCCCGTACAGTTAACGCCACTAGTCCAAGATTGTCTGGCTGCGCCAGACTTAAGAGCGTTACGCCGCATTTCCCATTTGTGCGGACGGGTTAGCGCGAAGCCTTTTCCGGCTTCAATGCCGGTTATTCGTTTGACTGCCTCGCCATATTCATTGCCGTATGGCGTAACCTCGTATTTTATTTCTGTGGTCATGGTTCGCAGCGCTCTGATGAAGTTTACAAAGTCATTGCTGTCTGCTGCCAAGCGCAATTGTTCCAACTCGTTTTGATGCTCTTCAGTAAAAGCTTCACGCACCCGGCGGATTTCTCGGTATGACGTAATTGGGTCACAACCTTGGAATTGAAATTGGCGGATGTTCCAGACACTGGCCCACGTTTTAACATTCATCACGCCATCGCCCAGCGTTTTACCGGTTTCGCTGTCAATCAGATCAGCAACTTCAAAACCGTTGATGTTTTTAGAAATGTATTTGGCAATGTAAGCAGCTGCGCTGCCTTTGCTTGGGTCGATGTATTCAGCGTCAAACCGCGGCTGAAATGGGTAGTGGAATTTGCGCGGTGCGCTTACTTTTTTGCCTTGTGATTTTTCGTAACCCCATAACTGGCGCGCTTTACGGTAAGCCTTTCGCAGTGATTTACGCTTTTTAAAACGCGCCATTAATTCGCCAATTTCCTCCTGGCAAAAATACCAGCGGATGCAGCGGCAAATGGCTTTTAAATCTTTCGCTGGTGCGAACAGCATCATGTGCCAGTGTGGCGTGCCGTCCTGGTGTGGCTCTGATACCCGTACACCAAAATACTTGGCATCCATCCGTTTCAGCTTTGCCCTTGCCTTCGCCCATGTATCCACCATGTAAGCGTTGGTTTCTTTTGGGCTGCTGCCATTCCAGTTGGCACTGTTTGCGTGAAACTTTGACGGCGCAGTAACGGTAATAAACACCGCTGCAAAGCCGATTTCTTCCGCGTACTCTTCAATGCCGCGAATTCGTTTCATCAGCTCAGCCCGGGCGTTTTCTGGGTTTGCGGTACTGGCTTCAATGGCGTTGATCAGCGCTAATTCGTCGCCGCACTCATTAATCAGGGTTAACGATTCTGCCCAGCGGCGCTGCGCTGCTTTGTCACGGACAAATTCCGCAACGGCGCGTTTGCTGGCATAGGCGCTAACGCCTTTACCCACATTGCCCTGAATAATTTCTAAAATTTCCAAATGCTGCTGGCGCAGCCTGAGCAACTTTCGGCGCCACCACTTAGGGCACTGCAAACGCAGCAAAGCGCACTCTTTGGCTAATGTGTCTGTTTCCATGCCCCACAGTGGCGGCGTTACGTGCGGCAGCCGGTTTAAACTCTGGTTGCAAACAATGTCGTAAACCGCGTGCACTCTGGTTTCGTGGTCTTCATCACCGGTTAAACCTTCTGCTGCGGTAATCATGTCCTGAAAACATTGCAGGGCTAAATCGTCAGCCAGTTTTTTGGTGCGGTCTTTTTGGTTAATAACCTTGGCCGGAATTTTAAACTGCTGCAAATAAGTCATTTTGCGCCCGTACTGCTGGCGCTTTTTGCTGGCTGCTTTGCGAAAAGCACGGTTATTTTCTGGCGTTGGGTTGTCTTTTGCGGCCTGCGCTAATGGCCACAGGCTGGCTGCCATTGGTTTTGGCAGGCCGCGCAGCATCTTGGTTACAAAGCGGTTTTGGTCACGGTTCAGGGCTGGGTTTAAATACATGGACAGATCACCGACTTAATCAAACTACCTAATACAAAAACAGAAATACTGGCGCAAACGCATAAAACCACGACAGTGATCAAAGCTCTGGTCAGTTTCAGACCCGGGCATCGACCAGTGGCGTGGCCTCTGTTCATTGCGGAATATCCTCGTCGTACTGCTCTTGGCGTTGCATTTGGCTCATTTTGGCCAGCTCAATATTGATCAGCGCCTGAATAGCCACTGCGGCAACCTGTGTTATTTCAGATTCAACTGAGTTCCGGCCTGTGCTGTTTTTCATCCAGCCGTCGATTGCTTCTTTGAGTTCCGATTGCAGGACAAGTAAATGCCCTTCAACTGACTGCTGACGGATATGTTGTTCGCCCCATTTGCAGCTCTGGTAATTCATTTCACAGACTACGCGCCCTATGACCTGGCCAATCACTAGATTTCCTGTCTCACTCTGCAAACCAACAACAACCGCTGACGGTTGATTTCCCTTTGCAAAGATACTGCTTTCATAAGGCGGTATTGGGAGGCTATTTCTTGTCATGCCGCACGCTCCTGCTGGTCTTTGCAAAGCTCCGGCAAGTTGGCGCGAACCAATGCTTCTGCCAGTGGTGGTGGAACTGAGTTTCCACAGCGTCCGACCTGTGCCGTTTTAGTCATGGCCTTGCCTGATGCGTCCCGGTCGATGATGTAGTCATCCGGAAAGCCTTGAGCTTTGAACAGCTCATGTGGCTGCAGCATCCGCATGCCGATGTCTACAATCACATGGTCAACGCCGTTAACCGTTACCAGGCCAAATCTGTCTCGGCCAGTGATGGTGTGCAGCGGGTCTTGCAGTTCGCATCCGTCCTGCTCGTTGCCGTAATACCTCAGCAAAAATGCCCGAACCTCGCCGACATGATTGCCGCCTGCGGTTACCGTTGGCATCGGCTCAGTCACTGGCTGACCGTCTTGGCAGGTACCGCGCAGCTTTACCAGGTGACTGGTAACCAGTGCGTTATGATCAACAGAGGTGACTGTGGGCAGTGGGTCCGTAACATCTGCGCCCGGGCCGGAGTAATTTCCGCCGTAGTGCTTCGCCAGAAACGCAGCCACCAGCTGAGACTTTCCGCCACCGCCTGCGGTAATTGTTGCGCTCGGCTCGTCTGCGCGATGGCCAATGGATTTGCCGAACTGCCGAGCAATGACTGGCGCGACTACAGCAAAGTGGCCGCCTTTCACCTGAGCGCAGATGGTACGCAGAGGTTCATCCGCTGGCATGTTGCGTTGATTACTGGCGTTGGCGTGCTCTGTGATGAATGGAGTGAACTGCCCTTCTACAATGAACGGTTTTTCTGCCTCAATGACATAACGCACCAGGCCTTTTGCTATCCGCTTCATGGTGGCATCAGCCAGCGGCTTTTTGCGGCCGAAAATGCTTTGGCATGGAATAGACCAGTCAATGCATTCCGCAGCTGTGCGGTATGGTTTCAACAGGCCGGCTTTGACCTCTTTGCTATCCGGCTTTCCGTGTGTTGGTGCTGGCCAAACAATCGGCCGGCCGTCACAACGCGCAACCATAAATAGACGCTTGCGGATAGTCGGTGCGCCATAGTCACAGGCCCGCAGTTCCCGCCATTCTACTTTGTAGCCCAGCCCTTTAATCAGCGGCGCCGGGTCTGTAATGCCCAGCACTTCGCAGCACTCGGCCAAAGCAGGGTGATCTGCGGCAATGCCGGTGCTCAGGATTGCCACGAATGCTTTGAAGGTTTCGCCTTTGCGGTCAGGACATGGAAAGTGATTGCCTTCTTCATCTGCAACCAGAGGCCCCCACGTTTGGTACTCTTCGACGTTTTCCAACATCAGCGCTTTCGGTTTGGTCATTAATACCCAGCGCACAGCAATCCAGCCAAGGCCACGGATAAACTTGCTTACCGGCTTTGCGCCTTTGGCTTTGCTAAAATGAGTGCAGTCCGGTGACAGCCAACAAAGGTCAACTGCCCGTCCAGCTGTGGCTTGCAATGGGTCCACGTCAAACACTGATTCGCAATAGTGAAAGGTGTCCGGGTGATTGGCTTTATGCATGGCAATTGCGCTTGGGTCATGGTTGATGGCTATATCAACTGATCTGCCAATTGCCATTTCAATACCAGTGGATGCGCCGCCACCGCCGGCGAAATTATCAATTATCAAGCCTCTCATACTGCACCGCCTTGCACTTCAGCAAATTCACGCGACCAATAGCCGACTTCTAATACCTGGGTCTTTTTCTTGCGTGCGGCCAGTTCGGCCAGTGTTTTTTGCAGCTTTTTACCGTCGTTGTGGCGGCAAAACTTTGTGGCACCAGCAAGGCACCATGCTGTGTGAACCCGGCCATTTTCAATGCCGATAAAATAGCGGTCTTTGATTTTGATAACGTGACCGGCCACATTAAGAGCGCCTGGGTACGTTTCCTCTAAAACTGCATCGCCACGCTGAATAACAGTGTCGTTGGCTGTCACGTTCTGGGCTTCAAACTTCGCGCGTGGCCAGTGAATTGCAACATCTGGCCACCTGATCATTTCGATAAAATCACCAGGGAATACCTGATAGGCTAAAAACTCAATGTTCCGAATAAACTTTACGGAACCCTTGTCCGTTTTTAAAACGCCAAATCTTTCGTCGTCACAATCAATTATCTGATCAGACTCTTTTACCTCGTAGGCCACACGGGTTTTGTGCTTTGGCGTATACGGCTTAAAAGTGCTTAAAAATTCGTTTACCTGATCACAAGTTCTCATGCTGCACCACCACATTTTGCGGCCAGTGCCTGATAGATATGGCTTACATACGTCGCCTGATGCTTTGCATCGGCTAAAGCGTTGTGTGCAGTGCCAACAAATGGAAAGTCATATTTCGGGTCTATTTGAAGTAACTCACGACCCAGCGCAACAATGGTTCTTACATCGCGCTCGTTGGCATAACGCCACGGCAGATTGATGGCGCAGCGCCGGTAGGCGTTGTCTACAATTGCGCAGTCGAAACTTGAGCCATTACCCCAAATTTCAACGTGTTTGGTGGCTGTGGTGTTTTCTTTAATCCACAGGTAAAAATCGTTCAGCGCTAAAGCAATATGCGTTGCATTAGGGCAATTCAGCACGGCGCGTGCTTCTTCGCTTTGTTCGCTCCACCATTTCAGCGTGCTTGCATCAACTTCAAGGCCAATGGTTTCACAGCTATCCTGCCGAATGGTTTTATAAAATTCGTTACCCAGCTCACCTGTTGCCGGGTTAAAAAACACAGCACCAATGCTGATGATTGCGGCGTTTTTGCTGGTGCCCAGCGTTTCAATATCAAGCATTACATTGTTCATACCATCACCCCTTCTGCAGCAACATCAGCAACCATATTCAGCAAAACTATTTGTTCATCGGCGGCAATGCCGGTTACATACCAGTCATCTACCGCGTGGTACTCCACAAAAAATACTGAGTCGTCCGGTTCGTCTATTACGCAATCTGCTGGGTCAACAATAACGCCGTAAACCAGATCAACAGAGCCGTCACCCAGTACGCAGCTGGTGGCTACACACTGGCAGCCATGTAGTTTTTCTATGCCGAATTTTTCAATGGCCTGACGGCCGGTAATTGGTAAACCTGAAATCATGCTCATGCTGGCAGCCTCCGTCCGTGGCGGTTTCTTACAAAACGCTCAATGCGAGCGTTACTAATTCTTGTGGCAACTTCCTGCACGTTCTCGCTGGCGTAGTGCAACATTAGAATTGGCGTTTTAGCGGCATGCAGCCATTTTGCCTCGTCGGCTTTTGGCATGCGGCTGGCCTGAATAAGCAACAGGTCTTGTGTCCACAGCAGCGCAACGGCCGCCCTATTTGTGTGCATTGTTTTCATAATTGCGGCAGCCCCATCAGTCGGTTTGCATAGACAGGACGCGCAGTGGCGGGTGCTTTTGGCTTGGTTAATTTGGCGCGGATTTTGTCGAGGTGGGTAGCGTTAAGCTGCGCTTGCTGCTGGTCTATCACGCTGAGTTTTGCGGACGACTTCAGCCAGGCAATGTCTGTTTGAATGCTTTTTAAAGCTACGGGGTCTTTGGTGGCGTTTTCGGCCATTGTTTCTAAAAGAGCTAATTGCGCTTTCAGATGAGGTTCATTTTCGGAAAGTACTGTATGTATATCCATGTATGGATACTCCTGTGCAATTTTGTTTTACCGCCCTATCTCCGACCCCTACAGTCGGTGGCCGCCATCAAACCGGAGAAATCTGATGGCGGCCGTAGGGAGTTGTGCACCAGTTTTCGGAAAGGTTTTGTTCTTGGGGGAACGCCAATCGGTAGAACCAGAGCACGGAATGAAGGCTAACTTGATGCGTCGAGCTAAGCAAATGCACCGTGTTAGTTGAGTGCGTTTGGTTAATTGCCTAAACTTCACGGTGAATTTTGTTCTTGGGGGAACGTAAATTGAAAACTGTTGATTACATCGACGCGCTCAAAGCTGCGTATTCATTAGCTTCTGACTATGCTGTTGCCAAAAAACTTGGCGAAAGCACCTCTAGACTTAGCACTTACCGTTCAGGCACCTGTGTGATGAATGATGAAATGGCTATAAAAATTGCCTATCTACTCGACCTAAATCCTTTACAGGTGCTGGCTGACGCCCACATTGAGTACGAAATGAAGCGTGGCAGCAATTCCATGGTAATTTTCTGGGAAGAGGTAAAGAAGTCGGGGAAAATGGACGTCAAAGTGCTGACAAAGATGGTGGCATGATGGCTATTTTTTGTGCTGCTTTTAAATGGGCAAAATGTACGTTTTGCCCTCCCCTAAAATCAGCTACAAGCCTGATTATTAAAGGGTTTTAATATAATCTACATTTCCTAAACTGTATATTATGTTAAATATGATATTTTAATATTTAGAAACGTTATACACATTACCTATCGTCTCGTCTTTCAATAATTCGCTGCCACTGCGGCCAACTACGCTGCTGCTTGCTTTTAAATACTGTTTGCTGCAGTTGGCTGATTTTATTCTGTTACAGCAAAATATAATCATTTTGCTGTTGGATACCCTGGTGTGGTTCTACTGTCAGTTTGATATAACGCCCGGCAATATTGTCGATTGCAATACAATCGTCTAAATCCCACAGATTGTCTGTATGTGGCTTTTCCCAATGTGCCGCCAGCATGGTTTTGCCTTTTTGTTTGGCGCTGACTTTGTCTTTGGCAACCACCAGTAAATAACGATGTTCTTCACCAAAATGGCTATACTGATACCCCCCCAGATTAATAAAAAATAATCTGAGTTCGCCTGCTGCGGGTGCTGTGTTGCTGAAACCGACTTTATACTGTTCTACACCGTCTACCGCCATCCAGGAATCTATATGTAAACCTTCGGCGCTACCAAACCACTGCTCACGCAATTGTGGATAAATCTGTTGCAGATTATCACCACAAGCAAAAACAACATCATGCACTTCAATTTTTGCCGCCGCGTGACGGCCACCTAACATCACTATATAAAGCACTTTTTCTTCCTTTTTTGCTACCGCATTGTATTACCGCGATTAACGCGCTCCGCCTGTGCCAATTTTTCTGCGGTGCAGACAGCAACCGGAACACATGACAGCAAAAGCCGGTAGTTGCTGGTTTTGCAATTTTGTTTCCGTAATCGCATTAATTTGCCTATTTCAGGTGCTTTTATAACCAAATGAAGTAAAAACACCGATCAGGTCAAACTAAATAAACCAAGTTGAATATATTGTATACAATATATATTGTGTTAACTTATTCCCACCTGCGCAGGTAACACAATTATAACGATCACTCATCGGAAGGAACATGCCTTTATGAAAACCCATTTGAAGCTGCTGCCGCTTTTGCTCAGCAGCGGTTTGGTTATGGCGCAGGAGCAGGTGCAATTAACACACCCTGGTCAAATCAGCGTCGATTTACAACGCCAGCATCTGTCTGAACTTGCTGCAAAACAGCAGCACACACCAAACAAGACAGTTGCACCACCCCGTTTAATGTCGCCAGCTGAATTTGAAAAAGTTCAGGCCAAAATTTACGCGGAAAAACACGGGCTCGAACTTAGCAATCGTTGGCGTCCTGCGGCCGATCAGGAGTTTTTCCGGCAAAACCTGCCAAGCACAGCGCAACGCAAAATTGCCCAAAACGACAATGCGACAACAGCTGCGATCGGTTGTAGCAGCCCTGCCGATCTGCTGAATTTATATGGCAACAATTTGGTTGCCGCTGTCAGCAATGCCAGTTTAACCGGTTGTTTATACAAACTTTATGATGTTGGTCTTGTAGGCACTGCCCATTTTTCTGACAGCAAAATTTTGACGATTGCCAATGCAATTAACGAGCAACTGCAGGGCTTTGATGGATCGGACGCTTCAGGTGCTGTGATACTGGAAAAACTGGTGACTTATTTAAGGGCCATGCACTGGGCCGAATCCTCCACCGGCCGAAGTTTTGCCAGCAATTATAAAGCGGCCATGCAACAAGCCCTTAGCCAATATTTTGCCGGCGACCATTTTGTGCAGTTTAACGGCACCAGTTCGCGTAATTATTTCCTGCGTTATGAAATGCTGATATTGGTGCGAAGTTCAGGCACTGAAGCTTTACAGTTTTTACCACGGATCAGCGAAGCGCTGCAGGGATATGCTCAGACCATCAGCCGCAGTAATGACTGGGGTGTGGCCTATGAAGAAAACGGCATGACCCAAATTCTGACGTATTATTTTAACGCGGTGAATATTGGTGGCCCTGAGCTGGACCAAACTCTGGCCGCCCATCCGCAAATTGTCACCAGGCTTCGCGATTTTGTATTAAACGATGGCTTGTGGCTGGTGGGTCATACCCGCGAGTATCAATTTAATGATGCGGTGTCTGAGCTTGGCCGCATGCTCAAACTTGGTGGTGCTGTTGCCGACACAGTGCGTCCGGCGCTGCAGCATGTGCTGTCAACCTACAGCTATGGCGGCACCGGCTCGCAAGCCTGGGTTAATGCGCAAGGTATGGTAAAAGCCTACGACAGTGCCAATTGCAGTATGTACGGCAATGCCTGTCAGTTTGATCTGGAATCGACAGTGTTATCCGGCAGCCATGCTTGTGGCCCTACCCTCAAACTCAGGTACCAGGGGCAAATCAGCAATGAAAATCTGGCCGGTATCTGTAGCAAACTGGCAGCAGAAGAAAATCTGTTCCACCAAACCTTTAACACCAATGCCAACAGTCCTGTGGCCAATGACAATAACACAGCGCTTGAGATGGTCATTTTTAAATCCTCCACCGATTATCAGAATTATGCCGGTCAGTTTTTTGGCATAGACACCAACAATGGCGGTATGTATTTAGAAGGAACACCGTCAGATCCAGCGAATCAGGCGCGTTTTATCGCTTATCAGGCCACCTGGCTGGCGCCTGCTTTTGTGGTGTGGAATTTAGAGCACGAATATATCCATTATCTGGACGGCCGCTTTAACCAGTGGGGCAGCTTTAGTGACCAACCACAGAACTCAGTCTGGTGGGGCGAAGGTTTAGCTGAATATTTGTCACAACCGGCCACCAATCCTAAAGCGCTGGCCGTTGCGCCTAATAAAACCTATCAGCTCAGTGAGTTATTTCAAACCACTTATGCCAATAGCAATACAGCCCGCACCTATCACTGGGGTTATCTGGCCGTGCGTTTTATGTTTGAAAAACATCGTGCTGATATCGACCAGCCGCTACTGCCTACTTTGCGAGCCGCCAAATACGCCATTTCCAGCGAAGCCTGCAGTTTTGACTGGGGTTGGCGTTACAAACCTGATGCCATTGCCAATAACTGGAGCTGGTTATATGACGACAGCGCCTGGGGCTCAGGCAACTGGGTCTGGACCTGTGGCCAGCAAAAAGTTGATTTACCTGAACTACCGCCTTACACACCCTATCAGGATATTCTGAAAACCTGGGGCACCAACTTTGACCTTGAGTTTCATCAATGGCTGGACTGTGTCGTTGCGGGTCAGGGCATTTGTCAGAGTGTTTCGTTCCGCACTGCCGATCTGGATAAAAACGGCGCCGTTGATAAACGCGATATTGAACTGTTTAACAAGCGGCTTCGCAGCAAAACCAATTTAACCAACGAGCTTGATTTTAACCTCGACAAGGTTGTGGACCGGCGTGATGTGCCGGCCATGAGCAAACTGTGTGATTTACCGCGCTGCGCTATTGCAGTGTGAAAAACTTAGAACAGGAACTTAAAAATGAATTTATTTAAAACCGCATTTTGTCAGCTCATCACGGCTTGCTTGCTGCTGCTCAGCACCTCGTCCAACGCAGCGCTGATTCGTATTGAAACCGATCAACAGCAATATCAAACCGGCGACACTGTGACCGCCTGGCTCAGGGTTGAAAATGCCACTGAAACCCTGACCGGCTTTTTCCTGGCGCTGCAATATCAGCCAGCACAGCTTTGGTTAGAAAGCTGGACTTTTGGCACTGGTTTTGACGACGGTTTTGGCTCTTATGCGTATTCAGCCCATGATTTAATCAACGGCAAACTGTCACTGGAAGAATATGCTGACTGGGCGGCCGATCTGGACCTGTTAATGGCGCAGCAGCAACAAGGTTTTGTGCTGGCCGCCTTTAAATTTACCGTAAAAAAAGCGGGCAACTTTGTCCTGGAACTTGATAACAGCTATCTGGGCTTCCTTGGCTCAAGCGCCAATATGCTCAGCCCTATCTGGGCGGGTGTCAGTATTCAGGTGACCGACCCTACAGCTGTCCCTGCACCGCCATCAGCACTTTTGATGTTGTGCCCGCTGTTATGGCTGAGTCTGCGTCGTACTTTGTCTGTAAAACGCACAAAAGCAATGCTGTCATAACCACAGTACTGGTTATTGCAGAGCCTGCTGATCAGCAGGCTCTGCAACTTCGCTTTTTCCAACAACTCCTTTTGAGGCTCAGGCTAAAACACCAGCAAACGACAGGTGCTTTTAGCGTGACGCTGAAAAAAACATACCCTGCTGACAATCTGTGGGTGCTTTGTCACCTTGTGGGAATAACCTGATTTGGTCATAACTGCCTTTGTCGAACGGTTTGATCACCAGCTGTTCAAATTCGGTGGCCACTGTTGCAATGTACTGGCCTTGTGAGCTCAGAGCGTCGATGTCGGCCTGATGACTGTCCACCACGGCGCTTATTTTGTTGCTGAATTCGGCCTGTTGCGCTAACAGTTGTGGGTCCGGTCCCTTGCGCTGCCCGACCTGCTGTTCTATCTGACTGGTCAGATGCTCAAGCGCTTTGCTCTGCGTTGCCAGTTCCAGTTCCATTTGTTTGAGTGGTGCTTCGAGCTGTTTCATTCGCTGCTCTGCAAGCTGTAATTCCTGATATAACTTCAGCTCCTGTGCATTCAGAGGGCGCTCTGACAGCACTTTACAGTCTTTCAGTACCTGCAACTGATAGCCGCTACCGCCAGAGTTTTGTGACTGAGTTCCGGCATTGGCAAGCGCTGAGCTGTCCGCGGCAGCACCAGCGTTGCTACAGGCACCAAGCTGCAGTGCGGTTAAAACCAACACAGGGGCAATAAATTTCAGATGTTTGGGTAAATGGATCATAACAGGCTCCGCATTCAGGTAAAAATCTGCAAATAGTTTGCATAACGACATAGTCGGACCCAGTCGCCGAAAAGTTTGGTTTTTTCTTTATGGACTGACAAAACCACTTTGTGATCAGCAAATGAAACAATGCCAAAGTCAGCTGAAAAGGCTTTGTTTAGAAGCCTTTATTTTAAAAAAAGAGCCGGGCTGACCCCGGCTCTTTTTAGCATTGATGGTAACGGCGGCTTATCACCGCATATGCTTAACTGCTCACCCTTTTATACTGACGGTATTCAGGTTTCCAGAAATTGGCGTTTATTTTTTTCTGCAGACTTTCGTCATCCAGCTCCAGCGCATGGCCTTGTTGCATCGCAACCTTGGCTACTTCAAAAGCGATTTTTTTCGACAGTTCAGCAAGTTGGGTCAGTGGTGGCAATAAACCACCCTCGCCTGTGTTGGCAAGCGGCGACGCTGCCGCCAGGGTTTCACTGGCAGTTCTGAGCATCTCATCGCTGATGCGTTTGGCTTTAACCGCCAGCACACCGAGGCCAATACCCGGGAAGATGTAGCTGTTATTGCACTGGGCTATCGGATAAAATTTACCTTGATATTCAATAGGTTTAAACGGGCTGCCGGTTGCGATAATCACCTTGCCTTCTGTCCATTCAATAATTTTTTCCGGTCTGGCTTCAATCTGCTTAATTGGGTTACTGAGCGGCATAATGATCGGCAGCTCACAGTGTTTTTTCATCGCCTTGACCACAGCTTCGGTAAACAAACCAGCCACACCGGATACGCCAATTAAAATATCGGGTTTGGCGCAGTTCATCACATCACGCAATGACGCATAATCACCACTAAAAGACCAATCGGCAATAGCGTCTTTTTGCTGTACCAATGCCTGCTGGAAGTCACGTAAATCGCTCATACCTTCGGTCAATAAACCAAAACGGTCGACCATATACACCTGACTGCGCGCTTTGGCATCCGTTAAACCTTCTGACACCATTTGGCTGATGACTTGCTCGGCAATACCACAACCGGCAGAACCAGCGCCGACAAACACCACTTTCTGGCTGGACAATTTCTGGCCTTTGGAGCGACAGGCCGCCAGTAAAGTGCCGACTGTCACAGCAGCTGTGCCCTGAATATCATCGTTAAAACAGCAGATCTGGTCGCGGTAGCGTTTTAACAACGGCATGGCATTGGGCTGGGCAAAATCTTCAAACTGCACCATAGCCTCAGGCCAGCGGCGTTTGACGGCTTTGATAAATTTATCAACAAATTCGTAGTATTCATCGCCAGTAATACGGCGGTGACGGTTGCCCATGTAATAAGGATCGTTCAGCAGCTTTTCGTTGTTGGTGCCTACATCCAGGCACACCGGCAAGGTATAAGCCGGGCTGATCCCACCACAAGCTGTGTATAACGACAACTTGCCAATAGAAATGCCCATACCGCCAATGCCCTGGTCACCAAGACCCAGCACCCGCTCACCATCTGTGACCACTATAACTTTCACTTTTTTCTTGGTGGCGCTTCTGAGCACATCATCGAGTTGGTCGCGGTCGCTGTACGAAATAAACAAACCACGGGCGCTGCGGTAAATATCAGAAAACCGCTCACAGGCATCACCCACTGTTGGCGTATAGATGATGGGCAGCATTTCTTCTAAGTGGTTTTGCAACAAACGGTGAAACAAAGTTTCGTTGTTATCCTGCACCACCCGCAGATAAATGTGTTTGTTAATCGGCTCTTCAAAAGATGAATATTGCATGTAGGCGCGAGCCGCCTGTTCTTCAATAGTTTCATAACGCGGTGGCAATAAACCTGTCAGGTTAAAAGCAGCACGCTCTTCGCGGCTAAATGCACTGCCTTTATTTAATAAAGGGGTTTCCAATAAAGCCGGTCCGGCGTAATGAATATACAAAGGGGTATTTTGCTCTGACTGACGCATAAAAATCCTGATCTGGTGGCCATCTGGCGGAAAATTGTAGAGAGTTTACCTGTTGTAGCGCCTCGTAGTAAAATTTCACTGAACTGGTCGGACTTTTGCCTGAAAGCGCTACAATTGCTTCACATTGTTGTTTTATTACGTCTAACGCTTAAATTTGGTTTCCAACACCACCGCGGAATTGGTCCGCTCCACCCCATCCAGATTACCAATATCATCCAGTAGGTGACTCAGCTGCTCTGTGCTTTGCGCCTGCACCACAGCAATGAGATCGTATTCACCACTAATGGCATAAAGCTCTGATATTTGTGGAATTTGTTTAAGCTCCACATTGGTTTTAGTGGTGAGTTTTTGTTTAACCTTAATAGACACATGGGCTGACACCAGGCTACTGACAAACTTGTCGCCATATTCCACCACATAACCTTTAATCACGCCGGTTTGTTCCAGCCTGGCAATGCGGGTTTGCACTGTAGAACGCGACAAATTTAACAATCTGGCTAAATCCGACACGCTGGTTCTGGCGTTGGTGCGCAGAATAGAAAGTAACCGCTCGTCTTCTTTGCTTAGCATTTTGATTACCACCACCGTTAAATTGACTAAATAAACATGAAATATGTCAATAATGCTACTGCATTTTGGTGGTTCTGCTCAATATAATAAGGGATACCCCAAAGAATACCGGCACAACCGGTTTACAACTGAATCCAGAGGTTAAAAATGCAGGTCACAAGAAGTTTATTTGATGAAGTGATGGTTCCTAACTATGCGCCGTCACCTATTATTCCGGTGCGTGGTGAAGGTTCAAAACTCTGGGATCAGCAAGGCCGCGAATTTATCGATTTTGCCGGTGGTATCGCCGTGAACTGTTTAGGGCACTGCCATCCGGTACTGGTGAAAGCCTTAACCGAACAAGCCAATAAATTGTGGCACTTATCAAACACCATGACCAACGAACCCGCCTTAATGCTGGCTAAACGTCTGGTTGATAACACTTTTGCTGACAAAGTGTATTTTGCGAACTCGGGTGCTGAAGCCAACGAAGCGGCGTTAAAACTGGTACGTCGGGTCGCATTGAATAACTATGGCCCGGAAAAAACCCAGATCATCGCTTTTAAACAAGGTTTCCACGGTCGTACCCTCTTTACTGTATCTGTCGGTGGTCAACCCGCTTATTCTGATGGTTTTGGCCCTAAACCTGCTGATATTGACCATGCTGAATACAACAACCTCGATAGCCTGAAAGCGCTGATTTCAGACAAAACCTGTGCTGTGGTGTTAGAGCCGTTGCAAGGTGAAGGCGGTATCATCAGCCCGACCGTTGAATTTATCAAAGGTGTACGTGAGCTCTGTAACCAGCACAATGCGCTGTTGGTATTTGATGAAGTGCAATCTGGTGTGGGCCGTACCGGCGAACTGTACGCTTATATGGGTTTGGGTGTGACGCCAGACGTATTAACCACAGCCAAAGCTCTGGGCGGTGGTTTCCCGATTGGCGCTATGCTGACCACCAACGACATTGCCAAACATTTAGTGGTTGGTACCCACGGTAGCACTTATGGCGGTAACCCGCTGGCTTGTGCTGTTGGTTTAGCTGCTTTTGACACAGTCAACACCCCTGAAGTACTGAACGGTGTAAAAACCCGCGAAAAACTGTTTAAAGATGCACTGCACGCCATCAATGAAAAATACCATGTATTTAGCGACATCCGCGGTAAAGGTTTATTGGTGGGTGCTGCATTAAATGCTGATTACGCCGGTAAATCCCGTGACTTTATGCTGGCCGCTGCCGAAGAAGGTTTATTGGTGCTGATGGCCGGTTATAACGTGGTGCGTTTTGCCCCTTCGTTA
Organism: Rheinheimera sp.; assembly: GCA_003543135.1. GTDB lineage: Bacteria > Pseudomonadota > Gammaproteobacteria > Enterobacterales > Alteromonadaceae > Pararheinheimera. The sequence continues at coordinate 249,458 of DPJG01000023.1, forward strand.
ATTATTCCGGAAGCGGACATCAAAGCGGGTATGGCTAAATTTGAAGCGGCCATTGCCAAGCTGGTTGCTGCGAAAAAAGCCGGTTAATCCGCAAAAAGAACTGACGCAGAATAAAAGCCACGGTCTGATCCGTGGCTTTTATCCTCGCGGCACCACGGGTTCTTACTGACGGTTTACCTTAGTTTTAAACCTTTGTAATGAGCAACACAGGCTCTGTTGAGGACAACATAAGATGTTATTGATCCGCCCGATCCAACAATCGGACTACCCGGCACTGATGCAAATTGCCATTGAATCAGGCGCTGGCTTTACATCGCTGCCGGTGAATGAGCAGAAACTCAAACAAAAAATCGCTCACTCAGAACATAGTTTTGCCATCGACACCGATAAACCCGGCAATCAGGGTTATTTGTTTGTGCTGGAAGACACCACCACAGGGGAGATCCTGGGCACCTCAGGCATTGAAGCTTCTGTCGGTTTAACCAATCCGCTGTACCATTTTCATAAAAGTACCGTTATCCACCACTCGAATGAACTGAATGTGTTTAATCCGGTGGAAGTCTTGACCATGTGTAACGACTACACAGGCGTTTCTGAAATTTGCACTTTGTTTTTGCGCGAGCCTTACCGCGCAGGCCTGAACGGCCGTTTTTTATCCAAGGTGCGGTTTTTATTTATGGCCGAGCAGCCAAAACGTTTTGCCAAGCTGGTGATTGCTGAAATGCGTGGTGTGGCCGATGACAACGCTTTACCGCCGTTCTGGCAGTGGTTGCAGACTTATTTTTTCAGCATCGACTTCCCCACAGCCGACCATTTAATTGGCATTGGCAACAAAGGTTTTATTGCTGATTTAATGCCACGTCACCCTATTTATGTCAGCTTGCTGCCGGAATCGGCACAAAAAGTGATAGGTGAAGTGCACGAAAATACCAAACCTGCGTTAAAACTTCTGGAAAATGAAGGTTTTATCCACCGTGGTTATGTCGATTTATTTGACGCTGGCCCGACAGTTGAAGCGCAACTAAAACAAATTAAGTCAGTGCGGCAAAGCCATAAAGTTGAAGTGCGTATTGAAGATAATGCCGAACAACGCCATGGCGGTGTGGTGCTGGCACTTTGTAACACCTCAAGCGCAAATTTCCGTGCCACCTTCAGTGATGATGTAAAACTTTGCACTGAGCAGAATGTGATTTTACTCAGCAGTGAAGTGGCTGATGCACTGAAAGTACAAAACGGTGATTTTGTTCGTTATTTAAATCTGGAAAAAGGTGCCAAATGAGCCAGCCTACCCAATCTCAAACAACAGCCTTGAATACAGCGGTACAGTTTATCAATGGTGAGTGGCAACAAGGCGCCGGTACTTTGTTCAGCTCAGTGAATCCGGCGAACAACAGTGTGGTTTGGCAGGGCCAGAGTGCAGATGCCGCTCAGGTTGATGCTGCTATTCAGAGCGCCCGTGACGCTTTTTACCGCTGGTCGCAGTTAAGCCTGGAAGCACGTCTTGCCATTGTTGAAGCTTTTGCCGGGCAGTTAAAAGCCAATACCGAACAAATGGCACGATGTATTGCAGAAGAAACCGGCAAAGCTCTATGGGAAAGCCGCACTGAAGTGGCAGCCATGACCGGCAAGATTGCCATTTCGATTAAAGCCTACCACGAGCGTACCGGCACAGTAGAAAACCCAATGCCTGGCGCCCGTGCTTTTATCCGGCATAAACCTCATGGTGTAGTGGCGGTATTTGGCCCTTATAACTTCCCGGGCCATTTACCTAATGGCCATATAGTGCCGGCGCTGATTGCCGGTAACACTGTGGTGTTTAAACCTTCGGAGCTGACGCCTAAAGTTGCTGAATATACAGTTCAGCTGTGGCAGCAAGCGGGTTTACCGGCCGGAGTCATGAACCTGGTGCAAGGTGAAGTGGCCACAGGCAAAGCGCTGGCAGGCCATCCTGGCATTGATGGTTTGTTTTTTACCGGCAGCTCAGGCACAGGTCATTATCTGCATCAGCAATACGCCGGTCAGCCGGGCAAAATTCTGGCGCTGGAAATGGGCGGCAATAACCCGCTCATTGTCAAAGATGTAGCCAATATTGACGCTGCTGTGCATGACATTATTCAGTCGGCTTTTATCAGCAGCGGTCAGCGTTGTACCTGTGCCCGCCGGTTGTTTATTGAACGCTCAGCCAATGGTGATGCCATTCTGGCCAAGCTGTTAAGTGCAGCGGCCAACATTCAGGTGGCCGATCCTTTTGCCGACAATCAGCCGTTTTATGGCGCCATGATTAGCGCCAAAGCAGCAGCTGGCATGGTCAAAGCCCAGGCCGATATTCAGGCGCTCGGCGGCGTGTCTTTGCTTGAACTGAAACAATTACCGATTGGTGATGCTTTTGTCAGCCCGGGCATTATTGATGTGACCAATGCCAAAGCATTGCCGGATGAGGAACATTTTGGACCACTTCTGAAAGTGTACCGTTATGACAACTTCGACGCGGCAATTGCTGAAGCCAATAACACCGCCTTTGGTCTGTCCGCTGGTTTACTGGCTGACAATGAAGCGGATTATCAGCACTTTTTTGCCCGTATCCGTGCCGGTATTGTCAACTGGAACAAACCTATTACCGGCGCCTCCAGCGCTGCCCCTTTTGGTGGTATAGGTGCCAGCGGCAATCACAGAGCTTCGGCTTATTATGCGGCGGATTATTGCGCTTATCCGGTGTCGTCGGTAGAAGCGCAGGCTGTGACTTTACCAGCCAGCTTAAGCCCCGGACTCAGTATTTAGTAAACAACTGTATTTAGCGAATAACTGAACCAGTAAACACCTGAAAAGTTTAACTGGATCAAAGCAGAACCCAGGCTGGGCAGCTACACTGCCCCGCTTTTTAAAAATTGTAGCCATATTGCTGTTTAATATAGGATTTATCATGCATACCAATGTGAATGAATTATTTGCCAAACTGTGGGAAAACTATCTGACGGTCACGCCTTCAGCGCAGAAAATTCATGCTCTGCTCGGCTCTTCACAACAAAACGATGTGATTAACGATCATATCGCGCTGCGCACCTTTAACCTGCCGCAAATTGGCCTGGACAAACTGGCCGCGCATTTTCTGGCGCTGGGTTATGTTGAAAAAGGTGAATACCACTTTGAGTCGAAAAAACTGTACGCCAAACACTATGAACATCCGGATGCCAACCAGCCAAAAGTGTTTATCTCTGAGCTGCTGCTGGAAAAATGCTCGGAACAATTACAAAAAATCGTCAAAGATTTAGTGGCTCAGATGGATCCGGCCGCTGTTAGCGCAGATAACTTCCTGTATTCAGGCCGCCACTGGGCTATTGATCAGGCCACTTACAAAACTTTATTGGCAGAAAGTGAATACGCCGCCTGGATGAGTGTGTGGGGTTTCCGTGCCAACCATTTCACAGTGTCAGTGAATGCGTTACAAAACTTTGAAACTTTGGATTCAGTGAACCAGGCGCTGAAAAACGCCGGTTTTGCGCTGAATACCTCAGGCGGCGAAATTAAGGGCAGCAAAGATGTATTGTTAAAACAATCATCAACGCTGGCGGACGAAGCTTTAGTCGAATTTACTGACGGCAACGCCATGATCCCAAGCTGTTTTTATGAATTTGCCCGTCGTTTCCCGACCGCAGATGGCAGCTTATATTCAGGTTTTGTGGCAGCTTCTGCCGACAAAATTTTTGAAAGCACCAACGCACGTTAACAGTGTTTTTAATTGAACATAAAAAAGCGCCTTTGGGCGCTTTTTTGTTGTTTGTAAATCTTATCAAAAGCGACGTTAAGGTGCGCTAATACGCTGGCGCTGCGCCTCTGCCGGTAAATACTGCAGTGGGTCCTGCGGATGACCATTACGCCAGAGTTCAAAATGCAGATGTGGCCCCGTAGCGCGGCCCGTTGCCCCAACCAGACCAATTTGCTGACCGGCCATCACAAAGTCGCCAATTTCGACATCAATTCTGGATAAATGCGCCGACAGGCTTTGCAACTTATCACCATGTTCAATCAGCACCGCCATACCAAAAGCGTCGCTCATACTGCCCATATCGGCGTTGAGCACCACACCCGAGCTTGCCGCATACACAGGCGTGCCTTGAGGCGCCGCAAAATCCACACCGTGATGACGTCTGTTACGGCTTTTCACTATATATTTGGCAAAGGCTGAGCTGATACGGGCGCCCGGCACCGGGTGCACAAAAGGCGCAGGCCCTGGGGCACTTTGAAACACCGGCTCTTGTTGCGGCCGGACTTTGGATACAGGTGCTGGTGCGCTGCTACAGGCACTGAGCAGCATCACCAAAACCACGCCCAGCCATTTAGTTTTGCTCTGCCAGCTGTCTGAGCATGGGCTTTTGGCAGCAAAATTAACAAAAGTGCCCAGGCCATACACCAGACGAAAAAACCGCTGAGCAGCCCTTTGAGACAATATTAGGTTTCCCTGCATCAACAAAACACCTTTCAAAGCAGCCTGAATACCAAGCGAAAACAATCTGATAACCAGTGTTACCTGTATTTTTTGCGCCGACAAGTGCTTCTGCTTTGCGGACAGGTTGTTTGCCGAAATAATACCCGCTTACACATCACATGCAGCAGAACGCACAGCTACAACCTAAAACCTGAGACCGGAACTTTTATGCCCAGGCTTCACTGGTGTTCGCGGCCGTTAATTGCTGCAACAGCCAGCGCTGATAATAAGCAGCACCTTGTTTGTGATACTGCAAAGAGGAGGGATTCAAAAAACCATGGCCATAGTCACAGCACCTGCTGCTGACATTTGCAGTTCCGGAAACTGCCTGCGCCAGCGCCTTGACATCAAAATGCTGTTCTTTGGTCCAGATCAGCGACGTTGGGCACTGGGGCTGTAACTCTGGGTAAAAACGAATTTGCCCACCATAAAAACAAAACGCCTGTTTGATAACACCAGGCTGAATTTGGGCAATTTCACACCAGAGCGCGGCAGCGCCGGCACTAAAACCAACCGCCAGCAAAGGCATCTGGCAGCTTTGTGCATCTTGCTGCGACAGTTGCTGTAATAACTGTTGTAACTTCTGCCGGTAGCTGTCCAGGCCACCCTGCTTTACAAAATGCCGGTACGCCTGCTCTTCATGTTGAAACTGATGAGTTTGCTGATAAGGCGACAGCCACAACAAGGGAGCGCGCCAGGCGCTAAATTGTGCCTGTAATGCCGGCGTAACACCAAAAATGTCGCTGCATACCAACAGCGGCAGCTGCTGAAGATGTTTGTTGCGCATCCTTATCTTCGCCCCTTCAGAACTTTTGACCATTGTTCGTAGTTCAACAGCCTAAAATAAATTCAGCGGCAGTTTTAAATACACCACCCCATTGTCCTCAGCCGGCGGCAGCTGCCCTGCTCTCATATTAACCTGCACTGAGGGCAATAACAGTTTTGGCATACTCAGCGTGGCATCCCGTGCTGTGCGAAGTGCGACAAATTCCTGCTCAGTGACCCCCTGGCGCAAATGAATATTCTGCTGTTTTTGCGCGCCAACTGTGGTTTGAAAGCTAAATTCATTGCGCCCTGCGGCTTTGTAGTCGTGACATAAAAACATCCGGGTTTCATCCGGCAACACAAATAACTTTTGTACCGACTTATATAAAGTTGCAGCGTCGCCACCCGGGAAATCACAACGGGCACTACCATAATCCGGCATAAATAAGGTATCACCGACAAAAACCGCATCCGCTATCTGATAACAAACACAAGCCGGTGTATGTCCTGGGGTATGGATCACCCGGATCTGCAGCTCACCCAGCGGCAATACAGCACCATCGTCCAGTAATAAATCAAACTGACTGCCGTCTGTTTTAAACCCTTCTTCAGTATGAAAAATACCAGCAAATACCTGCTGCACTTGATGAATGCGGCTGCCAATGCCGGTTTGTCCACCGAGTTGCTGACGGATATAAGGTGCAGCCGATAAATGGTCGGCATGCACATGGGTTTCCAGCACATAACAAAGTGTCAGTCCCAGCTCTTTCACCAATGCGATAAGCGCATCCGCAGTTTTAACACTGGTACGGCCTGACGCAGCATCAAAATTCAGCACAGGGTCAATAATGGCCGCTTGCAGACGCTGATCACACCAAACAACATAACTATAAGTGTTTGAATCATTGTCAAAAAACTCTTTTACGCTCAACGCCATTGTCGCTCTCCTGTGCCAACGCTGTCTGATTTGATAGCGCGGCGTTTTGATAATGTCTGCAGCCCGTTGTTTGCCGCGCCTGTGGCTGTGCTGATAATGGCGCAACTATAACAAAGTCAATTCATAACAAAAAGAGCTAAGGATATACCCTTATTGCATAACAATAGCTATCAAAGCAAAGGCAGGCTCAGGCTGATCACAAGCTGGTTTTAGCGCACAGCCTTCGCACCAAGCAGCCCCCGAACGACAAACTTCCCTTGGCCGCAAGCTGTCCCACCACAGCGCCTTAGCATCCCAATCTGCACAGCACAGCCATCCAAATGGCTTTTGTCATATCGTTGTCATACAGAGCTCTTAAGCTGCCCCGCATCTGTTGCGATAGTTAATCTGGGGTTGTATGAAGATTGCAATAAAGTTTATGTCAGTGATGGCGGCGGCCACAGTATCGGCGGTGTTACTGGCAGTGTTGACTACTGCAGCATTGTCGCAGCATCAAGCGCAGCAGGCGCTGACTGCCAGTGTCAGCGAACAGTTTACCGCTGTGGCGCGGGGCCGTGAGCAGGCACTGGGGTTGTATCTGAATGCGCAGCGTGATTTGTTATTAAGCCTGGCCGCCAACCGGCTGACACAGGAAGCTTTGTATGCGCTGGAGCGGCCTTTTTCTTCTTACCGTTATGAAGTCAGTAACCCGGGTGATGACTCTTTAAAAACCGATTTAAAGGCCTGGTATCAGCAGAAGTATCTGCCGCTTTCATCTCAAATAAATCAGGCCTTTGCACCCGATATCAACAAATGGCTCAATCAAAGCCGCACTGAAACTTTGTTGTTACAACACAGGTACTTAAGCCAGAACCCGGCAGAGGCCGACAAGCTGGCCAGCTTCACCGATGCCGCCGATGGCTCCGTCTATGCGCAGCAACATAAAAGGTTTCACCAGAGTTTTGTCGAAGTCAGCCGTCGTTATGATCTGCAGGAGCTTTATCTGGTGGAAGCAAAGCAGCTGAATGTGGTGTATTCAGTACATAAAACTCCAGTATTTGCCAGTTCACTCAAAGATGGTGCTTTTGCCGCCAGCCCACTGGCGGATGCAGTAAAAAACCTGCTCAAAACGCCTGCCACCAGCACAGCAGAACCACAATGGTTGATTAGCGAACCCACTGCTTTTGATGGTTATTTTCAGATGCCGGTGCTGTTTTTACTGGCCAAAGTGCAAAGCCCGATGAGCGCTAACCCGGAAACTCAGGGGGTGCTGGTGCTGCAATTGCCGGTCAGCGCCCTGACCGCCTTAATGACACAACAGCAAAACTGGCAACAAATTGGCTTAGGCCAAAGCGGAGACAGTTATCTGGTAGCACCTGATGGCAAGCTGGTGACGGCACTTCGGCCTGAACTGACTTCAGCGACAGAGTTTAAACAGCTCTACCCTGAACTTGCAGCGCAGCAAGGCGCTTTTGGCTTGAGCGGACGTCTAACCCTGACATCAACAGAGGTGCAGGCAGCACTTGCCGGCAAAACCGGCATGGCTGAAACCACGGACTACCGCGGTGTTGAGGTGCTGCTCAATTATCAACCTGTGCAAATTGGCAACAGCAACTATGCGTTATTAACCCAGCAAGACAGCAGCGAAGCTTTTGCCACCCTGTACGATCTCAGATCACAAACCCTGGCTTTTAGTGTGCTCATCGTGCTGGTGCTAACGCTGTTGTCGTTATTTGTGGCCTGGCGCATCGGCCGCAGTATGGCAGCGCCACTGGAGTATTTTGCCGGTGCTATCAGTCAGGCCGCAGCTGAACATAACCTGCAAATCCATTTTGAACGTCGCGGTGACGCTGAGCTGCAGGCGATGGCCGATGCGCTGAATCAGCTCTTTAGCAACTTGTCGCAAGTGTTGAATAAGTTACTGAGTGCAGGTGCAGAAAGCCAGCAACAGGCCAAAACGCAGCTTGAGATCAGTGGCCAATGCCAGCAGGCGGTTTTTGCGCAAAAAAGTGCGTTATTACAGTTACATCAGGACGCAAGACAAAGCCAGCAGGCGCTGTTAGGCATGCAACTGCAGTTACAACAGGCCAGCGAAGCGGCAACAGAAGCAGAACACCAATCTTCTGAGGGCATGACACAGCTCAAGGAAATGCAACAACGCCTGAGTCAGTTATCAGCACAGGTCAGCAATTCCAGCGACAGCATGCTGGCACTGGAACAAGCGGCTGCAAATATAGTGCAGGTGCTCGATACCATCAAAGGTGTGGCCGAGCAAACCAATTTGCTGGCCCTTAACGCAGCTATTGAAGCGGCCAGAGCCGGTGAGCATGGCCGGGGTTTTGCCGTGGTGGCCGATGAAGTGCGGCGCTTATCAGGCAGCACCCAACAGGCCACACTGGAAATTCAGCAGATGCTAAACCAGCTCAGTTTGTCGGTGCAACAAACCAACACTGGCCTGCAGCATGAACAACAAAGCACTGCTTTATGTTTAAAAAGTGCAGAAGCGGCCGACCAGGCTCTGACCATCAGCCTTGATGCAGTCAGCCGCATCGCCCAAGCCACAGCTGCGGTTTATCAGCTCAGTGTGGCCGAAACCAGCCGTAGTCAGGGTATTGGCAGTGCGCTTGACCATATCAGCAGCAGCGCCAGCAGCACAGACGAGGCCATGTTCAGCTTAAGTGTGCAGGCCAAAAGACAGCAGCAACTGACAGAGGAAGTGGCGCAACAGGCTTCGGTATTAAAACTTTGATGCTGCTACTGACACCGCTACTGCCAGTTAATTGATAGCAAAGTGAAGTTAAAACAGCCTTAGCGGGCTGTTTTCTCGCTGACAACATATAAATCACCTTGCCGGTATTATTCTGAGCTGTGTCCTGTTAGGCTGATTTTTAGACAATCACTGCAAAAAGTAAGCAACAAGGCCCCTCAGATGTTGCCAAAATTTCTTTGTTTTTTTCCATTACTGTTGATAAGCCCCCTGCTGTTTGCAGCTTCCCCCCAGCTGGCTGCGTCTGAGGTACATCTATCGCCAACACAAGTGCATCCATCCTCACCACAAGTGGTGATCAGCACTAGCCTCGGTGATATGACTTTTGCACTGGATGACAAAATAACCCCTAAAACTACGGCGCAATTTATCAAGCTGGCAAACAGCGGCTGGTATAACGGCAAAGAATTTTACCGGGTGGTGAAAGGCCATGTCATTCAGGCCGGTATCAATGACGATTTGCACCCTGACCATAAAAAATATCAGCTGGACGCGGAATTCTCGCCCGATAAACCACAAATCAAAGGCAGCCTGGGCATGGCAAGGGATGAAGATCCCAACAGTGGCAGCACAGAATTTTATATTTGTCTGGCGCGACGTGCCCATTTAGACGGCAAATACAGCCATTTTGGTCAGCTCATCGAAGGCGAAGCCGTGCTGGATAAGATAGCCGCAGTGAAAGTCACGGAAATATGGCTGGATAATCCGGGAGGTACAGCTGTAGCCTTTCACAGACCCCACACGCCGGTGCTGATCCACAGCATCAGGGTAAAACAGCCTTAATCCTGCGCCAGCATCACGCACTCTGCTGCCGGATAAAACTGGCTTCACAGAAAACTCAAGTGTTGATTGATCACATCTTGTTGTTTCAGTTAGCATTTTAAAATACTTAACAATAAAATAACGAGTGTTTAAGATGAACTTCACGATGTTTTTGCCAAAAACCGTTGCGCCGCTTGGCTGCGGTCTGATGCTCATGGCCGCATCGCCGCTGCTTGCGAACACAGCGGCACCTGTATTGCCTGCCACTGCCAAAGACTGGGCGCTGGCAGCAAAACAAGATATTGCCGCTGCTTATCAGCTCACGGCAGACAATCACCCTGGTATGGCCAACCCTTTGGATCCAGATTTTCCGGCCCTGCTGCAACAAGCGCAAAAAAATGCTATGGCGCTGCTGCCTTTTGTCGACAGTGCTATGGCCTATGAAGCTGCAATAGCTCGTTTTAGCACCACGTTACAGGACGGACATGCCGGTGCTTTTGCCAGCTTACCCGATGAGCTTCGCCCCAAAAGGCGTTGGCCCGGTTTTATTGCAGTATGGCGCGGTGATGCTTTATGGGTGTATCACAGTGCGATACCTCTGCTCAGCAAAGGCATGCAAATTGTGGCCTGTGATGGCGTGACGGTTGAAACTCTTATCCGGCAACGGGTGTTTCAATATTCAGGTCAGGTCGACCAACCCGGCCATTGGTGGGCTTATGGCGGTAGTCTCTTTACTGACGATGGTAACCCTTTTACCCCGCCACTTGCGCATTGTGATTTTAAAAGTCCGGACGGCAGTATACAGAAGCTACAACTGAGCTGGACTGTGCGGCCAGACGCAGTGCAGCCTTATGCCCAGGCGGCTTATGATGGTGACCCACTGGATGTTGGATTGTATTGGCATCTGGCAGGAACAGCCCACAAAAATACCGCAGTTGCAGCCGCTGAACAGCAAAACAACGCAGCGGAAGTGGCCTGGATTGCCATGCCGACTTTTAATCCGTCCAAAACTGAAATCAGTCAATACGAATCGTTATTCAGCAGCCTGCAACAACAAAAAGCCAGGCTGCAACAGGCCAAAGCCATAGTGCTGGACTTGCGCCGTAATGAGGGCGGCTCCTCTTACTGGAGTTTCCAGGTTGCCGGTTTGTTATGGGGGAAAGAACTGGTTCAGCAAAAAGCCACGGCGTTGTTTGCCAACACTGAAGTCTGGTGGTTTGCCTCAGCCGGCAATACGGCCTATGTCAAATCGCTGTATCAGGTGATGCAATCACAAGGACAGGATTCATTGTTACCCTGGATCAGCCAGGTTGGTCAGGGCATGGAACAAGCGCAAAAAGCGCAGCAGCCATTTTTTATTGAAGCTGATAAAACGGACCTTGCCGCAGCGGCCAAAACAGCAACTGAGCAGCCACAGCAGCTTAATACCCCGGTTTATGTGATAGTGCCAGGCCAATGTGCCAGCGCCTGTCTGGATGCTATTGATATCTTTAAACTCTTTGACAACACCCGACTGGTAGGCACTGAAAGTAGCTCCGATTCGACTTATATGGATGTTCGATTTGAGCCCCTGCCTTCTGGTCTTGCCAAGGTGGTGATCCCAAACAAAATGTATGTGAACAGGCCAAGGGAAAAAGGCGTTTATTACCGCCCCGATGTTGCTTATCACCAGCTGGATTGGTCCACCCAGGCCTTGCTTGATAAGGTGCTGACAGCGCTCTGAAGCTGGTGTTATGTGGTATGTTGCCGGCGTTTCGGCTGATGAAAACGCCGGTATTGCGCTTAACCCGGGCTTTAGGTCACTGATGGCTTTTTCCCGCTTATTTGCCCATCGGCTCCATGTTGACGCTCATTAGAAATGACATCCTGTTGTAAAGCTGTCAGTGCATTTGTCACTTGCATGCTGCTTTGCTCCATCAGCTGTAGTGCCTGGCTCAGGCCCGGGAAATCGCCCCGCAAAGCTGCTTCCAATGCTGCCTGACCTGCTTTGTGTACCGACTGATGCGGCGCGTCCAGTCGCTTAAAAGCGGGTAAATTACCGTATAAACGGGCACCTTCCCCTTGAAAATACCACTGACCTAACCGGCATTCTGTATGGGTTATCAGAGTTTGTTGATAACTCTGTTGTTGCAGAAGATTGTAGACTTGTGTTTTCCAGACGGCATGATCAAGTTTGACAGTGTTTAAAAAGGCAATAGTGGCGGAGCCGGAAATCACTTTTTGCATATGGTCAGAACTCTGAATGACCTGATTGACCACGTTATCTATCTGAAGCGAGCTTGTTGCCACTGCATCCGCACTTTGTTGACTTTGCGCCACCATCTGGCGGATGTTGCTGGTTTGATCCATCACCTGCCGGATAAGTTGTTCAATTTGGCTGCTGGCCTGATGCGCCTTGCCTGCCAGTGTGCGGACTTCATCAGCGACTACGGCAAAACCACGCCCTGCTTCGCCCGCTCTGGCGGCTTCAATTGCAGCGTTGAGCGCCAGTAAATTCGTTTGATCAGATATTTCCTGAATACTCGAAATCAGTTGGTTAATAGCACCCGCTGTACCATCAAGCACCGCTGCAACCTGCGCGCTTTGTGCAGCATCCCGGGTAATTTGCTGTGCCCTGCTGTCGAGTTCAGCCACTGCCGATTTTGTGTGCTGAAACAATTGTTCGAGCTGCTGTAACGACTGATGCTCTGTTGCCAGTGTTGTTGCATTATCAGCCAGATCCTCACGGATGGTGCTCAACAGTGCATTGCCACTTAGCATGCAGCTACATAATTGCTGTTGCTGTATACAGAGTTGCTTTTGTTCATCAAGCTGGTGTTTGTGCAAAACCAGCTCTTGCTGTTGCCGCTGTTGTTCTGCAATTGCTTGCTGCCTGTGTTCCACAAGTTGCTGTTGCAGTTGGTTGATTTCTTGATGTAATTTCTTGCGGAAAAACATTTAAACCTCTGTGCGCACTGGCCTGACTTGCTATGTTAGGCCAGTTTGCATCAGATATTGAACACGACTTTTGTCTTAGATCAAACGCAGGTTTTCAGGCCGCAGCAACATCCTGCTGTAACAGTGTGATGGCCTGAACAACCTGCAGACACTGCGATTCAACATCCGCCAGCGTGCTGTTCATTCTGGTTTCGTTGTGATCAAGCGCAGCTTTTTGTGCTTCACGCGCCGCTTCATGCATGGCTCTGTGGGGTCTTTCGATGCTTTTAAAGCTTGCCAGTTGGCCATAATGTTTATAGCCATAACCAGCAGTGCCGCACCAGCTCTGGAATTTTTGCTCCGCCAGCGACGCCGGCAAAGTTTTGTGCTGTTGCAACGCCTGATACAGCTCAGCTTTAAAGGTTAAATAATCCAGTTTCAGGCCATTCAGGTAAGTTAAGGTGGTGGTGGTACGAATCAGTTTTTTCATCGCTTCAGAGCGGTTGATCACTTCATTCACCACCTGATCAATCTGGCTGCTCGACACCGAAATATCAGCGGCGCTTTGCTGGCTTTGTTGCACCATGGCTTTGATATTGTTGGTTTGTTCAATGACTTTACGGATCAGGTTTTCAATTTGTTTACTGGCTTCGTTTGCTTTACCAGCCAGGGTACGGACTTCATCGGCCACCACGGCAAAACCACGGCCCGCTTCACCGGCCCTGGCCGCTTCAATAGCCGCATTGAGTGCCAGTAAATTGGTTTGATCAGAAATTTCCTGAATACTGGAAATAAGCTGCGTGATAGCACTGGCGGTGCCATCCAGCACAGCGGCGGTTTGCGCGCTTTGGTTGGCGTGGTCGGTAATATGCACAGAGCGGGTTTCTAGGGTGCGGATCGCACTTTGGGTTTGACCAAAAATATCTTCAAGTCTGGCAAGTGCTGTTCTTTCATCAATCAGACTTTCTGCCAGCTGGTTCACTGTCTGTTGCACCATAGCAAGCGGTGTGGCGCCGGCAAATGACTGTTGTTGCCATTGTGACTGGTTTGCCTGTTGCTGCTGCAATTGCTGCAGCTCTTGATGCAATTGCTGCAGCTGATGGTCTTTTTGTTGTTGTTCTGCCTGATATTGTTGTTGTAGTTCTTTCAGTTGTTGTCTGAGTTGTTGGTTTTCTTCTTTCAGCGCACGGTTAAAAATCATAAGTCTCCCCTGGAGCTCAACATCGAAACTCCATCCTATGCCAAGGCATCAGGCAAAAAAAGACTAAAACAAGCTGGCTATAAAATATTTATTTGCTAAAGCACCATCTTGTGCTTTGCCACCAGAGCCAAAGCACAGCAACAAAGGCACAAAGCTGCCGCTTGATACACCGCTCGCTTTGCAAAAGCGCTTTAATAAAAAAGGACTTCAGCTGAAGTCCTTGTTAGCAATAACGAGTTTTAGCTGACTAAACTTCTGAGCATCCAGGCATTTTTTTCATGTGCTTGCATGCGCTGGGTTAACAAATCCAATGTCGGCTCATCAGAGGCTTTATCGGCCACAGGCACTATAGAGCGGGCTGTTTTGGCAATAGTTTCCTGGCCTTTGACCAAATCTTTAATCATCTCTTCGGCAGTTAAATGGCCGTCGGCTTCTTTAATACTGGTCAGTTTGGCAAATTCTTTGTAAGAGCCAGGTGCAAATTCACCCAAAGCACGAATGCGTTCAGCGATTAAATCCACCGCCAGCGCCAGTTCGGTATATTGGGTTTCAAATAAAGTGTGTAGCGCCTGAAACATCGGCCCAGTCACGTTCCAGTGGTAATTATGGGTTTTTAAATACAAGGTATAAGTGTCAGCCAACAGCACGGCTAAACCAGCGGCTATGGCTTTACGGTCTTGCTCTTCAATACCAATATTAATTTTCATCCTGATCACCCTGAAGTTTATATAAACAAATCACAGGCTTACCTTAGCAGAAAAAAGCGCCTGCTTCAAAGCAGATGAGGCCAAAACAACAGCCTTTTACGCCGGGCGCAAAGTTTGCCTTTGTGTGCGCCCAGTCTTTCTTATTTGGGTTAATTGATTTATCTTGCGAAAAACTGCACAAGGAGACGTGATGAAATACCAGATCCGGCAAAAAATCTTTAGCCTGACCGACAGCTTTGATATTCAGGATGAAAGGGGCGCAGTGGTGCTGCAGGCCAAAGGCAAGCTGTTTAGTATTTCCAGCAGTCAAACGCTGTACGATATGCGTGGGCGCGAGCTTCTGAAAATTAAACGTAAATATTTAACTTTATTGCCGGCTTGCCGTTTGTTGTGCGCCGACGGCAGCGAATGGCTGATAAAAAAACGGTTTTGGCCCTTCTGGACCTCGCGGTTTAGCGTTTATGGCCCGGCTGGTGAACTCGAAATCAGCGGTAATTTGTGGCAGCACGAATATCAAATTCGTCAGCAAGGCCGGTTATTGGCTTCTGTGTCCAAAGCCTGGTTTAGCTGGTCTGATACTTATGGCGTGGAAATTTATGCGCCCGAGTGGACAGCACAGTTGCTGGCGGCCGTCATTGTGATAGACAGAATTTCGCACCAGGGCAAAAACTCAGGCCTGGGCGACGATTAACGCATAACTTAACACCTTGTATAACCGCAGGCGGAGTTTGCTCACATCATCAGGTCCGGCGGTTAAAATAAAAAAGCTGCCGAAGCAGCTTTTTTTATGGATGACGTTTAAGCGCTGTTATCAGGCCTGAGCTAAGGTCTGCGCCAGGTAATCATCATAAGAGCCAACAAAGTTACGGGTATCTTTGTCAGTAATTTCGATAATACGGGTCGCCAGAGAAGATACAAATTCACGGTCGTGGCTGACAAAAATCAGTGTGCCTTTGTACATTTCCAGCGCCATATTCAGTGACTCAATAGATTCCATGTCCAGGTGGTTGGTTGGTTCGTCCATCACCAGGATATTGGGTCTTTGTAACATCAGTTTGCCAAATAACATCCGGCCTTTTTCACCACCGGATAATACTTTGACTTTTTTCTTGATGTCGTCCTGCGAGAACAACAAACGGCCTAAAATACCGCGAACTGCCTGCTCATCGTCTGATGGCTGTTTATGCTGCGCCATCCAGTCAAATACGGTCATGTCTTGCGCAAATTCGTATTCGTGATCCTGGGCGTAATAACCGATGTTGCAGTTTTCCGACCATTTGACTGTGCCTGCTTCCGGCGTTAAATCACCAACCAGACATTTTAACAAGGTCGATTTACCGATACCGTTGGTACCCAGAATCGCCACCTTTTCGCCTACTTCGATATTCAGGCTCAGGTTTTTTAGTAAATGCAGATCGCCAAAACTCTTATTTAAACCTTCCACTTCAAGCGCCATCCGGTACAGCTGCTTTTGCTGCTCAAAACGGATAAATGGGTTCACCCGGCTGGATGCTTTCACTTCTTCTAACTGAATTTTATCAATTTGTTTGGCACGTGAAGTGGCCTGACGCGCTTTAGAAGCATTGGCAGAAAAGCGGCTGACGAAAGTTTGCAGCTCAGCAATTTGGGCTTTTTTCTTGGCATTGTCGGCCAATAACCGTTCGCGGGCCTGGGTGGCGGCAAACATATATTCATCATAGTTGCCAGGGTAGACCCGCAGCTCGCCGTAGTCTAAATCGGCCATATGGGTACAGACCGAGTTTAAGAAGTGACGGTCGTGCGAAATAATAATCATGGTGCAGTTACGCTCAGACAATACATCTTCCAGCCAGTGGATGGTGTGAATGTCTAAGTTGTTGGTTGGTTCGTCCAGCAACATAATGTCCGGATTGGCAAACAGCACCTGCGCTAATAACACCCGCAGTTTCCAGCCTGGTGCCACGGCCGACATAGGGCCAAAATGCTGCTCCAGCGGAATACCCACACCTAATAACAGCTCACCGGCACGGGATTCGGCGGTGTAACCGTCCATTTCACCAAAAGCCACTTCTAAGTCGGCCACTATCATGCCGTCTTCTTCGCTCATTTCCGGGCTGGAATAAATACGGTCGCGTTCAGCTTTCACCTGCCACAGCTCAGCATGGCCCATGATCACAGTGTCAATCACACTGTATTGTTCAAAAGCAAACTGGTCCTGATGCAGCTTGGCCACACGCATATTTGGCTCAACCATCACGTTACCGGCACTGGGTTCAAGTTCGCGGCTTAAAATCTTCATAAAAGTAGATTTGCCGCAACCGTTGGCGCCAATCAGGCCATAACGGTTACCTGAACCAAACTTGATGGAGATGTTTTCAAACAGCGGCTTAGCGCCAAATTGCATAGTAATATTTGCGGTAGCTATCACGGATTATTTCGCCTGGCTTTGGTGCTGAGGTACAAACTGCAGCGTTGTAAAAAATGGCTTGGGCTGAATTGTTCAAACCCAACAGATGCCCTTAAAAAAGGCGCGCCACTATACGCTTTTTGGCCAGAAATTACAAAACAATAGCGCCGACTTTGTGCAAAATTCACCCAACTGTCATCGACTGTGGCGATCTGTTCTGCACAACCAGACAGCCTGCGCCAGCACACACCATTACCAGCGCCGGTAAAAAACTCAGCATCGCCGCCTCAGGCCAGTTTACGACCCACCGCAATGGCCGCAACAACAAAGACCGCCAGCGCCCACTCAAGTGCGGAAATACTTTCACCAAGCCAGAGCGCGGCGGCACTAAAGGCTAAAAATGGGGTGAGTAGCTGCAGCTGACTGATTTGCGCTACCCCGCCCATAGCCAGGCCTTTATACCAGGCAAAAAAACCCAAAAACATGCTAAATACCGACAAATAAGCAAAACCAAACCAGCCCTGCACACTGACATTCAGTTGCTCCGGTCTGGTGTACCAGCACAGGGGCAGCAAAATAGGCAAGGACAATACCAAGGCCCAGCAGATCACCTGCCAGCTGCCCATCTGCCGTGCTAATAAAGCGCCCTTCGCATAACTTAAACCACAACAAAAACAAGCCAATAACAACCAGAGATCGCCGGATGCCAGACTTCCCTGTGCTTGCGCTGATGCATACAACATGACAGCTGCAGTGCCGGCCAAAGCCGACAACCAAAAGCCGGCTCTGGGCCACTGACCACTGAGCCAGGCACCAAAAATAGCGGTAAAAAGCGGCATAATACTGCTGACCAGAGTGCCGTGACTGGCATCCACAGTTTGCATGGCAATGGCCGATAACACCGGATACGCAAATACAGCACCAAAGGCCACCACCAGCAGGCCATTCCAGTGCTGGCGTTTGGGCAGCGGTTGTTTTAGCACCAGCAATAACAACAAACTTAATAATGCGGCCACCAGTGCCCGGCCTGAGCCCACAAAAATGGAAGGCATTTCAGCGACCGCCAGTTTGGTGGCCGGAATACCACCGGAAAACATCAGCACGCCCAGCATGCCCCAGGCCAGCCCCTGCCAATATTGCCGGCGCGCCAATAACAGCTTGCTGCTTGCTGCATCGATATTGCTTACTGCGTCCGTATCGAGCGCTGTGGCCTGAAGGGTGTTTAGCTTTGCCATAATTTGCTCCTGCACTGATTCACTCAACGATTCACTCAAAGATGGTGTGTGGCGGTGACACGCTTTTAGCGCAGCCCCCCAACAAGGCAAAACGGCACATCAGCACAGGAACAAAAGCACAACTCCTGCTCTGCAACATCAGGGGTACAACATCGCTTTACAACACCACCAGAGCCGCTACTATAAAACACAAACGAACCAGACAATCAGGACAGTTGAGAGCTATTCAGCCAAACTGTACAGGAATAATAACCATGACAATTCAACTGCAGCTGGACAAAAGCAGTAACGAACCCTGGTCAAAACAATTATTGCAACAGGCGCAAAACGCTATCAGCACCGGGCTTTGGCCTGCGGGGATGAAACTGCCTTCTATTCGCCAGTTGGCAACCAGTCTTGAGGTTAGTAAGTTCACAGTGGCAGAGCTATATGAAAGGCTGGCAGCCCAGTCGCTGGTGGTCAGCCGCCCCGGTAGCGGCGTTTATGTCGCCAAAAGCCAGCCGGTGGCCCTGCTGTCTGAAGCCCAGGCCGGTCAGAGTTTATTGGCTGATGAAGTGGCGCTGATGCGCCAGACTTTGCAACGTGAGTCGGCCGTCATTAAACCTGCGGCAGGCTGGTTAACACCGGAATGGCTGCCCACAGATGCAATTCGTCAGGCCATGCGTGAAGTGGCGCGCCAGGGACAATCCCTCACTGACTACGGCCCGGCCCAGGGTAATATTGCGCTGCGCCGTTATCTGGCAGAACATCTGGCAAAACTGAATATTCCAACCGAGCCGCAACAGATTTTATTAACCTCCAGCGCCACCCATGCGCTGGATTTATGCTTACGGCTGTATTTAAAACCCGGTGATGCAGTGCTGGTGGATGACCCCGGCTTTTACAACTTTTTTGCCATGCTCAGACTTTACCATTTAAAGGTAGTGCCCTTACCACGCTGCAAAGACGGCCCGGATCTGCAGGCCATGACCACACTGTTGCAAACAGAAAAACCCAGAGCCTATGTCACCAATTCGGTGTTGTCGAATCCGGTGGGTACCTGTGTCAGCCCACAAAAGGCTTTTGCAGTGCTGGAGCTTTTGAAAGAACATCAGTGCCTGCTGATAGAAGATGATATCTATGCCGATTTTGAGCAGCACAGCAGTTTGCGGTATTCCAGTTTGACGGGTCTTCGCAGTGGCATTTATTTGGGCAGTTTGTCCAAAACCATTTCTGCTGATTTGCGGGTAGGTTATATCGTTGCCAGCCCGGAGCAAATCGCGTCGTTAACTGACTTAAAACTGATCACCGGAAGTTCCAGCTCGCAGACGGTCGAACGTATTGTGTATCAGATCCTGACCGGTGGTGCTTACCGGCGCCATCTGGAGTCGCTGCGCAAAAAACTGCAGGACGCCATGTCTCAGGTCAGCCGTCAATTTGTCAAACGTGGTTTCAGGCCCTGGCACCAGCCGGATGGCGGTTATTTGTTATGGTTGATGTTGCCAGCGGGTATCAGCGCCAGAGCACTGACCGAACTTCTGGAACGTCAGCATATTATTCTGGCGCCAGGCAGTCATTTTAGCCTGCAGCAGGATGCAGACAAATTTATGCGGGTGAACGTCACCCAATGCCTTAACGCCAAACTCTGGCCGGCGCTGGATACAGCTTTGGCCATGATTGCAGTGACACAACAGCGTGATCAACCTTTATATCTGGCTAAATCGGACGAGGCGAAAAAGCATCAAACACCATAAAAAAACCCGGTGATTAAAGACCGGGTTTGTTGATTAAGTGACACATCCGTCGGCACAAAGCCAGAACACAGGCTGATGCACTGGATTTATTCAGGCAGCCGCACCGGCCTTGGCGACCGCATCCAGACATAAGTCGGTAATACGTTGCCAGTCACCTGAGGCAATAGCGTCATCCGGTACTATCCAGGAGCCGCCGACACAACGTACATTGGGCAGCGCCAGATATTCCAGGAAGTTCTTTTCGTTAATGCCACCGGTCGGGCAAAAACGGATATCCGAAAATGGGCCATGAATCGACTTTAAAGTTTTCACGCCGCCTGCAGCTTCTGCCGGGAAAAATTTAAAATGGGTATAACCTAAACCTGTGCCTTCCATCAGCTCGGAAATAGAAGCAATACCCGGAATAAGCGGAATAGGTGCTTCTTTACCTGCCGCCAGCAATTCGCGGGTCAACCCCGGGCTTATCGCAAATTTAGCACCAGCTTCAATCACTTTATGCAGTTGCTCTGGCGTGGTCACGGTGCCGGCACCGACAATAGCATCCGGTACTTCTTTGGCAAGCAAAGCAATAGCTTCCAGTGCAACAGGGGTACGTAAAGTTACTTCCAGTACTTTAATACCACCGGCTAATAAAGCTTTGGCCAGAGGTACAGCTGTGGCGAGATCTTTAATCACAATAACCGGTACTACAGGTCCTTGTGCAAACAGGGTATCAGGTTGTAATTGCCAATTTTGAAAAGACATAAGCTTAACTCGCCAGAATTTGTTTTAAGTAGACAGCGCAGCCCAGCAAACCTGGTTGCTCTGCAGTGACGACATAAGTGGCAATACGCCGGTTAAAGTCGGTAAAACGGCCTTTTGCTTCAAAACGTGAACGGAACTCGCTTTGCTCCAGCAAAGGTAATAACTTGGGCACTATGCCACCGGCCACATAGACACCGCCAAAGGTACTGAGCGTCAGCGCTAAATCACCGGCCAGTGCGCCTAAACTGGCAAAAAACTGCGCTATCACTTCTGAGCACAGCTCATTACTGCCATTGAGGGCATGGCTGCTGATGTCTGCGGCGGACATCGGCTCGACGGTTAAACCACGGTAAGCCGCAATGGCCAGATACAAACTTTCAATGCCAGGGCCGGATAACAACCGCTCTGGCGACACATGGCCATAATGTGCAGCAAGATAACGCTGGATAAACCACTCTTGTTCGTTTTGTGCTGTCCAGTCGGTATGACCACCTTCACCCGGCAGCGGAATATAACCATGGGCAGTCGGAATTAAATGCCCAACGCCAAGGCCGGTGCCTGCGCCAAGCACAGCCATGGGTTTGGTGGCATCACTGTCCCCTGCACCAGACTTAATTTTTTCATTGTCTTTTAAAGCCGGCAGCGACATAGCCACAGCGGTAAAGTCGTTTAATACAATAAATTCAGCAAGTTCCAGTTCAGCTTTAATCTGGCTTATCGAGAACTGCCAGTGAAAATTGGTCATTTTCACCAGATCGCCATTGACCGGACACGCAATGGCCACAGCCACATGAGCGATATCGTTCAGCTGCTGTGTGCTGCGGTAATAACTTAACGCCAGCGTCAGACTGGCAAAATCCGCGCAGGGATACACCACCACATGGTCAAGTTCCAGAGTAGACAGGTTCACCCGGCTAAAACGGGCGTTGGTGCCGCCAATATCAGCGACTATGGCAAAATTAACCATGCAGATGTTCCTCAGTAGTAAAGAGGCTGCAAGCGCCCTGCTCTGCGCCTGTCAGCACGGTACGCAGGCCACCGAAAATCTCCCGGCCCATACCGTAATAACTGTCCGACATATCGCGGGTGGCAAATTCACGTTTGGCCAGCTCTTCGTCTGACACCAACAGCTGCAATACACCGGTTTCACCATCAACCAGCATCATATCGCCGGTCTGAATTTTGGCGATCATGCCACCTTCAATGGCTTCAGGCGTCACATGAATAGCAGCAGGCACCTTGCCTGATGCACCCGACATCCGGCCATCTGTCACCAGCGCCACGTGATAACCACGGTCCTGCAACACCCCAAGCGGTGGCGTCAGTTTATGCAGCTCTGGCATACCACAGGCTTTTGGCCCCTGGAAACGCACCACGACCACACAATCTTTATCAAGCTCGCCCGCTTTAAAAGCAGCGTCCAGTTCGTGCTGACTGGAGAACACCACAGCCGGGCCTTTCACCACTTCTGTGCCAGGACGCAAAGCCGAGGTTTTAATCACACCACGGCCAACATTGCCCGACAGTACCTGCAAACCACCATGATCTTTAAAGGGTTTGGCGGCAGAGGTTAATACTGTTTCATCAGAAGATGCTGTTGGGCCATCCACCCATACCAGCTGACCGTCCTGTAATACCGGCACCTGGGTGTAACGGCGCAGGCCAAAACCGGCAACAGTGTTGACGTCTTCATGCAGTAGTCCTGCGTCCAAAAGCTCTTTCATCAGATAAGCCATACCACCGGCCTGCTGGAAGTGGTTGATATCGGCCTGACCGTTTGGATAAATTTTGGTAAGCAGCGGCGTGGCGTTGGATAAATCGGCAAAGTCGTCCCAGTTCACAATAAAACCGGCAGAACGCGCCACGGCTACTAAGTGCATGGTGTGGTTGGTCGAGCCGCCTGTTGCCAGCAAACCGACAATACCATTCACTACGGCTTTGGCATCCACAATATGACCAATCGGCATATAGTCGGCGCCTAAATCTGTTAAACGGGTGACCTGACGGGCCGCCGCTTTGGTCAACTCGTCACGCAGTGGTGTACCAGGGTTCACAAAAGACGAGCCTGGTAAATGCAGTCCCATCATTTCCACCACCAGCTGATTAGAGTTGGCAGTACCATAAAAAGTACAGGTGCCGGCGCTGTGGTAAGAGGCTGATTCTGATTCCAGCAGCTCTTCTTTGCCGACTTTGCCTTCAGCAAACAGCTGACGCACCCTGGCTTTTTCTTTATTTGGAATACCGGATGGCATTGGACCTGCCGGTACAAACACAAAAGGTAGATGACCAAAACTTAATGCCGCCATTAATAAACCCGGCACAATTTTGTCGCAAATACCCAGCATTAAACCGCCATCAAACATATTGTGTGACAGGCCCACTGCAGCTGACATGGCAATAATGTCGCGGCTTAATAAACTCAGCTCCATGCCTGGCTGGCCCTGGGTGACACCATCACACATGGCAGGCACACCACCGGCAAATTGCGCTACAGAACCAACTTCGGCCACCGCTTTTTTAATCAGCGCCGGATAGGTTTCATAGGGCTGATGCGCCGATAACATATCGTTGTAACTGGAAATAATACCGATATTGGCTTTGGTCAGACTGCGTAAATCCGCTTTTTCCTGCTTGTTACAAGCGGCAAAACCATGTGCCAGATTGCCACAAGCCAGGGCGCCCCGGTGTGGGCCTTTGGCTCGGGCCTGTTCAATTCTGCTCAGATAAATTGCCCGTGATTTTTCACTGCGGGCGATGATCCTGTCTGTAACTTGCTGGATAACCGGATGCATGTTGACCTCTACTTGGCTGCAAACATCACTGATATTTGAGGATCAGTGTGGTGTAAAAAGGCACGGATTGGCATCGCCAATTCGTCGTGGCTGGCCATCGCTTGTTCCAGCACTTTGAGCTTGGACTCGCCCACCAGGTGCAAAAACAAAAAACGGCTGTTCAGTAATCTTGTTTTACTCAAAGAAATACGCTGATAAGGTGCTGTTGCCGGATTCACCGCCAACAGTGCCGGTGCATCCGCTGCCATACCGGCCTGCACTTCCTGACTGCATGGGAATAACGAAGCGGTATGACCATCTTCGCCCATGCCCAGGATCACGGCATCAAAAGTAGGTAAATCCGCAACTCTTTTTAAAAGCTCCGGCACTGCCAGTTCAGCTTTATCAAAAGGCGCGTACAAACTGATAAAAGCGGCTTGAGCAGCTTTGTGTTGCAACAAACTGGCCTTCACCAGCCGCTCATTACTGTCGGCTTCGCTGTCTGGTAAAAATCTGTCATCAGCCAAAGTAATAGTCACTTTTGACCAGTCGATATCAGCCTGACTTAACTTTTGAAACAGCGCCTGAGGTGTACGACCACCGGACACCACTAAATACGCCCGACCCCGCTTGGCAATAGCGTCGGACAAAATGTCAGTAAGGCGTTTGGCAAATGTTTGATTCAGCTCATCTGAGCTTGTAAAAGTATTCAGCTGCATCTTATTCGTCCCAGTTTCTGTCATCGCGGGCTAATAATGAGATAGCAGCAACAGGGCCCCAGGTTCCGGCCTGATAAGATTTTGGTGGTTCGTTATTGACACGCCAGGCGTCCAGAATTCCGTCCACCCATTTCCAGGCTTGTTCCACTTCATCACGACGGACAAAGAGGTATTGATTGCCAAGCATAGCTTCGAGCAACAAACGCTCGTAAGCATCGGCAATCCGCTGGGCTTTAAAGGTTTCGTCAAAACTTAAATCCAGCTTGCTTTGTTGCAACTGCATGGTTTCGCCAAGGCCAGGAATTTTATTCATGATCTGAATTTCCACGCCTTCGTCCGGCTGCAAACGGATAATGAGTTTATTGGCCGGCAGCTGTTTATAAGTTTCATGGAAAATATTGTGTGGCTGAGGTTTAAAACAAATCACCACTTCTGACACTTTATTTGGCATCCGTTTACCGGTACGCAGGTAAAACGGCACACCGGCCCAGCGCCAGTTGTCGATATCCACTTTAATAGCGACAAAAGTTTCGGTTTTGCTGTTCGGTCTGGCGTCTTCTTCTTCCAGATAACCAGGCACGGCTTTGCCGCCAACAAAACCAGCGCTGTATTGACCGCGCACCGTTTTTTCCTGCACGTTTTGCAAGTTAATTGGCCGCAGCGCTTTTAGTACTTTTAATTTTTCGTCGCGGATACTGTCAGCATCCAGACTGGCTGGCGGTTCCATCGCAATTAAAGACAGCACCTGTAATAAGTGGTTTTGCACCATGTCGCGCATTTGACCGGCGTCGTCGTAATAACCCCAGCGCCCTTCCACACCTACTTCTTCGGCCACGGAAATCTGCACATGATCAATAGCGTTGTGGTCCCAGTTTGAGGCAAAAATGGCATTGGCAAAACGCAACGCCAGCAGGTTCAGCACTGTTTCTTTACCAAGGTAATGGTCAATGCGGTAAATCTGCGATTCTTTAAAATACTTCGCCACTTCGTCATTAATCACTTTGGACGACTCAAGGCAATGACCAATGGGTTTTTCCAGCACTACGCGGGATGGTTGTTTGGACAAACCGGCGGAATCCAGGCCTTTACAGATATGGCCAAATAACGAAGGCGCGGTGGCAAAATAACTGACCGGAATGCGGTTTTTAATGTCGGTAACGGCTTTTAACTTGATGTAATCCTGCTCTTGCGACAAATCAATTTGTACATATTGCAGTTTGGCTTTTAACCTTGCCCAAACCTCAGGCACCAGCGGCTCTTTTACAAATTTCTGTAAGTTAGTTTCAACAACTTCAATATAAGCATCCAGCGTCAGCGCGTCGCGGGCAACACCGGTGATCCGGCTGTCTGCATGTAAAAGTCCAGCCATTTCCAGCTGATACAAAGCAGGTAAAAGTTTACGACGGGCTAAATCCCCTTTGGTGCCGAACAGAATAAGATCACAGGCTTTATTCGAGTGTGCTGCTGTTGTCATGCGCTGACCCTTGATTAGATGTAATTTTACAACACTTAACCGCATACTAGCGAAGTGTCTGGCGGTTGTAAACCGGATAAGTTGTAATTTAATTACAACTTCCTTAAAGTTTTGACGTAGCCTATATCTTAAGGCAGTCTTTACGATGTATCATTAAATTCGTTGTAAGTTTATCACTTTTGTTGTTACTGCCCCGGTTGGGCTACAAAATTAATTACAAAATCAATCCAGGGCCGCCAGGGTCTGTGTCAGAGCAGGAAATATCGGATGAATGTGCTGGAAAAAATCGTAAATAGTGTCAACAGCTTCAGTAAATCAGAGCGTAAAGTTGCAGATGTCATTCTGGCCAATCCGCAAACCACTATTCATAGCAGTATTGCGGCTTTGGCTAAAATGGCCGATGTGTCTGAACCTACCGTCAACCGCTTTTGCCGCCGGCTGGATACCAAAGGTTTTCCGGATTTTAAACTGCATCTGGCACAAAGCCTGGCCAACGGTACGCCTTATGTAAACCGTCATGTCGAAGAAGACGACGGCCCTGAGGCTTACACAGCCAAAATTTTTGAATCAACGATGGCAGCATTGGATGCTGCGCGCCAAAACGTTGATATTAATACCATTAACCGTGCTGTTGATGTGTTAACCCAGGCGAAAAAGATCTCCTTTTTTGGCCTGGGAGCATCCGCTTCGGTTGCCCATGACGCCCAGAACAAATTTTTCCGTTTTAATGTGCCCGTGGTATGTTTTGACGACATCGTGATGCAGCGTATGAGCGCTATTAACAGCAGCGAAGGTGATGTAGTGGTGTGTATTTCCCACACTGGCCGCACCAAAAACCTTTGTGATATTGCCGCTATCGCACGCGAGAACGACGCCACTGTGATAGGCATTACCGCTTATGACAGCCCGCTTGCCAAAGAATGTACTTTGGTGTTGTCACTGGATGTTCCGGAAGACACTGATATGTATATGCCGATGGCGTCACGCGTAGCGCAGCTGGTGCTGATTGATATTCTGGCCACAGGTTTTACCTTACGCCGCGGCACAAAATTCCGTGAAAACTTAAAGAAAGTAAAAGACAGTTTGCGCGGTTCCCGTTTTGAAAAGAAAGATTTTTAACCGGTCTCTGGCGCAGGCAACTGCGCCTACCTGTAAGTTTTCTCCAAATTCACGCTATATTCTGTAATTAAATTACATTACACTGTCAGCATCACCGCCAGGGTCCACTGGCGGGCATGCACATCAACAGGCAGGAGCAGCACATGCCAAGAAGAACCAAAATAGTTGCCACCTTAGGCCCGGCTACTAATACCCAGGCCGCCATTGAAAAACTGATCCTGGCTGGCGCCACCGTCTTTCGTTTTAACTTTTCGCACGGCAGTGCCGATGATCATATTGAGCGCGCCCGGATGGTTCGTGCCGCCGCAGCAGCCACCAACGCCCACGTTGCCATTTTAGGTGACTTGCAAGGCCCGAAAATCCGCGTTTCTACCTTTAAAAATGGCAGTGTAGAACTAACTGAAGGCCAGGACTTTGTATTGGATGCCGAACTTGGCAAAGGTTTGGGCGATGAAACTCAGGTTGGTATCGACTATAAAGAGCTGCCAGGTGATGTACGCCCTGCAGACGTGTTGTTATTAGACGACGGTCGTATTCAGCTGATTGTTGATAAAGTACAAGGCAGCCGCATTCTGACCAAAGTATCAGTGGCAGGTAAGTTATCCAACAACAAAGGTATTAACAGGTTAGGCGGTGGTTTGTCGGCACCGGCTCTCACCGACAAAGACAAAGCAGATATCGCGCTGGCATCAAAAATTGATGTGGATTATCTGGCGGTATCTTTTCCGCGTTGTGGTGATGATTTGCGTCTGGCACGCCAGCTGGCGCGTGATGCCGGCTCAGAAGCTTTAATCGTCTCTAAAGTCGAGCGAGCTGAGGCTGTGGCTGATGACGCTACTTTGGACGACATTATCCGCGCCTCTGATGCAGTTATGGTGGCGCGTGGTGATTTGGGTGTAGAAATTGGTGACGCTGAGCTGGTTGGCCAGCAAAAACGTATTATCGCCCGCTCCCGTCAGCTGAACCGTGTGGTGATCACCGCCACTCAGATGATGGAATCGATGATTGAAAGCCCGATGCCAACCCGTGCTGAAGTGATGGACGTGGCCAACGCTGTGTTAGATGGTACTGACGCTGTGATGTTATCGGCAGAAACTGCGGCCGGTAAATATCCAACCGAAACAGTCAAAGCTATGGGCCGGGTTTGTGATGGCGCGGAAAAACATCCAAAAGTGTTGTCATCCAAACACCGGATGGACGTTACTTTTACTGAAATCAGCGAAACTATTGCGCTGTCGGCCATGTATGCCGCCAATCATTTAGATGGCATCAAGGCCATTATTGCGTTAACTGAGTCTGGTTATACCGCCAAGCTGATGTCGCGTATCACCTCAGCGCACGCTATTTATGCCTTATCGCGCCATGTAAAAACGCTGAATAAAATGGCACTTTACCGTGGTGTTTACCCGGTGTTTTTTGACAGCCACGGCATCAGTAACGATCACCTGGCCGATGATGCAGTTGCCGCCGTGAAAAAAGCAGCGGGCTTGAAAACCGGTGATCTGGTGATTTTAACCCATGGCGATGTAATGGAAACCGTAGGTGCGTCCAACACCTGTAAAATAGTAACTGTTAAATAACACCAACTGTTGATAGTAAAAAACCACCGCTTGCGGTGGTTTTTTTTCAGCTGCAAATTGTGCACTTTACTTTGCCGGTTTCGCCAGACAACAACAACCAGGGAGAGAAAATGCTAAGTCGGTTATGCCGCTGCCCTGTCCTGCCGCCACTGTTTGAGCACCGGTGCCAGCGCTGTGACAGCAGAGCCAAATACCACCAGCACTGCACCCAATACCGCCAGCAAATTCAGTGCTTCAGGCTCAGGTGCGCCCGGCCATAACCAGGCCGCTAAATTGGCAAATAAAATGGTTAACAATGGCGTAATAGCCAGCACAGCGCTCACTTTAGACGCTTCCCAGTGTTCCAGCGCTTCAGCAAAAGCACCGTAGGCCACTATGGTGTTTAAACAACAAAACAACAACAAAGCCCAGTGTAATAACGACAACTCAAACACCGGAGTGATATCTATGACAGGTAAAAAGCACAAAGCGCCTGCCACATAAATAAAAGCCATAATTTGTTGCGAGTTAAAATGCATCAGCAACTGCTTTTGCGCTAAGGCATAAGCGGCCCAGGTAAAAGCAGCGATGATCACCAACAAAATGCCAAAGCTGTCCTGACCAAGCTGTGTCACTAACAACAATAATCTGTCATTAAAAAACAACAACAAACCAGCCACCAGCGTGGCGGCGCCAATTTTTTGCCATAACAACAAATGTTCGCGGAAAATAAAAATTCCGCCGAGCATCATCAAAAACGGCGCCAGCTGAATCACCACCTGCGCCGTCTCGGCGGTCAACAAATTAAGCCCCATCAAATACAAAATGTAATTGGACAACAAACCGGCAACAGCGATCAGCATCAGGGTGCGCGCTTTGCCTTTGAGTTTGCCAAGCTTAGGTAAATTCTGTTGTTTCCACAGCACCAGCACCACAAAAATGGCCGCCACTAAAAAGCGCACCCAGGTAATGGTATTGGCGGAAAGTTCTGTCAGCACAACTTTTAGTGCTATGGGTAACATGCCCCATAACACTGCGGTGGTCAGCGCAAGAATAAAACCGGTCAGGCTTTTGCCCGATGCTTGATGCATAACTTAATCCTAAGAATTCAGGTACAACTGCAGGAGCGCTATTTTCGCTGTTTTTTGCTGTGCTGTCGCGGCTTTTTCGTCAAAGCCGCTGCCTTTGCGCTGAAACACAACTTAACTAACTTCTTGCTGATTTTTGTGTTGCATCAATAACCTTGTGCTGACATAGGTGCATAATCAATAGCTATGCTTGTTTATCACCAAGCACTTTTGCCCACCCATTTTGGAGCAATATATGACACAAAACATAAAACGGATCGGCATTTTAACTTCAGGTGGCGACGCTCCCGGTATGAATGCAGCATTAAGAGCCGTGGTGCTGAGTGCCGAAGCTGCCGGCGTTGAAGTGATAGGTTTTCGCCATGGTTTTAATGGCATTTATCAACAGGACTACATCAGGCTGGAAAAAGCCGATGTGCTGCATATTATCCAGCTGGGGGGCACCATTTTGAAAAGTGCACGCTGTAAACAGCTGCAACAACCTGACGGCGCAGCGCAGGCAGCCGATATTTTGCATCAGCTTTCTATTGATGCGCTGATCGTCATTGGTGGTGATGGCAGTTTCCGCGGTTGTCAGGCCATTTCGGCGTTTTATCGTGGTCAGATTGTTGGTATTCCCGGCACCATCGACAATGATGTGGATGGCACCGACTTTACCATTGGTTTTACCACTGCGCTCGATACCGCACTGGATGCCATCGACAAAATCCGTGACACCGCCGATGCCTTTGAACGCACATTTTTAGTGGAAGTGATGGGCCGCCATACCGGTTATCTGGCACTTGCCGCCGGCATTGCCGGTGGTGCCGAACAAATTATCTGTCCTGAATATGGTGATAAAGTTGATCTAGATGATTTATTACAGGACATCAGTCAGCTAAAGCGGGATTTTGGTGCCGGCAGTTACATCATAGTGATGGCAGAAACTATGTATCCGGCCGGCGCCCAGGCATTGGCGGCAGAAATAACCGCCCGCTCCGGCACTGAATGCCGCGCCTGTGTGTTAGGACACTTACAACGTGGCGGCAGTCCGGTGGGTTCAGACCGGATTTTAGCCACCAAACTTGGCGCCTTTGCGATTGAACAACTGCTTGAAGGCAATGCCCATATGATGATGGCGGGCGAACAGGCTGGGCAGGCAGTGTTATATCCGCTGGTACTGACCGGTGACAAAAAGAAACGGGCCGATCCGTATTTATTACAATGGCAACAGCGCATGCTGCAACAAAGCGAACCCCAAAGTTAAAGCCGGTAGGCTTTTGTTGCTGTTTCTGTAGTTCGTTTCGGATGCAGCTAAAAACACCTCTTCGGCCAGGCAAAAACACAATAATATCAATGCAATAGCTTATATCAGCGCTTTACCCTGCCAAAGATCAAAATAGAAAATCAATACAAAAAAACCGGCATCAAAGCCGGTTTTTTCCTCTGTAGCGGCCGCATCAGCCACCAGCTACCGCAGGTTATCTACTCCCTTTTTTCAGGCGCTAAATACAGTTTTGACCCTGTCTTTATAGCTGCGGCTAACTTTTACCGCCTGGCCATTGGTCAGCATTAACTGGTGCTCGCCATTAGCCAGCATCTGTAACTTGGCGATGGTGTTGACGTTGACAATGGCGGAACGATGCACCCGTACAAACTGACGTGGGTCCAGTTCCTGCTCCAGCTCTTTCATGGTGCGCCGTAAAATATGGGTCTGACCGTCTTTAGTATGGATACACATATAATCACCGGCGGCGTCTACCCAATCGATATTGAGTACCGGCACCCGGGTAATTTCACCACTGTCTTTAATGCTGATGGCTTCAGGGAAACGGTCGTTCATTACCGGCTCTTCCTGATCCAGCCGTTGCAATATTTCGGTAGCATCTTCGCCAGTCAGTTTGGCCACAGCCTGCGCCAATTGACCTTTGTGTTTATGATCGTCTTTGGCTTCTACAACTTTCAGCAGTTTCTCCACTGCGGCCGCCAGACGCTCGCCTTCGACCGGTTTTAACACATAATCGACCGCACTGACTTCAAAGGCGTTTAGCGCATACTGATCAAAAGCAGTCACAAAAATAATATAAGGCAGCTCAATGTTCTGCTGTTGCAGCATTTTTAACACACCAAAACCATCCAGCTCCGGCATTTCAACATCCAGGAACACCACATCCGGCGCTAAGTCGCGGATAGCTTCAACTGCCGCCAGACCGTTATTACACTCAGCCACAACCTGCAGCTCGGCAAAAGCGGCCAAACGCATCAGCATACCTTTGCGGGCCAGGGGCTCATCATCTACAACTACGACTTTAAGCAAGTTTTTCATCGTTATGTTCCACCTCAAACGGGATCCGGATATTCACTTTTACACCTTTGGGCTGATTTGGTGTCAGCACCAGCGAAAAGTTTTTATCATACAAAGCTGCCAGCCGTTCCCGGGTATTGACCAGGCCGACACCACCCCCATTAGGGGCTGTCTCGGGTTGCTCGGGCATACCCGGGCCGTTATCTGCAACTTCAATTAATAAATCATGACCAAACTTACGTGCCTTAATGCTGATCAGTCCACCACTACTTTGTCTTGCCACCGCATATTTAATGGCATTTTCAACCAGAGGCTGCAAAATCAGGCTTGGCACCAGCGCCTGCTGGGTATTTTCCGCAATATCAAATTCAATACTGAGGCGCTCGGAAAACCGGACTTTTTCGATTTCCAGATACAAATTAGCTGCGTAAATTTCCTGCGCCAGCGCAACCTTATTGATAGGGTCTTTGTAAAGTGAATAGCGTAAAAAATCACTGAGCCGGCTCAGCATTTTGTTCGCCGTTTCTGCTTCATTAATAAGAACCAGCGTTGACACTGCATTGAGCGTATTAAATAAAAAATGCGGATTAAGCTGATACCGCAGCATTTTCAGCTGTGCTTCGTGGGCTTTATTCGACGCTGTCAGCAGTTTTTGTTTTTCCAGCTGCAAAGTTTGGTAATAACGGATGCCAAAATACAAACCACTCCAGCTGAGCATCACATAAAAACCAACTGAGGTTTGGCGGAAATACTGGATCCAGTCATCCGGCCGGTAACCATGGCGGTAAATTTCCCAATAATTAAAGTTTTTCACCACAGTCCAGATGCAGGACAGCACAAAAGCCATGGCCAGAATAGATAACACCATTTTCCAGGGGGCCCAGTGCCAGATCCGCTGATAGGCATAACGCATCGGAATGGACAGCAGCCAACCGGCATAAGCATCCAGCGCCACCACAAAAATATAGGCTTCGCGCATTTCCTGGAATAACGAGCCCAGATAACCGACCACGGCAAAACCAAGCCAGCCCAAGGTATGCAGGATCCAAAACTGGCGGTGACGGTCTTCAAAAATTTTGTGCAAACTAAATACTCAGCGCTGACAGGAAAAACAGAACAAGCCGGATTATATCAAAGAAGCGCTGTCGGCCTTAAACGTTAAACTCAGACGGATCCCGCTTCGTCGCATGCAACAGCAGAAGTTGCAGCAGACAAAGCGGGAACTCAGGTTCTAACAACCAGAATGGAAAATTGGGTCAAGCAGAAATTTAATAACGAATGCCAAAACGACGCAGCACAAAAGCTAAAATCCAGGCCGGACCTATCAGCAAAAATTGCAGATCTTTAAAAAACGATGGTTTTTTACCTTCGATGTGATGCCCGATAAACTGTAAAATCCACATCAGCACAAAAAGCACCAGTGACGCCAGCCATACATCAACCATCACCGCCGATTCAAACCAGCGCAAAAACAGCACAATAGCTGCACTGAAAATGGTCATACCAACACCTATGGCAAAAGACAAACTGAAATAAAAACCAAGCACCGGCAAACAAATTAACAAAGGCCAGTTGATTTGTTGCTCGGCAAAACCTGCAAGTGGCATTGGAATTTGCCACAGCAAACCAAAAACGGTGAGATAAATCAGCGGTACTGCCAGAAAGTGAATTTTTTTATTGGTGGGGTTTTGATGACTCTCGGCATATTCTGCCAGCCATTGCTCTATAGTTTTCATTATGCAGGCTCTTGGTTAAGTTCGTTTTGATTGGTCAAACCACTTTAACGCCGAGCCCGGCAAACTACAAGAGGGCTGATTATCCCAGCACAGGGGTTGGTTTCCGATCCGGCCCTAAAGCGACAAAAGTAAAGGTACCGGAGATAGCTTTGTGCTGGTCGTCGCTATACATATTCTCAACAAAAATATCTACATTCACCCTGATACTGGTGCGGCCCACATGTTCAATTCTGGCCACCAGTTCAATAATGGTGCCGGCCGGAATAGATTCTTTAAAGTCGACTCGGTCTGAAGACACTGTGACCAGTGGTTTACGGCAAAAACGGGTGGCGGCAATAAAAGCAGCTTCATCCATCCAGGCCAGAGCTTCACCACCAAATAAGGTATTGTGATGATTGGTGCGGCCTGGAAAAACTGTTTTGGTCACGCGGGTCACGGCATATTCGGTACGAATCGCCACCTGAGCATCATTAGACATGAGAACACCTCGGAACTAGAGCGCAAAAGGCGCGGATTTTAGTGAGCTTTTTCATAAAAGCCAACCGCGCCCTCAACAGGTATAAAAAAATGGTGTGTTTAACGCGCCAGCATAGGGCCAAGCGGCTGGCCGCCAACCAGATGCATATGAATATGATACACCTCCTGACCACCATGACTATTGCAATTCATAATAAGCCGGTAGCCCTTTTCACTGATGCCGGCATCAGCGGCCAGTTTACGCGCCACAGTAAACATCCGGCCAAGCGCGGCTTCATGCTGCGGCTCGACATCGTTGACTGTTGGGATCAGCACATTTGGCACTATCAGAATATGAGTTGGCGCTCTTGGATGAATATCCCGAAAGGCAGTAACCAGCTCATCCTGATATAACAACTCGGTGGCAATTTCGCGGCGGATAATTTTACTAAAAATTGTTTCTTCAGCCATTTCAGATCCTTCAATGATGCTTTTGGGTATACTTGGCACTTTTATTGTTGGCCGAGTATAAGTGATGGACAAGGTTGCTTTCCACTTTTCAATTGCTGATATCACTGCACATTATTTAGATGTCACTTTAAGTTTTACCCCACCGAACACCGACCCTATTTTACTAACCATGCCGGCTTGGATCCCGGGCAGTTATCTTATCCGCAATTTTGCCAAGCATGTGGTGGCCATCAGTGCCAAAGACAGCCTGGGTGAGCTTGAGATATATGCTCACGATAAACACAGCTGGCAACTCAAGCACAATGCAAAGCCGGTGACTGTCAGCTACCGGGTTTATGCTTACGATTTGTCGGTGCGCGCCTGTTACATCAATGACGAAGTGGCGGTGCTGAACCCGGCTGCTTGTTGTCTGGCAGTGACCGGTTTAACGGAACGTCCACATCAGCTGGTGGTGGCAAAGGTGCAAGGTAAACCGGACTGGCACTGCGCCACCGGCTTAAAGCGCGCGCAAGGCACAGAGCTTTTAGGTTTTGGTGAATACCTGGCCGATAATTATTTGCAGCTGATTGACAGCCCACTGTTGCTCGGCAAGCTGACGATGACCTCATTTGACCTTGAAGGTGTGCGGCATTATCAGGTGTACGCTGGCGCAGTGCTCGCCGATTTAGACAGAGTCAAGCGCGACCTCGCGCCGGTTTGTGCCCAGCAAATTGCGCTTTTTGGTGCTTTACCAGCAGATTTAACCGAATATTGGTTTTTAAACTGGGTGGTCGACAATGGTTATGGTGGGCTTGAGCACCACAATTCCACTTTGTTGCTGTTAAGCAGATACGATTTACCCAATCCGCAGCAGCCGGATGAACTGAGCGACGACTATCAGAATTATCTGGCCTTGTGCTCGCATGAATACTTCCACACCTGGTGGGTAAAAAGGGCTAAGCCTGCAAGCTTCCTGCAATATCAGTTGCAGGCCGAACAATACACCTCCCAGCTGTGGTTATATGAAGGATTTACCTCCTATTACGACGATTTAGCCCTGGTGAGAGCCGGCATTACCGACGCCAGTCAATATCTGAACACTTTGGCTAAAACCATCAGCCGGGTCAGCCGCGCCCCCAGCAACAGCAGGCAAAGTCTGGCAGACAGCAGTTTCAGCGCCTGGACCAAGTTTTATCAGCAAGATGAAAATGCGATCAACGCTGTGGTTAGTTATTACGCCAAAGGCAGCCTGGTGGCGCTTTGCCTGGATGCTGAGCTCAGGGCATCCGGACTCAGCCTCGATGCATTAATGCAGCAGTGCTGGCATGCCTTTGGTGTGTCGGGTCTTGGCAGTGAAGAGCAGGATTTCTGGCAACAGCTGATGCTGTATAGTCAAAACCCGGGCCTGACTGAAAAAGTACGCCGTTGGGTTGAACACCCTGAAGTGTTGCCGCTTGGTGAATCACTGCAAAACCTTGGAGTGAAGCTTGACTGGCGCGGTGCTCATTCGCCACAGGATTTATCCGGTAAAGCTCAGAGTGGCGCCCCCAGAGCCTTTGGCGCTTTATACCAAAGCAATAACGAGGGCTTGCAAATTACCGCTGTGGCGGAAGGTTCAGCGGCATCAGCCGCAGGCCTGATGGCAGGTGACTTACTGATTGCTGTAGCCGGACTAAAAGCCAACGACAAAAACTTTCAGGCCATGTTAAGCCGCCATCCGCTTGGTGCACATTTAGAGTTACATCTGTTCCGGCAACAGCGGTTGTTAAAGCTGCAATTGGAAATTTGTGAAGCGCCACAGGTAGTGGCCATGCTGGAAGTTGACAACGACACTGTTGCATCAGCTTGGCTAAAACAGGCTTCGTTGTTAAAAACAACGCCGGAAACCCTGCCAGAAATGACAAGCGCCCTTTAAAGAAGATCGTTGCGATAAAAAACATAATGCTGGCTTAAAGCCGGCGTTATGTTGTAAAACAGACGAAAAAAGGCGTTAGCTAAAGGCGATAGCGCCTTTACCAACCCCTTCATACGCCACAACTTTGTAGTCGGCAGCCTCCATTTGCTGCAACTGGCCGGCAATATAATCAGCCAGGCATTCAACAGTTGTATCACAAGGTACTATTTCACAATGGTTTTTTGGCAAGCAGATTTCAAACCAACCTTGCGGCGCCTGATAACGGAAGCTGTGATCTTCCGCATTGGCTTTAATAAATTGCAGCTGTTCAGGTTGAACCAGATCTTCAGTGGTGCCTAAATAAATGTCCTGCCAACGTTCTGTCCAGTACTTATTTAATCTGGGCGACAGCATGCCATTTTGATAAATCTCAATGGTCGAACGGTGGCCATGCGCAATACGCTGGCAGTTACCGTCGTGTTTTTTCAAACCATGGCTGTAGTGATAATAAAAGCTGTTACTGCGCTCAGTTCTGAGCTGAAATTTCAGCGCTGTGACATTGGCTGGCAATAATGGCGTAATTTGCTCCGTTAAAAAGAGCGCGACACTTTGTTCGTGAATGGCATGACCAGGAATAGCAACATGAGCTTCTGCCGGGGAAGCAATCTGAATCAAACCGCGCTCACTTTGCCACTGCAGAATATGGGTTTCCCCCTGCTGCTGTTGCACCAGACAATCTGCGCTGGCCGGATACGCCAGTTTGTGATCAACCAGGCTGTCGATAGCTTTTTTAATCACTTTTTTGACGTGACCAAAATCAAACACCATCGAAGTGGCATTCAATTCACCGTGCAGCTCAACATCTACGATATAACTTTCACCAAGCAGGCCACGCTGCTGACAAAGGTAGGAAAAATCAATCACAGTTAAATCGCGGACAAATAAGATCATGCTGGGCCTGTCACTACAAAAAAAGTTGCCGGCATTATACGTCAAAGCAAAGCTTTGAGTTAACCCAAAGTTGCGTTAAGTCACCGCATTTCATTGCCAAAACAGCCAATAAATGCTGATGATTCTAGCGTTGATGATCGTTCAACCAGCCATTTAACAGACCAACCTGCCCCAGTTTATGAGCTGCATACATCAGCCGGATAGCGTTACTAAGCAGCAAACTATCATTCCACTGGGTTTTTTGCTGAATTTCTTCGTAGCAGGCTAAGGCTTCAGGCGATAAATAACCTCTGAGCTCCTTGCGTCCGGACTGCTTTTGCCGCTCCCGGTAGCGCTGCTGTTTTTCGGCGTTGCTGAGTGTCTTTTTAGCCGGCTCTGTCATGCACTGCTCCCCGTCACACTATCTTCATCAAAATTACCCACAATGCTGTGCTGCACGTCGTGATTGTGACAAATCGGACTTGTTTAGCTTACAGCTGTTCGCTAAAGTGAACGGCAATTTTTTTCGGACTTAACATACATGACTCAGAATAGCTTTACAAAAGAAGAATTAATCGCTTGCGGCGAAGGCCGTTTGTTTGGTCCTGGCAACAGTCAGCTCCCTATCGGCAATATGCTGATGATCGACCGTATCGTGCACATTTCAGAAGAAGGTGGTAAATACGGCAAAGGGCAAATTGTCGCTGAGTTCGATATTAATCCTGATCTGTGGTTCTTTGGCTGCCATTTTCAGGGCGATCCGGTAATGCCTGGCTGCCTGGGTTTAGACGCCATGTGGCAGCTGGTGGGCTTTTTCTTAGGTTGGTCAGGAGGCCCGGGTAAAGGACGTGCTCTGGGTGTGGGCGAAGTGAAATTTACCGGTCAGATTTTGCCAACAGCGAAAAAAGTAACCTACACCATCGATATGAAACGTGTTATTAAACGTAAGCTCTTTATGGGGATTGGCGACGGTGTGGTCAGTGTCGACGGCCGTGATATTTACGCCGCAGAAGAGTTAAAAGTTGGCCTGTTTCAGGACACCTCAAGCTTCTAACTAGCCATTATTCGATAGCCACAACAGCAAGTGGTTTCAACAACAAAGCCCGCTATTGCGGGCTTTGTTGTTGATTAAATTTCGTTAAGAAACAGCGGCCGGGTTGTTATTCGGTATTCGGTCAGAGCTGACGCTGATCTGTCCAAATGAAGTAGGCCAAAAACAACAAACCCCACCGAAGTGGGGTTTGTGTTGAGCGACGCATCAGGCGTCGGGAAGGATAAGATTATTGGCCTTTACTAAAGAGCCCCACTCCACGGTCTTCCATCGCCTCGCGGTAACCCCCTAACCATTGCGAGCGCGCATCTAAATTCTGGTACGGACAAATTTCTTTAGAACGGCCTGTTACACCAGCACGGTAACCTTGAGCATGAGCACGTTCCAGACGATCACGTTTTTGTCTTTTCATACGGCAGTCTTCCTCAACTGTATTATTGGAGCACAGCACTTTTTCAGTCACCTGAAATAAGCCTGTAGTTAATAGATAGCCCCAGTACCGGAAAGGTTCAACCAAAGAAAACAGGAATAAAACTTGACAAAATCTAAGCGGCTGAACTTCATTACAATTTGATGGAAAAAAAATTAAATTTTTTTTCTGTTTTAGTGGCGTTTTCTGATTTTGCAAAATGAGTCCGCTAACACACCCTGATAGCCCGGGTAAAAACCGGCACAACATCGCGGTTGGCAAACAACAGCCTCAGTGCAGCATAAGAGTGATGTCATGATTTCTGCTCAGGCTTTAACCTATAACAGCAAGCAAAACTTGAGAT
This sequence comes from Rheinheimera sp., assembly GCA_003543135.1. Taxonomy (GTDB): domain Bacteria; phylum Pseudomonadota; class Gammaproteobacteria; order Enterobacterales; family Alteromonadaceae; genus Pararheinheimera. The sequence goes on from DPJG01000023.1 coordinate 288,377, forward strand.
GTATTCAGCGAGTGGAGTTATAACAGAGTAAAAACTGCAATATTGGCAAACTCAGCTTATCAACAGCAGATTGGCGCTGGCAGAAAACCGGCGCCAATCTGAATTGAACAGCTCAACAAACTGATCATTAAAACATTAACGCAACACGCGTCTGCGCAGAAGACCTGCCAGCGCTAATAAAGATAAAGCCACCATACCTGTGCTGCCGCCTTTACGCTCGTAACCCGCATCTTCGGCCGGACTACAGTTGTCGATAGTCCCGCCTGCCACAGGATTTAATTGCACAGCCACAGCGACTTCTTCACGCACCACATTGCCGGCACTGTCTTTTACCACATTGCCCTGACTGTCCTTTTTATCAACAGCTTTGACTGCAGTGGCCAGAATCACATTTTTTTCGTTAATATCCATCGCTGACACCAGTGTATAACCGGCGTCGCATTTGAGCATGGTATTGAGGTTGGTAAATTTATCTGTGCTGATGTCATATAAAAACGCCACATTGCGGCGGGAAGAAGACTGCTCAGTGTATGCCTCTGTGGTACCTACCACCAGATTATTGTCGTTTAACGCTTCCGGAATGGTATTGGCTGTTGCAAACAATGCATTCGGGAAACTAACGGTTTTGCTGTTGTAGTCATAAACAAAGAGTTTTTGTGCCGTTCGCGATTGGGCATAGGTATACCACTTTTGCTGCGCCACACCGACAATAATGTTTTTATTATTCACATCAACAGCATTGCTGAATTCCCATTCTTTTGCATCGAGCAGTGGTTTCACCTCAGAGCCGCTAAATACAGTGGCTTGAGTGACGGTATAAATCTCATCGCGAAAGCTAAATGGGCTGAAACGAATGTCAGTGCTGTCGGTGTAAATAGAACTGCCGACAATCAGGCCTGCATCATTAACTTCGTTTGGTATGGACGTGTACTGCACTGCCGGGTAATCGGTTCTGGTATGGGCCAGACCGGTATTTTTATCACCCAGGTAACCTAACTGTACCGGAGCAGCCGGTTTACCATTGGCGTCCAACTGCCAGACCAGGCCGTTATTAATATAAGCCATACTCTGCGGACTGCTGACAATGCTGTGATAACAGAGCGCAACAGGTTCAGTTTTACCGACGCATGCGGTGGTGATGGCGCTGATGGTGGCATCTGTCATCGAAACGCTACCATAACCCACCACTTTGCCATTGTTACTGATAGCCCGGGCTACTGAAAAACCACCACCATAATTAGTATAAAGTGGAGGCAAAGTTTCAGTAACGCCATTGGTCATTACAGTGCCCAACACATAACCTGCTTGTGGCACCCACAGTCTCTGCGCCGCTGGGTTGGGTGTTGCCTCTGTTGGTGCTGGTGTAAAACTCTGCACGCTAAAAGGCGCGCTGGCGTAACCTGCAATCTGCCCCAAATCATTGATATCGGTCAGATATTCATAGTTGGTCTGAACCGGAGCTGTTTCTCTTAATTTCAGCAGTTGTTTGTTATCTAAACGGCTGGCAAAAGCGTCACTAAAACGTTGTACTTTATAATCGCTGGCAGACGCCTGCAGATAGTTCAGCAGGACCGTTTGCGCCTTGTCATTAATATTGCCCTTTTTGACTTCTTCAATTTCAGCAGCAGTGAGGGCCGAGGTGATGGTTGAGTTGGTAAAATCAACATAAGTTAAATCCACAGGGAAATTAAACTGACCCGTTATAGTACCCACTGCCTGATTACTGTTATTGATTGCCGAAGAAAAACTTGATTTGTAACCGTCGACAGGACCAAGTTCAACAACCTGGTAGACTTCAGCCTGAGTCGCAAATACCGATAAAGCCGGTAACATTGCGAAAAAAATAGGCGTTAATTTCATTCAAATCCCCTACTACTGCTGGTTTAATGCTTCTAATTGTTCCCAACGCTCGTATGCGTGCGCCAGCTTCGACTCGGTCTGCTGTAATTGGTTCAATATAGCTGTGGTGGCTTCGGCGCTTTGCCGGAAAAAATCTGGATCATTCACTTTGCTTTGCAGGCTGCTGAGTTCAGCGTCCAGGCTTTCGATCAAAGCAGGCAATAATTCCAGCTCGCGTTTTTCTTTATAAGATAACTTCTTGGTATTTAATGCTGAAGTTGCTGCTGCAGTTTGTACCACAGGTTCGGCTTTGATTTCAGCAGAAACTTGTGGTTTGACAACAGTTTTCGCTTGTTGCTGATAACGCTGCTGGTAGGCAACCACATCGTTATAGTCACCGGCGATATCAATAATTTTGCCATTGCCGGCAAACCACAATGAGCTGGTCACTGTGTTATTCACAAATTCCCTATCGTGGCTAACCAGAATCACAGTGCCCTGATATTGCTCCAGAATATCTTCCAAAAGCTCCAGCGTTTCCACATCCAGATCGTTGGTCGGTTCGTCGAGAATTAACAGGTTACTTGGTTTGGCAAAAAGTCGGGCCAACAATAAACGGTTTTTTTCGCCCCCTGATAAAGCGCGCACCGGGGTACGGGCGCGCGCAGGCGGAAACAGGAAGTCTTGTAAATAACTCAGCACATGACGGGTATTGCCGTTCTGGGTAATTTCCTGGCGGCCATCAGCCACATTGTCCTGCACCGTTTTATCTAAATCCAGCGCCATACGGTGTTGATCAAAATAGGCTACTTCTAAATTGGTGCCGCGTTTTACTTCACCGGACTCCACCTGATATTCATCCAGCAGCACTTTGATCAAACTGGATTTACCCACACCGTTAGGGCCTATCAAAGCCACCCTGTCACCGCGCATCAGCAACAGGTCGAGGTCATCCATCACTTTTTTGCCATCAAAGGACAAATTCAGCTTTTTGCCTTCAAACACCAGTTTGCCTGATTTGGCCGCCTGCTCTATTGCAAAATCAACTTTACCCAGCTGTTCAACCCTGGCGGCCCGCTCTTTTCGCAGCTCTTTTAACGCTCTTACCCTGCCTTCGTTACGGGTACGGCGGGCTTTAATGCCCTGACGGATCCACACTTCTTCTTCGGCCAGTTTTTTATCAAACAAGGCGTTATGCGACTGCTCAACTTCCAGCAGTTTTTGTTTACGCTCCAGATACTCAGCGTAATTGCCAGGATGTGAGGTTAAAGTGCCACGGTCTAAATCAATAATGCGGGTCGCCACAGCGCGGATAAAAGCCCGGTCGTGTGATACAAAAATAATGGCGCCGCTGAAGTTAATTAAAAACTGTTCCAGCCACTGAATAGCGGCGACATCCAAATGGTTGGTGGGTTCATCCAAAAGCAGGATATTAGGTTTTGCCACCAAGGCACGGGCTAAAGCCGCTTTACGTAACCAACCACCTGACAGAGACGCCAAAGTTGCTTCCGGGTTCATTTCAAACTGCTCACAAAGCTGCAAAATACGCGCTTCCAGCTGCCAGCCGTCACGGGCGTCCAATTCAGCCTGTAATTCGCCAAAATGGTGCATCTGGGCATCTGTTGCTTCGCTTAAATGGTCAGATAACTGATAAAAATCATGCAGTTTTTGCGCTAAATCACCGGCGCCTTCACGGATAAAATCGGCTATTTTTACATCCACCCTTGCTGGTGGATCTTGCTCTAACCGGCTTAATAACACATTGTTTTGTTTTACTATCTGGCCATCATCTAAATTCTGCTGACCGGTCAGCAATTTCAGCATGGTCGATTTACCGGCACCGTTACGGCCGACTAAACACACCCGCTCGCCGGCAAATAAACTAAAATCCACTTTGTCCAGCACAGGGTTGGTGCCAAAAGCTAAACTCGCTTGCTGAAAACGTAATAATTCCACACTCTTATCCTTTATTACTGTGAGTTTTGACAAAAGCCGTCAGGGCATCCAGGTCAAAAGGCCAGTACAAATATTGTTGTTCTATTGCAACCACCGGAATATGCAGCCGAAATGTGGCAAAAGCCTGCTCGTCGTCGACTATATCAACCAGCTGAAAATTGACAGCGGCCTGCTTAAGAAGCGCCTCGGCCTCTTCACACAAGTGGCAGCCCCAGGTGCTGTATAAAGTCACTGCTTGCATCAGGCCGCCCGCGTCAGTTCAAAACAAACATGAATATGCACATTACGTTTAAAATCTTCCGGCAAACTGGCAGCGGAGATGTCTTTGATCTGCCAGCCGGCTTGTTGTAGCGCGTCGTAGTCCAGCTTAAAACGGCGTTTGTTGTTGGAGAAGATCACCTTGCCGCCTGGCGCCACCAAAGTCGTCAGCATATTCAAAAGTTTTACATGGTCACGTTGTACATCCCAGGTATCTTCCATCCGTTTTGAGTTGGAAAAAGTGGGTGGGTCTACAAAAATCAGATCAAACTGGTTTTTACAGCCTTTAAGCCAATCCAGCACATTGTCCTGTACAAACTGATACTGTTTGCCACTGAGCTGATTTAATTCAAAATTGCGTTTGGCCCAGTCGAGGTAAGTGTTTGACATATCAACAGTGGTGACATTACGAGCGCCACCAAGGGCTGCATGCACTGAGGCTGTGCCGGTGTAGGCAAACAGGTTTAACACCGCTTTGTTTTTACTTTGTTGTTGAATAGCACGACGGGTCACGCGGTGATCCAAAAACAAACCGGTATCAAGATAATCACGCAGGTTCACCCAGAACTTAGCACCATATTCGCTAACCACTTTGTACTGACCGGCTTTGGCCAGCACCTGGTACTGCTCTTTGCCTTTTTGTTTTTCGCGAACTTTCAGCACCATTTTGTCGGCCGGAATACCCAGCACCTTGGGTGTTAAATTCACAATATCAAATAAACGTTTTTGTGCCATCTGCTCATCAACATTAGCGGGCGCTGCGTATTCATGGATCACCACTTCACCGTCGTACCAGTCAACGGCGACGTTATATTCCGGAATATCAGCATCATACAAACGATAACAGCTGATATTCTCGCGTTTTGCCCACTTTTCCAGTTGCTTCACGTTTTTCTTTAGTCTGTTGGCAAAAGAATCACTTTCGGCAAAAAACTGCGCTGGCGCTGCACTGTTCACCTGCACCTGTTTTTCGGTGAGATCAAACAAGCTAAAGTCACATTCCAGCGGACCGTTATTAAACTTATAGTTTTTCAGTTTGGATAGTTTCAGCGCCCGCAATAAGTCGCTGTTGGAGGTGATAACCGCCAAACGCCAACCGGCAAAATGTTGTTTTAACCTAAGCGAAAATTCGGCATACACCGGAATAAGCGCAGGTAAATCACTTAACCGCTCACCATAAGGCGGATTGGTCACAATCACACCTGGTGTCAGGCCTTCAATAGCTTCAAGCCTGGTGGCATCACCTTGTTTTAGCTCAATTAAATCACTGAGCCCTGCTCTGTTGGCGTTTTGCCGTGCTTTTTCCAGCGAGCGGCTATCCAGGTCAAAACCAATAAAACGCACACCAGGTTCAATAGCGCGGCGCGCCGCTAAAGCGTCGGCACGCAACTGGTGCCATAAAGAGGCGTCAAAATCCTGCAGTTTTTCAAATGCAAAATGCGGACGTTTTAAACCAGGCGCCAGATTACGGGCCATTAAAGCCGCTTCAATTAATAAAGTGCCGGAGCCACAAAATGGGTCGAGCAGCGGCTGGTTAAACTGCCAGCCGGAGCGAATCAGCAGTGCTGCCGCCAGATGTTCTTTTAAAGGTGCTTCACCCTGATCTTTACGGTAGCCCCGCTGATGTAATGAAGGGCCGGAAAAATCCTGGGCAAAATAAAAATGGGTGCGCTCCATCCTCAGCTGAAAACGGACATCAGGCTCCAGCCTGTCCACATTGGGTCTTTCGCCGGTGTTATTGCGAAATTGGTCGCAAATCGCATCTTTCACGCGCATAGCGCCAAACTGGGTGTTATCGATAGTTGGGTGTTTGCCTACACACTCCAGCGCTAAACTTTGGTTCACCTTCATATACTGCGACCAATCGATGGCGCTTGCGACCTGATAAACATCACTTTGTTCATCAATAGCAACAGCTGCTATCTGGCGCATGATCCGGGTGGCCAGCCGCGACCATAAACACAAACGATAGGCGGTTTCGGTCGTGGCGGTAAAACGCACCATACCCAAACCCAGTTTTACAACTTCACCGCCATGTTGTTTAATTTCGGTGGCTAACACTTCTTCAACCCCTTTCGAGGTTAAGGCCCAGAATTCCTGCATATACACTACCTTTTGGCAAATTGGCGCGCATTATAGCAGAAGCTTTGTTAAATCCGCCGTGCGTTTTTGCGCTTCACGGCTGCATTTGCTGGCTAATTTAGTTGGGATCAGCCAATAAAGCAGCAGATTGCCGATTAAAGCAGCAGTCAGTTGCAAAATAGCCGCTAAATCAAAATTGTGACTTGCCATCAGCAGTTAAAAACCATAAGATGCGCCCCGCAATGACGGACGCGGGATGGAGCAGCCTGGTAGCTCGTCGGGCTCATAACCCGAAGGTCGTCGGTTCAAATCCGGCTCCCGCAACCAACTTGCTGAAACTTAACAAGGTTCAGACAATAAAAATCATTGCAGTAGAACAATTACATTATCTGCTCAAATGTAATTTTCGGACGCGGGATGGAGCAGCCTGGTAGCTCGTCGGGCTCATAACCCGAAGGTCGTCGGTTCAAATCCGGCTCCCGCAACCAACTTAAAAGCCGACTTGATGTCGGTTTTTTTGTATCTGAAATTCAGGGTTGTATCTGTACTTTGGTACTTGAAATAAATAACCCGAAGGTCGTCGGTTCGCTTTCAAAAAAACCGGGCGACTCCCGCAACCAACTTAAAAGCCGGCTTGATGTCGGTTTTTTTGTATCTGAAATTTGGTAATGACAACAGACATGCCGAACAGATAACCCGAAGGTCACCGCGTCACTCTCAAAAAACGGCGCCTGCCATGGTGGACGCTGATGCTACAACTTCACATATTTTTTAAGCCAGATAAAAAAATACCCCGCCAGTGCGGGGTATTTTTAATTAAAACTTACAGACTTAAAACTGATACTTCAAACCCAGTGAGGCGGTACGGCCATTAATAGTGCGGGCACGGATAATGCCGTTGGCCGGCACTGAGCCCTCTTCTGCTTCAGTTAAACCAACTTTGTCAAAGAGGTTATTAATATTCAGTGACAGATCAAGGTTTTGCGCCAAATTGTAGCTGGCAAAAGCGTTGACCTGCGCATAACCACTGAACTTCAGGTCATTATTATCCTGCGCATAAGCGTCACTGCTGCCAATAATACTGAATCCCAGCTGGGTTTTTTTCAGGTAATAACGGGCCAGCAGGCTATACAACAGATCCGCCTGGCGCCGTGGTTTATTACCGACCAGCTCCGGATTTAACGCATCTTTGCTGATTTCGGCATCGGTCAGCGTGACAGAGCCGCGCAGTTCCAAATCACCTAAGCGGTAGCTGCTTTCCAGCTCCAGGCCTTGCGCCTGATAAATCCGGTCAAAAAAGCGCTGGCTGGTCGCTTCAAAATTCTGCTCTTCGGTTTCGGCGTAAAAGGCCGTCGCAAACAGGTTTAAATCACCATGACGGCTTTTACTGCCAAATTCATACTGAGTCACTTCATCAACGGCGTCCTCTCTGGCCACGCTGCCGTCGGCATTCACCTTGCCGAATAACAAACGATCCGCATTGGCACGGCCACCCTGACTCACACGGGCAAACAGCGCCCAGTCTGTCTCAAGCTGATAGTTGGCGCCGGCCGAATAGGAGTTATAACCCCAGCTGTAGTTAACCAGGTTTGGCTGGGCCAGATTGATGCCGGACACACTTTGCTCAACACGGCTGATTACACCGTCATTATTCATATCCCGTGCACTTTGTGCCGCGCCAGCATAAGTGCCGGACGCATCACCATTGTCACGACGCACACTGGCATCCAGTGACAAGCTGCCAAAGGCCCAGCTCAGACCGGCATAAGGCGCTTTGATGTTGTAGCTGGTATCGTAATTACGCTGACAACAATTGCCCCAATAGGGCACGCCATAAGCGACTAAACCTTGTTCGGAAAACGCGGTGCCATCGGCAGCAGTCACATTCAAAAGCTCAGCATTGTCCCCTTTGAGTGCCATCAGATAACTATTCCATAACCAGGACATACTGATGTTCTGGTCGGCAACATAATATCCAAGGTTAACATCCACATCGCCAAAGCTACGGGACAATTTCAGATCATTGACGATAGAACCAAAGTCATTGAGCTCAACATCAAAAGTATGAATACGCATGGCATTTTTGGCGTTATAGGCCTGACCCGCATTTGGCCCTACGGCGTAACTCAGTGCTGCCCCAGCGCCTGCAATACTATTTGCCATCTGTTGACTATCGCCAACTTCTGCCGGGAACAGGGTGATAAAATTGCCGCTGATATCGCTTAAACGAAAGCGGTTTTCCATGGTCCAGCCTTCCGGCAACTCAAACACAGCTTCAGCACCCACACTGTTCACCTGTGGGTTCATACCGTCACGCACATCACCGCGGGAAATTTGATTATCGCCGTTAAGCCGCACAGTTTGTGTTAAATAGGCCGACTGTAAAGTGTCACGCTTTGCATCAAAACCAGCAACTGAGCGGCCATCCGCCAGCATCGGCATTGGCATGTAACTGGCGGCTTTGTCGTTCAGGTGTTTCAGATACAAACGCACATAACCGCTGTCAAATTCGCGGGTCAGGTTGGCTTTGAGCTGATAACCGCTTTCGCCCTGATAACCCGGCTCCCTTACACCTTCGCCCTGCCGGACAAAACCACCGATATGAAAGCGGGTTTCTGCATTGATATCACCACCATATTCAAAGTCGGTGCGCAAAGTGTCGTAATTCAGGCCATTGGTTAAGGCGATACTGCCGCCTTCGTTTTCACCGGTTTTACTGACAAAATTAATAATGCCCCCGGGTGAATTGCTGGCGGCTGTGCTGGCTGACCCACCCCGGATCACATCCAGACGGGCTAAGGTGGCGTCAGATCGCAAAAAGATATCGGCATTCCCAAAGGCGATATCGCCAAATTGCAATACCGGCAAACCATCTTCCTGCAGTGCTAAGAACTTGGCACCGCCCGATGCAACCGGCAAACCGCGCACGGCAATATTGGCATTGCCTTCACCGCCGGTTGATTCACTGCGCACGCCAGGCAACATACGGAAAATCTCCGCCGTGCTGCGTGGGGTTGCCACTTCAATATCAGTGGGCGTTAAAGTGCTGACCGAGACGCTTGATTGCATCACAGTTTGTTTACGGGCAACAGCGCCTGTGACCACAATACGCTCAAAATCAAGGCCTGCACCGGCTGCAGGCTCAGACTGAGTTTTACTGTCATCGGCAGGCTGTGCCTTTGACTCATTCTGTTGTGCCTGTGCATAACCACTGCCCAAGGCCAGGCTGACCGCCAGCGCAAGATAAGCAGGTTTTATCTGTTGTATTTTCATCGTCTAGCTCCCGTGTTGATTGTGCTATCTCTTTGACTGGACAGCTCTTTTATTAAAAACTTAATCGTTTAAGTCCATTAGACCGACAACATCGATCTGACTTATCATTTTAGGTATCAGGTTATGATTGCCGGCGGTAATCAAGCCGGCGTTTGGCCGGTTGTGCCAGGTAGTTGTAAAGCATGGCCGCTGCAAGCAATGCCGAAAAAACAGTGGCAAGATAAAAACCGGCACTGACATCGGCCGCTAAATCTCCGATAAGCGCCATCAGCGCCGGTGCCAGCGCTGCTGATAAGGCAGTAAATGCCAGGATCAAACCGGCAACAGCACCGTGTTGCTGACGGCCAAAACAGCTGATGCCTTTGGAGTTTAACGTGGGGTAAATCATTGACATAAATAGACCGGACAGCGGCATTAACCAAAGTGCAACCGCTTTGCCGCCGAGCATACTGAAGAAAAAGCAGGCAAAGATGGCCAGGGTGCAGCTTGCCATCACACTGCTCCAGCAAAAATGTTGCAGGATAAGTCCGGCGACAAAACGCCCGGCGGCACGAAGCATAAAAAACAGCGTGATGGCATGTGTCGCAACAACAGCAAAACTGCCTTGATAATCGGCCAGCAGAGTCGGCAACCAGACAAAAATAGCCACTTCACAGCCCACATAAAGTGCAATGGCCAGGGAAAAACCCAGTGCGTAGCGATCTTTTAATAAAGCCAGTGACTGACGCAGCGAAACCTGTTCGGCCGCGGCCTGATAAGGCGGATATGGCAATCTGGCCGCCATAATGACCAGTACAGTGCACAACAAACCGGCAACCAGATATAACTGTTTCCAGTGTATTGAAGCAGCAATCATCACCGTCACTAATGCAGGACCAGCGATAGCGCCGAGTGCAAAAAAACCTTCCACTTTATTCATGGTTCTGGTGTGGCTTAAGCTGTCAGGGCTGATATCGCCGATAAGGGCCAGAGCGGCCGTTTTAAAGATGCCGATTGCCAAACCACAAATGCCCATCAGCAGGATAAAAAACAGTGCATTATCGCCGGCGGTAAAAGCATAACAAGCGCCAGCATACAGACTCAGACCCACGATAATCAGACTTTTGCGCCCCAATTTATCTGCCAGCCGCCCAAGGAACAGTCCGGCCAGGCCAATGGCCACCATAGGAACGTAATGAAAAGCACTGGCCTGAAATAAGCTCAGTTGGTATTGCGCCATGGCCTGCGGAATAATGACGCCAACTGCGTCTGTGGTCATGGCAAAAACAAAAAACATCAGATAAGTCATCCAGCGCACCTGGCGCTGCATCTGTTCTGTCGCCTGTTGTGTCGCCTGTTGTGTTGCATCAAGGGTGCCATCGGCAGAAACAGAGACCCCATGCGTTTTACTTGTCTGCATTTTATTCCCCGTGGTTACAGCAGGCTGGCCTTCATTCCCCATCCGGTTTAGACGCCTGGTGACAGTGCTTTGTACCTTCGCCCTGTAATTATTCCCTGGGGGCTTGACAAAGTTGTGTGCTGGCTTAAAGCTATATCTTAATCGTTTAAGATGCAAATATTTTTTTAGGAAGCGCACAATGACCCATGCTGTACAGACCAACCAGATCCAGTTAATCACCTATGTTGATAGATTAAGTGGCGGAAAAATAACAGATTTACACAGGCTACTTCAGGGGCAACTGGCCGGCTTGTTTGATGCTGTGCATTTGCTGCCGTTTTACCCGCCTATTGACGGTGAAGACGCAGGCTTTGACCCGACAGACCATACCGTAGTGGACAGCCGCTTAGGCAGCTGGGCTGATATTGAACGTCTGGCGGCCGATTACCCCATTATGGCGGATATGATTGTTAATCATATGTCGGCGCAGTCGCCGCAATTTCTGGATGTCCTGCAACAAGGCGAAAGCTCCCCCTACTGGCCACTGTTTTTAACCCGTGACAAAGTGTTTGGTCAGCAGCCGGATCAGGCTCAACTCGATGCCATTTACCGGCCAAGGCCAACCCCCTGCTTTACCGATATTCGCTTAGCCAATGGTGACACCAAAGCATTCTGGACCACTTTTACCGCCAATCAGATTGATATCGATGTAACTTCCGCTCAGGGTGAAGCTTACCTGCAGGCCATTTTGCAGCGTTTTACCGACCATGGTGTTAAATATATCCGGTTGGACGCGGCTGGTTATGCCATTAAAAAAGCCGGCAGCAGTTGTTTTATGCTGCCTGAAACCTTTGAATTTATTGAAAAACTGTCAAAGCAAGCCAAGGCGCGTGGCATGACCTGCCTGGTTGAAATTCATGGTTACCATAAAACGCAGATAGAAATCGCCAAACGCTGTGACATGGTGTACGACTTTGCGTTGCCACCTCTGGTATTGCATACCATTTTCAGCGGTAGCGCCTATGCCTTAAAAACCTGGCTGGATATAGCCCCGCGTAATTGTATTACGGTGCTGGACACCCATGACGGCATTGGTATTGTCGACGCAGCGGATTATCAGGGCGCTGCGGGACTCTTAACAGATCCAGAACTGGATAGCCTGGTGGAAAAAATCCATCACAACAGCGGCGGTAGCTCAAAACTGGCAACAGGCAACGCCGCCAATAATGTTGATTTGTATCAGGTTAATTGCAGTTTTTACGATGCCCTGGGCCGTAACAACGAGCACTATCTGCTGGCGCGTGCTATTCAGCTGTTTTGCCCTGGCATCAGTCAGATTTATTATGGCGGACTGCTGGCAGCAGAAAATGACGTTGCGCTGTTAAAGAAAACTGCGGTGGGCCGTGACATTAACAGGCCGTATTTTGATGAGAGCAGCCTGCAGCTGGCACTGCAAAAACCTGTGGTAAAAGCCTTGATGAAACTCATCCAGCTGCGCCGTACCCTGCAAGCCTTTGATGGCGACTTTAGCCAGACTTTAGCGCCAAACCTGTATCAACTGAACTGGCAACACGGCGGCCATCAGGCCAGTTTAAGCCTGCAACTGGATAGCCTGACGGCCACCCTTGCCTGGCAACATCAGGGACAGGCAGCACAACAACTGCAATTGGCTGACTTGCTGGTTTATTAAACCAGCAAGTTTTTTGGCAACGCATTCCAAAGATTAACTGCTCTCCCCCAGCCTGAGCTCATAAGGTAACAGCTGGGGGCTGTCGTCACCGGACAAAAATGCCCGCACTGCAGCCTGGCCTTTGGCATCACTGAACTGCCAGACAGTGCTGAGGGTCGGGTGATAGCGTAACGTTTCTTCAATGCCATCAAAACCAACCACTCTGAGCTGATTCGGGATCTCAATGCCTTGTTGTAATGCTTCGCGCATGGCGCTGAGGGCAATTAAATCACTCATACACAACAGCACTGTAGGTCTGGGCTCAAGCGCCAGCACTGCTTTGGCAGCAAGCTGACCATAATGCTGATTACTTTCAGGCAAATGCCACAGATACTGGCTCCGGAGGGTCAAACGGCACTCTGCCATAGCCCGCAGATAACCATCCAGCCTGCGATGGGCAATCGAACTTTGGTTGTCCCACATGGGCGCTTGCAACACAGGACGGCTGTTGGGGGCATCAATCAGCCGTAAACCTAAAATGGCGACTGTATCAGTGGGCTTTAACACCGCCAGCGCACTTTGATAGGCTGCCTGCTCATTATCAATATTCACGGAGGGCCGGCCGGGTAAATCAAAATCGACGGTCAACACCCGCTTTGGGCTGCGTGTTAATTGTTCAATCAGCCCCAGATTGCGTGGTGCACCATAACAAATAAAACCATCGACAAAATCACTGATCGCTTCCAGATTTGCACTGCTGCCGGAAAACAACAACAAATGCAGTTTATGCCGCTCCAGCTCACGGGTAACCCCTTGTAAAAACTGACTGGCCACAGGGTCGCTGACCATATATTCCAGTGAGTCAGATAAGATCACGGCCACAATGCCTGAACTACCGGTACGCAGCGACTGTGCTGCTTTGTTTGGGCCAAAATAACCAAGCTCGGCACAAGCACTGAGTATTTTTTCTCTGAGCCCAACAGACAGCTGATCAGGTCTGTTAAAGGCATTGGATATGGTCGCCGTCGACACCCCCAGCGTTTTTGCCACACTTTTCAGCGTTAATTTACTCATATTCCGGTCACTTCAGGCTTTCATCTTAATTGATTAAGTTATATGATTTTTAAACAATAGCCAACCGCGGCTTCCCGCTGAGCTGACTGCCACAGGATACTACTATGCTTGCTGTAATTGGAGAAAACGTTGTTGATTTGTTGCCTGACGCCAATGGGTTATACCGTCCATGTCTGGGGGGATCGCCTTTTAATGTTGCTGTAGGCGCGGCCAGGCAACAAATTCAGGTCAGTTATATTTCACCTTTGTCACAAGATAACTTTGGCCGGCAGTTCGCTGATTATCTGCGTCAAAATGGCGCAACCTATGGCCTTGATAGCTTCAGTCACTGCCCAAGCTCGCTGGCACTGGTCAGTATCAACGAGCAGCTACAGCCTCAATACAGTTTGTACCGCACTGGGATTGCCGATCGTGATATCTGTGCCGACCGACAAATTGCCGCTTTGCCGCCCGCTTGCCAACTGCTGCATTTAGGCTCACTGGCACTGGACAGCGAAGACGCGCCCCGCATCCGTCAGGTGGTTGCAGCGGCAAAAGCGCGTGGTATTCAGATTGCACTTGATATCAATGTGCGGCTGAATGCGGTATCCGATCCTATCGCCTACCGCAGCTTTGTGCTTGAAATGATTCAACAAAGTGATTTTATTAAAGCCAGCGATGAAGATTTACAGTTACTTTTTGCCGCTCTGGCGCTGCCCGATGCTGTAGCCACAATCAGGCAAACTGCACCTGCTGCTTTGCTGGCACTGACCGAAGGGGATAAAGGTGCAGCGATTTTCTGGCAAGATCACCAGATCAGATTGCCGGTGATAACCGCAGTGCCCTTTGTCGATACTGTCGGCGCTGGCGACACCTTTTGGGCCAATTTACTTGCTGCATTGTTAAAACTGGGTTTACCTGACGCGAGCCAGTGTCATGCCCTGCAGCTGGAACAATGTTTAACCCGGGCTATGCTGGCAGCCAGTTTAAATATTGCCAGCAAGGGTTGTAACCCGCCAACGCTGTTACAACTTGATCAGGCGATGGAAAATTACCAGCAGAGCCAAGTCTGACTGCAGTACTGTATCTCTGCTGCAACACTGCCACACCCTACCTTGCCATCATCAACGCCGGTAGCAAACCAACCGGCGTTTTGCTCTGGATTTGAGATCAGGGTTTTACTTTGGCCTGACAGGCACTGTCACAGCAGCTTGTTTTGTCTTGTTGTGGTGGCGGTAATTTATCCACCATCACTCCGTCCATTTCCAGCATTCCTTTAAACACTCTGAATAAAATTTGGAAAAACATCACCAGGCTCCTTGTTGCCGATTGCGACCTGCGTATTGTAAAAGCAGATTGTTACCTTGATTAGACAGCAACTCAGAGATACTTTGTTTCCTAAAAGAAACAATCAGCCCGATATCTTATTGGTATCATCCACAGCTGCTGTTAAATACGGGGTTACAATGTCGTTATTACAAAGACTGAGTGATATGGCCATTTTTGCCAGAGTGGTGGAAAGTGGCAGTTTTACCCAGGCTGCTATTGCACTGGGGATGTCCAAAGGTGCGGTCAGTAAAGCCATAGCGAGGCTTGAACAACATCTGGCGGTGCGCTTATTACAAAGAACAACCCGCCAGCTTAAGCTCAGCAGTGAGGGGCAGGCTTTTTTTGCTTATTGTCAGCAGGTGGTGCGACAGGCCGATCAGGCCGAGCATCATCTGGCTGAACTGCGGGATGAACCCATCGGCAGTATCCGCATCAGTGTGGCAGTGACTTACGGCTCCAAAGTCATAGCACCACTCATTCCTGAGCTATTACAACGTTATCCGAAGCTGCAGCTAGAACTTGATCTCAACGACAAAATGGTTGATTTGGTGGCTGATGAAGTGGATTTGGCCATTCGTTTTGGCAAATTACCCAGCTCCAGTTTAATAGCCCGGCCACTGACCCATCTGCCGATAGTGCTGGTGGCGTCACCGGCTTATCTGGCGACTCATGGTGTGCCACAACATCCGAGCGATCTGGTGCACCATGCCTGTATCTCTACCGGCAGTGGCGGGCCGGAAACCAGCTGGGAGTTTCTCGAAGATGGCCAGGTGCTGAAAGTACCGGCCAGCGGACCTTTTTATACCAACAGCAACAGAGCCGCCAAACCCACAGTGCTGGCAGGCATGGGGCTGATGTTTGTCACCCGCTATCAGGTGGAAGAAGAGTTGCAGTCTGGCTTGCTGGTGGCTGTATTGCCCGACTATATGCCCAAACCTTTGCCCGTTCATCTGGTGTACCCCCACCGCACCCATATGAAAGCCGGGCTTAAACTGGTGCTGCAATATCTGCAAAGTAAAATTGGCAGCGGCAATCACAGCTGATTACCGCTGACTTTGGTTGCTGTCTTTGACTACAACATTATGTGACTGAATGCGCTTTAGAAACAGAATAATGTAACCAGAACAGCAGCAATGAAGTTAAAAGCCCAAGGGATGCAAAAAAAGTCCACATCAACATCGGCTGTTGTTGTTCAACAGCAAATAACTGATAAGCCCAACCCGACAATAAACCGGCAAATAAATAACCGAGCGCCATAGCCACAAAATAATATCCCATATACATGGCTGTCTTATGGCCTGGTGCAATAGCAGCCACATATTCCTGACTTTTGGGCGATGCCAGCATTTCGCCAAGCGAAAATAACAACACAGCACCCGCTATCGCAAAACCGCCAATTGGCAACAGACCACTGACACCAAAACAAAACAGGCCGGCACTTAGCACCAGGGTGCCGCCCACCAAAATAGGCAGCGCCGGCATCCGGGCAATAGCTAAACTGATGGCAATTTGCAAAAGCACTATCAGCGCAAACCCCAGATTGACAATATACTCCGGATTCAGCTGCCGGTGCTGCTGCTGCCAGACTGCGGCGAGGCTTGCGGCATCGGTTTGTTGTAGTGCCAGTGCCTGCAGTGCTGGTGCCAGCTCTTCGGCAGGAACCCGCACTTTGTAGTGATGCAAAGTCTGACTAATTTGCAAAAGACTCTGACTTTGCTGCTGATAAGCATCAGCAAGCCCTGGCAACAGCTGCGCCAGCTGCTTTACATCCACCGCAGCCAGATAATCCAGCCAGGACGGCGCAAATTGCGCTATAGCCTGCACTAAATCACGGGTATCCACAAAATCGCGGATAAAAAGCGGCACTGTAATAAACAGCTGGTTGTAGATGGTCCAGAAGCCGGTCAGGATCAATAAATACCAAACAAAAGCTTTATTACCTATTTTCATCGGTGATGAGTACCAGCGTGTTGCCTTGCTGTGACCGGCGGCCAGCAGCAGGCTCCAGCTTGCATTCAGCGTGATCCACAAACCGGCAATCGCAGCGATTTGCCAAAAAACCAACGCCGTTAAACTGCTGAACATTAAAAGCAGCAACAGCGGCAGCACCAGAATGGCCAGCCGGCCATTGCCCAGCACCAGCTGAATTTCCTGCAGTAGCGGTAACTGCGAGCCCCGTTGATGCGACTTTTTCGGCTCCTTATACCAGAGTAATGCCGGAATGAAGTTCAGGCTTATCCAGAACGCCGACATCACAAACACCCAGTCCCAGCTGATAGCGCGCACATAACCTGCGACCAATGGCCCGATAAAACCACCAATATTGACCATGGTATAAAAAATACCAAAACCCAGGCCTCTGTTGCTGTCATCGGTGCTGCGCCCGACAGTGCCCACCACCACGGGTTTAAAACAGGCGGCGCCGAGCGCAACGAGCAAAAACACCGCAAAAAAAGCCCAAAAATCCTGCACCTGACCCAGCAGATAATAACCTGGTGTCATTAGCATAAAAGACAATAAGAACATACGCCTATAGCCGTATCTGTCGGCCATGGCACCGGTCAGCACCGGCAATAAATACAATAAAAACGGGATCATGCCCTGCACAAAACCCCGTTGTTGTTCAGTAAAAGCCAGGCCACCCTGACTTAGAGGGCTGGTCAGATATAACGACGACAAGGTAAAAAAACCATACCAGGCCAACCGCTCAAAAATCTCCATGCCATTGGCCAGATAAAAAGCCGCCGGAAAAGCACTGCGCCCTGCTTTGCCTTTGGTTGCAACTACGGCAGACACCGTTGCGTCGCTACGGGCCGCCGGGTGCTGGCCAGAAGGTGCTGAGGTCGATTCTGATGTCACCATACTCATTCGCTTTGCTGCTCCGCTTTGAGCTTGCGCTCATAGACCAAAGCAGCACAAAGCAAATCACTGAGCGCTGTCCCGACCGACTTAAATAAAGTGATATCGCTGTGTTGTTGCCGTGCAGGCGGCAGCTGCGCTGCAGTTTGTGCCGAAGCCAGCGGCAAAAACCCACCCCGGCATAAAGCCGCCAAATCCCCCAGAATTTGTGTTTCGTGAAAACAACCTTCGGCAATGGGCAATAACAACTCACCGGCTTCTTTCAGCACATTGTGTTTATCATCAACAAAAACCCGCGCTTTTTGCACCAGGGCACTGTCACATTCTCTTTTGTCCACATTGTGATTACCCAGCAAATCCACATGAGTACCGGCAGCGATGAGCTCCCCAAACAACAATGGCTCAGCTGAACCCGTTGCCGCGATAATGATCTGATGTGTTTGTTGGGCGCTGACCACATCCTCGGCAATCTGAATATGCAAGCCAGGATACAGCGGCAGCAGCTCTGCTATCGCTTGATGCCAAAGCGCCTTAACTTTCGCGGCATTTCGTCCCCACAATGTAATGTGACGAAGTGGCCTGATAGCCAGATGCGCTCTTAACAGCGGCATCGCCAGATTTCCGGTGCCAAGCAATAACAAGCTGCTGGCATCAGGCCTCGCCAGATGAAAGGCCGCCAAGGCTGATACCGCCGCAGTGCGGGCGCAGGTCACAGCAACTCCGTCGATATAAGCGAGCGGCTCGCCGCTTTCCCGCGCAAACAACATCAGCAGCGAATGCAGTACAGGCCGTTTTTTTTTGACGTTTTGCGGCAGATAAGTAAAAGCTTTCACGCTGATGTAGCGCTCATTCCAGGCCGGCAACAGCGCAAAAGCATCATGCTGCCCTTCCGATAGCGGATACAGACTGCGTGGAGGCGCACTAAAATCGCCGGCAAACCCCTGATGTAAAGCCTGAATTAACGACGGGTAATCCAGTAGCGCGCTGACTTCAGCGCCATTGAGCATCCGCATGATTAAAACCTCTCTGGCAATTCAAATTGTTTAGGGGCTTTGGTTAGCACACGGCAGCCCTCTTTGGTCACCAGCACATCATCTTCAATGCGAACCCCACCAAAGTCGGCAATATAAATGCCGGGTTCAATAGTGATCACAGCATTTTCCGGCAACAACTGCCGGCACAAAGGACCCAGAAAAGGCTGTTCGTGCAGCTGCAAACCCACCCCATGGCCAAGACCAGGCCCGGCATCTTTGGCAAAAGGCGAAGCTGCCAGCACATCGGCGGCGATATTATTCAGCGCTGCGCCACTGATACCGGCCCGCACAGCGTCAAGCGCAGCCCGCTGCGCTGCAGACACAGCGTTGTACATTTGTTGTTGCAAAGGGCTGGCTTTGCCACAGACAAAACTTCGGGTCATATCTGAGCGGTAGCCATTTACCACAGCGCCAAAGTCCAGCACTATCAAGTCGCCTTTTTTCAGTCTTTTGCGCCCTGGCAAGGCATGAGGTAAGGCGGAACGCTCAGCAAAGCCCAGAATAGTGGCAAAAGAAAAATCTTCAGCGCCGGCCTTTTTCAGCTGGTATTCAAGCTCAGTAGCAAATTCCCGCTCACTGATCCCCGCCTGCAACAGCGGCAAAGCGCGCTCCAATGCCAGATCGGCAATTGCCGCGGCCTGTTCAATCTGTGCCACCTCCCATTCATCTTTCACCATACGCTGCGCGGCCAGATGCGGTGGGCAAGGACTAAATTCAATCAGGCCGTTGCCTTCACAAATAGCCCGCCATTGCAGCACACTAATATCACTGTCTTCGAACCAGACCCGGCGTGCTTTGATGTCACCCAGCACCATCGCAATGGCCTGGCTCAGGCTCTGTCGGTCACGGTCGCGGCAATAACAGCTGACCTGAAGCTCTGGCGGCGCCTCCTGCCTGGCCTGCGCGATAAAACGATAATCAGTGATCAGCACCACAGTGGAAGGGCTGACTATCGCCATCAAAGCTTCGCCACTGTAATTCAATAAATAACGTAAATTTACCGGCGAAAAAATCAGCGCTGCATCCTGTCCGGCCTGCACCATCTGGTAGCGAAAGCGGCTTAACCTTTCGGCAAATTGTGGCTTGAGTTGTTTTGCGGTCTGATCCGCTGCCAGGCCTGGGCTTTTGTTTGCACTGTGATTCACAGCAACAGGTTCGGCTTTCATCGGAATAGTGGTATTCATCGGAAAATAAATCCTTCTGCCAGTGGATCCAAGGGGTCAAACACAAACTGCTGGCTGGCCGTGACATAAGCGGTGCCGGCCACCTGCGGGATCACCGCCTGATAAGGGCCATAAGCACAAAGTGATTGAATAACCACGCTAAACTCGGAGCCGACAATACTTTCAATCCGGATACTCTGTCCCGGCTCCAGCTTGCCTTGCTGATACAACAAAGCGGCAAGTCCGGATACCCCGCTGCCGGTTGGACTACGATCAAGCTGACCATCGGCAAATACACAAACGTTGCGCTGCGCCACGCCGTTTTTTTCCGAAGGGGCGGTAAAAATCACGCCATATAACAAACTTAAATCATCAGCAAAAGGATGTTGCACCGAGATTTCAGCCAGCAGCTGCTGCTTGATCAGCTCACCGTAACGAATAATTTGCCTGTGGTTACTGATATCCAAATCAAGGCCAATAGCTTGCGCCTCAACATAAGCGTAAAAGGCCCCGCCATAAGCCAGCTGATAAGGCACAGAGCCTATGCCGGGCACCCGGGTTTGCTGATTGGCGGTCAGAACAAATGAAGGCACATTGTCGAACCAGGAACGCTGCACCTGAGGCAGCTTTGTATTGTTGTTATCCAACGGACTTTGATCCGCCTGGCTTTGAGCGGCCGGCGCCAGTTCGGCATAAAGCTGGATCTGGCCGCAAGGTGCATCCACCTTAAAGCGGGTCACCGGATAAGTGGCAGGCACCACACCGGCTTCCACCGCCACTTTAGCCAGCGCAATCATGGCATGACCACACATGGTGCTGTAGCCTTCGTTGTGCAAAAACAACACACCAAAAGCACTGTCGCTACGCTCAGGCGGCAGAATAATACAGCCGTACATATCGGCATGACCTCTGGGTTCAAACATCAGCGCCCGGCGTAAATGGTCAAAGCGTTGCTGACAATCACGCCGCTGTGCCAGCACAGTGTCGCCCTCAAGCGCTGGAAAACCTGAGGTCACAATCCGCAGCGGTTCGCCGCCGGTATGGCAATCTAAACAACTGATCTGCCGCCAGTCTGAAGGCGGCTGCCATAAAGCAAATGCATTTTTTGACACACAAAAGTCCTGTAACAAAGCTGATTCCGATTGAATGAGAATATTGTATACAATATATTTAACAGGAAATAAACGGCTTTTGCCAAAAAATAGTCAGGGCACCCAAACCAAAAACATCAAAAGTTGCTGAAGGAGCCGGGGCAATAAAGCGCGCTATCACAGGCTGTTTTTGTTTTGTGCCGTTATTGCCCGGCTAACAAGCAGCACTTCACCAATTTTTTTCTTCAACAAGATTTAACGATCAGGAGTTGTTATGTATTTATCCAAAACCGTAGTGTTGTCGGTCACTTTGTTATGGCTAGCTGCAATCCCAGTTGTGGCAGGCACAGCAGTAGCAGATGCAGCAAAGGCTGAGCCCGCAAAAACCGGCACATCAACCATCAGCGTCAGTGCACTGCTGACGCAGGTACATCAGTGCAGTCCAACGTTGCAGCTTCGCTCTGCCGCTTTAACCGACAGCCAGGAGTCACAGATTTGTCAGGAACTCTCAGAAGTTGAGCAGCGTTTTCAGCACATCTTCGAAAACCCAAGCCCAGTGTTGCACGACGGAAACCACATGCTCAGAGCCAATATTTATGCGTCACAGCCCCAGTATGCCGCTTTTGCCGGTCAGCATTTTTTGATGCCAACCAACAACGGCGGCATGTATCTGGAAGGTTTGCCCCATCAGTCAGGTAATCAGGCAGAATTTGTTGCTTATCAGCATGCTGGCGGCGCTGTGTGGAATCTGGCGCACGAATATGTGCATTATCTGGATGGACGTTTTAATTTGTTTGGCGACTTTTGCGCCACTCTGCACGACTCTCATGCCGCGCCGGAGAACTGTGCACGCCCCGCACCACAAAGCCCGTATCTGGTGTGGTGGAGTGAAGGTTTAGCTGAATATGTTGCCCACGGCAACCAAAACAGCGCAGCGAAAAAAATTGCCAAAAGCTCAGCCTATAAGCTCAGTGAACTGTTTCACACCGGCTATGAGAAAAACAGCGGCAGTGACCGTATTTATCGCTGGGGTTATCTGGCAGTCCGTTATCTGTTTGAACAACATCCGGATAAAATAAAACAGATGCTGTTTTTTACCCGCCAGGGTGATTACCCTCGTTATCAGGCTTTGGTACAAAGCTGGGGCAATAGCATGGATGACGATTTTGCACTCTGGTTACAGCAACTGCCATCTGAGC
Source organism: Rheinheimera sp. (assembly GCA_003543135.1). Taxonomy (GTDB): domain Bacteria; phylum Pseudomonadota; class Gammaproteobacteria; order Enterobacterales; family Alteromonadaceae; genus Pararheinheimera. The sequence continues at coordinate 310,560 of DPJG01000023.1, forward strand.
CTGCAGACAACGCAGGTAAGGCCGCTGCGTTGCATTAAGGCTTTTGAACACAAAAACCGCTGGCATTGATGTCAGGAAAAATACCAGCGTACACAAGTACAAACGTCAAAGAGAAACCGGCGTAAAAACCGCCGGTTAGCCACTGATTTTTCCGCCTCCCCTTACTCCGATAATTCAGCTCTGGTACATTCATGCCCCTGCAAGCTGCTTGCCGTAGCTGCTCTGATCTATAAACAGCGGTTAAAACTCATTCGAGGTTGTTATGCGTATGTTATTTGCTTTAGGTTTTAGCTTGTTTGCCAGCAGTGTTGCCGCTATGCCGGGCGAGCCTATCCTTGCCAGCAACTTTGAGCAGAATGAGCAGCAATTTAATATTTTATCCGGTTGCAGCCTGCAAAAAGATGTAGTGAAAAGTGGCATCCAGGCGTTAAGTTGTGGCCGGGGCTCCAGCTCACTCATAAGCCGCCAGCCGCTGGCTGAACTCGGTTTACTGGAGCTTTGGGTCAAACCTGAGAATGCTTATACCAGTTACCGCATTAACATTCTGACGTCCGCCTCTATCCGCATCGACAGTGTCTGGCAACAGGTGGGATTAATTGAAACCCAGGCCGGCAGCACCGACTTTATCGCGCATCGGATTTCGATTGACGACCCGGGCCGTAAATATATCCGGCTGGATATTGAAAGCAGCAATGGTGCTGTGGTGATTGATGATGTGGTGGTCGACCGAATTTTGCTCGACACTGCGCTGCAAAAAAACGAACAAAAAATTATCAGTGGTATTTTGGATCAGCTCAAACAAAACCGGAATTACGAAGTACAGGCCGAGTCGTTTCGCACTTTAGGTAAAAACTACGCCGCCCAGCTGGAAAGTCAGCGCCAATACCTGGAATACGCCAACGCCATTTATTCCAGTATTACTTTTGTGCTGGCAAGTTCCGAGCGTAACAAAATGTCCAATCCTATGGCTTATGCGTCATTTCGCACCATTCTGGCCGACACCAAAAGAGTGGCCTCCCCGCTGCAGCAAGCGCGGTTAAATTCGATGGTGAAACCTTTTGGTGACTTAGTGACCGCCACGTTGAATGTAGTGAGCGCCGGCACTTATTCAGCTTTTGCCGAGCCTTTTAAATCTTTTCTGGCCGCTACTTTTGATAAATCCAATTATGAAAATGCCGATTTAAGCCGTAAAGATCGCAAATTTGCTGAAGAAAACGGGCTGAAAATCTATGAAAACGCCGAACGTTTTTTAAGCGAGCTGGAACGTGAGCTGGTGCAGGTGTCGACGCTGGATCAGGACTTACAACAAATGGCCAAAATGGTGGAGTTATTCCGCAAAGACTTAGATAAACACCTGCGCAATTATCTGCAACATGCCGGCCTTGCCCGCACCCAGGAAAATTACGGCCGGGTGATGAGTAAAGAAGAATCTATCCGCGCCAATATCATGGACGAGGTGGCGCTGAATGTGACCAATAAAGCGCAGTCGTACCTGGCAAGCGAAAACAACACTGAACTGGTGCAATATTTATTAAAAACCCGTGAGCAGCTGGAAGCTTTGCAGGAATTTAAAGAGCGATTTAACCAAATTACCGCCTCTTCTATTACTTTTTACGAAAAGTTTGAACGTTCAGTGGCGCCTGAGCAAAACCCCTTTACCGATGCTAAAGACAAAGCGGCCTGGGAGCAGCATGCGAAAAAAGCCCGGACTTATATTCAGCAATCCAAAGAAGCCTTTAGCAAAGCTTATATGTAATATTTCTGTCATACGCCAGCTTTAAGCTTCGCGCTTTAAACGCTGAACACAAATAACCGCATTAACAAGACTCAGCACGCTGAGTCTTGTTTTATCCAAAGGATTTGCATCCCAGTGCAGCAACAAAGCTCATTCACAGAACAACAGCAGCTTTCGCCCCCGTCGTTATGGCAACTTTTTATTATTTTTCTGACACTTGGCTGTACCAGCTTTGGCGGCCCTTTAGCCCATCTTGGTTTTTTCCGTTTTGAATTTGTCGAAAAACGCCGTTGGCTGAGCGACCAGGATTACGCCGAGCTGGTGGCCTTATGCCAGTTTTTGCCAGGCCCCGCCAGCAGTCAGGTCGGTATGGCGATTGGCTTTTTAACACGCTCTTATGCAGGTGCTTTGGTGAGCTTTTTAGGTTTTACCCTGCCTTCTTTTGTGCTGATGCTTCTGTTTGCACTTTATTTGCAGCACCAGGCCGGCGGTTTTGATGCCGCTATAGTGCATACATTAAAACTGGTGGCCGTTGCCGTCGTGGCGCAGGCGCTTTATGGCATGAGTAAAAGCATGTGCCCCGACTGGCCACGGCGTTTATTTGCTATTGCCGTGATGCTGCTTCTGCTCTGGCAACCTGGGGTTTGGCAACAGCTTGTTTTAATTGCCATAGCTGCTTTTTGTGGCCGTTATTTTGTATCGCCTTTGCCACAACAGCCGCCAGCCAGCTCATCAAAACCGCGGCTCGCAGCATTGTTACTGGGCGTGTTTTTCTCCTTACTGCTGCTACTGCCTCTATTGGCGGCCATCAGTGAAAACGGCCTTTTGAGCCTGATGGATAAGTTTTACCGAGCCGGCAGTCTGGTGTTTGGGGGAGGTCATGTGGTTTTACCGATGCTGCAGGCTGAACTTGTGCCGGAATTGATTGATAACCAGAGCTTTTTGGCAGGTTATGGTATAGCGCAGGCTTTACCTGGTCCGCTTTTTACCTTTGCCAGCTTTTTAGGTGCTGCAAGTTTGCTGCCCTATTCGCCTTTGTTGCTGGCTTTTGTTGCCAGTGTTGCCATCTTTTTACCGGCCATGTTACTGGTGCTGGGTGCTTTGCCTTATTGGCAACAACTAAAATATAAAGCCCGGGTGCAGCAAGCCATGGCCGGTGTCAATGCCGCTGTGGTGGGTGTGCTGGCCTCAGCTTTTGTGCAGCCGGTGGCCAGCAGCAGTATTGGCTCTGTCAGCGATTTTTTGTGGGTACTCCTTGCGGTGTTTTTACTGGTGAAAGCCAAACTATCACCTTTTTATCTGGTGGCGGGCGCCCTTGTGCTTTCACTGTCTATTTCGTTGTTGATGTCCTGATAAAGCAGCTTTGCTGCCGGTTTTTTACGCCCGGCAGCAAATAACAGCAGTATCAGCAATTCCCTGCTTTATTGTTTTTTCGCCACTTCACATAAGGTTTTCACCGCACTTTGATGTTGCTGGTTTTTATCAAAGGCCAGCACCAGCTGCCGTTCGGCAAGGGGCAGCTCCAGTGGCCTGGTTTGCATCTCGGCCCTGTTGCGGTGGCTTTCAAAAGCTGGCACTAAAGCGCAACCAATACCGGCCCCCACCAGCCCTATGGCGTATTCAATGGTATGAATATTGGCGCGGATATCGGCTTTAATATTGTGCCTGTTCAGTGCTGTTTGTAGCTGATCCCAGGCATCACAAGGGGTGCGTTTGATCAGCGGCAGTTTTTTAAAATCGTCCATGCTGATTTGTGCTTTGGCGCATAAAGGGTGCTGCGCCGGTAAGGCCAGCAAATAAGCGTCACTCCAAAGCGGCTGATAAAGCTCTCCGGCCTTGAGCTGACGGATATTAATAATACGGGCATCACAGGGCTCATCCGGCTCGACTAAGTGCAGCTCAAGGCCAGGCAGCTGACTGTTAAAGTCTTTTAATAGTGCACTCATCCGTTCTACCCCTAAAGCCCGCACCAGCCCAAGCCTGAATTGCAGCCGTTTGGCCGGCTTTTTAAAAGAGGCCTGCACCGCCTGCAGCTGACTTAAAATCTGGCAGGCCTGGCTGTATAACCTTTCACCTTCTTCGGTGGCTTTTACACCACGGGGTAAACGAATAAATAGCACCACTCCAAGTTCATTTTCCAAAGCCAATAAAGCTGCAGACACTGAAGGCTGGGCGACATCCAGGTGCCTTGCTGCTGCACTGATGCTGCCCTGCTCAAAAACCGCGACAAAATAACCAAGCTGACGCATATCCATAGATAAAAACTATACCTGACCAAGCTTCTATATGTTTTTACTTTAAATCCGGCCTCCATAAGATAGCAATAACTTTCACTGCATTGAGTAACAACCATGAGCAAAACGCCTTTTAACTGGCAAGACCCTTTTGCCTTCAATCACTTATTAACCGAAGAAGAAAGGTTAATTCAGCAAACGGCCCAGAGTTATTGTCAGGAACGGCTGATGCCGCGCATTCTGGAAGCCAACCGCCATGAACATTTTGATGTGGCCATTATGCGTGAGCTGGGTGAACTGGGTTTATTAGGTGCCACTTTGCCGGAAAAATACGGCTGCTCCGGGGTGAATTATGTCAGTTATGGTTTGGTGGCCCGTGAAGTAGAAAGAGTCGACAGCGGTTATCGCAGCGCCATGAGTGTGCAATCCTCCCTGGTGATGCACCCTATTTACACTTATGGCTCAGAAGCACAGCGGATGAAATATCTGCCCAAACTTGCCAGCGGTGAATGGATTGGCTGTTTTGGTTTGACAGAGCCGGATTCAGGTTCAGATCCGGCCTCAATGCGCACCACAGCAAAAAAAATCGACGGCGGTTACAGCATTTCAGGCACTAAAATGTGGATCACCAACTCCCCGGTGGCTGATGTATTTGTGGTCTGGGCCAAACTGGATGGTGTTATTCGCGGTTTTATTCTGGAAAAAGGCATGAAGGGCTTAAGCGCCCCGAAAATTGAAGGCAAGTTTTCACTGCGTGCCTCTATCACAGGCGAAATTGTGATGGATGCGGTGGAAGTGTCAGAGGAGCAGTTATTGCCCAATGCTCAGGGATTGAGTGGGCCCTTTGGTTGTTTAAATAAAGCCCGTTATGGCATTGCCTGGGGCGCTTTGGGCGCTGCTGAGTTCTGCTTTAATGCGGCGCGCCAGTATACGCTGGACCGCTCGCAGTTTGGCCGGCCACTGGCGGCTAATCAGCTGATCCAGAAAAAACTGGCCGATATGCAAACCGACATCAGCTTAGGTTTATTGGGCTGTTTACAGGCTGGCCGTTTAATGGATGCCGGCAACCTGCCGGTGGAAACCATTTCGCTGATCAAACGCAATTCCTGCGGTAAAGCACTGGATATAGCGCGTATTGCGCGTGATATGCACGGTGGTAACGGTATTGCTGATGAATACCATGTGATCCGCCATGTGATGAACTTAGAAGCGGTCAATACCTATGAAGGCACCCATGATGTGCATGCGCTGATTTTAGGCCGTGCCATTACCGGCCTGCAGGCGTTCTGCTGAGTTCCTAAGGCCAGAGGCAAATGCCCTGGCCTTTTTTCTGTCGATCACAACAACCACATGGCAGGATCTTACATGGCCCCCTACGAACAACATGCATGGACCACAGCTTATCTGGAGAAAATTCAGCACCATAAGCTGCCAACCCCCAAATCAGACGCTTTGCTGCTGACCGATTTTGAAATTTGCCGTTATTTTGATTCGATGCTGTCAAGCCGCCTGCTGGATTTACGCTCGCGTTTGTTGCAGGCCAAAGGTCAGAGTTTTTACACCATAGGCTCCAGCGGCCATGAAGCCAATGCCGTGGTGGCTTCGGCTTTACAGGTGACAGATCCGGCCTTTTTGCATTACCGCAGTGGTGCCTTTTTTATCGAACGCAGCAAACAGCTGCCAGGTTCCACCCCCATTTACGATTTGTTATTGTCTTTTACCGCCTCCAGTGAAGATCCCATCTCAGGTGGCCGCCATAAGGTGCTGGGCAGTCTGGCGCTGTCCATTCCACCCCAAACCAGCACTATCGCCTCGCATTTACCCAAAGCTGTGGGGACTGCTTTTGCCATCGATCTCAGCAAAAGGCTGGATCTTAAAGGCCAGTGGCCGGAAAATGCCATTGCGTTTTGTAGTTTTGGTGATGCATCCGCCAACCATTCCACAGCCCAGGGCGCCATCAACGCCGCCTGCTGGGCCGATTATCAGCATGTGCCTGTGCCTGTGCTGTTTTTATGTGAAGACAATGGCTTGGGGATTTCCACGCCAACGCCTTGTGGCTGGATAGCCCACAGCTTAAGCCCACATATGCAAACTTTTACTGCCGACTCACGCGATCTGGCTGATGTAGCGCAAGCCGCCAGAGCTGCAGTGGATTTTGTACGTAAAAACCGCAGACCGGCACTGCTGCATTTAAAAACCTATCGGTTATTTGGCCATGCCGGTGCCGACGCTGAAGTGGCTTATCGGAAAAAACAACAAATTGAAACTGAGCTGGACGAAGATCCGCTGTTATACGCCACTGCTCTGCTATTAAAACGCGGCATTTACACCCGGGCAGAATTGGCTGAACTGGTGCTCAAACTGGATCAACAAACCGCCCGGGTGGCCTCTGTTGCCAGCAATAAACCAAAACTGACCACAGCTGAAGCTGTGATGCAAAGCATTGTGCCTAAAGCTTCTGCAACAACAGCCGCCACAGCCATAGCTCCGGCACTGAGCGTCCCTGCCAATACGCTGGATTTTGATAAACATAACCTGGGCAAACCTCAGCATCTGGCGAAAATTATCAACTGGACTTTGCATCAGGCCATGGCGCGTTACCCCAATGCCATAGTGCTGGGGGAAGACGTTGGCAAAAAAGGCGGTGTCTATAACGTCACTTCACAACTGGTGCAGCAATTTGGCAGCAACAGAGTGATCAACACCCTGCTGGATGAACAAAGCATTCTGGGACTTGGTATTGGCCTGGCGCAGCAGGGTTTTTTACCTGTGCCGGAAATTCAGTTTTTGGCTTATGTGCATAACGCCGAAGATCAAATACGGGGAGAAGCCGCGACTTTACCGTTTTTCTCCAACGGCCAATATCAAAACCCTATGGTGGTGCGTATTGCCGGTCTGGCTTATCAGCGCGGTTTTGGCGGTCATTTTCATAATGACAATTCATTTGCGGTATTTCGGGATATTCCGGGTTTATTGTTGTTTTGCCCGTCGAACGGCCGCGACGCCAGTTTATTGCTGCGTCAGGCGTTAGCACTTGCCCATAATGAAAAACGACTGGTGATTTTTTTAGAGCCCATCGCACTTTATATGACCCGCGATTTACATCAGCCGGGCGATAACCTTTGGGCCTGTGATTTGCCATCGCTTGAAGAACAGCTGCCGGAAATAGGCACACCAGCCATCAGAGCCCATCATCTGGATAAAGCTACTGATCTGGTGATCTTAAGCTACGCCAATGGCTTTTATTTAAGCTGTCAGGCACAACACCAACTGGCAGCACAAGGTATTGCTGCAACTGTGCTGGATTTACGTTATCTGGTGCCTTTGCATATCGAAAAAATTGCCAAAGCCATTGGCCAAACCCAAAAAGTGCTGATTGTCGATGAATGCCGCCGCCGCGGCTCGCTCAGTGAAGAGCTGTTTACCGCTTTACATGAACATAAACCCAACTGGTATCAGCTGTCGCGTTTATGTGCACAAGACAGTTTTATTCCGCTTGGCAGCGCCGCTTACACTGTGCTGCCTTCTGTTGCGCAAATTATTGAACAATCGCTGATGTTACTGGGTAAATCTCAGCACAAACTGGAGCAGGTTGGATGAAACAAACCGCATTGGTGGTATGCCCGGGCCGGGGCACCTATCAGAAAACAGAATTAGGCTCGCTGGCACCTTTTTACGGCTCAAAAGCGCTTAAGGCTATTGATCAAACACGGCATCAACTGGGGCTTGCTACTGTAACCGAGCTTGACAGCGCTCCCTTGTATTTAAATGCCAGCCATCAAAAACCCGAGAATAATGCCGCTTTGATTTATGCCGCAGGTGTGGCGCAATTTCAACGCCTGCAACAGCATTTGGCAACACAATACGACATAGTGGCAGTCACCGGCAATTCGATGGGCTGGTATACAGCACTCGCCTGCGCCGGTGTCTGGACGCCTGCTTTTGGCACTGAAGTGGTCTCGGCCATGGCGCAGCTGACGGCTCAGGCAGAAGGGCAACAGTTTATTTATCCGCTGTTGGATGAGCAGTGGCGGCTGGATCCGCAAAAAGAGGCTGCGGTAAAACACCAGCTGGCGCTGCACCATGGTGCGCTCTGGATGTCGATAGAATACGGTGGTTATGCCGTAATGGCCGGCAGCAAAGCAGCTGTGAGCGCCGCTATGGCCGCACTGCCGCCAGTGGATGGACGTTTTCCGCTGTTATTGCACGGCCACGCCGGTTTTCACAGCCCCCTGATGCAACAGGCATCAGAAGCGGCGCTGCACCGTTTTAGCGCGCAACAATTTAAGCGGCCACAGACAGCGCTGATTGACGGCAGCGGCACCATCTGGCATCCGGGAGCTGTAGATAGCGAGGCGCTGTGGCGTTATACCTTTCAAACCCAGGTGGCAGATTGTTATCACTTTAGCCGTGCTTTGCAGGTGGCGGTCAAAGAGTTTGCGCCTGATAAGCTGATTTTATTGGGGCCAGGGCAAAACCTCGGTGGTGCAGTAGCGCAAAGCCTGATTGAGATAGGTTATGCCGGCCTTCACAGCAAACTGGATTTTGTGGCATTACAACAAAGTGATAATCCGCTGTTATTAGAAGCTCAGACACTACTGACCGAGTCTGAACCAGCCTAAGCCAGGCTGAAAAAAAGTTGTTTTTTATGTTATCGCCTTATTGGCCGCTTGCGGTTTTGCCACTTAACCGCGGGGCGGGATCAACACCAGTTGGTCCCGCCCCTGATTTTTTGCCTGATACAACGCCTGATCCACCAGTTCCAGCAAGGTTTTACCGTCCAGTTCCTGCGTTGGTACATCACAATAAGCGCCGACACTGATGGTGCAGTTGCGGCAATGTTCGCCGTCATTCATTTCAGTGCTGGCAATAACCCCGACAAAAGCACGCAGCAGTTTTTCCATCGCTGCCGGTGCAGTGCCAAGGCTTATCAACACAAATTCTTCGCCGCCATAACGCACCAGTAAATCCTGCGGTCGTTGAAAATAACTGCGGCATAACCTGGAAAATTCACGCAAACAAGTGTCGCCATACAAATGGCCACATTCGTCATTGAGTTTTTTAAAGTGATCAAGATCCATCATCGCCACCGTCAGCGCCAGTTGTTGCCGCTGACACAAGGCCAATGCATCCTGTAATTTTTGTTCAAAAAATTGCCGGTTATAAAGCCCGGTTAATGGATCCTGCTGACTAAGCCGTGCCAACTCAGCATTGGCCGCAACTAGTGCCCTGTTCAGCCGGCGCAGTTTCAGGTAAGCCCACAGCCACAAGAGTCCAAGGGCAGTGGCGACCAAGATCACCTGCCACACCAGCTGATAATCAACCCCCTGCTCGTAACGCACGCTGAGCCAGCGCTGATGAATTTGCTGTTGCTGCTGCACCGACAGCCGCAACAGCATTTTTTGTAAAATACTGCCAAGCAGTGGCTCGTCATTGCGACTGGCAAAAGACAACTGGCTGTCGCCCGGCAGACGGCCGGCAATTTTTAAATTTTGCATTTTGTTTTGTTGCATGCTGAAGCTGATGCTGCCCATATTGGCGATAAATCCGTACAAAATGCCCTGCTGCACTGCGAGCAGACCCTGATCATAACTGTCGTATTGCATCAGATGTAACGCAGGGTTCAGCTGTTGATAAAGTTCTGCCACACCATAACCGCGGCGCACACCAACAGGCTGCGGCGGCAAATCGGCTAAATGATGCAGATAAGGTTTGTCGTGCGTGGTGACCAGCACAGTCGGAATACTCAGATACGCAAGGGTGAAATTGAAATGACGGCTGCGCTCCGGGGTTTTCATCGCCAGCGGCAAAAAGTCGCAGCTGTTACTTTTGGCATAGTCGATGGATTCCGCCCAGTTTTTGGTGGGCACCAGCTGCAAGGGCACAGGTAGCATTTTTTGAAATAACTGCAGATAATCGGCACTGATGCCAATATGCCGGCCTTGCGCATCGAGCCCCTCAAACGGCATCCAGTCAGGGTCGATACAATAACGCAGTGTTTTTTTCTGCTGTAAATAACCAAGTTCCGCTTCATTAAAAGTTGCTGCGCCGCCATTTTCAACTTCTGTTTGCTGCGCCTGTGCTGCCAAAGCGCCTAATAACGCCAGAGCAAACCAGAAACCGGGCAGGTATTTTCGCAAAAAACCGGTATTGTTTGGCTGTATGCACACGTTGTCCATATCGGCTGCATTTATCAGAAACCTGGTAACTACCATAATAGCAAGCACTGGCCTTTCAAGCTGGCCGCTGAACAAGGTAAAAACCATATCTGCGGCTTTTACGCTTGTTACGCTGCGCCAGAGTTGCCACCACAGCAGTAACACATAGCTCAAATATACTGCCAACCGGCAAAACCAGCTTGTTGTGGTGTTCAGCTATGACTAAAACTGGCAAGATAAAACAGCAAAACCCAGGACGCCAAAACCGTTATGTGCCGGAGTTATTTTGAAATTATTACGCCATCGTCTTTATCTGCCGCTTAACCTGCTGCTGACTTTATCAGCCTGCAGCTCAGCCCCAATTAGCCAGCAAGGTTTTAAAAGTCAGCTGGCGCAAAATGGTCTGCAGCCGGAAGAAGTGGCGCTGGTGATGGAGCCGCTGTTTGACGGTGCTGCGCCGTTTTTCTATCGCGCAGATGCGGCCATGTCACCTGCATCTACCATGAAACTGCTGACCAGCACTGTGGCTTTGTCCCGTCTGGGAGCTGACTGGCGCGGCAGTACCCGCTTGCTGTTGGATAAAGATGATTATGCTGCATTGCAGCAGCACAAAACTCAGACAAGTTTTCGTTTAACACAGCCGTTATATCTGCAGGCAGGCGCCGATGCTGATTTAAATTATGCTGAACTGAGCGCTTTACTCAGCCAGTTGCGTGCACAGGGCGTCAGCGAGCTGAACGCCATAGTACTGGATCGCAGCAGATTTTTACCGACGCGCTCTGATGTGGGGGCTGTGGATTTTGATGATGCGCCAAAGGCGCGTTATAACCACAGGCCGGATGCGCTTTATCTGGGCCAAAGTCAGCAGATACTTAAACTAAGCTCAGACCAGCAAAAGGTGCAGGCGATGCTGCTTCCCTATTGGCCTTTGCTGCAGTTGGATTTATCCGGGGTGACGCTTAACAACAGCCCCTGTGAACAGACAGATTTAACGTCGATACAGGCACAGCTGGTGATGGTGTCATCTCAATTGCAGCTGCAACTTCGCGGCAGCTTCGCTAGAAATTGTGTGCAACAACAAAGTTTTGAGCTGATTGACCGCGATCAGACACTGTTGTTAACTCTGCTGCAGCAATGGCAACAACTTGGCGGCACTATCAGGGATAACCTCAGCGACAGCGCCGGAAATCACCAGCCCGGTTTTGGCCATAGAGGTAAAGGGGCTACAAAAACCAAACAGCATTGCTGCCAGGCGAAGCATCAAACGCAGCGTTTACCTTCCAGAGAGAAAGCAACGCCTTTATTAGCAGCATTTTCGCCAACGACCTGGTTACAACAAGGCCAAACGCCCTCTGATGCAGTTCCTGTTGCCGTGCATTACAGCAGGCCTTTGGGGGAGCTTGTCAGACGGGTAAATAAAACCTCAGACAATGCACTGACCCGTTTATTGTATTTAACCCTGGGAGCCAACAGAGCCGAAAACAGCACGGACAATAATACCGGAAACAGCGCTAACAAGCCGGACAGTCAAAACAGCCAGAACAATCAGAACAGTCTGACCACAGATCTCGCGGCGCAGGAGATTCGAGCCTGGTTAGCAGAGCAGCAGATCACATCTGAGCAAATGGTGCTGGAAAACGGCTCGGGTTTATCGCGACAGGAACGTCTGAGCGCATCGTTATTAGCGGCATTATTGCGCCATAACACAAAGGCTCATTACGGACCTGAATTTATCGCCAGCTTACCGCTCGCAGGCATGGACGGCACGTTAAAAAACCGCTTCAGAGCCGGCGCTGCTTATCAAAAAGCGCGGTTAAAAACCGGCACGCTGAACAATGTCACGGCCCTTGCCGGTTATGTGTACGATGCCAACCGTAGGCCCTGGATTTTTGTGGCTATAGTCAATAGTCCTAAAGCGGCCACCGCAGGCAGAACCTTGTTGGATCAGCTGGTACAACAGCTGGCCCAATATCCGGGCAAGCGCTGACGCAGCGGGGTTCATCAGTCTTTACGAAGCCTTCCCTCAGGCCTTGATCAGGCTTTGTGTTGCCACTCTTGTTGCAGCCTTGCCAGCCATTCACGCTGGCGTGCAGCTTTGGCCTGCACATCACATAAATCACGTTTAACAAAACGCACCAGACTGCCGGGCCGGCACTGTGCCAATGCATTCAGACTCAACCGGCTGACTGCACCAGGTTTAGCGTAACCGCCTATGGTCTGATGATCGTTTAGCATCACTATGGGCTGACCGTCATTGCTGATTTGAATAGCACCACAACAAACCCCCTCCGAATACATCTGCGCCTGAGGTTTGACTTTAATTTTGCCGCCACTGAGCCGGCAGCCCATGCGGTCTGACTGTTTGGTGACACGAAACAGCTGCTGATCCAGCCTGGTGATGGCTTCCTGGCTAAACCAGTCATATTGTGCGCCCGCTATCCAGTCCAGCGCAGTGACGGCACTGAATTTTGGTTGTGATTCGTAAGGCAAAGAGCGCAGCGCTATGGCCTCACAGGGATGCACCGCCAGCCAGTCACCATCAGCAAGCGCCCCGCCATTTAATCCGCCTACACCCTCACGCAGCACAGTTGACACGCTGCCCAGAGTGGTTGGCACTAAAAAACCACCGGCGACCGCCAGATAACAACGAAGGCCGGCTCTGGCGTAACCAATTTCAATCAGATCGCCAGATTGCACCGCAATAGTGCAGTAACGTGGCGCCGGTTGGCCGTTGATTAAAAACGGCATCTGCGCACCGGTCAGACTAATGTAGGTATTGGCCTGAGCCCTTAAACTCACACCACCGACGCCGATTTCCAGCAAAGCCGCACCAGCCACATTTCCAAGCAGCATATTGGCCAGCATGGCTGATTGTTGGTCGCAGGCGCCACCTTCAGTTAAACCAAGACCCGCAACGCCAAAACGCCCCAAGTCCTGTAACTGACACAAAGCGTGACTTTTCAGCAGGTAAAAACCACCTTGTTTCAGTCTGTCCATTAATCTGTCCACAATTGGCCCCCCAACCGGATAAATTCAGCTCGTTCTATCGGCTCAAACTTTACTTCATCCCCCACAGCAACCGGCATCAGCGGCGCGGCATTCAGATCAAAGAGCGGTAAAGGGCAGTTACCAATAATGTTCCAGCCCCCCGGCGAGCGTGCCGGATACACCGCAGTTTGCCGGTCAGCAATACCGACAGAGCCCTGCAACACCTGTTGCCTTGGTGTCGCGAGTCTGGGGCTATTGAGCTCAGGGGGAACAAAACCTAAATAGGCAAAACCAGGCGCAAAACCAATGGCATACACCAGATAAGACGTATTGTGATGCAGTTCAATGATTCGTTTTTGTGGCACGCCATGTAAGGCAGACAGACGCGGCAGATCAGGGCCGCTGTCTTTCCCGTAATACACCGGTAACTGTACTTTTTTGCCGGCAAGTTCAGGCGCCGGTTGGTGAAACAGTTGCTGGCAAAAAGCGGTTAACTCAGCACACAGCCCCTTATAAGCAAAATATTCGGGTTCAAAAATCAGCAATAACGATAAATAAGCCGGCACTATGTCGCGAAGATGATGGCCATAATGCTGTTTTAACTGTTGCTGCAGTTGTACCAGCCGCGCCAGCGCTGCCGGCGAAGGTTCAGTCGCCAGATCCAGATAGAGTGCATGTTCAGAGGCAATTCTGATAGACAACAACTGTTGATGGCTCATTGATTCAAATCCCTGATCAGGTTAAAAGCTATATCGCCATAAAACGTAATAAATTACAACCAGATAGCCTGACAACAGCCACAAAGCGACATAGAAGCAGCCGCTGTTTTTATGTTATCTTTGCACCTTTGGCGCTTTCTGTTGTGCGGCAACAGACAACTTGTTTGCAGGTTAGGTGTATGTTCCGACAAAAATTGTCTTTCAGAGTTCGGACACTTTGTTATCCGCTGCTGCTCTGCGGTTTGACTATGTTGCTGCAAGGCTGTGCCACAACCCTTTCGCCGGTACAACTGAACATCAGCAAACATCCTTCGGAAAATCAGAATCAGCGGATACGTTTTGTGGTGCTGCATTACACCGCTGGCAATTGGCAACAATCGCTTCAGATCCTGACCCAAAAGTCAGCCCGTCCGGTCAGCAGCCATTATTTGATCCCTGAATCTTTTGACAGCACATACCCTGAGCAAGAACTAAAGGGTTATCAGCTGGTGGCTGAAACAGAGCGCGCCTGGCATGCCGGTGCAAGTGCATTTGAAGACCGGCAAAATCTGAACGACCAATCCATTGGCATTGAGCTGGTGAACACCGGACATTGTGACCAGCCAATCAAAGCAACTGCCACCAGTAAAGCTCGCCCGGCTCTTTGCCTGACCCCGGATTTTGACCCACAGCAAATGCAGCTGCTGGCGCTGCTGCTCAAAGATATTCTCAAACGTTACCCTGACATCAGCCCCACCCGGGTTCTGGCGCACAGTGATATAGCTCCGGCAAAAAAACAGGACCCGGGGCCACGTTTTCCATGGCAGTGGCTGGCAAGCCAGGGCATTGGAGCCTGGTACGACAACAACACAGTGCGCCAGTATTATCAGCAGCCTGTGTTAACCGGCGGCATCCCCCAGCTGCAACAGGCGCTCAGGCTCTATGGTTATGCCATTGAGGTGACAGGTGAACACGACGCACAAAGCAAACTGTACTTCAGCGCTTTTCAAAGGCACTTTGTACCTGAGCACATCACAGGCGAGCCCGATGATAAAAGCATTGCAGTGTTATCGGCCTTACTGGCAAAGTATCGGCCTGAGGCTTTTTTGCAACTGATACATCAAACAGCGCCCAAAGCCAGCAAATGCCACAGGCATCAGGCTGACAAGCCCGGCATTGCAAGCTGTCACACCAAAGAACATCAACAAATAACAATAAATAACAACAAGAACTGACAACGAGGTGAATTTTGTCTGACTGGCTGACGCTGCTACCCGCGCTGGTGGCTTTGATTGTGGTGCTGTGGAAAAAAGAAGTGATAGTGGCACTGCTGTTATCGTTGTTTTGTGCCGAACTGCTGTTATTGAGCCAACAGGGTGAGTCTGTTGTGACCGCCACTGCGCTGGGTGGCCTTAATACCCTGGAAGCACTGATCAAAGTGATGTCAGATCCGGGTAATGCCCGCTTATTGTTATTTGCGCTGCTGGTGGGTGCTTTAATGGCCTATATGCGCTACTCAGGCGGTGTTAATGCGCTGGTCAGCCGCCTGGTAGCACGGGGTATTGCCAAAAATGGCCGGCAAAGCAAGCTGCTGGCGTTTTTTACCGGTGTGGCCATTTTTATTGAATCGAACTTATCGGTACTGACAGCAGGTATTTTATCGCGGGGTTTATTTGATAAATTCAAAATCAGCAGAGCTGAACTTGCCTATATTATCGACAGTACCAGCGCGCCTATCTGCATTCTGATTTTACTCAATGGCTGGGGGGCTTATGTACTTGGCCTGCTTGGCAGTTATCAGCTGCCGGAAAATCCGGTGTCGATATTGATGCAAACCATCATGCTGAATTTTTATCCGTTATTTACCCTCGCCCTGGTACTTTTTACCATTATCACAGGCCGGCATTATGGCCCGATGAAAACCGCATGGCAGCGTCAGCAACAATTGCACAATGCCGCCATAGATCTTAGCGAAGGGCCAGAAATCAATGAAGGCAAAGCACGTTATATGCTGCTGCCTTTGCTGACGATGATCCTATCGATGGTGGGTTTTATGTACTGGACTGGTCAGGGCGATTTAGCCGCAGGTTCCGGCTCCAAATCTGTGCTGTATGCCACTGCCCTTGCCTGTTTAGTCGCTTATGCTTTGCTTCGGTTTGACAATAAATTCAGCCATCAGCAGCTGGTGGATATTGGTTATAAAGGCATGAGTGAACTATTGGCGCTAACGACTATTTTATTGTTAGCCATAGCGCTTGGCGCCAGCTTAAAAACACTGGGCACTGGTACCTTTATTGCCGGTTTAGTGGCAAGTTCAATGCCGCTGTTTTTAATTCCGGCCATGATGTTTTTAGCCGGTGCGTTGATTTCCTTTACCACAGGCACGTCCTGGGGCACCTTTGCTATTCTGATCCCTATCGGCATGCCACTGGTGCTGGAGCTGAATTTACCACCGGCGCTTGTGCTGGCTGCCATTTTAGGCGGTGGTATATTTGGTGACCATTGCTCGCCCATTTCAGATACCACGGCGGTGAGTTCAGTGGCAGCAGGTTGTGATTTATTAGAGCATGTGCGCACCCAAATGCCTTATGCCGTGTTTTGTGCTGTCGCCAGTTTTATCGCTTATCTGCTGTGTGGCTGGTGGATGATTTAACAAAGGTTCAAAGCAGCAAACAGCTGCGACAAATCAGCGGCAACAACGATCCACTCATCCACCCGCTTTGCCTTGTTTCCTGCCATAAAAAATCCCGCCAACAGGCGGGATTTTTTACTGAATGTTCAGGCCATCGCTGAAAAACGGGGGTTTAGATTAACTGCTCAGCAGGTGTTAACAATACCAGGTCGGCCGCCAGCTTCAGTGCATCCACCGGCCACATAACTTCCGGTCTTGGCTGATCAACACCCGTTACCCCTTCCTGCGGTCTACAATTTGCCAGCACCTGCAGCCACTGTGGATCCAGTTTATCCACTCCCTGCACAGCCCCAACTAAAGCAGCGGCGATAGCTGCATGGCTGCCGGTGTCACCGCCCTGCCGGATACTGTCCACTATGGCTTCCCCCACAGATTTGGCATAAAGCAGCTGCCAGATAGCATGATGAAAAGCACAAAGGGCCGGGTTCGCCGGATTTTCATAGTTGGCTGGCGGCATAAAAAGCGCCTGATCGATGGTCTGGCGCAGTATAGATTCCACTTTCAGCTCGCGTGCCCATTGTTGTAAGTCCTGGTAAAGCTCATCAATACCAGCACCGGTATCTATGGCTTTGGCCAGCAGCATGGCATAAAGCGCACTGATTTGCTGGCATAACAGCGCAGGCTGCGTGATAGCAGTGTCTGTCATGGCCCAGGCGGCAATTTGCGGCAGTGAAAAATGCACTCCCATCATCGCAACAGGCAGCTGGCGGCCAAGCGCCGCCAGCCCAAAATCCTGCTCTGAAGGCATGACCGTTAACGCCTGTTGTAAAGATGCCGAAATCGCAAAAGGCTGGCTTTGCAGCCAATACTGATAGGCCGAAGCCGCATCGGCACTTTGATAACAGCGGCAAAACGCCAGCATGCGGCACAATAACAACGCCAACTCGCCTTCTTCCGTGGGCTGGCCAGGCAAGGTGTGCCAGGGGCCTTCGCGAAAGCTTAATAAGCTACCGGCCCCCAGAGCACGACGTTCCTGCGGAGCTAAAAACTCAGCCTGAACCCCTAACGCGTCACCTGCCAGCAAAGCCACCAATGCGCCCTGGGCGCGGGTTATTTTCTGCTGTTGCTCAATGCTGACTGCGCTGTTATCCATCGGTCACTCCGCTTGAAATTTATCCTTGGCTAGCTTACTTAAGATATTGATTATTTACCAGTTTCTGTATGTTTTTTTATCAGTTGTAAACAGTCGCCCAGCTGATGCTGCCAGGCACTTAACTCAATACCAAAAGTCTTTTGTATTTTTTGATTATTTAACCTGGAATTGGCCGGTCTTTTGGCCGCTCTGTTCAGGCTCAAGCTGTCGGTGGGCAGCACTTCAGGTTGTTGCTCCAGCAGTCCTTCATCCACCGCATAATAAAAAATGGTGTTGGCAAATTCATACCAGCTGCATTCACCAGCCGCTGTTAAGTGATAAATGCCGCTCACAGCGTGCGCTTGCTCCTGTGACATGGCAAAAATCTGGCTAAAAATACTGACCACTGCGTCTGCCACTGCAGTAGCGCTGGTGGGCGCGCCCACCTGATCATCCACCACCAAAAAAGGCTCCTGCCGGTTTGGTGCCAGCGACAGCATAGTGGTAAGGAAATTGCGGCCGCTGTGGTTATATAACCAGCTGGTGCGGAAAATTAAATGACGACAACCTGAGCTAATAATGGCATGTTCGCCAGCCACTTTGCTGCGGCCATATTGTTGCAGCGCCCCCGTATCATCAGATTCGACATAAGGCTCGGTTTTTTGACCATCAAACACATAGTCGGTAGAAAAATGGCATAACCAGCTATGCTGCTCTTTGGCTATGGCAGCAAGCGTCGCCGGCAACTGGTGATTTAGTTGCTCGCATAAAACGCTATTACGCTCAGCACCATCAACATCTGTCATCGCAGCAGCATTAACAATTAAATCCGCCGGATGCTGTAAAAACCATTGTTGTACCGCCGTGCTGTCGGTTAAATCCAGCTGTTGCCGGTTTGGCGTCAACACTGTGCCAAGCGCCGTTAAATCTTTGGTAAGTGCCTGACCCAACTGGCCGCTGGCACCTAATAACACTATTGTCAGCATAAAAAATTCTTTATCAGAAAAGTTTCAACACAGGTCTCAGTCGCAGTTCAGGCTAAGACACAAAATATCAGTCGCATGGCCGGTTGCCCTAAATCTGGCAGATAAAAAAAGCCAACCGGCTTGGGTTGGCTTTTTCTCAGCAGTTACATTTAACCGCCGTATTTTTCCGCCAGATACAACCAGGTTTCCAGCACAGTATCAGGGTTCAGCGACACTGAATCAATGCCTTGCTCCATCAGCCATGCGGCAAAATCTTCATGATCAGACGGACCCTGACCACAAATACCCACGTATTTACCTTTGGCTTTGGCAGTAGAAATGGCCATCGACAACAGCTTTTTAATGGCTGGGTTACGTTCATCAAATAAGTGCGCAATAAGACCTGAATCCCGGTCCAGACCCAGTGTTAACTGAGTTAAGTCGTTAGAGCCAATAGAGAAACCATCAAAATATTCCAGGAACTCATCGGCCAGCAGACAGTTACTCGGCAGCTCACACATCATAATAACTTTCAGGCCATTTTCGCCGCGTTTTAATCCTTGCTCAGCCAGCAGGTCAATTACGGCCGCCGCTTCTTCTAAAGTCCGCACAAAGGGGATCATAATTTCGACATTGGTAAAGCCCATGTCGTTACGTACCCGTTTTAACGCTTCACATTCAAGCGCAAAACAATCACGGAAATCTTCAGAGATATAACGAGAGGCACCACGGAAACCAATCATCGGGTTTTCTTCGTGCGGCTCATACTGCTGACCGCCGACTAAGTTGGCGTATTCGTTCGATTTAAAATCGGACATCCGTACAATGACACGCTCTGGCGAAAACGCCGCGGCCAGTGTTGAAATACCCTCGGTCAGTTTGCCAACATAGTATTCAACTGGTGACGCGTACCCTGCCATCATCTCGTCAATGGTAGCTTTGACATCGGCTGGCTGGGCGTCGTAATTGAGCAGCGCTTTGGGGTGAACCCCAATACCCCGGTTGATAATAAATTCCAGCCGCGCCAGACCAATACCGGCGTGCGGTAACTTGGCAAAGCTAAAAGCCCGCTCCGGGTTACCGACGTTCATCATAATTTTCATTTTCAGCGGTGGCATCTGGTCAACGCGGGAAGTGACCACGTTAAATGGCAAAATACCGTCGTAAACAAAACCTGTGTCACCTTCAGCACAGGACACTGTCACCTGCTGACCGGTTTTTACCAGACTGGTGGCATCACCACAACCCACCACAGCCGGAATACCCAGCTCACGCGCGATAATAGCGGCGTGACATGTACGGCCACCGCGGTTGGTCACAATAGCCGAAGCGCGTTTCATGATAGGTTCCCAGTCCGGGTCTGTCATATCGGTCACCAGCACATCACCTGGCTGGATTTGGTCCATATCAGCGATGCTGGCCAGTACTTTGGCGGTACCAGAGCCAATTTTATGGCCGATAGCACGGCCTTCGGTCAGCACAGGTGCGCTGCCCTGGAGCTGGAAACGCTCCATTGAGTTGCTGTCTTCACGCGAACGCACAGTTTCAGGGCGGGCTTGTACTATATAGAGTTTACCGTCGATACCATCTTTGGCCCATTCGATGTCCATCGGACGGCCATAATGTTTTTCAATAGTGATAGCCTGACGGGCCAGCTCTTCCACTTCAGCATCGGTCAGTGAAAACTGGCGGCTTTTAGCCTGTGGAATATCTTCAATCTTGACTTGTTTGCCATGCCCCTCGTCAGATGAATACACCATCTGCACCAGTTTTGAGCCTAAAGTGCGACGCACCACGGCCGGGCGGCCCGCAGCTACTGTGGGTTTATGCACATAAAATTCATCAGGGTTAACGGCGCCCTGCACCACCATTTCACCTAAACCATAAGATGAAGTCACAAACACCACATCTTCAAAACCTGATTCGGTATCAATGGAGAACATGACGCCTGAAGAGGCGCAGTCTGAACGCACCATACGCTGTACACCGGCCGATAAGGCCACACCACGGTGGTCATAACCCTGATGCACACGGTAAGAAATAGCACGGTCATTAAATAAAGAAGCAAATACGTGTTTGATCGCTTCAATCACCGCATCATAACCACGCACGTTTAAGAAAGTTTCCTGTTGTCCGGCAAAGGAGGCGTCCGGCATATCTTCGGCTGTGGCAGAAGAACGAACCGCAAAAGAGGCATCATCACCCATACCTTCACAAAGTTTGGCGTAAGCTGCATGAATGGCTTGTTCGAACTCCGGCTGGAATGGGGTGTCAATGACCCACTGGCGGATCTGGGCACCGGCTTTGGCCAGCTCAGTCACATTGTCTACGTCAGTTTTATCCAGTAACTGGTAAATCCGCTCATTCACACCACTTTGTTCCAGAAACTGATTAAAAGCTTCCGCCGTGGTGGCGAACCCGCCTGGCACTTGCACACCGGCGTTGGCCAGGTTACTGATCATCTCACCCAATGAGGCATTTTTGCCGCCGACCCGTGGAACATCGTGCATGCCCAAGTCCTGATACCAAACAACGAATTCTTGCACAGTATGTCTCCAATTTTTGTTGCAGGTTAGGTAAGCTTACGAGGCTCGCTACATAAGCAAAAAGATTCTACACTGCCAGACGGCTTAAATAAAACCTTAATTTTTAATGTAATTTTATAACAACAAGCAGGAGTTCAGCGTGCGCACAGCCTTTTATATCTCGGATGGCACTGGTATTACCTCAGAAGTATTCGGCCACGCCTTACTCTCTCTTTTTCCAGCAGAATTTGACCATGTGACCATCCCATTTGTTGAAACCGCCGACAAAGCCTTACAGACAAAACAACGCATTAACGATCGTTATAAAACTACCGGAGTGCGGCCATTGGTATTTTTAACTTTTGTCGATGAAGGCTTGCGCGCCATTATCAACAGCTCAGAGGCAGTCTGTTATGACTTTCTGAATGCTTTTGTTGAACCTATGCAAAAAGAGCTCGGCATTCAGGCCATGCCAAAAACCCACAGAACCCACAGCATTCACGAAAAAACCTATGATTTTCGGATTGACGCTGTGAATTACGCGCTGGCCAATGATGATGGTTCTAACTTAAAAGACTACGCCAAAGCCGATATTATTCTGGTTGGAGTCAGCCGCTCCGGCAAAACGCCAACCAGCTTGTATCTGGCCTTGCAATACGGCATAAAAGCTGCCAACTATCCTTTTGTCGAAGAAGACATGGATCATCTGAGTTTGCCAAAGGTGCTACAGCAGCATAAAAGTAAATTGTTTGGCTTAACCATTACGCCGGAGCGACTGTCGCAAATCCGTGAGCAGCGCAGGCCCAACAGCCGTTATTCGTCGTTGCGTCAGTGCAAACTGGAGCTGGCGGAAGTGGAAAATTTGTATAAAAAAGAGCGAATTCCGTATTTAAACTCCACAACTTTATCCATTGAAGAAATTTCGGCAAAAATCATGGCTGAAACCGGCCTGAAACGGCAAAAATACTGATAAAAGCACTGATCAAACACGATAAGTTGCCTTCAACCAAAGGCCGAATGTGCTCACACATCCGTTTTGCAAAAAGTAGCCACAACCCAAAGCCTATTCAGTACAAGGATTGTAGATGACAGCCCATCAGCCTTTAGCCTCCTGGCGTCCCGGTCCACGCCGTGATGCCATTCTGAACTTTATCAATCAGGTAACCAATCCTGGATCTCCCTGTTATGTAGCGCCGGAAGACAGAATCGCCACTTTTGATCATGACGGCACCTTATGGGTGGAAAAACCTGATGTCACCGAAATCACTTTTATTAAAGATCTGATGCTGCACGATGAAATCAGGCCCAAACCACTTTGTGGCACAGTGTGGGGTTTTATCCGTCACAGCATCGCGGTTTTTATGGACAAATTATTACAAGACACCCGCTGGTTATTAAGGGAATGGATAGATGGGGTCAGCACCGATGACAATAAACGCTGGGTACAATGCTGGCTTGGTAAAGCCAGACATCCAAGATTTCACTGCCCTTACCCGCAACTGGTGTATCAGCCGATGCTGGAAGTGCTGACACTATTTCGTCAGCATGGTTTTCGCAATTATCTGGTCTCCGGCGGCAGTTGTTACTTTATCCGTGCTTTTTCCGAGCAGGCTTATGGCATTGGACCTGAGCAGGCGCTTGGTAGCCAGCTCAGAACAAAAGTCACTGAAAAAAACGGTCGGCTGTCCGTCGAACTCAAACCCATTCCCTGGTTTTTAGATAACGGTAAAGGCAAGGTGCTTTGTATTGAAAGCCATATCGACCGTCATCCTATTGCCGCTTTTGGCAACAGCAGCGGTGACATTGCGATGTTACGCTGGGCAGGTCAGAGCAAAACCTCATTGTGTATGCTGATCCATCACACTGACGCCGAGCGCGAATATGCCTACTGCCCCGGGGAAAAAACGCTCAAAGCGGTCAGTGACTATGGCTGGCAACTGGTAGATATGAAAAACGACTGGCTGCAGATATTTCCGGTAGCAACCGCAGAACAACTCAAAAGCGAGGTAGTCAGCTCAGCGTTGTAACAACTGCTGACGCAATTGGGCCGGGCTAAGTTTTAAAGACTCGCCCTGCTCAAGGTGTTTCACCAGTTCGACAATAGCGGCGTTCACCGGCGTGGCAATGCCGGTATCAATGCCAAGGCGCACCACAGCACCGTTTAAATACATCACTTCTGTACGCCGTCCGGCCTGAATGTCATCCCACATCGAAGAGCGCGCCGCGTCGTCAATTTTTAACATTTGCCGCGCCAGCAGCCGGAACAGCCTGGTGGGTAAACGTAATAACCAGGGCAACCAGTCATTGGGTAACAGCGTCATGGCCTGAGGTTTCACCTGCAGCGCTTTAGCCACCTGCAACCATTCCTGCATAGCTGCTGCTAAAACCAGCCGCAAGTCGTGCTGCAATAACTGTTGTTTCAGCGGTAATCCCGATAACGCATTTAGTGCATTATTCAGGTTTAACAACAACTTGCCATATTCTACCGCACGCATATCGGCACACAGCTGCACACCAGAGCCATAATGGCGGAAAATAGCTGCCAGATAATCCAGTTTATGCTGGTTGCTTTGTGGCCACAGCAGCTGACCAGAGCTGGTTTGCTGAAAATGGCCAGGTCCGGTTTTCACCACATTAAAAGGCACCACGGCTCTGTACACCGGGTTACTCAGGCTGGCGCTTAACATGGTATCCACACCAATGCCATTTTGCAGTGCAATCACTGGCACATCGGGGCGGATAAACTTTTTTAGCTGCGGAATAAGATGTGGCAGGCTGATAGCTTTCACTGTTAATAAAATAACATCACATTCAATCAGACTGACCATAGAAGTATAAAAAGCCGGTGCTATAGCACTGACGTTGCCGCCCGGGAAACCTGCCGACAAACCATAAGCGGCCAGCTCCAGACCTAAAGCCTCACGGCCAAAAAACTGCACCGCAAGGCTTTTATCCTGCGCCAGAATAGCACCTAAAAAACAGCCTATGCTGCCAGCGCCAACAATACCCACAGTGCTGTGAATTGCAGCACTGTGGGTTTGAGATTGGATATCCAGGCCAGATGTTGGCGCCATAATCAGCGGACTTACTTGCGGACAGTCTGCAGAGTATCGGCGATCAAAAAGGCTAATTCCAGTACCTGATCGGCATTTAACCTTGGGTCACACTGGGTGAAATAACGCTGACTTAAGTCGTTTTCCGACAAACCATAAGCACCGCCGGTACACTCGGTCACATGTTCACCTGTCATCTCCAGGTGAATACCGCCGGCATGGCTGCCTTCGGCCTGATGCACCGCGAAGAAGTTCCGGATTTCGCGCAAAATAGCTTCAAAATCACGGGTTTTATAGTCATTGCTGGCTTTGACCGTATTGCCGTGCATTGGATCTGAACTCCAGACCACTTTGCGTCCTTCACGTTGCACCCGACGCACTAAAGCCGGCAATTTATCAGCCAGTTTGTCCGCGCCCATCCGGGTGATCAGCGTGAGGCGCCCCGGAATATTGTCCGGGTTCAGCTGGTCAATCAGGCGGATCAAATCCAGCTCATCCATACCAGGCCCTACTTTGACGCCTATCGGGTTATGAATACCGCGGAAAAACTCAATATGGGCGTGATCCAGCTGCCGGGTGCGCTCACCAATCCACACCATATGGGCCGAACAGTCGTACCAGAGGCCAGTCAACGAATCACGGCGGGTTAAAGCTTCTTCGTAATTGAGCAGCAATGCTTCATGCGACGTATATAAGGTGGTTTCACGAATGGACGGTGAATTTTGTGCGCTGATGCCACAAATTTCCATAAAACGCAGCGCTTCCTGAATACGCTGCGCTATGTCCTGATACCGGCCTTTGAGTGGGTTGCTTTCAACAAAACCCATATTCCAGCGGCTGACCTGATGTAAATCGGCCAGGCCACCCTGGGCAAAAGCACGCAACAAATTAAGGGTTGCAGCCGAATGATGGTAAGCCGTTAATAACCGGTTTGGGTCGGGCCGGCGCGCCGCTTCGGTAAATTCAAAACTATTAACGATGTCGCCACGATAACTTGGCAGGCTGATGCCGTTGATGGTTTCTAAATCGCTTGAACGCGGTTTGGCATATTGCCCCGCCATCCGCGCCACTTTCACCACAGGGCAACCGCCGGCGAAGGTCATCACCACGGCCATTTGCAATAACACTTTAAAGGTATCGCGGATTTTTGGCGCATTAAAGTTACTAAAGCTTTCCGCACAATCGCCGCCTTGCAGTAAAAAGGCATTGCCTTCGGCAACCTGCCCTAACTGACTAAAGAGATCCCGGGTTTCCTGCGCAAAAACCAAAGGCGGAAACGAATGCAGCTGCTGCTCCACACTGGCCAGCAGGGCCGGATCATCGTAATGGGGTTGTTGTTGGATGGGAAATGCTCGCCAACTTTGAGGCGTCCAGGTCGTCACTTTGCGTATCCTATTAAGGTTATGAAATGGGGAATTGATTCACTTTGGCTATTAATCCAAGGACAAAGTAAATTTATTACCGGCCAATTTCAATCGCTAATTTGTTATAACCTAGAATTTAGCCGTCTGTTGGCGAAAAATGCAGCACAAACACAAAGGTGATGCGGATCTTGAGGTAAAAAAACAACAAAAGCGCCATCAGCGCCTCTGTTGTAACTTCACTAATAAATGCTCGCAGGCTTGTTCTATCATCTGACGTACCAGCTCAAAACCACGGGCGCCACCATAATAAGGATCCGGCACTTCGGGTTGGCTGGCGTAATCCGGGTGGTAACTCATCAACAAATTGAGTTTGTGCTGATGCTCCGCCGGACAACGGCGTTTTAACGCCGCGAGATTTTCCAGATCCATGGCTAAAATCAAATCGTAATAATCAAAGTCAGTGCTCTGTACAGGGCGGGAATAAATGCCTTTAAAACTGACATCGATGGCCGCTTTGATGCTGCGTGGATCCGGCGGAGCGCCTTTATGACTGGCGCTGGTGCCGGCCGATTCAACTTCACAGGCAAAGTTATTTTCCGCCGCCAACTGACGGAAAATGGCGTGGGCTGTTGGCGAGCGGCAAATATTACCCAGACAAACAAAGAGTATTTTCATCACAAAAACATTCCGGAAATAGCGCTTGCGGCAGTATACGAACTTTGTAACTATTTGCCAAAGCGTCATTTTATCGCCATCAAAGGCTTTTCCCGACCCAAGGACAAACAGTGCACACAGATATTCAACAAGTAGAATCGCAACTGAATCAGGTGATCCTCGGCAAAGCTCCACAAATTCGGCTGGCGCTGACTTGCCTGTTAGCGCAGGGCCATTTATTGCTGGAAGATTTGCCCGGTATGGGCAAAACCACATTGGCCCATGCACTGGCACAAAGTCTGGGTTTAAGTTATCGCCGGGTGCAGTTTACCAGCGACCTGCTGCCGGCCGATCTGACCGGTTTTAGTATTTTTGATGCCCGCTCGCAGCAATTTAATTTTCAGCCTGGCCCTGTGTTTAGTCAGGTGCTGCTGGCCGATGAAATCAACAGAGCCAGCCCCAAAACCCAAAGCGCCCTGCTTGAGGCCATGGAAGAGCAGCAAGTGTCGGTTGATGGTGAAACCAGGCCCTTGCCGGCACCTTTTTTTGTGATAGCCACGCAAAACCCCTTGTTTCACAGTGGCACCAATGCCCTGCCCGAATCACAGCTTGACCGCTTTTTAATGCGCCTGACCTTAGGTTTTCCGGAGCGCGCCGCCGAATTGCAATTGCTACAACAGGACCAACAAAACCGCCAGCAGCAACAGTTGCCAGCGCTATTGAGCACAGAGCGGCTTCGGGCACTGCAGGCACTGGTGCCCCAAATTACCGCCACCGACGCTGTGCTGGGTTATATGCTGGATCTCATCCGGCAAAGCCGGCAGCGCTCAGACATGCTGCCGCTGTCACCGCGTGCGGCACGGGGTCTGGTGCGGGCCGCCAAAGCTTATGCCTTTTTACAGCAGCGCCAGTTTGTCACCACTGAAGACGTGCAAGCGGTGTTTGCCGCAGTCGCCGAACACAGACTACAACCGCGGCAACAGCAGCATCAGTCCAACCTCAGTGCGCTGTTAATTCAGGAAACCCCATGCAGCTGCTGAGACAAAAGCTGCAAAGCTGGGTGAAGCATAAAATATGGGCCTGGCTGGAGCGGCGCCAGCCGCCTGTCAGTCAGCTGATACTGCGCCAGAACATTTTGTATGTGCTGCCAAGCAAATATGGCATTTCGTTGTTTGCGCTGGCGGCAATTTTGTATTTATTAGGCAGTAACTATCAGAATAATCTGATTTTATTACTCAGTTTTTTGCTGATTGGACTGCTGCTGCTGGCCATTATCCTCGCTTTTAAGAATCTGCATGGTCTGGTACTACAAAGTGGCGAAACCACGGCCGCTTTTGCCGGTGACATGCTGAATGTGCGGCTACGCCTTGCCAATCAACAGGGGCGTCAGTTGCTGGAGTTCAGCTTAAACGGCGATCGACAGTTATTCTGGACTTTGCCCTCAGAGGTGATGTTGCAGGTAGACAGTTCCCGCCGTGGTTTTTACCGGCTGCCGCGTTTTAAAATTCAGAGTCTGTACCCTTTTGGTTTAATACATTGCTGGTGTTATCCGGCGCTAAATCAAAGTTATTGGGTGTATCCCAATCCCTTGCAACAACAAATGCAGCAGCATCTGCCAACGGGTGATGGTGAGTTGCAATGGTCGCATTTAAGCCCTTATCAGATGGGCGATGCACTGCAACGTATTGACTGGAAAAGACTATCACGCCAGCCGTCTCAGCCGGTAGTGAAGGTGTTCAGCCAACAGGGCTCTGAGCTGCACCAGCTGGTGGTGCCCACCTTGTCAGGCGCTGCGCTTGAACAGTCACTATCGCAGATTTGTGCGCAAATTTTGCATTTGAGTCACCGGCATCTGCCTTATACCCTGGAAGTACAAGGCAGGCTGCTCACGAGAGAACAACTCACAACTGCACAAAACGCAAGCGGACAATCTGCGCCGCAGCCGGGCCTTAGCAGCGAAGAGCTGCACCGACAACGTTGTCTGGAGGCACTGAGTTTATGTTAGCAAATCAGGCATCCTACCCCGCAGTGCCAACCCCTGTGATCTGGCGATTGTGGCTGATCCAAAGTTTGTTATTGTTGTTACTGACGCCGGCTTTTAATTTCTGGAGCCTGGCCATTTTTGCATTATTGCTGCTGGCCAAACTACCACAGTTGTTGCTCAACAGACCGGCCTGGAGTTTAAAGTTATCCAATTTGCTTGCGCTGACGATAGTGTCCGCTTTGTTGTTATTTGCCCGGGATCTGGGGGTGTTGCATCTGATGATCCACCTGCTGCTGCTGGCGGCTATTTTACGACTGCTGGGTTTTCGTGAGCACGATCATGCAGATGTGCAGCAGCTGTTGTGGGTGCAGTATTTTTTATTTGCCTGTTGTTTTATTTTGCACCAGGCACTTGGCATGGCGCTTCTGGTATTTATGCTGTTGTTATTACAACTGCAAAGTCATTACCTGGCTTTTGCCGCGCCCGGCAGTACATTTCCCTATAAATCTGCGCTGAAAACCAGCCTGATCTTTGTGCCTTTGTGGTTAAGTCTGTTTTTGCTGTTTCCACGCATTGCCCCACTCTGGGCACTGCCCGGTGCCAAACAGGCGATGACGGGACTTGGTGATGAACTGAACCCGGGTAGTATTGAACGTTTGGTCGAAAGCGACGAGCTGGCGTTTCGGGTTGAATTTCAAAGCCGCCTGCCACAGCCCGATGAACTGTATTGGCGCGCCAGAATTTACGATACTTTTGATGGCAGCAGCTGGCGGCGGCGTTATAACAACGATCTGGCTGACTTTAGTAAGATAAAACACAACAGCAACCTGAGCTTCAGCTACAAAATTATTGTTGAACCGCATCAGCAGCGGCATTTGTACAGCCTGGGTGTACCACTGAAGGTGAATTATCCACAGCGTATTGATACCGATGCGCTGCTGAGCAGCCGCAGTGTGCTGAGCCAACGTGCCAGTTTTCAGCTGCAGTCGGTGCTTGCCCCTGTGCCTGATTTCCCCGGTGCAAAAAACAATACCAATTTGCAGCTACCGCCCGGCAATCCAAAAAGCCGGGCGCTTGCCGCGCAGCTAGCGGCTGAACATAAAACGCCGGAACAATTGGTGCTGGCCATTGGCCGTTATTTGCGCGAAGGCGGCTTTCGATACAGCCTGAACCCGCCAGCTTTGTCGGGCGATCAGATTGATATGTTTTTATGGCAAAGCAAAAGTGGTTTTTGCAGTCATTACGCTCAGACCACCACCTTTTTATTACGCGCCGCCGGTGTACCGGCGCGAATTGTCGGCGGTTATCTGGGCGGCGAATGGCGGGATAACCAAAGTTATCTGGAAGTCACCCAAAGGGCTGCCCACGCCTGGGTGGAATACTTGCATCAGGGGGCCTGGCATAAATTTGATCCCACGCTGCAGGTGGCACCACAGCGGCTATTTGCTGGTCTGGAAGATTTGTTGTCGGCCGCTGATTTATTAAGGTTGGAAGGCAATTGGCTCGGCCGGGCAGGTTTTGCCAAACAACTGCTGCAACAACTGGAAGATCTGGATTATTACTGGTCACGCTGGGTACTTGGTTTTGACAATGAACAGCAACAGTCGTTACTGAGCAGCGTGAAAAACCGGCTATTAGAGCTGGCGGCGCTGGATTGGTGGTATTACATCAAAATAGTGCTACTGCTACTTACTGCCGCTTTATTAAGCAGGTTGTTATGGCTGCGCCTGACCACTGCGCCACCCGGTATTTCCGTCTGGCTTGTGCGAGAGCTCAGCCCCTGGCTAGTCAAAACGCCTGAACAAACTGTGTTGCAATATCTGGCTGCCTTGGGTCATCACTCAACACTGCAACAACAAAGCGCTGTAGTGTCAGCACATTATCAACAACTGGTATTTGCCGGTGACAGCAAAGCCGAAAAACAACTCAGAGCAGAAGTGCAGCAGCTGAAGAAACTGCTGAAACAACAACGCCGCTAATGCGGCGTTGTGATTCAATAGTTGTTGTTTTTATTTGAGTGCAGTTTTGTTTAAGCCTCGGTTTTACTACCCAGAATGCGCAGCGCCACCTGAATATGTTCAGCACAGGTCCTGCCAAGATCAGTCAGATAACCACCATCTTCCTGCGTTACCAACCCTTTGTGATAAAGCCTGGCGATGGCGGCTTTGCTGGTGTCGTCGGCATCTTTGTGGGCTTTAATACCCTCCAGACTACTGTCTAAATTAAATAAATTCAAAATACGGATTTCGGCATTCAGATCAGCATTAACAGGCATAGTGCCTCCTTGTGTGATTGCTGTGTCCAGCTTAGTCTTTGCAAGCGCCAAAGCGCATGCACTCTGTATTAATTTAGCGAGTCATCCCGCCAGAATTTAGTGCCTTTAATGGTGGCCTGCAACGCAAGACCTGACTCTGTCAGCTGATAAATGGTAATGTTATCAACAGTAATTTCGCCGCCAATAGCGTCACCTTTATCTTTAGCTTTCGCTGCTGCGTCCAGCTGTCCGCCAAAAGCCCAACCATGCTCAACAAAACGGCGCAGCGCATCTTTGGTATGGAATACAAACACCAGACGATAATCTTTTGCACCCAGACCCAGACCAATCCCCAACTCCCCCATCTTCATATAGGTAACAGTGCCATTGTTGCTGTGTACCACACCATAACCACCGCCGGCACTGGCAAACAGCAGATTGACATTCGCATTGCTAAACACTGCGTATCCGGCGGAACGTTCGATGGTATCTGCGGCATAAGGTTTTTGCCGGTACAGTGTATTCAGAGTTTCAGCGCGCATATTTTCAATGGCCTGGCGTTGCTGTGACACACTTTTGCCCTGATGTGAGGCGCAACCAGTTAACAAGGCGCTCAACAATACAAAAAAGAAAATCCAGGGTTTCATTGCTACTCCTTAAATGAAGGTTAGATCATCACGGCTTTGGGCCTTACTTTTCTCAGCTCTGAGACTCTGGTTCTTTTCTAAAGTTGCCCGAGCAACACCACAAGAGTCAGAGTCAATACTGAACATAAAACAGCCAAGTGACTGAATATCAATTGTTTCACACTGTTTCACAGCCAAAGATGATTGTAAACACCCAACAGCAGCAAAAAAAAACGGGTTGCCATTGCAACCCGCTTTTTCTGACGCAGCGCTGGTTCAAAGCACTGCTAATTATTTCAAAACCTGCGGTTTCAGCTCAGCGCTGCTGACGCAGTGCATCAATACGTTTTTCCAGTGGCGGGTGGCTCATAAAAAGCTCAGAAGCGGCAGGTTTATTAGCAATACCAAAGGCCATCATTGAACCTTCCAGCTGGCTTTCATGGTTATTACGCAGACGCTCCAGCGCCGCCACCATTTTATTGGCGCCGACCAGTTTAGCGGCACCAGCATCGGCGCGGTATTCACGCTGACGGGAGAACCACATCACAATAATGCTGGCCAACACACCAAAAATCATTTCCAGCACAAAAACTGTTGCCATGTAGGCAAAACCACCACTGGTCGATTCTTCATCACTGCTGCGACCGGCATTGGAAATTGCACCGGCAATTAAACGGGCCAGGAAAATCACAAAGGTATTCACCACCCCCTGGATCAGCGTCAGTGTCACCATGTCGCCGTTGGCCACGTGTGATACTTCGTGTGCCAGCACAGCTTCCACTTCGTCTTCACGCATATTGCGTAATAACCCCGTGCTGACGGCAACCAGGGCGTTATTGCGGTTCATGCCTGTGGCAAAAGCGTTCATTTCCGGTGAGTCATAAATCGCCACTTCTGGCATACCAATACCGGCTTGTTGTGCCTGACGGGCCACAGTGCTCATCAGCCATTGCTCTGTGGCATTGCGGGGTTGTTCAATCACCACAGCGCCAGTAGAACGTTTGGCCATCCATTTCGACATGGCCAGCGAAATAAAAGAACCACCAAAACCAAAAACGGCGGCCAGCACCAGCAAGCCCCCCATGCTGCTGCGATCGATACCAAACACTTTAAAAATGATGCTTAAAACCACAGACAACACCAGCATCACAGCTAAGTTGGTCAATAAAAACAGCACTATACGCTTCATAAATACCTCGGTTACTTCATTTGATGTTGCTACTATATGGGCTTGCCGTTAGTTTTCAACCTTGGCTTGTGCCTGATTTGTAAAGGTTGATGTCAGAGCTACTGTCTCTGCGGTATCTTGGTCCCTGATGGAGTTTGTATGAAATTATTGTTATTAAGTTCTTCCCGCGCCGGCAATAGCGCTTATCTGGCGCCCAACCTGGCGCAGATTGCCAGCCATCTGCAGGGCGTTGCTACTGTATTATTTATTCCTTATGCCGCAGTTAGCCTCAGTTACGATGCATACCAACAGATGGTTCAACAGGCATTTTCGGCCATTGATATTCAGGTGGATAGTATTCACCAACACGCAGATCCGCTGCAGGCCATGCAACAGGCAGAGGCGATTGTGGTCGGTGGTGGCAACACTTTTGTGTTATTACAGCAGTTGTACCGCCATGGCCTGATTGACCAGATCAGAGCCCAGGTGAATAAAGGCGTGCCTTATGTTGGCTGGAGCGCAGGCTCTAATATTGCCGGGCTCAGTATCCGCACCACCAATGATATGCCGGTGGTAGAGCCACCTTCTTTTACCGCTCTGGATTTATTGCCGCTGCAACTAAACCCCCATTACAGCGACTACAAACCTGAAGGTTTTCACGGCGAAACCCGCGATATGCGCCTTGGCGAGTTTATGCTGTTAAACCCTGAGACAGCAGTTATTGCGCTGCCTGAAGGCACAGCATTAGTGCGAGATGGCGCTGCTTTAACTTATCAGGGTCAAACTGACGGTTATCTGTTTATCGGTGGCAGTAAAACCGCGCTGCTGCCGGGGGCTGATCTGTCGGCATTTTTACAGCTCTAAAGTACAGGCAGCCATGGCAAGCCGCTGTTATGTTAATGACAGTGTGTTTGCCAGCGCTTGGGCCAACGCTGCCTGTTGCTCTGCAAGCGTCGTTTCCTGATTAGCTGTAGCAGACGGCTGATAAGGCATCACACCAAGACAAGGCCAGGCTAAACGTTGTTGTAAATCGGCAATATTTTCGTTGAGCAATAACATCTGTGGGTCGACACAGTTGGCAACCCAGCCAAGCACCCTGGCCCCCGAGCGCTCCAGCTCCCGCGCTGTCAGCATGGCGTGATTCAGGCAGCCCAGTTTCATCCCAACTACCAGTAACACTGGTAATTTTTGCGCCAGCACCCAATCGGCAAGATAACTGTGATCATCAAGCGGTAATAACCAGCCACCTGCGCCTTCAATCAGCCGAAGCTTAACCGGCAGCTTCGCTGTCTCAACAAGCTGCGCATCCAGCACTGCGGTATTGATGCGGTTTTGATGTAAAGTTGCCGCCAGATGCGGCGCTACCGGCTCGTCAAATAGTACAGGATTTACACTGGCGTAACTAAGCGCCAACGCTGACAAAGTCTGCAGTATTTTGGCATCGGCATTTTTGCCATCTGCATCAACACCGGCCGCTATGGGTTTGAGGCCAATAGCCGGAATATTCAGCCTGGCAAAACCTTTCAGTAGCACACTGCTGATAAAAGTTTTACCGGCATCAGTGTCGGTTGCGGTAATAAAAACAGATTGCATAGACAGATCCTGATAAGGCGCAAGCGGTATGCTTTAAAACCCGCTATAAACATCAATTAAACGTATGTCAGCTTGATTTGGTGGCCACTATTTGCAGCACCTGATAACTAAGTGGCAAACCTTGGGTGGTGCGAAACTTTTCATAAGCACTGGCAAAAGCTGCCCAGCGTTTTTTCCCGCCAAGGCCCGTACCGGCGCGACCTGCCACAAAATTGGCACCAATTTGTTTAAAACTACGCGACAGGCTTAACACATCCGGATAAAACAACTGATAAGTCAACTGCTGACTCTGACAGCTAAATCCCTGCGCTTTTACCGCTTTTAGCAGCAACTCTGATGGCAAAAAGGCCAGCTGATGAGGTTTATCATCCACCTGGGCCCAGCTTTGCTGAAACTCAGCCATAGAGTCTGTCACCAGGGTGCTCAGATACAACTGACCGCCGGGTTCTAATAGCCGGTAACACTCGGCAAATACCGCCTCCGGCTTTGGACACCATTGCAGCATCAGGCTGCTGAAAATACAGCCGACACTATGCGCCGGTAACGGCAGCGCTGCGGCATCGGCCTGAATATAACGACTGGCAAGGCGCAAAGTTTCGGCCTCGGCCAGCATGGCTTCGCTTAAATCTGCCGCCCAAAGCTCATTGCAGTGTTTTGTGAGCTCGGGGTGCAACCAGCCCGGACCTGAGCCTAAATCCAACAGTCGGGTTTGGACGCGATCCAGCTGCGGCCTGCTGGCCAGCAGCGCCAGTAAATCGGTGGCAACCTGCTGCTGCAGACTGGCGCCCTGCCGGTAACTTTGTGCCGCTTTATCAAAATGCCGGCGGATTTGCGGATCCGCTGTTGCGACTGTCTGATTTGAGCCAGGCATTGCACAAACTGTTGCTATTTGTGCAGGTACAGCTGCTGCGCCTGAAGCCTTGATACAAATGGCCGTCATAACAACTCCTTCAGTGTGATAAAGAGCAGCTTTAAATCCTCTTTTTGCTGCAGCGCACTGAGGGTAATACGTAATCTGGCCTGGTGCATTGGCACTGTCGGCGAGCGGATGGCGCTCAGCCAAATACCTTTTTCTGCCAGTTGCTGGCTGACCCGCATCGCTTTGTGGTTATCACCAATCAACAAAGGCTGAATTGCACTTGTGGATGGCAACAGTTTGAGCTCAAACTGAGCCGCCAGCTCGCGGCAATACTGAATATTGTCTATCAGTTTATCGCGCCGCCACTGTTGGCTGCGGCACAGCTGAATACTCTGGCGCATCGCAACAGCAAGCGCCGGCGACAAGGCCGTGCTGTAAATAAAATGGCGGGCACTCTGGGTTAAATAATCTGCCACGAAGCTGCTGGTCGCAAGAAAACCACCCTGGCCACCCAGCGCTTTGCCAAAATTGGCCATCAAACACTGACTGCTGCGGGTGGCAAGTCCGGCCGCGGCAAAAGAGCCAGCACCCTCAGGGCCAGATACCCCCAAACCATGGGCGTCATCCAATAACAAAGGCGCCTGATACTGCTGACATAACAGTGTTAATTGCCGCAGATCCGGGCTGTCACCATCCATGCTAAACACACCTTCGGTGGCAACCACGGCCTTGTTGCCGTGTTTTTGCAGTAACTTTTGCAGCGAGCCCAAATCATTGTGCAAAAAACGCTGATACCCGCCCTGATGCTGCAACGCCGCATCAATCATTGAGGCGTGGCTGAGTTTATCCAGCAATAAAGTTTCATCCGCGCCAGCCAGCCCCAATAACATCGCCTGGTTGGCGGCAAAACCTGAGCTGAATAACAACACAGCCTCTACATTGAGCCAGTCACAAATTTCATCACAAAGTGCCTGATGGGGTGCCTGCTGGCCACAGACCAGCGGTGAGCCACTGCTGCCAACGCCATAATCGGCGGCACCTTGCTGCAGTGCAGCCACAACTTCGGGCGCAGTAGCGAGGCCGAGGTAATCATTGCCGGAAAAGTTCAGAAGCTCACGGTTCTGATCACGGATAAAACGCCCGCTGACCTGCTGCGCCGTTTTTAACCGGCGCAATAACCCCGCCTGCTCACGCTCTGTCAACAGCTGCTGCATTTGAGCTATCTGCACCAGTTTTGCCCTCTGTCCGGCTGGTTATACATCAGCTGGCCGCATGAAATAACGAAGGGGTGTTTTGTTCCTGTATGGCATCGGCCATGGCAGCTTCATAAGCTTCATCCGACACATCATGACGCTGCTCTGGTTTTAACCCCAGTTTGGCAAAAAGCTGCATATCGGCGTCGGCTTCCGGGTTTTCTGTGGTTAACAGTTTGTCACCGTAAAAAATTGAGTTAGCGCCAGCCATAAAACATAAAGCCTGCATTTGTTCATTCATCCGTGAACGGCCGGCCGATAAACGCACATGGCTTTTTGGCAACATAATGCGGGCAACGGCGATGGTGCGGATAAACTCAAAACCATCGAGATCTTCGACGTTTTCCAGTGGCGTACCTGCCACTTTCACCAGCATATTAATAGGCACACTTTGTGGGTGCTCCGGTAAATTGGCAATTTGCATTAACAGCGCTGAGCGGTCATTGGCACTTTCACCCATACCGACAATGCCACCACAACAAACTTTCATACCGGCATCACGCACATGGCTCAGCGTATCTAACCTGTCCTGATAAGTGCGGGTCGTGATAATTTCACCGTAAAACTCCGGCGAGGTATCAAGGTTATGGTTGTAATAATCCAAACCGGCTTCTGCCAGCTCACGCGCCTGACCGGCGTCGAGCTTGCCAAGGGTCATACAGGTTTCCAGCCCCATGGCTTTAACCCCTTTCACCATTTCCATAATGTAAGGCATATCACGTTGTTTTGGGTTGCTCCAGGCGGCGCCCATACAAAAACGGCTGGCACCTTTGTCCTTGGCAGCTTTGGCCTGGGTCAGTACTTTTTCCACTTCCAATAGACGTTCCCGCTCGAGGCCGGTGTTGTAGTGGCCACTTTGCGGGCAATATTTGCAGTCTTCTGCGCAGGCACCGGTCTTAATCGATAACAACGTGCTCACCTGCACTTCCTGCGGATTAAAGTTGGCTCTGTGCACAAGCTGTGCCTGAAACATCAGTTCATTAAAAGGCAACGCAAAAAGTGCATTCACTTCATTGAGTGTCCAGTTGTGGCGCACTACAGAATTTGACATAAATTTCCCTGTAAGCCTTAAATAGCGGCATTGTAGTTCGATGAATTTGCCGCTAGTCTAGCCGCCTGCCTTTTGAAGTCAACGCCAACCAGTTACATAAGTTTACTGCTGGCTAATTTGTGAGCACCCATGGCTATTGATCTTGCTTTTGACCGTGAACATATCTGGCATCCTTATACTTCGCTGAAAAATCCGTTGCCGGTATACCCTGTGGTGCGGGCTGAAGGTTGCAGGCTTTATCTGGAAGATGGCCGCAGTTTAATAGACGGCACCTCCAGCTGGTGGTCGGCGGTGCATGGGTATAACCACCCAGAGCTCAACGCTGCTGTCACCACCCAACTTGCCAATATGAGCCATGTGATGTTTGGCGGCATAGTGCATCAACCCGCAGTGGATTTAGCCAAACTGCTACTGTCGATGGTGCCAACTGGCTTAAACAAAGTGTTTTTTGCCGACAGCGGCTCTATTGCAGTGGAAGTGGCACTAAAAATGGCGTTGCAATATTGGTTGTCAAAGGGCGTACCGGAAAAAAGCAGAATATTAAGCCTGAGTAAGGCCTATCACGGCGACACCTTTGCCGCTATGGCGGTGTGTGACCCTGACGATGGCATGCATACTTTATTTCGCAGTCAGCTAACTCCGCATTTGTTCGCGCCAGCACCACAAAGCCGCTTTGACGGCGCATGGCAAGAAGAAGACGGTCAGAAACTGCGGCAGCTATTTGAGCAGCATCATCCTACGCTTGCCGCCATGATCATTGAGCCCGTGCTACAGGGCGCCGGCGGTATGCGGATGTATCATCCGCAGTATTTAAACGTTTGCCGCGCTTTATGTGATGAATTTAATGTGCTGCTGATTTGTGATGAAATTGCCACAGGTTTTGGCCGCACCGGCAAGTTATTCGCCTGTGAACATGCAGCCATCAGCCCGGACATTCTGTGTTTGGGCAAAGCGCTGAGCGGTGGGTACATCACCCTTGCCGCTACACTTTGCACGGATAAAGTCGCTGACGGCATTGCGGGCGCCCTGATGCACGGTCCTACTTATATGGCCAATCCGCTGGCCTGCAGTGTGGCAGTGGCAAGCCTTAAGCTTATTGCACAGAATCGATGGCAACAGCAGGTTCAGTGCATTGAACAGCAACTTAACACTGAACTTGCGCCTGCCAGGTTATTAGCGCAGGTTGCCGATGTGCGGGTATTAGGCGCTGTGGGTGTGGTAGAAATGACAGGCAACGTCGATGTGGCTTTATGTCAGCGGCTTTTTGTTGAGCTCGGGGTTTGGGTGCGGCCTTTTGGCAAACTCTTGTATCTGATGCCGCCTTTTGTGATCAGCAGCAGCGAACTGACTGCCCTGACCCAAGCCATAGTCAAAGTCTGTCAACAACCTATCCTGACTACACAGGCACCTTTACCTGGCGCCTGATTGTGTTGATATCAGGCGCAAAGGTACTTATTTATTTTGTGGCAGCCTTTACTCAGGCTGTAACTCACCCCGTTGTTTGGCACGGGCTTTATTGATCGCCTCATCTATTGCGGCGACTTTGGGATCTTTTTTCTTAAAGGGGTCAGCTTTGCCGGATTTTTCTTTTTGTTTATCGGCCTGGGTTTGCAGGTAAACGCCACTCGCAACCGCTGATGTTGCATCAATCACATCGTTGCCGGTTCGCACCTGAACACAAGCAGTTAGCGCAAATAAAACAAAAACAATCAGAATATTACGCATTAAAAACCTTAATTATTTTACATTTTTGTCACTTTAGACGCGCCAAACTGAACACCAGCTTTATAAAATAATCGCCAGATACAACAAGACCGCCGAAGACATCAGCAATAACACCACCAGGTTATAACGCAGATGATCACCGGCGCGCCTTAACCTGAATCTGTTGAGTAGCAAACTCAGCAAACTGATACCGCAGCACCACCACAACAGGTAAATCAGCCGCGCGGTTAGAGTGGGATCCCAATAATCCCGCACCTGGATATTCAGATATTGCAAAAAGCCAAACTGCACTTCAGGCTTGGCGAGATGACTGATGCCCATCGCAATCACAAACACCACCCAACCGGCAATCGACAGCCAGTTGATGCTTTGTAACAGCCAGTCAGGACCATGACGGCGGTTTTTTTTCGGTAATGATGCATTTTGCTCAGTCAAATCGGGCTTCCCGTCAATTTTTGCTTGTGTTGAACCGCCGCCTGCGTATGATTACACCTCTTAAGTTAAATTCAAATGTTTACACGCAGCAAGTTGGAGCCTATTGCATGACGCATGCAGTGATTAAAGATGTTTTAGCCGGCAAATATGCAGTCGGCGACCTGGTTACCGTCAAAGGCTGGATCCGCACCCGTCGTGATTCCAAAGCCGGTATTTCTTTCCTCGCCGTACATGACGGCAGCTGTTTTGATGCACTGCAAGCCGTCGCTCCGGCCGAATTAAATAATTACGAAACAGATATTAAACGCCTGACCACAGCTTGTTCTGTGGTGGTGACCGGTACTATTGCCCGCTCTGAAGGTCAGGGTCAGGCTTATGAAATTCAGGCCAATTCGGTTGAAGTACTGGGTTTTGTAGAAAATCCGGATACTTACCCTATGGCGCCAAAACGCCATTCGATGGAATACCTGCGTGAACAGGCGCATTTGCGTGCCAGAACCAATATGGTTGGTGCCATTACCCGCGTTCGTCACTGCCTGGCACAAGCCATTCACCGTTTTTTCCATGAACGTGGTTTTTACTGGATCAGCACCCCTATTATTACCGGTGCCGATGCTGAAGGCGCTGGTGAAATGTTCCGGGTCAGTACTTTAGATATGGAAAACCTGCCACGTGACGATAAAGGCAAAGTGGACTATAAACAGGACTTTTTTGGCAAAGAAACATTCTTAACTGTATCTGGCCAGCTGAACGTTGAAACCTACGCTTGTGCTTTGTCAAAAGTGTACACCTTCGGCCCGACTTTCCGTGCGGAAAACTCCAACACCACCCGTCACTTAGCCGAATTCTGGATGATTGAGCCAGAAGTCGCTTTTGCTGAATTAAAAGACGTGGCACAGCTTGCAGAAGACATGCTGAAGTTTGTATTTAAAGCTGTGCTGGAAGAGCGCGCCGATGATATGGCATTTTTTGCCGAGCGTGTTGACGATAAAGCCATCAGCCGTCTGCAGGACATTGTCAGTTCAAGCTTTGTGCGGATGGATTACACCGAAGCGGTAGAGATCTTAAAAACCTGCGGCAAAAAGTTTGAATACCCGGTGGAATGGGGTGTGGACTTACAGTCTGAACATGAACGTTATTTAGCAGAAGTGCATGTTGGCGCCCCTGTGATTTTGCAAAACTATCCAAAAGACATCAAAGCCTTTTATATGCGCATGAACGAAGATGGCAAAACTGTTGCTGCCATGGACATTCTGGCACCGGGCATTGGTGAAATTATCGGTGGTTCACAACGTGAAGAGCGTTTAGAGCAGCTCGACGCACGGATGGACGCCATGGGCCTGAACAAAGAAGACTACAGCTGGTACCGCGACCTGCGCCGTTATGGCACAGTGCCCCATGCCGGTTTTGGTTTAGGTTTTGAACGTCTGGTGTCTTATGTCACTGGTGTGGGCAACGTCCGTGATGTGATTGCCTTCCCACGGACGCCGGGCAACGCCGACTTCTAATCGAAGCCCTCACGGTTTATCGATAAAAAAAGCCATCGTAAAGATGGCTTTTTTATGGTCACTTGCTTTCAAGAAAAAAACCACTCCTTAAAGGGTGGGTTTTGGCTAAAGCAAATAGTCAGACTTTATTCAAAATAACTGAAAAACTCCGCGGTATCCGGTATCGCTCTTTGTGGTGCTTCACCGGCACAGGTGCCGAGGTATAAATAACCAACAATTTCGTCATCTTCACCCAGACCAAGCGCTTGTTTTACAAATTCATACTGGGCGTAAGCGCCGGTGCGCCAGATGCCGCCAAACCCTTGGGCAAAAGCTGCCTGCTGCATTGCCATCACACTACAGGCGGCAGATTGTACCTGCTCCTGCAGCGGCACTTTGGCGTGTTCAGTACATTTGGCAATGCAGGCAATGACCATAGGCGCCCGCAGTGGTAATTGCCGTGCTCTTTCCAGTAATTCGTTGGCAATAGATGGAT
The DNA here is from genome assembly GCA_003543135.1 of Rheinheimera sp. Taxonomy (GTDB): domain Bacteria; phylum Pseudomonadota; class Gammaproteobacteria; order Enterobacterales; family Alteromonadaceae; genus Pararheinheimera. The sequence goes on from DPJG01000023.1 coordinate 351,629, forward strand.
CTTCCTCAAGCGCAGCTTCAGCAAAAATATCACCCAGTTTTGCCAGCGCTTTTTTGCCCTGAAAAATCACAAAACGCCAGGGTTTTAAACCACCGTGATCAGGCACTTTTAATGCAGCCTGTTTTATCAGCTCTAATGCTTCGCCGGCCGGTGCCGGTTCAGTTAAACGTGAAGAAGAATAGCGGGTTGTTAATAACGTAATAGCATCCATAACATCAGCCCTTGAAAAAATGCCCTGTAAGGCTAGCAAATAAAATCAAAGCACGACAATAGTTTTCATTCGCTCCGGGCTGATTGCTGCTGCGCTAAACAATCCGTGTTGAAGAAGCGAGCAGCAGCGCCCTGTTACTTCGCCTGTTGGTACATCTTGAGGTATTTTTCTGCTGCCTCGCTCCAACCAAAATATTGTTGCATACCTCTTTGCTGTACTTTCTGATATTTAGCTTTGTTCTGATATAAGGCCTCCGCCTGTTGTAAGGCGCCAAGCAAAGCCTCAACATCGGGCTCGGTAAAACTGATGCCGGTGGCGCCCCGGGCTGGCAGCGCCAGCACAGTATCTTTTAAGCCACCGGTCGCACGCACTATAGGCACAGTGCCATAACGCAGGCTGTAAATCTGGTTCAGGCCACAAGGCTCAAACAAACTTGGCATCAGAAAAAAATCACCGGCGGCTTCCAGCTGATGGGAAAAGTCTTCATCAAAACCTTCGATAAAACGGTATTGCAAGGGGTATTGTTGCTGTAAGGCTTTTAGTGGCTGAATATATTTTTGCTCACCTGTGCCCATCATCACAACCTGGGCATTGCTGCTGGCAAGCCAGTGGCTGAGCGCCGGGATCAGATAATCAAAACCTTTTTGCCCTGTCACCCGGCTGACGGACACAAACAAAGGCACCTTGCTGTCGGTCAGGCCCATCTGACGGCGCAGCTCGGTTTTACACCGGCTTTTCCCTGTTAAATCGGCGCTGTGGTAATTAGCCACTAACGACTTATCGGTTTGTGGATCCCAGCGGCCATAATCACAACCATTCACAATACCGCTAAATTGCTGTTGTCTGGCCTGATACAAGCGGCTTAAACCGTTGGCGGCAGGTTCGGACAATAACTCTTGCCGATATCCCTGACTGACGGTATTAAAACTGCTGCAATGGGCAACGCCCAGACTTAACAGACTGAGCGGCACGTCGGCCGGACAATCCGTTTTATCAATACCAAGGCCTGGCAGATCATGTTCTGCAATGCCCTGCTGATACGCAGCATTATGAATGGTAAACACAAAACGGCTACCTGGCAGCAATCCCTGATGCTGCATTTGTTTCAGATACAGGGCGGCAAGAGCGGTCTGCCAGTCATGGCCGTGGATCACATCAGGTTCAATACCTTGCTGACTCAGGTAATAGAGTGCAGCTTTGCAAAAAAACGCAAAACGCAAAGCGTTGTCAGCATAAGGAAAATCACCATCATCATAAGGCCTGGGTCTGGCAAAAAAATCATGATGTTCAATCAGCGCTACCGCAATACCATCGCTTACCAGATGCCGCACTGCACAACCATAACGCTCAGTGCCAAGCTCAACATAAACGGATTGCCAGTCGTTTTGCAGCGTCTGGTTATACAAAGCACCATAACGGGGCATCAGCACTGTAACCTGATGCCCTTTTGCCTTAAGCGCCTGCGCCAGGCCGCGTGTTGCATCAGCTAAACCGCCGGTTTTAAGCAAACCTTCAAATTCACTGCACAAAAAGACTATTTGCATCCGACCTTATCGCTCCTGCATGCCACACCGGGCTGCTGTTTTAATCAAAACCGACCAGCGCCCCTTTTGGGATCACCACAACACCATCAGGAGACACGTGAAAACGCTCCCTGTCCAGCACCGGATCTTCGCCGATAATGGTGCCTGGCGCAATTTTGACATCTTTATCAATAATAGCGCGGCGGATACGGCAACCCCGGCCAATATCGTTGTTGCCCATCAGCACACTTTTTTCAATATAACTGTGGCTGTGTACATGCACGTTATAACCCAGAATGGAGTGGTACACGATAGAACCACTGACAATACAACCTGCCGCCACCATAGAGCTGATAGCCTGCCCTGTTCTGTTCGCTTCGTCGTGCACAAACTTGGCCGGTGGCACAGGTGGCGTATAACTGCGTAGCGGCCAGTATTTGTTATATAAATCAATGGGCGGCACCACAGAAATTAAATCCATATTGGCTTCGTAATAAGAGTCGATAGTGCCAACGTCCCGCCAGTAACCCCAGGCCGCTTCTTTTTCACCGCGGATAATATTGGTTGAAAAGTCATACACATACACATCACCAGACGGAAAGAGTTTTGGAATGATGTTATGACCAAAATCGTGTTTGGAATCGGCTTGTGCTGCGTCTTCTTCCAGTACATCGACCAGACAGCGGGCTTCAAAAATATAATTACCCATAGACGCCAGCACAAAATCAGGATTGCCCGGAATAGTTTTGGGGTTAGATTTGGGTTTTTCTTCAAAACCAATCATTTTGCCCTGAGCATCCACTTCAATCACACCAAACTCGTGGGCTTGTGACACCGGCACCGGAATTGCAGCGACTGTCAGTTTGGCATTGCGCTGCCGGTGAAAATCCAGCATTTGCCGCACGTCCATTTTGTAAATATGGTCACCGCCAAACACACAGACATGTTCAGGATCCAGGCCATGAATAAGATGCAAATTCTGATAAACCGCATCGGCAGTGCCCAGATACCAGTGTTTACCTGTTTGCATTTGCGCCGGAATAGGGTCGATAAATCTGTTGGTTAAACCCGTCACCCGCCAGGCACGGCTTAAGTGTTTCATCAGCGAATGGGATTTAAACTGCGTGATGACAAAGATCTGTAATAAGTCTGAATTTACAAAGTTATTCAGCACAAAATCGATGATCCGGTAGTTACCACCAAAAGGCACTGCAGGTTTAGCGCGGATCCCGGTTAATGGCGCCAGTCTGGTACCTTCCCCGCCAGCCAAAATCATTGTTAATACACCTGACATCTGAGACTCCCTGTAAATCAACACCAGTGCCGGTGGCAAATCACTGTGCCTGCCGGCGTTTGATAGGTAACAGCCCTTATACCCAAACCTTTGTTGTTTTATTGCACGCCTGCAACAGCGCAGCAAACGCAAAAAAGTTGACTGCCGCGCCCTGCTTTGCCAAGCGCTGAATCAGCACGTTGCAAAGCCAATACCATGATGGATCACACATCGATAAAACCACTAACAGCCTGAATTAACGCCGCAGTGTGTGATTGAGTGTATGTCGTTGCTGTGGCAACTGTATGACAAAATGCGCCTTTTTGGTGCAGGGTGATTTTTATGCACCATGGTTTCGCACCAAAACAATACACTTGTGCCAGTGATTTAATGTAATACTGCGTTCTGCCGCCTGCTGGCAAGTAAAATCCGGTTAATTTTTCTGCAAATAAAAAAACCACCAGAAAGCTGGTGGTTTGATAGTTTTTTCTTCAGGAAAACGGCGCTGTTGTTAACGCCGTTTCCGATGATGAATGCGCTTATTAAATGCGGGCTGCGAGCTCTGCGCCCTGACGAATGGCTCTTTTGGCATCCAGTTCAGCAGCTACGTCTGCACCGCCTATCAGATGCACACTCAAACCTTTGTCTAATAAGCCCTGCTGCAGTGCCCTTTGTGGCTCCTGACCTGCACAGATCACGACATTGTCGACATCAAGACAACGTTGTTGTCCGCCAAGCTCAACCCACAGGCCTTCATCATCAACCCGCAGGTACTGGGCACCAGACAGCATATCCACCGCTTTTTTCTTTAACGAAGCGCGGTGGATCCAACCTGTAGTTTTGCCAAGGCCGGCGCCCACTTTGGTGTTTTTGCGTTGCAGCAAATAGACTTTGCGTGGTGGCACTTCCGGCGTCTGATCCGGCAATAAAGCACCACGACTCTGATAGTTTTTATCAATGCCCCAGTCTTTGAGCCAGGCGTCCGGCTGCAGAGTGAGCGAATGAGGTTCGGTCAGATATTCAGCCACATCAAAACCAATACCGCCGGCACCGATAATAGCCACTTTGCTGCCCACTTCTTTATGGTCGCGCAATACATCCAGATAACTCAACACTTTTGGATGATCAGCACCTGGTAAATCGAGCTGACGCGGCAGGATGCCAGTTGCCAGTACTATTTCATCAAAACCACCAGCAGCCAGCGATTCCACAGTCTGCGGCTGGCCAAGCTCAAGCTTCACCGCATGCAGCTGTAACATACGCTCAAAATAGCGGATGGTCTGATGGAATTCTTCTTTGCCCGGTACCTGTTTAGCATAATTAAACTGACCGCCAATCTTGTTGTCTTTATCAAACAAGGTCACCTGATGGCCACGCTGTGATGCATAAACACTAAAAGCCATACCGGCAGGTCCGGCCCCTACCACCGCAATCTTTTTGCGTTTTGGTGCCGGGTTAAAATTCAGTTCAGTTTCATAACAGGCGCGTGGATTCACCAGGCAACTGGCTCTTTTGTTCTGAAACACATGGTCAAGGCAGGCCTGGTTACAGGCAATACAGGTATTAATTTCATCGGCTTTGCCGGCAGCTGCTTTATTCACAAAGTCGGCATCGGCCAGGAAAGGTCGGGCCATACACACTAAATCAGCATCGCCCTTAGCCAGAATATCTTCGGCCACCTGCGGGTCGTTAATACGGTTGGTGGCCACCACAGGAATTGTCACTTCCTGCTTCACTTTGGCGGTGATCCAGCTAAAAGCGGCACGTGGCACCATAGTGCCAATGGTAGGCACCCGCGCTTCATGCCAGCCGATGCCGGTATTGATCATCGTCGCACCTGCTGCTGCCACTTGTTTTGCCAGAGTCACCACTTCTTCGTAGCTATTGCCATCTTCGACTAAATCCAGCATCGACAAGCGGTAGATAATAATAAAATCAGGTCCGCACAACTCGCGCACCTGACGAATCGTTTCCAGGGCAAAACGGCACCTGTTGTCAAAACTGCCGCCCCATTCGTCGGTGCGCTGATTGGTGCGCTGACAAATAAACTGATTTATCAGATAACCTTCAGAGCCCATAATTTCCACACCGTCATAACCGGCTTTTTGCGCCAAACGGGCTGACGAGGCAAAGTCGTGAATAGTGGAGCGCACCTGACGTGACGACATTTCAGCAGGTTTAAAAGGGGTAATAGGCGACTGGATTTTGCTGGGTGCCACACTAAAAGGATGATAACCATAACGGCCGGCATGCAGCAGCTGCATACAAATTTTAGCGCCATATTGATGCACTGCCGCTGTCACTTGTTTATGTTTGCCCGCTTGCCAGAACCAGCTGAGCTGGCTGCCAAAAGGCACTAAATTACCGCGAAAATTCGGACTGATACCGCCGGTGATAATCAGGCCAACGCCGCCTTTGGCGCGCTCGGCATAAAAAGCAGCCAGTTTGGCAAAACCTTGTTTTTCTTCCTCGAGCCCTGTGTGCATTGAGCCCATCACTACACGGTTTTTTAAAGTGGTAAAGCCAAGATCTAAAGGTTGTAATAAATGTGGATAAGACACTGCGGCCTCTTCTGGTCGTACCTGTTGAATAGCGGAACTTTAGCCGCTTTTAACTGCGCTGACAAGGATTAAACATTTTCTTACAAATTCCGTTTAAGTTTATTGCCTTAATTCGTTATCTTAGCCTCAGACAGAAGTATTTATATAGGTGTTTGTTATGTCGTTAGAAAGACCAGGCCTGCTCAGAAGATTTTTTTCCGCAGTGTTCAAAGTGTTTAAAACCGTCAGGAATCTGGTACTGAACCTGATTTTCCTGATTATTTTTGTCGGCTTTATCAGCGTCTTGTTATCTGATGACGAACAAGTCGAAGTTCCCGAATCTGCGGCACTGGTGCTGAACCTGAAAGGCGACCTGGTCGAAGAGCTGCGTTTTGTTGATCCGCTGGAAGCTATGATGAACGAAGCTGCCGGCGGCAGCGAGGAAACACCGGAAATACTGGTGCGCGACGTAGTCAAAGTGCTTGAACGCGCCACTAAAGACGACAAAATTAAAGTGATAGTGTTGGAACTATCAAGTTTAGGTCGGGGTTCACTGGATAAACTGCAAACAGTTGGCAGCGCACTGGAGAAGTTTAAAGCCGCCGGTAAAAAGGTCCTGGCAACAGGCACCTTTTATGCGCAAAACCAATATTATCTGGCGAGCTACGCTGACAGTATTAACCTGCATCCAAAAGGCACAGTGTTGCTGGAGGGTTATGGCAGCTACCCAATGTATTACAAAAGTGCATTGGAAAAACTGAAAATCAGCACCCATGTATTTAAAGTGGGCACCTATAAATCTGCTGTTGAACCTTTCCTGCGTGACGATATGTCTCCTGAAGCCAAAGAAGCCAACAGTGCCTGGCTTAACGAGTTATGGAGCAGCTACAAACAGCAGGTTGCCGGCCGTCGTGGTTTTGATGTCAGCAATTTCGATGAAAGTTTTGCCAGCTTGTATCAGCGTATCAGCGCAGCCGACGGTGATATTGCCAAATATGCGCTGGACGCCAAACTGGTGGACAGCTTAAAAACCCGCGAAGAATTCCGCCAGGATGTGATTGCATTAGTTGGTGAAGACAAAGAAAACCAAACCTTTAATCAGGTGAATTACGACGAATATCACAGCCTCGTGATCCCAAAAATGCAGATGCCAAACCCAATGACCGACAAGGTTGCACTGGTTGTTGCCCGTGGTGCCATTGTGGACGGTAATGCCAAAGCCGGTATGATTGGTGGCGACAGTACGGCTAAATTGCTGCGTAAAGCCAGACTGGACGACAAAGTGAAAGCCGTGGTGCTGCGTATCGACAGCGGTGGCGGCAGTGCTTTTGCTTCCGAAATTATTTCTGAAGAAATCCGTTTATTAAAAGCCGCCGGTAAACCAGTGATTGCTTCTATGGGCGCAGTAGCAGCCTCCGGCGGTTATTGGATTGCAGCACCTGCCAATGAAATCTGGGCAGCCCCCACCACCATCACAGGTTCTATCGGTATTTTTGCCATGCTGCATACAGCTGAAAACGCTGTTGGTAGTTTGGGTCTGAATGTCGATGGTGTTGGCACCACTGAGCTTGCTGGTTTTAGCGCCGGTGTACCACTGTTTAAAGGATTGCCGGCTGATGCTGAAAAGTTGCTGCAACGCATGATTGAGCGTGGTTACGATGAATTTATCACCCACGTTGGTGTTAGCCGCAACCTCGACAAAGCCGCAGTAGATAAGGTTGGCCAGGGCCGCGTCTGGACGGGCACTAAGGCGCTGGAATTCGGTCTGGTGGATAAACTGGGCACACTGGAAGATGCCATTGCATCGGCCGCCAGCAAGGCCAGCCTCAGCCAGTTTGATGTTTGGGTGGTCGAGCAGGAACTGACACCACAACAACAGTTTGTAAAACAGTTATTTGGTGAAGCCAAAACCATGGGCTTACTGCCGGAAATCACACCATCTGCAGAAAACAAAGCAGTGCAACAGCTGATGACAGAGTTAAAACAGCATGTGGCGCAGTTTAGCCAGTTTAATGATCCAAATGGCATTTACTCTTATTGTTTCAGCTGTGAGCTGCAATAAGATAAAAACCAGGCAAAACAAAAAGGAGCTTTAAAAGCTCCTTTTTTATTGCCGTCGTTTTTTATGTTTACACTAACAAGCCACAACAAAACCTTTGCATATCGTTGGCTTATTGCATGCTATGCACACCCAGTTTATTACCGGCCGGATCAAAAAACATCCCAATAAAACCATGTTCACCGATCGCGGTTTTTGCCAGCACCACTTCCCCACCCGCTGCTGCAACTCTGCTGAGTACTGGCGCCACATCGGCGGTCTGAAAATACACTGTGGTACCATTGGCGGAAGGTTTTGCCTCAGGCCCCAACACTAAAGCGCCGCCACAACCACTTTGGCCATGATCAAAAGGAAAAAGTGCCATGACATCCGAAGCCATTTCCATCATGGTCAGCTCCAGCTGAAATACCTGTTGGTAGAATTTTTTACTCTTTTCCATATCCGTCACCGGAATTTCAAACCAGCCGACCGGATTTATGATAGTTGCCGTCATACTTCACTCCCTTTGCTGTAAAAGACACAGCAAGTGTAGTGCACAACATGAAAAAGGCTCAGGCGCAACTTTGACAGCCTTGCCTGAGCCAGCGCGGCGGCTGTTACCACAGATCTGCTGAGCTTTACTTCAGGCTGTCGCTGTTACACTGGCAAAGGTGCGAAAAAAAAGCCTGCGACTGCAGACTTTTTATTGGACTTCAACGGCGGCATTAGTGGCGATAACGGCCATAGCTACTGCCAGATGCCGCCTTCATGATTTCTCACAGCAGTTTTAACAACAACTGCAGCGGATGTTGCGGTTTTTGCCCTTCATAACGTTTAACCTGGCTACGGCAGGAAAACCCCGTCACCAACACCTGTTGCAGGTCCGTTTGTTGCAACGCCTGCTGCCAGCTTAAGTCGTATAAAGCACGGCTATTTTGCTGATTTTGTTTTTCATGACCATAAGTACCGGCCATACCACAACAACCAACGGATACCACATCCAGGGTTAAACCTGCTTTGCTGAAAATTTGCTGCCAGCTTTTTTCTGTGGCTGGCAAAGCGGTTTTTTCGGTGCAATGGGCAAATAACCGGTATTTTTCGCTGGAGTTTAATGCTGGCAACTGTTGTTGCACTAGCCATTCATGCAGCAACTTCACCTCAAAATCACCACGTTTTTCGCCCAAAGCTTTGACATATTCGTCGCGGTACACCAGCACTAAAGATGCATCCAGGCCCAGCATAGGAGCGCCAAGCGCGGTCAGCTGGTTCAGAAAATCAGCGGCGTTCTGGGCAGTTTTGGCAAATTCACGTAAAAAACCTTTGACATGCTGCGGTTTGCCATTAGGTAAAAACGGCAGCAACACCGGGGTAAAACCAAGTTTTTCCAGCAGACTCAGGGCGTCAGCGACTAAATCGGCTTCATAAAAACTGGTAAAGGGATCTTGCACCAACAGCACCAGTTTTTCCCGTTCGGCCAGCGACAGGCTCTGCAGCTGCGTTAAATCAAACTGGTATTTGTGCTGAATGCGCTGTGCCAAAGTCGGCACCGACAGCAAAGGTGAATCAACATAACCTATGGTTTTTTCAAGCAGCCAGGCCACAGGGCGTAACTCTAAGCCAAAGTTCACCAGACCAGGCATTTTTGCAAGCTTAGGCGCACTTTGTTCAATACCTGCCACCACATAATCTTTCAGTGGTCTTAAATACCGGCTGTGGTACAGCTGTAAAAAACGCGCTCTGAACGATGGCACATCGACTTTAATCGGACACTGACCGGCACAGGCTTTACAAGCCAGACATCCTTCCATGGCTTCCATCACTTCATGGGAAAAGTCAGCCTCGCCCCGCTTTTTACCAATACTGTTGCGAATACGGGTTGCGAAGTTTTTCAGGCCGCCTGAGGATGCCAACAGCTGCTGTTCCTGAGCCAATACATCAACACCCTGCTTGCTCATCAGCCTGAGCCATTCACGCATTAAACCGGCGCGGCCTTTAGGGCTATGACGACGGTCTTTGGTGATTTTGCTGGACGGGCACATCGGCGAATTTTCTTCGTAATTAAAACACAGGCCATTGCCATTGCAGTTAGCCGCACTATCAAAGCTCTGGCGGACCTGAATTGGAATTTGCCGATCGTAAAAGCCACGTTTTACCCCATCAACACTGACCAGCGCATCCTTACTGTTTAGCGGCGTACAAATTTTGCCAGGATTGATCCGATTGGCCGGGTCAAAGGCGGCTTTAATTTTGCGAAGTTCATTAAAGAGAGTTTCACCAAAAAAGGCCGGGCCATATTCACTGCGATAACCTTTGCCGTGTTCGCCCCACATTAAACCACCGTATTTAGCGGTGAGTGCCACCACCTGATCCGACACCTGACGCAGCAGCTTTTCCTGTTCAGGGTCACACATATCAAGGGCTGGGCGCACATGCAGCACACCGGCATCAACATGGCCAAACATGCCATAACTCAGGCCATGGCTGTCGAGCAATGCCCGAAACTCCATAATAAAATCGGCCAGATTCTCAGGCGGCACCGCGGTATCTTCAGCAAAAGGCAAAGGTTTTTGCTGACCTTTGGCATTGCCGAGTAAACCAACCGCCTTTTTACGCATGGCATAAATCTGATTGATAGCGCCTAAATCGTAGGTTAGCTGATAGCCAATAATACCGCTGTCACCTGCAGCCAATGCCTGTTGTAGCCGGCTTTCCAAAGCAGCCACTTTTTGCTGCATCTCTTGCTCATCTTCGGCGTTATATTCCACCATATTCAGGCCCAGCATGGTTTTACCGGGAACGTCTTCAATATAGTTTTTCACCTGATGCCAGATGATGTCCTGCCGAGCTAAATCCAATACCTTGCTGTCGACGGTTTCTACCGACGTTGCCTGCGCCGCCACTAAAAATGGTGCATTTTTTAACGCGCTGACAAAACTGTCGTATTTGACATTCACCAGGCATTTAAAAGGTGCAATGGGCGTGACATTCAGTTTGGCTTCGGCCACAAAACCTAACGAGCCTTCTGAGCCTGTGATCACCCGGCCTAAATCAAACTGAGTTAAATCATCATTCCAGACATGTTCTAAATCGTAACCTGTTAAAAAACGGTTTAGCCGTGGGAATTTGGCCAGAATGTCTGAGCGGTATTCGCGGGTGCTGCCCAGCACCTGACGGTAAATAGCACCAATGGTATTCTGCTGTGCCGCAAACTTTTCGGCTTCTGCCACCGGCATTGGCGCTGTATCCAGCACATCCCCACTCACCAGCACAGTTTTGAGCGCCAGCACATGGTCGCTGGTTTTACCATACACCAATGACCCCTGACCTGAAGCGTCGGTATTGATCATGCCACCTATGGTGGCGCGGTTTGACGTGGATAAATCCGGGGCAAAGAAAAATCCATGGGGTTTTAAAAACGCATTGAGCTGATCTTTAATCACGCCCGCCTGCACCCTGACCCAACGCTCTTTGGCATTAAATTCCAGAATGTCGCGCATATGGCGCGACAAATCCACCACCAGATGTTCTGTCAGTGCCTGACCGTTGGTGCCGGTACCGCCGCCTCTTGGGCTGAATTTTAGACTTTGAAACTGTGTTTGTTGCGCTGTTTGCGTGATGAGCTGTAAATCGGCCAGATGCCGGGGTAACAGCACTGCTTGTGGCAACGCCTGATACACACTGTTGTCGGTCGCAACAGCGAGTCTTGCGGCATAGCTGGTTTCAATATCACCGGTAAAACCAGCGCTTTGTAAGGCCTGGCTAAAAGCAATGACAATTTCAGGTAAGGTATGTTCGGGCGTTAACTTTGGGATCATCACAGGCACAACAACTGATTCACAAAGCACCGAGTATATCATTGTGTGCTGTTGGAAATTAAGCGAAAAAGCAGGCTGATTTTTCGCAGGAGCAGACTCTGAAACAGGCTGTCACTGCAGCGCCTCAGATTTTAATTCTGCATACAGGCGCTGTCGTTAGGGAGCTGAGCCAGCTTACGAAGCTTTGTGGTCGATGCTTTCAGATTTGACGATAACTTCGCCTTCAATAATAACACCGGAAGCCCCCTGCTCCCGGGTTTCACGATAAGCGGAATGAGCGCCTGTATTTCCCTGCGCCGCCCCGCCGGCACCATACATCTGTTGCTGCATCTGCTGCATTTTTTTCAGCAGTTGCTTTTTTTTCCACCACAGCCAGGGCAATAACAACACAGCCACAGTGGCGATAATCATCAGTAAACCAACACCAAAGACCAAAAAGGCCAGTGCTGCCAACAACATCAAAATGACGCTGAATACACCACCACTGCGGGTTTTACCCAGCTGAATAAAAACAGGAGAAGGCCCTGACGGCCCGGAGTCTTTCATGAAATAACCTCATTTAAAAAGCGCGATTTGGACAACTTTTGCACCTGAGCATTCAAATAAAATCAGGCCAAAACCAAAGTCCAGGCTGCATCTTAACTCTTTATGGGGACTTTGCGGTTTGAAATCCAGCCGGCCAAGGGCATTTTTGTGATCGAAGATGTAAGCAAATATAAAAATAATGGCGGCAACAGCCTGGTGCAGCCCCTTGTTACATCGTGAACAAACCACACAACAACATAAAGCCCGCAACTGCGGGCTTTATCATTGATGCTTAAGTTGAGAGTGCCAGACGGACTATTTGTGCCCAATCTGACATTTTTGCAGCTGCCATACCCTTTGCACATAATCTTCAATAGAGCGGTCTGACGTAAACTTACTGACACTGGCTGTATTCAGAATGGCTTTTTTCGCCCACAGCGCCTTGTCCCTGTACCAACTGTCGATGGTTTCATGGGCTTTTACATAAGAAGGGAAATCCGCCAGCACCAAGTATGGGTCGCCACCTTCCAGCAGACTACGTTTAATGGCCGCCAGCTCACCTGGTTTACCCGGGGTGAAATAATCGGTTTCCAGCCAGTCCAGAATGGCTTTGAGCTCAGGGTTATTGTAATAATAATCCCAGCTGTGATAGCCCTTTTGCTGTAAGGCTTTCACTTCATCCACAGTTAAGCCAAAAATCGCAATATTATCGGCGCCGACTTCTTCGGCGATTTCAATATTAGCGCCATCCATAGTGCCGATGGTCACAGCACCGTTCAGGGCAAGTTTCATATTGCCGGTGCCGCTGGCTTCTTTACCTGCGGTAGAAATTTGCTCTGATACATCGGCCGCCGGGATCATTTTTTCAGCCAGACTCACCCGGTAATTGGGCATAAACACCACTTTTAACCGGTTTTTCACCCTTTTATCGTGGTTAATTTTTTCGGCAATTTTATTGATGGCGTAAATAATTTCTTTCGCCAGTTTATAACCAGGCGCTGCCTTGGCCCCGAACAGGAAGACCCTTGGCACCATGTCATAATCCGGGTTTTGCAAAATACGGCGGTATAAAGCCAGAATATGCAGCAAATTCAGATGCTGACGTTTGTATTCATGCAAACGTTTAATCTGCACATCAAAAAGTGCGTGTGGATCAATGGCAATGCCGGTGAGTTTTTTCACTTCATCAGCTAAATCTGCTTTGTTCTGCTGTTTGATGGCCATAAAAGCGTCCTGCATCGCAGGACTGTCGGCGTGCTTTTTCAGCTCAGCCAGCTGATGCAGCTGAGTTGGCCATTCTTTGCCCACTGTAGCATCCAGTAATTTGGCTAAGCGCTGATTACAGGCTTTGAGCCAGCGTCTTGGTGTGACACCATTGGTAATATTGGTGAACTTATCCGGCCATAATGCCACCATCTCCGGGAATAAATCAGATTTCACCAACTGCGAGTGAATTTCCGCTACACCATTGACTCTGAACGAGCCCACCACCGACAAGTGCCCCATCCGCACCATAGGGTCATGGCCTTCTTCGATGATCGACAGCTTACGCTTCTTCTCCACATCACCGGGCCAACGCACATCGACCTGCTCCACCAGGAAACGGCGGTTAATCTCGTAAATGATTTCCAGATGACGTGGTAATACTTTTTCAAACAGCCGTACCGGCCATTTTTCCAAAGCTTCCGGCAATAAAGTGTGGTTGGTATAGGCAAACACATGCTGACAGATATTCCAGGCTTCTTCCCAGTTCATTTCTGCTCTGTCGACCAGAATACGCATCAGCTCCGGAATAGCCACCGCCGGATGGGTGTCGTTGAGCTGAATAACGACCTGTTTGGCAAAGTGGCTCCAGTCATCCCCATGCGCCCTTTTATAACGGCGAATAATGTCTTTGAGTGAGCTTGAACAGAAAAAATACTGTTGAATAAGCCGCAGCTCTTTACCCGCTTCGGTTTCATCATTGGGATACAACACTTTGGAAATAGTTTCAGCTTCGATGTTTTCACGCGCAGCGTCGACATAACCACCTGAGTTAAATACGTCCCAGTTGAAAAAGTCACTGGCACGGCTTTCCCATAAACGCAACACGTTTACTGAACTACCGTTATAACCCACCACCGGAATATCCCAGGGCACAGCTTTAATAATACGGCCCGGGTGCCAGACTTTTTTCATTTTGCCTTGCAGGTCATACACAGTTTCAACATAACCGTATACCGAAATTTCCTGGATAGATTCAGGACGGCAAATTTCCCATGGGTTGCCGTATTCCCGCCAGCTGTCGGGGCGCTCTATCTGAAAACCGTGCTGAAATTCCTGCTTAAATAAACCGTGTTCATAATGAATGCCATAACCAATGGCCGGGTAATTTAACGTTGCCAGCGAATCGATAAAACAGGCAGCAAGACGACCCAGACCGCCGTTGCCAAGCGCCATGTCTTCTTCCTGCTGCTCTAAATCGGCAATGTCCATACCAAGCTCTGCAAGCGCCTGTTTGGCCGCGTCGTAACAACCCAGGTTATGCAAATTGTTGCTGAATAACCGCCCCATCAGATATTCCAGGCTGAAGTAATGCACGGCGCGGGTATTTTGCTGGTAATGGGTGCGCTGGGTATTGCGCAGGCCGTCATAGACAAATTCGTTAATTGAAGCGCAGGTGGCGCGCCACCAGGCTTGTGGACTGGCTTTGTTTACATCGGTGCCCAAGGTGCCGTGTAAATGCCGGATGATCTTTTCTTTTAATTCAGCGGCCGAAGGTAAAGCCGCTACTGCGACAGTCGCTTCTGTGGTGATAGGATTCATAAGCCATTTCCAGTTTGCCAGTTCCGATTGCCTGTATGGCAATCACCGTAGCGCGGCAAAAAAAGCACCGCGCCGGTGTGATAATTCATGTAGTAAAATTACAGAATGTACGGCTATTCGTCAAGGAAACCGCTGATTCGGCTGGCATTTGTAATTTAATTACATACGAATGCAGCCGCTTGACAACTCAGTTTAACTGCTGAAAAACACTGTCAACAAAAGCTTTGGCATCCTGCTCCAGTTGTTGCAAGTGGGCAGCATCAACAAAACTTTCCAGATAAATTTTATAGCTGTTTTCCGTACCCGAAGGTCGCGCGGCAAACCAGCCATGTTGAGTGACCACTTTCACGCCGCCAATACTGGCATTATTGCCAGGCGCCTTGGTCAGCACGGCAAGAATAGGATCCCCGGCCAGACTGGTTTGAGACACACTGTTCACATCCAGATTTTTCAGCGCATTTTTTTGCGCATAATCGGCTGGCGCGTCAATACGCCGATACAAAGGTGCGCCAAACTCGCGGGTCAGCGCCTGGTATTGGGTGTAAGGGTCAACACCTGTTTTGGCCATCATTTCGGCGGCTAATAATCCCAGGATAAAACCATCTTTGTCGGTGGACCACACAGTGCCGTCAAAACGCAAAAAGCTGGCACCGGCCGACTCTTCACCGCCAAACACCAAATGGCCCTGATGCAGGCCTTCAACAAACCATTTAAAACCAACAGGCACTTCATACAAAGTGCGGCCACGACCGGCAACCACTCTGTCAATCAGTGCACTGGACACCAGAGTTTTGCCGATTTTTTTATCCAGGCCCCACTGTGGTCTGTTACTGAGCAGATAATTTATCGCCACCGCCAGATAATGATTTGGATTTAACAGGCCGCCCTGACGGGTGACAATGCCGTGACGATCAAAATCAGGGTCGTTACCTATCCCTATATCAAACTGATCTTTCAGTTTAATTAAATTGGCCATCGAATACGCTGAGCTGCAGTCCATCCGGATTTTGCCGTCTTTATCCAGCGGCATAAATGCAAAAGTCGGGTCGACATTATCGTTAACCACTGTTAAATCCAGTCCGTATTTTTGCGCTATTACAGGCCAGAATGCGATGCCTGAGCCCCCCATAGGGTCGACACCAATTTTAATTTTGGCTTTGGCAATAGCGGCCATATCAATGACACTGGCAAGGTCGTCCACATAAGGTGTGATGTAGTCGTGTTGCTGATACAACACACTTGCCAGCGCCTGCTGATAATCCAGGCATAACAGCCCGGCTAAATCATCCGCGATTAACGTATTGGCTCTTTGTTCTATCCAGGATGTGGCGTCTGTATCCGCCGGTCCACCATGGGGTGGATTGTATTTAATACCACCATCAGCGGGTGGATTGTGTGAAGGGGTGATCACTATGCCATCGGCCAGAGCTGCAGGCGCAGTGCTGTTGTAACTCAGAATGGCGTGGGAAATCACCGGCGTTGGTGTATACCCATGACCAGCCTGCACCTTGAGAGTGACACCATTGGCAATCAGCACCTGCACTGCGCTGATAAAAGCAGGTTCACTGAGCGCATGGGTATCTTTGCCTAAAAACAGCGGTCCTGTGATGCCCTGCGCTTTGCGATACTCAGCAACAGCCTGGCAAATGGCTTTGATATGCACTTCGTTAAAAGAACAGTCGGCTGCACTGCCACGATGGCCGGAAGTACCAAAACTGACCCGTTGTGACTGAACAGTTAAATCAGGCTTTAACGTGTAATATTCTGAACATAATAAAGCAATGTTCGTCAGCAGGTTTTTTGGTGCTGTTTGACCGGCAAGCGGGTGAACCGACATAAATATTCCTTATAAAAAGTCCCGGATAAGTTCTGCTTCTTCCTGTGAATAACCCAGCTTTAATGCAGCTTCGGTTAACATCATTTTTTTCCGGGTGGTGTTGGAGTTGGTGATCACCCAGAATTCGCTATTTGGAATAGGTTTTGGATTGGTACTGCTGCCCGCTTCCAGTAAATCTGCTTCTTTGCGGCCAAAATACACCCTGTTGCGGCCTTTAATGTCCAGCACCTTGGCAAACTGTGTTTTGTGCGCGCGCGCCAGGGCTGACAGGATAATTAAGAAGCGACCAACAACACTAAGCTCAGCCTGTAAATCCTGTTTGCTCAGAATATCAAAAACTTTCTGATCCTGTGCCACAGGGACACTGGCCGCCAGGTTAACAGTTTCAGATGGCGCAGGGATGACAGTGTTCTGTTGTGGCAACAATAAACGTCGTAAAATTTCGGAAGCACTTTCCCCAATTTGTTGGGTCTGACTGGCGATGTAATGATAAAGATCATCATCTATTTCTATTGTTTTCATAAAGATACCTTAAAACCCAAACCGACAACCGGCATTATATAAATTGACACAGGCTGACGCCAGCCCGGTATTTTGTTAGGCTGGCGCACTTTTGTTATCGCGCGTCTGTTATAGCGCTTCGTTGTCAAAGGATAAGCATGATATTACATACTGACATAACAGGCCAAGGCGAGCCACTGGTATTGATCCACGGTTTGTTTGGCAGTTACGAAAACTTAGGCGTCATTGCCCGCTCCTTGCAGGACAAATTTCAGATCATCAATCTGGATTTACGTAACCATGGCCGCTCGCCACATAGCGATGAAATGAGTTATCCGCTGATGGCCGCTGATGTATTGGAAACGCTTGATGCGCAGGGCTTAAATCAGGTCTCTGTGCTTGGTCATTCAATGGGCGGCAAAGTTGCGATGCAGCTGGCACTGATGGCGCCAGAGCGGGTAAAAAAACTGATCCTGGCCGATATTTCGCCTGTGGTGAATGAACCCCGCCACGCCGGTATTTTGCAGGCGATGCAACAAATCAATCTTGCCACACTGCAAGACAGGCGTGAAGCCGACCAGCAATTAAGCGCAACTGTGACTGAGCTTGGCGTGCGGCAATTTTTGCTGAAAAACCTGGTTAAAGAAGGCAACACATTTAGCTGGCGGCTAAATTTGCCGGCACTGGTGGCCAATTACCCACAGATTTTGGCAGCGCCACAAGCAAAAGGGCCTTACCCGGGGCCGGTGCTTTTTATTAAAGGCGGTGATTCTGATTATCTGCTGCCATCACACCAAGGCACTATCCAGCAACTGTTTCCACATGCCAAAGCCAAGGTCATTCAGGGCACAGGTCATTGGTTACATGCAGAAAAACCGGCCGCTTTTAGCAAAATAGTGGCGGATTTTTTATTGAGCTAGCGCATAAATTTTTTTTCGCTTTGTGCTATAGTGCGCGCGTTTTTTTGAAGGTCATCACCATGTTAAATGAATATATGGAACAAATTGAGGCGGCCAGTTTATGGTTTTTCCTCAGCGTGTTGTTTTTTTTGATAGGAATGGCGATTCAGGACGTATTAAAAAAAGGCAATGTGCCAAAATTTGGCCGGGTATTTGTCTGGATAGTATTATTTTTGGGATGTGCCGGCTTTCTGGCCAAAGGTGTTATTCAGTTTATCTATGAGTCAAAAGGGTTAGGTTAATGGCGAAAATTGCCACAGATCGCACAACTCTTGATTTATTTGCCGGCGAAAAGCGGCCGGGTCGGCCAAAAACCAACCCCTTACCGCGTGAAGAGCAGCTGCGACTGAATAAAAGAAACCAGATCCGCCGTGACAAAACCAAAGGGTTAAAACGCATCGAGTGCAAAGTGACAGCTGAGCTGTACTCACAACTGGATGCCAGAGCGCAGGCACTGCAACTGACCCGCAGTGCGCTGATTGAACAACTGCTGAGCGCAGCGTTAGCAAGGTAAAAGGCACTTATATGGCAACTGTAGGTATATTTTTTGGCAGCGATACCGGTAACACTGAACATATCGCCAAGATGATCCAAAAAGAGCTGGGCAAAAACTTAATTGCGGTGCATGACATTGCAAAAAGCAGCAAAGAAGACATCGCCAGTTACGATTTGCTGATGTTTGGCATTCCAACCTGGTATTACGGTGAAGCCCAGTGCGACTGGGATGACTTTTTCCCTGAGCTGGAAAACATCGACTTTAACAATAAGCTGGTGGCGATTTTTGGTTGTGGTGATCAGGAAGACTATGCCGAGTATTTCCTCGATGCCATGGGTACCCTGCGCGATATTATCGAGCCAAAAGGTGCCATTATTGTCGGTCACTGGCCAACCAAAGGTTATAACTTTGTCGCTTCTAAAGCACTGGCTGACAACGACCATTTTGTCGGCTTAGGCATTGATGAAGACCGTCAGCCGGAATTGACCGAAGCCCGGGTAAAACAGTGGTGTAAACAGATTTATGACGAGCTGAGCTTAAAAGATCTCGAAGGTTTATAAGCACCAATCTTTGCTCTTTAAAAACAAAAACCACCCTAAAGCGGTGGTTTTTTGTTTTATCAATGTTGAATATAATTTTTTCGGCAAGCAAGAACAGCGGTGTGACTGTCACTGATGGTGATCACAGGCTGCCTTCTGGTTTTGGCCGGTGTTTTGGTTTTTTGCGAATATACACAGTACGGTTCACTTCGCAAACAATCTCATTTTTATTGTTTTTGATATGTACTAAAAACTGTGGGAAGTATTTATCACCCTCTGCAGTAGCTGCTTTAATTTCATCAACCACAGCATCACCCAACCAAAACTCTGCCGTTAATGTGCCATGCCCAGGCTTGATATAATCGATATCAGCCTTTTTATCCCACACCATATATTCTTTGCCCAGTGCGCCCATCAGCAGCAGTGGATACATAGGATCGGTCATCGCAAACATAGCACCGCCAAACTGACTGCTATTAATATTCCGCCGCCAGGGCCTGTCGTTCAGACTGACACGGGCGTAACGATAATCATCAGCCAGCTGTTCTACTTTGATACCGTTAAACCAAAACGGCGGCCAAAAATTTAATAAGTGACGCATCACTGCGGGTTTAAATGCCCAGCGCATAAAAGCTCCATCTGGTAAGACCTGTAACGAGAATCATAACCTGAAAACGCCTGCGGCACCACGCTTCCCTTGCACAGGAACGGGAGATTTTACTTTTCCAATCAAAGAGAATAGCCTTATAATCCAAGCCAACAGCAATTATGAGTATCGATACAGATGTCAGATCACAACAGTGAACTTCGTAAAGCCGGCCTGAAAGTGACCCTGCCAAGGGTAAAAATTCTGGAAATTTTGCAGGACCCAAGTCACCAGCACATCAGCGCTGAAGACGTTTATAAAATTCTGCTGGAAATTGGTGAAGATATAGGTCTGGCCACTGTTTATCGGGTACTGAACCAGTTTGACGACGCCGGTATTGTCAGCCGTCACCATTTTGAAGGTGGTAAATCGGTTTTTGAACTGAGCAGAATGGACCACCACGACCATCTGGTGTGCTTAAACTGCGGCAAAGTGATTGAATTTGAAGACGATGACATTGAGCGCAAGCAGCTGGAAATTGCCGATAAAAATGGCATTAAACTGACCCACCACAGCTTGTATCTGTATGGGGAGTGTGTTGATAAAGTGGCTTGTGATAGTTACAAAAATAAAGCCTGATCAATTCTGAACCAATAAAAAACGCAGCCTGGCTGCGTTTTTTTATCTGTGCTATGGCAACAAGCTGCATTGTTGTTGCTGGCAGGCCGCCACTGGCTCTGGCACTATCTGACAGGTACTACGAAGGCCAAGTCTTTGTTGTTGTTCTTGTTTTAACTTTTTGTATCTATCGTTGGTGATGGCAAGCAGCTTTTCATCTGTGCTTTTGCTTGAATACACCATATATTGCTCAGGCCCGCCACAAGGTCTGTGCCCTACCGGCAGCACTTTGCATTGGGTACTTTGCTGACAGCTTTTATCGGCGGTTAGACGCTGCAGACGCTGATGGAGTTGTTTGGTATCTACCTGCAGCTGTGCCAGCGAACCATCCAGCTGATTGACCATCAGATCTTTTTGTTGTGGCACTGTGCTACAGCCTGAAAGTAAAACCAGCATGCCGAGCAATGTGCTTATTCCCTGCTTTTTCACTTGCTTGTCTCCGGTTTGAAAAAGTTACAACATTTTAACCAAAACATATTCAATAACAAGCAATTGCACAAAAGTTCAGCACTTTTTATGCCGCTAAGTTGTAACAAAAACCCAGCAGCGGACAATCACTCTGTCCTTGTAGCCACAGCCTCGGGCAAAAAACCAAACCACCACGCAGGCCTGGTTAGCATTTCCATACCTTTAGCTTTGGTTTTTAACGAAAACAGCCTCCTCCACAGGAGGTGGTTTTAAATGGACAATAAAAAAGCCAGTCAATAGACTGGCTTTTGCTGTTCACTTTGTTAAAGCCTTGTCTTACAGGCTGGCTTCCAGCTCTGGTAATACAGTGAATAAATCGGCAACTAAACCGTAGTCCGCCACCTGGAAAATAGGTGCTTCAGGGTCTTTGTTAATCGCCACTATCACTTTGGAATCTTTCATACCGGCTAAGTGCTGGATAGCCCCAGAGATACCTACGGCGATATATAAATCCGGTGCCACTATTTTACCGGTCTGGCCAACCTGCATATCATTTGGCACAAAACCGGCGTCAACTGCAGCACGGGAGGCACCAATGGCAGCAGATAATTTATCGGCAATACCTTCTAATAATTTGAAGTTATCACCGTTTTG
This sequence comes from Rheinheimera sp., assembly GCA_003543135.1. GTDB lineage: Bacteria > Pseudomonadota > Gammaproteobacteria > Enterobacterales > Alteromonadaceae > Pararheinheimera. The sequence continues at coordinate 373,017 of DPJG01000023.1, forward strand.
CATGCCGCGACCACCAGAGATAATAACACGGGCAGCGGTCAGTTCCGGGCGTTCAGATTTAGTCAGCTCTTCAGCAACAAAAGCTGATAAACCGGCATCTTTGGCAATAGCTACAGTTTCAACAGCGGCATTGTTACCTGCACCAACTGCATTAAAGGCTGAGCTTCGAACTGTCAGTACTTTAATGGCATCAGCAGACTGTACCGTGGCAATGGCATTACCGGCGTACACAGGGCGTACAAAAGTATCCGCGCTTTCAACGGCAATGACGTCAGAAATTTGTGCAACGTCCAGAAGTGCAGCAACCCGTGGCAGGAAGTTTTTACCATGGGTAGTGGCAGCAGCCAGAATATGGCTGTAATCACGGCCCAGCTCGGTGACCAATAAACTGATATTTTCCGCCAGCTGATGTTCGTAGCAAGGCGCGTCTGCCAGCAATACTTTAGTCACACCAGTTAAAGTGGCTGCTTCAGCTGCAGCGCCTGCGCAGTTAAAACCAGCCACTAACACATGAATATCACCACCAATGGCGGCAGCTGCAGCTAAGGTTTTTGCGGTATCGGCTTTTAATGCCTGATGGTTATGCTCAGCAATGATTAAAATAGCCATTAGATCACCTTCGCTTCTTGCTTTAATTTTTCAACCAGAGTCGCCACACTGTCGACCATCACACCAGCCTGGCGTTGGGCCGGCGCTGTCACTTTTAATGTTTTAACTTTGCTTTGCAGCGCTACACCTAAAGAATCGGCTGCAATCACATCAAGCGGCTTTTTCTTGGCTTTCATAATGTTTGGTAAAGAGGCATAACGGGGCTCGTTTAAGCGTAAGTCGGTTGACACCACGGCAGGCAGCTTTAACGACACCGTCTGTAAACCACCGTCAATTTCACGGGTAACCGCTACTTTGCCGTCAGCCACCACCACTTTAGAAGCAAAGGTACCCTGACCCATGCCGGTTAAAGCGGCCAGCATCTGACCTGTCTGGTTGTTATCAGAATCAATGGCTTGTTTACCGATGATCACCAGCTGCGGCTGTTCTGTTTCCACCATTTTGGCCAGCAGTTTGGCAACCTGTAATGAATCCAGGTTCAATTCAGTTTCCAGAAGTACGGCGCGGTCGGCGCCCAAAGCCAGAGCGGTACGCAGCTGCTCCTGTGCGGTACCAGGCCCAATAGACACCACCACCACTTCGGTCGCAATGCCTGCTTCCTTTAAGCGCACAGCTTCTTCTACTGCAATTTCACAAAACGGGTTTAATGCCATTTTTACGTTGGCTAAATCCACACCCGTTTGATCGGCTTTCACCCGAACTTTAACGTTATAATCCACGACCCGTTTGACCGGTACTAATATTTTCATGGTGAGAAACCCCTGTCTGCGCTTGTCAGGTTGACGTGAAGGTAAACTTCAGCTGTTGTTAATGCCGGACAATCTAACTACTGTTGACGTTAACGTCAACCTGAAATACCCTTGCAACTTGCAGAAATTCAAAAAGCACGTAAACAATAACATCCATCGCCAGAGCGCACGCTACCCCCTTGTGGGCATACAACAGCGGCAATAACAGCGACAAAAAACAAAAAATGGGAGACTGCCGTGGAAAGAGAATCGATGGAGTTTGATGTTGTTATCGTCGGTGCAGGCCCGGCTGGTTTATCCGCCGCCATCCGTCTGATGCAACAAGCCAAAGCCGCCAGCCGCGAGCTGAGTATTTGTGTGGTCGAAAAAGGCTCAGAAGTAGGTGCCCACATTTTATCAGGCGCTGTATTTGAACCGCGCGCCTTAAACGAATTATTACCCGACTGGCAACAACAAGGTGCACCTTTAACCACTGCGGTCAGCCACGACGATATTTATTTATTACAGTCAGAGCAGGACGCGCGCAAGATTCCCAATGCGCTGGTGCCAAAAACCATGCACAACAGTGGTAACTACATTGTGTCTATGGGTAATGTCTGCCGCTGGCTGGCAAGCCAGGCCGAAGCTTTAGGCGTAGAAATTTTCCCGGGCTTTAGCGCTGCCAGCCTGATCATTGAAGACAATGTGGTCAAAGGCATTGTCACAGGTGATATGGGCCTGGATAAACACGGCCAGCAAAAACCGGGGTTTACCCCAGGTATGGAACTTCGGGCTAAATACACTTTATTTGCCGAAGGTTGCCGCGGCCACCTTGGTAAAGAACTGATTGCCCATTATCAGCTGGATGCAGGCAAATCACCTCAGCATTATGCCATTGGTTTTAAAGAAATTTGGGATATAGACCCGAACAAACATCAGGCTGGCTTAGTGCTACACTCAGCTGGCTGGCCACTGGATAAAGACACCAGTGGTGGTGGTTATTTGTATCACGCTGATAATAATCAAGTGGTGGTGGGTCTGATTATTGACCTGAACTACAGCAACCCTTATTTAAGTCCTTTTGATGAGTTCCAGCGTTATAAACAGCATCCTGTGGTAAGCCAATATTTAACCGGCGGTAAAAGGGTGTGTTACGGTGCCCGTGCTATTGCCAAAGGTGGTCTGAACAGCCTGCCGAAAATGACGTTCCCGGGCGGCATGCTGCTCGGTTGTGACGCCGGCACCCTGAACTTTGCCAAAATTAAAGGCAATCACACTGCGATGAAATCCGGCATGCTGGCCGCAGAAGCGGTATTTGCCCGCTTGGCCGCCGATTGTCAGGGTGGCGCAGATATCACAGAGTTTGCCACTTTGTTTGAGCAAAGCTGGTTATATGATGAGTTGTATCGCTCACGCAACTTTGGCCCGGCCATGCATAAATTTGGCTCTGTGCTGGGTGGCGCTTTTAACTTTGTCGACCAGAACATTTTTGCCGGTAAACTGCCCTTCACCCTCAAAGACAATACGCTGGATCATCAAAGTTTAAAGCTGGCCTCTGAAAGCACGCCTATTCAGTATGCCAAACCAGATAATGTGCTGAGTTTTGATAAATTAAGTTCGGTGTTTTTATCTAACACCAACCATGAAGAAGAGCAGCCCTGTCACTTACAACTGCTGGACGCCAGTATTCCAATCAGCGTGAATTACGCTAAATATGCCGAACCGGCGCAGCGTTATTGCCCGGCCGGTGTGTATGAAATTGTCGGCGTTGAACAAAACGAACCCAAACTGCAAATTAATGCGCAAAACTGCATTCATTGCAAAACCTGCGACATTAAAGATCCAAGTCAGAATATCCGCTGGGTGACACCGGAAGGTGCCGGTGGGCCGAACTACCCGAATATGTAATCAAAGTGATTAAAAGACGGTTGCAGCAATTCTGAATAATCGTGATATTAAAACCCTGGCCTGGCGCCGGGGTTTTGTTTTTTGTTACTCCACTGTTTTATATCTCTCATTTTTCACGATTTTACCTATTCTTGCTGATTGACAATTCAATACATGCTTGCGGTTGTTTGATATATATCAATCACAACGCTGCGATAACCTTGTATGTTAGAAATCGCTAATTATAAATCAAACGTTAGCATTCCCTGACCTGAGATGACACCCCGGGTGTCTGGAGTTGTCCTGATGGATATTGTAGAGCTCTCCCGTTTACAGTTTGCCTTTACGGCGATGTACCACTTTTTATTTGTTCCTTTAACGCTTGGCATGACGTTTTTGCTGGCCATTATGGAATCTGTTTATGTCATGACAGGTAAAGAAATTTACCGAGATATGACCAAGTTCTGGGGCAAGTTGTTTGCCATTAACTTTGCATTAGGGGTAACCACCGGTATTGCCATGGAATTTCAGTTTGGCACCAACTGGTCTTATTACTCCCATTATGTCGGTGACATCTTTGGTGCTCCGCTTGCCATTGAAGGCCTGATGGCGTTTTTCCTTGAATCAACCCTGGTTGGTCTGTTTTTCTTTGGCTGGAATCGCCTGTCCAAAGTACAGCATTTAGCCGTAACCTGGTTGGTGGCATTAGGCTCTAACCTGTCAGCCTTGTGGATTTTAATCGCCAACGGCTGGATGCAAAATCCGGTCGGCAGCGAGTTTAACTACACCACAATGCGGATGGAAATGACCAGTTTTACTGAAGTGATCTTTAACCCTGTAGCCCAGGTGAAATTTGTGCATACGGTGTCTGCAGGTTATGTCACGGGCGCTATGTTTGTGCTGGCCATTTCTGCCTGGTATATGCTGAAAAACCGCGACTTACCCTTTGCCCGGCGTAGTTTTGCCATTGCTTCTGCTTTTGGCTTAGCCAGTGCTTTGTCTGTGATTGTACTTGGCGACGAATCCGGCTATGAGCTGGGTGATGTGCAAAAAGTAAAACTGGCGGCAGTTGAGGCGGAGTGGCAAACCCACCCGGCACCTGCGTCTTTTACGCTATTTGGCTTTCCAAACGAACAGAGCCAGCAAACTGAATACGCGGTAAAAATTCCGTATGCGCTTGGCCTTATTGCCACCCGCTCGCTGGATAAACCGGTATTGGGGCTCAGCGACTTAAAAGAGCAGCACCGCAATCGCATCATCAACGGTAAAGAAGCCTATCGTTTGCTGCAGCTGCTTCGGGGCGGCGATCAATCCGCTGCAACTATTGCCGCTTTTGAAGCTGTGAAAAAAGATCTGGGTTATGGTTTATTGCTGACGGCTTACACCGACGATCCGGCCAATGCAACAGCCGAGCATATCCAGCAGGCGGTTGATGGCAGTATTCCGCAGGTGGCGCCGATGTTCTGGGCCTTCCGTATTATGGTCGCCGCCGGTTTTATTATGTTGCTGGTATTTGCCCTGAGTTTCTGGCACAGCGCCAAACGTAATCCGGAAAAACCACGCTGGTTATTAAAAGCCGCCCTCTTTAGTTTGCCGCTGCCCTGGATAGCTTGTGAAGCTGGCTGGTTTGTCGCCGAATATGGCCGGCAGCCCTGGGCTGTGGGTGAAATATTACCCACTCATCTGGCGGCATCTAACCTGACCGTCACCGAAATCTGGACCAGTCTGGCCGCCATTACTGTGCTTTACACCGTGTTTTTGGTGATTGAAGTTTATCTGATGCAGCATTTTGCCCGTAAAGGCCCGTCAGCTTTACATACCGGCAAATATGATCTGGAAACCGGTCTGGTTAAAGAGGTGTAACATGGATTATGAATTTTATCGTTTTATCTGGTGGTTATTAATTGGCATTCTGTTTATTGGTTTTGCCATCACCGACGGTTTTGATATGGGCGTAGGTGCGCTGCTCAAAGTGATAGGCCGCAACGACGAAGAGCGGCGGGTGCTGATCAACGCCGTGGCCCCCCATTGGGACGGCAATCAGGTGTGGTTGATCACCGCGGGCGGTGCGTTATTTGCCGCCTGGCCTCCGGTCTATGCCACAGCTTTTAGTGGTTTTTATCTGGCGATGATGCTCACTTTGTTTGCGCTGTTTTTACGTCCTATCGGCTTTGACTACCGCTCTAAGCTGGAAAACCCGGCCTGGCGCAGCAATTGGGACTGGGCGTTAACTGCAGGCTCTGCTATTCCGCCTGTTATTTTTGGCGTTGCTTTTGGCAATCTGCTGCAAGGCGTGCCCTTTCATTTTGACGAGCTGTTGCGGATCCATTACACCGGCTCCTTTTTTGCGTTGCTCAATCCCTTTGCTTTACTGGTCGGCGTGCTCAGCCTGTTGATGTTTGTCTGCCAGGGTGCCAGTTATCTGCAACTGAAAACGGATGGTGCATTATTAAATCGCAGTCGTGCTGTGGCCAGTTATAGTGGTATGGCTGCCGCCGTTATTTTTGTGATTTGTGGTTTTTGGTTAAGCGCCGGTATCGAGGGTTATGTGCTGACCAGTGCCATTGACCACAACGCCATTAACAACGCCGTCAGTAAAACCGCTGAATTACAAAGTGGTGCCTGGCTGAAAAACTATGGTGAATATCCGTTATTATGGCTCTGCCCTGCTCTGGGTATTCTGGCTTTTGTGTTTGCCGCTTTTTTCAGCAAACTTGGGCGCGGCGCTCTGGCCTTTGTGATGTCATCGCTTGGACAAGCGGGTGTGATCCTGACCTGTGGTGTGTCGATGTTTCCGTTTATTATGCCGTCAAGCAGTATGCCTTCACACAGCCTGACCCTGTGGGATGCAACCTCGAGTCAACTGACGCTCACCATTATGTTTGGCGTTGCCTGTGTGTTTGTGCCTTTGATCCTGGCGTACACCATCTGGAGTTACATCAAGATGGCTGGCCGCATCAATACCCAAACCATCCGCGACAACCCGCACACATTATATTAAGGAGCTTCTTATGTGGTATTTCGCCTGGATCTTAGGGGTGTTACTGGCCTGTTCCTTTGGCATTATTAACGCCATGTGGCTGGAAATAAACGGTTATCCCGGAGAAGAGTCTGATAAATCCTGAGTTAACCAACAGCGCCCAAGCCCGGGGCGCTATTTTCCCTGAAGATGCCAAAGTGCAGGCGCAGGCTGAGCCGGCTGGTACAGCAACTGATTTACTTAACCAACTGCTCAGGCCTCACCGCGCCGTTGTGCTGCTTATCGCCCTGCCCGGCATCTTCAGTGTGCCTTTGCTGATAGCGCAAATGTGGTACCTGGCAAAAATAGCTGCGGCCCTGCTGGCAAAATCACCATTCGCCGGCACAGATGTGTTTTTGTTAGCTTTATGCTGGTTTGGCCGCACTGCCTTATTACTGGCAAAAGATGACATTGCACAACATCTGAGCAGGAAACTGCGGTGCCAGGTCCGGCAACACTTGCTGGCGCAACTGGCGGCTTTAGGTCCGTTACGCAGTCGTTTTGGTTCGGACGGTGCTCTGTCGACGCTCCTCACAGAGCAGGTTGACGCGCTGGATGGTTACATCAGCCGTTATGCCCCACAACAAATACTGGTGCTGGCGGCACCGTTGTTTATCCTGGTCGCTGTGGCCTTTCACAGCATTTTTGCTGCATTGTTGTTGCTGCTCACTGCGCCGCTGGTGCCGCTGTTTATGGTGTTGGTCGGTCGCGAGGCCAGCAAAGCCAGTCAGCAGCAACTGCAGTTATTAAGCCGGATGGGTGGACGTTTATATGACTTTCTGCAAGGACTGCCCCTGCTTAAACGGCTGAACGCAACAGATATAGCAGCAGCACATCTGGAGCATGCAGCTGGTCAATATCAGCAAGGTTCAATGAAAGTTTTGCGCCTGGCATTTTTATCTACCGCTGTGCTTGAACTCTTCAGCTCGGTGGCCATTGCTTTAGTCGCCCTTTATCTCGGCCTTGGTTTATTGGGGGAATTGCCATGGCACAAAGCGCAGCTGTTGTTACCTTATCAAAGTGCACTTTTTATCCTGTTGTTGTGTCCGGAGTTTTATCAGCCATTACGCCAGCTTGGCACTGATTATCACGCCAGGGCGCAAGCGATAGCGGCCTGCGCTGAGTTTCGGGCTTTATATCAGGCAGAACATAATTCACCACAAAAGGCTGCAACCCAAGTCTATTTGGTCACCTGCCCAGTGCAAGCTGCCGAGCTGAATTTTCATCATATCCTGGTGGGTGATGTCTCAGCACCGAGGCTCAGGATCAACGAGCTCAGCATCAAGGCGGGTGAGCAGCTGCTGCTCAGCGGCCCGAGCGGCAGCGGCAAATCCACATTCCTGCAGCTGATTGCCGGTTTTGTGCCTTTTTCGGGCGAAGTGATGGTCGACGGCATACGGCTTAATTCAAGCTCCATTTATCAGCTTCGAAACCAAATTGGTTACCTGCAACAGCAAGCTGAGCTACTGCCCGGCACCATTGCTGACAATCTGAAACTGGCCAAATCCGACGCAACCGGTGAAGAAATGCAACAGGTTTTGACACAGGTGGAACTGTGGGATTTTCTAAGCCGGCAGCCCGAAGGCCTTGATTATCGCATCGGCGATTTTGGCGCGGGCTTATCCGGCGGACAACAACAACGGCTGGCCCTTGCCAGATTATTGTTACAGCAAAAACCTATCTGGTTGCTCGATGAACCTTTTGCCGAGCTGGATGAAGACACCAGCCTGCGTTTATCGGCACTGCTGCAGCGCATCAGTCAGGGGAAAACCTTGTTATTGGTCAGCCACCAGTTTTCCCAGCTTGGCTGGCTCAATCGGACACTCAGGTTTGAGCAGGGCCAGCTTGTTTTTACTGACGACCTCAGTAAAAACAACAAGGACAACACCACTCTGGCGGCTTCAGGACAAAACACCCCCCCTGGAGTTGCAGATGCCTGAATTCAGCAAATCTCACACTCAAACACCAGTCGCAGCAAAGGCGTCAGCGCAGCTCTCAGCTGCAACCACTGTGCCTTTGCAGCTCAGATTATTTGACTTGCTAAGGCCGCAGCGCTGGAGCTGGCGTCTGGCCATGCTGCTGGGTTTTATCACTTTAGTGGCCACAGTGCTGCTACTGGCGTACTCTGGCTGGTTTATCAGTGCTGCAGCAGTTGCAGGCATTGCCGCCATTCAGGCCGGAACTTTTAACTATATGCGCCCGGGTGCCATGATCCGGTTGCTTGCTATTAGCCGCACCGCAGGACGTTATGCTGAAAAACTGCAATCGCACTATGCTGTGCTGCAACTGTTGAAAACACTCAGGCTCAACAGCTTTGCGGCGTTATGCCGTAAACCCAATCAGCAACTGAATTATCTGACAGACCCCAATCATGCTGATCAGCTACAGCGCCTGATTGCCGATATCGATTTACTGGATCAATTTCCGCTCAAGGTGTGGTTACCCTGGCTGTGGGCTGGAGCCACTGCACTCTGTTACCTGGTTGCAGCGGGCTATTTATTGCCGCAAGGCCTGCCTGGTTTTACATTGATTTTGCTGCTATTGCTGTTCCAGCCACTTTGGCTGCACCTGTATGGCAAGAATATGTGTCACCGGTTGAATGTACAAGCGGGCACCCGCCGCCAACAGCTGTTGCATCAGTTGCAACTGCTCACCACCACACTGATGTTGGGGCACTGGTCAGAAAAAGCCAAAATGCTGGCCGACACCGACCACAAGCTTAACCTGCTACAGCGCGCTTTACAGCGTTCGGTGGTTTTGCAGCAAGGCATACAGCAGCTGTTATTGTTGTCAGGTTTTTTATGCTTATTGTGGGCACCGTCGCAACAGCAACAGCTGGCGCCGGCACTTGTGGTCGCATTGGCTTTGGGCTGGCTCGGCTTGTCGGAGATATTCACGCCGCTGGCACAATTTCACCTGGCTTTGGGTTATAGCCTGACCGCCCAAAAAAGATATAACGAATTACTGAGCGCCCCCTCAGCTGAACCTGTGCGACCGGCAACATCACAAACCAAACCGACCAACGTCAGCGCTGGCGAAGTGACAATTGAGCTCCATCAGCTGCAAATCGGTTTTATATCTGCTTTGCCTCAGCTGCCGCCTTTAACGGCCAGTTTTAAGGCGGGTGATGTGGTGTTATTGCACGGACCTTCGGGCTGCGGTAAAAGTTGCCTGCTACAAACCCTGGCGGGCGATCTGACAATTTTAGGCGGTGAACTGCTGTGGCAAAAACAACCTTTGCATCAGCTGCACAGCAACCAAAAATATCAACAGATTGGTTATGGTGCCCAGCGTCCTCACATCTTTAATCTGACAGTGGCAGCCAATTTGCGACTGGCATGCCCCACAGCCAGCGACGACGAACTGCTGACCGTACTTCACCTGGTTGAGCTTAGGGCCTGGCTTGATAAACAACCAGAGGGGCTTGCAACTGTGCTTGGCCAATATGGTTGTGGTTTATCCGGTGGCGAAAGCCGACGTTTTGCCCTGGCACGGCTGCTGCTGCAAAAACCCGGACTTTTATTGCTGGATGAGCCTTTTGCTGGTCTGGAGCAAGAGCTTGCCTCCAGACTACTGCAGCGGTTAGCTGAGTTTCAGCAGCAAGGTATTCTCATAATCGCCAGTCACCAGCAATTACAGCACCCGGCTTTTAACCGGCACTGGCAGCTGGCACCGCTTTTACAATAATTGATTGCCGTTTAACAGAGCGTGAAAAAGCAGCTTGTCTGTCATTCACCCGACTGTTAAAGGTTGTAATTTACAGATTTCGCATTATGATCGCGTTTTTGTTTTCTTCGAGGTTGTTATGTCTTTGATGTCTTCTGTGGTAAAGCCGGCAACTGCTCTGGCTGTTTTATTGGTATTAACCGCCTGTCAGACTGCGGCACCAGGCGTTACGGCTGTTGCAGATACGGCACCAACCTCTTCACACGCGAACCTGAACAGTGTGCTCTGGTATCAGACCTCTGCAGAATTCCGGGCGAACAGTATTCAGACCTACAATCAGGCTCGGGCATTATTAACAGCGGCCAAAGCCGACCGTAGCTGGACCGCCTGGCCACAAAACGACGCTGCAGCCCAGTTGCCACCGGCCATTATTGTTGATATCGACGAAACTATTCTGGATAACTCGCCTTCTGCTGCCCGTGACGTCTTAAACAACCAGCAAGGATTTGATGAGCAGCAATGGGACAACTGGGTCGCAGCAGCTAAAGCTCAGGCGGTGCCGGGTGCCGTGGCTTTTGTAAATGCAGCAGAAGCTATGGGTATTAAAGTGCTCTATATCAGCAACAGAGCCTGTAAAGCGCGTGACAAAAATAGCAGTTGTCCGCAAAAAGCCGACACTATCCGTAACCTGCGCGCCGTTGGTATCCACAAAGCAGATGAAACTCAGGTGTGGATCAAAGGCGAACAACCGGACTGGAGCAGCGAAAAACAAAGCCGCCGTGAGCTGGCAATGCAGCAATACCGCGTGATCATGTCGGTTGGTGACGATTTTGGCGACTTCCTGCCTAATGTGAAAAAAGACATTACGCCGGCGCAGCGTGCTGCTTTGGTTGATCAGCATCAGACACTCTGGGGCACCAAATGGTTTATGCTGCCAAACCCAACCTATGGTTCATGGGAAACTATTCTGGCAGCGCCTAAGCAGCAATATTTACAAGGCTTTTAAGCAAGGTTTGGTTTTAAAAAATAAAAAAAGCTGCTACGGCAGCTTTTTTTATTTCATCAAGGCTCAGGGCAAAGGCGCGCCGCGGCTTGCCACGTATAACGCATACCAATGCTCGCGGCTTAAACTAAGTCCTCTGGCTTTGGCACAGGCGGCGATACGTTGTGGTTGTGTGGTACCTATCACCGGCTGAATACCGGCCGGATGCTTCATCAGCCAGCCCAGCACAATCGCTTCTGCTGTGGTTTGGTATTGGGCCGCCAGCCCTGCCACTAAATCTGATGTTTTTTGTTGTGCCGATGTGGCAGGTTTTTTGCCACCACTAAAAAGCCCCTGCGCCAGACTGCCCCAGGCCTGAATTTGCAACTTATGCTGCTGGCAATATTCGACAGTGCCATAACTGAAAAAATGGTTTGCGCCTTGTGGCATTCCGGTTAATACATTCTGCTCCAGCCAATCGATGCGGCTCAGGCTCATTTCCAGCTGATTCACCAGTAAAGGTTGTGCCAGATGCGATTGCAATAACTGCAGCTGCGGCCAGCCAAAATTCGATACACCAAAGTGTTTCACCATGCCTTGTTGCTGCAGCTCAAGCAGCACTGCAGCCACTTCTTCGGCCTGCATTAATGGATCTGGCCTGTGCAACAACAGAATATCAATATAACCACATTGCAGCTGCCTTAAGCTCAGTTCAACCTGCCGGCGGATATAATTGGCGGAAAAATCATAACGCCCCACCGCATCATCACTGGCAACACGGATGGCGCATTTGGTCTGGATCAGTATTTGATCGCGCAGATGTGGCTGCAAGCTCAGATAATCGCCAAACACCTGCTCTGCTTTGCCACGGCCATAAATATCGGCATGGTCAAACAGCACAAAACCCTGTTCTACAGCTGCATCCAGTGCACTGTAAGACTGCCTTCTGGCTTCAGAGCTGATCTCGGCCGCATTCCATTCACCACCAAGGCCCATACAACCAAATACCAAAGATCCGGCATCCGGGTAAGTTTGCAAAATGGGTTGCATATAAAAGTCCGCGTTAAAGTTGCTGTTGGCGCAGTGTAGCCAAAATAAATTGTTGTACCCAGTTTTTTATCAGAATGGTGCTCTGGTTTCGAAAATCAGCCTAAGCGCGATATCAGAGATAAATACTGAAACAAATCATCACCCTGCAATAGATATTACGGTAAAGTAAAACCTAATGGTCGCGTTATAAGCCTGGTTTTTACTGACTGTTTTCTGGATGGAACTTAACATGAATATCAAATTGATCAGCCTGCTGGGCGCAGGACCAGCACTGTTAGCCATGACCTTATTAACAGCACCACCATTGGCTGATCTGACTGACAACGCCTGGCATCTGTGTGGCCTGATGGCCTGGATGATCCTCTGGTGGGTCAGCGAAGCTGTGCCTATTGCCGTCACGTCTTTACTGCCCATGGTGCTGGTGCCACTGCTGGGGGTTGCCACCATGGACGCTACCACAGCCCCTTATGCTCATCCGCTGATATTTTTATTTATGGGTGGTTTTACCTTATCCATCGCTATGGAAAAAACCGGCCTGCACCGGCGGCTGGCACTACGGGCTCTGTTATTGGCAGGCCACAAACCTGCAGCGCAAATTGCCAGTCTGATGGCCGTTACCGCTTTTTTATCAATGTGGATGTCCAATACGGCAACAGCTGTGATGATGCTGCCGATAGGCCTGTCGATTATTGCCATGGCAAAAGCCGATGATGATGACGATTTTAGTAAAGCCGTGTTATTGGCCATCGCCTACAGCGCCAGTATCGGCGGCATCGCCACTTTAATTGGCACCCCACCCAACGCATTATTGGCCGCTTTTCTCGCTGAAAACTATCAGATAGAACTCAGTTTTGCCCGCTGGATGCTGCTGGGTGTGCCGCTCGCCATTCTGATGTTGATATGTTGCTGGTTCTGGTTATGCAAACTGCAATTTCACCTGCCAGCGCAAAGCAGCACCGGCAATCACAACCAGCTGACGCAGCAACTACATTCGCTGGGGGTGTTATCAAAAGCGGAAAAAACCGTGTTGCTGGTGTTTGTCCTGGCCGCCACCGGCTGGATAGGCCAACAATGGCTGGCACGCTGGACAGGGCTTGCCATCAGCGACACCCTGGTTGCGATGGCAGCGGCACTGCTGCTGTTTATTCTGCCGGGAAACGCCAAAACACCGGTATTAGCCTGGAAAGACAGTGAAAAACTGCCCTGGGGTATTCTATTGTTGTTTGGCGGTGGTTTAACCATGGCCGAACAAATTCAGAAAACCGGCGTCGCTCAGGTACTGGCAGAGCAGCTGCAGGTACTGCAAGGCATTGAGCCTGTGCTGGTGATGCTGGCGGTTGTTGTGCTGATTTTGTTGTTAAGTGAAGTCAACAGCAATACAGCCACTGCAGCCGCATTTTTACCCTTGCTGGGGCCTGTTGCCATGTCAATGCAGTTATCGCCTTTGTATCTGATGGTTCCTGCCGCCCTAGCCGCTAGCCTGGGTTTTATGCTACCGGTGGCAACACCACCCAATGCCATAGTGTTTGGCAGCGGTCACTTAAAAATAAAAGATATGATCAAAGCCGGTTTTGTGATGAATCTGGTGGGTGTCATGCTGGTGGTCTTACTGGCTGAACTGCTGGTGCCACTGTTGTTAAGTTAAGCAGCAGACACTTAGACTTTATAAAAAAAGCAGCTCCGGCTGCTTTTTTTATTATTGGCTTTAGTACTACAAGACTTAACGCCTAAACACAGCTTTATTGCGGCTGCTGTTTATTATTTTTTATATAACTGTAAAGCCCAATCAAAGAAGCGGCTATCCAGAAAATTTCAATAACAAAACTGGCGAGGTTAAAGTTAATACACAAACTAAATAACAAAAACAACGCACCACACAAATTCATCAGGTTGTATAACAAACCTTTGGGGTTGGCTTTATTCAGTTGCAATAAAAAGAACGCGCCTACCACCAGGCAAGTACCGGCCATACCAACAATATCGGCAATTAAACTAAGCATGATTTAGATCTCAGAACAAGCTGAAGTCGTCCAAAACAGGCTGGCCCTTTCCATGGGAAGGACGGTTCTCAATTCCATGAGACAGCTTGGTTGTCTGTACGCCCATCCGGTCGCAGACACAAAAACAAAACGCCGCTAAAAGCGGCGTTTTGTTTATTTCTGTTTGCAAGATTTGTTGTATATAACAGTCTCACAAAGCCATTTTGGAGCGGGCAACGAGATTCGAACTCGTGACCTCGACCTTGGCAAGGTAGCGCTCTACCAACTGAGCTATGCCC
>DPJG01000021.1 GCA_003543135.1 Rheinheimera sp.
AAATTTCTTATCTGATCGGCATTACGCCTGTGGGCGCCTTTTTTATCTGTGTCACCACAGATTGGCTGAGCCGCAATTCTGCCACTAAGCTCATAACAGTGCTGTGCTATGGGACTGTTGATGATGAGCCGTTTTTTACTGTTGTTATTCATCATGCTGAGCTGGCCGCTGGCGGCAGATAATATCAGACTGATGACCAAAAGCTGGCCCGGTTACACCAATGAAGATGGCACTGGTGGTTATTTTGAACTGGTGCAGCTGGTGTTAAAGCCTAAATCCGGTGAACTGCAACTGGAGTTCAGTAATTTTAACCGCGCTCTGGGACTGGTGGAAAAACAGCAGGCGGATCTGGTGCTGGCAGTGACCAAAGAAGATGGCCATAAGCTGTTGTTGTCAGCAGAACCTATTGATTTTGATACCATTATGGCTGTGTACGCCCCTGGGTTGCAGCTAAGGCCGCCGTTAACCATTAAGCAGCTTTCTGAGCTGAGACTGGCCTGGGATCTGGCTTATAACTATGGTGCTGCGCTTGGATTGTCGGTGCCAGGCTACGAAGTCCACTCGGTGCAGCAAGGTCTTGAAATGGTCATTAAAGGCCGCATTGATGTGTATCTGGCCGAACAGTCTGATTTAAAAGAAAGTGGCCAGCCGCTGTTGCAAAAGCACCAGCTGGTGCAACAAGAAATACTACAGGTGCCTGTTTACGTTGGTTTTTCCCGCTCTGTACGCGGTGCTATGCTGAAAAAACGCTGGGATAAAGGCATGGCGGCATTACAGCATTCCGGCGCATTACAGCAGTTGTATCAGCGTTATCCTGGAATGCGTCTGCCAGCACTTTCAGCAGCCCTGTGATTGAATATTCCGGAGTTCATTTGTTATTAGCCATAGACCACGTTGCCATTATTTGCAGCGACTACCAAAAATCAAAAATATTTTATAGTCAAACACTTGGGCTTAAAATCCTGGCGGAACATTACCGCGCCGAACGCCAGTCCTGGAAACTTGATTTAGCCTTGCCGGATGGCGGTCAGCTGGAGTTATTTTCATTTCCCGATGCGCCGTCAAGGCCAAGCCGCCCTGAAGCTCAGGGGTTGCGCCATTTAAGTTTTGTGGTGGCTGATGTAGCGCAAACAAAAAGCTGGCTGGAAGCGCGGGGTATAACAGTGGAACCTATCAGGGTGGATCCTTATACCGGCAAAGAATTTAGCTTTTTTGCCGATCCGGATGGCCTGCCGCTGGAAATTTACCAGCGCCGTTAACCGCTGTTTTTTGTCGTATTATTTGTTTTCGTCATAGTTGTTTCTGTCATGAGCGGCCGGCGCTCTGGTCATAGCCTTAGTTTAAGGCGCAGTCGCCTGCAGACTATTGCCGCGCTGTGCCAGTTGCTGGCTGTTACCCGATACCGGCAAAGCGGCCTGGGCCTTATATTGAAAACGCTGAAAATCATAACCCAGGAGTTCAGCCACTGTGCTCGCCACCTGATGTTGCCACCAGGTGGTGCCGGTGTTTTTGATACCCTGAGCCACAATGGCCGGGCCAAGCGCGGCCAGCCAAATCTCGTCCGAACCTTCTACTGCAGCAGAAGCTGTTAGTTTTTGCAGATAACCAGCCATAGCCCGCACACTGCCATGATGCGACCAGCTATCGGCGTGGCGGCCGCGGCCGTGATCTGTGGTGATCAACAAGGTGGTTTGATCGCGGTAAAACGGGTCGTTTTGCAGTTGTTGCCACAGCTCAGCAATAAACTGGTCGCTGCGTTTGGCCGCCCACAGATACTGATCGTACTGGCGGTCATGAGCAAAATCGTCGGTTTCACCATAAGCCACATACAACAGCCGGGGTTTTTTCCGCTTGAGATATTCCAGCGCAAACTGGTGGGTAAATACATCCAGCCGCACCGAAGCCCAGGGGCTGGGGGTTTGGCGTTGTAGTTTATTCAAAAGTTGCAGCTCCGGGGTCAGCTCGCCGCTGGCACTGCTAAAACCGGCATTGACCGGCAATTGGCTGCGCGGCACATTCAGAATAAAAGGCAGCATATCCCAGGAGCCAAAAGCCGCCACCTGACCCTGTAAACCGGGTTGTTGATTCAGCCATTCCAGCACTGTGACATTGGGATTGTACCTGCGCGCATTGCTGTGAAGATTGGGATCGGCCACCCCGCTCAGCATTTCGTTATAACCAGGGTAAGACACCCGGGCTTTGTTACTGACATTCATCAGAGAGCCCTGATGACGGTCGCCGACTAATAAACCTTGTTTTTTAATCACCTGATGAAAAAACGGCAGTAAATTTTCGGCTTTATTGCCCTGAAGCAGCGGGCTTAATAAGGTGCTGTTGCGCACATAACGACTGTCATTGGCCAGCTCTGCATCGGCGCCATAAAACAATTCCTGCCAGCGCAAGCCGTCGATACTGACCAGCACCACTTTGGGGCTGAAGTTGGTGTTTTTTTGCTGTGTAGCCTGTGCCTGC
Organism: Rheinheimera sp.; assembly: GCA_003543135.1. Classification (GTDB taxonomy): domain Bacteria; phylum Pseudomonadota; class Gammaproteobacteria; order Enterobacterales; family Alteromonadaceae; genus Pararheinheimera. Next base: position 2,473 of record DPJG01000021.1, read on the forward strand.
TGGCTTAGGGCACACAACAATATCAACAGCAGTGGCCACAGCATTTGTTGCCAACATCTTTGGATACCGCCTGTGGATAAGGGCAAAACCGCTGGTACATCACACAAAATTTGCTGTTGGGTGAAAAGTGCAAAGCAGATTCGGTTCATCAGTTATCCCCGGTTGATGCAAGGTTTCACCCGCAAAGTGTTGCGCCCGGGCATGACAATTTGGTGCGATTTTTATAACCAAATGATGAAGTTTCAAAAAGTTGGCAGGGCAAAGGCAGGAAATTCTGTGATAAGGTGCTGCTTTTTGCAGCCAGAGATTTCCAGATGTCCAGCGAGTTCAGCTTTCAGCAGGCTTTTGAGCAATTCAGCACGGCGCTTGCCAGTGTGGTGTTTTATTCATTTGAGGTGCAGGGTGTGGCCATACCGGTCACAGTGTTATGGCTGATGTGCGGTGCCATTGTCTTTACCTGTTATCTGGGGTTTATCAATATCCGTGGTTTTCGCCATGCTTTGCGTGTAGTGCGTGGTGATTTTGCCGATAAAAACGACAAAGGTGAAATCAGCCAGTTTCAGGCCTTATCAGCCGCTTTATCCGGCACTGTCGGCACCGGTAATATTGCCGGTGTGGCTGTTGCTATTACCCTGGGTGGGCCAGGCGCTACTTTCTGGATGATAGTGGCCGGCTTTTTGGGCATGACCACCAAATTTGTCGAATGTACGCTGGCGGTAAAATACCGGCAGATTTTGCCGGACGGTACTGTGGCCGGCGGTCCTATGTATTACATCAAAGCAGCTTTGGAAAAATACCATTTGCCCAGGCTTGGTAAATTTCTGGCTGGCTTTTTTGCCGTGGCCTGTGTCTTTGGTTCTGCCGGTTTTGTGCATGTGAACCAGGGTTTTGTGCAGGTAAAAACAGTGACAGGTTTTGATAATGCCTGGCTCTTTGGTTTTATTTATGCCGCGCTGGTGGCACTGGTGATAGTGGGCGGTATTAAAAGCATAGGCCGGGTCACCAGTAAACTGGTGCCTTTGATGTGTGGTATTTATCTGGCCGCGGCGCTGGTGATTATTGGCCTGCATTGGCAGGACATTCCTGGGGCGCTTCTCACCATTGTCAAAGGTGCTTTTGCCCCTGAAGCCGCTTATGGTGGTGTGATTGGCGTGTTAATTCAGGGCTTTCGCCGTGCCGCTTATTCCAATGAAGCCGGTATTGGCTCATCGCCTATTGCCCATGCCGCCGCCCGCACCAATGACCCGGTTTCCGAAGGTTTTGTTGGTTTGTTAGAGCCTTTTATCGACACTGTGGTGATTTGTACTATTTCCGCTTTGGTGATTATTTTAACCGGTGCTTATCTGCAAACCGGACTGGATGGCGTGCAGCTCACTTCTTCGGCTTTTGCGTCAGTATTTGACTGGTTCCCGCTGGTGCTGATGGTGGCTTTGTTGCTTTTTGGTTACTCCACTGTGGTGAGCTGGGCTTATTACGGCCAAAAAGGCTGGGGTTTTTTGTTTGGTGAACACAAATACAGTATCCGCGCTTATAAGGTACTGATTTGTGCTGTGGTGGCCATAGGTGCTGTGCCTAACGTATTGGCCGTGTTTGATTTTATTGATTCGATGATTTTCCTGATGGCGGTGCCGAATATTCTGGCCTTGTATTTGTTATTGCCGGAAGTGAAGCAGGATCTGCAGCTGTATTTACGTAAAATGGCCAGCTCAGCACAACACAAATCAGCGTCAGTGGCAGAGCTCAGATAATTCCACGCCGTGGCTCGACAAAGTTCTGTGTGGCAACAACACTGAAATCATAACCTGGAGGTGATTGTGCAGAAGCTGGGAATTTTGTGGCAACAGTATGGACGCTGGATTGGTTTAATTTTGTTATTGCTGGTGGCAAACCTGGCGCTGTTACTGGTCAGCAAAACCAGTGAGGTGGGTCTGGGGTTTGAACTCTGGGCTTATCTGCTGTTTGATCTGCTGTTGGTATTGCCGCTTTGGTTATTGCTGGGGCGGCTGGAACACTACCAGCAACAACAACAGGAAATCGCCGCTTTATCGGCGCAGCTCGATGCCTTAATGCAGCAGGCGCATTTACCGCTGTCACAACAAGACAGCCTGATCGGCAAACTGACGTTATTACAGCAAAATCAGCAGGCGCAGGCGCGCCGTGAGCAGGAAATCCGCCATCTGGTGCGGGTACAGGGCCTGATAGACCACGACCTTGCCATTGGTAACCGCATCTATTTTGAAAGCAAGCTGCAGCATTATCTGAACGATCCACAGGAAGCCTCGTCCGGTGCTTTGTTTTTAATTCAGGTCAGTCACCCGGAAATGTATCTGGAATTGCCGTTGCAGGTGCAGCGGCTGGCCGGTTGTGCTGAGTTATTAACCCAGCTGTGCGCCCATTTGCCCCAGACTGTGCTGGCCCGTATTGCTGACAACGATTTAGCGGTGTTATTGCCAGGGCTGACGCAAAAAGATGCCGAAACCATGGGGGATCGGATGGCATCTATCTTAAGCCGCTCCAGTTATTTTGCCGATTATCTCGATTTTGATGTTTTGCATATTGGTTATGTTATTTATCAGCAGGGGCAGGGTAGTTATCAGCTGATGGCCGAAGCCGATATGGCGCTGAAAACAGCGCAGCTACAGGGGCCCAATGCCGCTTATGGGTTTTACCCAAGCCACAAACCCAAAATTAAAGGTTCGGTCTGGTGGCGCACTGAGCTTAGTAACGCCTTAAAAGAGCAGCGGCTGATTTTATCTTTTCAGCCGGTGTTTTCCTGGGAGCAACATGATGTGATCCAGCATGAAGTGCTGGTACGCCTGCAAAGCAGCGAAGGCGATAAACTCAACGCCGCAGTGTTTTTGCCGATGGCGGCCAACTGTGGTTTAACCCAGGCCATTGACCAGTACGTGCTGCTCAAAGCCGCAAAATTATGCCAGCTGGAAAACTTCGGCAACAACAGGTGTAGTGTCAATCTGGCGGTGGAAACCCTGCTCAGTAAAGACTGGCTGCAATGGCTGGGTGAGATGTTGGCGCAAGGGCAAATTAACGCCCGGCAGTTTGCACTGGAAGTGGACGAATATCATCTGCAGAAAAATTACCGCAAGTTAAAACCTGTGTTAGCCCATTTGCAGCAGCAGGGTTTTGCGCTGATTATCGACCATGTGGGACTGTCGATTGAAGCTTGCCCCTATCTGGATGAGCTGACCATTGAAGCCATTAAATTGCATCCTTCTGTGGTGCGGCATCTGGATTTACAGCTGGAACAACAATTATTTGTCCGTGGTTTAATCAGCTGTAATACCAGCAAAGGTGTGCGGGTCATCGCCACAGGGGTGGAAAACCTGAAAGAATGGCAGGTACTGCAAAAACTCGGCGTCAGTGGTGCTCAGGGTTATTATTTCAGTCAGCCGTTGTCGCGTATTATTCCGCAGGATCAGCCGCATTAACTTGCGGCTGTAATTGTTGATACTGCTGCTGGTTTATCAAACCGCGATAATAAAGCCCTGCGAGCCCCTGTAAACCTCCGGTGTGGAAAAAGGCAATATGGCTACCCGGTGCAAAATCTCCTTGTTGTGCCCATAACACTAAACTTTGCAGTGCTTTGCCGCTGTATACAGGTTCGGTGTAAATCTGCTGCTGCGTTAAATCCAGACAAAACTGCAGGGTTTGCGGCGTAAATTTGCCATAAGGCTTTTGGCTTTGCTCCTGACGCAGCTGCCAGTTCTGCGGCGCATCAACGGGCACTAACTGGCGAATGCGATCCGGCAAAGAGGCATCTTTGACCACCGAAATCCCCAGTACTGCGGTGGTGGGATGGGCGGCGCTTAAACCGGCCAAAGTACCGCCGCTGGCGGTTGCGCAGCTGATCAGGCTAGCGGAGCCTGAAGGCGTTTGTAAAATGGGAGGTTCAGCAAGCCCGGGCAAGGCCAGTGGACTGCTGCCGCCTTCGGGAACCATCAGATAATCCGGATATAAAGTGCAAAGTTCAGCCACAAACTCAGCATGCTGCCTATTGCGGTATTGTTCAGGCGACACAAACTTCAGCTGCATGCCAAGTTCAGTACATCGTTGTAACGTTGGATTATGCAAATCAGCCTGATGGGAGCGCACTATGCCGACAGTGGCAAAACCAAAATGCTTGCCGGCAGCCGCTAAAGCAACCAGATGATTGGAAAAGGCTCCACCAAAACTCAGAATTCCTTTTTTGTTATGTTGTTGTATTTGCTGGATGTGATACTTTAGTTTTAACCATTTATTCCCGGCGATGTCAGGCACCCGGCAAGCGAGTGTGGCAATCCAGATTTGGACCTGCCGAGCCGTTAGCTGGGGGTCAACAAGGAGCTGCCATTGCAGCTGATAAAACGGATCGGACATTTCAGCACCCCGGGGAACAACAAGCAGCAGATTATACATAGTCTCAGGACTGAATCATGTTTGAAAAGTTAGCCGGTATGATCAAGTTTGGTCAGTCCCGTTCCAAAACTGCGGCGCATGTGGCGGCCGTGCATTTGCACAATGATTATCTGAAACTGGTGTTATTACAAAGCACCGGTTTAAAAGTGCTGAAAGTAGAAACCCTGCTGCCCGGCAACAATGACAATCTACAAACGATGTTGTTGCAGTTGTGCAGTGAGCTGCCCTCGGGCACCGAACTTTGTCTGGTACTGAGCAGTGACCGCTATCAGCTGGTGCAGCTGGACAAACCCGCTGTTAAAGCTGAAGAAATGTTACAGGCGCTGCCCTGGCTGGTGCGGGAACTCACTACAGTGCCGGTTGAAGATATGTTATTGGATTATCTCGACTTACCCGAACATACCAGCACTCAGGGCGCCCGCATCAACGTGGTGGTGACGTCTAAAAGCAGCCTGCTGGAGCTGTGCCGTGCTTTGCAGCGCAAAAATATCCAACTTACCAATATTCAGCCGGAAGAGTGGTTGCCGCGCAACTTTATTCCGGTACAAAACAGCGCTGTGATGTTGTTGGTGCATCAGCCCGGGCAGGAGCTGAGCCTGCAGATCATCAAGCAGGGGATGCTGTATTTTTCGCGCAAGCTGCGTGGTTTTAACCGTATTGATCAATATGAAATGACCGAACTGCGCCAGGGTATGCTGGATAATTTATTGCTGGAAGTGCAGCGTTCGCTGGATTATTTCGAAGGGCAGCTGCGTCAGGCGCCGGTCAAAGAAATTTTATTCCAGATAGCCAGCCCGCAGCTGCCGGACATAGTGCGTTATTTTGCCGACAATGGTTTTAGTCAGGTCGGTATGCTGGATTTGGCAAGCCAAATGCCTAAACTCAGCGCCGCTGAACAACAGGATTATTGGTTAACCATGGCAGGCGCCATGGAGTTGATCCTAGCCGGGGAGCAGGCCAATGAAGCTCAGGGTTAATTTATACCAGGCGGCATTACAGCCGCGCCACGACAAAATGACGCTGCCCGAACTTATCAGAGCAACAATGCTGGTACTGTTGTTATTGCTGGTTGGGGGCGGCTTGGCGTATCAGCAGTTAAGCACGGCCAGAGCACAATTAGCGCTGGCGCAGACCCAACAACAGCATAAAGTCAAAGAGCTGGAGCTGTATCAGCAGGCGCTGTCGGCGCGTCAGCCGTCGGCGCAGTTACAGCAACAAGCCAGTGTGCTGCAGCAAAGTATTGCGCAAAAGCAGCAGCTGCTGAGTTATCTGCAACAGGAAAATAATAAAACCCCGCCGCGATATGCCAAAGTGATGCAACATCTGTCCGATATTGACCCTAAAGGTTTATGGCTGACAGGTTTTGCTTTGGGCGGCAGTGAACAATTTGAGGGAATCACCAGAGACGCTGAGCTCGTGCCGCGCTGGTTAACAGCCCTGGGCGCAGCGCCAGGTTTGCAGGGGCTGGAGTTTAGTCTGGTCAAACTGGAGCCGGTGGCCGAAGGTGCATACCGGCAGTTTTTGGTGTCTGCCAAACAAAAAACAGCGCAGGATTTCACCGCTTTATTGCAACAACCAGCGGCTACTGCGCCTGCAGTCAACAACGCAGCACCGGCAGCATCGTCGCCAGCAGCAGAAGCAGCTAAAACGCTAAAAAATAACGACAGCAGCGGGGGGCAACCATGAACCTGATGCAACAGTGGGAAGAACGTTTTTTGCAGTTTCAGCTGCGCGAACGATATTTCATCAGCGCTGCAGTGCTGGTGCTGCTGTTATGGTGTGGCGTGCTCTATGGCGTAGAGCCGCTTTGGTCAGAAGCGCAAAAACAACAGCAACAATATCAGCAAACCAGCAAACAACTGCAGGTGCTGCAACAGCAGATAGATGCAGTGCAGCAGGCGTTACAGCAGGATCCGGATGAGCAGCTGCGGTCAGAAATTAACGCCATGAATACACAACAACAGCAGTTGCTTGAACAAATCCGCGCTATGACAGGCCGTTATATCAGCGGTGCACAAATGGTGCAGCTGCTCAAAGACGTACTGGCCAGTCAGCAGGGTGTCAGTCTGCTGGCGCTGGAAAATCTGCCGGCAGCGGCAGTGGCTTTACCGGGCATGGACAGCAGCCAACCGCTGTTGTACCGCCACGGCACCAAACTGGTGTTTGCCGGCAGTTATGCTGCTTTACAACAATTACTGACGCGACTGGAACAATTGCCCTGGCAACTGCACTGGTCGCAACTGCGGTATAAAGTCAGTCAGTTTCCCAAAGCTGAGCTTGAGCTTGAACTTGAAACGGTAAGTGAACATGACAGCTATCTGCAAATTTAAGCTGGCGGCGCTGTTGTTGCTGTGCAGCAGCGGCAGTGTTGCCGATCCAACTGCACCTGAAGCACAGATAGAGCCAGAGAGTGCCGCAGTACAAGCCGCCGAACCTGCCCCCAGGCTTAGCCTGATCCGCAGTGACGGTCGTAGCTATCAGGCGCTGATTAACGGCGTGCTGGTCAAAACAGGCGACAAAGTGGGGCCTTATCAGGTGCAGAGTATCAGCGCCGGCCGGGTGATACTGCAGCAAGGTGAAAAGCGGCTGCAGCTGAATTTATTTAACAGTACAACAAAGTAGTGAACCTTATGCGCACAAAACTTAGTTTACTTGCCAGTATCATCGCGCTTAGCGCCTGCCAGAGTATTGAAGCTCCGAAGGCGGCCAGTAACACCAGTGCTGAACTTGGCAAATTACAACAACAGCAGGCCGCGCCAAAAGCCGTGCCGCTGCAAGTGCCGGCCGCAGTCACAGACGACCTGCTGACACCTATGGCGCCGCCAACAGCCAATTTGCTGTTGCCCCGCATCAATGTGTCGGCACTGAATGTGGCTATGCCCGACTTTTTTGCCTCCCTGGTGGCTGACACTGAACAAAGCATCGTGGTGCACCCTGATGTGCAGGGGCAAATCAGCCTGCAGCTGAAACAGGTCACTTTGCCTGAAGTGATGCAGGTGGTGCAGCAGATGTACGGTTTTGATATCCGTCAGCAAGGTAATGTCTGGCAGGTATATCCGGCTGGTTTGCGTACCGAAACCATAGCGGTCAATTATCTGTTGATGCAGCGGATGGGCATGTCGTCTATTGCCGTGAACTCAGGTGGGGTGTCGCAGGACAACCAAAGCAACAGAAATGGCAATAACCGCAATAACCAGAGCGGCCAGAATAACCAGAATGGTTTTAACGACAACAACCTCAATAACGGTCAGCAGAATAATCAGCAATTTAACGGCAGTATGATCCAAAGCGGCAGCAAAACCGACTTCTGGAAAGATCTGGAAAAAGCCGTGGCCGGTATTCTGGGGGGCGGTGAACAACGAACTGTGGTGGTGTCACCTCAGGCCGGTTTAGTCACAGTGCGTGGCATGCCGGATGAAATTGCCGCAGTCAGGGCATTTTTAACCCAGTCGGAACAACATCTGCAGCGTCAGGTGATTCTGGAAGCCAAAATTATTGAAGTGACCTTAAGTGATGATTACCAGCAAGGCATCAACTGGCAAAATGCGCTGACCAATATCGATTCCACCAGCTTGCGCATCAGCAATGCCGCCGGTAACTTTGGCAACCCTATTAATACCGCCATTGGCGGCCTCACCAGCATTTCGTTTCAGAATGCCGACTTTAACGGTGTGATCAGCCTGCTGGAAACCCAGGGTGATGCCCAGGTACTGTCCAGCCCTCGCGTGACCGCCATTAACAACCAAAAAGCGGTGATTAAAGTGGGTCAGGACGAATATTTTGTCACTGAAATTTCCAGCAATACCACCACAGCCGCCAATGGCGTGCAAAACACCACACCAACGGTGATTTTGCAGCCGTTTTTCTCCGGTATTGCGCTCGATGTCACGCCACAAATAGACCAGAACGGTCAGGTGATTTTGCATGTGCATCCTTCAGTCACTGAAACCGCTGAGCAAACCAAAACTGTACAGCTCAGTGAAGAAAAAATTGTGTTGCCACTGGCGCAAAGTAATATCCGCGAGTCGGACACTATTATCAAAGCCAGTAATGGCGAAATTGTGGTGATTGGCGGCCTGATGCAAACGGTGATCAACGACACTGAAAGTGGTGTGCCAGGTCTGATGTCGATTCCGGTGGTGGGTTCGTTATTTAAATCGATGAGCAAAACCGAAAAGAAAAAAGAGCTGGTGATTTTACTCAAACCTACAGTAGTGCAAAGCGGCGTCTGGCAGCAGCAAATTCAGCAGTCGGGCAGTCAGGTGCAGGACTGGGCGGCGCAGCGGTAACGGCTGATGATGTACCTTGCGCACTACGGCATGAGCGCAGCGCCTTTTGGCCTGACGCCCAACACGGCATTTTATGTGGATTTACCTATCCATCAGCAGGCGATGGCCGTGCTGACCGTGGCGCTTTCGCAAGGTGAAGGTTTTATTAAAGTCACAGGCGAAGTCGGCACGGGCAAAACCCTGTTGTGCCGCAAATTATTGCAGGAAGCGCCGGAGCATTTTGCACTGGCTTATATCCCGGACCCGCATTTGTCGCCGCTGGAACTGCGCTGGGCTTTGGCGCTGGAGCTTGGTTTAAAACACTCCGCCAATATCGACCCGCAGCAACTGACCCAGCTGCTGCAACGCCAGCTGGTGCTCTTGGCGCAACAGCAAAAACAGGTGGTACTGCTGATTGATGAAGCCCAGGCTTTGCCCGATGAAACCTTGGAAGCCTTGCGCTTGCTGACCAACCTGGAAACCGAACAACGTAAATTGTTGCAGGTGGTGCTGTTTGGCCAGCCCGAGCTGAATCAGCGGTTGGCTTTGTATCAGTTCAGGCAGCTGCGCCAGCGCATCAGCTTTTCTTATGATTTGTCGGTATTAAACCGCGCTCAGGTGGCTTGTTATGTCAATGCCCGTCTGCAGCTGGCCGGCGCGTCGCAACTGTTTAGCCGCACCGCCTTGTGGTTATTGCATTATTACAGCCGCGGTATTCCAAGGCTGATTAATATTCTGGCGCATAAAGCGTTGATGCTGGGCTATGGCAAAGCGCTGCAGCAAATTGGTTGTTATCAGGTGATGCAGGCCGCCCGCGACACCGACGATGTGCACTCAGGCACTGGTTCAGGTTTTTGGTGGCCGCTGCTGGCACCAGCAGCGCTGTTGGCGTTGTGGTATTGGTTACCGGGAGGCGGGTGGTGAGTGTTATTAACCAGATGCTGAAGGACCTTGACCAGCAACAAGGCAAAAAAGGCCCGGCTGTGGTGAGCCAAAGACCCAGCCTGCCCAGGCCACCAGGACGCAGCAACAAGCTGTTATGGGGGCTTTGTGCTTTGCTGGTGATTGGCGGCGGATTTAGCCTGCTGGCGCCAGAGCGGCTAAGCCGGATGCTGGCACTGTTATCGCCACAACCAGAGGTGGCAGCGCCTTTAAATACAAGCCCAAATACAAGGCAAAATGCAAAGTCTGACAGCAGCCAGAGCCCAATGTCCGTCGCTATAGCGGAGCAAGAGCCGGTGGCAACAGCACAAAGCCAAATTGCAGTGCCGCAGCAAAACCAGAGCACTGCTAATCATTCAGATCAGGCGGCAATTCAGTTAGAGCCTGCGGCAATAAAAGCGGCCGAAGCTGGTGCAGAAGCCTCGGCAGCGCTGCAGGCCGTGACCGCTGCAGCCCAAACAACGACGCCACAAGCTGAATCAGGGCCGGCGGAAGTGCGCTCAACCGAAACTGCAGCAGCCGAACCCGCCACGGCTGCAACCGCACTGGCTGAACAAAAAGCTTTGGCGGTCTGGCCTTCAGAGCCTGAGGGCAGCAGTCAGGTATATCCGGCAGCCAAAGCAGAGCCTTTTGCTGCTGATAACACAGCAGCACAAACCGCAGCACCAGGGCCTTCCTCGATGCAGGTGGAGCAGGTGGTATTTGATAAAACTGCGCAGTTAGCGCGGCTAAAAACACAGGCCACAGCGGCCCTGGCCAGTGCCAGTTATGCGCTGCTTGGCGAAAAAGCGCAGCAATATATTGAGCTGTCACCCAAGGATGTCCAGGGTTATGAGTGGCTGGCGGAAAGTTACCGTCAGTTACAACAGTGGCAGTCGCTGCAGCAACTGCTACAGCTATGTGCCGAGCAGCGACTGAGTTCAGATCTGTTGTTATTGCAGCAGGCACGCCTAGCCAGTTTGCAAAAAAACTGGGCTGGTGCCGAACTTGCGCTGAATCAAATCAGCAGCGCAGTAAGCAACGCTGAAGTATTACAACTCAAAGCCAATGCACTGCAGCAACAACAAAAACTGGCGGAAGCTTTGCTGGCCTGGCAACAGCTCACTAGCATTCAGCCAGGTTTTAGCCGCGGCTGGCTGGGCCAGGCGCTGGTGCTGGAGCAACTTGGCCGGTTACCACAGGCCAAACAGGCGTATCAGCGGGCTTTAACCGCAGGCGGTTTGTCGGCCGCCACAGTACAATTTATTCAGCAACGTTTAGCCACAGCAGAGTGAACCGATGCAAAGACCCCGTTTAAAAATGCGACTTGGTGATTTGTTGGTGCATGAAGGCATCATCACCGAACAACAACTAAGCCGTGCTCTGGCCGAACAAAAAACCACAGGTCGCAAACTTGGTGCCAGTCTGATTGATTTGGCTTTTTTAACTGAAGATCAGTTATTACAGTTTTTGGCGCAGCAGTTAAATGTGTCCTTTTTAGATATCAGTCAGCGCCGTATTGATCCCAAAGCAGCGCAGTTATTGCCGGAAGTGCACGCCCGCAGGTTAAGAGCCCTGGTATTGGAAGACAGAGGAGAGTCTGTGTTACTCGGCATGAGTGACCCGGCCGACTTATCTATTCTGGACCAGATAGCGCCGCTGCTTGAACCCAAGATGATTGAAATTGCTGTGGTGCGGGAAAGCCAGCTGATTGAGGCTTTTAATAACCTGTACCGGCGCACCAAAGAAATTGAAAGCATTGCGCATCAGCTGCAGGAAGAATACGAAGACACAGATGCCATTGATTTTTCTGCATTAAGTAGCGACAACGACAAAGACAACACCATAGTGCGGCTGTTGCAGTCATTATTTGAAGATGCGGTGCAGGTGCGCGCTTCCGATATTCATATTGAACCTGACGAGCAGGTGCTGCGTATCCGGCAGCGGGTGGATGGTGTGCTGCAGGAAAGCATTTTAAAAGAAACCGGTATTGCTTCAGCTTTGGTGCTGCGGTTAAAGCTGATGGCAGCTTTGGATATTTCGGAAAAACGCCTGCCGCAGGATGGCCGTTTTCAGATTAAAGTCAAAGGCCACACCATTGATGTGCGGATGTCGACCATGCCGGTGCAGTACGGCGAGTCGGTGGTCATGCGTTTGCTGGACCAGTCGGCCGGCTTATTGTCGCTGGATGAAACCGGGATGCCAGAGCATTTATTAACAAAGCTCAGACGTATTATCCAGAGTCCACACGGTATGGTGCTGGTCACAGGGCCCACAGGTTCGGGCAAAACCACTACTTTGTATGGGGTGCTCAGCGAGCTGAACCAGGCCGGTGTAAAAATTATTACGGTAGAAGATCCGGTGGAATACCGTTTGCCACGGATTAATCAGGTGCAGATTAACCATAAAATTGGTCTCGACTTTGCCAATGTGCTGCGCACCAGCTTACGGCAAGACCCGGATATTCTGATGGTCGGTGAAATGCGCGACCAGGAAACCGCTGAAATGGGTTTACGGGGTGCTTTAACCGGCCACTTAGTGCTGTCTACTTTACACACCAACGACGCTGTCACCAGTACGTTGCGCCTGATTGATATGGGCGCTGCGCCTTATCTGGTGGCCAGTGCTTTGCGCGCTATTTTGGCACAGCGTCTGGTGCGGCGTATTTGCCCACATTGTAAACAGCCTTATCAGCCTGATGAGCTGGAACAAACCTGGTTAAAACACTTTAAAGCCCGTGATGGTCTGAAATTCTGGCAGGGCCGTGGTTGTCAGTCCTGTAATTACAGTGGTTATAAAGGCCGGGTTGGGGTGTTTGAACTTTTGGTGATCAATAAACCGCTGGCCGATGCGCTGCGCCGCAACGACGCCGAAGATTTTGCCCATATTGCTTATCAGAACAGTGACTTTAAAACCCTGGGCAATATGGCGCTCGACTACGCCCAGCAAGGTATTACCACACTGGAAGAAGTGATTAAAGTGTCGGAATATGTAGAGCTTGACGATATGGCGCAGCCAGAAGGAGCCGTGAGTTAATGGCCAATTTCCGTTATGCCGCCCGTGACCATCAGGGCCAGCCACAAAATGGTGTGCTCGAAGCGGCCAATGAAATGGCGGCAGCGGATTTACTCAGCCGGCGTGGGCTGATCCCATTAAAAATAGAATTGCAGCCGGAAGCCGGTAGTTCGGTCTGGCAGCTGAAGCTGGGCGGGCCTCAGGTGGGGCTAACCGAGCTGATTGTATTCTCGCGCCAGATGTATTCGTTGATGAAGGCCGGTATTCCTATTATCCGCGCTATCCGTGGCCTGGCCGAAAGCACAGCGTCCAAATCGCTGCGGGTGGTGTTATCCGACCTTGCTGACCAGCTGGAAAAAGGCCGTAATTTATCCGTGGCGCTCGCCAGTCATCCCAAAGTATTTAACCGGCTTATTGTCAGTATTGTGCATGTGGGGGAGAACACCGGCCGGTTGGACGAAGCTTTTTTGCAGCTGTCGGATTATTTTGAACAGGAACAGGAAACGCGCAAACAAATCAGCCAGGCCACCCGTTATCCAATTTTTGTGTTAACCGCTATTGTTATCGCCATGGTGATCCTGAACATTCTGGTGATCCCACAATTTGCCAATATGTTTGCCAAATTTAATGCCGAGTTGCCCTGGGCCACTCAGGTGCTGCTCGCCACCTCGGGCTTTTTTATTAACTACTGGCCCTGGTTATTGCTCGGTACAGCAGCCGGCGCTTTTGCGTTATACCGTTATTTGCAAACCCCTTCCGGCAGTTATCGCTGGAGCAAGCTCAAGCTCAGATTGCCTATTATGGGCGACATTATTAACAGAGCCACGCTGGGCCGTTATGCCCGCAGTTTTTCGCTGATGCTCAAAGCCGGTGTGCCGCTCACCTCAGCGCTCAGTCTGGTGGCTGATGCTGTGGATAACGACTATATGGGCGAAAAAATCCGTGAAATGCGGCGTAACATAGAACGTGGCGAAAGTCTGGTGCGGGTGTCGGGCCAGAGTAATTTATTTACCCCGCTGGTGATGCAAATGCTGGCGGTTGGTGAAGAAACAGGGCAAGTCGACGATATGCTGCAGGAAGTAGCGCTGTTTTACGAAAGGGAAGTGGCGTTTGATTTAAAAAGCCTGACCGCCAAAATCGAACCTATCCTGATAGTGATAGTGGCGGTCATGGTGTTGATCCTGGCGCTGGGTATCTTTACCCCAATGTGGGATATGCTCAGTGCCTATAAAAAGAGTGGTTAAAACAGCACTTGGCAATAAAGCCAAAAGCTGTCATTAATTACTGATATAACACACAATAACTTAACTTCTAATTTTCTGGAGCAGACCATATGAACAGCATGTCGGGCCGGCAACAAGGTTTTACCTTAATTGAGCTTGTGATCGTCATTATTATTCTCGGTTTATTAGCAGCCACTGCTTTGCCACGTTTTTTAAATGTGACTGAGCAGGCGGAAAACGTATCAGTGGAAGGCACAGCTGGTGGTTTTGCTTCTGCCGTAGGTTTAGTGCGCGCCGCCTGGGAAGTGGCTGGCCGTCCGGCTGGTACCGGTGGTGTGGTTGATGTGAACTATGACGGTGTGAATGTGTCTGTTGCTACCGCCAATGGTTTTCCGGCTGGTGGTGTGACTGCGGCTAACCTGACAGCTGCTGCTTGTCAGACCGTATTAAACACCATTTTCCAGCAATCACCGAGTTCCAGCACCACAGCTGCAACTGCTGCAGAGTTAGCTGCCGTGAGCTTTTATGTGCGCACCGCAGGTGGTCTCTGTGTTTACCATCAGACGGCAGGTTTAACTGCAGCGCCAACAGACAATAATTCCAGCAATGGTTTTACCTATGACCCGGTAACGGGCCAGGTCAGTTCATTTTTAAAGAAACCTTAATTGGTTAATAAAGTTGTGCTGCAAGGCTGTTCTGCACCTTGCAGCAGTTCATTTGAGCACAGAGAGTCGTTATGAAAAAAAATCAGGGTTTTACCTTAGTTGAGCTGGTGATAGTGATTGTGATTTTGGGCATTTTGGCCATCACAGCTGCACCAAAGTTTTTAAATTTATCCGGTGATGCGAAAGCCTCAACCTTAAGCGCCTTAAAAGGCTCGCTGGAGTCGGCTAATGCTATGGTGTACAGCAAAGCGATTTTGCAGAGCAAAGAAAAAGCCGCAACCGAGACCTTAGAAAATCCTGAGGTCAATGTGGTATATGGTTATCCAAAAGCGACTGCGGATGATTTGGGATTAGTGATTGAGCTGTCCTCTGACGAATGGATTGTTGATGCAACTAGCGTTGCAGGAAAGGTCGTCATTACGCCAAAGCCGCTTGTTTATAAATCTACAGCAGCTGAAGCTTGTCAGCTGATTTATTCAGAATCAACTGCAGCTGGTGTGAAACCTGTGCTTGAACTTCAAACACAAGGCTGTTAATCCAGCCTGCAGGTCAGGATGTTGCTGATGAATGCAAAATCAACCGGCTTTACTCTGGTGGAACTGGTGGTGGTTTTGCTGATTGGCGGCATTCTGGCTGTCACCGCTTTACCCAAATTTTTTACCGCAGATGCAGAAACAGTGCTGGCACAGCGCGACCAGCTGTTAAGTTTAAGCCGGCAAATTCAGCTGCAAAGTATGCAGGATACCGCCAGCCTCAGCAGCCTTTGCCCAACGCTGGTGATCACCTCCACAGCAGCTGGCCCTGCCAGCACAGATCCTTGTTTGCCATCCGCCGGTTTTTCTTTTGATGCCAATAATCCACAACAAATTGATTTAAGTCAGGCGAAAGTTAGCGTCAGCACCGGCGTATTGCCGCTGTTATTAAGATTTGACAGCTGGGGCCGGCCGCAAGGCAGCTGTGCCGGTGGTTGCCAAATCGACCTGACCAGAGCAGGCCAGCAGGCCAGTTTTTGTATTGCCGCCAGCGGATATCAAAGCTCATGTTAAAGCCCATGTTAAATCTGCAGCGTGGTTTTACGCTGATTGAGCTGATTGTCGGCATGGTGGTGCTGGCGATTGCCATTTTAATGATCAGCCAGATTATGGGGCCTATGCTGGTACGCAGCACTGAACCCTGGCATCAGGTGCGGGCGGCTGAACTGGGCCATAGCCTGATGAACGAAATGATGGCCATGAGTTTTGATGAAAATTCCAGTCGTGGTAATACCTTATTACGCTGCAACGAAGCAGGCGCCAGCGCCTGTATTACCACTTTACCCAGTTGTCCTGCCTCTGGTTTATCTTTTGCCACTGAAGAAGCCAGTCGTGACCTTTATGACGATGTCGATGATTTTCATTGCCTGAATGTAAATGGTGCCAGCCTGGTGAATGTGCTGAACCAGAGTCTGGCAGCGCAGTATCAAAATTATCAGGTGGCGGTGCGGGTGAGTTATGCCGGCAGCGAGCTTGGCCTTGCCAACAACAGAGCTAAAAAAATCACCCTGACAGTGACCACACCGGGTGGCGAACCTATTGTGTTTGCCGGTTATAAGGGGAACTGGTAATGCCGCTGTCCAAGCTTAGTAACACTGGATGGTATCAGCGGGGGGTTACCCTGGTAGAGCTGATTGTGGTGATGCTGCTTTTGGGCATTCTGGCGGTGGGACTGACCAGTTATCTGCGCCTGGGTGCCGGTATGTATATGGATGCCAATGCAATACAGCAGGTACTGCAACAAAGCCGTTTTGCGCTGGAGCGGGTGGTGCGTGAAGTGCGCGCTGCGGTGCCCGGCAGTGTGCGGGTAAGCGCTAATGCCGATAATTCAGTGAGCTGTGTTGAATTTGCGCCTTTGGCCCTAAGTGGGATTTACCGCGACTTGCCGCTTTTTCCGGACCGTCGGAACTGGATAGGTGTCACCAGTTTAAATACCGGCTGGGCAGCCCAGCCAGGCCAGCGCCTGACAGTGTATGCAACGGATGCCAGCCATATTTATGCATTAAATCAGGGCCGCAGTGCCGATGTGGCTGCGGTGCAAAATGCTCCGGACGATGCCGACGGCAATGCCCATACCAGCAGGGTGAGTCTGGCCAATATTGGCGCCTTGCAGGCCAGTTTTGTTACTGAATCACCACAGCGGCGTTTTTATCTGGCCGACCAGCCGGTCAGTATTTGCCGGGTTGGCGCTGAGCTTCGCCGTTACAGCAATTATGGTTTTTTAGTGGCGCAGCCGTTACCACCGCTGGTCAGTGGTGAATTGTTGGCGGTGGGGTTTTCAAACGGCAGCAGCGAAGCGGTCTTTAGTTACAGTGGCGCCAGCCTCAACCGCAGCGCTATTTTGCATTTGTTCTGGCGTTTTAGTCCGGCGGTTTCGCAGGGGCAGGATTTATTTTTTAACCATGAGGTGCATATTCCGAATGTACCCTGATCAGATGTACCCTGATGTTGTATGGCAAAGGCAACGCCAGCGCGGCAGCGCTCTGGTGATGGCGCTGTTTGTGATTGTGCTGATGTCGGCGCTGATTTTATTTTTAGGCCGGCAGCTTATCAGTAGCAGCATTGCAGTCAGTTATGAAGTGCAGGGCAACAGGGCCTTTAATGCGGCGCAGTCGGGTTTGCAAGCCGGTTTAGTGCAGCTGTTTCCACTGACAGGCACTGGCAGCTGTGCAGCAGTCAGCACCAATATTAGTTTTACCACCGCAGGCCTGAATGGCTGCAGCGCCACTTTAAGCTGCCAGCAGGTGCAAAACCCCGATAACAGCAGCCGGCCTTTGTATGCATTACAAAGTGAAGGCCGTTGTCTGGCAGGTGATATCAGTACCAGCCGGGTGGTGCGGATGGAGGCTTATTAATGCGTGTATTGCTGCTGTTGTTAACATTCTGGTCGGCCTGGCTCTACGCCGAAGAATGTGCCGATATCTGGCCAAGGGCTGTGACCGAATACAGTGCTGTGCCGGCATCTGTTAGTTATGCGCCGGCCAATCCAACCAGTATCAGTAGTTTTTCCGGCCAGTTTGGCCCAGGCGACTACACCACAGGCAGCAGGGTGATCCCCAATAATACGGTGCTGACCACAACTGGCGCCACCACCCGGATTTTTGTCAATGGCGACCTGCAACTGAATAACAGCGTGTTATTAAATGCCAGTGGCCCGCCGGAAAACCTGTTGATTGTAGTCACAGGCAATCTGACGGTCTTTAACAACTCAGTGATCCGTGGTTTTGTGTTGGTAGGCGGCGCAGTATTTTTTAGCAACAACGCCAGTATCAATGGGGGGTTAACCGCCAAAGGGGATATCAGCGGCTGGAATAACTCAAACGCGACCTATAATGCCGCTGCTCTGGGGCGACTGGACGGTGGAGTGGTCTGTGGTGCCACTCTGAGCTGTTTTAATGATGATTTTCAGGCCGGCAGCTTAAATCTCAGCAACTGGGCTGTCAGTCGCAGCAGTGGTAGCTACACCCCGGCCATTAACAACGGCCGCTTAAGAATGACAGAAAATGTCGGCAACCAGTCAACCGCTGCCAGTTTTCAGCGTCTGTTTCCGGGTGATCAAAATCTGGTGGTGGTTGAGTTTAATCAATACGCTTATGGCCGCACCGGCGCTGAAGGCGCAGACGGTATGGCAGTGGTGTTGTCTGATGCAGCTATTACCCCACAACCCGGCGCTTTTGGTGGCCCGCTGGGATATGGGGTTAAACCCGGTATTGCCGGTTTTGCCGGCGGCTGGCTTGGCATAGGGCTGGACGAATATGGCAATTTTTCGGCCGAGGGGGGACCTAATAGCCCAGGGCGGCGCAAGCAGTCGGTGGCATTGCGCGGTTCCGGCTCAGGCAGTTCCGGTTATCGTTATCTGGCGGGTACCTGTAACAACGGTACCGCCAATACCAACACCGATTGTTTATCTCCTACTGTGGATAACAATAATAACGCAGCACATCGTTATCGCGTGACGATAGATTCCCGCCTGAGCGGCCAGGCCATGGTGAAGGTGGAGCGGCGCGTCAGCGGCACTTATCAGACGCTGATTAATAACTTTAATGTGCTGACCGCCACCGGACAGTCGCAGGTACCGGATAAATTTATTTTGTCTGTCACCGGCTCCACCGGCGGCTCCAATAACATTCATGAACTGGACGATCTGCAGATTTGCGCTTTAAGAAGCGAGCCTGTCGGAGAGCAAATTGATCACTTTGAATTTGTGTATTCAGGTCAGCCGTTAACCTGTAAAAATGAAACCTTTACCATTAAAGCCTGCAAAAACCCGGCTTGTACTGAATTAGTCACCGGCACTGTGACTGCCACCCTAAGCCCAACGTCGGGCTGGGTGAGTGGCACCGGTTTATCCGGCAATGTCATCACTTTTAGTGGCGGCTCCGCCACCGCAACCTTACAACAGACCACCCCAGCCACGGTGAAAGTGGGGGTGACTTCCTCTATGCCTATGACCAAACCCCTGAGTACCACCTTATGCAATAACGGCAGTACGTTGTCGGCGGCCAACTGTAATCTGACTTTTGCCGATGCCGGTTTAGTGTTTGAAGTGCCGGATAAGCTGGCGGGAAAACCGGAAAATGGCATTAAGGTGAAAGCGGTAAAAACTGCTGACAACACGCAGCAATGTGTGCCTGCTTTTGCCAATGTCAGCCGTACTGTTCGCTTTTGGTCGGATTATGTCAGTCCCGCCACACCGTTAGCCAGCCCGCTGCGTGCTGTTACTGTGGCAGGGCAAAATATCGGTACTGGTTTTGCGACCGGTCTGGATCTGCCGCTTAGTTTTAACGCCAGTGGTGAAGCCACTATTGCGGTGAATTACAGTGATGCCGGTCAGCTCAGACTCAATGCCCGTTACACAGGTTCTGTAGCTACTGCCGACAATGGCCTGGTTCTAAATGGCGCCGATTTATTTGTCAGTTATCCGGCTGGGTTATGTCTGCAGGCGCCGGTGCATTGTGCTGTAGCCGACGAAAACTGCGCTGTGCTCACCAAAGCAGGTGTTAATTTTAATACCACGATAAGCGCCCACGGCTGGCAAAGTGACACTGACAGCAATTTTTGTGATAACAGCAGCACCCCTTCCTTTAGCCTGAATAATATTCCGCTACAGCACAAAGTACTGGCGCCAGCAGCAGCCATTGGCGGTGTTACTGGCAATTTAACCCCGGGCCAATACAACCACCCGGCTTCAGCCAGTGCCAGTACCACAGTGGCGGTGAATATTGATGAAGTGGGGGTATTTCACCTGGGCAGTAACGAGCTGAGTAACCTGTCTTATCTCGGCGTCAGTATCAAACTGAAAAGCTCAATGCCAAATGCTGCGCCTGCGCTTGGCCGGCTGGTACCGGCTAGTTTTGTGCTGGCCAGCAGCAGTGTAAATCCGGCTTGTGGCAACTTTAGTTATATGAACCAGTATGCAAAATTAAATTTTGAGCTGGAAGCCCGCAATCAGCTGGGGGCTGTCACCAACAACTATCTGGGCAGTTTTGCCAAAGCCAGCGCTACTTTGGTGGCCGAAAATAATAATGATGGTGTGGATAGAAGCAACAGATTGATCAGTGGTAATCCACCGCTGCCCAAGTTGTTAAACTGGAATGCCGGTAAGGCGAGTCAGCTGACTTTGCCCGTTACTTTTTCCAGATTGGCGGTGCCTGCCACCACGCCCAGCACAGCGCTGCCGGACGGTCCGTTTCAGCAGTTCAAACTTGGTGTCATGCTCAATGACAATGATGGTGCTGTGACAAAACTGGATGCGCTGGATTTAAATACCTCCACCACGGCTGATTGTGTTGCAGCCGCTAATTGCAGCGCCAAGGTATTGCATACGAGCAACCTTGACTGGCGTTATGGCCGTTTGCAGCTGATGAACGCACTGGGCTCGGAGCAGCATAATTTGCCGGTGCAGCTTAGAGCAGAATATTTTAATGGCAGTTTATTTGTGCACAATGCTCAAGACTCCTGTAGCCCGGTGGAGGCTGCACGTTTAATCATCGACAGCACAGGCCGGCCGGTGATTACAGCATCGGGTAATACCGCTACTTTGCAGCAAGGTTTAAGCAGTGCTTTTGATTTGTTATTAGGAGCACCAGGAGTAGAAAGCCGTTATCCGCTTGAGTATCAGCTCAGTGACGCCCCCTGGCTGCAGTATGACTGGGACCCAAACAACGGTCCGACGCTGGAAAACCCCAAAGCTGAAGCTGTGTTTGGCAGTTTCCGTGGTAATAACAGGCAAATTTTCTGGCGGGAAAATTAAAAACGCAACCAAAATGCCGTGCTGTAGTCATAGCTGCAGCACCGGTTAAGCTGTGCTTTGGCGCCGTGCTTGGTTTAATTTTGTAAATGTGTAAGATAGAGCTATTTTCTTGGCGCATTGTTACTTAAAATATGCGCACTTTTTTGTCTTGTCGGGACCCATTTGGCTGAATTCAGCGCACCCGACTGTTGTTGGCGCCCCATTAAGTAGGATTAATTCTTTTCATGTTAAAAAAATTACGCGGTTTATTTTCCAACGACCTGTCAATTGACCTGGGCACAGCCAACACCCTGATTTATGTAAAAGACCAAGGCATAGTGCTGAACGAACCTTCAGTGGTTGCGATTCGTCAGGAACGCGCCGGTGGTCCTAAAACAGTGGCTGCGGTAGGTCATGCTGCCAAACGCATGTTAGGCCGTACCCCAGGCAATATTAAAGCCATCCGTCCAATGAAAGACGGTGTTATTGCCGACTTCTACGTCACTGAAAAAATGCTGCAGCATTTTATTAAACAAGCACATAGCAATAGTTTCCTGCGCCCAAGCCCACGCGTGCTGGTCTGTGTGCCTTGTGGTTCTACCCAGGTGGAACGCCGTGCCATCCGTGAATCGGCTCAGGGCGCCGGTGCCCGTGAAGTGTATTTAATTGACGAGCCAATGGCAGCGGCCATTGGTGCTGGTTTACCAGTATCAGAAGCCACAGGTTCTATGGTGGTGGACATTGGTGGTGGTACCACTGAAGTGGCTATTATCTCGTTAAACGGTGTGGTGTATTCGTCTTCAGTGCGCATTGGTGGTGACAAGTTTGACGATGCCATCATCAACTATATCCGCCGTAACTACGGGATCCTGATTGGTGAAGCCACAGCTGAACGTATTAAAACCGAAATTGGTTCTGCTTACCCAAGCGACGAAATTCTGGAAATTGAAGTGCGCGGCCGTAATCTGGCCGAGGGTGTGCCACGCAGCTTTACCATGACCAGCAACGAAATTCTGGAAGCGTTACAAGAACCATTGGCCGGTATTGTGTCTGCCGTGATGGTGGCGCTCGAGCAGTCTCCGCCAGAGCTGGCGTCTGATATTTCTGAGCGTGGTATGGTGCTGACCGGTGGTGGCGCTTTATTGCGTGACTTAGACCGTCTGTTGATGGAAGAAACCGGTATTCCGGTGGTGGTTGCCGAAGATCCACTGACCTGTGTGGCCCGTGGTGGTGGTAAAGCCCTGGAAATGATCGATATGCACGGCGGCGACGTGTTCAGTTACGACTAACTGAACACGCAGCGCAGGGTTAGCCATGAAACCTTTACTTGATCGTGGCCCATCGTTGCCACTGCGGTTGTTTTTTGCCCTGCTGGCGAGCATTGGGCTTATTACCCTTGATCATTACACCAATAGCTCAGTGCAACTGCGGAGTTACCTGACGGCCACCGTCAGTCCGCTGTTTTATCTGGCCAACCTGCCACAGGATATGGTGTTTGGCGCGTCCGAACAATTTATGTCCCAACAAAAACTGCTGGAAGAAAACCGTACTTTAAAAAACACCTTGCTGTTGCAAAATGGCCAGCTGCAACGTTTTCAGTTTTTGCAGCAGGAAAATGACAAATTGCGGGCGCTGCTTGGTGCCAGTCCGGTGACTGAGGGCAAGAGGCTGATCGCCGAAGTGCTGGCGGTGTACAGCCATCCCTTTAGCCATCAAATAGTGCTGAATAAAGGTTCACGCGACGGTGTCATTGTCGGTCAGCCTTTGCTTGATGATTTAGGCGTGCTGGGGCAGGTGGTCAGTGTTGGCCCTACCAGCAGCCGGGCTCTGTTAATTGCCGACAATACCCATGCCATGTCGGCGCGGGTAGAGCGCACCGGCCAGAGTGTGGTGGCTGAAGGTATTGGCCAGTCGGACTCGCTGCGGCTGATCCATTTACCTCACAGCACTGACATCACCGAAGGCGACAGGTTATTAACCTCAGGGCTGGATGGCGTTTTTCCGGAAGGCTATCCGGTGGCCAAAGTGGTACGGGTGCATCGTGATGCCCGCCAGCCGTTTTTGCAGGTCACAGCTGAACCTTATGCCAAGCTGGATCGCATTCGTTATGCCTTGTTAGTCTGGCCACACCGTGGCATCAGCAGCGCGGATCCACAAATAGTTGAAGAGCTGAAACAAGCCGAACAAGGACAGGACTGATGCAAAACTCCTGGCGTTTTTTAATTATTCATCTGACCTTGTTGCTGGCGTTGTTGCTGAACGTGATGCCGCTGCCTTCGGCAGTGAAGTTATTTCGTCCGGATTGGCCTTTGCTGGTGCTTTGTTATTGGGTGCTGGCACTGCCCAACCGCGCCAGTATCGGAACTGCTTTTGTGCTGGGTTTTCTGGTTGATGTGATGGTGGGCACAGTGCTTGGTGTCAACGCCTTTGGTTATTCGCTGATTTGTTTTATTGTGGCGTCTAACCATCTGAAAATCAGAAACTTTTCGGTGCTGCAACAAAGCCTGTTAGTAGGTTTGTTGCTGGCGCTGTACCATTTGGTGGTGTTCTGGTTCAGTCATTTCCTGACCGGTGTGTATTTCCGCGCTGCTTATTTGTGGCCTGTGGTCACCGGCATGATTGTCTGGCCTTATTTATTCTGGTTTTTACGCCGCACCAGGCGTCAATTTAAAATTCAATAATATGTCCAAAATAGCCCTTGCTTCTGCTTCCCCCCGTCGCCGTGAACTGTTATCCCAGCTTGGGGTTGAGTTTGAGCTGGTGCGCGGTGATATCGATGAAACTCAATTACCCGGTGAAGCCGCCACCGACTACGTGCTGCGACTGGCCCGGCAAAAAGCCGCAGCCGG
The DNA here is from genome assembly GCA_003543135.1 of Rheinheimera sp. Lineage (GTDB taxonomy): Bacteria > Pseudomonadota > Gammaproteobacteria > Enterobacterales > Alteromonadaceae > Pararheinheimera. Next base: position 26,091 of record DPJG01000021.1, read on the forward strand.
CCTGGCTGCCCAGCAAAGTGCCAGCAAATTGCCGGTGCTGGGCGCCGACACTATTGTGGTGGTGGACGGCGAAGTGCTGGGTAAACCTGCCGATCAAACCGACTTTTTACGCATGATGCGGTTATTGTCCAACCGGCAGCATCAGGTGTACACCGCTATTGCACTGGCCACAACACAGCAAATCTGGTCGGACACTGTCAAAACTGAAGTTTGGTTTTGTGAATTGTCTGAGCAGCAGATGCTGGATTATTGGCACAGCGGCGAGCCAGCCGACAAAGCCGGTGGTTATGGTATTCAGGGGCTGGCCGGGCGTTTTATTCCCAAAATTGCCGGCAGTTATTTTGCGGTGGTCGGGCTACCCTTATACGAAACCGCACAACTGCTGACCAAGCTGCAGGACAACTGATGAGCGCAGAACTGTTATTAAACGTCACCCCCAGCGAAACCCGGGTGGCGCTGATTGAAAACGGCGTGTTGCAGGAAGTGCATATTGAACGTCAGGCTAAACACGGTCTGGTTGGCAATATTTATATCGGCAAAATCAGCCGGGTATTACCTGGCATGCAGGCCGCTTTTGTTGATATCGGCCTGGATAAAGCCGCTTTTTTACATGCTTCCGACATAGTGCAGCGCGACGCCGGCGACATTGAAATGAAAGTCAGTGCCGTCAAAGACATCCGTTTATTGGTGCATGAAGGCCAATATTTACTGGTGCAGGTGGTGAAAGACCCACTGGGAACCAAAGGCGCACGGCTCACCACCGACATTACGCTGCCTTCGCGTTATCTGGTGTTTATGCCAGGCTCGCCTCATGTCGGGGTGTCACAACGCATTGAAAGTGAAGAAGAACGTCAGCGGTTAAAAGACATAGTCAGCAGCTGCCTGGATGATGACAACGGCGGTTTTATTGTGCGTACCGCCGCCGAAGGTGCCTGTGAAATTGAGCTGGTGCAGGACGCCCGCTTTTTGAAAAAGCTGTGGAGCAAAATTCAGAAACGCAAACAAAAACACCGCAAAGAAGCCATGTTGTATGAAGATTTAACTTTGGCCTTTCGTATTCTGCGGGATTTTGTCGGCAGCGACTTAGAGCGGGTGCGGGTCGATTCCAAACTGACGTATCAGGCGCTGCACGCTTTTACTGAAGAATTTGTACCAACCATGACGCCCAAGCTGGAATATTATCCGGGTGAGCGGCCGGTGTTTGATTTATTTGACGTGGAAAACGAAATTCAGCGGGCGCTGGATAGAAAAGTGCCGCTGAAAAGTGGCGGTTATCTGATTATCGATCAGACCGAAGCCATGACCACCATCGACGTTAACACCGGTGCTTTTGTTGGTCATCGGAATCTCGAAGAAACCATTTTTAACACCAATATTGAAGCCACTCAGGCCATTGCCCGTCAGCTTCGGCTACGCAATTTAGGCGGCATTATCATTATCGATTTTATTGATATGCAAAGTGAAGAACACCAAAAACGGGTGTTACACAGCCTGGAAGTGGCGCTGGCGCGGGATAAAACCAAAACCAACATTCATGGTTTTTCTGCCCTGGGCCTCGTTGAAATGACGCGCAAACGCACCCGCGAAAGTTTAGAGCATGTACTTTGCACTGAATGCCCGGTTTGTGATGGCCGCGGCACCCTAAAAACAGTGGAAACCGTTTGTTTTGAAATTTTGCGTGAAATTGTCCGGGTAAACCGTGCTTATGCCGCTGATAAATTTACTGTTTATGCGTCACCTGCTGTTAAGGATGCGCTCATTAACGATGAGTACCATAGCATGGCGGAACTTGAGGTATTTATTGGTAAACAAATCAGCGTGGTGATTGAGCCGCAGTACACCCAGGAACAATTTGATGTGGTGATGATGTAGTGCAAAAACTGCAGCGTTTTGCGTTTTTATGCCTGCACCATGGCTGGCCTTTGCTGGCCATGGCGCTGGTATTATTGGCCACAGTAGTGACTCTGCTGCGTCTTGGCCTGCCTTACGCTGAAGGTTATAAAACCGATATTGAACAACTGATTGCCGACCGCTACGGTGCCAAAGTACAGATTGGCCAGCTCAGCGCCGGCTGGCAAAGCAGTGGCCCGGCTTTATTGCTGCAGCGGGTGGCAGTGCAGGACGGCAAGGGCCAACCCTTGTTACAGGTGGGCGAAACCCGGATCCGGCTGGATTTTTGGGGCAGCCTCAGCAGTTTGTCACTTAAAGCCGAACATTTTGAACTCAGCGGCCTGAAGTATCAGCTCGACAGCCGGCAGTTATTAACCCAAAAAACCGACAATAGCAGCGATGAGCCTTTGCTCGGCGCTGTGGAACAACTGTTATTCCGTCAGCTGAAAAACTTTACCCTGGTCGACAGCGAACTGCGGCTGAAAAGTGAATTTACCCCTGATATTGTCATCGCCATTTCGCGGCTGGCCTGGCGCAATGAAGGCCGCCGTCATCAAGGCTCAGGTGAAGTGGCTATTCATGGTGTGACCACCAATACCAGTTCTTTTGTACTTGATTTATATGGTGATTCTTTAGCAAAAAGCCGTGGCCAGTTGTATTTGTCCAGCCGTGAGCTGGACGTATTGCCCTGGTTTGAACAGCTGCTGCCACAAAGTAAAAAACTCAGCCGCGCCGATATTAACTTTCAGGCCTGGGGTGATGTTGAAGCCGGCACCCTGCAACAAATACAAATTCAGCTGGCGCAAAACCGTTTGGTATGGCGCCATGAAGGAAAAACGGAGCAGCTGAGTCTGGGCCAGGGCCAATTGTTGTGGCGGCCAACAGCAAAAGGCTGGTTGTTGTCGTCATCGGCCTTAACTTTGCAAAGCGGCGAACAAAGCTGGCACGATTTACAGCTGCAGCTGTCGCATGAGCAAGGCGTTTACAGTGGCGCGCTGCAACAGTTTCAGTTGTCCGCCATGGTGCCACTGGCGCGTTTATTGGCAGAAGATTTATCGGCGTTACAATCCATTCTGGCTTTTGAAGCTGACGCAAGGTTAACCCAGCTGGCGCTCAGACTCAGCGACAACGGCTGGTTTTTAGGTGGCGATTTTATTGATTTAACCTCAAAGCCGGTGGACGATGTGCCGGGTTTAACCGGCGTCAGCGGCCACTTTAGCGCCAGCAAAGATTATATCCGCCTTGATTTAACGGCGCAGGACGGTGAGCTGCGTTGGGGCGATGCTTTTAGCCGTGCCACCCCTTATCAGCAGCTCAGTGGGCAGCTCGAAGTGCTGCAGCAGGATGGCCAGTGGCGTGTGCAAATTCCAAGGCTGGCGCTGCGTCACCCTGAACTGGAGCTGGATGCCGAAATGGTGCTTGAGCTTGGTGATAAGGCTGGCATGACGCTGCTGGCTGAGCTGCGCTCTGTGCCTGTTGCCGACGCGCAGCATTATTTTCCGGTGCGGCATATGCCATCCTCTGTTATTGATTATCTGCGCCCGGCGCTTTTAAGCGGTAATATTCCGCACGCCAGAGTGTTGTGGCAGGGGGCTTTTGCTGATTTCCCTTATCGCGGTGGTGAAGGCAAGTTTCAGGCGTTAGCGCTGGTCGACAATGCTGAGTTTTCTTTTGATGCCAACTGGCCAGACATTAAACAGATGCGCGCTGAGCTGCTGTTTGAAAACGCCTCGATGCTGATCCAGAGCCAGGCCGGCTTGTTGTTTGAGCTGGAGCTCAATGACGGTGTCACCGCCAGTATTCCGGATTTATTTCACGCCGATAACCTGTTGATAGATATTCAAACCCAGACCAGAGCTGAAGGCGTGACCGCTTTAATGCTGGCATCGCCACTCAGTGGTTCAGTGGGAGCCACTTTAGATTACCTCGGCGTAGATGGTTTAGTAGATGCCAAAGTCAGGCTGGATATTGGTTTAAAAGAAGCCGGTGTGGTGGCCCGTGGTGATGTCGACTTTTTTGCCAATAATTTGCATATCAAAGCCCCGGCAGTTGCGGTTGAGCAGGTCGAAGGACGGCTGAGTTTTATCAACGACCAAATCAGTAGCGAGCAGCTGAAACTGGTCAGTCAGGGCATCCCACTGCTTGCCAGTTTAAAAGGTGCGCAGCAGCAGGACGGGTATCAGCTGAATTTAACCGCCAAAGGTGAACATGAAACCGGCAAGCTGTTGGCCTTGGTGGCAGAACCCTGGCAGGAACTGGGCACAGGCACGGCATTTTTTGACTGGCAGCTGGATATCAAGTTGCCCGATGAAGGTTTTTCTTATCAATCAACTGTGCTGGTGGATTTAGCAGCGGCTGAGCTGCGCTTACCCGATCCTTTTGGCAAAACACCAGCTGATGGTGCCACTGTGCTGATCGAAGCCAAAGGCAATCAGCAAGGCTCGGATATCACGTTAAAATACGGTGATGCTTTGCGTTTTCTGGCGCGGCTGGAGCAGGACAGCGGCCAGATCAGCGCGGCTTTATTAAGCTTGGGCCAGGCCAGTGCGCAGCTTAAACCGGGTTTTGAAATTGAACTGGATTTGGCCAAAGCCGACTTTGTGCCCTGGCTGATGCTGATCCAGCAACAAATCAACTCTGCCAGCGATGACAACAATATGATGCCGCCTTTGTCGCTGGTGAGCGGCAAAGTGGCCGAGCTGCATTTATTTGATGATGTGTTTTTGCATAAAACCCGTTTTAACCTGACGCCGGCCAAGGATCACTGGCTGCTCGATTTAACCGCCACCGAAGCCAAAGGGCAGCTCAAGCTGTTTCATGATCTGCAAACTCAGGGCATTCAGGCCAACTTAGAGCGACTGGCCCTGGTATTTGCTGATCAGGAAGCCAAAGACTTAGCCGCAGCTGAGTTAAAAGCAGCGCTGTTACTGGACCCGGACAGTGCGGAAAAACCCGATTATGCCGCGCTGGAAGCTGAAGCTTTTGCCAAACTGACGCCGATGAACTGGTTGACCGAGTTACCGCCGCTTGAAATCAGCTGTCAGCAATGCACCATCGGCCATTTCCGTTTGGGCGAGCTGAAGCTGAAAAGTGTCAGTGATGGCCAAAGCTGGACGCTGCAGCGTTTTAACAGCAATTACCAGGGCCACCGCTGGGACATTCGCGGTCAGTGGCAACGGGATCAGCACATAGGCCAGTCCAGTTTCAGCGGCAAGCTCAGCAGCCCATCTTTTGGTCAATTGCTCAGTGAATACGATATCAGCAGCAGTTTGGCCGGCAGTAAAGCAGAGCTGAGCTTTAGCGATATGGCCTGGCAGGGCGCGCCATTTCAGTGGAACCGTCATAGCCTGAATGGTGAGCTGAGCTGGCAGTTTGGCGATGGTTCTTTGTCGGATGTCAGCGACGGCGGTGCGCGGATATTTTCGTTGTTAAGTTTAGATTCGCTGGTACGTAAACTCAGACTGGATTTTCGGGATGTGTTTGCCAAAGGTTTTTTCTTTAGCAAGATGAGCGGCAGCATGACGCTGACCGAAGGTGTGGCTTATACCAATAATACCGAAGTGATTGGTGCCGCCGGTGACATTGAGATGCGTGGTTTTGCCAATTTAAAAGCACGTCAGCTGGATTATCAGATGAGCTTTTCGCCCAAAGTAACCTCCAGTATTCCGGTGATTCTGGCCTGGATGGTCAATCCGGTTTCTGGTGTAGCGGCTTATGCGCTGGACGAAATGTTCCAGTCAGCTGAAGTGATTTCAAAAATTAATTTTACTGTGACCGGCGATTTGGACAACCCTGTGGTCACCGAAGTGAAAAGGGACAGTAAACAAATTACCCTGCCCAAAACCACACCTGAAGCGCCCAATCCATTATTGCCCGTTGACCCGGCCGCGCCTGTGCCGCTCAACCGGGAGTTTTTACAGGAGCTGCCTGCGGCAACCAATAACGACAGCTTTCAGGCATTACCGCTGATGATAGAGGCGAAGCCGCAAGCTGAGCAACAAGCTGAGCCAAAGGCGAAGCCGGAAAATCAGCCAGAAGCTCAGCCGGCAGTGGATGAACCTGTGATTGAGCCTTCAGAAGCTCAGCAAAACCATAGTTATCAAAGCCAGCAGGAGCCAGTCTGATGAACCAGAGCCCGACCTCAGCGCACAAAGTGGTAACAACTCAGTGGCGACTGGTGGCGCTGCAAATGTGTAGTCAGCCTGATGCAAAGCAAAACCTTCAGGCGATTCGGACGCAGTTGCAGGCACTTGCCCAAAAACCAGCAGGGCTACCACAGCTGGTGGTGCTGCCCGAAGGAGCTTTATGTTTTGATGGTGCGACCGATGCGAACTTAGAGTTGCAGGAGCCGTTAGGTCTGGGCCCGCTGCAACAGCAATTGGCGGCACTGGCGACAGAGTTTGACACTTATCTGCTGGTGGGCACCTTGCCAACCACCACCAGCGATCCTCAGCGTTTTGCTGCCAGCAGCCTGTTGTTTACACCAGCTGGCAAGCTGATTGCCGATTATCAGAAAATTCATTTATTTGATGCTGCAGTGGCCGACAGCACAGGTCGTTATCTGGAGTCGGCGAAAACCCAGGCTGGTAATAAAGTGACAGTGGCCGATTTAGGCGAGCTGAAGCTGGGCCTGGCCATTTGTTACGATATGCGTTTTCCGGGTCTGTTTCAGGCGCAGCGCAAAGCAGGCATGAATGTGCTGGCGCTGCCTTCTGCCTTTACCACAGTGACGGGCGAGGCACATTGGCATACACTGCTCAGAGCACGCGCCATTGAAAACCAGTGTTTTGTCATAGCGCCGGCGCAAACCGGCACTCATGCCAATGGCCGCCAGACTTATGGCCACAGTTTAATTATCGACCCCTGGGGTGTGGTGGTGGCCGATGCCGGCACTGCCGTGGGGGCAATCAGTGTTGATATTGATTTACAACAAGTTTTTAGTCTTCGTCAGCGCATGCCGCTGGCTGAGCATAACCGTTTTTTAAGTGAGCTTTTATGAATAATGCCGTCATTATGCAGACCGTTGAACAGAACCTGATTGAGGCCAGTGACTTAACTGCCGCCGATCTGAATCAGACTTTGGGTTATCTGTTTTCACATCAGCTGGATTATGCCGATTTATATTTTCAGTCCAGCGTGCATGAATCCTGGGTGCTGGAAGATGGTCTGGTGAAAGACGGCTCTTTTAATATTGAAAGAGGGGTTGGGGTTCGGGCCATCAGCGGTGAAAAAACCGGTTTTGCTTATGCCGACGACATCTCAGCCGCGGCGTTAAAGCAGGCGGCCAGTGCCGCCCGTGGTATTGCTGCTGTGGGTCAGCAGGGCCAGGTGCAGGCGTTTAAAAAATCCGGCAACAGCCAGATTTACCTGCCGGTGGAGCCGCTGCAAAGCCTTGGTAACACTGAAAAAGTAGCGCTTTTGCACCAGATTGAAGCTTTTATTCGCAGCCTCGATGCCAAAGCAGAACAGGTGATGGTGAGCTTGTCCGGTGTCTATGAAGAAGTGCTGGTAGCTGCCAGCGACGGAACTTACGCTTCTGATATCCGCCCGCTGGTGCGGCTGAATTGTTCGGTGTTATTAAACGACAACGGCCGGCGTGAGCGCGGTGGTGCCGGTGGTGGTGGCCGCACCGACTACAGTTATTTTTCTGAACTGGTGAACGGTGAACCCCGCTGGATGGGTTATGCCCGCGAAGCGGTGCGTCAGGCGCAGGTGAATTTATTGGCGGTAGATGCGCCGGCCGGTATGATGCCGGTGGTGCTGGGTTCAGGCTGGCCAGGAGTGTTGTTACACGAAGCGGTGGGTCATGGCCTGGAAGGGGATTTTAACCGCAAAGGGGCTTCAACTTTTTCCGGCCGTATTGGCGAGCAAGTGGCGTCCAAACACTGCACCATTGTGGATGATGGCACTTTGGCGCATCGCCGTGGTTCAATGAATATTGATGATGAAGGCACAAAGAGTCAGCATAACGTGCTGATTGAAAAAGGCATTCTGAAAGGTTATATCCAGGATAAACACAATGCCATGCTGATGAATGTGGCGCCGACCGGCAATGGCCGGCGTGAATCTTTTGCCCATTTGCCCATGCCACGGATGACCAATACCTATATGCTGGCCGGTGACTATGAGCCGGAAGAAATTATTGCATCGGTGAAAAAAGGCATTTATGCGCCGAACTTTGGTGGTGGTCAGGTAGATATTACCAGCGGTAAGTTTGTGTTTTCAGCGTCAGAAGCTTATCTGATTGAAGATGGCAAAATTACCACCCCCATCAAAGGCGCGACCTTAATTGGTAATGGCCCTGAAGCCATGCAGCAGGTGTCGATGGTGGGGAACGATCTGGCGCTGGACACTGGCGTTGGCGTTTGTGGCAAACAAGGCCAGAGTGTGCCTGTAGGTGTGGGTCAGCCAACCTTAAAACTCGATGGCATGACAGTGGGCGGCACTGCCTGATTTATTTGGCCATGCGCAAAAAAAGCCAGCAATAGCTGGCTTTTTTGTTGTTTGTCTTGCTGTTGAGGTGCTATTGGTTAACACAAAAAGCGCATCAAAAGCTTCGCCACTTGGCCGCTTAAGGCTGGGTTTTGTCCAGCTGCTGTTGTAACTGCAAAATCTCGCCATCTAGAGATTTAATTTCAGTGTCGTAGGCCTGCACCACAGCGGCCATCTCCTGCGCCAGACTTTGCAGATAATTGGCGCCTGCCACTTCGTTGTTTTTCACTGTCATTTGTTTGTCGCGAATGGCGTTCATTTCTTTATTACGTTCCGCAATTTTGTCTTCTTTCTTTTTCGTCAGCTGCTGAATTTTGCGTTTCAGTTGCCGCTGCTGAATATAAACATCAACCTCATCTGGGTCTTTTTTTACCACGACTGTGGGTTTACTTTCCCGCTGCTGGCCAACTGTGGTGTAGTCGGTGGTTTGGGCGTCCTGACCACAAGGGGTTTGACTAAAGGTGGTGACACCGTCTTTTTCACATTTATACACAGCGGCTTGTGCACCTGGCAGGGTACAAGCCAGCATAAAAGCCAAAACTTGAACTGTTTTCATAAATACAAACATCAGGGTTGGAGGTTAGATTGCTGGCGCCGAGTATGGCATATTCCCGTCTGGCGCTTAAGTTTTTTGTCTGGTTGCTGCCGGAACCGCCGTTATTTTTCCGGAACTTCGGGCGAAAAAAAGCGCGCAACAACGCCAACCTTTTGCCTAAGCAGGCTATTTCGCACATAATAGCCCGACTATAACAACGCAGAGACTTCCGTTATCTCGCTGTCAGCCGCAACCTGGCTGCTTTATCCACGAGAACAGATCGCACTTATGTTACAAAATTTGCTGAACAAACGCCGTCTGGCGGCCTTATCCCGAACCGCTATTGATGCTGCTGCAGTGCAGGTATTTTGTTCTGCCACTGAATATAAAGAGCGGGTGCTGTGCCTGATAGCACAAGCGCGTCAGCGTATTGTGATCACAGCTTTGTACTTACAGGCCGACGAGGCTGGTGAACAAATTTTGCGGGCCTTGTATCAGGCCAAACAACAGAACCCGGCGCTGGATGTACGGGTGTATGTGGATTTTCACCGGGCCCGCCGTGGTTTGATTGGTCAGAGTGGCGGCCGCACCAATGCCGACTTCTACCGTGCTATTGCCGCTGAATATAAAGAACAAATTTTAATTTATGGCGTGCCGGTGAAAAAGCGCGAACTTTTTGGTGTGTTGCACTTAAAAGGTTTTGTGTTTGATGACAGCCTGTTTTATAGCGGTGCTTCACTGAACAATATTTATCTGGCCGAACAGCAGCGTTACCGTGCCGACCGTTATCTGCAGATTGACAATAAACAGCTGGCCGATGCATTTGCCGCTGGCCATCAGGAAGCATTGGGTAATCTGGATGTAGTGCAGAGTTTGCTGGCACCGGAGCAGGACATAGCCCAGGCCTATAAAACAGCACACCGCAGCTGGTTAAAACATGCCCGTAGTTGCCGTTATTTGCTCAAAGGTCAGTCGCAGCCCGGGCCATTAAATGCCAGCTTGCTGATGGGGATGGGGCGGCTGAATAACCAGCTGAATCAAAGCATTCTGGCGATGCTGGCGCTGGCCGAACGCGAAGTGTTAATTTACACCCCTTATTTTAATCCGCCGCCAGTGTTGGCCAAAGCGCTGCGCAAATGTTTAAAACGCGGTGTGAAACTTTGTATTGTGGTCGGTGATAAAACGGCCAACGACTTTTATATTCCGCCCGGGCAAAAGTTTAACCGTATTGGTGGTTTACCTTATCTGTACGAAACTATTTTGCGCAAGTTTGTGAAAAACAACCAAAAATTCATTGATGCCGGTTTGCTTGATGTGCGGTTATGGCGCCATGAAGACAACAGTTATCATCTCAAAGGTATCAGTGTGGATGGCGTGCGGCATTTGTTTACCGGCCACAACCTGAATCCCCGTGCTTTTGCGCTGGATTTTGAAAATGGCATTCTGGTAGACGACGAGCTGGGACAGCTGCAGCCACAACTGCAGCATGAACAACAGATTATTCTGGCCAATACCAGCACCATCCGTCATTACACCCAGATAGAAATGATGCGGGACTACCCTGAGCAGGTGAAAAAGCTGCTCAGCAAAATCAAAGGGGTAGGCGTCGATTTAGTGTTAAAGCGGCTGATTTAATCAGCCGTTTTTTTTGATAAACACAATCTGGCGGATGATTTGACAAGAGTTGCCGTCACTTTACAGAGCGGCAGAGAGAGCCGGACGCTTTTGGAGGCATAATGCAAAAACTGGCAATTTATCAGGTGGATGCTTTTACCAACCAACGCTTTAGTGGCAATGCCGCAGCTGTGGTGCCGCTCAGTGCCTGGCTCGGTGACACTGAACTGCTGGCGATAGCACAGGAAAACAATCTGTCGGAAACAGCATATTTGCTTGAACTTGCTGATGGCCATTATTTTATCCGTTGGTTTTCACCTATCACTGAAATTGATTTTTGTGGCCACGCCACCCTGGCTTCGGCTTTTGTGTTGTTTCAGTTAAAGCCTGAACTCACGGAACTTAGGTTTAGCACCAAAGTTGTTGGCGATTTAACGGTAAAAAAACAAGGCGACTGGCTGCAGATGAATTTCCCAGAGCGCCCTGCGTTGCCGGTGGCTGATGTGCCTGCTGCTTTATTAAAAGGTCTTGGTGCCACGCCTGTGCAAGTGCTGCAAAGTGAGCAGGCCTGGTTTGCGGTTTATCAAGACGCTGCCACTGTGACCGCTTTAACACCGGACATGCAGTTATTAAAACAGCTTGGCCCCTGGGATGTGGTGGTGACTGCACCAGGCACTGGTTTTGCAGAAGGCCAATACGATTTTGTCAGCCGTTATTTTTGGCCGGCCAATGGTGGTGATGAAGATCCGGTCACAGGCTCTATTCACGCCGGATTGGCGCCTTATTGGGCGGCGCAGCTGGGTAAAACTGAGCTGCTGGCTTATCAGGCATCCAAACGCGGTGGTGTATTGCGCTGTGAATTACAACAAGACAGAGTGCTGGTATCGGGGCAAGCGGTGATGTATCTGCAGGGGCAAATTCAGCTGTAGCTTTTAAACAACTGCTTAAGCCGTTGCTTCAAAATAAAAAACGCCTGATTTATCAGACGTTTTTTATTGGTGCTTAGCCCTGCAGTGTTCAGAGGGCAACAGCCTTCATTATTCTTCCAGAATAAAAGGTTTGATCAGCTGAAACAGCTCGCGGAAAGCTTTAGGCGGCTGGTTTTTTTCCTGTTCTTTTTTGGCGTTACGAATAAGCGTGCGCAGCTGCTGTACATCCACCTCAGGGTATTCAGCCACAAATTCGGTCAGGGCGTCGTTGCTGGCAATCAGCTTGTCGCGCCAGTCTTCCACCAGGTGGAATTTGCGGGTCGCGGCCTGGTTGGTATTACGCACCACAGCCAAAGCCCGTTGCAAAGGTTCTAAATCGCGGGTGCGCATTAAGCGGCCGATAAACTGAATATGACGGCGCAAGGCTTCATGTTTACGCACCAGCTTGTCAGCCAGTTGCAGCGCGTCCAGTAATTCGGCATCCAGCGGGAGTTTAGCGCGGTTGGCGGCACTTAAGGCAACCAGCTCTTCACCCAGTTCCTGCAGGGCCTGCATTTCTTTTTTGATCTGAGTTTTGCTTTTGCCTTCTTCGCGGTCCCAGTCGTCGCCATGGGTAAAATCGGTAATATCTGCCATAAGTCTGTTTTTTCCACCATAAAATTGCGGCAAGTATATCAAAAAAGCCCTGCTGCGTCGCATTGAAGCTGCGGCAGGGTTGGCAAGGCTGTGATAAGCTTGCGCCAAAGCGTGACAAACGGAAATAAAATCAGCGATGAGCAGCAATTCTCCTACCATTTGGCAAGAAATTGACGAAGTCAAAGCCGCAGTCAGCCAGGTGCTGGCCCATGCCAAACAACTGGGCGCCAGCAGCGCCGAAGCTTCAATGAACCGCACCCGGGGGTTAAGTGTAGAAACCCGTCATGGTGAAGTGGAAACTGTTGAATTTAATCAGGATGGTGGCCTTGGCATCAGTGTCTATGTTGGCCAGCGCAAAGGTTCGGCCTCAACCGCCGATTTAAGCCCGGCCGCACTGAAACGCACCGTAGAAGCGGCAATAGACATTGCCCGTTATACCTCAGAAGATCCTTGCGCCGGCGTGGCTGATAAAGACGCGCTGGAATTTTCACCACCGGATTTGGATTTATTTCATCCGGGGGATATCAGCACCGAGCAGGCTATTGCCATTTGTATTGCGGCTGAAGAAGCTGCTTTTGCCACAGACTCCCGTATTACCAACTCTGACGGCGCGTCCTTTTCGTCACATCAGGGTTTAAAAGTCTATGGCAACAGCCATGGTCAGCTGGTGGGTTATCCCAGCAGCCGTCACAGTTTCAGCTGTTCTGTCATAGGTGAAGAAGGCGGCGATATGCAGCGCGATTACAGCTACAGCGTCAGCCGCGAACTGGGTTTGTTGCTTGACCCGGCGCAGGTAGGCCGTGAAGCTGCGCTGGAAACCGTAAACCGGCTCAATAGCCGCAAACTGGGCACGCAAAAAGTGCCGGTCATTTTCCGCGCCGACATTGCCAGCAGTTTGTTTGGTCATTTGGTGTCGGCGATCAGTGGCGGTGCTATTTACCGTAAATCCAGTTTTTTACTGGATAAAGTCGGCCAGCCGGTGTTGTCGTCAAAAGTGAATATTATTGAACAACCGCACTTATTACGCGGCCTGGCCAGCAGTCCTTTTGACAGTGAAGGGGTCAAAACCCGTGACCGGCAGATCATCACCGATGGTGTGCTGAATCAGTATCTGACCACCAGCTATTCCGGCCGCAAACTGGGGCTGCCAAGTTCAGGCCATGCCGGTGGTATTCATAACTGGATGGTCAGCCATGGCAACGCCGATTTGGCCCAGCTGCTCAGAGATATGGGCACAGGTTTATTGGTAACCGAACTGATGGGCCAGGGTGTGAATAGCGTGACAGGTGATTATTCGCGTGGCGCCGCCGGTTTTTGGGTGGAACATGGCCAAATTCAGTATCCGGTGTCGGAAATCACCATTGCCGGTAATCTCAAAGACATGTTTTTTGACATAGCCGCCATTGGCAACGACGTGGATAAAAGAGGTGGTGTGTTAACAGGTTCAGTGCTGATTGGCCAGATGCAAATTGCCGGGCATTAAGTGCTGAATTGGCTGCAAAAAACCAGCTGCGGCTGGTTTTTTGTTTTTCTTAAGGCCAGTTGTTACCAAAGCTTTAAATGACAGTGATTTGGCTTAAATGCTTATTTGACTTAAATGATTGTGCAGATGCAGCCAGTGGGCTGCCTGATAATCGGTGGTATTTAAAGCGCCATAAGCAAAATGCGGTGCTAAGGTAGCACCTGTGCTGCTGTGCTGAATAAACAGCTCCAGCGTTTGCAGCAGTGCAGTCAGCGCCTGTTGTGGATCCTCGTTAGGCTCAAGTGCCGCCATGCCCGGAATAGGCTCTGCCAAAGGATGCGTCATAGCGCCTGCTGCTTTAAAACTAAAAAGCGCCAGTTTGCCGGCTGTGTGCTGAAAAAACGGCGATTTTTGCAGCGGAAAACCTGTTAAAGAACCCTGAATACTCTGGGCGCAGTGTCGGAAGATTTGCGCTGGGTTCCAGTCGCCGCTGCTCGCAAGAGTTTTGCCTTGCAGGCTTTTAAGTTTTTGATAAAGCTCAGTTAAATCAAAATCCCTGCCATTGCCAAGCACTGTGCCGCCAAGGGCTAAACCGGCAACACTGAGGGTGCTGATGGTGATAAATTGTCTTCTGTTCATGCTTTTGCCCCTGAGGCGGTGATTGTTGCGGCTGCAGTTCAAACTAAACAAATGCGGCTGCAATTTGAGTGGATTCAGCCGGTTGTCAGCCAAGACTGGCACAATGCCGCTTTATTTTGCAGTATGCCCTGAATAGCGCTGCTGCTGCCAGTATTGCCGCTTGTGTTACTGCTGCTCTTGTAGAAGCACAGAGAAATTCCAGCGTAGATTTTGTTTTTCTTATGATAAACTTGCACGTCACACTGCATAAAAACAGCGGTTACAGGCGTTAAAACGGGAAATGTTATGAGCCAAGTCAATATTCTGTGTATCAAATGGGGCAAAAAATACGGCCCGGATTACGTAAACAAGCTGTACAACATGGTCAGCCGCAACCTGACATTACCATTTCGTTTTATCTGTCTGACAGATGACGCCGAAGGTATTGATGCCAGCAAAGTGGAAGTAAAAGATATTCCTAAAGTAGGTTTTGCCGATTTTGACAACCGCGAGCCATGGAGTTTTGGTCATGGCTGGTTAAAAGTCACCAGTTTTGCCGACCCTTTATACGATTTAACAGGCCCGACTTTGTTTATCGACTTGGACGTGGTAATCGTTGGCAATATCGATTGTTTTTTTGAGCCTGAAGGCGAGTTCCGTGTTATCAAAGAATGGGACAAAAAAGATGAAACCGGCAACACCTCAGTGTACCGTTTTAACATTGGCGCCCATGCCGATTTAATCGAAAACCTGAAGAATAACAAAGACAAAGTGCTGGCTTCTGTGCGTAACGAGCAGGAATATGTCACCAGTTATCTGAACAAACAAGGCAAGTTGCAATACTGGCCGGCCGGCTGGTGTGTCAGCTTTAAACGCCACTGTATGCCAAAAGGCATTATGAGTTTCTTTAAACCTGCCACTATTCCTGAAGGCGCCAAAATTGTTGCTTTCCACGGCAAACCAAACCCGCCTGATGCCATTTTAGGCGTGAGCGGCAAATGGTACCGCCGTGTGCTGCCAGTGCAGTGGGTTGCGGATCTGTGGCGTTAAGCCGGGCGCTTGTTGCATGAAAATGAAAGTTTTTGTGATTAACCTCGACCAGTCGGTCGAGCGTTATCAGCATGCGGTGGCACAGTTTGCACCTTACCCTGACATTGTGGTGGAGCGCATCAGCGCCGCTGACGGCCGGGTGATGAGCGAAGCGCAGCTCAGTCAGTATTATTCGCTGGAATTGAATAAAAAACATTACCACAAAATGCTGCGCCCTGGTGAAAAAGGCTGTTATATCAGTCACATCTGGTGTTGGCAGCAAATTGTGGCGCAGCAGCTCGACTTTGCCATTATTCTCGAAGACGATTTTATTCTGCAGTGTGATTTGGCTGCACTGGTGGATGCAATCCGTCAGCTGCAAAAGCCCTGGCATTATCTGAAACTGGCGATGCCGAATAAACAGCAGCCGGTGTTACAGCGTGAGCCAATGGCCCATGGCTTTTCGCTGGTGCATTATCAGAAAATGCCGGTGTCGACTGTGGCGCAGGCGGTGAGTCTGGCTGGTGCTCAGTTATTGCTGGAGAGGATGCAGCCCTTTTACCGCCCTGTGGACGTGCAGCTGCAATACAGTTTTGATTTAGGTATTCAGGTGATGGGTGTGCAGCCTATACCGTTTCGGCCAGAGCTGGAATTTGAAAGCCTGATCAACCCACATCAGAAACAGCCGGTGAACAGGCGCTTGTTTTATAAAAGCCGTTTATGTTTTAGCTGGCAAAATTTATGGCACAACCTGCGCCATTACGGCTTGCTTGCTTATCTGCAGGCGAAAAAATAACGCAGTTGTTGGACGGATTGCTCGCTATAACAAGAGCAAAAACAGTCACCATCACAGCGGCCGAAACAGCGGCAAAATTCTAAAAGGAGCTGAAATCAGCTCCTTTTTTTATGTTTTGTATCGCAGCATCAACACTGCTTACCGGCGCTATTCTGGTAATGTGTGGCTGCGCACAGTATGATCGTGCCATCTTTATTGTGCTGGATTTGTGTTTTGTCGCGACTTTTATTCCCTTTGGGCATTGTGACCTATAGCCTGCTGCTGTATCTGCTGCGTTTTCCGATGTTGCTGCTGTTTATTTACCGCAGCAAAGCCGATCCTGCTTACCGGCAGCGTTTTGCCGAACGTTTTTGTTATCAGCCTATTCCCGCAGAAGCGGCCGGTGGCATCGTGGTGCATGCGGTGTCTATGGGCGAAGTAGTGGCGGCAACACCGCTGATTAAACAACTGCTGGCCACTTACCCAGATATACCCGTCACTGTCACCTGCACCACACCCACAGGCTCGGCCCGTATCAAGGCCAATTTTGGCGACAGCGTGTTTCATTATTATTTGCCTTTTGACACCCCAGGCAGCAATCAGCGTTTGCTGAAAAAACTGGCGCCACAGCTGGTGCTTTTACTGGAAACTGAACTTTGGCCCAATCTCATCCGGCAATGTCACCAGGCCGCTATTCCTGTGGTGCTGGTTAATGCCCGTTTATCAGCGCGCTCTGCCCGCGGTTATCGCCGTTTTATGCCGCTGGTGCAGCCGATGCTGGCGCAGCTGAAGGTGATTCTGACGCAGGACAATAACAGCCGCCGCCGTTTTTTAACCTTGCTTGGTAATAAAGCAGGATCCATGCAGGAAACGATACAAAAGGTACTAAACACCGGCAATCTGAAATTTGAAGTGCAGCAAAACGCAGCGCTGAAGCAACAGGCAACAGACTTTCAGGTACAGTTGCAGGGCCGTCCGGTATGGGTGGCCGGCAGTACTCATGCCGGTGAAGATGAACAAATTCTGCAGGCATTTGGTCAGGTACTGGCTAAACAGCCCGACACGCTGCTGATTTTGGTGCCGCGCCATCCGGATCGTTTTGACACAGTGGCAGCACAGGTAGCACAAGCTGGATTTTCGCTGGTCAGACGCAGTAGCCAGCAACCCTTGTTGCCTGCCACTCAGGTGTTGCTGGGCGATTCGATGGGCGAGCTGATGCTGTGGTATCAGCTGGCCGATGTGGTTTTTGTCGGTGGTTCGCTTATTGAGCGGGGCGGCCATAATCCGCTGGAACCGATGAGCCTGGGAAAAGCGATTCAATCCGGCCCTTATGTGTTTAATTTTGCTCTGGCTTTTAAACAGCTTGAGCGCAAGCAGGCGGTGACTTTTGTGAAAAATGCCGAAGAGCTGGCACAAAGTACGGTAAGTTTGCTCTCCGATGAAACAACACGTCAGCAGATGGCAGCAAAAGGGTTAGCACTTTACCAGCAGCAGGGGGGCGCCACTGCAAAGGTGCTTCAGACAGTCACAAGGTTATTGCCAACAACAGGAGTGCGCCATTTGCATCAAAAAGAAGCAGGTGCCGATATTTGGTTTGACCCGCAGTTATTGGCTGCCGGCGGTTTTACGAAGGCTGATAACAAGCTGTTTCAGGCGGCATTCTGGCAGCAACAAAATGCGGTGACAGGCCAGTCAAGCGGGCGCAACACAGTCTGGTTTGTCAGAGCCAATACTGAACAATGGGTGCTGCGTCATTATTACCGTGGTGGTTTGATTGGCAAAATGAACAAAGACTGGTTTTTTGCTGTGCCACTTGCCAAAAGCCGTGCTATGGCTGAATTTGCCATGTTGCAGCAGATGGTGCAGCTGGGGTTGCCGGTACCCAAACCTGTGGCGGCCTTATATACAAAACGGGGTTTAGGCTATAGCGCTGATATTTTGCTGGAGCTGATTCCGGGCAGTATTGATATTTGCCATTTATTACAACAAAGGGCGTTAACAACCAGCGAGTGGCAACAACTGGGGGCTATGTTAAAACAGTTTCACCAGGCTCAGGCTTACCACTCAGATATGAATTGCCACAATATGTTGCTGGACCCACAAGGTAAATTCTGGCTGCTGGACTTTGATAAATGTGCCTTCCGGCCTGGGCAAGACTGGCAGCAAAACACTATGGACAGGTTGTTACGATCCTTTCGCAAAGAAGCCAGGTTGGCAGGGGAAAAAGCCAGACCATTTTATTGGCAGGAATCCGACTGGGCTTTATTGCTGGCCGGTTATCAGGCTTAAAAGTGCAGTTGTAGTACCGCAGATAAAAAAGGGCGCCTTATGGCGCCCTTGTTGTTTCGGCTGATTTCTTCTTATTGGTAAGAAGTGTTCAGTGTTAAACCAGACACTGCAGTGTAACCACGGATACCGATATGGTAAGTGGCGGCCACAGGATTGGTGAAGCTGCAGCTTTCAGTGCTGCCGGTTTTGTATGGGCGGCAATCGTAAGTGCTGGTGGTTGGGTTCGCACCACGACGTACATAGAGGTCGGCATCACCTGTGCCACCGCTGATGCTGATGGTCAGGTTGGTTTTACCACTTGGGACTGTCAGGGTGTAATATTTCCAGCTGCCAGAAGCAACGCTGATATTGGTCACCTGAGAAGTCACAGGGGTAGTGCCACCGCCGGTAGTACCGGCCGCTTTGGCAACAGCAGCTGCAGCATCAACAATACCGGTACCACAGCTGGTGCAGGTGGCCGGGAATGCACGGGTGGTGGTTTTTAAGATAGATTCCACTTCATCTGGGGTTGCCGTTGGTTTTTTCTGCAGAATTAACGCTGCAACACCAGCGACGTGTGGCGCAGCCATAGAGGTACCCTGAGAATAACCATAGCTGTCTGAACCAGGCACTGTAGTACCGGTGTTGTAAGTAGACAATACACCGTTGCTGTCGTTGGCTGAGTTCATGGCGCCGCCAGGCGCTGCCACATCAATTGAAGTACCGTAGTTAGAATAATAAGCACGGCCACCGCTACGGTTGGTTGAAGCCACGTTCACTACGCCGGCACAGTTACCCGGGTTGTAGTTGTTGGCGTTGTCGTTGTCGTTACCTGAAGCAATCACCACCACAGTGCCACGTGAACGGGCAGAGTTAATAGCGGCTTGAGTGGTCGAGTCACAGGCACCTGAACCGCCAAGGCTCATGTTAATCACTTTAGCCGGGTTGGCATTGGCTGGTACACCAGAGACGGTGCCGCCTGAAGCCCAGATAATACCGTCAGCGATATCTGAAGTGTAACCACCACATTTACCTAATACACGTACAGGCACAACTTTGGCCTGATAAGCCACACCAGCAACACCAGTACCGTTATTGGTTACGGCAGCAATGGTGCCGGCAACGTGAGTACCGTGCCAGCTTGAGCTCTGAGCCTGAGTCGGGTAACCGCCACCACAGGCGCCTACTTCCACCCAGTCACCTGGATCGCGGGCATCTGAGTCACGACCATTGCCGTCATTACCGACAAAGCTGTCAGAAATCATGTCGTAGCCTGGCAGGATATTGGCATTTAAATCAGCATGTGGACGGTAGCCGGTATCTAATACTGCTACAACCACGCCTGAACCAGTAGCGCTGTCCCAGGCGGCAGGTGCACGCAGGCCACCTGTGGTTTCATAATAATGCCACTGGCTGGCATATTGGGTGTCGTTTGGCACTGCATTGATCGTTAAAATGCGGTCTTCTTCAACCTGAGCAACGTTACCGTCTTTGGCCAGGTTAGCCATCATTTCTTTTTTCTCTTTTTCGCTCAGGCGACGTTCTGCACGCACAATGTGACGGCCACCTACAGCACTTTCACGCACATATTGCAGTTCGCTACCAGCCAGTGCTGATAAGGTTTCTTCAACGTGTAACTTTGCATTTAATGCCTGTTCTTGTTGCAGGCTGTTTTCATCACCCTGAGTCTGGCCTTTCAGCGACACAATAAACTGAGTGTGCAGTTCCTGCGCAACTTTGGCATTGCTCAGGGTTGGTACTGTTAACAAATCTGGTACTTCGGCAGCCTGAGCAGATAAGCACAGTGCTGAAAGGGTCGCGAGGGCGATTTTATGTAAATGGAACGCTCTGTTTTGCATGGGAATTCTCACAACTTGTTTTTTGGTTATTTGCCTGGAGTTTCCTGCCGTAGTTTTTATGAATGGGGCAGGCTGCGCAATAATTCATCAATATATTACCAATGTAAAGAGATGTAATTTATCAATTAACCCTTTAATGGGTACTGCTCAGAGCGGATGTCGGGACATCCGGTTAAACCATCGCCTGGTGCACTGTCGCCTGATCTGGCTGCAAGCCAGAGCGGCTCAAGCTTGTGTTACAAATAGTTACAACTGTA
Source organism: Rheinheimera sp. (assembly GCA_003543135.1). Taxonomy (GTDB): domain Bacteria; phylum Pseudomonadota; class Gammaproteobacteria; order Enterobacterales; family Alteromonadaceae; genus Pararheinheimera. Next base: position 46,455 of record DPJG01000021.1, read on the forward strand.
TACAATTTAGCAAATGGAATAAGTTATATCAAAAAGTAATAAAAAAAGATCGCGGTTGGATCTGTTTTGTCATCAAATTGGCATTTTTACAGATCCGGCCGGTGAAATTGCCTTTCTGCCGACAGTCGCCGACAATAGCGCCTTGGTGATTATGAAAGAGTGCAAATGCTGATGCAGCAGTGGGATGTGATAGTGATAGGTGCCGGTGCTGCCGGCTTGTTTTGTGCCATAGAAGCCGCCAAAAGAGGCCGTAAAACGCTGGTGCTGGATAATGGCAAACGTATTGGCCGTAAAATCCTGATGTCGGGTGGGGGTCGTTGTAACTTCACCAATATGTACGCCAGCCCGGCCAATTTTTTATCGCAAAACAAACACTTCTGTAAGTCTGCCTTAAGCAGGTATACCCAGTGGGATTTTCTGGCATTGGTGCAGCAATATCAGATCCCTTATCACGAAAAAACACTCGGCCAGCTATTTTGTGACAACAGCGCCAAAGACATTGTCGACATGCTGCAGCAGGAATGTGACAAAGCTGGGGTGCAGATTGCACTGCAGCAGGAGATCCAGACGGTTACTTTTAACGACGGCCAGTATCAGCTGCAAACAAACGGCCTTAGCCGCAGTTGCCAGAGTTTAGTGGTGGCCAGTGGTGGTTTAAGTCTGCCAAATTTAGGTGCCACAGCTTTTGGTTTTCAGCTGGCCGAGCAGTTTGGTTTAAAGGTGTTACCAGTACGGGCCGGTTTGGTGCCACTGACCTGGCAACCGGATGATAAAGCCGTTTATGAAGAAATCAGCGGTGTGTCCTTGCCGGTAACGGCAGAAGCCAATGATGTAGTGTTTCCGGAAGACATGCTGTTTACTCACCGCGGTTTAAGTGGCCCGGCTATCTTGCAGGTGTCGTCGTTCTGGCAACCTGGGGATGAGGTGGTGGTAAATTTATCACCTCAGCAAAGTGTGCAGGATTTCCTCAGTGAAGCGCAGCAAAAACATCCGGAGCAAGAGCTGAAAACTGCACTGTCACGACTGTTGCCCAAAAGGCTGGTGGAAAAGCTGCTTGAACAAAATCTGCTGACCAATCAGCCGCTGAAAGCTCTCAACGCAAAAAGCAGCCAGCGTATTGCCGGTTTATTGCATCATTTTGTGTTTAAACCCAATGGCACTGAAGGTTACCGCACTGCAGAAGTCACTTTGGGCGGGGTTGATACCGATGAGTTGTCGTCCAAAACCATGGAAGCAAAAAAACAACCGGGTTTGTATTTTATTGGTGAAGTGGTAGACGTGACCGGCTGGCTTGGTGGTTACAACTTTCAGTGGGCCTGGAGTTCCGGTTGGGTGGCAGGGCAATATTGCTAACAACAGCTGACCTGCCGCTGACAAACTACAGGAATGACAGATAAACCCATGGCAAGGACGCCCTTGGGAGACATTGGTTGCAGCTGAGCAGCGTTACAAAGCTGCTGCCGTCACTTGTTAGTAAAGTGTTTGATTTAATAACATTTTTAATCGTCGAAAACTTTTACACCCCTCCGGTGCTTAATTATTAATCAACTGTTTTGGTTCAACTTTTTTATCTGGCACGGCGAATGCTGTATTAGCAATGTATAAATTAGGAGGACCTATGATTAACAGGACATTCACGCTGAAAACTCTGGTGCTGGCATGCTGTCTGATCAGCACTTCTGCTTTAGCTGGCCATATCAGCGGTGGTGAAGGCCATGGCGGTGGTGGAGGTGGTGGCGGAGACAGCGGCGGCGATGACTCCGCAGACTTTGTTGACCTGAAAACCTGTAAGCTCACAGATATGGAGCTCACCTATTTGCGGGCTTTGGAACCGGCAGGCCAACCGCAACAACCCATACCGCCTGAGCTGGCGCCCGTCTATGCCGAGGCCTGTTATGGTTTTGTGGTGGGCAACAACAGTGATATGGCCTTACCCATTGACAACCTTGGTCTTGATAATGATGGCTGGTTTAATAAACCGACGGGTCTTTGGGCCGATGGTGCTTTTGATCCGGAATTATTGGATTTAGACGAGGATGGCCAGATCGATGACCCGGGTTGGGTGTATATGGGTAAAGATGAAGGTGATGGTTTTAAAGGGGCCACTATTCCCGACCCTGATCCGGATGACGATGTTGATCAGGAATATAAATTTGTAGACGATTTATTCAGCTGTAGCAGCACAGTGGATGGTACCTATGGTACTTGTGTGAACTTTATCTCCGGCTTCTGGAAGTTTACCCCACCTTCCACTCAGCCTGAGTTGTTAATTGATTTACTCGGAGGCTCATTTTTTGACCAGGTTGCTGTGGTGTTTAAAGGTGGTAATGGTTTTGCCATTTACAATTTCACCTTGTCCCAATTAGGTTTGGATCCGATTTTGGCAGGTGATATTAAATATGAATTTGGTGGTAAATTTGACCTGTCAAAAACAGTCGTGAATACAGGGGATCAGTCTGCAGGTTTATCGAATATTTCGTTGTGGGCCCGTGACCCCTTCCTGCCCACTCAGGTGTCTGAACCTGGTTATCTGGCGTTGTTAGGTATAGCGCTGTTGGCCTTATACCGTCGTCGTCAGCTGCGTCGTTAGTTGTATTTAAGTGCTGTTGTACTGTTAAAGCCGTTCTCCGATGTTAAATCCCGGCCAGATGCTCAGGCCGGGATTTTTTTTAAGATTTTTTTTGCCGGTGCCGATCAAAAAGTAACCGCTTCCAGCCCTTGCTACATCAAGCTTGTACCCTGTTCCCTATATTTTTACATTTAATTACGACTGTAAAAATTGTTGTAATACCCTATTGCAGTGATGAGTCGAATATGTCATTTATTAAGCATAACCTAATGTAGATTTGCGTTAGGCATTACAAAATATGCGGCAGGATGCCCCTCAAAACAACACACACCCTTGACACATGCAACAGGAATCGTAGTTATGAATTTCAAAAAAGTGGCTCCAATCGCAGCAGCAGTGCTGGCGGCCGTTAGTTATACCCAGGCAGCTCAGGCGTCAGAACGGGTCATCCTGCAAGTAGACAATGCCAACAAAGGTATTGTTACCGCTTTATCCCGCCAGTTAGGCGGTGAAGTAAAACTGGAAGCTGATGGTTTTATTTCAGTTGAGTTTGAAGGCAAATCTTTTGACGAAATCAAAGGCATTTTAAAGAACCCACATATCAAACTGGTGGAACAAGACTTTAAACGTACGCCAATGGCACTGTACAACGATGATGCCGGCAACCCAATGGTTGACCAGCTGACACCTTATGCTGTGTATCAGTCTCAGGTTAAACAGGTTGCTTTTAACCTGGGTGCTGCACCAAAAGTTTGTGTTATCGACTCAGGTCTGGATCGCAGCAACATCGACTTCGAATGGGGCAGCATCACTGGTGACAACGACAGCGGCACTGGCAGCTGGGATGTGAACGGCGGCCCACACGGTACTCACGTAGCAGGTACTATCGGTGCAGCTGATAACGGCGTAGGTGTCGTAGGTATGGCGCCAGGCGTGCCAATGCACATTATCAAAGTATTTAACGCTGAAGGCTGGGGTTATTCTTCAGATCTCGCTTACGCTGCACAAAAATGTAAAGCTGCAGGCGCTAAGATCATCAGCATGAGCTTAGGCGGTGGCGGTTCAAACACCACCGAATCAAACGCTTTCCAGAGTTTTGTTGACGGTGGCGGTTTAGTGGTCGCAGCTGCAGGTAACGACGGTAACAACGTTCGTTCATACCCGGCCGGTTACCCTTCAGTAATGATGGTTGGTGCCAACGATGCCAATAACAATATTGCTGATTTCTCTCAATTCCCAAGCTGTACTATAAATCGTGCTACAGATGAAAAAGTCTGTGTGGAAGTAACAGCAGGTGGTGTTGATACGCTGTCTACTTACCCTGCAGGTATGGCGACCGTAGCCAGCCTGACGACCAGCAACGGTGCTTTTGCTGCTTCTGCCATGGAAAACGTGGGCACAGCTTCTGGCGCAACCTTCTTTATGGGTACTGCTGAAGCTGTCAACTCAGGCGCAGCCGGTAAAATCTGTGTGATTGACCGTGGTGTGATTTCTTTCCATGACAAAGTGAAAAACTGTCAGACTTCAGGTGGTATCGGTGCCATTCTGATCAACAACACTGCCGGCATGTTGTACGGCACTCTGGGTGACGGCACTGCCAACACCACCAGCATCCCGGCTGTAGGTGCAGCGTTTGAAGACCGTGCAGCGCTGCTGGCGGCCACTTCAGCCACTGTTGCTATCGAAGGTGGTGATTATGGTTATATGAGCGGTACTTCTATGGCTACACCAGCAGTATCTGGTATTGCCGCACTGGTATGGTCTAACCATCCTTCATGTACTGGTGAGCAAATCCGTTCTGCATTAAAAGCAACTGCGAAAGATTCAGGTGCTGCCGGTAAAGACGTGTACTTCGGTTACGGTATTGTGCAGGCTAAAGCTGCGCATGATTACCTGGTTGCTACGGGTTGTGGTTCTACCGGTGGTGGTTCAGCAATCACACTGGCGACTACTTCGTACAACAGCAAAGGCAAACGCCGTGTTGATCTGAAGTGGGCAAACGCCACTGGCAGTTCTGTGGATGTATTCCGCAACAACGCCAAACTGGTGACTACAGCCAACGACGGTTTATATACAGATACACTGTCAGTTCGCGGCACTTACAACTACAAAGTATGTAACGCTGGTACTACAGTATGTAGCTCTACTCAGACAGTGGTTTATTAATCCCTGTTGAGCTGACCGTGTTTACAAAGAGGGTAAACACCCGCATCACTGTACAATAGGCGCCCTTGCGCGCGGTGCAGTGATGCACCAAGTTGTTGTTAACGTAAAGGCAGCCGGTCGGCTGCCTTTTTTTATGGCAGCGATAAAATCGGTTAAGCTGTATGGCCCTGTGACAGGTTGCCTATCCACACATAAAAGCGGAGAGATGGATGTTCAAAGTATTGCTGGGTGTGTCCCGCTGGAATTTTCTGAGTTTAACTGTGCTCACCATAGCTTTGGCGGCCGTCACAGCACGTTATCAGGGGGCAGAGATACAACAGCTGCAGCTGGGGTTGGTGCTATTGCTGGCGCTTTGTGCCCATATTAGCGTCAACGCCTTTAACGAATATTTTGACTTTCGCTCTGGTCTTGATTTGCTGACCAGTCGCACGCCTTTTAGTGGTGGTAGTGGTACTTTGCCACAACAACCTGCTTATGCCGGGGTGGCGCTTTTGCTGGCACTGGTCACTTTATTGCTGGTGATTGGCATCGGTCTTTACCTGACCTGGCAACTTGGTGGCAAAGCTTTGTGGATTGGTATTCCCGGTGTGCTGCTGCTTTATGGCTATACCCAATATCTGCAGCGTTCCCCTTTGTTATGTTTATTGGCGCCTGGTGTGGGTTTTGGTGTATTGATGTTTTTAGGTGCGCTCTGGGCGCTGGGAGCGCAACTGACCGCAGGTGCTGGGGTTATCGCCGTTATTTTGCTGTTGTTGTGCAGTAACTTGTTGTTGCTGAATCAGTTCCCGGATGTAGAGGCCGATCGTCAGGTTGGCCGGCGGCATCTGCCGATAGTATGGGGATTGGTGCCTAGCGCAAAGCTTTTTGCGGCTTTTTACCTGCTGGCTTATCTGTTGCTCGCTCTGGCGGTATGGTTTGGGCTTTTGCCCAGGTTTTGCCTTGCTATGTTGCTGACTTTGCCAGTGTTTTTGCTGTTGTGGCAGCGCATCAACAAAGCCTTACAGCACAACGCAGATTTAGTGCCGGCTTTGGCGCTCAATGTGTTGCTGGTGCATTTATGTCCTTTATTGTTACTGCTGGCTTTATACTGGAGCAACACAGCTACAGTGTGATATCCGGCCTGCATGGCTGTTATGCCATGTGATACAGGCCGGCATCTTCAGTTAACGGTGCAGATCGCCGGCTTGTTCCGGCTGATACACAATAGTGTGAATGCGGATCTTCTGCGCCGGATCTTTAGGGGTTGGCCAGGCAATCTCATCGCCAACCGCCAGACCCAGAATAGCGCTGCCTACAGGTGCCAGTACCGAGATTTTTTCGCCACTCTGGTCCAAATCCTTTGGATATACCAAAGTGAAAGTCTGGGGTTGTGACGATGAACCTACACTAAAACTAACCTTGCTGTTCATCGTCACCCGGTCGGGCGGCATTTCAGCAGGTTCAACGATGATAGCCCGTTCCAGTTCCTGTTCCAGCAGCTCAACTTCGGGGCTGTGCGGTGGCAACTGGCTCAGCAGATGCTCGAGTCTGGCAATATCAAGGCTGGATAACATAATGTCTGGTTTTGGCTGCATAACAGCTCCTTTTATTGGTGTTGGTTAAGTTTTTTCAGTTTATGCAACTGCAAATAACTGCAGTATGTGAGTTAAAAATCCGGGAAATTCCTGTGCTGCTCACTGGAGTTGTCTTGTATTTGTAAGTCGGCATTCTGACCGCAACAATAGGGATAAATTCAGGACAGGCCGGCGCTGCCCGAAGCGCCGGCTCAGGCAGGGCAGATAACTGGCAAGACAGCTAAAAAAATAACGGAAGAATAAAACAGGCCTGTGGTTGCCAAAAGGCACTCCGGTTGCAGTTGTCAGTGATACTGGCACCATAAAACATTTAGCTGCGCAAGGCAACGCTGTGGCGGGTTGTGCGTTGCCTCAGAGCCACCTTAGCTGTGTTGTGGCCGGCAGTTCACTGCATCACAGCTGATAACGTGCCATTTCCTGTTGCATCTGATCGGCCATCAGTTGCAGCTGATGACTGGCGTTGCTTAATTGCTGACTTTGTCCTGCGCTGTGTTCCACCGCACTGGCAATTTTTTCCATATTGCCGCTGATCATGGACGATACTGTGGCCAGTTGTTCGGTGGCGCTTGCCAGCTGATCGTTGACATCCACAATGCTGGTAATAGCGGCGCAAATGCGTTGCAGCGCAGTACCGGCTTCATCGGAGCGATAAATAGTGCTTTGGGTGTCCTGCTCGCTGGCTGCCATGGCCTGTACTGCAGTGCCGGCACCCTGGCGGATGTCTTCAATTCTTTTGCTGATATCTTCAGTGGAGCTTTGGGAGCGGCTGGCCAGAGTGCGCACTTCGTCAGCCACCACGGCAAAACCACGGCCCTGTTCACCGGCTCTGGCGGCTTCAATAGCGGCGTTGAGTGCCAGCAAATTGGTTTGTTCGGCAATACCGCGGATCACGTCTGTGACAGTGCCAACAGCTTCACCGTGGCGGTTCAGTTCGGTGATCAATTCAGCCACATCGTGCAGTTTATGCCCCAGGTGACTGATGGCATTTTTGGTTTCAGAGACCGCCTGTTCGCCATGGGCGGCTTCGGCAGTGGCGTCGCGGGTGGCCTGAGCTGCAGTGGTGGCGCTGCGTGCCATATCTTCGCAGGTGGCCGACATCTGATGCACAGCTGTGGCAACCTGAGTGGTCTGGTGCATCACATCCTGCAGCGTATGCTGACTTTGGTTGCTGTGCTGCTCCAGCTCAGTCGCCTGAGCGGCCAGCTGAGTTGCCAGTTTACGTTGCTGCGCTACCATATTGCCCAATGAAATAGCCAGCTGTTGCAGAGCAAACAATAAACTTTGTGGGTCGGCCTGTTGTTGGGTGTTGAAGCGGAAATCGCCGGCCGCCACTTGCTGCACCATGGCCACAGCTGTGGTCACTTCACACCCCAGTAGTTTTAAAATCCAGCGCCGGATAAACAGCGCCAGACCCACCGTCAGCAATAACAGCAGCACAATAAGGCCGCCAAGCTTTAGTGCAAAACTCTGAAATTCCTGCTCTACATCATCAATATAAATGCCGGAGCCGAGTAGCCAGCCCCAGGGTTTAAAGGCGCTGACAAAAGACAATTTTAAATAAAGTTCAGTGCTGACGCCGCCCGTTGCCAGTGGCTTAGGCCATTGATATTCCACAAAACCTTTATCAAAACGTTCCACGACCTGCACAGCACTGCTAAAGAGGTTGGCGTTATCAAGCGGTGCGGTAAAACTGCCATCTGTGCTGCGCATTAAGGTGGCGCGGTTAAAGCTGTCTTTATTCAGCACAGTGCCGTCCAGCGCAGGTACTGTCGGGTGCATAATCATGGTGGGCAGAGGTTTAGTGAGATCGTTGATCCAGACATATTCAGTGCCGGAATAACGCAAGGCTTTAATGGCCGCTATGGCTTGTTGTTGCGCTTGCTGTCGGTTGAGCTGGCCCTGCTGTTCCAGCTGGTAATAATGCGTGAGCAGCGACTGTGCGCTGTCGACCACAGCCTGCACTTTACTTTCCCGCCCCTGCATCAGGCTGTGTTGTAACGAGGATAAAGTGACAAAAATCACCAGCACAAAACCAAAAAAAGTTAACAACGGAATTAATAACAGCCTGCCACCTACAGTGCTTAAAAATGCCATGTCGCCCTCCAGCGCTTTTGATTTGTGCTTTGCTGCACAATCTAAGATCCGGTTAAATCATAGCGGCTTATCATGTTTTTTCCTGAGAGCGCAGGGATGGACCTAGAGGATGGCAAGGGGAAGTGGTGTTGCAGGGGGAATTTAAACAGCAGTAGCAAGAGTTGATGCTACTGCTGTGTGATGCTCTATTTTATTGCCCGGGTTTTACAATCAGCACATCATGATGCAGATGTTGCAGCACTTTTTCGGCAGTGTTACCCAGCAACAAACCGGACAAACCTGTGCGGCCAATACTGCCCATCACCAGTAATGAGGCTTTGAGTTTTTTGGTGACTTGCTGAATTTCCTGCTCCACTACACCGGCCTGCAGATGAATTTGGTAATCGGTCAGTTGTTCAGCTTTGGCAAAAGCTTCCAGTTTGGCCTGTAATGCTGGTGCTGATTTTTCCAGTGCGGCAGCACCGGAGGTTAAATCCAAATCCTGCAATACCGGATTGACCGGCACCACCTGTACCAGATGTAAAATGGCTTCATTATGTCTGGCAATACGCCAGGCAAATTCAGCAACTTTGCTGTTGAGTTCTTGTTGCACAGCACTGTCGTTCTGTAAATCGATGGCTGCCACCACAGCTTTATGCTGGCGTTGTGGTTTGTCGCTCACCAGCAACAGCGGAATATGCAGCGCCCGGATCAGTTGCCAGTCGGTTGGGGTATAAAACAGTTGTTCGGTTCTGTGACCGGCTTTAATCACCAGATCATAATGTTGGTCAGCACAGAGGTCGCGAACCCAGCTTGTGATATCGTCCTGATGCACGGCAAACACTTTATGTGGGGCCTGTGACAGCTGATGGGCCGACAAGGTTTGTTCAACCAGAGCGGCAATAGTGGCGGTGTTGCTGATGCCGGTTTTTTCGATGGTGTCGTGGCTGATAAAAGCGACAAAATGAAAGCTGGCGGCACTGCCTTTCAGTAAAGCTGCGGCCTTATCCAGCATGGGCGCCACATCTTTACTGAAATCCCAAATAATCAGTATCTTACGCATGTTTACCTCCTGATAATTATCCATACCCTAGCCCTTGTGTCCGCTGTGGTCAAATTTTGTGCGCTGTTATGCTCTGAGTTATAAGGTCCGGGAAAATGCGGTGAAGCCGCAAGCAGATACTGCTAAATTTAGCGCACACCAATACAAGCTACAGGAGAAGTGATGCAACATCTTGATCCAGGCCATACATCAGCCATAAAGATGGTGATCCAGCCCAGAATTGCCGATTTAGGTGATTTTTCAGTACGAAGGTTATTACCGGTCAAAGAGCGTAAAACCATAGGTCCCTGGATATTTTTTGATGAAATGGGGCCGGCCGAATTTGCGCCGGGTTCTGGTATTAATGTTCGGCCTCACCCGCATATTGGCCTTGCCACTGTCACTTATCTGTTTCAGGGCGAAATTTTGCACCGTGATTCCTTAGGTAGTTTGCAGCTGATCCAGCCTGGTGACATTAACCTGATGGTGGCGGGAAAGGGCATAGTGCATTCAGAGCGCGAGCGGCCCCAGGTGACGGCCACTGCCCATAGTCTGCATGGCCTGCAGCTGTGGCTGGCTTTGCCATTGGCCGATGAAGAAACTGAACCCGCTTTTTATCATATTCCATCGGCTCATATTCCGGCGCTCGATATCAACGGGGTCGCGGTACGTGTGCTAATGGGCACGGCTTATGGTGTCAGTTCCCCTGTGCCGGTGTTTTCCAATACTTTGTATCTGGAAGCTTTTTTAGAACCTGGCCAGCAACTGGTATTACCACAGGCCGCTGAGCTTGGTTTGTATCTGCTGTCGGGTGAGTTACAGCTGAACGGTCAGCCGTTGCAGCAGCAGGTACTGGCGGTGCCCGATACAACACAACAGCTGACAGTGACGGCACAAAAAGCAGCACGTATTGCGCTGATTGGCGGGGATGCGATAGGCCAGCGTTTTGTAAACTGGAACTTTGTCTCCAGCAGCAAAGCGCGGATTGAACAAGCTAAACAAGACTGGCAACAAGGCCGTTTTGCCAAAGTGCCGGGCGATGAGACGGAATTTATTCCTTATCCGGTGTCTTAGCGGCAAGTGTGCAACAAAAAGGTAAAATGCCGTTTTTTGCGGTAAAGTTGCAGCGACATTTTTAGCCGGCGCCTTTTCGCCCACTTTTTTGGCAGGTGTATTGTTGTGATAGCCCATAAATATCAACCTATCGTTTTTGCTTTTTTTATGGCCTTATTGATGTCTTGTCTGATGTCGCTGGTGATTAGCCTGTTTAATGTAGGGCTGGTCGATAACATCATCCAAATCTGGCTGCATGCCTGGTTGTTTGCTTTTGTGGTGGCTTTTCCGGCTGTGATGCTGGTGGCACCGCTGGTCAGGCGGTTGGTGGCTCGCGTGGTGAAACCACAATAAAACTGCGGTATAACCTGCTCTGCCGGTGCCGTTGTGGCGCTGTTTTACTGCGGCCGGCAGAAAAATTAAAGCGCAATTTTGCCCAATAAACAGACCGTTTCCTACTTTAGGAAAGTCTGTTACAGTGAGCCGCTATTTTTGCTTATCAGTTTTGGCTGCCTGCAATCCGGGATCAACACAGCGTCTGCTGCACTGATGGCTGCCAGCATAATTCAGGATGAATGGGTTCGTTAATACAGGGAGTGTGTGGTGGATTCTTTTACCTTACAAGTTGCCTCGGCGCTGGTCAGCGCCATTATGATGATCAGCTTGTTTTTGCTCTATCGCGCCAGTTCGCGTGAGCTGTGTTTGCTCGACTGGAGTGCCGCTGGCCTGCTGTTTTTTCTGCGAAATTGCCTGAGTGTTGCCTATTTTGTGCCTCAGCTGACCAATCTGGTGTCGGGCGCTGTGGTGAATGCGTTATATCTCAGCGCCCATGCTGCCATTCTGGTCGGGGTGCGCCGCCATCTTGGGCTCTGGCCCGGCTGGCCGCTGGTTGGTGCTCTGGCCATACTGGTGCTTGGGCTGAATCTTGTTCCTGCAGTGCAACAGTCGGTGGCGCTGCGGCTGATGTTGATGTTGCCGCTGGTGCTGCTGTTGTGTCTTGCCACTTTATATACGTTATGGCGGGCGCCAGATCCTCAGATGCGCTCTGTGTATCTGCTATTGATGGGCATTGAACTGCTATTTAGCCTGCAGTTACTGGTGAAGATTGTATTGGTGGCGCTGGATCCGGATATGCCGCTGACGCTGGCCGGCGATGAGTTACTGCAAACCTCGGGTTATCTCGCCATGTCTGCTTTTATTATGTTAACAACTATGGCCTGTGCGCTGATTGTGATCCGCCGTCAGGAGCTGGAACTGCGCCGCGCGTCCGATACAGATCCACTGACTGGCTGGCTGAACCGCCGTGCGCTGCAACGTATTGCCAGTCATGAATTTGCCCGCAGTGACAGAACAGGTCAGCCCTGTGCAATCTTAACTTTTGATATTGATCATTTTAAGAAAATTAACGACAGCTACGGCCATACAGTGGGTGATGAAGCATTAATCCATGTCACCCGCCTGGCGCAGGATGTGCTGCGCGGTTACGACTATCTGTTCCGTATTGGTGGTGAAGAATTTGTGATTCTGCTGACTGACGTCCAAAGTGCGGAACTCAGTGCAGTCGCGTCGAGACTCCGGCGCAAAGTGCTGAAACAGCCTTTTATGTACGGGCAGCTACAAATTCCGGTAACAGTCAGTGTGGGTTATGCCGAGCGGCAACTGAATGAAGATTGGCAGACTGTGTTAGACAAGGCAGACCGTGCTTTGTATCACGCCAAAGACCATGGCCGCGACAGGGTCAGTTTTTATAACGCTGACAATATGCTGCAATGGCTGCGCTGATACGCAGCCTTTTGCATAAAAGCAGCAGTGATTGCACTTCTGGGGCGCAATCCCGCTCGTGCAGGCAGTGCCGCTAACCCTTGCTGCAACGGGTAAAAGTTTTTATATTGCTGCGGTTTGTGTTTTGCCACAATGGCGCACTCATATAAAGACTCAGATAAAAACTTAGAATAAACATCAGGATAAAGCCGCATTTTGCTATTGGGTAGCAGTTGTGGTTGTCGGAACAGGGATTGTCATGCGGTATTTTGGGTTGTTGGTTTTAGGGCTTTTTGGCTCAGCTGGTGCGCTTGGCTCTGAGCGCCAGTTTAGTGTGAATAAATGTGCAGCGCTTGAAGCGGAGCGGGTGGCCATTCAGGCCAAAATGCGCGCTGGTTATGATGTCAGCGAATATAACTTTCTCAATGGCCGCGAGCTGAAGTTATTTCAGTTACAGGCCCGTCATTGTGTGCATCCGATCCCGGATGAGCAGGCCGCGGCAGCTTATCTGGCGCCACATAAAACGCAGCGGCAGCAACAAAGCCAAATCCGTGACGATTTCCCGCTGATGCAGGCCAATAATGCCGTTTTTGCCGGGGCTATGGCCAAAGCCTGGGATAATTTTTATCAGATGCCGGTACAGTGCCGGGTTCATCAGCAAAGTGCGGAAGATTTTGTATTTTGTGCTGAAGATAAACTGCGTCAGCGTCAGGCCTTTTTGCAGCAATGGCAGCAAACAACATCGGGCACTGAGCTTGCCGGTTCAGCAGCCCGCAGTTTGCAAAACTCCAGGTCGCAGCAAGCCGGTCACAGCGGATTTCAGGCACAGAACGCCGCTGACAGGCCGTCGTATCTGGCTGAGCGCAGTCTGGGCCTGCATCAGGCGTTGTCACCACAGCCGCAGCACAGACAAGAAGGTGCTGTGGCTGAGTTAAAACCACAGTCAGGCGCTTATCGCGAACCCGTGATGACACCATTACAAATAAATAATTCTGCCCAATTGCAGCAGTTCAGTGGTCTGGGACTCGGCGCTTTAGTGATGTTTTTATGGATGAGCTGGTGGTTGTGGCGCCGTTAACCAGGCTTCAAACTGAGCCTGAACGAGCTATGGCTCAGTTTGGTACCTGTGACCCGATCGGACAAAATAAAAAGGCCGGGCAGTCAGCTTGTTGCCCGGCCATCATTTATGCACTGTGTTGCTGCCGTTTAAACCACTGCCGGCACTAAGCTGCTGACTAAACCAATGGCAGCACCGAATACACCGCCCCATACCACCAGCCAGCCCAGATGCTGGGCTATCAGTTGTTGCATCAGCTCTTTCACCAGTTGCGGCGTCAGTTCATCCAGTCTGGCCTGCACCAGGGCTGCAATTTTCGGTTGCAGCTGATTGATATTTTCTGCCGAACTTAATTGTTGTTGCAGCTGTTGTTGTACTGCTTCACTTGAGGCAAGTTCGATCAGGGATGCACGCAGATTATCTACAAAGGGCTGTTGCAGCGGTAATAACATCTGAGCGCCGCCGAACATCGCCAGCATGCCGCCCAAAGAGGACTTTTGCACTGTGTCGAGTAAAGCGGTAAAAGCCGGATTTAAATCAATGCTTTCAATCACAGGTTGCAGATTTAGCTGCATGGGTTCTGTGTCTGCGGTGCTGGCAGCCAGCCGGCTGAAATTGTCCTGACTAAAAAACTGCTGCATTAACAGCTGGTGCAGCGCCAGTTTTAATTCGGTAAAACGGGCTGGGATCACACCTGAGCCATACAATAGCGGCACTTTTTCAAACAACATATGCACGGCGAGCCAATTGGTGATGGCGCCGGAGAAAGCAAATAAACCCATAGCCCAAAGCCAGGGCAACTGCAGCAGATAACCGCCGGCCATAGTGAGCAGCGCCAGCAGGTTGGTGATCATACTTTTATTCATGGTATCCCCCGGGAAAAACAACGGCGGCAATTTTAGGCAGCCATGGGTGCAAGTACAAGAGGCCAAGTGCAAGTGATCTGTCTGCATGCTTTGGTTAAAGTTGTTGCCGGCATCAGCTTCAGAAAATTGCTGGGTTATGGTGGTTAAATTTGTCACACTGAGCAGCGATAGTTTTAGCAAAATCCGGAGTGTGATGTGTCTGTAGCAGCGTTTTTCCCCTTAAGAGCCTTAGGCAATATTCTGTTGTTATGCAGTGCCTTGTTCAGCCTGAAATTACACAGTGCGCCAACAGCTTTTGTGTTTTTACCCGAGCAGCAGGTGCTGCAGCAGCTGAGCCAGCTGGAGCAACAAGCAGTTGCTGAACAAAAACTGTTATTGCTGGTACTGGGCGCAACCTGGTGCCATGACAGTGTGGCCTTGTTGGACAAATTTAACCAGCCAGCCATGGCCGGTGCGCTGCAGCAACGTTATCAGCTGGCTTTTGTGGATGTGGGTTATCTCGAATTTGGCGCTGCCACTATGGCGCGTTATCAGCAGCCTTTGTATTACGGTACGCCCACAGTGTTGATGATTGACCCGCTGAATCGTCAGCTGCTGAATAAATCCACTGTAATGCACTGGACCAATGCCGCTAAGCTCGCGCTTGCTGAGTATCAGCAGTATTTTTTAACAGACCAGGTGTCGCGGCAATATGTTAAAGAGCAGCAGCAACTGGCGGGTATTCCGGTGGCTGTGCAACAACAAATCAAGGATTTTGAGCTGCAGCAGGCCAAAACCCTGGCGCGGGCTTACCTGGAACTCGGGCCTTTATTAAAAGCTTATAAAGAGTCGGGAAAACCGGCCAGTGATGAATTTAAGCAACGCTGGGATAAGGTAAAAGCCTTTCGCAGCAATATTTTACCTCAAGTTGCAAAGCTGCAGCAGCAGGCCATCAAGCTCGCACCCGGTGAGATGCTGACCTTGCCAGCGCCTGTGGCAAGCTTCTGAAACCACAGGCTTTGGAGTGAATGGGGGTGTGCAGACGCCGGAACTCTTTGACGCTCCATGCTGACCTCAACAGTCTGAGTTAAGGGGTATCGGCCTGAGCGCCCGCTGTTTTGGCTGGTTGGCCCAGCAAAAACTGCAGCGGTATATCCAGGCGTTTCGCCCAGGCTTGCTCTGAATGTTCAGCCCCAGCAAAAAACTGGCTTTGCCACAGCGGTGCACTGTACCCCAGTTGTTGCATCAGTTGGTCGACCTGGTGTTGCAGTGGCGGATACATGGCATCCAGCGTCTGGTCGCCATAATCAAAATAAATTTTATGTTTGCCGGGGCGCGGTAGTTTGTTTTTCAGGTACGACAGGAAAGCCGCAGGTATAGGGTTGTTGTCACTGTGAAACACACCAGGCCAATGGCTGGATAAACAGGCCGCACCACCAAACACCTGCGGATATTCAGCCAAAGCATAAGCCGAAATTAATCCGCCCATGCTCGAGCCCATCACAAAAGTATGGTTGCTGTCGCGGTACACCGGATAATGGTGGTCGATATAAGGTTTTAATTCAGTCACCAGAAATTTCAGATACTGATCTGAATACACCTGGCGTTGAAACAGTTTCTGGCCTGGCTCACGGTCGAGCTGATACAGCGCCTGCTGAGTGTCGGCTGGCAAAGCCTGAAAGGGCGCCTGCGGGAAATATTCGGCATGGCGGTTCAGCCCGGCATTATGCACAGCCACTACAATAAAAGGCTGCACCTTACCGGCGTTTATCAGTTGTTGTGCTACTTCATCGACCCGCCATTCCTGCTTGTTCCAGCTGCTGCTGGCGTCAAACAACATCTGACCGTCGTGCATATAAAGCACAGCATATTTCTGCTTGTTGTTGCTGCCAAAACCTTGTGGCAGCCAGATATCCACAGTGCGTGGCGGCACCAGTGCTGATGGAAATTGCTCCAGCCGCTCTATGCTGCCGGCACTGACTTTGGGCAGCGCAGCCACACAACCACTAAAAAGTGCTGCTGCCAACCATAAAGCACTGCGTAATAACATCAGATTTGTCCCCGCTTTTGGCAAAAAGGGCAGTATAGGCGAAAAAAATTGCACTCAGGCCCGCATACGTTTGCAGTGCGAGCGCAAGTTAACATTGTCAGCGATAAGCCAGAGCCGGCCGCGGTGCTGTTGCTTCAGTGGCATGACAATACGCCAGTTGTTGCTGCGCTTGCCGGCTTAAAAAACCACCCTGGATCTGGGCAAATCCGGCTGGCATAGCAGTGACTAAATAACGCTGCAGCAACAACAGCATCAGCTGCTGATAGGCAGGCGAAGTTAACATCTGCTGCGCGTCCTGCTGCTGATGCCAGTAGCTGACACATTGGAATTGTTGGCCCTGTTGCAAAAAGCTAACACCAAGACAACCCTGTTGTTGCTGAAAAAACTGCAGCAACCCGGTGTTGGCAAAAAACTCAAGCTCCTGTTCCTGCCCAGGTAACACTGCGGCCTGCCATAACAAAATATTCATCGTCGCCCACTCCATTTGTTCCACTTTCAAGCAGGGTAAAGCTTGCCGTTATGGTAAGGTCAAGGGTATTTGTTGGTGGTGTTGGGTTTATGGCTGTAATAACCACTTTTTTCAGCAGGTACCGGCTATAAATCTGCTACATAGGTGCTACATGGGGAAAGTGACAGGCATAAAAAAACACTTGAGCTGATTCTAAGTGGTTGATTGTTGGCGCAATCCGGCCATATGCAGAGCATATGGCGTTCGCCCGGCAGCAAGTCAGATTGCTGACTTGCTGAAAGACCTTGCTCACCCACCAGGATTCACTCGTCGCATCCTGCGGCTCGCCCTACGGGCAGCGCGTTGTGCTGTGCCAAAACGCTCCAGGCTTTTACTCGTATCATCCTGATACTCGCCCTGAGGGCCGGCTGCGCCGTTCCAATTTGTTCCGGACAAATTGGTGGTCGAAGAAGGTTCAAATCTGTGGGAACCCCAAACAAAAAAACCACCGCAAGGGTGGTTTGATTGTTTGGCGCATCCATCAGTTCGAACCTGAGACCTCTGCCTCCGGAGAGTCAGGTTCGAACAAAATGCGAAGCATAGAAAAAGCCTAATAAAATGGCGTTATTGTAGCGTTTTCAAGGCTTGCCAGAAAAAAGTTCTTTCTTCACGAAAGGTCTGCTGACGTCTTTTTACCCCGATTATGATACGCAATGTCTTTATGAATTGTCACATTTACTTATTGCGTTTTTTGACACTTGCGCCGTCCTCATTAGCTCGTTCAGCCAGTCCATTTGGCACAGCAATCCGATAGGGTCACTCAGAGGCGGTTTGTGAGCCATACGTGCAAATTGTTCTCGTTTGAATGCGACGGGGGGAGAGAGACAATGCACGGGATAAATGCCATCTGGACGGTGGAAGCATTCAAACGAGAACAATTTGTGCGTCTGGTTTGGAAGCTGGCTCGAGTGAGCCTATCGCACGAGAGTCGCCCGCGCCGATGCCTGATGGCGCAGTTCACGTCCAGTTGCGCCAAAACTGCGCCAAAAATTGGCGCCATTTGAAAAACTGCGCCATAATGGCGCCAAACCTCCCAACTCCAAAAGCATCGATGTTGACGACACAGCAGGCATTACAACAAAGTATTCAACACGCCGACAACGGACTGACACTGGCTGACTTGCTTCGACAACATCCGGCATTAGCCCGGCGAACTGCACAGCGTCTAATCGCAGCGCTATTGGAAGAGGGGCTGATTATCGCCACAGGCCAAGGTCGGGCACGTCGCTATTTCGCAAAGCAGTTGGTCCCCACCAACGACCTGCAGACAACGGACCGTTTCCCGGAATTTATACCACTTTCTGCCGATAGTCTGGATATTCTGGCATACATTGAAAAACCGACCGAAGCCCGTATTCCTGTCGGTTATCAATCTGACTTTCTGGATGCATATCAACCAAATAAAGATGCCTATTTATCGGCATCGCTGCGCCGGCAGCTACATAAAATCGGCCAGACCGCGGAACAATCACAACCTGCAGGCACCTATAGCAGGGCTATCCTCAATCGGTTACTGATTGATTTATCCTGGGCATCAAGCCATCTCGAGGGGAACACTTATTCCAGACTCGATACCCTGCAACTCATCGAGCATGGCAAAGCAGCCCCAGGCAAAGCTGCACTCGAAACCCAGATGATCCTCAACCACAAAACCGCGATTGAGTTACTTGTCGAAAACATCGATACCGCTGAGCTAAACCGTTATACCCTCATGAACTTGCACAGTGCCCTGGCGGAAAATCTGTTGCCCAATCCGGCGGATGAAGGGCGGATCAGACAACATGCGGTTGATATTGGCAAAAGCGTTTACCGGCCAATTTCAACACCTCAGCTGCTTGAGCAGCAATTCGATCTGCTGCTGGCGAAAGCTAACCAAATTACCGATCCCTTTGAGCAATCCTTTTTTATGATGGTCCACTTGCCCTATCTGCAGCCGTTTGCTGATATGAACAAACGGACCTCCCGATTGGCAGCAAACTTGCCGTTGTTTCGGGCCAATCTGTGTCCGCTGACTTTTTTGGATGTTCCTGAGCAAGCTTATAGCAGAGCCACCTTAGGCGTATATGAGATGACCCGGGTCGAACTGCTGCGCGATCTTTATGTCTGGGCCTATGAGCGTTCCGCACAAGAATATCTGGTAATTCGCCAGGAACTGGCAGAGCCGGATCCGCTCCGTCTAGCCTGGCGCGACCTGGTGAAGAAAACTATTTATCAGGTCGTCAGCTCTCCAACCACTGACGCACTAACCATCATCAGGCATCAAATAGACGCAGCGGTTCCCGAGCCACAACGCCCGGCAGTACAAGCCCTGATATTAGAAGAATTACGTCGTATCCATGAGGGCGTTCTGGCGCGCTACGGTCTGCGCCCCTCTGAATTTGCATTATGGAAAACGACTCAGACGAAACGAGATTAGGTACCAGAAACCATTCATACCCTGCCATCCCACTATCTGACGGGCGTCGCCATCACCCACAGGGGTTAAAATTACTTTATCCTCTATAAAGGTTGGGAAATCTGAGGTTAAAACCACAATTCATCCAGTGTATTTTTTGACTACCACTACCGAGTCTGTCACGATGAATGTGCTATGAAACAGTTGAAATCAAAAGAAAACATGACGCTTGTTGATGTTCGCCTCAGCGAAATCCAGGGGATACATCCGGCTATCCAATACATCGCCGGTACGACGGCGGACATTATGTATGCGTCAGCTCCAGACGACTATTCGGAATTGACTTTACGCTATTTACTCGCTTTTCATCCCATCCATGTGGTCGAGTTGAATACCCAACTCTTTGTGGTTGCCGGTTTTAGGAGCCTTGAACTGGCACGACTGCGGTTACCCACAGAAAGTGTCGTTCCATGCCTTTTGCATACTGTCATAGAAAACGATGAACTCACGCAGATCGCGATGACTGATATCGCAGGTTCGCCCATCATGCATTCACTTGGCCCCAAGTTTGTTCAGCAGTTACAAAATTTAGTACAAGCATTCGGTGAGCCTCTGTTGAAACTCTTCCCCAGACTGCAATCCATCAGGCGTATTCGTGGACCGAAAAAAACAGCTCTTTAAAGCATTGGCGCCGCTGGGTATCCAGGGACAGGAGGCCGAGGGGTTAATCGGCTTATTAGATTTTATTAATGCCCCCGAGGATCTTTTTTGCTTGGCTGCTGTACTGGAAAATGTCATCGCAGCATTAGAATTACCCCTCATAAAAGACGTTGCCAGCGACACCAAACTTGTCCAGCAAGCGCTTGAATATCGTTCAAAGGCCTACTTTCTCATTGAGAGATTACAGAAGCATCGGGAAAGAGGGCACTTGTTCCGGCCGGTGGAAACCAACGTCAGACTGGCAATGCACACCTATATAGGCAGACGAAGGGTGTACGTTTTGCTGTTTATGACTAGCGAAAAAAATCAGCACCTCTATCGCGCATTTCAGCAGATCCTGTTATTTCTGCCTGCGCTGATTGCCAAGCAGACCGCACAAAATACTGCGGTGTGTCTGACAGATGGTGACCTAAAACAGTTGAGTGAAATTTTCCGGGAGTTCAGCCAGGAGACGCCAATCACGGATTGGTATAGCACCCTCTCTCGAGACACATATCAGTCGTTATCTCATTTTATTGAGCGTATGAAGCCGCTAAAAGCGCACTTGAAAAAGCTCAATTACAACAAAAAACTCCGGCAAATTATCCGCCTTGATATCTTTATCAGAATCCTTGGACTGGGGTTGGGGATCCCAAGGCCGCGGAAAAGTTCGAAAGGTCGCGAACGTGGCTCATCACCACACAAAGCATCAGAAATTGACGGCTACACAGCCCTGACCGGCGAGATGCTGGTGGCACTTACGCTCCCGGATATTCATGATGATGAAGATTTAGTTTATGCACTTTGGGAAAGTCCCGTCGATACGACTGATTACGAGTCGATCTACTCCGGTGAAGATGAGCAAGAGCAGGAAACCGGTGATGTTTACATTTTCCAGACGGCTCAGCCGCTGGAGTCTTATGTGCAAGCTTTTCACGGGAAACTTGTCTCCAGAGCCATCCTCAATCGCATCAGTCGCCAGAACAACTATCTGCCACTATCACTGCAGATGCTTTCTCCATATGAATATCAATTATTGCTGAAAACCCTTTCTACGCCGCCAGATACCAAAGACACCCTCATTTTACAGCTCATTCTGCTGACCATGTTGTACACCGCATCGCCGTTTGAGCGGGCGCGTGAAGTCTTGTTTGCCAACCGGTTTAGCGATAACGAGATCCCGGTAAATATTGGCTATGAGTACAGTACGCATAGCTGGGTCATCCCTGCTCTCAATCTGCATTACAAAACACCAGGTGATATTTCCGGTGCGCCAAAAGCCACCAACATCCTGCGCTTACCTGCTTCCAGCCTCTGTCGATTGCGCTTTGAAGAGCTTGCGACAAAACAAATGCCGACTGAAACGCCGCAGAGTCCATGTAATAAAACCAATGTTTTGGTCCATGAGATCCATGACTACATAAAAAACATCGGTAACGGCACCCTGACCAAAGGACGGATCAGCAACCATCTGCTGATCCATTGTTGTGCCAT
This sequence comes from Rheinheimera sp., assembly GCA_003543135.1. Taxonomy (GTDB): domain Bacteria; phylum Pseudomonadota; class Gammaproteobacteria; order Enterobacterales; family Alteromonadaceae; genus Pararheinheimera. The sequence goes on from DPJG01000021.1 coordinate 67,741, forward strand.
ATATGGTCAGGCAACAACTGCACTGTTATTTAACCGGGAGCCGCCAGGTAGTATGGCGCGCAGCTATTACACTTCTCTGCACATCACGCTTTTGCAGCAACGCTACAACAAACTGATGGATATCTTGATTGCAACCTTGGGGCGGCCATTCGATGCACCTCAACCTGCGGAGCATCCGGGATGGATTGGTGCACGATACCGTCCGGAAATGGAACAGGTCGCGGCAGCTATCGCGACGATGAAAACAAATCTTGCGCACTTACAGACCAGACTGATTGAACCGGGGACATGGATTGAGTTTCACAACTTGTATGTCACCTATCAGGTGTTGTGCCAAACGCTTTTAACCGGTATGCGTCCCATCCAAATCCCTTTGGTAAAACGTGAGCAACTCATTTTGTCAGTCGGAGTTTTTGTCCGAAAAGAGAAAGCGCGGGAGGACGAATTTAATACCCGCCATATTCCCATCTGCCAGACCATGCTGGAATTACTCAATGACTATGACCGTCACATGCTGATTGTGAAAAGCCGTTTGCTTCGTAAAAACTTTCAACTGTCATCGTTACCGGAACTGTTTTATTTAGAGGCAAATGGTCAGCCGCAGCAGTTTCAACCTTTACTCTATCAGCGAGAGCTCAACCGGTACATTGAGCTGCCTCCCAATCTGAATCGGCGGTTATTGCGCAATTATCTGGAAGAGCAGGCCGTATCCCATGAAGTGATTGACGTCGCACTCGGACATGCCAATATTGGCGAACAGTATTGGGGAGCTCATTCTACGCTCTCGATGCGAGAGATCCGGGAACAATTAGCATCTCCTATGGCTCTATTGGCGAAGCGTCTTGGCATTAAAACCATGGCAGGACTTCCGGCATGACGTTCTGTGATTTGCATGAGGAAATTCGCCTGCGACTGCAGCGCCTGCGGGATGAGGCCACAATCCAACAGGATGCAGTGATCCTGACTAAACAGGAATACAACGACCTATTCTGGCAATTAATACACACCCAGCAAAGTCAGCGCTTTAAAAATGCCGGAATTAATCTGGTAGAGCAGCTGAACAGCTACATAGCCGCACACCGATTTGCCTATCCGGCAACCTTTTCTATTCGGGCACCGGTGAAACTAAAACGGCCAACACCGCCTGCAGCCCAGCAAAGGGTGAGTGACATTCATCTCATCGAAAAGTTGGACCGCTATTTTAACGACAGTCTGATTAACGCCTGTGGCAATGATCGGCAGCAGTTAGGACGGTTACTTTACTGCGCGATGCGCTATGGTGGACTGTTACGCCAAGACCTCATCAATAGCCTGACGTCACAGCTAATAAGCGCTCAGCCGATGTGTTATGAAAAGTTGATTTGGTTTGAACTGAAGGGGGACGCTGGCGAAATACAAATTTGGCAACCAGATAAAATCACAGTGCAATTGCTTCATCACTGGTACGTTTTGCACCAACCAAGCCAGCCCCTGCAAAATCTGGATGCCGACTTTTATCTCAAGGGGTTTGTAAGGCAAAGTCAGATAACACTGCCAAATGGTCCACGGTTTACCTGGTTGGCTCAGGCCATCACGGCCTTGCTCAGCTTGGAGATCTCCCCATATTCGCTGCCAGTGCTGAGCGGTATACAACCCAATCTCACACTAAAACAGCAGGTGTTTTACCGGTTGATTAGTCAAAAATCGCCACCACAACCACTGGTCGAGACGACCACTTCCACACCTGAGGGTAAAGACCAGAGGCTGTATATCGCACCTGTTAAATATGCACCTAACACCCGTCAATACAACGACCGAATGGCGCTACTTTGTGTCAAAGACATCAGCAATATGCTTCGACAACACAAAAGGGGCAAAGACAAGGCTAATCAACCACGACAACAGCTCCACTCCATGCTGGCAAGAGACGTCGAGGCAAAAATAAAAAGCACAGCCTTTTTACCGCCCGCACTGCATTATCTGTTGCATTGGGCCAGCGTCCGTCTTACTTCGCAAAGTCGTTGGTCAGGCAAATTATCGCCGGGCACTTTAGCGACTTATCTGGATAGCATTGCTGCACCACTGCTCGCAACATTTGCCGAGCGCGACTTGGTCGGTATGGGCGCAGAAGAGCTGTCCGAGCTGTACATGCAGCTAATCGACGCAGGGGTTAGTCTAGCGGCCCAAACCAAAAGGGCGAGAATTTTACGGGATTTCCATATTTATTTGGAAATCACCTATCAGGTGTCACCTTGTTATCTGTTTCAACAATACATCGCAAAAGGCCAACGACTGGAGGCTCTCACGGTCGATGCGAATATCCTGATGCCATGGGAATACCGCAAAGCCTGCGATTATTTACTTGAGAGTACAGAGCAGCGTTCAGGCCTCGTTTTTTTGCAAGCAAGAGCAGTACTGGTGCTGTTAATGCTCGGGTTTCGCTGCGGGTTACGTCGGCGTGAAGCGCTCTTTTTGCGATTGCAGGATGTAGAAATACCTGTCACTAAAGATTCCGTCGGACTCAGTGACTACACCACAATCTATATCACCCCACATGAGCAGCGCTCGCTGAAAACAACCTCAGCGGAGCGGCGAATTCCTATTGGGTTACTGTTAAATGATTTAGAAAAAAGTATCTTTGCGGAGTATCTGCAAACAAGGCAAGCAGTCGGTAGCGAGCATTCTCCCTATCTGTTTTATTTTGGCGATACACCGCCATTAGGGGTGACAGGCCGGCCAGTGGCATCTGAAAATCTCTTATTTGACCCACTGACGACACTGCTGCAACGAATTACCGGTGACAATAGTTTCCGTTTTCATCATCTGCGCCACTCTTTTGCTACCTGGATGTTGTGGGCCTGGCAGCGCAAACCAAACGATGTTGCTCCGTTGCCTTTTCCTACACTGGCTGATACCAGAGAGTTTTCGCACTTAGCAAAAGCCAAGGCAACACTGCTACAGCTCACAGATACACAACCAACCAGAAAAGTACTTCACACTATCAGTGCAATGATAGGGCATGCCGCGCCGAGCATGACGCTGTTTCATTACATTCACAGTGCAAGTTGGCTGATCTGGGTCGAGCTCAATCACTGTGCTCCCTACATAAGCCGCGATGCTGAAGCTACCCTTGCAGCTGTCGATGTGCGCACTGCAAGCAGGGCCCGGCTTATTCCGGTGTCTCCGGATTCGCAGTATCAGGGGATGGCTGAATACGCAGCTCAAAAATTGTTAAAGCACTGCACTAAAGTTCTTCTTGAGCATTGGCGACCCCCTGCAGAAAGACAGCTTGGTGCGCTTAACTCAGCGGTGACACATCGCGACTTGGGGCTGGACATTTATTGTGCTTTGCTTCGCCACATTAACTATGGGATCCCGATTGAAGTGTGCGCGCAGGACGTGAATATTGAGCTGGAACTCTTGGTAAAGGCTCGTGAAAACGCTAGATATTTTTTCAGACAGCAGTTTAATGAATACTCGAAATTCGAATACAAAAAACGTCCACGGAATCACAAGCGGTTTATCTATGAGGATAGTCTCAGAGTGAAAATTGCGCCGGTTGCTGCACTCCCTGCACTGCCAGCAAACCCAAAGAGTCTGAATATCGCTCTGCGTATGTTGAAGGAGTTTAATGAGCTTCCTGAGCACGAAAAAACAGATATATTGTGGGCAGCACGCTACGCAGTTACCTCCTGTTCTGTCACATGGCCACATTTTCGCTGTTATACAAAATCAACATTACATCGTTTTATCGATGCCATGCTGCTGTTCAAAAAAGCGTTTGCATCTGCGCAGAGAATGCGATTTACGCTGGTATCCAGTGCACCGCTCGAATCTGAAGAGCGCACAGCGCGTTGGCGGCGCTGGTCATTAGATAATTGGCCCAATCAGATAAGGGATAATCGAGCAGATAAGGACTATTCCATAAAAGGTCATATCGCGATTGATTTTATCGCCAGTAGTGGCTCCCCAAAATTTCGTCAACGAAAAATGTTAGCTCGGGGGAAAAGCCAGGTTCAGTATCGCCGCAGACTCAGCGAGTATGGTGTCAGGTTTGGGCTGTACTTACTGTTTATGGTGGCAAACTCAGAATAGCCGTTCCTTAAAAAGGAATATAAACCATCAAAAGGCGTAGTCGTTTGTCGAGAAGAACTGAGTACAGTGCTGACAAAAGGCAGCTACGAGTTTTGGCATCGGTGCGTATGCCGAATAAATAAAGCCATAATGATGGTGAATACTTGGTTCTAGTGGTATCAGCTTCAGCTGACTATTTAGATACTGTTGGGCCAATACCCGATTAATGATAGCAATGCCCAATTGTCGTTGAACATAAGCACAGGCTGTTGCGACACTATGCGTTTCTAGCCGGATCTTTGGTATAACGCCATTTTGTTGAAATAACTTTTCCAACTTTTGTCGCGAAGGTCGACCTTGGCCAAGCATAACTAGAGGTTCATGGCTAAGATCTGTTAAGTTCATGGTCGCCCGGTTACTGAGGGGGTGCTCGGCTGGTATTGCACAGACGAGCTCGCTATCAAGCATGGGTTTTATAATAAGTCCGGGATGGGTTTCCGGCAATTGAATAAAGCCACAGTCAATAGAACGCTGCGCGACCAAATCTCTGGCAGTCTGTGGGCTATGAGATTCAATACTTACTGAAATTTTTGGGTACAACTGGATAAAACTTGCCACAGCATCTGCAAGTGGGCCAGAGCTAAAACTGTGTGGTGCGACGATGGTTAAGGAACCGGTTTCTGTTTTATGGAGGTTGCGGGCTAGTGCTAAGAAGCGGTCCGCATTATTCAGTAACAGATCAATTTCAGATGTCAGAAGTTTGGCCTCATCAGTCGCAATTAGCCTGCTATGTTCCCGATAAAACAATTGGAATCCAACAAGTTGTTCTAGACTCGCTAAAAGCCGGCTAATCCCAGGTTGAGTTAAACCTAACTGACGTGCAGCAGCAGTTGCCGATCCTGTCTGCATAATAGCGCGGAAAGCTTCAAGGCTCTTAAGATTGATATTTTCCATTCGCATACCACTGTTCTTCATACCTGTCTCATTTCTAATGCTCAGAATAATCGCTTTCGACTTCACCAATAACAAAGTGTTATTGATTTATGACCTTTAATCATAATATTGCATAGGTGTTTTCCCTTTGCTAGGGTGTTTTCGTCAACTAAACATAATAAAGTACCAACGGGGAATACCTATGTCGAAGCTCAACTACCCATTATCTGCGTTGGCTATTGCCATCAGTACAGTCTTTACGATATCCAGTCAGCCTGTTCTTGCGGAACAGGCTGTGGAAACGGCAGAGCCAACTTCAAAATTAGAAGTGATAGCTGTCACTGGTTCTCGCATCTTAAGAAGAGATGAGGCAGAAGGCAGTCCAATACAGAGTTTCGACAAAGATGATCTGGACATCAAAGGTGCTCTGTCAATTGGTGAGTCTTTACAGGAATTACCCTCGGTGGGTGCCAGTCTGAATGATAATGGCTCTGCCGGAACCAGTCATGGGACTGCCAGTATTAATTTACGTAATTTAGGTGAGAATCGTTCGCTTATCTTGGTCAACGGGAACCGTTGGGTTAATGGTGCTGGCAGTCGCGGCTTTCGTGATTTCGTCGATTTAAATACTATTCCATTTGCCATCATCGATCAGGTTGAAGTGTTACAAGATGGTGCCACCGCTATTTACGGAGCCGACGCAATTGCCGGTGTGGTGAATATCCACACGCTCAAAAATTATGATGGTGCTCAAGTAAAAGCTTATTACGGTATTTCTGGAGAAAATGACCGTGAAACGAACAATCTTGATCTGCTATTGGGTCAAGATTTTAATGACCACAACCTGATGTTTGCGGCAAGTTATTCGAATCAGGAGCCTATTTATACTCAGGATCGCACTTTAACAGCAGTGCCACTAAATGGGTTGTCATTAGGTAGCTCTGAGGGACTGTTCCGTGAGAGTAAGCTTGCAGGTTTGTTTGGTTTCCCTGTGCCTTCAATCGGCATCACGCGGGATCCCAGTTCTGATGGCAACCTACTGAGCAGCTGGCGTGCAGCCAGCAACAACGACCGCTTTAATCGTTACCATGATAATTATGTTGTTGGCCCAAATGAAAGATTAAGTTTATTCGGCCAGGCGACTTTTCAATTACCGGACACTCAAGTTTTCGAAGGAACATCTATACGGTTCGAGCTGCTCCATAATATCCGGGAATCAGATCAGCAGTTTTCAGCAGCTATACCAGTGGTTACTGGCTCGCGCGGTTTTGTTATCGCCAATGATAAGAGAGTCAATCCGTTCGGTATTGAATTCTCAGGTAGTGATTTTGTACTGACGAATTTTTTCACTGACAATGGTTTGCGGGTGAACGAACAAAAAGTAGAAACAACTCGCGTAGGTGTTGGTTTAGAAGGCTTTTTACCGTTAGGTTGGCGATGGGATGCTTTTGCGTCCTGGGCGGAAAATAAAGGCACATTTACCTCAAAAAATCAGCTGCACTTAGACAAGCTTGCTTTGGGGATGAGGGCATGCAATAGCAGTGGAATCGCGGCCGACATTAGTGATCTTTCGTCCGGTTGTGTACCGGTGAATCTGTTTAATCCACTCACATCGGCGATGGTCAACTATATCAATTTCACTGGTATTGATGAGAATAAAACTGAACAACAACATTTTAGATTTAATTTAACTAATGCGATTGCTGAGTTACCGGCCGGCGACGTTTTACTAGCAACTGGCGGTGAGTACCGTAAAGAAAATGGCGTTGATATCCCTGACAATATTATTAATGCCGCGCCACGAGTTAATAAATATCAAACGACATCCTCATCACCACGCACGGGAACTGTTGGCGAGTACGATTTGTACGAAGCTTATGTTGAATTAAACATCCCATTACTCGAAAACAGTATTTTTGGAGAAGCTCTAGAATTAAACCTCGCCAGTCGTTTGTCTGACTACAGCACATTTGGCAGTACAACCAATAGTAAAGCGGGTATTTTATATCGTCCGATAGCAGATTTAATGGTGCGTGCAACTTGGTCTGAAGGTTTCCGCGCACCATCACTTCTGGAATTATATGAAGGTGAGCGTGCCGCTTTCGCTCCGGTAGTTGACCCTTGCGATACTAATAAAGGGTTGCCAGGCTGTGTCGGCGTACCGGCAAATTATCGTCAGCAAGATTCAAATGCGCCAATTTTAGTTGGTGGTAACAAATTGCTGGAACCTGAAACCTCTGAAAATATCTCTACTGGTTTTGTTTACACGCCTGCTGCACTTGACGGTTTTAGTGTCACTACCGATTGGTACCGTATAAAAATTGACAATACAATCAGTGCATTTGGTACGCAAAACTTACTGGATTTATGTGCATTTACTGGACGCAATTGTAATGTCATCAGTCGTGCGGCGAATGGTGAATTGCTGAATATTGTTGATGGTCCGGTAAACTTAAATAGTACTGAAGTCTCAGGCGTAGATGCTGTGGTTCGTTACGCATTTATCAGTGATTTTGGTAAATGGGAACTTAGCAGCAGTGTTTCGAAACTGAACGGTTTTGAAGAAGCCTCCTCATTAGCGGATGGCAGCCGTCTTAGTGTCGATAAAAAAGGCAGTTCAGGTGTAAGGGAAGCTTATCCAGAATTCAGAGGAAGCGTTTCAGCTCAGTGGGCTCAAGATAATTGGTCGGCTGCGTACTCTCTGAGATACATTGGTGACACAAATGAAACCTATCTTAATGCCCCACGTCATATTGGCTCGATGTTTTATCATAATCTTTCATCCGGTTATAAATTAGACAATGGACTAGCTTTACGTCTCGGCGTCAACAACCTGTTTGATAAACAACCTCCTATTTCGCTGGTAAACGTCAATATCAACTTTGATCAGCAGACTTATAACGCAGTGGGTCGTTTTGTCTATTTCCAACTGACATACGATTTCTAAGCTGGTAGGCACCGCATCATGCGGTGCCTTAATTGCCGAGGCATGCATGACACCAATTTTGACAGATAGTTATCAGCTGTATCAGCCAGAAAAAGGCGATTTGATCCCACTAGTATTTGATTCACCCCATAGCGGCTTGGTGCTTCCGGACGACTTTGCAAGTATCGCCAGCATTGAGCAAATCAAAACTGGTTGGGATGCATTTGTTGACGAGTTGTGGTTACCAGCAACATCTCAAGGCGCTTCGCTAATGGCAGCCCAGATATCGCGGATGTATATCGATTTAAATCGCGCGCCAAATGATATAGATCCCAATTTACTGGCTGAGCCATGGCCAGAAGAGTTGAAGCCTTCGGTGTACAGTAGTCGTGGTATGGGGTTGATCCGCGCCTTGGCTGTACCTGGCCAGCCCATGTATAAAAACTTGCTTTCTACATCTGCAGTGGCAAATCGTATTACTCAATACTATCAGCCCTATCACTTGTGCCTAATGACTTTATTAGCGCAATTGAAGCAGCAGTTTGGACAGGTATGGCATATCGACTGCCACTCGATGAAATCCAGAGGCAATGCGATGAATATTGACCACAATCAACCCCGTGCCGATATTGTGATTGGCGATTTAGATGGTACTTCTGCAGATCCTGAATTCAGTGATTTGGTGGCCCAAAGTTTTCGTCAGGCAGGTTACAGAGTGGCAGTGAATTACCCATATAAAGGCGGTTATCTCACCGCCAACTATGGCAAGCCGAAAGAGCTTCAACACAGTATTCAAATCGAAATCAATCGAGCTCTATATATGAATGAACAAGAGTTTTGTCGAAGTGCAAGTTTTGATCTATTGCAAGCGGATCTGCAACGCGTTACACAAACAGTGGTCAGTTACATTCGAGAACGACTGTCACATACGAGAGGTGAAAAATGAAAACTACACCTCAGGGTACTGTTGAAATAAAATCGCCATCTTCCATGGGAAGTGGCAGTCACCCGTTAGTTGTCCTGTTATTTATCTTGCTGCTGGCAGGAGTGCTAACTTACTTGTTTGAGTCAGGCAGTTATCAGCGAAAAGATGGTTTGGTGATCCCCGGTAGTTATCAAACTATTCCGAAAGACAACTCTTTGATGGAGTTGTTTGGAACTGTTGCCGACAATCCAGCAGGCACTGCGAGTCCAGTAGGACTCGTTGACTTACTGCTTGCAGTTCCTGAAGGCTTGCAAAAAGGCGGTGGCCTGATCTTTATGGTGCTGGTGATTGGCGGCTTGTTTGGCATACTCAGTAAATCTGGCGCGGTTGATGCTGGACTAGAGCGTCTTTTGAGCGCAGTGCGTGGTAATGTCTATTGGTTAGTCAGTTGCTTAATGCTGATATTTGCTTTGGGTAGCACTTTATTGGGGTTGGCGTCTGAGTATTTGTTAATTATTCCTTTAATGGTTGAGCTTGCCAGGCGTTTAGGAATGTCGAATTTAATTGGTCTTGCAATTGTTACTGTTGCTGTGAAAGTGGGTTATTTAAGTTCGATCACAAATCCTTTACCACTCACCATAGCGCAACCTTTGTTGGGCCTACCAATTTTCAGTGGGGCAGGGCTACGGGCCGTCTTTTTTGCCATCTATTTACTGGTTGGTATCGGTTTTATGCTGTGGGTAATTAAAAGGGCAGGTTTTACCAAGGGAGCCGATTTAGCGCTTGAGACAAAGCCATTAAGTCCCTGTCATTTCATCATGCTTATTACTCTGCTAATTGGTATAGGTGGATTGGTTTATGCGTCGAACCACTGGCAATGGGAAAAGCAACAACTCACAGCTTATTACATAGCGCTGAGTTTATTTTTAGCAGTCCAAAGTGGTTTAGGGGCTAATGAAGCTGCAGAAGCCTTTGTGTCGGGGATGAAAAAAATCCTCATGGCAAGCTTTTTAATTGGTGTAGCCTTTGCGATAGCTATCACATTACAAAATGGTAAGGTTCTGGATTCTGTTGTGCACTCGTTGGTGAGTTTTATTGGAGAAGATAATCGATATATTGCTGCGCTTGGTATGTTTGGCACCCAATTAGTGCTTGATGTCCTTATTCCCTCCACATCCGGTCAAGCCGCAGTGACTATGCCTATTATGGGACCTGTGGGTCAGTTATCCGGAGTAGCGCCCCAAACTACAGTGCTTGCGTTCCTATTTGGTAACGGTATTACCAATATGATCACTCCAACGTCGGGGACACTATTGGCTTATCTTGCAACAGCTCAGGTGGGATGGTCACAGTGGGCAAGATTCATCTTGCCATTAGTTGCTATTTTTATTCTGCTCGCCTGTGTAATGCTGATGACTGCGGTATATATAGGTTATTAAACCCTGCGATTTAAAAACGATATGATGGGAATTTTGACTGTGTCAAAATTCCTTTTTTCAGGTGTGATTTGTGTGTTGTGAACTATTTTTTCTTAGTCAAATTAATGCACTGACGAACTGATTTCTGCCTCTGTGGTCTTTTTACAACCTAGAGATACGCTCGAGTAAACTAAACAAGAGCCGGGGGAGGATTCTCTTCTGGCTTTCTTGGGCATGTTAACTTTTAGCGTATTGCCTCCAAATTTATCTCTAGTTGAGACGTCCCGCGCTTCTGTACACCTCGATCTTAGTCTTAATTACAACGCCATTCATGTGTAAAAAAATGCTTTAAGTTTATATAGTTGTCTTTTTTTGTCATTTTATGTAAATTTTTGTTGTTTTAAATTGTTCATTTTGATGGTATTGTACCTCAAATTAAGAATTAACTTATATTTGGATTGCAGTAGTACACATGGAGCGTTGCGAACAACTTTATCAATTTTGGCTTCAAGACCGGGCTAACAACACATTACTCGCTGACCTACTCTCAGTGTTAAGTGCAGCCAAGGAATTTGAACTTTTATCGCGAGTATTTGAGCAACTTGAACCAATTTCTCAAGAGCTTCCGTTTGTAAAACTGTATAAGTTACAAACATTAATGATGCAGCGTGACTTGGACAGAGCCGGTGCTTTGATTGAGATATATCGTCAGGAATTTATTGGAAACGATTCATTTACATATCTTGCGGCTCAAAACTGGTTTTTGCAGAAAAACTACACAATGGTCTTGTCTGAACTCGGTGACAAAACCTTAGATTCCGAGCTTTATGTCCAACTCGCTGCTCGTTGCCACTATTTGCAGTGTTCTTATCAAACTGCGTTGCAGATAATCGAGAATTTCACACTTAGTCAACCAGAATTGTCCGCAGCTACAATTGGGCTTTATGCCGCAGCGTTAGCTGACTCAGGAAACTCAAAGAACGCTTGGGATGCAGCACAACAAGCCTTAGCTATTGACCCTTGCCAGGTCGATGCATTGTTGGCGTCTGCGTATCTGCTGATCGATCAGCAGCGTTATACAGAAGCTACATTTTATATCCAGAAGGGTCTGGAAGAAGCTCCAAGCTTGGGCCGATTTTGGTCGATGCTAGGACAAGTGAAGCTTGTAGAAGGTAATTTAACTGCGGCAGATGACGCATTAGAACGCTCAGTTTTATTAATGCCGGACCACGTTGGTACCTGGTTGTTAAAAGGGTGGAGCAACTGGCTGCAGAATCGTTTGTCACAAGCTGAAGCTGACTTTAAAAACGCTTTACTGCTGGACCGGAATTTTGCAGAAAGTCATGCAGCTATTGCTGCAGTCTTGTTCAAATTGGACCAACGTGATGCTGCAGAGTTGTCTCTTGCAAAAGCCAGACGCCTGAATCCTTCATCTATAACCATTGTTTATGTTGAGTCTTTATTAGCTGAAGCCGATGGCCAACTGGAACTTGCTCAAGCGAAGTTAGATGCTTTACTGACACAACCGCACTATTCGGGCAATGGCACTTACAAAGATGTGTTAACTCACGTAATTCATCAGCAAAGACAATAGAACCATGGAAAGCGATTATTTTGTGGCCTTACTTGGGCAAATGTTTGCGCTCGCTTTAAAAGTGGCATTCCCACTTCTGATGGTCACCCTGGTGGTTGGTGTTGCCATCAGCGTTTTACAGGTCGTGACGCAAATTCAGGAAATGACGCTGACATTCGTACCGAAGTTAATCTGTTTTGTGCTGACTCTCGCTTTTGCCGGCCACTGGATGTTGCAACTGATCCTAGATTTCAGCCGCAGCACTATAGGCAAGATAGCTGAGATTCCTTAGTGCCTGCTGATCAGCTTGCTTTAATGTTTGTTGCTTCTATGGCGCGTTGGACTCCTCTACTTATTGGTGTCGGGCTCACCCCTTTGCAGTGGCTCCCTCTGAGTATCAGGTTGGTATTGTTATTAAGTTTTGGTGTTTTAAGTTTTCCAACACATGGCGTTTTAACGAGTTTTACAGAGGCAAACAGCGCATTCTTTGTCATCGCCAGTGAGTTTTTCTTTGGCCTGTTGTTAGTGCTTCAACTGAATGTTTTGTTTGCAATTTTTAGTTTCTGGGGCCGTTTACTCGACCAACAAATTGGTTTTGCAGCCAGTGGAGTTATGAATCCTGGTAGCCAGGAAACTGAACCCTTGCTAGTCAGTGGTTTTATGCTGCTGGCATTTACATTGTTTTTTACGCTTGGCCTGCATCACCATTGGTTGTCATTGATTAGCACCAGTTATCAATGGTTCCCATTGGGGCAGGTGATCCAAGCCGACTGGTTTTTGAAAGCTGCACTGAGTTTTGGCGCCATTTTTATCGCCAGTGTTTCTCTGTTTGCACCTGTAGTAATTGCGTTATTTTTGTTTGATGTGGTCATGGCATTTGTATCCCGCAATATGCCACAAATGAATATTTATTTTGTGTCAATGCCATTAAAAATAATGCTTGGCATGGTGGTGATTCATATTGTGGTGACTCATTTTTCGCCAGCCTACATACATTTAAATGCTCTGGCTTTAGATGTCATAAGTGAAAGTTTCAGGTAACAAGGATTGTTGTAGTTGAGCGAAGATTCAGATAAAACCGAGCAGCCCAGTCAACATAAACTGGATGAAGCAAGAAAAAACGGACAGGTCAATAAGAATACGGAATTAGTATTTTTTGCCGGTTCGTTGGTTTTTGTTGCTGTGTTTGCCATTTCGTTTAAACAAACGGCTGCGCTATTAGAACTCGAGTTTTTTCGCTTTTTTAATATCCATGATTTTGTTATGACACCTGACAGTTTTTTCTTGCTTTCACAGCATGTTTTTCGCATTGCACTAGTGCTGCTATTACCACTTTTACTGTTGATTTTATGTAGTTCGGTTGCCGTGCAGATCTGGCATTCCGGGTTCGTTTGGTCAACTCAGGCAATACAGATTGATTTTAAAAAGTTAAACCCTGTCAGTGGTTTAAAGAAGCTTTTTTCCCGAAAGATAGTATTTGATTTATTTAAAAATACTTTTAAGTTGATACTCATGGCGGTCGGATTTTGGTTAATATTCCCGATATTTTATGCCGATTTACAACAAATCGGCCTGAGTCACTCAGCTGAACTTGCGACATCCTGGCTTGGTTTGTCGGTTCGAACGGTGCTGTTTTTACTGCTTCTTTTATTGCCATTTTTATTGGCTGATTTGCTATTTGGGCATTGGAATTTTATGCGCCAAATGAAAATGAGCAAACGGGAAGTAAAAGATGAACACAAAAAACGTGAGGGTGACCCTCAGGTAAAATCCAAACAAAAGCAAATTCAGCGTGAATTACTAAAACGTACCGGCTCTCTTTCTGCAGTACAAAGTTCAGATATTGTTATTGTAAACCCAACGCATATTGCTATAGCACTTAAATTCGAAGCCCATATTATGCCATCACCGAAGGTTGTGTCGGCGGGCAAAGGAGAGTTTGCAGATAAAATCCGGCAGCAAGCAAGACTTCACAGAATACCTATTGTTCAAAACAAAATGCTAGCCAGGTTGTTATACAAAGAATGTCAGATTGGCGGTTATGCACCTACGCAGGCATTCAATATGCTCGTTCCGCTGTATCGCTGGTTAGGTGAGCTCAAACAAGGTAGTACCCTATGAAGATGTTAACACTTTGGCTCACTCAGCAAAAAGAATTACTGTTAGTTGGTGGTTTGTTAGCCATTCTTTCGATGTTATTCATTCCGGTACCTGCACCCTTACTGGATTTTCTGCTGATCATCAATTTTAGTATCGCGATGCTGGTTCTTCTGTTGACCCTGTACACCGACAAACCAACGAGTTTTTCAACTTTCCCTTCATTATTGCTGCTTGTCACTTTGTTCCGGCTGGCTTTGAATATTGCATCAACCCGCTTGATTCTGAATGAAGGCGATGCAGGCAAGGTAATTGAAAGTATTGGACATTATGTTGTTGGTGGTAATTACATTGTTGGTCTGGTGGTGTTTTTTATTCTGGTGATGGTGCAATACATTGTTGTGACCAATGGCGCACAACGAGTTGCCGAAGTCGCTGCCCGTTTTACATTGGATTCTTTACCCGGAAAACAGATGAGCATAGATGCTGATTTGAACATGGGGTTAATTGGCGAGGCTGTTGCACGTGAGCGTCGTTTGCAGCTGGAGCGTGAAACCAATTTTTACGGTTCGATGGATGGAGCCAGTAAGTTTGTAAAAGGTGATGCCATCGCAGGTATTATTCTGATCCTGATTAATATTTTTGGAGGCTTGGCTGTTGGAGTGGCGCAGCTTGGACTTAGTTGGTCCGAGGCTGTTCAGCGTTTTACGCTGCTCACTGTCGGGGACGGTATAGTGACTCAAATACCGGCCTTAATTATATCTGTGGCGACCGGTTTATTAATTACCAGAGCGGCAACGGATGCAACCTTAAGCCAGGAGTTAGGTGAACAACTGACCTTGTCATTAAAATCAATACTTCTGGTGGTCGTTACTTTAGCGCTTGCTTTATTGATGCCGGGATTACCCGCTGTTCCTGTACTTATAACACTGATTATCTTTGCCCTTATTGGTTATTTTGTCTGGCGCAAACAACAATCACTACTTGGCTCTGATGAAGCCGCTGTTTCAGTGCATGAGCCTGAAGGGAAGCAAACAAATTCAGCAAGCCCTGCGCCGGTAAAACAAGAAGGAAAATTCGAACGACTTGAATTAGTTGTGCCACAAGAGCTTGATACTTATTTGCTACACACTGAGCCACTGTTGCCAAGAGTTGAAAACTTCCGTCAGCAGTTTGTGTTGAGTATGGGCATGCTGTTACCCGAATTAAAACTCAGAACAAGTCTGGATCTGGCCGCAAATACCTATCAGATCCGTATGCACGGAACCTTGCTAGCCGCCGGCAGTTTGTACTCAGACAAACTTCTGGTGATTGATCACAAAGCAGAGTTTGCTGCAGTGACAGGTATTAAAACAAAAGAACCCGCTTATGGCATTAATGCCATGTGGATTAGTCAGGACCAGGAACAAATAGCACGTGGTTCAGGTTATACAGTAGTGGACCCTTGCACCGTGGTGTTAACGCATTTAACTGAGTTACTCAGACGAAATGCAGCTGAGCTTTTGTCCAGGCAAGAAACTGAAAAGCTGCTGCGGCAAATGGACACTGCTGATCAAGTGATGGTTGATGAACTTGTGCCCACATTATTGTCACTTTCAGATATTCAGAAAGTGTTACAACAGCTGCTTGCCGAAAAAGTTTCTATTAAACCTTTGCCGCTAATTATGGAGTCTTTGGTTGATACGGCGCGTAAGTCAAAAGATATTCAGCCATTGGTTGAAGCTGTACGGCAAAAAATTAAGCTGCATTTAATTGAAGATTTAAGGGACAAAGAGCAGGTGCTACAAGTCCTTACTCTGGAAGGCGGATTAGAGCAGCAACTTTTGCTTGGGTTGCAACCTGATCTGCACAAACCGCATTTTTCAGTCGATCCCAGAATGCTTGAGTCGCTTATTCAGCAACTCTCACAGCAGTCAGAACGGCTGGTCGCACAACGATTGCCGGTGGTTTTGTTGTGTTACCCGCAGTTACGTTATCCGCTTAAGTTACTGCTTGACCGTGTGTTGCCACATTTGCATGTACTTGCTGTGAATGAGGTTCCACAACATGTTGCTGTCAAAACAGCAGGTTTTATTGAACAACGCAAAGAGGTTGCTTAGGTAATGACGGACGTTATACAGAGTCTGGATGCAGCTTTTGGTCGCGATGTTAAACATATTAATAACATTGCTCACAACGTTGCCAACATTAACACACCTGGTTTTCAGCATCGTGTCAGTTTTGATGCATTTCAACCAGACCAGACTGACAGCCAATATGCCGAAGTTGTCTCGAATTTACTAGGCGGGATCCGGCAAACACACCGGTCTTTAGATATTGCGATTTTAGATGAAGGTTATTTTCTGCTTGAGCGGAACGGACAGCAGTTTTTGTCAAAAGATGGACGGCTTCATCTTGATCCACAAGGGTACTTGTCCAATGCCAGCGGAGCCCGTGTTGTCACAGATCAGGGGCTGTTACGAACTGATGCCGCCAACCTGACTGTCAGACCTTCAGGCGAAATCGTCATTGATGGAAAAGTCAGTGCAACATTAAGAATTGTGAATGGCGAGCGTTTACAGCTGGCTGATTCAGGTTTGTTGCTCAGTAGCAACATTTATGAGGTTAAGAACATCAGACTGCAAAATTCGGCGCTGAATGTTTCGACTGTCAATCCGACCAGTGAAACAGTGCGGATGATGGAAGTCAGCAGGCATCTGCAAAGTGTACAGAAGGCAGCAGCAGCTTACGACCAGATGTTGCAAAACGGAATTAATGAAATTGGGAAGAAGTAGATGATCCAGTCACTTTACATTGCAGAAACCGGTTTAAATTCACAGCAAAAAATGATTGATGTGATTTCAAACAACATTGCCAATATCACAACGCCATCATTTAAAAAAGCTCAGGTTGGTTTTGCTGAACTTTTAGCTCCGGTTCCAACCGACTTTGTCGACTCAGTCCCGCAAGATGCAGGCCGGGGAGTTGAGGTGAACAGGGTATTACAGGATTTTCGTGCCGGCGAACTGAAACCAACGGGCCAACGAATGGACGTCGCCATTAACGGGGAAGGGTTGCTGGCTGTTGAGCTGGCTGATGGCTCTGAAGCTTATAGCAGAGCTGGCCGGTTACAACTTGATGAAAATGGCTATCTGTTAACTGCTGAAGGTCATCGTTTGGCGGCTGCTATTCAACTACCGCCTGATTCAACTGACGTCACCATTACCAGAACCGGGCTTGTGCTTGCCAGAGTTCAGGGGGGAACTGAACTGGTGGAACTTGGGCAAATCCAGCTTGGCCGTTTTAACCATGCCGAAGGGCTGCGTGCTATTGCACCCAATCTGTATAGCGCAACTGAAGCTTCTGGTCCGGTGCAGTTTTATCAACCAGGAGAGGCAGGCACGGGGCAGTTAGTGCAGGGCCATGCCGAGATGTCGAATGTGTCCATGAACGAAGAAATGGTCAGTCTGATGTTGGCACAACGTGGTTATCAGTTAAATGCCCGTTTGGTTCAGGTGGCTGATCAGGTGCTAGAAACAATCAATAACATCAGGCGCTGATGAAAGTCTGGCCCGGCATTGTCATGCTTTGTATGAGCGGCAACTTTCATGCAACTGCTGCGGTTTGTACCCAGGAGATAGGCCATGTATTACGCAAAATTGCACAAGAGAGTTTGCAACAAAAGCTTTCTGCACATCAGGCGCTGCAAGTTGTTGCTTTACAAGGTGAGTGCCCTGGCTGGCTCAATGCAAAATCACTACCTCAGTTGAGCATTGAGTCTTTGTCGTTAAAACAAATTTTTGCAAAGCAGCGTGTGATGTACCGGCATCCTAAGGGTGATTTTGGTGTTGTGGTGCAGTTGGAGTTGCAGGAAACAAAGGCGCGCAGTTTATGCAATCTCGACGAAGGTCAAGCCATCACAGCTGCATGTTTGGCGAAAGAACATGTCGGGTTAAAACGGCTAAACCCCGGTGAAGATGCACCTTTGATTGAAGCCGGTATGGTGACTCGTTTAGCTGTAAAAGCAGGACAGTGGTTAGTCAGAGATGATTTCCTGCAGCAGGACGAAGTTTATGCCGGGCAAGCAGGAACTTTAGTGATGAAACGGGGGGCTTTATCGCTTGAGGTTGCAGTGCGGTTTGTCAGACGGGCAAAGGTTGGCCAGCAAACGGATGTTGTGCTTGATGGTAAACATGAATTGGTCAGAGTGCGTGTTGGGGCAGGGCAAAAGGTATATATCGATGAATAAAATATTATGGGCCGTATTGGTGTTGTCAGTCTCAGTGCAGGCAGATTCGTTGTACAACGAAGCTGGTTATAAAGCGCTTACCGCAGATAAAAGAGCCGGACAACCAGGTGATACAGTCACTATTTTAGTGATGGAAAATGCCCAGGCTAAAAGCAGTGCGGGTAGCAGTCAGGATCGTGACTCAGGATTGGAATTAAAGAGCCGTGACAATTCCGGAGTCAACCAGCTTGGTCTTGCTATAGGCGCAAGCAGCAATGGTGATGCTGAAATTAATCGTAATGGTTTCGTAAAAGCGCAAATTACCGCTGTAGTGCAGCGTAAAGACCAAACCGGAAATCTTGAAGTTGTCGGTGAACAGTCCATCACCATAGACGGTGAGGTTCAGAGTATCAGTGTCACAGGCTGGATAAGGCCAACTGATATTTCAGCGAATAACGTGGTGCCATCGTTCAGGTTGTTTAATGCGCGCATTAAATTTACCGGTGAAGGCCAGGTGTCTGATAGTCAAAAAGCCGGCATTTTCAGCCGGGTTCTGGCATGGATGGGTCTCTGATGCGTGTATTGTTTATCTTTATCTGTTTGCTTTCTGGTTATGTTGAAGCTGCAGTTCAGGCCAAAATCAGGGACATCAGCCGCATTGACGGTGTGCGCGAAAATGCGCTGGTGGGTTACGGTATTGTTGTTGGTCTTGCCGGTACCGGTGATAGTGCCAGAAATCAGGCAACCATTCAGTCTGTGAAAAATACGCTTGAGAACTTTGGCGTTTCGCTGAGTGAAAAGGACTTAAAAACTAATAATGCTGCAGCCGTTATTGTCACTGCGGAACTAAAAGCCTTTGCCCAGGCCGGTGACCGGCTGGATGTGCTTGTGTCCTCTTTAGGGGACGCCCGCAGCCTTTCAGGGGGCACGTTATATTTGACGCCTCTTCGAGGCAGTGATGACCGGATTTATGCGCTGGCGCAAGGGAATGTCACAACGGGCGGTTATAAATTTGAACAAAATCAGAATGTAAATCAGCGAAATCACCCAACAGTGGGTGTGGTTTTACAAGGCGCAATTGTCGAAAAAGAAGTTAGTCACAGTTTTAGTGAAAATCAGCAAATCAAACTGCTACTGAATGAACCCGATTTTGTTACTGCACAGGCTGTGGTTGCTGTGATTCAGCAACGATATCCAACACTGAGTGTGGCGGCTGAACATGCAGGAAAAATAACAGTCAGTCCGGTTCGGTCGGAGCAGGCGATGGCACTTATTGCGGATATTCAGCAATTATCAGTCGACAGCACCACTGTTGCTCGCATTGTAGTGAACGAGCGTACCGGCACTATTGTTTCTGGTTCCGATGTGCAAATTGGCGACGTTGTGATTTCGCATGGCGGCATAAAACTGGAAATTCAAACCAGTTATCAGGTGTCGCAACCCAATTCTTTCTCCGGTTATAACAGTTCTTCAGTAAAAACCCAGGTGGTACCTGAAACATCAGTGCGGGTGCAAAGTGACACTGAAGCCACGTACACCAGCCGGGGCGGTACCACACTGGCCGAGCTGGTGCATGCTTTAAAAACCCTGAAGCTAAGTACCCGCGATATCATTTCAATACTGCAAGCACTCAAACAAAGCGGCGCTTTGCATGCTGAATTGATTGTTCAATAAAGGAGTTATGAATGAACGAAATAACCAACATTGTTGCAGCGGGTCTGAACCTTAAGTATTTAGAACAAAAAGAACTGGTTGCTCACATCGCTGGTTATCAGTCTGGTGGTCAGTGGGTACAAAAAACAGATTTTTCGGTGTTATTGGCCGGACTGACTGACGCCGGTGCTGCAAGAGATTTAAATGAGCAACTACAACAGACGGACTCTGCTGGCTTTCAATCCTGGCAATTTAGCGATACATCGCTGGACGCTTTAGTCGCAGAATCGTCGATTGTTGCTGGCCAGTTTCAGAAACTCACCGAAGGTTTAAATCGCCAGCTAGCACTGATGGCTATTGCCATTGGAGGTAAGGGGCAATGATTCAGGATATTTATCAGGTGAGCTTACAAGGACTGGCCACTGAGCGCACACGCATTGAGGTGGCTACACAGAATATTGCCAACGCTAATGCAATTTCAGGCAGTGCTGAGGCGGCATACAGAGCCAAATCAGTGATGTCATCAGCTTTTGCTCAATCACTGTCTACAGAGCCTCTGGTGCAGGCAAATGGTGAGGTGAAAGCTGAATACAAACCCGAACATCCGCTGGCCGATAGTAAAGGCATGATTTATCGCCCTGATATCGACTTAGCGTCACAGATGTTGCAACTCAATATGGCTTCACGTGCTTATGAAGCAAATATCAGAGCGCTAAACAGCATACGTGAGATGAACAGCAAATCTCTCGAAATTGGTAAATAACCAGGTGATGACAAGATGATAGAACTAGTCCCCCCGATTCAGTCTGTTGAACGTGCAATACAACCAACGGCAACCCCGGCTCTATTGCCACAAGCAGAGCTGTTTTTGGGAAAACTGAATGAAGGATTGCAACAAAGTAGTGAACTGTTGCATCAGGTTGCAGCGGGTCAGCCTGTAGCGACACACGAGTTAATGCTTTCATATGAGCTGGCAAAACAGCAATTACAACTGGCAGTTGAAGTTCGCAACAAAGTCACAGAAGCGTATCAGGAACTGATGCGTATGCAGCTGTAACCATTCAAGGACGTGATAAAAATGATGCAGTCTGGCCGTAAGCCACTTTCGTTTTATTTGTTGTTACTTGCAATATTGTCAGTAAGTGCAGTTGGTATTGTATGGGCATGGTGGCCTCAATATGAGTTATTGAAGCAAAAAGCTGATATTGATCAAGCCGCTTTTATTGCCAAGTTAGACGCCGAGGGGATTGACTATCAGCTTGATACCAAAGGACAACTTTGGCTTGAAACATCTCAAATAGGCAGAGGTCAGGTGTTACAACAACAAGATCCCAAAGGTGGATTTGCAGTACAGGGCTTAGAGCTTTACGACAAAGTCGATTATTCGATGACAGAGCATACACAACAGGTCACGTTGCAGCGCGCGCTGCAGGGTGAGTTAGAAAGAACTTTGGCAGGTTTAAGTTTTGTACGTTACGCCAGGGTTCATTTGTCGTTACCTGAAAAAAAGTTGTTTGACGCTGACAAAGTGGCCGCAAAAGCAGCAGTGACAGTGTTTCCTAAACAACCGCTGAATTCGGCGCAAATTGAAGGCATTCAAACTTTGGTTGCAGCAGCCATCGAAGGGATGCGGGTCGAAAATGTGACCGTGTTGGCTGAAGATGGACGTTTGTTATCGCGCACGCAAGAGGCATCGGAGTGGCGCCGGCAACAAGGTCAGGAAGCGCAATTACAAGCCAAACTTGAACACGTACTCGGGTTGTTATTTACACCCGGAGATTTTGCAGTTTCCGTCAGTGTTGAGCTGAATCATACCGAATTAAAACAAATCAGCCAGCAGTTGCTAACTGATGATAAAGGACAAGGTGCGCTTATCAGTAAAAAAGAAAGCACGCAAAAATCAGCGGCAGGTAACCCTGCCCAAATACCTGGCGGATTGACCCAACAAACAGAACTCAAGTATAGCCACGGCACCAAAACCGAGGAAATCAGCCGCAAAGCTGGTGAAGTAGCAAAGCTGGCCGTTGCTGTCATTGTCCGTAAAAATATCAGTGCTGCCGAGCAAGCACAGATCACCAACACTATTGAAGCAACAATAGGTTATCAACCTGAACGCGGCGACCAACTGAGTGTGCAGTTTATGGCCCCGGGAGCTGTCGGAAGTGAAGCTGAAGTTTTGCCTGTTGTTCAGGATGAGCCTGTGTTGTCTGAAAATACAAAGGTAACCACAGCAATATCCGATTATCTGTGGTTTGTATTGATATTAATGCTTGCGGTTGGGGGCGCTTTTTTTGTCCGTTATAAATCCGGCGTAAAACGATTACCACTGCAGAAACGGGAAGAGTTGTTGCAGGATGTACAGGCGTGGCTTTCCCAGGAACAAAAGTCGCATGGCTAGTCAATCAAAAGCTATCAAAATGGTTGCGCTGCGGTTGATAAACCTGCACTGGTCAGACAGACGCTGGGTGCTGAGTCAACTTGATGCAGCAACGGCGGCACAAATTCGTCAGCAATTGCATGAGCTAAAAACCATGGGTGTAAGCAATGGTGCCGACCTTTATCAGCAGTTCAGTGAAGAGGCTTTATCACGGGGACCCGAACAAAGCTTTAGCCGTTATTTACAGCAAAAAAAGGGTGTGTCTACTGAAGCATTTTGCTGGTTAATGAATAAAAGTATGCAGAATGGACAGCAGATATGACGAGTATACCTACTTTTCCTGTTGGGCTTGCCGCCGTATCGGGTGTTTCAGACAAAACAGTACACTCAGTGTTACAGCCTGTTGATCCCATTGTCGAGAGTAAACAAATCCTATTGCAACTTCAGCCTTTGGCAAGGCAACAGCTGCTGCGTGAATGTTTTGCCGAAGAGCTGAAACAACTTACATATGCAGAAGGACAAAAGGGTTATCAGGCTGGGTTATTGAAGGGGCAAACTGAAGCAACAGAGTTGCTTCAGGCTGAACTTAACCAGCTTAAGGAGGCCGTCATCACAGAGAAAGATCAGCTGCTGCTACTAATACAAGAGCTGAAAAAAAAAGATTTTAAGATTCAATGTGAACAATTGCCGCAGATTTTGTTATGGAGTGCGGCTGCTATCGAAAAAGTCTTATTGCATGAGTGCAGAGATCAGGCTTATTTGCAGGCAACACTGGAAGAGATGATGGTGCTGACAACGCAGCAGTCTGGTCTTCATCTGTATTGTTGCCAGGATGATTTGGCGTGTTTACAACATTTGTTAGCTGATGACAGTCGTTTTACCGATATCAGTGCTGATCCCAAGCTGGCTCAGGGTCAACTAAGTCTTGGGGCCGGAGCCATTTGTTCTACCAGTTTGCAGCAAAGATTAACACAGTTGGTCAGTGTCTTTGAGCAGATGGCGGTTGCGGCGAATGATTGATTTTTGGGCAAGTGCAAAACAACGGCTTGAATTAATCCAGCCGATACATCGCGAAGGGGTGGTGCTGGATTTGGTTGGCCTTATTTTACTGGTAAAATTGCCGGGAGCCTTTGTTGGCGAAATTTGCCGCATTTACCCCAAACGCAAAGATGTTGAATTCCTGCACGCCAAGGTAGTTGGTTTTCGGGAGAACAATGCGTTATTGATGGTGTTGGGTTCCTCTGTTGGGGTGCATTGTGGTTGTCGTGTTATGGCAACTGGTTTAACAACCAGCGTGCAGGTCAGTCCGGTGATGTTAGGCCGGTTGCTGGATGGCGCTGGTTTACCACTCGACGATTTGCCTGTTATCTCTGGTGGTATCGCTGTTTCTGCCCACCCAGCCCCTTTAGCTCCGCTGCAAAGAGCTGAAATAAATCAGGTATTTTCCACCGGCATTAAAGCTATCGATGCACTGCTGACCCTTGGGAAAGGGCAGCGCATGGGGCTGTTTGCCAATGCCGGCGTGGGCAAAAGTTCGCTACTCAATAGTATTTGCCAGCACAGAGCCGGCCAAGGCGACCTTATTGTTCTTGCTTTGATTGGTGAACGTGGCCGTGAAGTCCGCGAATGTTATCAACAACTCAAACAAAGTGGTGCACTGCATCGTACTGTCATTATCGCAGCTACCGCGGAGCAGCCGGCTTTGCTTCGTATCCAGGCGTTATATACCGCACTGGCGGTTGCAGAGTACTTCTCGGCACAACAACAGGATGTGACACTGGTGGTGGATTCAATGACCCGTTTTGCCATGGCGTTAAGGGATGTGGGATTGGCTATTGGCGAAGCTCCAACATTACGTGGTTACACCAGTTCGGTATTTTCGGTATTGCCTGAGGTAATTGAGCGATGTGGTGCTTTTGAGTCACGAGGAGCTATCACCGGCTTATTCTCAGTGCTTGTGGAAGGAGAACTCCAGCAAGATCCGGCAGCTGACGCAATGAAAGCAGTATTAGACGGGCACTTAGTGCTTTCTCCTCAATTAGCGGAAAAAGAGCATTACCCGGCAATTGACGTATTGAAGTCAGTGAGCAGACTCTTTCCACAACTGGCAACACCACAACACCGGCAACAGAGCCGGAAGTTGCGTCAGGTTTGGTCACGTTTTGAGGAACAAAAGCACATGTTGGCGATGGGGCTTGGTGAATCTGAATCAGCAAGTATCCTCAAAGCGGATATGCAAAGAATAAAAGGTTTTGTAACTCAGGACCGCTCAGAACTGATTAATTATGAGGCCAGCCTGATAGCCTTAGAGCAGCTTGGTTTAGAGACGCAGATATGAGTTTGGACAGTATCACATCGCAGTGTCAGCAACTGGAGATAAAACTGCAGTTCGATAGCCAGCAACTGTCGGAACTGAAAAAAATGTATCAGAACGAACAAAGGGAGCTCACGGCGCAGAAAGCAAGAGTTGCAAAAAAACAGCAGCTTCATAAGGAGATGGCTGTTGGGATGGTAGTTGTAGATCCGATGTTGTGGGAGAACAAACTTAAATTTGCTTTGCAGTTGTTGTTTGATATTCGATTGCATGAAACGAAAGTTGCTGAGTTAGAAATCATTACCGAACAGTTGGCAGAAAAAATTGCCTTGGTCCTGACACGTCAAAAATTGATGAAAGAACGACTCAAAGAGCTAAAACAAGACGCGCAAATATACCTGGTGGAATGCCAACAGCGTCAATTACAGGAAGTACCCAGGAGAGTGCAATGTTAATCAGCGATCCTTTGGATGAGCTGCTACCACTATTAGCTTTAGGGCAGAATAAGAGTGTGCCTGACGGGCAGTTTAAGTTATTACTTGACGAGCCAATAGAAACGCCAGTGAGCAGTGGCTCGGAAGTTGATAGTGACACCGGTGTCAGCCCAACAACGGTTGAGTTGAAGACTGATTGTTGGCTTGAGTTATTTGCGGAACAAAAATTGTTCGACACGCCAATTTATCCCATGGACATTGATTGCCAGGATAATGATGGCAAGGATATTCCAGTCAACGTATCGGTGAGACAAAATAAAGATTCAGCTTTGAATAGTCCGATTGCAAAGCCCATCCAGGGGGAGCATAGGGTTGAAAAAGCAAAGAACCCAAATAGTTGTCCAGACCCAAATTCATCATCATTAGTTCAGTTGTCGGATGGCTGCGCATTGTTGTGGACAAGTCATGGTTCAGGCGCTTCTGGATACCAGATCTTGCAACCATCTGAGAGTCAGCTCAAAGCTTCTGGTGTTGTTTTTACAGCAGATGTTGTGTCGAACACCAAGACCAAAAACAATCTGTTAAGCCAAGCACTCAAAAACATAACACCGACTTTTTTTGCAGTCACACAACAAAATGAAATGTACCAACTGATTGAAGAGCAGATAGAAGCCGCATTTCAGAATGAAGTTGAAGTTGATGTGTTTATGCAAAGTAGCTGGACAGCCGAATTTCAGCAAAGTGAATATCAACGAGAACACTGGTTTTTCGATCAGCGATCAAATGAAAGTGCAATTTTATATTACCGAAATTATTTTCAGCCATCAGCAGGAATCGCAAGTATGTTTCATTTGCCAATGACAGGTCTTAGTCAGACGCAGCATTTTGTTTTCAACGGTACTCCATACACAGTAGGTGAATTAAATGCAGGTTGAATCCATTGGCAATGTAGTGCAACAACCAACCCAGACAGCCAACAACGCCATTTCTCAGGATGAGTTTGTGAAGTTGTTTCTGGCGCAGCTGAACTATCAGGACCCGTTAGAACCGCTTAACAATCGTGAGTTTTTGGCACAACTTGCTCAGTTCTCAGCCTTAGAGCAATCCAGACAAATAAACGACAATCTCGTCGGGCTTTTAGCTGTAAATGCCTCTAACCAAGGTGTTGCTTTGCTTGGAAAAAACGTAGAAGTGGAAGTCAGTGCCGGTCAAAAATTTAATGGTGTGATTGAGGCTGTGCATTACAACGGTACTTCGCCGGAATTCACTGTGAAAGCTGCCAATGGCAGTTTTGTCGACAAAGTATCGTTAAGCCAGATCCGAATCATTACCAAATAACTAAAGGAATATTTGATGTTTCAGTCATTTTATACCGGCCTTTCAGGGATGTTGTCATTCTCTAAAAGTCTGGACACAGTCAGTAATAATATCGCCAACATGAATACACCAGGTTTTCGTGGAGCTGACAGTTTTTATCAGAGTTTGTCGCAAGGTTCTGGTGAACAAACTGGTGCGGGTGTGCAAATCTCTGGGCTTGGATTTCGGTTTTCCAACGGAGAAATGCGCCAGACAGGTAATAATACCGATCTTGCGATCAACGGAGCAGGATTTTTCACGCTATTAAAAGGTGATCAGACGTATTTTAGCCGTGCAGGACAGTTCAGTTTTGACGATAAAGGCATTCTTATCGAACGTAGCAGTGGTGCAGCTGTTGCGGTTTTGAACGATGGTGGCCAACCTGGTGTGCTCGATTTGTCTGGGTTAAAACAAAACCCCGCTACACCCACTACTAAATTGACATTTAATGGCAATCTATCTAAAGCGGCCACAAGCGCGCATGAGATTAAAGGGTTGATTGTTTACAACAAAATTGGCGAGGAAGTAAAACTTGATCTGAAGCTGGAAAAAGATGCTGTGGTCCCAGATGCTTGGAAAGTCACAGTGACAAACAGTTCAGGAGTCACCTTGCATCAGGGGGAAATCAGGTTTGGACCTGATGGCACACCAATGAACCTCTATAGCAGCATTCAATTTAATTTAACCGACTCTTATGGTGGTGAATCGGCACTTTCATTAAATTTTGGCTCCGCAGGCGACTTTAGCAAAACCACCAGTCTGGCTGCTGGCACTACTCATAGTTTAAAAGCCAAAGTGGAAGACGGTGCCGCTGCGGGCACTTTGGTTGATGTCACTTTTGATGAACTGGGGACGGTAAAACTGCAATACAGTAATGGCGTCAGTAAAAATGGGCCAGTACTGGCGCTGATGGAAATAGCCAATAAATCCTCACTTCAGCATGTTGATGGGAGCATTTTTACACTCAGCAATAAATCCGATGCGCAGCTTGGTAAAGCTGGTCAACCAGGATTTGGCAAGATCAGTGCAAAAAGTCTGGAGTTATCCAACGTCGATTTGTCCCGTGAATTTGCCGATATGATCGTGATCCAGCGAGGTTATCAGGCGAGTTCCAAAATAATGAACGTTGCAAATCAATTGCTTGATCAGTTGTTTGAGAACACCAGAGGTCGATAATGTTGGGTTTAAAACGCGGTGCCGTTTGTTGCAGTGCACAGCAAAACGTCATCAGGCAGTTGTTGAGTGGATACATTCAACAATGGAGCCAACATTGGTTTGCGCGTGAGGCCGAGCTTGAATTTACCTTTAACCAGCAATTGTTTGGCGGACTAGTCAATTCCCTCGAGCCATCGCCAGGAAATGCAGCCATCCATGTATTGTTTCACGAAACAAAAAAAACTTTAACGCAGTTATTAAAGTTTAGTAGCGGCTTTGAAGGTGAAGTAACGCCAGATGATACTCAGCGTTTTGGCAAACCCTTTTGCGCGGTGTTGACAGCCGATCTAACTGAACGTTGTCAGAGTTTTGCCGATAATTCAGTTCAGTATCAGCTGTCCGTCAGGATCAAGCTCGGTGAATGTGAGTTTTGGGTTTATCCGACAGCAGCCTGGGTTGTAGCGCAACTAGATAAAGCAGACAACATAGAACGACACAGGTTTTCATTAACAGAGGCCGTACTGCCACTGCGCACTTTTGTAACACTTGATATGCCTGCACATCCGATGACATTCCAGCAGTTGCAGCAGATAACAGTAGGAACAGTGATCCCGTTGAATCGTAAATTAACCGACCCATTGCCTCTGACTGGCAATGGACAGTATTTATTCCAAGGGTATTTGGTCGAACAACAGCAACACAAAGCGGTATATCTGACCGCAAGAACAGAGAAATTAAAGTCATGAAGCACGTCGAAGAAGTTGAGTACAGTCAGGTGGATAGCGAACCCGTTGGTGAAGCATTAGTGCCTGTCGATATTAATTTAATCGGTAATCTAACTGTGGCACTGCGTGCAGAAATTGGCAGTTGTGAGTTGTCAGTAGCCGAGCTTTATCAGGTCAAAAAGGGTCAGGTATTGTCATTCAACTCTAAAGTCGCAGATTTGATTGAATTGAAGTTGGAGGGGAACACTGTTGCACGGGGACGACTGGTTGCATTGGATGGATATTTTGCACTGGAGATCGTCGATACTGCTGTGGATGGTTTACACCCATGAGTGGACCAGGATTTGCAAATGCGTCTGTGCTCACTTTGCCTGAACTGTTGATCTGGACTGCCGGTTGCGCTTTGTTGTTATTAGTTTTTGGATTATTAAGGCGGAGGTTGAATCAACAGGCACAGCCTTCGATAGATTGTCATTATCAACTCAAGCAATTAAGTCGCGAAGCGAAGCTCCATACACTTACTGTCAAAGGTATTGAGTACCAAATTTTTGAATCAGGCGGTGCATTAATACAACTGCACGGAGCACAGGGCGAAAGTAATGTTTAGAACTCTGTTGTTTGTAGTGTTGTTGATGCCATTTGCCTCTTTTGCTGCAATAGATGTAAATGCCTTAGGGGAAGGATTATTGACGCTGGCGCCAGAGCTTAAAACCTTGGCGACTTTGACCATGCTGTCCTTTGTGCCTTTATTTTTTATTGCAATGACGTCTTTTACCCGAATTTTGATTGTGCTGTCGTTGTTACGTCATGCGATGGGGTTGCAGCAAACACCCCCGAATATGGTGTTGCTCACATTAGCGTTGTTTTTAACTTTGTTTACCATGAGTCCGGTTTTTGAAAGGTCTTTGCATCAAGGCGTTCAACCTTATCTGCAAGAGCAGTTGCCATTAGACAAAGCTATTACTGCAGCTACAGATCCGTTTAAGACCTTTATGATTTCGCAAACAAGGGAGCAAGATTTTGCAGCTGTTGCTGCGATGAACGGAACACCTTTGCCTGCGACTGCCGCTGAAGTTCCAATGCTGCAACTTATCCCTGCTTTTATGCTAAGCGAATTGACAACAGCTTTTAAAATGGCTTTTTTGTTATTTATTCCCTTTTTGCTGATTGATCTTGTAGTTGCAAGTTTATTGATGGCCTTAGGTATGATGATGGTTCCTCCGGTTACAGTGTCCCTGCCACTAAAGATTATGGTTTTTGTACTGATCGATGGGTGGGCTTTATTAAGTCGTTCTTTAGTGAGTAGTTTTAACTAAATGCAGCAGCAGGAACTTAGCGAGTGGCAAGATTTTGTTTTATTGCAGAATAAAACAACAAGGGACAAGTTATTCGCCAGATATCAGGAATGGGCCTATTCGGAAGCGAGGCAGTGGCAACGGCAGATTTGGATAGGCGGTCTCGAATCGGCGGATTATTTACAATACGCGGCCACAGGCTTGCTTGAAGCAATTTCGCAATATGATCCGGAGCTAGGCATCCCGTTCCAACCATTTGCCCGCTTCCGAGTCAAGGGGACAATTCTGAACGAAATTTTTCGTTTTTCGGAAAAATCGGCGCAATGGGTTGCCGGGCGCGAGTTATATCAACAGCAACAGGACCTTTCAGCCGATCCTCTAGGTCTCGTGATGGCTCGAATCGAAGAGCTGGCAGTAAGGTTTTTATTGCACGATGTGGTAGACGAGTCTCCAAAACATTGGGTACTCGGTCAACATTATTCTTCCATCGAATTGAATGTACTCAAGCAGCGCTTGTTAAAACAGTTACTTGCGCTTGAGGAACCAGCTCAGTCAATTATGTTGCTGCACTATCAGTTTGACGTCAGTTTTACCGAGATTGCGGAGCAACTGCAATTAAGCAAAGGGCGCATCAGCCAAATACATAAACAAGTAATTGAACAATTATTGCGCCCTAGCCAGAGCATGGTATCGAAAAAATCATCCTCACTAGAGCGCTCTTTACATGGAGTGACTGAAAGTGCCTGAACAAACGAATAATTTTGAAGCTAACCTTTACGCAGATTATGTAGCAGGAAAAATAAGCATTGCCGATTTATCAGGTTTTATTGCAAAACAACCTATGGTCGCGCAGTTATATTTTTTAAGAGGTTCTGAATATGCCGAAGACGGGCAAACAGAGCTGGCTATGGCTGATTTTGCAACAGCTGTGCTGCTCGAGCCGGAATTTAAACTAGCCAGATTACAATATTGCTTCTGCTGTATGACGCCTGAGTGGGTCTCGATGGTGCCGGTGTTACTTCAGCCTCTGCTGTTTGCTGAAGATTTGTATGCAACTTACGCACAAGCTTTACTTGCGTTAATGCAACAGCAAACAGAACATTACGATCAACTATTCAGCCAACTGAAACAAAGTGATTTCCCTGCGGCAATGTTGCAAAATCTGCAGCAACTGGCGGAGCAGTTGTCAGATCGCACGTCTCAGAATAATGAAATCAGTCCTGTGCTGCTGGAGATTTACAGCCAGAAACATTAATCTTGAGCCAAATTTATCGGAATGCTTATTCTGTGACAGATAAAATTCAACCAAAAACGCTGTTTAGTGTTTACAAAACACAGCGGCGAACCAACAGAACTGAACCGGTGGAGCGGCCTTCCACCGGGATTGTCGATAAAAAACTTTTTGAACATCTGACAGCTTTAACATCAGAGCAGCGCCCATTGGCACTTGCCCGCGCTCTTACCACCCAAGTACTACAAAATAAATTCAAGTTAACAGATCAACAATCGCCCGAATATCAAAGATTACATCGCCTTATAACCCAACAGATAGTCGACAGTCCCGAACTGGCAGCTTTATTGTTACAGTTAAACATTTGAAAAAAATAAATCAAAATAAGTGAAAATTAGCTAAACAAAAATAAAAATCTCCGGAAGTAACAGTTATCAGAAAGTTACAGGATTAACGGAGATTTTATGGTTGCGGTAGTTTCAGGTGCGGGTCTTGGTTTATTTCATTCCAATTTAAGCTCAGGGATAGAGAGTCTTGGTCATTCGGAAATTGGACAAGCAAAAGAGCGTGTCTACGTAAACGCCGCAACAGGCAATCTAGTCGTTCAGAACTCAGATGAAAAAATTTCCGGTTTAGGTCTGGGTTTTTCCATGTTAAGAACCTACAACAGCCAGGCTGTTGTTGATGGTGATAACAACGATCAATGGCGCCTGGGTTATATCAGTACAATCAGTTTTGACGGTTTGCAGTATCAGCGGGTTGCTGCTGATGGATTTACTCAAACTTTTAGTCATGTCAGCGGCAACACTTATCAGAGTTTTGAAGGCGGCGGTCATGCCGATACACTTAAAGTCATTGCATCCAATCATGTTGAAATTACCAGCGATGGAGGTGTCACTGAAGTTTATATAGAAGGTAAGCTGA
This sequence comes from Rheinheimera sp., assembly GCA_003543135.1. GTDB lineage: Bacteria > Pseudomonadota > Gammaproteobacteria > Enterobacterales > Alteromonadaceae > Pararheinheimera. Next base: position 99,337 of record DPJG01000021.1, read on the forward strand.
TTGAACGTCGTGATCCTGTTGGTGTCGTACAAATTTACTATAGCAACGGCCAGCCAGAGAAAATTATTCAGAATCTGCAAAATGGCACAGATGAAACCCACATCGAATATTATCAAGCCGGTCATACCAGCGCGGGTCTGATTAAGTCCATCAGGACCAGCAATCTTAATAATGAACAAAAACGCGTAGAATACCGTTATGACTCGTCACAACGGTTACAGTATGTACTGATTGATAAAACGCCAGAAAACAAAACGGACAACAATATTTATGTCATTGAATATGGTTATAAAGACCAAAATTCAAAGCTACTCACATCTATTAAACAATACGACTACCAACATTTAGGCTCAACGTCAGATAATAAAATCGAACTCAACATTGAGTATTACAGTGAAACTGAAGCTACACATATTCGTGGTAGGGTCAAATCTGTTACGCAAGGACTTCTTAAAACTACGTACATTTACGTTGATTCAAACAAAACTCGTGTCACAACAGCTTCAGACAGCATTGATTACGAATTTGATGCACAGGAAAGATTAAAGTCCGTTAGTTTTGATAGCTCAGCTGGGACAAGAGTAACCACCAGCTACAGCTACAATGCAAAAGGTTTATTGGAGACAGTGACTGCAGGGACGAACGAGTCGACAACATATAGCTATGATGAAAACGGTAATATCACTAAGATCCTGACAAATACCGGAGCTGATGTCATCCGCCAGTATAACGCTCAAAACAATCTGATTTTAGAACGGATTGGGCGTGAGAATTCAGGTGGTGAGTTTTACGACAGGACGGTCAGCCGTTATGTTTACGATAATTCCGGCCAATTTTTGCGTTTTATCCTCGATGGTAACGGTGGTGTTACCGAATACCGTTACAATATGCTCAACCAGCGTATTGAGGAACGTAAATATACAAAAGAAGCTTTTGATTTAGCTTCTTACACTGCTGAACAGGTGCCTACGTTACAGACACTGGAGAGCTGGGTGTCGAAAGTATCCGACAAAAGTGCACAAGAGCTTTTAACATTTAGTTACGACCTGCGTGGCAACTTGCATACAAAAACGGCATATAGCCAGTTGGATACCAAAGGCGATGGCGCAGGGCCAGCCAGCGTCTGGAGTTACATTTACGATTTTCGTGGTCAGCTCCTGCAAGAAACCCGTCCTGAAGGCAATCTTACAGTAGATAACCCTTATGACCATGTAACGACTTTTGCTTATGATGGGCTCGGTCGAGCTGTCAGTAAAACGGACGGAGAACGTAATACCGTCAGTTTTGTTTTTGACGATAAAAACCGTAGCTTTGAAGTGCGTTATCAAAATGGTTTAGTTGAACGCAGTACTTATGACAAAAGTGGCTTAATAGTCTCATTGCAAAGCGAGGCGCTGCTTGATTCCAAAGATCTGGGCTCCGAATTTTTTGTTTATGACGACGCAGGTCGTTTATCCGCAAGCAAAGACGTATATGGTCAATGGGAGTATCGTTTTTATGAGGCCAGCGGCGCTTTAGCCGCAACTGTTGGTAAAAATGGTAACGTTACCCGTTATTATTACGACGCCGCAGGTCGTTTGGAAAAAACGGTGCAATTAGATGCGTTGGTAACTCCTTCATCTGCTTGGGTGGTGAACAACAAACTTGAGTACAGTCTGGCGCAGCTTGATAGTTTTATTAAGGCAAGCCCAACTGAAAAAAATCGTATTAGTTGGTCATTTTATGAAAACGGGAAAAAAGTCCTGGATGTTGACGCAGAGATATTTCTTACAAGATATATTTATGACTATTCCGATACTCTTATCGGTTACGTTAAATATGAGCTTGGTGCAGATCTTGTTCGTTATGACGAAAATGAGCGGCAGCGACTGGTTGAGATTGAGCGTCAGCATCTAGGGTCGAGCCGGGATGACATAGCAAGTTGGTGGAATGAATTTGATAGTGCAGGTCGCATTAGCGCGAGTTTAAATACCGACTCATTTTTAAAAGGCTCCAAAGTCGAGTATTTTTATGACAAAGTAGGCCGTAAAATTGCAGAAACTGCTTATGCAGAGCAAATTACAGAAGCTAACCAATTTCAGGTCGCGCCGGATGAAGTAAATGATCGCACCAAACAATGGCGTTATGATGCACAGGGTCGGGTTGTCGCAACAGTTTCTGCCGATGGGCATGTTGAAAGGTTCGAATACAATCTCAATGGTCAACTGGTTAAACATTTAAGTTATGCCACGCTAGTGCGGGGTATCAAAAAAGACGAGCCAATTTCAATTCCGGCTGGTGCGGTAAGGGTTACCAGCTATCAATATGATGGCAATGACCGTCTGGTGCGAGAGTTGTCACCCGAAGGTTTATTAACCGAATACCACTATAACAATATGGGGTTGCTGGTTGAAAAACGTCAGGGTGCAAAAGTGGCAACAGCATCTCAGGGGGTCATGACAGTTGATACTTCAGCTGAACATAAAATTGAGCGGTTTGGTTATGATTTAAAAGGGCAGTTAACGGCTCAACTTGATACGAAATCCAACCAAGAACTTGGTTTAAACGTTACCGCAGCTCAGGTGCAGCAGGCATTAAGCGGAAATCCTTCGGTTGCTCATATTTATAACCATCTCGGTCAGTTAATTGAATCTCGCGACGCTGAAGGTTATGCCACGCTATATTTTTATAACAAGGCAAATCAACTGGCGATTATTATTGACCCAGAGAAGCAGCTTACCCACTTAAGCTATAACGCTTTTGGCGATCTTGTTAGTAAGTATTCGGCAGCTAAGCCAATACCACAGACACAATATGAACAGTTAATCCAAGCGCGTAAAACGAATGCTGATGTTGGTTTAGCAGAGGCAACAGGTCTGATTGCCACAATTTTGAAATCCTATATTGATCCTGGTGTCGCACCGCAATTAAGTAACAAAGACGATGCTGATGTCGTCGAAACCTTTTCGCATGACAAATTGGGTAATGTTACCGAGTTTTGGCGCGACCTGGTCATGAAGTCTTCAGGAAATCAATTCGGGCAAGTACAACAAAAGTGGAACTGGTTAGGTTTACAAACACACCATATCACGAATGAATCATTTGTCAGTTTAAATTCTGCTTGGTCTTCGCAAACGAAGAGTATTGCGTACGAATCGAAATACGATATCCGAGGATTGCTGGTTGAGCAAAAACGTGATGGCGAGATCATCAGCACACAGGCTTATGACGCTTTTGGCAGATTAACTAAAATTACCGGAGCGAAGGAACAACAAACAACGACTAATTACGGCCTGGATGTCGAAAATGACAAAGTGGGACGTGTTGTTACAACTTCGCAGCTGGTCAATGGCAATACAGTTCAGAAAACAATTACCCGTTATGATGCTTTTGACAGGGTTCTCGAGGTTATCGATCCGCTTGGTAATAAAACCTCATACCATTATGACGATGTAAACAGGAAAACCACAGTTACCAGTACGTTAAACGGTAAAACAGTGGTGACAGAAACCAGTCGTAATGTATTGGGCAGAGTTACAGATGTTGTTGTAAAACAAGATAATATTGAACTACAAAGCAGCCGTTATGTTTATGATGCCAATGGCAATCTCAAAGAAGTTTATCTGAATAATAAACTTCAGGAGAGCCGCACATACACCAAAAACAACAGACTGGAGTTTGTTACAGACGCAACCGACATCGTTAAAGACAAAATCGGCAGCCGAGTTAAAAGTGAATATGACAAAAACGGTAAAGTTATCAAAACTATTACCGATTTTGATGGTTTAGCTATTACAACTGAATGGAAACAAGAGGGAAACCGTTCTGTTGTTAAACAAACTCAGGGTGACAAAGTCAGCTGGATCACTTACGACAAGAATGGTCGTGTTAGCACAGAAGATTTGCTGGAAGTTTCAGCCAACGGCAACCGTTACAAAGTTAGAACCAGTTACAAATATGACCAGGCTGGACAAAAACTTGAAGTTTCCTCTGGTCTGCGGATTTCAATTGATGCAAATAATAACGAAATTAAAGACAGCAACGGCCAGACCATAACGGACAGCAGTGCAGTTCAAACGACAGGCTTTAACTACGACAGTTACAACAGATTATCCCGCCAATATAAGCTCAATGGCACTGAAAAAGTCAATGAAGTCCAGTATTTATATGACGAATCTGACCGGCTGATTGAACGTATCGAAATTATGTCGTCGGATAGTGTAAAACGAACTTTTTATGGTTATGACAACGGTGACATGCTGGTTTTCGAAGCTGTCACACACAGCATGGCTGGCAACAGCATGTCATTATCAGTTCGTACTTTTGATTATGACAACAAAGGCCAACGTATTGCCCAGCATCAATTTATGTCATTGCTTGACAGCGGTGTTGCACTGAATGGTCAAGTGAACCCGGCAACATTACAAACTCAGGTTGCTGCTTACACAGGGAAGAAAGCCAGTACCTATTTTGGCTATGACAACAATGGTAGGCAAAATGTCACTGTAGATGCGAATGGTACTCGTAGTTTCTCCAGATTTGATGCCCTTGGCAGGCTGATGGAAGAGTTCACATTAACAACTCAAACAGTTGTTTCTTCTACCGAAGCTGACACTCTCAAACAAACTGGGACTCTGCATTTACCTGCTGCAGGTCAGTATGACGCCCGTACCCGTTATATCTATAACGATCAGAATAAAGTGGCCTTTAAGCTGGTCAGCACCGGCACTGAGGCGATGCTAACCGGTTATGAATACGATCTCGAAGGTAAATTAATACAAACACGGCAGTATGCAACCAAGGTTAGTTATGATGCCAACCTTGCAGCACATGAATATCTGAAACTGCAAAAGCCCTTAGCTGACCGAGTCACCCAGCTTTTTTATGACAACGCGGACCGGCTACGTTTCAGCATCGATGCTGGCGGTTTGGTTACAGAAATGCGATACAACCTACAAGGTCAGGTAACACAAGAGCTCAAGCATATAGAGCTGATCAATGCAGAAACGAGTTATTCGCAAGAATGGCAAAATGGAACCCTTGAATACGCCAGTCTGGTCGCCAAATATGCGGACAGCATCCTGCTGCCGGGTACGAGAGTTATTACCAACGAATACGATAGCCTTGGCCGTTTAACCAAAATTACCTACCCGGAGAAAAATCCCACTACAAAGCTTTATTACACCGAGTTATTCAGCTACAACGCAGCTGGCCTGAAGACCAGCTTTACTGACCGTAATGGCAATGAATGGCGGTACCAGTATGATGCAGCGGGTCGGCTTGAAGCAGAATATACGCCCGAGTTAGGGGCAGAGCAGCTGCTGCAGAACCTGAAAGAAGGTGTGAATTTAACTGATGCTTCGGTCAACCCTTACGAGTCTGTCAAAGGTTTTGGTAAAAAACTGTATCAGTATGACAGTGCCGGCAATTTAATAAGTATTACCCAGGGTTTAGTATTAAGTGTTCAATCCAGTGCTTTTTATGGCCAAACCCGTGTTACCAAATTCGGTTACGATTTAGCTGGGCGCCAGATACAAGTTGTTCAGCCTAAAGCAACCAATGCACCGGAGACTTTATTAACCCAAACCTTCTACAATGCTCAAGGTTTAGCCACAGTGAGTGCAACCTTTGCTGACGGTGTTCTGCGAGCTGCTTTCTTTAAAGTCTATGATGCAGCGGGCCAGCTGCAATATGATGTAGAAGCCACCGACACAGATGGCTACAAACCTTTATCAGGACAAGTGTCATCTTACGAATACAATAGTTTTGGGCAAATGACAAAACTCACTCGTTATGCTCAGGAAATTGTACTCGGCAACTGGGACAGCTTAACCCCGGAGGGGCTAGCGGCTAAGGTTGATGCCAATCATGTATTAAATAGAAGTATCTACACTGAATACGATAGTGCCGGTCGTAAGATTAAAGTTTTTGAACAAAGCCGTGAATACAGTTATTTTTCCACTGCTCAAAACGCTTATGTCAAAGCAAATCGGCAGCCTGTGACCGAGTATCATTACAATAGTTTTGGTGAACTATTTAAGACCAGTGTCGCAACGGGGCAAGGTGTTGAAACTCTTGATAGTTATAACTGGTATGACAATTTAGGTCGTAAAATTGTCACGCTGGACCCGGCTGGTTATATGTCTGGCTGGACGTACAATGGCACTGGTGAAGTCGAAACTTACACTGAATACGCCAGAGCTGTGCAAGGTACTTTAAATGCCGAACAACCGCCTGCAGCACCTGTACCTGGAGACGAAAACTCGGGGGCAAACCGCACCTGGCGATATCAATATGACGCTTTGGGCCGGCAAATTTCTGAAACCCAACTTTTTATCAGAGCAAGTGCCAATAATGCACAGGCTATTGTCAACCAAACGCAAAAAACACAGGTTTATGATGGTACAGGGCATGTGGTCAGCGCCACAAACAGCGATGGCACAATTGCCTTTGAATACGATGCTATTGGTAACCTTATTCAACAAACAGGACCGCTAAGCCAAACGAGCCTGGCGATTGAACAGCTCAACCCCTATCTGAACTTATCTCAAACCAGTAGCAACCAGCAAAGAGTCACTCGTTATAGTTACGATATTTTTGGCAATCAAACTGAGCAACGAGTGCGGTCAACTTCCGCTCAGGATGATAATACACAGGATCTGGTCAGCCGCGTGGTTTATAACAGCCGTGGTCAGGCTATTGTTCAAACTGAACTGGTGTCAGGTAAAGACTCAAAAGTTACTGAAATGTTCTATAACGAACAAGGAAGGGTGATTGAATCCAGGCAGATATTTAAAGAACCTTCGATCAATACCAGGCTTCTGACACGGATTCACGCTGTCACAACCATAGCGCAAACCGGTAAAATTACTCCGATTGACAACTTAGGTTCACTTCTGACATTTGATTTTGCTACTGGCAGAGTGAAGGGGCAATTACCCGCATATTTACCTGCTGTAGATTTCATCAAAGTAGAGTTTATTGACGAAAATGGCGTGACTCAGACGTATAACGCTGAGCAGAAACCAATTATAAATGGAGTCGTCGATCATTTGGTTGTTGGGTACACCCCGGCAGCCGTATCAACAGTAACCAGAACATTCAGCAATCGTTATAAATACGATACACAAGGCCGTGTGGTTGAAACTTATGTTGTTGGTGCTACCGAGAATTCAGGTGTCAAAGAAACAAAGCTAGAACATACAGAGCGTTATGTTTACAACAGTTTTGGTGAGGTTGCTTTTAAATATTTACTGGATAGTGCGGGGGTAGAGCAGCTCGCCGCAACTTATGTGTATAACTCATCCGGACAAATGATCCGAAACGACGAGCAAGCCACCCCAACCACTCTGCAATACGATTTAGCCGGTCGTTTAGTGCAAACCACTAACCCGATTTCTGGCAAGAACTACTACCAATTGGATAAGGCAGGACGTCAACAAACAGTTTATCTGCAAGGTACAGAAAACACGCCATTTGTCACACGTCAGACTTTTGATCGTTGGGGCAATGTCGTGAGCCTGACAGACGCTCGGGGTTATTTATATCGATACCAATATAACCATCAGAATAAGGTAACTGCTGAATTTAAACCAAAAGTCACAGTAGTTGAGGACAATGGCAATCAGGACAGCAAGGTCACTAAAACCAGTTTTATCTATGATCAGCAAGGCCGGGTGTTGCAGGCGACTGATGCCAATGGCAACAGCAAAAAATATCAATATGACGCTTATGGTCAATTGTTGGTTGAGATTGATGCTATGGGGGCCCAAACTTATTTTGGTTACGACATTTTTGGCCGTAAAGTTGCGCAGCAAGATGCACTGGGTCTCATTCAATTTAGTCGTTATAACCAATTAGGCTTGGTTACAGAAACCGGACAACTTTATAAACACACCAGTGGTGTACAACTCGATCGCATTCTGGAAATTCAAAATCAGTATGAATATAACGCTGCCGGCCAACGGATTGTCAGTAAAGACGGTACTGGACACGTCTTCTATTACCGTTATGACGCTCGTAATCATTTAATTATGTCGATGTCGCCGAGTCTGGTGCGCAAAGAATATCAATATGACTCACAAGGTAATAAAACTGAAGAGAGTTTTGCCAGACAAGGTGCTAAAGGGCTGCTGTCAGCATCGTGGCAGTTTGATGCTTGGGGCCGACAAACTCAACACAGTGATTTAGGTGGAGTAAACAGTACCGTTAAGTATCGCGAATATAACTTAACAGACAGCTCAGGGCAGGTGGTAGGTACGAGAGCATCTAATCAGGTTGAACGTATTACCGACGGCCACGGTAAAGATATCCAATATCATTACTACAATAACGGTTGGTTAAAGTCTGTTATTGACCATACGAATGGTTCTAGCAGTGAGTATAAATATAATGCTAATGGTCAACGTATCTGGGAACTGCATAAAGCCAAAGATAATAATAATCTGGCAGTAGTGCAGTTGGTTGAAACCAGCTATGACGAACAGGGGCGAGTCAGTAAAGTTCAGGTTTGGGATGGTGAAAACCCAGCATATTCCCAGTTACTCAGTAAAATCAGTTACCGTTATGATGCAGTAGGCAACAGACGCAGTCTGAGAGTTGCCAATAGTTTTGATGGTCTGATTCAAGTAGCTGAAATAGCGGCGACGCCAAACTCAATTGTGGTTCCGATTCGTTCAGGGAGTGAATTCAAATCACTTCCTATCAATGGTGATTCATTGTTTATTAGCGATGAACCCGAAATGTTTCAGTTTTCGTTGGCATCTGGAGCTCCGGAATGGCTGGAATTAGTTTATCAGCCAAATTCTGAGACATTCATGCTTCAGAATAAACTCGGACAGAAGTCCCCGCCATTTAATAACTATCAGACGTTGTCAGTGACTATCAATGCACAGTCAGTAACCGATGCTTCGGTTGTTGCGACCAAGACACTGACAATCAAGCTGATGCAGCCAACTACAGTTTTATCTCCGGCGTTAACTGAAGAGACTGATTTTATTAATGGTCACAGTAAAGTCTATCCAGAGTTAAATCTGATAGAGCGCCATTACAAGGCTGCAGCTTATGATGCTTCGGATTCAGACAAAGTCAGATTTTCTTTTGTTTCTATAGCGTTACTCGAACGTGAGCAGTTTAGTACTAATGTAAGAACAGTCAAAGATTACTTCCTTGATCCAAACGGGGGTGAAGTTAGTATCGATATCAACGCGCTGAAGGAAACTCTAAAACAATTTCCATTTTTGAGTTTGGATGAGAGTCCAACTGGACTTGCGAATATGCGGATTAAAAGTGATCGTGCCATTGATCATCCGGACCGTGTTGTGTTGCAAAGTGGGACTTTTAACATCCCTATTGTTGTAATTGACAGCCAGGGTATGAGGAATACGTTCACATTAAGATTGAAAATTGATCCAATGCCGCCATCTCCACCTAAGTTACCAGAGCAACCAAGTGTAATATTTTTAGGGGAAGGCAATGTTGTTAATAGCCAACTCACATCCATAGCAGAATCGGGTAAAGCGGTCACTTATCAGATAAGCAGTGGTGTATTGCCACCAGGGTTAAAATTATCTGCCGATGGTCGCATTAGCGGTACTATCGATAGCAAGGCTGTTACCGGTACTGGCGATCATTGGAATAGCATTATTATAGAAACAGAAATAGTGGCTATTGCTGGTGGTTTAGCCTCAGCGCCAACAAAGTTCACTTTTGATATTCGTAATACTCCAACCTCATGGAGTAGCCAGAAAAAAGAACTGCCGGTAATCAAAGCATTGATAAATAGACCAGTTGTTATTCAACTGGCTGATTTTTTGCGCGCGCCTGATGGTAACAGGGTCAAGCTAAAATCCGTTCCGCAGGGGATGGTTTATGATGATGCTACTTTCTCGTTGCGGTTTACACCGACGGCCTTGACGAAATATGAGTTTAGCCTCGAGTTAGAAGATGGTAGAAATGGAAGTGGCCACTCGATTAACCCACAACCACTAATTATTGATGCAGTTGAACATGTTCCAGTGCTTGCTACGGATTTAAGCCTGGAATCTGATTACTTTAAAGGTCAAAGCAAGTTTGATGCGGCAACGAACACTATTACCCGCCAGTACAAAGCGACAGTTTACGATCCGTTGGATGCTGACAAGACACGTTACAGCTTTGTTTCTATTGCCCTACAAAATCGCAGCCAACTCTCGACACCTGATCGTGTTGTTCGAGACTATTTTATCGACCCATATGGTGGTCAGATAACAATCGACGTTGATAGATTAAAATCAACTCTTGACCGTCCGGAATTTAAAATTGACGGCAAATCGTTCCTCTCGGTAGTTGTTGACGAAGTAGATCAAAGTAAAGTCTCCATCAGAAGCATTTTGGGCAGCATGGCAAACGGTCAGGTTGTCCTTAAAAGTGGCATTTATACCATTCCGGTGGTTCTCAAGGACAGTAAAGGTGATGCTCATACCATTAATCTTGTCTTGGATATAGCACCAGGGAAACCAGGAGCCCCGACTCTGCCGGGAACATCAGGGATAGTTCATCTTGGTGAAGGTAATATTGTTAACTCTAAACTTGTTGCTGCTGTTGAATCAGGTAAAGCAGTGAAGTTTCAAATCCAAAGTGGCACTTTACCACCAGGGATAACGTTATCAGAAAACGGTGAGTTTACTGGTACTGTTTCAAGCAATGCTGTTATTGGTGAGGGGAATCACTGGAATACCAAAGATTATCAAATAGTCGTTGTGGCCACTTCTGCAGAAGGGACATCGCCGCCAACCACCTTAAACTTTCAAGTTCGCAATACACCTACAGCGTGGAAGGATGTCCCAGCACTGCGTCCCGGTACCGCCAAAGTTGGTCAATCCTGGACAATTGATTTGTCGAAATATCTCAAAGCTCCTGACGGCAACATGGTTCAGTTCATGCAACCACTTCCTGCGGGAATGGTTCATGATACGGTAAATCAGAAGCTTGTTTGGGTGCCTTCAGCTCTTGAAGGTGGGAAAATAGTAAGTTATGAATTACGTATTAATGATTCACCAAATTCCGACGGTACAAACGGGCATCCGCCTCAAGTTATCAAAGGCAGTATTACTGTTGAAGCACTAGAGGTAATAAAACCTCCACAATTCAAGCTTCCGGTTCTACCCACTAGTATCAGTGAACAGCAACAGTTAAGTTTTAACGTTGAGATTATTGATGGTAGACCACCATTTTCTAAACCTATTGTCGAAGGGCGTGGTGTTGGTTTGGTGACTGCAACCAGCAACCCAAGGATATGGAGCGTCCTTTGGACTCCTGATCCGCTCACAGGGAGTGGGAACCATTGGAATACTGAAACACAAACTTTCACGCTCAATACTTCGGATTTAGATGGCAGAGCAGTCATTCATCCAATATCGACTCTTGTCAGGAACGTTCCCACACCATGGGTAGCTCCAACTTTGACTCCGCTTCAGACCATCGTAGGTTATGGTGGCGTTAATGCTGGTAACGCATTTACATACAAACTACCTGCAGATTTTTTAAAAGCGCCAGACGGTAACTATGCCGTTAGTAGTGTGAATTCAACTACTGGGCGTATAGATATTATCAGTAAACCGGATTGGGTGAATTGGGATCCTGCAACCAGAACCCTGACTGGAACACCTCCGCCAGCACATTTACGTTCCGTTGATGACATTAGTTTTAGAGTCTATGATGGCTATCACGGGCCGCATGTCGCCAAACTATCTATAAAACTAAATGTGGTTTCTGTTACTGCCACTGCGGCAAACTTTAACCTGCAGGCTGGCGCGTCTGTATATGAAAATATTCCTTCAAAAATCAAGTTACAAAAAAGTTACCCTGCCGGGGTGTCACATTCTGGTTATGGTTTGTTACTCAACTTTAAAACTAAATCTGGTTCTGTGATTAACTATGAGTCCGCAGGACTATTTTTTGATGGGACAACCGGCGTTTTGTCAGGCACCTTACGCAATGATGTGACCAGTGTGAGTCAGCTTGCTTTTGATGTTTATTATGCCTTTAACAATTTAGGATATGGCTCCTATTTTAGTACTGAAACTGTCAAGGTGTCGGTAACTCCTGCAGCAACCCCGCCTGGGATTGGCGCAAACTGGAATAGCTCTACAGTTATTGGTGAAGGGCAGTGGGCTGAGAACTTTTCACAACTATCGTTTTCCGCTACCGATTCTAATGCTGGTGTTCTCGAGTTCAGTGCGGTGTCTGCGCTTCCAGCCGGACTTTCACTTCGCTCTGATGGTAAGCTGATTGGTCAGGTTTCATCCGCTGCCGTTACAGGTAGTGGTGACCATTGGAATGAAAAATCGATTAGTTTTACCGTGCAAGTGAAAAACAAAAGCACCGGGCAGGTTACGAGTGGCACATATTCACTGAGAGTAACAAACACCCCTACCCCTTGGGTAAATGGCAACAAGACATTACCCGATATTTACGGTAGGCAATATCTGGATATGAATCCGGTAAGTTTAAGCAACTTTGTAAAAGCACCTGATGGAAACAGCGTCACCATTACCAACGTCAGTGGATTGCCTGCAGGTGTGTATTGGGATCCAAGTACGCTTAGCATTTATGGCATGCCGGAAGTGTACAGAACTGGTTCAGCTTTTGTGTACTCAGTCACTATTTACGACAAATGGCATGGCTCCAAAACGTTACAAGGCAATATGTATGTAAGTAAAGGTTCTGGAGTTCAGCCTTATAGCGTGTCGACACCATTAAAAAGCTCAACACAAAATTTAGAGTTGTCCCAGAATCAGACTAAATCGAAGCCAGTAAAGCTTGCCACCGGCAAAGATAGATTGGCGACTTATAGTGACTCTAGCGAACTGGCTATGCGTTACAGCAGTACTTCCAGCGTGCAGCTGGACAGTGATTACCCCGACGAGCCGCCGGCGCCAGTCTATGCAGAGTCCAAAACCTATTGGTATAGCTACGATCAAAACAATAGGGTTTTGGTAGATGGCGGTAGTCTGGTGGATGGCAAAATCACCATATCTCAACAAGGTAGCCAGATTTTTTACAATGCCGTTGGTCAACAGGAATATTTGCTGACAAGCAAAGGTCATGAGGCGCAGAAGTTTGTTTATAACGCCAAAAACCAGCTGGATACTGTTATGCGGTATTACGGCAGCATCCAGAATTTCTCATTGCAGCCCGGTTTACTGAAAGACAGCAAAACCGATTGGCGCAATCTGGTTGCATATCAGTACGATGGTGTTGGTCGTGTAATAAAAACAAAGAACTATTGGCAAAATCTGGAATTTACTACCGTATCTGTACCTGGCTCAGGTGGTGAGCAGCCGTTGGTCAATGGAATTAACAGCAATAACCAACTTATTGAAGTCACCTTAGACTTCCGCGGCGCTTTGTCTGCCATGCAAACCACCGAATATACCGCGGATGGTGAAGTTAAAACGGTTGAGGAAAAGTCGTGGGGTCATAGTTATGTGTTTGATACCAAAGACAGACTGGGTCTTACAACCGGTGAGGGACTTGTTGAAACTTATTACAGAGTGGACGGTTTTTACGAGAATGAAGACATTCTGACCACTCAGGTAAGCAAAACCCTTAACAAAAACTTTAATGTCGCAGGTTTAGCCGAAGAATTTACCTACACCAGGTTCAAGGTCAAATCTACTGATATTGAAACCACAAACACTTATAACCGGTTGTTTGATAAACGCGATACTTTAATAGAGCGTGAAGTTAAAGGCCGTGGCACTGTAGTAGGGGATGGCAAAATTATGCCAGGCAGCACCTACAGCCTGTACGACAGTAACGGCAACAGGGTGCTGGTGCAGGAAGAAAACCTGCTGGATACCAGCAAAATTACCACCAGGCAGATGGTTTATGCAGCTGACGGCACCTTGCTTAAAAAGAACGATGGTACAGCCAGCAGTTTAAGCACTATAGTCAATAACAAAGTGCAATACGCCACAATCACAGCTGGTGGCACTGCGCATCACTTTAGTAGCAATGGCAACTACTTAGGTGAAATAGCCCAAGACAAAGCAGGGCGTATCAGCAGCAGTTTAAAAGACCAGCATTTTAGCGGTGCAACCCAAAACGACAGCAGCAATGTAATTCAATACCAGGTGCAAAGTGGCGACAGCTTAAAGTCGCTGGCGCTAAACTTTTATGGCAACGCCGACTATTGGTACTTAATTGCCAACCTCAATGGTTTAACGTCAAGCCCGGACGAAGCTTTAAGTGCCGGTTTAAGTATTGATATTCCGGCCAGAGCCAGCAGCAGTAATAGTGCGAACAGCTTTAAGCCGATGGATTTACAAAAGATAATTGGTGATACTACCCCAAGCCTGCCTTATGTACCGCCACCGCCGGCTGCGGGATGTAATGCGGTTGCCATGATAGTGATGATAGCTATTACAGTAGTGGCAACTATTGCTACTGCTGGGGCGGCGGCAGCGGCTATGACAGGTCAGGCGTTTAGCATGTCACTCGGTGCATCAGCGATGATGGGAGGCGCGGCAGTTGGCGGTGTGGCATTAGGGGCCGCAACAGCTACAACTGCGGCGATGTCTGCGGGCATGATAGCTGCTACAGCAGCTGCGGCTTCAGCGGTTGGTGGCTTTGCTGGCTCAGTCGCAGGCCAGCTCGCTGGTAAAGCCATGGGAGTTGTTGATAGCTTCTCGCTGAAAAATGCCTTTGCCAGTGGTATTACTGCAGGGGCGACAGCAGGGATGGGAAATTACCTGCAAGGCACAAAGTTGGTGACGGATGCAGGCAAACTAGGCGCTATGGGCAAAATGGCCATGGCTGCAAGCGGAGCCGGTATTAACGTCGCAGCCAATAAATTGGCGGGTAATAACAAAGCCAGCTTCCAGTGGCGTAATGTGGTAACTGGTGCCGCTACAGCGGGTGCGCTGGACCATTTGCAGCTGAACAATATTACCGACCCGTTGGAGCGCTTTACTAACAGCGGTGGTTTTGTGACCGACCTTATTCATGGTGTAGCGGGCGCAGCAGTAGGTTATGGAGTTAGCAAAGGGCTGTACAACGAAGGCAGCTGGAATTTCAGAAATGTGGCTACTGATGTGTTTGGCAATGCGTTGGGGAATAGCATTGTTGCCGGTCTGAGTGCGAAATCTGGTCCATCTGCTGAAAACGGCAAGTTATCTGCCAAAGAACAAGCTGAGCTTGATCAAAAAATGGCGGCGATGGACAGAACGGTGCAAAACCGCATGGCCGGTAAGACCGAAGATGGCGCAACTTACACCAGCGATGGTGTGCGCACTTATGGCACTACCGCGAAAGTGGATAGCTCAGGCAATGTCACTGACCTGTCCGGCAACTTCCATATCAATGCCAAAGAATTGCGTAACGTGATTAATAATGAGCAGTGGGATACGCTGGGCAGTGTGATGTCGTTGCGAGGTGATGACGAGCTGGCCTTTGGTGGTGATGCGATCCTAGGTAGAGATAAAGCTGGGTTCTTACGCAGTGAGCTGAACATTTATGCGGACGAAGCACATGGCCGGATTAAGCTCGCTAACGCTGCTGGCAATTTAAGCCTGACGGGCATTACCAGTTCGCTGACTGGGGCACTGCGCGCTGTTAGCCGTGGCGTCTCGGATAACGTGGTGCCTGCGGCGCGGGAAGTGTTGCGGAAGCATCAACTTGCGAGCACAGCACCAAAAGGTCGACTCGATTATTCATCAACATTTAGAGATGATTTAGTTAACTTTAATTCAGGGTATCAACACTTCTCCGGCAAGGCTGAATCAGACATGTTCTTGGTACAATTCCATCGCTCTGATCGAGAACTGGGGAAAGGCCGGAGTGCGGCATGGTGGACAACACCAGATCAAGCGAACGTATTTAAGTCTATTGATGATGTCAGACAGAACTTGGCTCTTCCTCCGAATTGGGGGCCACGTGATGCTGTTTCGATCGCCAAAATACCTAAAGGCGCTGAGGTGGAATATTACTTAGGAACTGCTGCACGACAAAAAGGGGGAAGTGCAACTTATGAAGGAAATGGGTTGCAGTTCAGATTTAAGAATTTTGATCCAACGTGGATCATCGACACGCGAGTAATTCCGGGAGTGCGTCATGATTGATTCAGTTATAGCTAAATTCGTTGCTGTAATAGACGTGGCAATAGCAGAGGCACTGTTAGTGTCTGAGGATGCAAAGCAAGCTCAAATAGAATGGCTTGAAGAAGATGCCTTGTTAGTGAAATCTAATTTTGAGCAGATTAAGAGTGAATTGTTGTCTGGAACCTTAGCTAAATCCGCAGGGGCAGGTTTAGGTATAACGAGGACTATTAGTGAAATGGGGTTGCCTGATAGGCTTTATCATGCAGGGAAAAAGGTCGAAGATTTTTATATTAACCATTGGTAATGTGAAACAATAGCCAACCCCAAAGCCCCTGTAAAAAGGGGCTTTTTTACGGCTTTAAAAAATGAGCCGCGCTTCCTTAGCAGCCCTTACTTAGCCGCCAACTGACTGGCGGTGTGCTTTAAAATCATGCCGTCGATCAGCGACTGAATGGCGCGCTGGTCTTCGGCAGACATCTGGCTCACTGCTTCAAACTTCAGCTGTAACACTTTAGGTAAATCCCGCTCCCCATCCTCAAAAATCATCCAGTCGGTGGTGACATTAAAGTAAGCGTCCGGCCATCACATCTTTAATTTACTGACTGATCACGCATCATAGCTGTCACTGTTCCCAACCGTGAGAGTTTTTAATGTCTGCCCTAAAACCATCCGATGTGCGTCGGAGCTTTTCTCCCGAGTTTAAATGGCAAGTTGTGCAGGAATCCAAAGCCAGATTACTGTCGGCCTCTGCGTTAGCGCGCAAATACGATGTGAATACCAATCAGCTGTTTCGCTGGGTGCGGGAAGCGCAGCTTGGCAAAGCACTTTGGGTCAGGCGGGCTCATGGTGAGCAAGCACTGCCTGCGGCCTCAACACCATTCCTTCCAGTCTGTGTCCAAGCTACTGAAGCACCTCCGGCAGTACATCAAGGCGCCATCACGGTGTCGTTTCGTAGTGGCCATCAGCTGGTTTTACATCAGGCAACGCCAGATATGCTGCGTCAACTGGTGGTGGCGTTGTCATGTTGATGTTATCGCATGACGTGCGCATCTGGCTGTGCGCAGGTTACACCGATATGCGTAAAGGCTTTGATGGTTTGGCAGCCATGGCACAGCATGTGTTGCAAAAAGACCCGTTCAGTGGCCATGTGTTTGTGTTTCGTGGGCGACGCAGCGACCGGGTCAAATTACTCTGGTGGGATGGCCAGGGATTATGTTTGTTTTACAAGCGTTTAGAGCAAGGCCAGTTTGTCTGGCCCCATGCTAAATCCGGTGCTGTTCATTTAACTCAGGCCGAGTTGGCGTTGTTGCTCGAAGGCTTAGATTGGCGGCCACCGGCCCGAAAAAGTCCACCCAAAAATGCTGCATAAGCGCCATTAATCAATGAGTCAGCTGTCTTTTTGTGCTATGATGCACGGCATGAAAACGATGGCATCCTCCTTACCCAATGACCCGAAACAGTTGCAGGCAATCATCTTGCAGCTGCAGCAAACGCTTGCTCAGCAAGAGTCGGTGATTATTACCTTACGCCATCAATTATCGGTCTTAAAGCGAGCGCGTTTCGGTCGTTCCTCTGAGCTTCTCGACTCCCAAATCCATCAGTTGGAATTACAACTTGAAGAGCTGGAGATGCAGACAGCTGCGCTTCCTAAGCTCAGCACGCCAACCAGCGAAGACAAAGCAACACCTCGTCGACGCGCTGAGTTACCACCACAACTGCCGCGTGAAGAGCTGCGCGTTGAAGCTGCATGTCAGTGCCCAGCATGCCAAGGCGAACTGACTCATATTGGCGATGACGTCTCTGAAATGCTGGATGTTGTGCCTGCGTCGTATCGGGTGATTCGCATTGTGCGTCCAAAGTTCAGCTGCAAGCATTGCGACACTTTAGTGCAAGGCGCTGCACCTGAGCGCGTGATCCAAAAAGGACTCGCCAGTGCAGCGTTACTCACGCAAGTGGCTGTTGATAAGTACCTCGACCATCAACCGCTGTACCGTCAGGCTGAGCGGATGGAGCGCGAAGGCATCGATATCGAGCGCTCCACGTTAGCCGACTGGGTCGGGCAAATCGGTGCTTTGCTCACGCCACTGGCAGATGCTATCGGACGTTATGTCAAAGCAGCGCAACATATTTATGCGGACGATACCACAGCGCCAACCCTGGCACCGGGCAAGGGTCGCACGCAAACAGGTCGATACTGGACTTATGTGCGGGACGGTCGTTCATGGGGAGATACCACAGCGCCGGCAGTCTGGCTGCAATACAGCGAAGACCGAAAAGGCCTGCACCCAACAGCTCATTTAAAAGGCTATCAAGGTTCACTGCAGGCCGATGCTTACGCGGGTTACAACGAGTTGTATCAACGAAAAATCCAACAACATGGTTGTTGGGCGCATGTGCGACGTAAGTTCTATGACATCACCCAATCTGGCCCATCACCTATCGCTGATGAAGCGATAAAGATAATCCAGTCGTTGTATGTGATTGAAAAGCAGGCGCGCGGCCAACCACCGAATGAACGACAACACATCCGCAAGACCCAAGCAAAGCCAATCCTGGAGCACTTCCATTCGTGGTTGCAGGCAACCTTGCGCACCTTATCAAAAGGCTCACCGTTGTCCAAAGCCATTCACTACGCGCTTAAGCAATGGGATGCACTGATTGCGTATGTTGATAATGGCTATGCTGAATTAGACAACAACAGCGCAGAGCGGTCATTACGACCTATCGCCTTGGGCAGGAAAAATTACCTGTTTGCAGGCTCGGTCGCCGGAGGCCAAAGAACGGCGGTGCTCTACTCGATACTCGGCACGGCCAAACTGAACGGCATCAACCCAAATGATTACCTGACGGCTGTACTCAAACGCATCGGCAATCATCCAATTAACCGAATCGATGAGCTACTGCCTTGGGACATCGACTTATCAAACCAGCCTGGCGACGCAATTTAAGACACTAAGTGTCCACTAAAAATAAGTGGACACTTAAATTAGAGCATCAACCTGTGGTCGCCGGACGCTTACACATTAAACGCGGTCGCGATCTTCTTGAGCTGCTCAACCGAAGGTTGGGCCTGACCGGCTTCATAGCGTTTCACCTGCGTAATATGGATGCCGACCTTATCGGCCATCTGTTGTTGGGTCAGGTTGTGGTCCTTCCTCAGTTGCAGAAAACGTGCTGGAAAGCTCATAGCAAAATAACTCAGAAACGGGGTGTTCATCATTATCTCCTATGGTTCTAAAAGGGTTTGACAAAAGTATCCACACGGAACCTATAATAATGCCCATTAAGAGACTTGACAAGGTTCTGGTAAGAGCTTTTTTACAGGGGTATTTATGGCACGCTTATCAGACGCACTGATTGCACAAATCAAACAAGAAGTGGACCTGCTGCGGCTGGTACAAAGTCAGGGTTATGCGGTGCAGGCGCATGGCGTCAAAGACAAAGCCATCTGCTGCCCGTTCCATGCCGATGACACTGCCAGTTGCATCATTACGCCGTCACAAAACCTGTTTCATTGCTTTGGTTGTGGCGCGGCAGGCTCGGTGATTGACTGGGTGATGAAAACTCAAGGCGTCAGCTTCCGCCATGCGGTGGAAATCTTGCAAAAAGACACTTCCTTCTTAGCTGCCGGAGCTGCGTCAACACCACACAGAGCGCAGCCGGTCCAACCCAAAGCGGTGAAGTACGGCACCACCCAAAAGCTGCCAACCCCGCTGGCCACGGATGCAGACCTGCAAGCCACGTTGCAGCAAGTGGTGAACTATTACCACGAGACGTTAAAACAAAGCCCGGAAGCGCTGGATTACCTCAAACAACGGGGGCTGGCGCATCCGGAGCTGATTGAGACCTTTAAGCTTGGGTATGCCAACCGCACCTTGGGCTATCGTTTACCCCAAAAGAACCGCCAAACCGGCGCAGAGCTTCGCGGCAAACTGCAACAGCTGGGCATTTTACGTGCATCCGGCCATGAGCATTTTAATGGCTCGGTGGTGGTGCCGGTGTTTGGCGAACAGGGCCAGGTGCTGGAAATGTATGGCCGTAAGCTCTTAGACAACCTTCGCAAAGGCACCCCCAAACATACCTATCTGCCGGGGCCACATGCTGGCGTGTGGAACAGCCAGGCACTGATAGCATCGGATGAAATCATCCTGTGCGAAAGCCTGATTGATGCGATGACGTTCTGGGTGCACGGTTTTAGAAATGTCACGGCAAGTTATGGCACCAATGGTTTTACTGACGATCACTTAGCAGCCTTTAAGCAGCATGGCATCAAGCGGGTGCTGATAGCCTATGACAGAGACGATGCCGGTGAGCAGGCGGCAGAAACCTTGGCTGCAACCCTGATGGCTGAAGGCTTTGACGTGTTCCGCATCCTGTTCCCTAAAGGCATGGATGCCAATGAATATGCCCGTCAGGTGAAACCTGCCCAAAAAAGCTTGGGGCTTGCGATTAGGAAAGCTGAGTGGCTGGGCAATGGCAAAGCGCCGGTGATCAGCAGCTCGGCGCAACAAGCCGTTATCGATATGGAAACGGGTGAGATTATGGTTCCTGCCGAGTCAGAAGATACCACTCTCTTAGCTGCTTTAGAGCCAACCGAAGCGGCAGCAATACCAGCACAAGCCTTACCAGAAAAGGCCATGGCTCAGGCGGATAACGAGCTGGTTGTGACCTTAGAAAACCGCCGTTACCGCATCCGTGGCCTTGATAAAAACCCGTCTTACGAGCAGCTTAAAATCAACTTGCTGGTGAGCCTTGATGACCAATTCCATATTGATAACCTTGATATTTACTCGGCCCGCGCCCGGCAGATGTTTATCAAACAGGCATCACAGGAGCTGTGCGTACCGGAAGACGAGCTAAAAAAAGACTTAGGCCGTTTGCTGTTGCAACTTGAAGCCATGCAGGAGCAAAAGCTTAAACAGCAGCGTGACCCGTCGCCACAGGTGAGCCTGACAGCGCAAGAGCGAAGTCAGGCGCTGGGGCTGTTGCAAGACCCATCCCTTCTTAGCCGCATTCTGGCTGACTTCGAGGCCTGCGGGGTGATTGGGGAGGAGAGCAACAAGCTGGTCGGCTACTTAGCCGCCGTGTCGCGCAAGTTAGACCGGCCCTTGGCGGTGATGATCCAAAGCTCCTCCGCCGCGGGCAAATCCAGCCTGATGGACGCGGTGCTGAATATGGTGCCACCGGAAGAGCGGGTGCAGTTCAGTGCCATGACCGGCCAGAGCCTGTTTTATATGGGCGAGACCAACCTGAAGCACAAGATACTGGCCATCAGCGAAGAAGAAGGCGCAGATCAGGCATCCTATGCGCTGAAACTGCTGCAATCGGAGGGCGAAGTCAGCATTGCCTCGACCGGCAAAAACGCCGTGACCGGCAACTTAGAGACCCAGCAATACAAGGTGGAAGGCCCGGTGATGCTGATGATGACCACCACGGCGATTGATATTGACGAAGAGCTGATGAACCGCTGTCTGGTGTTGTCGGTCAATGAGTCGCGCGAGCAGACCGAGGCCATTCACCGGATGCAGCGCAAGCGCCAGACCTTAGAGGGATTACTTGCTGAGCACAGCAAGCAGGATGTAATTGGCTTGCATCAAAATGCGCAGCGTCTGCTGCGGCCACTGCTGGTTGCCAATCCTTATGCTGAGCAACTGACGTTCCTCAGTGATAAAACCCGCACCCGGCGCGACCATATGAAGTATTTAACCTTGATACGCTCGATTGCCTTGCTGCATCAGTATCAGCGCGAGATTAAGCGGGTGGAACACCATGGCCAGTCATTGGAATATATCGAAGTCACGCAAGCGGATATCCGCGTAGCCAACGAGCTGGCGCATGAAGTGCTGGGCCGCACGCTGGACGAGCTGCCACCGCAAAGCCGTAAGTTGCTCCAGCTGATTTACCAGATGGTGACTGCTGCTTGCACAGCAAGCAGGGTCAAACAAAGTGACTACCGCTTCAGCCGCAAGGATGTACGCAATGACAGCGGCTGGGGCAATACCCAGCTCAAAGTGCATCTGCATCGTTTAGAAGAAATGGAATATCTGCTCGTTCATCGCGGGGGCCGGGGGCAGTCGT
>DPJG01000002.1 GCA_003543135.1 Rheinheimera sp.
GGGATTTTTCACAGGGATGTGAAAAACAAAGGCCGGTTTCCCGGCCTGTTCAGCGCTGGCAGCTCAACATCATCTGCCCAGACCCGCTGTTATTTTGTTTCAGCTTTAATCATGTTGATTTTGCTGACCACATCTTTATCAAAAGACAATTCAATCGCTTTTGGCGCCTGTGGATACTGGGCTAACAAAGCCGGTAATGCCGGGTAAGTTTGCTGCAATTTAGACAGGTCATAACTCCAGACTTCTTTTTGCTGTTTTAAGGTTTTGCTGACCGGTTCACCCAGTTTTTCCAGCACATAGCTGCTACTGGTTTTACCCTGAGTTAAACCTAACGCAGACTGCACAGCACTGTCATAAGCCGCGTCTTTGGCACTGTCGGCACTTTGTTTTACCGAATCTGTCACGCTGCCTTTTACTGAATCTGTGGCTGCTTTTAACCAGTCTGCCTGCACTGCAGCTGACGCCAATACCAGGGTGGTGATTAAAGCGAATTTCAATTTCATGATGGGTTCTTTCCTTTGCTCATCAACAACAAACCGGCAGAGTGCATCCCTTGCCGGGCGGCGCGCATGATAAAGCAAAAAAGCGCTGAACAAAACCCAAAACTGCAACAAGCTGTTCACTTATTGCCGTCACGGCCGTTATAAATGCGGCCACCTGAACTGGCATATAAATCCAGCACAGCTTTGGCCTCAGGCTGCATAAAACCCCGCACCACCTCGATGCCGGCGTTTTGCAGATATTGATAAGACTCGGCAAAAACCGGCCCTTCATCAAAACCTATAGCCCGGGCGTCGGCCGCAGTACCGGCACACACCAGCCGGTTCACGCCACTCCAGAGCACAGCGCCCAGACACATGGCGCAGGGTTCACAAGAGGTAAAAAGTTCACGGCCGGCGTCGGAGGCCAGGGTAAAAGTGCCAAGCCGTTGTTCTGCCAGCATAATGGCCACGGTTTCGCCATGTAAGGTGGAATTATTCAGCGGTAAAACTCTGTTCACGCCAACGGCCAGTAACAGATGGCTGTTGCGGTCAAAAATGGCAGTACCAAAAGGGCCTCCGGTTTGCTTTAACACATTTTGCCGCGAAAGCTCTATCGCCAGCGCCATTTTGGCCTGGTCGTCGGAGTAAGGTTGTTGCCAGTTCACAACTTGTGCCACCCAGTCGGGCAGTTTCACCAGCGCCTGTTGCGCCGGCGCAGACCATGGCTGCATCTCAAAGCTCCTTTGTTAGCTTGCTGAAGTTAAATCTAGCGGCAAGGCTGCGGGCAAACAAGCGCAGGATCAGAGCTTTTTTTAGCCAGAACAGCAAGATACAAAAGCAATAGCGAAAAAAACGGGGCCAACAGGCCCCGGATAATTCACTTTTATCAGCCATTGGTGCTGATAAGGCGTTCGTTTTTATAAGACCCAGCTTTTATATGGCGTTAGCTCTTATAAGGCATTAGTTTTTATAAGGCATTGGGCCCAGATAGTCTTTTTTACCTACATCCACACCGTTGTGGCGCAAAATGGCGTAAGCGGTGGTGATATGGAAATAAATATTCGGGATGGCATGCTGCACCGCAAACTCAAAACCTGTCAGGTATTTACCTTCCCAGCGCGGCTGGCTGATCTGACGTTCGGCCGCCTCGGCAAAATCGGCCGGCGTAAAAGTTTTTAAATAAGCCAGAGTTTCGGCAATACGGGTTTTTAACTCAGGCAAAGTGCTTTCAGTGTCGGCATGTTTAGGCGCACTGTCGGCCACACCAGCCAGACGGGCAACACCTAACTTGGCGGTGTCACAGGCAATTTGTACCTGACGGATAAAGTTAAACTGGTCCGGCGCTAAACGGGCGTTGAGTAACACCGACACATCATATTTTTTCGCACTGGCCGCCTGTTCTGCTTTATCCAGAATGGCATCGAGGTTGTTCAGCATTTTGCTAAATTGCACTACGGTCAAATCATAAAGCATGGTGATTTCCTAATCGGCTTAAGGGCAAGCTCTGAGATGGGGGGCTTGGCGGTGGAATTCAACAGCAGGTTGGTTTTATCCTGGTGGGATATGGATGCGTTGTTGTTTTTGATGTTGCCGCAATAGATTTGCCAGATGCCTGCGAGGCGGCGCCGGCTCATACCACTATCACAACAAGTTGATTTTCTGCTTTTAGCAGAGACTCGCCCACGCCAGCGCATGCAGCAGGTCAGGAATTAAGCGGAGGATGAGGCGTGGTTTCAGCCATACCTGGCTTTGAGCTGCGCCAGCGAGCCGATAACCAACTGCGCGAGGACTGTCATATCAATGTCTGCGAGCCTCTTTATGTACAGACAAGACTTGCCCATCTTGTGTTTGCCAAGCCGTTTTAACAACGCCTCTTGCTCAGCACCTTCCGCAATAAGATAAACAACCAACTCCTTACCCCGGATTGCAAAGCCGGTTCTGCACATTTCACCTGTTCTGCCACTCTCGTAGCTGTAGCGGTAGAGACCATACCCGACAATGCTGGGCCCCCACATCTGAGGCTGCTCCTGGGTCACCCCTGTTAATAAAGCCATCAGGCTATAACAGTCGGCCTGCTGCTCTGCATTCGCCCGTGAGCCGATGTATGCATCGATGCTTGCATCGGTTGGCCTGGTTTTAAGTTCAGCCATAACAGCCGGCTCCTACAGTGGTTGTGACGCCTGACACCTTGCTAAGGGGCTGGCGCAAAGCGCCAGTCCCACGGAGCCAGCATTTGCTGGCGGAGTACACTTGAGCAACTTGTTAGGCGCGTTTCAATGCGACCATGAACCAAGCTGTAAGTATAAAAGCTGTACTGACACTGACAGCTATAGCTAACGAACCGACAATACCTACCTCAGCAAACCAGACAAGCGCAAATATAAACGCTGCTATAAGTAGCGCTGTGGTTACATAGGTCGCCCGCGAGGGCGATTTACGGCGCTCAATGAAACTAAATATCGGAAGCAGAAAAAGAGTTACACCAAGGCAATAGAAAGGTAAACCAACCAACAAGAGTGCATAACCATACTGAGCTCGACCATCACCAAAAGCACTAATCAAAGCGCCCGGAAGGAGTGACAAAACCTCTGCAATTACAAAAGCGAGCTCTCTACGCATGTGATGCCTAACAATTTAATAGACGGCGGAGCGCTCGCAAGTCGAACATTTCCCGGCCTTCTTTGATGATTTTTACTCATATCAAGCTAAATCCTAAGTTACTATTTTTCAACTTATTTTTCTAAATTCGATAAATGCTGACTTCACAAAACCCATACTCCTTGTACGCAAGTTGTGCAGAAAAAAACTCATAACGAAATGCTGATTATTTACTCAGCTGCTATTTGATGAGTTCGTCGGGATAGGCTGGCGCAAATACAAGAAGCCTTTATTAGCTTTTGACACATTAGAAAAACCAAATCACCAAGCCAGCGCTTTTGCTCCCCGTTTAGTGAGCCGTGGTTTTGGCCGGTTTTGAGGTTTTAAGACGCCAACTGTTTGAGCGGGGTGACGCTAGCACACCGCGAGTTTTGGCGGCGCCTCAAAATCGAGTCAAAACTACGGGCTTTCGAACGATCCCGGGGTCGTTTTTTATGTCACTTTTTGTCGACACAAAAAGTGACTCGCCCGCGGGGGCGAGACCCCGCATTTGCGCCATGCCGCTGGCATCAAGAAGAACCAACAAAGCCAGATTTTTAAAAAAGCCTGACACAAAACCAGCAACCTCAGCTGCCAGCTGAAAACCAGCCCCTATCTGGTCATCTTCTTCACAAACACCACCACAAACAGCGCTATGGTAAAACTACCGGTAAAAGCTTCCACAGCCGCCACCAGCCGCGACAAACCCACAGGGGTAATATCGCCGTAGCCCAGGGTGGTAAAGGTCACCACCGAATAATACAAACAAGTGCCAAATAGCTGCAGTTGTTCAAGCCAGGATGCTTGCGGATTAAACTGCAACATAGTTCCGGCACTCACCACGCCCAGAAAAAAATAGGCAATAGCACAACAAAAAATCAGCAATAACGAAAACAGCACCACCCGGATGGGCTCTTCACCATAACCACAAAATACATCGATCAGCTTGGACAAAAAGCGTTTTTGACTGAATTTAGGGTACTGAAAACGCCGCATCCGCAGCTCTTGCTGGATATACAACCCCGACAACACAAACAAACCTTCGTGTTCGGCGGCTTTACGTAAGTCGCGGTAAATCTCTTCCGATTGTTCAAAATAATCCCGCGCCAGTGCCAGATCACCGGCTTTGACCGCCTGTTGCGCTATGGCTTCCTGCCGTAGCGTTTTACCAAGTTGCATATTTTCCAGCCGGGCACCGGCCCATTTTACGCCAAGCAAATTGGCCTGCTCAGCCTTGACCCAATGCACATTGGCATCGCGCAAGTCGGCCTTCATTAAATTGGCCTGGGTTAAATTTACTTTGTATAAATGGGCCCCCTGCAAGTTGGCTCTATATAAGTCGCTGAAACTTAAATCAAAACCACTCTGGCCCGGCGCCGCCGCTAAATTCAGCCCGGCCAACTGAGCTCTTTTTAGCGCTAAACCCCGCATTTGCCCGCCAGCACGGGCATATTGCTCCAGCGCGGTTTTGTCTTCGGCTTTGTCTTTACAAATAGTGGGATCGTGCCAATAACACAGGCCGGAAGGGCCGGCCGGTGCGTGGCAACAATGCTGAGGGTCTTCTTCCTGATAACAACAACGCAGTTCGGCTGACATAAACAAGGGCGCTGAAAACAAAGACTAACCCCAAGTGTAGTCAGGGCTTGAACAGAATTCCGTGCTTGGGCAACAACAACAGCTTTTTGCCCGCCAAAACCATAGCGCCCAACAGCAGGGCGCAACCAATAAAAATGCCAGTCTGTTGACTGGCATTTTCAGGGCGCCTGTTATCCGCTTACAGATGTTTTTGCAGGAAGCTTAAATAAGCCTGTTGCGCCGTGATGCGGTTGGCTTTTTTAACAAAACCATGGCCTTCGTCCGGGAACAACACATATTCCACCGGCACACCGTTTTTCTTGATAGCAGCCACCATTTCATCACTTTCTACCTGCAGCACCCGTGGGTCATTGGCGCCTTGCACCACCAGCACAGGTTTTTTCACTTTATCACCGTGAAACACAGGCGAAATGCGTTTTAAGCGTTCGGCGTCTTTGGCCGGGTCGCCCAGTTCGGCGTATAAAGATTCGCGGAATGACTCCCACCAAGGCGGAATACTTTCCAGCGTGCGCAGCCAGTTGGTGACACCAAAAATATTAATGCCCACTTTAAATTCGTCGGTAAAGGCCATGGCCGCCATGGTTAAATAACCGCCATAACTGCCGCCCATCACACCAATACGCTCGCCGGCCACCCAGTTCAGCGACTGCAGATATTTTTTACCAAATACAATGTCCTGCAGATCGTCTTCACCATGTTTTAAGTCATCCAGATGGTAAAAGGTTTTGCCATAACCGCTGGAACCGCGGTTATTCACCGACAGTACGGCATAACCCTGATTCACCAGATGCTGAATAGTCGGGTTGTAACCGGTGCGGGACTGGCCGCCCGGGCCACCGTGGATCCAAATCAGCGCCGGCACTTTGGCCGTGTCGCTGGCTTGTTTTGGTTTGTATAACAATGCCGGAATTTGCAGACCGTCAAAACTGGCGTAGCGTACCACTTCACTCATCACCAAGTTGTTTTCGTCAATGGTCGCGTCTAAGGCCTGGGTCAGGCGTTTGGCTTGTGGCTCACCCACTTTCCAGACATATAAATTGGACGGGCTGTTGTCGGCATTGACATAAAAACTCAGGTACTGGCTGTCTTTGGAAAAATTAATGCCGCGCAAATCACCCACCGGCAACGGCGGTAACTTCAGCTCTTGTCCTGTGTTCTGGTCGATGATCTGAATTTTGGTGGACGCATCGGCATTCACCCCAACCACTTTGTATTTATTGTCTTTGCTAAAATCGATAAAACTGACGTCCCAGTCAGCTTGCTGATACAAACTGCTGCTGTTGGCGGCAATGTCATACTGCTGGGCCTGACTGAACTCAGAATTTTGATCTGAACCGTAAATCAGCGTTTTGCTGTCGCGGCTAAAACCATGAATGGCAAAAGTGATATTGCCTTCATGCGGTGTGATATGCAGCGGCTTTTGCTCTTTACTCTGTAAGTCAATGATATAGAGGTTGTTGTCGGCATTAGTGCGCTCTTTGCTGAGCGCCAGATAACGGCCGTCCGGGCTCACCGCATCTACCGTTAAACCGTCGTTATTCTGATATACCAAAGTGCGCTGATAGGTTTTAGCGTCGTATTTATATAAATCAAAAAACTTCGGGTCACGCTCATTGCTGGCCACCCAAAATGCATCTGTGCCATGCCAGTCTAAAAACATCGCTTTGAGTTTGTCGCCCGGCGTCAAATCAGTCACAGTGCCGTCTTCTGCCAGTACATATAAATGATGCAGCTCATTGCCACCCTGATCGGCGGTATAAAGCACTCTGTCATCCTGTGGAAACCAGTCCAGCGGCATGATGGCGTCTGTGGTAGATTTAGTCAGCGCCTGCCAGCTGCTGCCGTCCAGACTAACTCGATATAGGTTAAACACACCGGTTTCGTCTGAAGCCACCAATAACGACTGACCATTGTGGTTCATTTTGTTGCCCATATAAGATTTAGTGGCGTAAAACTGCTCTGCCGTATAAGAAGGCAAAGCGGCCGCAACCGCAGTTTTACTGCTGTCTGCCACTGCAGCCGGCGCCTGGGCTTGCGGTTGCTCCGGCGCTTTATTACAGGCAACCAGCATACTCAGGCTGGCAACCGCCATTAGCAAGGCGGGTTTGCTGATACTTCCGTGGTGATCTTTCATACTCATTCCTTCTGAAATCGCGTGCACAACAAAAAAATGCAGCCACTACAACCCGACTGCCCGGACAAATCCCAACTTCAATTTATGGGAAATCTGGCGAAAATTCAATCAGCTATCTAAAGGCTTCTGGTTCAGAAACTGACTAAAATCCGGCCGGCGTAACCGGCCGCTGAGGCGGTAACAAAACACGACCCCGATACAAAGCAAAAAACTGCCAAAATACAGCGCCGGGCCACCCAGCCAGTCCAGCACCAGGCCGCCAATCAGCGGCGACAACGAAAAACCTACAGCATATAAACTGGCAGCACCAAAATAACTGCCCCTAAGTGCAGGCGGTGCCAGCTGATCCAGATGCACGTTCATATTGGCAAATAAAATGGCTTCACCCAGGCTTAACACCAAAGTGGCGCCCAGCCAGCCCCAGTACCATAAAATGGGGTTTAGCGCATACCACAGCTGCGACAGCGCCAGCAGCACAATGCCCAGATAAATCCGTTTCACCACGGGCCAGCCCGACAACAGCCGCAATAACGGAAACTGACAAGTCACAATCACCAGCGAATTTAAAATGCCCAGCGCAGCAATCAGGCTGACCAACTCGGGAAAATTGGCGCGGGTCAGATATTGGATCAGGCTGGAATCGGCATGGGCATAAATAAAATTGATCAGGATATTGGCCACTATCACCAGTAAAAACAGCTGGTCCAGCCGCAGTATTTGCAACGTCAGCTTTAGATTCAGCCCTTTGGCATGGTGCGGACGCTGTTGCTGTGGCGTAAAACGGTATAACCACAAAATACCAGAGCCCAAACAAGCATAAGAAAAGGCCGTCAGAAAAAAGGCGTGCTGATTACCGCTGACACCGGCCCAGATGCCAAACAAAGGCCCAATAGCAGCACCGGCGTTCACCATAAAATACAACCCCTGCAACGCCAGCTCGCGGTCTTTGCTGTCGGGTAACAGGTCACCTAGCCAGGCTTTACTGGGTG
This sequence comes from Rheinheimera sp., assembly GCA_003543135.1. Classification (GTDB taxonomy): domain Bacteria; phylum Pseudomonadota; class Gammaproteobacteria; order Enterobacterales; family Alteromonadaceae; genus Pararheinheimera. Next base: position 7,839 of record DPJG01000002.1, read on the forward strand.
AGTCCCATAAAGCCCGCGGCAAGGTGGACAAAAAAATACAGCCAATGACCGCTATTTTGCTTTGTGCCAGTGCAAAAGCACTAAAGGCCAGCACACCCACCAGTGCTGCCACCAGCAATAAAGGTTTGCGGCCAAATTTGTCTGACAAATAACCGGCATAAAAACCACTGACGACCGCCAGCAAAGCGGCACAGGTCAGCCAGAGCCCCACTTCAGCGGCAGACAATTGAAACTTGCGGTACAGCAATACCGCAATAAAAGGCCACACCATGTAATAACTGCCGCGGACAAAAAAATTGCCAAACAACAACATCCAGACCGGGCCCGGCAGGTTTTTTAACCGCGCAAAACTGACAAGATCCGACACCTGCGCTCCTTTAACGGCCGGCATGGCCAGCATCAGATTCCGGGTTCAGGCGCTGCCCCCACCCGGTTTAATAAAACGGCAAGTCGCCGCAATCCAGGTTGCCCCAGCACCTTGGTCATCAGCCGCTACTGTGGAAAATTCAGTGTGTATTCTGCTTCAGACTGATTATTCCGGTTAGTGCACAAACTAACAGTTGAATTGATGAAATATCCGGCAGTATCGCCATTTTATCTGTGGCGGCACAACATAAATCCCTTTGATTTTTATTATTTAATTGCCGATTTCTGTAACAAAACCTGACTGGCTATCAGAAATTAACTGATGCTTACAAAAAAACATCAATTTTTTGCACGACCTGCTTCAGAAAAACAAAATTTGTACTATAGATAAATGGCCGCTTCCGGGCGCAAAACAACAAAAATATCAGGTGAATAAAAGGATTATTATGAACACTACCCAACATAAACTCAGTTATTGTGCGCTAACCGTCGCTGCCGTGCTGTGCAGTCCGCAAGTATGGGCCCAGCAATCTGAGGCTGAGACAAAAAACGATAAATCTGTTGAACGTATTCAGGTCACAGGTTCCCATATTAAAAGAAACGATATTGAAGGTGCGCTGCCAGTCACTATTATCGACCGCAACATGATTGATAAATCTGGTTTTGATAACCTGCAACAACTGCTGGAACGTATGCCAGTGACAGGGGCAGGTACTTTCTCCACCCGTGGTAACAGCCAGGACTCCACCGCCAATGGTGCAGCAGCCATCAGCTTGCGCGGTTTTGGTGCTGACGCCACCCTGGTGCTGATCAACGGCCGCCGTGTTGCTACCAGCGCTTTTGCCGAAGGCATAGTGAACTCTTTTGTCGACATCAACAGTATTCCGGTGGCTGCTATTGAGCGTATTGATATCCTCAAAGATGGTGCTTCAGCCATTTATGGTTCAGACGCTGTGGCAGGTGTGGTGAACATTGTGCTGCGCAAAGATTACACTGGCACTGAAGTCTCGCTGGGTTATGGTTCGACCACAGGACCAAGCTACGATGAAAAAACCTTCAGCACCGTCTGGGGCACAGGCGATGACAAGAGCAACGCCACCTTAATTCTGGATTATTTTAACAACGGTCAAATTGACAACTCTGAACTGGGTCGTTTTGGTACGGCCAACCAAACCCCTTATGGTGGCGAGGATTTCCGCTCCTCCCGCGGTTATCCGGGCCGTTTTATTGTGGATGGTGTGACATTACGCGACCCGGGTTGCCCAACTGGCAGCATTGCCGGCCAAACCTGTTTGTATGACTATGGCCCGCATTCTATCGCATTGCCTGCTGCAGAACGGCTGGGTGCCATGCTGACCATGAGCCGCGAGCTGAACGACAATATCGAGATTTTCTCGGAAATGGCAGTGCAGCATAACACCTCAGTGGCTGGTGGCGCCGCCACACCGCTGGACGAAGGTGCTGGTTTAACAGTACCAGGCAGCCACCCGAATAACCCATGGAAAAAAGACATTAAAATTGGCCGTTACCGCACAGTTGATGCCGGCAACAGACGCTGGGATATCACCTCTGACACACTGCGGTTACTGGCCGGGGTGCGGGGCGTGGTGAATAACTGGGAGTGGGAAGCTGCTGCACAAAAAGGCCGCAGTGCCGCCACTCAAACCGGTGAGCGGGATCAGGGCTGGGTACGCACTGATTTCCTGCAAAACGAAATTAATGCCGGCCGTTACAACCCCTTTGGTGGTGTACAAAATCCGCAGTCGGTGATTGATGCTATTACCACCAGCCTGGTGCGTCGTGGTAAATCCCATCTGACGTCAGTGGATGGTCATATCAGCGGTGAACTGATGCAAATCACCCATGGCGCTATTGGTTTGGCAGCAGGTGTGGAATACCGCAAAGAAGACGCCCGCGACACGCCTGATGATCAATTCACCCGCGGTCTGATTTTTGGTACAGAGTCGGTATCTGCAGCTGCCGGTCGCTCACAAAAAGCTGCTTATATTGAGCTGTCGGTGCCTGTACTGGAAAACCTCGAACTGCAACTGGCCGAACGTTATGACCACTACAGCGATTTTGGCGGTACAGCCAATCCAAAAGTGGCCTTCCATTACACACCGTCTGACACTGTGACAGTACGCGGCTCCTGGAGTCAGGGTTTCCGCGCGCCTTCACTGGCGCAGATTGGCCTTGGCCCGTCCCAGGAATCGCAATTTTTTGTTGATACCTTTTTATGCCCAACCAACAATCCGGCCAACCCGGCTTGTGCCTCCACTGACTACACCATTATTTTTGCCGGTAACCCAAACCTGAAAGCCGAAGAATCGGAAAGCTGGAACCTGGGCTTAGTCTGGCAGGTGAATGATGCGCTGGACTTCAGTATGGACTTATGGAGCATCACACAAGACAACAAAATTGATGAAGTGCCTTTTGGTGAGGTGTATCAGGCCGAGTGTGGCAAACAAAACAGCACCATTTGTATCCGTTTTGCGCCGTTACCAGGCCAGACTTTAGGTACGCTGGACCGCATTAACAACGGTTATTTTAACGTCAGTTCCCAGGCAGCGAGAGGTCTGGATTTATCCGCCAACTACAAATTGGATCTGGCACAAAACGGCGTCGTCAAACTGAACCTGGAATGGACTTACCTGGACGAGTTTGAAAAAGACAAAGTTTCTTATGCCGGTGAATACCGGTATCCACAATACCGCTGGGTGGCAGGCGCCGACTGGAACCTGAATGACTGGGGGGTGGCAGGCTCGTTATCTTATATCGGCGAATTTGAAGATACGCCGGATATCAATTTTGACGGTACCCTGGACTTTGACACTGAAACTTCAAGAATGGTTGATTCACAACTGACAGTTGATACCCAGCTGTATTACAACTGGGATGCCAGCACCAAACTGATGCTGGGTGTCAGCAATCTGCTGGATGAAGAACCTCCATTTGCCGCAGGTGACGGTGATGGTGACTTGTATGGTTATGTCACCAGCATTTACAGCCCACGCGGCCGTTATGTGTATGCCAAGGTCAGCTACAAGTTCTGATCTTAACCCGGCTGGGCAGGCGAATGCCTGCTCAGCTGTTTTTATTGTCCCCGTCTTTATTAATCCATTCGCTAAGCACCATATGGGTGGTGATCCGCACCACTGCAGGTTCAGCATCCAGTAACTCCCTGATCTGATGCAACCTGGCTACCGAGGGCGCCTCAACAAACACCATTAAATCGGTTTCGCCACTGATGCCATGACAACGGCGGATCTCGGGGATTTGCAGTAATTTGGGGATAATGTCAGCGCAACGGGCGCTGTTATGCTCAATGGCAAAATAAGCAGACACCAAAGCACCGGCGGCAGGCTGTAACAACACCTGATAACCGCGGATCACGCCACTTTGTTCCAGCCGCTTTAACCGCTCTGACACAGCACTACGCGATAAATGAATGCTGCTGGCGATTGCCGAAACACTCTGGCGGGCATCCTGTTGTAATGCCGCGATGATCTGCTGGTCAAACTTATCTAACCCGGTGTGCATGCTCAATCTCCTGCCGCTTGAGACAATAAAGTTATTTTGCCGGTGAAAACAACGTTTTGCCGCCTGGTTCCGTCATCTTGTTGGCGCGCGCTAAGTTATCATATTGGTCATCACTTCAGAGGATGGCAGCAGCATCGCATGCAAAAAAATTCTTCCAAAACCACAGAAAAACAGCAGGGGATTGGCCTGTGGCAGGGCGCGGCCTTATTGGCTACCACTTTGTTGGGCACTGGTGTGTTTATTTTGCCGCAGCTCAGCATTCAGTTTGCCGGAGCCAGCGCTTTGCCGGCCTGGCTGCTGCTGACGCTGTTGTCGGTGCCTATTACCATTGTTTTTGCCAAATTAGCCAGTGTGTTACCCCACGCCGCCGGCCCCGCCCATTTTGTTGCCGAAGCCTTTGGTAGTTTGGCCGGCCGGCTGACCGGATTGTTATTTATGCTGGTGGTGCCGCTTGGCGCTTCGGCGGCCATGATGATGACGTTTTCTTTTATTGCGCCCTGGCTGGGTACACAGGCGGCACTGCCGGTTGAACTTGGGTTATTGCTGTTGTTGTGGCTATTAAACCGCCGTGGTTTTCAGCTCTCTGCCAGGCTGCAGCTGGCGTTAACCTTAGCCATAGTGGCGGTGGTACTGTTGATGCTGGCCGGCTTTGTGTATTTCACACCATCCTCAGCTCAGCCGTTGCAGATGTGGCCCCAACAAACCCAACTGGCTGGCTTTTCGGCGGCGCTTGCCATTGGTTTCTGGAGTTTTCTCGGGGTAGAAGCCATGACCCATTTAGCCCAGGATTTTCGCGACCCCAAACGGCATTTATTACCGGCGCTGCTGCTGGGGTTATTGCTGGTAGGGCTGATTTATCTTGGCTGCAGTTATTTATTGCTGGTGCTGGCAGCGCCCGGTGAAAACCTCAGCATGGCGCAGGGGTTTGACCGGCTGTTTGGCGCAGGGGGCGCCTTGCTGATTGGGGTTTTGGGTTTGTGCAGTGGCCTTGCCACCGTGAATGTGTACACCGCCAGTGTCGCCCGGCTGTGCCAGAGTTTTAGCGCCGCCGGCGTATTGCCGGCCCTGTTAGCACCACTGAATCGTTATCAGATGCCACAACGCGCCTTAAGTTTTATGTTAAGCCTGATGGCAATGGTGCTGCTGGGCTCAGCCTGGTTTGGCGCTGGTCTGGAAGATTTAATAGGTTGGGTGAACGGCGTTTTTGTACTGATTTATTTGGCAAGTATGGCCGCTGCTTTACGTTTATTGTCGCGCCGTTACCAGCCGCTGGCCTGGATCAGCCTTGTTGTCTGTGCGGCAGTAGCCTGGATTTTAGGCATGGCGATGTTATACGCGCTGCTGATTGTATTGCTGGGCTGGCCACTGCTGTATTGGCAACAACAGTGGCAACAACGCCGGCTGCAGGCAGAAATTCCGCAATAACAGCAGCTGTTGCGGCAGGGTCAGTTTGTTAGCCGCTGAGCCGGGCATAATCTGCCAATAAAAAAAGGAGCTGATTACAGCTCCTTTTTCACATCACAACAACAGATTTATTGACCAGCGCTGGTAGCCGGTGCAGCTGCAGCAGTCTGTGCTTTGGCACTGACCTGCATTTGAGACTGCAACACAAAACCCTGATTATTAATGTTCACGCTCATCTGCATTTTCATATCGCTGTTGGCAAAAGTCTGGAAGTCGGCTGGCACTTCTTCACCTGTAGCAGCCATTGCCTGCTGCATGGTTTTAAAGAAGCTGCCGTAGTCCAGACCAAAACTTAATAAACCATTTTTGCTTAAGCTTTCTTTACCAATCTCAGCAGACTGCGCCTTACCTTTGTCACCGACATACAACAATAAGTGACTGTCGGTCATCGCCAGTTTTGGCTGTACGCCCAAAACCGCCACTTCCGGCACCACAGCAGCTACATCCAGCTCTTCACCGGCAGCAGGCAGCGCAACCGCAGCCAGTGGTGGATAAAAGGCTTTGATACCTTCAACAAAAGCACGGGCGTTGGTGGCAGAAATGGTTAATAACGCATCGGCATTTTTTGGGCTGCCATTGGTTAAATCCAGCTCCACGTCATGCAGAGTGACCGACATACCTTGTAAACCACTGGCCATTCCGGCCATCGCCAGCGCCGCCAGCGGGTTATTTTGTTTGGCTTGCTGCTGCATTTGCGCCAGAGGTTCACAGCTGTACGCAGGCTCAGTCAGACCAGTCCAGAGTTTGTTCAGCGTTGGTGCCAGTTGCGCCACATCCAGGCCCACAGCCGTATGCAGCATGGCGCTGTTGGCCGGGTCTTGCAGTTGCGCAGGAATAAAACCACGCAGGGCCGATAACTGAGCCACAGTGTCGGCATTTTCAGTTGGCACTAACAACCGGCCTGACACTTTAATTTTGCTGGCATCTTTCAGGTCAAACTGACTGTCCATATACAAACCAGGCCAGCTTTTGCTGATAGCTGCCACATCGGCCACACAAGCAGGATTACGCCATGCCGCCAGCGCCACCGCCAGCTCCTGACCAAACACTGCATTCACGTCTTTGGCCAGACGGTTGCCGTCTGTGCTGGTGACAAACTTCAGCAGCTGCTCAGAGCTGAGAAATCCAACAGAGTCTTTATTTAACTGGTATTTTTTCTGCACGTCGGCCAGCAGGCTGGTATTAGCCAGGTTGTGCTCAGGCTGAGCCGCCTGCACCACAATAGCCAGATGCTGCGCATCAAATTTGTCGGAGCTCAGCGCCAGAGTGGCAAAACCATTTTTTACCGACACCAGAAAATCCAGCGCCACGTCTTCTTTCACTAAGCGGTACTGACGGTATTTCACATCATTAATTTGCTGGGCTACATGGCTGAAACCACTGCTTTTTTCGGCTTCATCAAATAAACGCCAGAACGCCGCTTCGTCACCCAGCTCAATCCGCATCACCGGAGACATGCCCACCAGATACACCAGACTGCGCATCTGCGGTTTGACACCTGTGCTGGCGCTCAGATTGGCCGGATCCGACAAAGCTTTCATATAAGTTTGCAGCAGCGCCAGCACAAATTTGTTTTGTGCTTCGTTGCTTTCATTCAGCATGTCACCAAATGCCTGCTGCATATTGGCGTCGTAATATTGTGGGCCCATGCCGAGGCTGGTCAGGTAACTGCCTAAATCAATCGGCGTAAACTGGCCGGAAAATAACGCTGTATCGGCAGGCACATAAGCCAGCTCCGCCAGCTCAGGGACCGCACCACTTTTACCGGCAAACTGGTAATAAGCCAAAGCGCCGGCGGCGACAACGGCAACTGCAATAAGGGTCTTACGCATTTTTTCCACTCCTGTTGGTCATTGCAAGACCTGAGTCTTTGCAGTGCAAGCTTAGGGTGAGGACACCCTGTTTGTTATCAATCGTTTACGTCATATTAACCAGCATCTGCCGCCGCTACAAGCTCTGCCAACGAGCCGGCTTAACCGGCCTGCTGAGTCATGGCCAGGGCGACAGCTTCGGCCACTTTAATACCATCGATACCGGCCGATAAAATACCGCCGGCGTAACCCGCGCCTTCACCGGCCGGGTACAAACCTTTGATATTGATACTCTGGAAATCCGCGCCTCTTTTAATACAAATAGGTGACGAAGTGCGGGTTTCTACCCCTGTTAATAAACCTTCAGGCCGGGCAAAACCTTTAATTTGTTTATCAAAAGCCGGAATGGCTTCGCGGATAGCGGCTATTACATAATCCGGTAACACTTTTGATAAGTCGGTCAGTTTTACACCCGGGGTATAAGAAGGTTCGACATCACCCAGCTCAGCCGAGGCTTTACCGGCCAGGAAGTCGCCAATCAGCTGCGCCGGCGCGTCATAATTGCCACCGCCCAGCTCAAAAGCCTGAGCTTCCAGCTTGCGCTGTAACTCGATACCGGCCAGCGGATGGCCGGGGTAATCCCGCTCAGGGTCTATGCCAACCACGATGGCGCTGTTGGCGTTACGCTCATTACGCGAATATTGGCTCATGCCATTGGTGACCACCCGGCCTTCTTCCGAAGCGGCGGCCACCACAGTGCCACCAGGGCACATACAAAAACTGTACACAGTGCGGCCATTGTCGCAGTGATGCACCAGTTTGTAGTCGGCAGCACCTAAGATGGGGTTGCCGGCGTTAGGGCCAAAGCGACATTCGTCAATCATCGACTGTTTGTGTTCAATGCGAAACCCAACCGAAAAAGGTTTGGCTTCGATATACACACCACGTTTAAACAACATTTCAAAAGTGTCGCGGGCACTGTGTCCGACAGACAGCACCACATGTTTGCTGTGCAAGGTTTCGCCGTTGGATAACTGCAGGCCGGTTAACTGGCCATTCTCAATCAGCACATCGTCAACCCTGGTGCTAAAGCGGATTTCACCACCCAGTTCAAGAATACGGGCACGCATTTTTTCCACCATAGTCACCAGTTTAAAGGTGCCGATATGGGGTTTGCTGACATACATAATTTCGTCCGGCGCGCCGGCCTCGACAAATTCGGTCAGCACTTTGCGGCCATAATGTTTTGGATCTTTCACCTGGCTGTATAACTTGCCATCAGAAAAAGTACCAGCGCCACCTTCACCAAACTGCACATTGGATTCGGTATTCAGTGGTTTTTTCCGCCAGAAACCAAAGGTGTCTTTGGTGCGTTCCCGCACTTCTTTCCCACGCTCGAGAATAATGGGTTTAAAGCCCATTTGCGCCAGCAACAAACCGGCAAATAAACCACAAGGCCCAAGGCCAACCACCACAGGTCTTTCATTGAGGACGGCGGGCGCCTTGGCGACAAATTTGTAGCTGGTGTCGGGGGATGGTTTGACATGCGGATCTTTGGCAAATTTTTGCAGTAATTTTGCTTCCTGCTCCACCTCAACATCGAGCGTGTAAATCAGCTGAATATCGGTTTTTTTCCGGGCGTCATAACCCCGTTTAAACATGCTGAAACTTTTTAATTGGGCAGGCAAGATGCCTAATTTGCTGACAATAGCGGCGGGTAAAGCGGCTTCATCGTGGTTCAGCGGTAATTTAATTTCGGTTAAACGGATCATGACGGTTTCCTATCGGTGTCTTAGCCGCTGCTGGCAGGGCTCACAAGATGGTATTGGCCGGCCATTTTACGTGAATTTAGCGCTGCTCGCGCGACAAATTGCCATTGCACAAAAAATCCACGCTATCTTGTAATTTCAGTGTTGTTGCGTAAAATCCGCGACTTATTTTCCCCCGCAACCACCACGGAGCAACGCATGGCCTTTGTAGTCACAGACAACTGCATCAAATGCAAATACACCGACTGTGTGGCTGTGTGTCCGGCCGATGCATTTTATGAGGGACCAAACTTTCTGGTGATTAGCCCAACCGATTGTATTGATTGCGGTTTGTGTGAACCAGAGTGCCCGGCCAATGCCATTTATCAGCAAGACGCTTTATCTGAAGCGCAAATTCCTTTTATTGAGCTCAATGCCGAGCTGGCCAAAGTCTGGCCCAATATCACCGAAGTCAAACCGGCGCCGGCTGACGCCGATGCTTGGAACGGCGTGCCGGACAAGCTGCAATATCTGCAAACCGACGAATAAGTCACACCGGCTTTACCCATTCACCACACTGAATAATTGCTGCTCCAGCGAACGGCCCAGCGTTAACTGGCGATACGGCAAGCCTTCGGCGCGCAGCAACGCCAGCACTGTCAGATCCAAATCAGGGCAAAGCTCGCGGTCATAACAAAGGCCAAATTCGTTTTTCTGCAGCAGTTCCACTTTTTGCACGCCGGGTAACTGGCTCAGCAGCAATTGCACCCTTTGGTTGTCACCTGGTTCCAGCTGCACTGTCAGGTAACCGGCAACGCCTTGCTGATGGGTTGGCTGTTGTTGCTGCAACCGGCCATGCTCCAGATACAACACTGTGCCGCATAACCGCTCCAGCTCAAAAATATTGTGGGAGCTGATAATAAAAGTGGCTTCTTTGGATAACGACGCTATCAGTTTACGCACCTGCATTGCATTCACCGGATCCAAACCCGCTGTTGGCTCATCCAGCATTACTAGCTCGGGCTGCCCCAATAACGCCTGGGCTATTGCCACTCTTTTGCGCATGCCATGGCTCAGTGCCGTGGCTTTTTGTTTGCCGTTGTCCGCCAAATCCACCAGCGCCAGCACCCGTGCTGTTTCGGCTTTGGCAGTGGCCGGGTTCATGCCTTGCAGCCGGCCGTAAAATTCCAGCTGGGTTTGCACCGAAAAATTCGGGTCCAGCTGCGCGTCCTGTGGCAGGGCGCTGACCCTGCCAAACAAACTGCTGCTGCCGGGTTTATGCCCCAGAATTTCCAGCTGACCGGCGCTTGGGCTTATATAACCACAAAGCAAACTAAACAAAGTGGTTTTGCCGGCGCCGTTCGGGCCTATCAGCGCAATGGGGTCGCCGGCTTCCAGGCTAAAATTCAGATTGTCTAAAACTGTTTTACTACCAAATTTTTTTGATAAGGCTTGTGCCCGGATCAACGCTGTCATAATGCTTTTCCTTTCATCACTAACCAGGCCAGAGTTAACAACACCGCAGTTTGTGCCAGCGGTAAAGCGGCATATTGCAGGGTGTTCCAACCCTGTTCACCAAGCAGCAGCGGCAGCTGCGCGCCAGGCAGATATTCCAGTAACCAGAGAAAATCCGGCCAGTACCAAATTAGGGTGCTGAGCAGCCCCATCAGCAAGCCAGAGCCCACAATAGCGAGGCTAATGGCCAGTTTGGACGAGCGTACCAGCGCCGAACAGAGCGCCATCAGCGCAGTAAAAGGAGCCAGCACAATCAGCAGGTTTAACCAGACAATCAACGCATGCTCAAAGGCCGCCAACGGCAACGAGCCTAAACGCCAACCCGCCAGCGCTAAAGTAGCCAGCAAAGACAACAAGACCAGCAGCGCCTGCACCAGCATCTGACCGGCAAACCGCCCCAGCACTATGGCGCTTCGGCTGGTTCTTAAGGTGAGAAAACGTAAAGTGCCGCGCGAGCGGTCGCTGGCGGTTTGGTCCGCGCTGGTCAGCACGGCCACCAAGGGCAATAACAATAAAGTGATGAGCCAATACACGCTGAGTTCCGGCAATGGCCAATTTAATAAATTATGTAAACCCACCATGCCAAAGACCCGGCCCAGCATGCCCTGAACCTCAGGTTGTTGCAGCTGGACACTGGCTTCAAAAATGGGGTAACGCAGCAGGAAATACCAAATCACACTAAAAGCGCCCAGTGCAAACCAGCCACGGGGGCTGCCGACCAGACGATAAAGCTCAAAACGCGCCAGTAAAGCGCAATGGCTGACAAAAGCGGGGAAGTTGGTCATCAGATTGTCCTTTTCACTATCGATAAGTCAAAAAAGCAAATCTGATGCCACTTAATAAAAACTATAAAATCAATAACTTAAAAAAGTAAGAAAAAATAACTGCGGTGAATTTGACTAATAATTGGTGAAGTTTTCCTCAGCATTGAGGCGATAACGCTTTTTAAGCCAAAAATAACTGAACCAGGAGCAGCACAAACAAATACAGCTCCAGCAAAATCTTTGTTTCAGATTCAGATCAACCCGGCTTAAGATCAATAACAAAGGGGCATACCAAAAATACAACACCCCAACCACCAGCAATATAGTGTTTAAATCTGGCAATAGTTCCATTTTGCCCTTGCTCCATTCCAATTACTCAAACTGGGCGCATGGTAGGCAAGAAAGAGGCGAATTTCAACAGAAAACCACACAACAAATAAACAATTTAAAAACAAATTTACCTAATATCGCTTAGAACCAACGATCCTGCCATTTACCGTAATGAAAGTAACCCCATTGACCCAACCGGCGTAATGCCGGTAGCGGAAACTTCGGCAGCGCAGTCTGGTATAAAGGCAGCTCTGGTAAAGCCAACCCCATCACCCGCTCGGCCAGCCTTTTACCGGCCTGTACCGAAAAAGACAAACCACTGCCACAATAACCCATGCTGTACAGCACATCACCGCGTTCATCGGCCTGATAAATATGCGGAATATCATCAAGCGCCATACAAACCCAGCCCGCCCATTTATATTGATAACGGATCTGCTGCAGCGCCGGAAAGCTCAGTTTCAGCACCTGCAATAAACGTTCGGCGTAATAAGGGTTTTCAGCGTCTTTGCCGGTAATAGCACCACGGCCACCAAACAACAGCCTGTTGTCAGGCAATTTACGGTAATAATATTTTAGTGCGCGAGTGTCCATCACCACATGACTGGTCAGAAAGTTACAGGCCTGTAGCTGAGCTTCCGTCAGCGGCTCAGTCACAATAATTTGTGACAGCACAGGCAGGGTGCGGGCCTGAATACCAGGATGGAAGTTTTTGGCGGTATAACCATTGGTGGCTATCACCACTTTTTTGGCAGTCACTATGCCCTGAGGAGTGTGGAGTTGTTGTTTGCCTCCCACCGCCCGCATGCTGAGCACTGGCGAGCCGGTATAAATACGGGCACCGGCTTCCCGCGCCAGTCGCTGATAACCCCAGGCCAGTTTCAGCGGATTCACACCAAAACCGTCGGCATAACGCAAGGCACCAAAAGATTGCTGATCGTCCACATATTGCTGACGCACCTGCTGTTGGCTCAGCACTTCCACCTGATAACCAAACATCTGTTGCTGTAACGCCGCCTGGTCTGCTATCACTTTCACCATGGCCGGTTTATGCGCCATGCGCAAGTAACCCGGCGCCTGCACTTCACAGTCAATGCCTTTACTGATCAAATCCTTGACCGTATCGACCCCGGCACAAAACTCCTGGTAAATGCCGCGCATTACGGCGTCACCCCATTGTTTTTGCATCTGGGCATAAGGTTTGCGGCCACTGGATTTGAGCACAAAACCGGCATTACGGCCGCTGCAGCCCCAGGCGGTTTGGTTGGCCTCCAGCACCACTGCTTTTACACCATGGTCAACCGCCAGGTGATATGCGGTGGATAAGCCGGTGTAACCAGCGCCAATAATGGCAACGTCAACGTCCAGATCGCGGTTTAATACACCATCAGCAGCCGGAGCTGGCCCTGAATGTTGCGCCCAGTAACTGTCCGGATAGGGTTCAGCCTGACCGGCAAAGGTATCGTGCAGCGGATCGTACATAACAAACCTCATCAAAAACCGTCAGCCAGCTGCAACTGGCATTCTCTGGCTGCATCATGGCAAGATATGGCTTTATTGCCAAGCCATTCAGATCAGCTTATGACGTCAAACGATATTCAGTATTTCGAACTCCAACCATCTGATTTTGCAGAAGTGATTGCCCTGGGTAACAAGGTGCATGGTGACGGTTATTTAACGGCTGAATTGCTGGGCAGTTATTATCAGCAAGGCATTTACAGTGGCATGAATGCCGGGCGCATTGCCCGCAGCGGCAATAGCCTGGCCGGTTTCAGACTGGCTTTTGCTGCCGGACAATGGCTGCCGGATCAATGGTGCAGCCCGGCCTTGTGGCAATTGCCACCTGATGAGGTGGCTTATTTTAAATGCAATACAGTGGCGCCGCAGTTTCAGGGGCAGGGCATTGGTGGCCAGTTGTTGCTGCAATCTATTGAGGCGTTAAAACAACAAGGTGCCCGCGCCGGAGTTGCGCATTTATGGCAACAAAGCCCGGGCAATGCTGCAGTCAAATATTTTCGCCAGCACGGCGGTGTGCTGGTGCAAGAACATCCGGATAAATGGCGGCAGGACAGCCTGAATGGTTATGCCTGTGTGCGTTGTGGTTTTGACTGCCACTGTTCGGCCGCCGAGATGATTTTGCGCTTTTAAAACCAGCCGCAACTGCCGGCCGAGGATGACAAACGGCGGCAGTGCAGCTGTGGGAGAGGCAGCTTTATCCGGTCCTGTAATACACCGCCCCAGAGGCCACCACAGCCAGACGGTCAGGAATCCACCCCAGCCTATTACATCCGGGTGGCGGATAAAGTTTCACGTGAAACCCTGTACTGACTGATGGACTGACACATCAACCATAGACTAACGCCAAATTTTTCAGTCAACAGCGAAATGTAAGCGGTTTCAAAAACAATAATTGCACAGAATCTGTGCGGCCGCAAGTTGCGCTGTAGCCTGCAGCTCCAGCCTCGCTATCCGCGCCAGCCAGAACCAAAAAACAAAGTCCGGCAACATCTCTGTTGACCAGAAAAGTTAAAGCCGCAGCCACTACTTCCGATTAAATTGTCGCCAAATTGGTGACTAAATACGCACTTAGCTATCTAAACGTCCATTTCTTGCCGATTTTTGTGCCTATCGTTGTTTTGTTTCTATAGAATGCGCCGCCCCGCCAGCCGGGGCTTTGATTCGCTTTTTATCCGACACCGATGACGCCAAAGGCTTTGCCCGTTGCGTCTGCATTTCGAGGTACAAATGTTTCGTCGTTCATTATTCACTCAGGCAGTCACCTTAAGTGTGCTTTCTGCCACCGCAGTCACCAGTTTTCAGTTACAGGCACAACAACAAAACGCCGACAGCACAGCTGCTGTTGAACGTATTTCGGTAACCAGTTCACGTATTCTGCGTGAAGGTGCCATAGCACCGTCTCCTGTCACTTCAATCAGCGGTGCTGATTTAGTCGACACAGGCGCTACCAACATTGGTGAAGCCTTAAACGAATTACCGGCGCTGGCGTCTACCTATTCTCTGGCAAACTCAGGCAATTCTATTGGCACAGCCGGTTTAAGCTTGCTCGACTTACGGGGTATGGGCAGCTCCCGTACTCTGGTGCTGGTGAACGGCAAACGCCATGTGGCCAGCAGTGCAGGTACAGCTTCAGTGGATACCAACACCATTCCTACCGCCTGGGTAGAATCGGTGGAAATTATCACCGGCGGCGCTTCCGCCATTTATGGTGCTGACGCTGTCACAGGTGTGGTGAACTTCAAATTAAAAAAAGACATTCAGGGTCTGGAATTAAGCGCCACAGCCGGTAAAGCCAACGACAACCCGCTGGCTAACCAGAAATACACTTTCTCTTATGGCCAGGACATTGCCAACGGTGATGGTAACGTCGCTTTTGCCGCCGACTTTGCCACGCAAAATGACATTAATGCCACTGAGCGCAGCCAAACCCGCACCTCTTACATGTCTTTGACGAACCCTGCCAGCAAAGACAGCAGAGATGCCAGCGGCAACACCATTCATGACGGTATCGCCGACAAAATTACTTTTGCCAATGCCGGTTATTACGACAGCTCAATTAACGGCAACTTCCTGCTGAATAAAGTCTGGTACACCTTTAACCCGGATGGCACAGTACGGCCACAAAACATGGGCACAGTGTTCCCGCTGGACGCTGCCTGTGTCGATTGTGAATTTTTAAATCTGCGTGAATACAACGATTTACAGCCAGCCTTTGACCGTTACAGCTTTAACCTGAAAGGCGACTATGACCTGACTGCCGATCTGAACCTGGCGGCATCGGCTAAACATGTGGTCAGCAAAGCCGACTCGGTAAATCAGCCAAGCTTCTTTGAATATGGCAGCGCGCTGCAAATTCAGCGTGACAATGCCTATATCACACCTGGCCTGGCGGCATTAATGGACGCCAATGGCAAAAACAGCATTGCCATTCACCGTTTTAACAAAGACGCTGGTCGGCGGATGGAAGAAAACACCCGTACCACAGACCAGTTCAACCTGAGCTTAAGCGGCCAGCTGACAGACGACTGGAGTTTTGAAACTTTTGCCACCCACGGCCGTACCCGGCTGGAGCAGATTAACCGCAACAACCTGATCCGCAAAAACTTTGCCCAGTCGATTGATGCAATCAAAGATCAGAACGGCAATATTGTCTGTCGCGATGTTGCAGCCCGTGCTGCCGGTTGTGTGCCAACTTCAGTGTTTGGTTATGGTGCAGTCAATCAGGCGGCCATCAACTGGTTTAATACCTCGTCGTTGTCCACCAGCGCCATTGAACAACAAGTGGCCGGCGGCAGTGTATCTAACAGTACTTTATTTGACGTACCAGCCGGCAGCGTGGGTGTAGCAGCGGGTGTGGAATACCGTCGCGAACAAAGTGACAGCATGCCTGACGCTTTTGCCGCCACAGGTGCCACTTTCCTCAATGCGTTACAGGAAACCCACGGCAAATTTAACGTGAAAGAAGCTTTTGGTGAAATTTCTATCCCATTGCTGACCGATATGCTGCTGATCCAGGACCTGGCATTTGATGCTGCGGTTCGGGTTGCCGACTACAGCACCATTGGCAACGCCACCAGCTGGAAAACCGGCCTGGACTGGACCATCAATGATGAAATCCGTGTTCGTTCCACTTATTCAGTGGCGCTGCGCGCACCAAACATCAGTGAACTCTATCGTCCGCTGAACCAGACCTATTTCTCACGGCTGCAGGACCCTTGTGATCTGCGTTACAAACAAAACGCCACCTGGGCTGCCAACTGTGCTGCACTGGGCATTCCGGCTGACTTTGTGGCCAAGGCAACAGGCGCCAGCATTGAAGGCCGCTCTGGCGGTAATCCAAACTTAAAAGCGGAAGAGTCAAACAGCCACACTGTAGGTTTTGTCTATCAGCCGGAATGGATTGAAGATTTCACCTTTACTGTGGACTACTGGTCTATTGAAATTGACGAAGCCATCAGCACGGTATCAGCTCAGGACATTCTGAATAAGTGTGTGGACGCCAGCAACGGTTTATCTGCGCAGTTCTGTGATCTGATTCAAAGGGATCCAGTCAGCCACGAGCTGAAACTGATCACTTCAACATCACAAAACGTGGCCGCCCAAACGGCGGAAGGTGTGGATTTTGAAGCGGGTTATGATCTGGATCTGTTGGGCGGTCGCTTAAAAACCAAACTGATTGGTACTTATTTAGGCTCACGCAAAACTTTCTCTTTCCAGAACAATCCGTCACAGTTTGAACAACGTGCCGGTACTGAAGGTGAAGCAGATTGGCAGGAAAACCTGTCGTTAAGCTACAGCTATGATGCCTGGACCGCTACCTGGAAAACCCGTCATATCAATGGCGTAAGTCTGTACACTGAACAGGAACTGGCGAAAAACCCGGATCCACGTGATTTGATGAGCTACGGCAGTTATGTGCTGACCGACATCAGCCTGGGTTACCAGTTTGAAAACGGCGTCAACTGGTCTGTGGGTATCGACAACCTGTTTGACCGTGGTTTACCTGGCGTCAGCACAGGCACCACCACAGCAGGCGCCAGCTACGACAACGTGGGTCAGTTCTTTTACACCACAGTGTCTTACAAAATGTAAAACTCCGGCCTCATCGCTGTGAGTGAATAAACCAGGCCCCGCGACAACAGCGGGGCTTTTTTTATGCTGAAAAAGCCTGCTTAAGCGCTTGCGCCTGTTTGATGCCACACAGAAACACCCGGTTATCCGCCTGCGGTTAGCGCTTATCCGGCTTCATATCCCTGTGATGTGATGCAGTATTTTTATCTATATCAGATCCGAATGTTGTAAGCAGATGTCTAAACATTCAGCATGCCAAAATCTAAATTCAGCGAGAATGATTATTATATTCTACTTATAAATCAAAAACATAAATAAAATCCAATCCACTCTATCTGCTATAAAAAGACGCAACTTGACGACCAGTAAGGCGGTTTTGACCTTTATGCCATTTAAAACAGAAAACGGCTAAAAATCCAGACATCCGGTTATAACTAAATCATCTGACCAAGAGCGTTTCGGTCATTTTTTATGTTTTTTACTGCTGGTTAAATGCGCACATTCGCGAAACAGAGCGCAAGTGACACCGGAGTAAAAAATGAGCCACCCACAACAATTGCAGTTACCCGTTTTGGATTTAAGCCAGCTTGGCGGAAATGCAGAGCAACAACAGCAGTTTTTTGCACAGCTGCGTGCTGCAGCGCGTGATGTTGGCTTTTTTTATCTGGTTGGCCATGGCATCAGTGAAAACCGCCAGCAACAAATTTTGCAATTAGCCCGTCAGTTTTTTGCGTTGCCAGCTGCCGCCAAACAACAAATTCAGATGATCCACTCACCGCATTTTCGTGGTTATACCGGCGTGGCCGGTGAGCTGACGCTGGGTCAGCCGGATCAGCGCGAACAGTTTGATATTATGCGCGAAGATATCGCCACAGGTTTGCCTACAGCCAAACAGCCGTGGCGCCGCTTAATAGGGCCCAACCAATGGCCGGCCGCTATGCCAGAGCTGAAAACCGAATTATTAAGCTGGCAACAGCAGTTGTCTGATCTGACAGAAACTTTGCTTAGTGCTTTTATGCAGGCGTTAGAACTGCCGGCCGATGCGCTGCAAAGCACCATTGCGGATGGTCCTTATCAGCATATGAAACTGATCCGTTATCCGGGGCAAAGTGCCAGCGATAGCAAACAAGGGGTGGGCGCCCACAAAGATCCGGGTTATCTGACTCTGGTGCTGCAGGGTGAACAATCAGGCCTTGAAGTACTCACCGACGACGGCTGGGTCAGCGCTGAACCTTTAGCAGGCTCTTTTGTCGTGAATATTGGCGAGCTGCTGGAACTGGCTTCTAACGGTTACCTGAAAGCCACCTTACACCGTGTGGTCAGCCCACAAGCCGGTATTGAGCGTTTTTCCTGTGCCTTTTTTATGGCGGCGCAGCTCGATGCCACAGTGCCTTTATTGCAGTTGCCACCCCATCTGGCGCAGGAGGCCAAAGGCCCGGCTTCAGATCCGCTGAATCCGCTGTTTTATCAGGTGGGCGACAACGTATTAAAAGGCCGCTTACGTTCACATAAAGACGTGGCCGCCAGCCACTATGCCGATTTGGCCGTGGCCAGCTAACCGCTGTTTTTACCAGCACACCTGCTGTGGTTAAAGGCCCAGCACGCCATAACGCTGAGCGTCCGGAAGGCTCTGTTTTTCCGGCGCAAAGCGCTACTCTTTTCTGACATTGTTTAGCACTGGCGCTGCCTGCAGCGCTTTATTAACAGGTATTCTGATGAAATTTCGCACTTTAGCCATTCATGCCGGCCAGGCGCCGGATGCCAGCACAGGCGCTTTAAATACACCTGTGTATCTGACCAGCACTTTTAGCTACGGCACCGCCGCTGAAGGCCAGGCCCGTTTTGCCGGCCAGAACCCGGGTTTTATTTACAGCCGCTTTGGCAACCCAACCTCAACGGCGCTGGAGCAAAAGCTGGCGGCCATGGAAGGTGCTGATGAAGCTGTAGTAGTGGCAAGTGGGATGGCGGCCATCAGCAGCATTGTGTACGCCTTAACCCAGCAGGGTGACGAAGTGGCTTTTATCGACCCGGTATACGGTGGCACAGATGCCTTTTTACGTAATACGCTGATACGCGCCGGTGTCACTGTTAAAAGCTACAGCAGCGACGATGATTTTGTTGCCAATCACAACCCAAACACCCGGCTGGTGTTGTGGGAGCCTATTACCAACCCAACGTTAAAAGTGATCGACAGCCGCAAAATAGTGGCGGTGGCACGGCAAATTGGTGCCATCACTGTGTGTGACAATACCTTTTTAACCCCTTATTTATTCCAGCCGTTGTCGATTGGGGTAGATATTGTGATGCACAGCGGCACTAAATACCTGAGTGGTCATGGTGACATTATTGCCGGTGTGGTGGCAGGCAATGGCCCGCTTATTCAGCGTATCCGCACTATAGCGCTAAAACATATTGGCGCCCCTATGGGCCCGCAGGAAGCTTATTTATTGCAACGGGGTGTCAAAACCCTGCCACTGCGGATGGACGCGCATTTAACTGCTGCCCACAAAGTGGCGGAGTTTTTGGCAAGTCACCCTAAAGTAGAAAAAGTGTTTTTCCCTGGTTTAGCTTCCCACCCTGGTCATCAGGTGATTAAAGACACCGCCGCTGGTTTTGGTGGCATGGTAGCGCTGGAGTTGGCCGGTGGTTTTGCAGCTTGCGCTAAGTTCTTAGATAACCTGACATTATTTGCACAGGCCGTGAGTTTAGGTGATTTAGAAAGTCTGGCTTGCCATCCGGCCTCCACCACCCACGCCGCTATGACAGCAGCAGACAGAGCCAAAGCCGGTGTCACTGACAAACTGGTGCGGTTAAGTGTGGGTGTGGAAGACGCCGATGATTTAATTGCCGATTTAGCGCAGGCACTGGAATTTATCTAAGCCAATGCGCACTCATCTGATTTGCAAATCCTTTACAAGCTGACAATACTAGCCGGGCATTGTGAAGTGCAGCCACTATCAACTGCACTTCACACCTTACAACCATAACAATGCCCGGAACCTCAGATGAAACCTCAATTTAAACCAACTTTACTGGCAACCCTGATTGCCGGTGGCTTTTTACTGAGCGCCTGCCAGCCAGCCGCCGAAAAACCGAAAGAACCTCAGACAGCCGCCGTCAGCGCGCCCACAGCCGAAGAAGCCACAGCTTTTGTAAAAAAAGCGTCGGATGAAATGGCCACTTTATTGCTGGAAGTCAACCGCGCCGACTGGATCGCCAGCAACTTTATTACCGAAGATACCGAAGCCCTTTCCGCAGCCGCAGGCCAGAAAATGACTGAAACTGTGGTACGGCTGGCCAATGAAGCTGCCCGCTTTAATCAGACCACAGTAGATGCCGACACCAGACGTCAACTGGATAAATTAAAACTGGCACTAACGCTGGCCGCGCCACAGGACAAAGCCAAAACCGCCGAGCTGGCGGAACTGGTTGCCAAACTCAATGCCATGTACGGCAAAGGCAAATACTGCAAAACCGAAGGCCAGTGTATGGACTTAGGTGAAATGTCATCAGTGATGGCCAGCTCACGCGACTACAACGAACAGCTGGAAATGTGGAAAGGCTGGCATGACACAGCAGCGCCGATGCGGCCTTTGTATCAGCGTCAGGTTGAACTTGCCAACGAAGGTGCCCGTGAACTGGGTTATGCCGACACCGGTGCTATGTGGCGTTCGAAATACGATATGGATGCCAATGCCTTTGCCACTGAACTGGATAAACAGTGGAGTGCAGTCAAACCTTTATACGAAGCTTTACACTGCCATGTGCGTGCCAAGTTGTCAGAAAAATACGGTGCCGACAAAGTGCCGCTGGATAAACCTATTCCGGCGCATTTGCTGGGCAATATGTGGGCACAGGGCTGGGGCAATATTTACGATTTAGTCGCGCCGGAAAATTCAGATCCGGGTTATGACGTAACCAAACTTTTGGCCGACAAAGGTTATGACGAATTAAAAATGGTGAAGGGCGCTGAAGGCTTTTTTACCTCTTTAGGTTTTGCGCCTTTACCTGATACTTTCTGGAACCGCTCCTTGTTTGTGAAACCGCGCGACAGAGACGTGGTGTGCCATGCTTCAGCCTGGGATTTAGACAGCAAAGACGACCTGCGCATTAAAATGTGTATCCAGAAAACCGGTGAAGAATTTGCAGTGATTCACCATGAACTGGGGCACAATTTTTACCAGCGCGCGTATAAAAACCAGCCGGTATTTTATCAGGACAGCGCCAATGACGGTTTCCATGAAGCCATTGGCGATACCATCGCTTTATCGGTCACCCCAAAATACCTGCAACAAATTGGTTTACTGGAGCAAGTGCCGGACGAATCGAAAGACATAGGTTTATTAATGAAAATGGCACTGGAGAAAGTCGCTTTCCTGCCCTTTGGTTTATTGGTTGACCAATGGCGCTGGCAGGTGTTTTCCGGCCAGGTGACACCAGAACAATATAACCAGGCCTGGTGGCAACTGCGCGAAAAATATCAGGGTGTAGCGGCACCGGTTGCGCGTACGGAAAATGACTTTGACGCCGGCGCTAAATACCATGTACCTGGCAATACACCTTATACCCGTTATTTCCTGGCGCATATCCTGCAGTTCCAGTTCCACAAAGCCTTGTGTGAAATTGCCAAAGACAATGGCCCAATTCACCGCTGCTCTATTTACAACAGCAAAGAAGCCGGCACTGCGCTGAACAGCATGCTGGAAATGGGTGCCAGCCAGCCATGGCAAAATGCCTTGCAAAAAATCACCGGCAAACCGGAAATGGATTCATCGGCCATTCTGGATTATTTTGCACCGCTGAAAACTTATCTGGATGAACAAAACAAAGGCCGCACCTGCGGCTGGTAAGTGATTCAAAATAGACAATCACATGCCATCGATAAAAGGCTGTATTAACAGCGATGGAATTTAAAGATCAAAAACAAGGCTGCAATTGCAGCCTTGTTTTTTAGCTCGGGTTATTACCGCCGATTTTAATCTTTAACAGATGAATCTGAATCTCGTTTCTCACATTCATTGCTATTGATAAGTTTATTAAATAAAACTATTAACACTGAAACAAAAAAAACGACCCCAAAACTCAGTTTGCTATATTCAAAAACGTCACCGATCGCATAATAAACCACATACTGCCCAAGCAGTATACAAAAGAATATGATGAGTACATTCTTAATAAAAATCATGGGTAACCTCAGAGTAGAATGTTTTGGTGACATTTAAAAAAATCAGCCTATTTTTACTCTCCATTCTTGCACATTGCAAAAATTACGTCTTCTTTGATAGAAAGCCATGCTCCGGAACCAAACATCCCAACGACAAATCCACCAATAGGTCCACCTGCACCAAAAGTAGTAGCGCCACCGATCAATCCACCAGCCAGCGCGAACGAACCGACAACAAAATCATGCGTCAGCTCTGCTGCATCACAGTTGGCACCACTTAAAAAACATTTCACTTAAAAATACTTCTTTCATATTCAAACATCCATAAACAACCTGCAAAAACAGATTTATTCTGAATTTTAAGAATATCCAACTTACTACTAGATCCTTGGTGAAATAAATTTACTTTATACTAGCTCTAAAGAGCCAGCTGATACATTTCACAGGGATAAATGTTTTTATTTATAATACGAATTAAAATTTCCAGATGAAATAATTTTCACTTGTTTGATATAAAAGCGGATAAATGGCTTGGATATTGATTTTCGAGTATATTTTTTAATCAAATAATGTTATTAACCCTTACTTTGCAAATACCCTTACAACCTCTGATTTTAACGCCAAAGACAAAGACAGAACTTAACTTATATCTACCGCAACTTACGCCGCATTTGCCGGTATCTGTTGCCTGTGCCAAGCCACAGCGCACAAAACAGCTGCGCCAGCGCTACGCCCACCACATCGGCAAAAGCGTCCCATAAATCAAAATTGCGGGTACTGAGAAAATACTGACTACCTTCTTCCAGTAAAGCGGCAATCAGCACCAGCACCACACCAACAAACAAACGCTGGCCGCCAATACGCCATTGCCGGAACCGGGTGGCCACTGTCACCAATAGCGCCAGGCCACCATACAACATGGCGTGGCCAATTTTATCGCCATACAGATACTGGTCGGCAAAACGGATAAACACATTCGGAATACCGCGGTCGGCCTGATAAATCATCCAGCCAGCCAGGGCCATCAGCATTAAACTGGGTAACCAACGTAACATCTGTATCTGTCCTTATGACGGGCCAAACCGCCGTTACTCACAACAACACTACCGTTTATCACAAAAACCGCGGCACTTTGACAAACTTGGTTAAACTTTTTTGCAACTGGTTACGACTTAATGTTCAAACCAGCCGCTACGGAGCCCAACCATGAAACACAACGAGCACAACGACCTGATTATATTGCCGGACTTAGCCCAGCTCGGCAAAACCCTGTGCTGGTTTTTGCTGGCCATGGTGCTGACGCATCTTTTATTGCTGGTGCTGGAAAGCCAGGTTGGCCTGCTGAGTTATTATTACCCCGAGCAACTCAGCCAGCTGTCGTTGTTAAGCAAATTGCTAAGTTAACCGCCTTGTTGATAGGCTGGCGACAAGCTGATTTGCCCCGGCGTCAGCTGCAACTGCAGCGGTATATTTAACAACATACGATGACTGAGTTTGTTTGGATCCAGCCGGTACAGCGGCATCTGCGTCAGCTGTTGTTGTAATAATCTGGCGACATCCGCCGACAACGGTTTTAACTTACCCTGCATACCGCCAGCGGCCATTTCTGAATTTAACAGCTGAAAACGGCGTAAATACACCGCCTGCCGTTGCTGATCAAAATACGGTTCGGCACTGAGCGACAATTTCAGCTGCACCGGCAATTGCACCAAAGCCAGCTGCACTAAAGCAGCGGTATCCAAGGTCAGCTGAACATCTGGTTTGCCTTGTGGCGCTATCTGCACATCCAGTTGCTTCACCTGCAATTTAAGCGGTAAACCTGCGACTGTGGCTTTTTGTGCCAGCAGCTGCAGTTGTTGTGAAAGTTGCTGATTGAGTTCAGCTTCACTGAGCCGATACAGCGCCAGCTGATTGGTCTGACTGCAGGATGCCAGCAGCAATACCACACAAAATAACCAACAATAACGCTGCAGTGCCAACATCATCTCACCCTGAATAAAAGGCCGCCATTACAGCGGCTTAACCTCAAAACCGGCCTGCTGTAACAGCACCAGTAAACCATCTTCACCCGGCAAATGACCGGCCCCCACCAGCACCAGTTCTTTGTCGGTATTGCCAAACATCTGCCGGATTTGCCCCAGCCAGCGCTGATTGCGTGCTGTGAACATTTGCTGAAACAGCTTAGGGTCTTCTGCTCTGGCGTCTTTTAATAACAGTTCATCAATTTTTGCCAGATCGCCCAAACGCCAGGCTTTGATCGACTGATGCATTAAAGGGCCAAGTTCAGCGGTATTTGCCAGATTTTGTTTGATAAATTCGCTTTCATAACCTTCGCCCATACCGGCAATCAGCTGAATTTGAAAATCCAGCGTTTCCAAAAACCGCACAGGCTTTTGCTGTTGCTTGGCCTTGTTGGCAAAATAGGTGTCGACCCCTTCACCGGAAATGCCGGTTGCACTCATCTCCAGCAAACTGAGCTGCACAGCGACAAAGCCAGGTTTAAAGCTATCCAGTGCCGCCACATCGGTACCAAACTTTTTGAAATAGGCCGCCAGCTGCTGATACACATCGACCGACAATTTTTGTTTTAAGCCGGTGCCAGCAGGGTATTGCAGCTGCTGCATCATTGCTTGCATAGCTTGTTGATCGGTCGGCTCAGGCACAGGCGCCTCGAGAAACAACACCGAACTTTGGGCAAAAGCGGTTTCAAATTCTGCCGGCAGCGGAAACTCAGCGGCGGGCAACAAATGCACTGTGCCACCAAGCAACACCACATCGTCCCCTTTTTTGACCTGCCACACTGAGGTTTGGGCTTGCAGCAGAGGATGCCAGCACAACAATAACAGCAGGCTGAATTGCAGTAATCTCATCACGCTTCTCCTTGTGAGCTTCCCGTTTGGTCCTTGTGAACTTCCCGTTCGGCAATAAAAATGCCGCGCTGAGCCACAACAATATGGTCTCAGGCGGCTTTTAATCCGCAGAACCCGTCGCCAGGCTGCCGGATTTAGTCTGACTTTTTCTGTTTAACAGGTCTTTGCCAGCCGGTGATATGACGTTGTTTGCTGCGAGCCACCACCAGTTCATGGGCTGCCACACTGCTGGTTACCACAGAACCTGCACCCACAGTGCTGTTTTCACCCAAAGTTAAAGGCGCCACCAGCGAGCTGTTGGAACCGACAAAAACACCATCTTCAATGGTGGTCTGGAACTTATTGGCGCCATCATAGTTACAGGTGATGGTACCTGCACCTACATTCACTTTGCTGCCAATCACCGCATCCCCTAAGTAGGTTAAGTGGTTGGCTTTGGAACCTTTGCCCAGCTTGGTTTTTTTCAGCTCGACAAAGTTACCAACATGGCTGTCATCAGCCAGCACTGAATCCGGGCGGATACGGGCAAAAGGCCCGACTGAACAGTCAGCACCAACCACAGAGCTTTCCAGCATGGAGTTGGCTTTAATTTCGGTGTTATCGCCAATAGTCACGTCTTTCAGGATGCAGTTGGCGCCAATCACCACACCGTTGCCCAGCACCACTTTGCCTTCAAAAATCACATTGACGTCAATCATCACGTCGCTGCCGACTGTCACTTCACCACGCACGTCAATGCGGGCCGGGTCACGTAAATTGGCACCGTTTAACATCAGCTCTTCCGCTTTACGCAGCTGATAAGCCCGCTCCAGCTGCGCCAGTTGCACACGGTTGTTGGCGCCTTCAGTTTCAATCGGATTGGCCGGATGTGCCGTGGCAATCTCCACACCGTCCTGGTGCGCCATGGCGATAATGTCAGTTAAATAAAACTCGCCCTGGGCATTGTTGTTTTTCAGATTGGCCAGCCAGTGTTTCAGCTGCTTGCCCGGAACCGCCATAATACCGCTGTTTACTTCCTGAATTTTTAACTGCTCAGGAGTCGCGTCTTTTTGCTCCACAATACCCACTACCAAGCCATTTTCCCGCACAATACGGCCATAACCTGTTGGGTTGTCCAGCAGCACTGTCAGCACCGCCAAACCATGAGCAGGGCGTGCCGCCAGCAATTTTTCCAGCGTTTCTTTGCGCGTTAAAGGCACATCCCCATATAAAATCAGCACAGTGTCGTCGTCAGCCAGATGTGGCACGGCCTGTTGCACCGCATGGCCTGTACCCAGCTGTTCAGCCTGCAACACCCAGTGCAGCGGTTGCTCGCCCAAAGCGGCTTTAAGCTGCTCAGCACCATAACCGTACACCAGGTTAATTTGCGCTGCGCCAAGTGAATTGGCGGTATCAATAACATGTTGCACCATGGCACGTTCGGCCACTTTATGCAGTACTTTCGGGAGGGTGGATTTCATCCGGGTGCCTTTACCGGCCGCCAGGATCACTACGTTTAACGCCATAAGAAGGGTCCCTGTAAATGGTGCGCTTAAGCTCTGTCGCGATATTCTAATTGATCAAGCTACAGATTACAGGGGGAGGGTGAAGTTTTGCTGAATATTGCCAGACGAAACAGCTGCCGGCTCTGACTTCATCCCGCATATCAGCACTATGCCGGCCCTGGTTAGGGCTGATTCAGGCTATTTTACCCGCCTGAGCAACACTGTATTCTGGTTTAAAATCTTCCCTTTATCTGCAATATTGATAGGCTCAAAGTCGACCCGCACAGCTGAATCGTACAGCGTCGGGTAACTGATAACCCTGAGCCGCACCGGTATCGGCTGATCTTCTGCAATTAACACATAGGCATGTTTCAGATCCAACATCGCGGCGTGGCGCCTGTGCAGCCAGAGTGTATTCACCTGCGCCCCCTCAGGGTAGTCAATCCTGACATCATGCCAGTGCTGAGGATTCACCAAAGCATAGGGCGGCTCACCCCTTGCTGTGTCCAGCATGGCTGAAAACAGCATCACAACCACAGCGATCACCCACAGAGACCGCAATTGATGCAAACGAGTCATGTTAATGTGGCCCCGGTAACATCAGCTGGCTGAGCACCGTCAGCCCGGCCCAGTTCACTGAAATCCATACCATCAGCCAGAGGCTGCTGCCGAAAATAACAGAGTGTTTTTCTATGATGAGCTTCATTTTTTCTGCCCTAATCAAACTGTAGAACCAGAGGCCCAACCGGGCCTCTGTTGTGATGCCAACGAATGAACAACAGGTTTAGAAGCTTTGATGAAATTCAGTGACATCATCCAGCAGCGCAAAACCAGCTAAAGTTTTGTTGTTTTGCCGCTTCGCTTTCCCCTGCAATACAACTTGCAGTGCGGCTGAGGTCTCTGCTGCCAGAGCCTGCTGATAAAACTGTTTCAGCTGGGCTAAGGTCAGGGATTCAACCGCGGCAATCAGCTGTTGTTTATCCGAAAAATCCAGTCTGTTGCGTAGCCAGTCGCGGCTGAAGCTATCAAACTCCTCATCCAGGTTTGCCGGTGCCCGCTTTAATTCCAGCAGTTGCGTTTGTTTCAGGTTGTTAAACTCGGCTTCAGTCAGTTTGGCAAGCTGTTCGTTATACTGCTGCAGGAATAAATCGACCCGCTGCTGTAACTTCAAACCGGATAACACCGGGCTTTGAATCATCAGACCAAAACCGGCATGTTTATTCAGCGGCATTGGGATGGCCTGTACGACATAACCCAACTGTTCTTCAGTACGGAGCTGGTTAAAAAACGCCTGATGCAGATGGCCTGACAACACCAGTGCCGCAGCTTTGCCGTTGTGTCCGCCATTGACTAAAAACTGCGCCCGGATCACTGAACTGTCGTTTTGCGGATTCGCCCGCTGCACTGTCAGACGCTGACCTGGTTCAGGCTGCCAGCTGCGATATGTCTGGTACTGGCGTGCGGTTTTTTTCGGGCCAGCCAGGGCTTTGGCAAAAGCCGATACATCCTGCTCAGCGTAGTTCCCTTGTGCCAATAAACGCAGCTGACTGTCCGCCAATGTCTGCTGAATGTATTGATTCAGCTCAGCCAAATTAATCTGTTTGACTGCGTCCAATAAGGCCGGCAACTCATAACGGCCACTGGACAACACAGTTTTCACCAGCTCACTGGCCTGCTTTGCCTGCATTTGTTGCTCTGAGGAGCGTAAGCTGCGTAACAGCAGGTCTTTACTCTGGTTAAATTGCTGCTCACTGATGGTAGCCGCCAGAGCTTTACCAATGTAACCGGTGAATGCGGCTTGTTTATCGGTAAAACCAGACAGTTTTAACACTAAATCGTATTCATTGGCTTCCGGCTGTAATTTCATCCCTGCAGCACTGGCTTCCTGCAGCAGCGCCTGATTATTGATTAAAAAGTTAAACAACCAGAGATGATGCAATACTGCCTGTTTGGCACTGTTTTTTGCCTCCGGCTGGTGCCACTGCATCAATAATTGACCACGCGGCTGATCGGCAAAATGTTGGCTGCCGGCCAGCCAGGCACTAACCCCTTCAGCTTCCAATACTTTTACCGGTGTTTTGTTGCTGCTGTGACTGACGGCGAAACTTTCCGGCTGAAAACGATTAAGCGCAGGTAAACTCATTGCAACTTTTGGCTGTTGCCAGCTTTGGATTTCATCCTTGCCAATATCAGTCACCGAATAGCGACCGGTAAAATGCGGCACGTCCTGATCTGCCGGCTCGTTACGGCTGATATGCCACACAGTGAGCCGTTCCGGCACCAGTTGAGCCAGCAATGCATTCACAGCTTTTGGCTCAAATTTGTCATATTGATAAGGCGCGCTGATCACCGCAGGCAGCGGATAATATTGCATTGCAGCGCTGAGCCTGGCGGCATAACTAAAGCCATCGGTTTTTTCCAGGAAGTTAAACTGGTTTTGCAGTGAGGTGCGGATCTCATTGTAGTATTTTGCATCTACCCCTTTGCTGCGGATCAGGTCAAGATATTGCATCATCACAGTGGTAATGGCTGGCCGCTGTTTCATACCGGCTTCGGTCAGCGCCATGACAATTTGCAGCGTGCCGTAATTGCCATACCATTTAGGGTCATAAGTAACCTGCACAGCATCCAGCAAACCCATGGTTTTCAGCTGCTGCGCCGGTGTACCTGGCATTTCAGAACTGATCAAGTGCGCAACAAATTCATTGGGTTTAACGCCAAAGTCGGCCAGATTGTTATCGATGATAAATTCCAGCTGCAGGCTTTGCGCTTCTGTGCCAGGCACATAATGCACCCGCTTCGGACCAAACTTGCTAAAGTCAATCTTCGCCACAGGCCTTGGGCTATTGATGCCTTTATTTTTGATATCGGCAAAATAGCGCTGTGCCAATAATTGCATTTGTGACAAGGGTTGCGGGCTGATTAACACCAGCTTCATCCGGTTGGCTGAATAGTGCTGCTGATAAAACGCCAATAACTCATCATGCAACTTGCTGTTGGTTTTATCACCCAGCGTTTCCAGATTACCAATCCAGAAACTATTCGCCGGGTGTTCACCCAATAATTTCGCTGCTATTTGCCGTTGTGCCCAGCCATCCTGATTACGGTTTAATGACCACTCCGAATTTACCGCATTGCGTTCTTTATCCACATATTCGGGTAACAATAACGGCGCTTTGAAAAAGTCAGCAAAGCGGTCCAGTGCTTCTTCATACTTGCTGTTATTAATTTCAAACATATAGTTGGTCAGCTGGTTGGTAAAAGCATTGGTGGTGCCGCCATGCTGTTTCATAAACTTCAGATAACCATCGGGTTGTGGGAAACGTTCAGTGCCCATAAACAGCAAATGCTCCAGAAAATGGGCTAAACCCTGCTGCTGTTTTGGATCGTTCAGCCAGCCCACATCCACACTTAACGCCGCTGATGATTTTTCGGCGGCCGGATCAGAGACCAACACCACATCCAGCTGATTCTGCAGCGTAATAGCGAGGTACTGGCGCTGATCGTTAGGACTTGTTTTTATCTGCTGGCGCTCTGCAACCGCAGCAGAGGACTGTCCGGTTATGGCTGGGTTTTGTGTGGCCAAGCTGTTCGCAGAAAACAGCAAACCACAGCTGATCATGGCAATAGTCAGCGGTGTTAACGAAAAGGATTTGTTGAACATAAAAAGCTCCGTGTTTTAGTTGTGTGTTTGCAATCAGGTGTTGCTACAAACTAACCACGGAGCATCGGCTATTCGATAACCGGCAGCGGACTTTACTGTGACTTATTGCCTGAAAAGTTATAACCAAAGTTATAACCAAGCCTAACTAATTGATTAACAACTTCATTTTGCGTTGTAATGATGACGGAGCTGGCGTCATTATTAAAAGAAAACTGTGATTTTATCGGTAAAGTACTGCTCAGCTGGCGCTGATAATCCTGCGTCACCAGGTTCAAACTGGCCAAAGCCCAGTTGCCATCAGCCATTAAATTGGTTGTCATCAACTTATCGCCGTATAAACCAACCTGATGCCGGTGTGCAACATTCAGTGTCAGCGGAAGTGTTTTGATTGGCTGATAATGGGCATCCAGCAGATAAAACTTTCCCGTGGCATCAGATGCAACATACTGATTTTTCCAGGGCAACAATAAACGGTAACCTTTTAATACCCGGCTTTGGCTGTTGGATTTTCTGTTGTAAATATTAACCAGCCATTCGTCCCCTATTTGTTCAGAAAAAATAATCTGTTCCCCGTTTAACACCGGAGTGGCGTAATGCACCTGCTGATTTTCAAAAGAGATGTTTTTGAGTTCACTACTGTGCAGATCCAACAGTTTTAACTGATATTGTTGCAACAGCAGCAAATAGTCCGGCGTTTCGGCCAACACCACAAAGGGCTGGGCTTGCTCCAGACTGAGCTTTTTTTCACCGGTCTGCGGAAAAAAACGGAACAACTGATAGGCTGATTTTGCCTGTTCAACCAGCCAGAGCTGACCCGGTGTGCGGCCATAGCTCAGGTTCAGCGCCTGAGCGTTAAATGAAAAATAACGCTGCACTGTCGTCAGATCCGCAAGTTGGACCTGAAAAAAATCTCTGTTTTGTGGTTTGAGCAAAAGACCAAAATAATTGCCTGCAGCATCGCGGCCAAAGCCGGTAAAACGTTCATGCCAGGGCAAAGCTGTCATGACACCACTCTGTATATTGAGTTTTTTATGCTTGTCGGCAAAATTAATCAGCAACTCTTCTGCATTAAGCCACATCAGGTTTAACTCATCAGCAACAACAGCCCCCTTCGCAAAGGACTCCTGCGCAATTAACTTTTTGTCGGCAACACGATAAATTTGTACGCTGTGACTGGCATCACTTCTGATAAGCGCAAGGTGATGTTTATCGGGTGACAACACGGCGCCAAAATCGACACTGCCGGGCACAGAACTGTAGGTAAATTGCGTCAGCGCTGCTGTTTCGGTATCAAGCAGGTAGTACAGGCCATTGTGTTCACCTTTTCTGCGCCCATTAAGCAGCACAAACTGATCTTTATAGGGTACCGCCTGACCAATGTCAGATAATTCATTAAGTTCCAGTGTCCTGACAGGCGTCTTTAAATCCGTGACCCCATACAAATACAACTTTGCTTTGCCATCTTCAAAAGAGGAAATAGCCAGGGTGTTGTTATTGGCCATAGCAACAAGATGGTACACAGCGTGTTCAGACACAGGGATTCGTTGTAATTGGCCTAACTTAAAATCGTATAAATAAGGTTGCCAAAGCCCGGTGTTACCCAGACTGCCGCTAAAGGTATGAAAGCGGCCGTCAGCGGACACGGACAAAAGTCGTTTTTCGCCGGCAATTTCAACCACAGGCTGGTGTGTGACCATCAGCTGTTTTTTATCGTCCGGCAGTAGCGTGTAGAGAACCGTCAACATAACCAGCAACAAGACAGTGGCAAGGGGCCAAATTCTGAAGCGCTTCAGTTTGGGCTGCAGCGGCACGTCTGGCTGAGTTGGCGGGGAAAGGTACTGACTGCTGTCAGGCAGCGCAACATCATCTGTAACCGCAGCTGCCGGATAAATAAACTGATAACCGCGTTTCATCTGCGACCTGATATAACGGGGCGTATCGGGATCGGTATCTTCCAGCAGCAACCGCAGTTTGCTGATGGTTCTTCGAACAGCAGTGTCAGTGACCACCCGGCCGGACCAGACCTCGGCATGAAGTTCCTGCAAGCTGACAAAGCGGTCCGGGTACTGCATTAAATAACATAATACATCGATCACTTTTGGCTCGACCGGAAGCTCTCCCTCGTTGGTAAAAATACGCCGCCCGGGGACATCAACATTAAACTTCCCGATATTTACCACACTCATCAGCAAAACCACCTGTTAACCAAAAGCGCCCGCTCCAATAGCATGTTCACTATAAGAACCGGCATCCATGTTATGCAGAAGCTGTATCAAACAAAACTTCATTGAGCTTTTGACCGAACCTTGCCGACCATCAATTTATATACTTAATAAATAATAACTTAATCTGTTGTCGTTCAACTGTTTGCCCCAGCAGCATCTGTTGTTGACAACAAGCGGCCCGATTATACCTTTAATTTACAGTTGTAACATTCATCCGCGACAAATGCTGGTGCGAAGGAGAATGTGGTGGACAAAAGTCCGGTTTCCATCAGATCTGGTGTTGCAGCACACCTGAATCAGCAATAAAAAAGCCACCTTGCGGTGGCTTTTTCAGACTCAGCAAAAATTACTTTTTGCGCAGTTTCTGGATCAGACGTAACTGAGCAATTGCTTCGGCCAGTTGGGCCGCGGCTTCTGCGTAGTTAAAGTCAGCGCCGGCATGTTGCATCGCTTCCTGTGCCTGTTTCTGGGCGGCCAGGGCGGCTTGCTCATCCAGGTCTTCAGCACGGACTGCAACGTCGGCAAGCACGATCACACCATGCGGCTGAACTTCCAGCACGCCACCGGCAACATAAATCAGATGCTCTTCGCCAAACTGTTTAACAATCCGGACCATACCTGGCTTGATGCCAGTCAGCAGTGGAATGTGGCCAGGTAAAATACCCAGCTCACCTTCGCTACCAGTAACCTGAATGGACTCAACAAGGCCAGAGAAAATTTTCTCTTCGGCACTTACCACGTCCAACTGTACTGTCATCGCCATTTCGCTCTCCTAAAGCTGTAAAATTACAGCTTCTTCGCTTTTTCGATTGCTTCGTCGATAGAACCAACCATGTAGAAGGCTTGTTCTGGCATGTGATCAAATTCACCTTCCAGAATGCCTTTGAAACCACGGATAGTTTCTTTCAGCGGAACGTATTTACCTGGCGAACCAGTGAATACTTCAGCAACGAAGAACGGCTGCGACAGGAAACGCTGGAT
>DPJG01000022.1 GCA_003543135.1 Rheinheimera sp.
ATTGTTAAAGAGCGTGCTTCGACTTCGAAGCGGGATGCGTATGTTACACTTCCCAGATTTTAAGTCAAGCAGAGAATTTTACTATTTAAATAAGCTTCTCTGCTTAACCTGACTTACCTTAGAAACCACTTCTGATTTCTGACTCACCACTACTTTCAGAGCTTAGAGCCTGTCGTCGTTGCGAGGCGGCCATTTTAGTCAGTTTTTATTTCGTGTCAAGCGTCTTTTTATCGACATTTTCAACTTATTTCAAACTCACCCGGCTTGCTGCTTTCGCACCACCCCGTCGGCATGGCGCGCATTATAGGGCGTTTTTGAAATGGCGCAAGCGCGAATTTGTAGTTTTTTGCAGATTTCAACTCGTTCGCTTATAAAACGCACGTTATGCGCATTTTTGCTGCAAAAACCATTGGTTTTTCTGAGTTTTATCTGTTGGCGAAGTGATAGTGACTGGTTAAGATAGCTTTTGACTACTATAAGTAGTTTGTTTTTCTCAGTATCTTTTCACTCTCATGTATTTAGGAATCACTTATGTCATCAAGTTTAAGCCGTTCTTTACCTTTTACCCTGGCACTTGCCATCCTTGTGTACCTTGTTACTTATTTTCTTCCAGCTGATCTGTTGCCCGCTGCAGGTGTGGCAATGACGATCGGTGTCATTATTGCCGGTATTCTGGTTCCCATCCTGATTGAAACCAAACCTTTAGCTGCCACATCCGAAAACAAAACGAATAACAAAGCTGCTGTTGTAACCGCAACAGGCGACACTGCCACTTTATATGTAGGTAACTTACCTTACCGTGCAAATGAAGAAGCCGTGCGTGAGTTGTTTCAGCAATCAGGTCAGGTGGTCAATGTTCGTTTGATGAAAGACAGACAAACAGGCCGGCGCCGTGGTTTTGGTTTTGTTGAAGTGTCGGCGAAGGATGCCAACAAGATGATCCAAAAGCTGAATGACTTCGAATTTGAAGGCCGCACTTTAAAAGTGCGCGAAGCCAAAGAACGTCAGGATAACGAAGACGGCGAAGAATAAGCTACAACAAAATCGGCATTGGCCAGCACTGTTGCTGGTCAAAGCCGAGTTTTTTTAGTCTGTCGCTTTGCTGTTCATTAAGCTCTCTGGTACTGATAAAACAATGCTGATACTGCATATCGGCCAAAGATTGCGACCCTACCAATTGTTTTACCCGTCTTGCTATCGCTTCACCTGTATCAAGCAACACTGTTGCGCGCGGCAAAGCTTGCTTAATTTCTTCCGCCAGAAAGGGAAAATGAGTACAACCTAACACCACAATGTCAGCCCCCTGATCGGCAATAGGGCTAACCGACAAAATGTCACTGACTTGCTGACTTACATCCTGCTGATACCAGACTTTGTCTTCGGCTAAACGCACCAGTTCACTGCTGCCAAATTTAATCACGCTGTCATTGGGGGCAAATTGACGGATCAAACCTGCCATATATTCCCCATTCGCCGTTGCCGGTGTGGCCAGTACTGCAAAACCTTTGCCCTGACTTAACACAGCTGCAGGTTTAATAGCGGGCACAACACCAACAAAAGGAATGGAAAAGTGTTGGCGCAGAAATTCAACTGCCTGAGTGGTTGCGGTATTACAGGCTATCACTATCAACTCAGCACCCAGCTCTATCAGATGTTGTGACAACTGATACAGACGCTGCTGAATAAAACTTTCGCTTTTTTCGCCATAGGGCAGATATTTGTTATCCATCAGATAGATGTAGTCGGCCGGCACCTGTTGCTGTACCTGCTGGTAAACACTTAAGCCACCAACACCACTATCGATAAAACCAATCCGCATTTGATCCCCTCCGGCTACAAGCCATTATTTTGCCAGAAGCCAGGGCGCAGAGCAGCAAATTAAATAGCACCTGGTGAAGCAGGACTACATATATATAGTGGCACTTCATTGGATCTTGAGGCAAAACCTCTTAGAATGGCCGCTTTTTTCAGCGAGGGGGCACGTTATGCAATTAGGTCAGGTTTTTCCGGAACAATATCAGGCATTGCTGTCGGAGAAAGCAGATTCCATGCAACAGCTGTTCGCCCCTTTTGGTGTTGAGCAAGCCGAAGTTTTTCCCTCAGCGCCCGCGCATTACCGCTTAAGAGCTGAGTTCCGGATCTGGCACGAAGGCGATGACATGTTTCACATCATGTTTGATCCAGAGACCAAAACCAAACAACGCATTGATTATTTTCCGATAGCCTGTAACACCATTGCTGATTTTATGCCGGTGTTGCTGCAGGCATTAAAACAGCGCCCGCTGTTGCGTAATCGTTTATACCAAATTGACTACCTGGCCACTTTAAGTGGTGAACTGGTGGTATCACTTATTTATAAAAAGCCGATCCCGCCGGAATGGGCTGCCGAAGCTGCATCACTAAAAGCTGAATTTGCTGCTTTATATAAGGTGGATTTTATTGGCAGGGCGCGAAAGCAAAAAATCCTGGTTGATCGTGACTTTGTGATTGAGCGGCTGCAGGTGCAACAGCAACAACTGCACTACCAACAAATTGAAAACAGCTTTACCCAGCCCAACGGCGAAGTGAATCAGAAAATGCTGGGTTGGGCTTGTGATATTGCCAAAAACCTGCGCGGTGATTTACTGGAGCTATATTGCGGCAATGGCAATTTTTCGCTGGCGCTGGCTCCTTATTTTGATCAGGTGGTTGCCACTGAAATTGCCCGATCATCCATTCGCTGTGCTGAATACAATATTGCACTCAACCAGATCAACAATGTGCGGGTGTTACAGATGTCTGCCGAAGATGTCAGCGCGGCTTTGTCTCAGGGGCAGCAGTTAAAAAACATCGATTTAGCAGGCCTGCAGCTTAATACCATTCTGGTGGATCCACCGCGCGCAGGTCTGGATCCGGCCACAGAGCAACTGGTCAGCCGTTTTGACGATATCCTGTATATTTCCTGCAACCCGGAAACGCTGGCGCACAATCTACAAACTTTGTGTAAAACCCATCAGGTACAGAAGTTTGCGCTGTTTGACCAGTTCCCATACACCCACCACATTGAATGTGGTGTGTGGCTTAGAAAAATTATTCTTTAGGCCTGCGGCCATAACCCGCTGCACCGTGCGCCAGCCAGCGCAGCTGGGTAATGGTTTTATGGGTAATTTGTAAGCGTAAATCCGGGCTGGCATCTAAAGCGTCAGCTCCGGCATGAAACACCAGCGTCACCATCGCCTCCGCCTGCACCTGAGCAAACTCATCCGGACAAGCTGTTTCTTTTCGCAGGTAATCCGCAAGTTCTGCACAAAAGTGCTGGATTTCGCGGGCAACAGCACGACGAAATGGCGCTGATGTGCCAGAACGTTCCCGCAACAACAACCGGAACACATTACTGTTGCCGACCACAAACTCCATAAAAGTCTCAATAGAAGTGCGAATGACACTGCCATTTTTTTCGATACGATGCCTGGCCTGACGCAATAGCTGCCGTAACATTAAACCGGCTTCGTCTACCAGAGTTAAACCCAGCTCGTCCATATCGGCAAAATGACGGTAAAAAGAAGTTGGTGCTATACCGGCTTCGCGTGCAACTTCGCGTAAACTCAGGCTGGAAAAACCTTTATCCGGACTTAACTGCGCAAAAGCAGCATCAATAATAGCGCGGCGGGTGCGTTCTTTTTGTTGAGCTCTGGTCACAATGCCTCCCTGTATCTGATGTTTGGCATTTTATACCTTGACCCGCTGCAATTGCACAGTAAAATTAGCTTACAGATGTAAGCTAAATGTACCTATAAATGCAAAAGTCACCTATTATCTGGACCAATGTCCTGCTGTTTAGTATCACTTTTTTAATTTCAGCTATTGCTGTGCCCTATTACGCCCTGACCGTTGGTTTTACCACCACTGAAATAGTCGCGACTATTTTGTGCCTCGGTTACTGCGGCATGTCTATTACTGCCGGTTATCACAGGCTCTGGGCACATAAAACTTATGAAGCACATCCGCTGCTGCAGTGGTTTTTTGCCATTGGTGGTGCATTTGCGCTGCAAAACAGTGCTTTACACTGGTCTTCCGATCACAGGGTGCATCATAAGTTTGTCGACCAGAATGACAAAGACCCCTATTCCGCCCAACGTGGTTTCTGGTTCAGTCATATCGGCTGGATGCTCAGAGAATATCAAAGCCAGCGCTACAGCGATTACAGCAATGTGCGGGACTTACAAAACAACCGTATTGTGATGTTCCAGCACAAACATTATTTGCTGCTGACCATTGCTACCAATTTTGGTATTCCACTGTTTTTAGGTTTTTTGACCGGCAACTACCTCGGCATGTTGTTAAGTGTCGGTGTGCTGCGGTTAGTGCTCAGCCATCACTTTACGTTTTTTATTAATTCTCTGGCTCATATCTGGGGCAAACAGCCTTATACCGATGAAAACAGCGCCCGCGACAACGGGGTGCTGGCATTTTTAACTTATGGTGAGGGTTACCATAACTTCCACCATATTTTTGAATATGATTACCGTAATGGTATCCGCTGGTGGCAGTTCGACCCGACTAAATGGTTAATCAAAACCTGCTCCTGGCTGGGGTTAACCCGCAATCTGAAAGTTTGCCCTGAAGACCGCATTATGAAAGCAAAAGCGCTGATGCAGTTAAAAAGAGCCCAGGCCAAAGCGAAGTTATTGCCGGATGCAGAACTATTATTGGCGCGGATGGAGCAGGAATATGCTTTATTGCTGGAACGAATGCAGGCGTATTATTCGGTGCAAAAGCAGTTGTATCAACAGAAGAAAGATGAGCTACAACAGAAAAAGGCGCAACTGCTGCAGCAATACAACGACTTCGACATTCGCAAGCAATATCAGGAAATGAAACAAAACTGGTTACAACAACAACGCCAATGGCAGAGTTTTATTCAGCAATACGCATAAGTCGGCCAGTGTGCTGATTTTCCTGATGAAAAGGCAACGCAAGTTGCCTTTTCCGCTTCAACATCTGTAAACGATGCTGCTATCATCAAAGCTCAGATAATTAGACCAGAATAGGGATCTGCTGTGCCTGCCAAATCAAGCTCTGCCACACCTCAAGCACAATATCAGTATGACGCCATCATTATTGGCACAGGCCCTGGTGGTGAAGGGGCTGCCATGAACCTGGCCAAAAGCGGCAAAAGAGTGGCTGTGGTTGAACGTCACGAGCAGGTCGGCGGCGGTTGCACCCATTGGGGTACTATTCCGTCCAAAGCGCTGCGTCACTCGGTCAGCCGTTTTATTGAATACAATGAAAACCCGCTGTTCCAGATGGAAAATCAGTCCGCCAATCTGACTTTTCCACAAATTTTAAAACATGCAGCCGGTGTTATTCGTAAGCAGGTGCGGCTACGCAGCAGCTTTTACGATCGCAACAGGGTCGAAATTTTTGCCGGTGAAGCATCATTTATCGATAACCACACTATTAATATCAAACCGGCCAATGGTCCGGATCGGCAAATCACTGCCGAAACTATCATTCTGGCCACAGGTTCCAGACCCTATCGCCCGGCCAACGTCGATTTTAACCATCCGCATATTTTTGACAGCGACACCATTTTGTCGCTGAAAGATGACCCAAGGCACATCATTATTTTTGGCGCCGGTGTGATTGGTTGTGAATATGCGTCTATTTTCCGTGGCTTGGGTGTCCGGGTGGATTTAGTTAATACCCGCGACCGCCTGTTGTCTTTTATGGACACCGAAATTTCTGACGCACTGAGTTATCACTTCTGGAATTCAGGTGTGACTATTCGCCATGGCGAAGAGTTTGAATCTATTGAAGGATTAGAAGACGGTGTGATTCTGCATTTGCAGTCGGGCAAAAAAATGAAAGCCGACTGTATTTTGTTTGCCAATGGCCGTACCGGCAACACCGACACACTGAACCTGGCTGCTGTTGGACTAAAAGCCGACAGCCGTGGCCAACTGAAAGTAAACCACAATTATCAGACTGAAGTGCCGAATATTTACGCTGTGGGTGATGTGATTGGCTACCCAAGTCTCGCCAGCGCTGCTTATGATCAGGGCCGTATTGCCGGTAACGCTATAATTCATGGCCATTGCCCGATGCAACTGATAGAAGACATTCCGGTTGGTATTTACACCATTCCGGAAATGAGTTCTGTGGGTAAAACCGAGCAGCAACTGACAGCCGCCAGAATTCCTTATGAGGTAGGTCGTGCCCAGTTTAAACATCTGGCGCGGGCACAAATTGCCAATACCAATGTGGGCAGTTTGAAATTGTTATTTCACCGCGACACCAAAGAAATTCTCGGCATTCACTGTTTTGGCGAAAGAGCCGCCGAAATTGTCCACATTGGTCAGGCCATTATGATGCAAACCAATGGCGGCAATAATGTCGAGTATTTTGTGCACACCACCTTTAACTACCCAACTATGGCAGAGGCTTATCGGGTGGCCGCGATGAACGGTTTAAACCGTTTGTTCTAAAACCAGCGGTTTCAGCAACATATTGCTAAAAACGGCGCAAAATTGCGCCGTTTTTGTTTTGTTTTGTCGAATAAACCGTTGTACACTCGAAAAAAACACCATAAAAAATTCCGGGGAGTTCGGGCATGTTTCTGATGCGTTTATGCTGTTATCTGCTTGCTGTCGGGTTCAGTAGTTCAGCCCTTGCCGATTTTGGCAGTGCGTACAAACTGTTTCAGGATAAAAACTACGAACAGGCGATGCCACAGTTACAAATTCTGGCGCAACTGGGCCATCCGCAGGCACAACTGTTACTGTCGCAATGTTATGAAGAAGGTTTAGGCACCGAAGCTGACTTAAATAAAGCTTATGCCTGGGCACTGACGGCTAAGGGTTTGTCTCAGCCTGGCGCCGCCGAAAAATATGTGGAACTACGCGGTAAATTAGAATCACGCCGAGCCGGCAAACAGGCCTATACAGAGATCAATGGACAGTACGGTGCGCTGGCACTCAAAAGTAACCTCTACCCAACCATCCATCAGGTGTATCGCCAGCCAACAGTGGTAAAACCGCTGAAACAGGATAAACCGGATTATCCCGGCCACTTCCCGCGCAGCGGTATTGCAGCCTGGTCAGTTGTCACCTATGACATTAACGAAAACGGCCGGGTAGAAAACGCTAAAGTTGCGCTGTCTTTCCCGGCAGGCGCTATTGATAAATATGTCTTGGCGGCCATGGAAAACTGGACCTTCTCGCCACCACGCAACTCGTATGGCGACTCTATCCGGCTCGACCACCAAATTCACGTCTTTAACCTGGATAAACTGGTTACAGCTTCCCGCAAATTTTCGCGCGAAAACAACGAATACATTGCTGCTATTCGTAAAGCGGCAGAGGCCGATTCTGCAGCCAACCAATATAAATTTGGTTTGATTGCCCAGGCCGGGCTAGTGAAGGACCAGAAAGCGCTGCCCTGGTATTTAAAAGCCGCCATTAACGGTTATGCACCGGCTCAGTTTACCGTTGCCCAATGTCTGCTCACCGGCAGCATGTGCGATAAAGACAGCAATAAAGCCATTAACTGGCTGACTTATGCGGCCGCTGACGGTGACCCACAAGCCAGTTACCTGTTGTCGCATCAATTACTCGATAGCGATAATATCCAGTTTGACCCCGAACGGGCTGCCCGCTATCTTGAAAACGCTGCAGCGCAGAATTATGTGCCGGCCATCGTAGAATACGCGTCCTTACTGGCCATGTCAGATAACCCAAAACTGCGTAATGCCGAGCGCGCTATTCAACTAGCCGAACAAGGGCTGGCACAAGATGAAGATAACCCCAAATTGTTGTCAACCATTGGTATTGCCCTGATTGAACAAGGCAAACAGGAACGCGGTGAAGAAATGCTGGAACAGGCCGTTGTGGCAGCACAGGCACGTAACTGGGCCACTGAAAACTACCGTGAATTGTTAAACGATTATCGGGGGCAGGTTCAGGCTGAAACTGAATAAGCCACCAAACTAGCACTAAATAATAGCGCTGCAATAAGTATCAACACTATTTAGCACGGGACACACAACAATAAAGGCGCCACTGGGCGCCTTTATTGTTCATTGCGGGTTATCCGCTTTGCCGCTGAAACTCAGCAGCGACGCCCTGTCATAAAATGTCGGTGTTCATATGATAAGTGCGGCTGAATGATTGCACTGCTTCAATAAAAATACCGGCTTTCTCCGGATCTACGTCTGGGGTAATACCATGACCCAGATTAAACACATGGCCTGAACCCTGACCATAACCGTCCAGAATCGCCTGTACTTCCAACCGGATGCGCTCAGGTGAACCCAGCAGAATAGCCGGGTCCATATTGCCCTGCAGCGCCACTTTATCACCAATGCGGTTACGGGCATGGCGAATATCGATAGTCCAGTCCAGACCTACAGCATCGCAGCCGGTTGCGGCAATATCTTCGAGCCACAAACCACCGTTTTTGGTGAATAAAGTCACAGGCACAGGACGACCATCCGCCTGACGGGTTAAGCCTTCCACAATTTGCTGCATGTAACTTAATGAATATTCACGGTAGGCATTTGGGGTTAACACTCCGCCCCAGGTGTCAAAAATCATCACTGACTGAGCGCCGGCCGCAATTTGCGCATTCAGATACAACACGACACTTTGTGCCAGTTTATCGAGAAGAATATGTACAACTTCTGGTTCGGTATACATCAGCTTTTTGATTTTTGAGAAGGTTTTGCTGCTACCCCCTTCAATCATGTAGGTGGCTAATGTCCACGGACTACCGGAAAAACCAATCAGCGGCACTTCACCTTTTAATTCGCGGCGGATGGTGCGCACAGCGTCCATCACATACTTTAACTCCACTTCAGGGTCCGGCACCGGCAACTGCACCACATCCATAAAGTCATTCAGCTGTTTAGTGAATTTTGGACCTTCGCCTTCACCAAAATACAAGCCCATGCCCATCGCATCCGGAATGGTCAGAATGTCGCTAAACAGAATGGCGGCGTCCAGCGGATAACGACGCAGCGGTTGTAAGGTGACTTCGCAAGCCAGCTCAGGGTTTTTACACAAAGACATAAAATCGCCGGCTTTGGCTCTGATCTCCCGGTATTCAGGCAAATAACGGCCTGCCTGGCGCATCATCCAGATAGGGGTGCGGTCAACCGGTTGTTTTAACAGGGCACGCAGGTAACGATCGTTTTTTAATTCCATCTTGGCTCTACCATTAAGCTGTGTTGAGTTATTTTAACAGCATAGTGGAGATGACACTATGTTTGCTGTTTAATGAATTTTTCTGCATTTATCTGCAAATTTACTCTTGCGGCGCGAAAAAGCTTCTGTTATAAAATCGACGCGCTAGTGAAGAAATCTAAAAATAAGAGCTCGCACCTACGGGCCCATAAACAACTACTTAAGCCACTTATGTGGCTTTTTTATTTGCTGTTTTCAGCTGTATTATTTAGATGCAAAATACCAGCCTAAGCAGCTTAGGGTGATTATTTATTCATCGGCTGAAGTTTCTGCCTGCAGCTGACGGATCATCCGGCCAGATAAAGTTTGCACCGGAGGAATGTCCGGCAGCGCAGCAAAATCAAACCAGCCTGCTTCTTCAATTTCATCTTCCTGACACACAATATCACCACTGTGATAATCAGCCAGAAAACCTGTCATCAATGAATGCGGAAAAGGCCAGGGCTGACTGCCGGCATAACGCAGATTATGAATACGGATCCCCACTTCTTCATACACTTCGCGCATTGCAGCCTGTTCCAGCGTTTCACCGGATTCAACAAAACCGGCCAGAATGGAAAAAAAGCCCGGTTTATGCCGTTTTGAGCGTGCCAACAGAATTTGTTGCTCTTTACAGATAGCAACCAGCACACAAGGTGAAATCCGTGGATAACAACGATGGCCACATTTATGGCATAACATCGCCAGCTCCCAGCTCACCAGCTGCATTTTGCTGCCACACTGACCACAATACCTGTGTGTTTGTAAAAATAGCGCCAATTGCACCGCCCGGGACGCCAGCTCAAACCACACTGACTCTGGCTGCTCCAATAAAGCGCGGGCACTATGCCATTGTTCCGGCTCCTGTTGCTGGTCGTTACTGACCACCAGATAACAGGGTTGCTCTTGCCACTGCCCTATATGGCAAATCATCTCAGGATCAGTCACCTGTTGCTGATGCCAGGCGCCAAAAGGAATACTGAGGGACTCAGTGGTCAATTTCAGTTTGCCGCGATTCACCACAAACCAATAGCCCTGATCATGATGTTTCAGCTGCAGACTATGACTTTTCATTGTGCTTGTACCAATACAACTTCCGGATGCGGGTTGTCATCATAAAGGGAAATACTGAGCCGACCAATCAAAAAGTAGTTGATCTTTAGTGCGGAATTCTTTTTATTAGCGGTATAAGCCGAATTTAATTAAGCAAGGATATGGTTATGTATACCCGTCTGCAAACAGCTCGACAACAATGGGGCGGTACTTCAACCGCTATTGATAACTGGCTGGAAGAGCGGCAACAACTGATCGTATCTTATTGTAAATTGGCGGCTTTACCGCCTTTTGATAAACAGCAGGACAATCAGTTACCGTCTCAGGACGCTATTCTGGGGTTTTGTCAGTTGCTGATGGATTACCTTTCAGCAGGTCATTTTGAAGTTTATGACCAGATAGTGTCACAATGTCAGGAAAACGGCAGCGACAGTAAGTCACTGGCAAAAGCCTTATACCCGAAAATTGCCGCCTCAACAGATGTAGCTCTGGAATTTAATGACAAATATGCTGAAACCGGCTCAGACCATCATTTCAGTGGTTTTGATGCCGACCTGTCAACTTTGGGTCAGGCACTGGAAGAACGTTTTGGTCTGGAAGACGAATTAATTCAAACCTTGCATAACAAACACAGCAAAGGTTCGGTATCGGCCTGAGCTCCGTCAGCAGCATAAAAAAACCGCCGGTGAAGGCGGTTTTTTTATGTCCACTAATCCGTTTTATACGGGGTGGCAATCACTACTTTTTTGCTGCTTCGCCGGCTGGAGCAGCTTCTTCAGCCACAATGCCTAACAGCTCAACTTCAAATTGCAGAACGCTGTTTGCCGGGATAGGGCCAACATCGCGGTCACCGTAACCTAAAGCAGCAGGGATAGTGAATTTGAACTTAGAACCAACGCCCATTAACTGCACGCCTTCAGTCCAGCCTGGAATCACCTGATTTAACTGGAACTCAACCGGCTCGCCACCGTTTGATTTGTCAGTGCTGTCAAATTCAGTGCCGTCAATGAAAGTACCTTTGTATTTCACCCGTACTTTTTCTTCAGCTTTTGGTTTTGGACCATCAGCTGCAGTGATGACTTCATACTGCAGACCAGATTCAGTTACTTTTACGCCTTCTTTTTTGGCGTTTTCAGCCAGGAAAGCTTCACCTTTAGCAATAGTTTCAGCAGCTTTTGCTTTGGCAACTTCAGCTTGTTTCGCGCGGAACTGCTCGTCTAAAGCAGTCATA
The DNA here is from genome assembly GCA_003543135.1 of Rheinheimera sp. Taxonomy (GTDB): domain Bacteria; phylum Pseudomonadota; class Gammaproteobacteria; order Enterobacterales; family Alteromonadaceae; genus Pararheinheimera. The sequence continues at coordinate 11,485 of DPJG01000022.1, forward strand.
ACTTTCTGCACTTCTTCGTCAGTCAGCGCAGCTTTACCAGCCAGAGCATCCTGAACACCACGAACCATAGTGTCAGAGGCTAATGGCAGGCCTAATTTTTTGTGTTCTTCTACAGCGCTGTTCAGGTATTTACCTACTGAAACGCCCATAGCGTAAGATTGTTTTGCAGCGTCTGTATCCAGTACTGGCGCAGCTGGCGCGGCAGCTTCTTTCTGACAGGCAGACAGTGAAATCATGGCGGCGGCAATCAGCGACACCTTGGTCAATAAGCGCATTTGTTTCTCCAATAAACTGCAGACTTCGCTGCAAAAGTGTGTTGTTATAGTAATAAAGGACTAACCTTTAACCATGCCTATACTACAGATTTGTGCTGATGACGTTAACACATAGAATGAAATATCTAGGCATTTTTCTCAGCCTTTGGCTGGTCGCCTGCTCAGAAGTTCAAAACAAAGCCGTTTCAAGCGCTGAACATGCATCTCACGGTACTGTAGCTGCCGCTATTTCAACCTCAGCTGAACTGGCTGCAGTTTCCAGCCTGACATCCGGTGTGGTGGTCTGGGATTTAACAACCCAAACAGCCAAATACCGCTTAAGTCAGCAAAACCCAACTGAAAACTTTATCAGCTATCTGGCGTTCAGCCCGGATGGCCAGCATCTGCTTACCGCAGACGACAAAAACCTGTCGTTGTGGCAAATGCGGGATGGAAAAAACATCGGTTTCTGGTCCTTGCCTACCTCTATAGTGCGGGATATTGCGGTTTCTCAGGGCGGCACTCAGCTGTTAATTGCCCAGAGCGACAGCAAAGTGCAGCACATCACATTAAAAACCGGCCGCCGGCTGGAGTTTTTAGGCCATAGCGAAAAAGTAAATACTGTGGCCTTATCGCCGAATGGCCGTTATGCGCTGACCGGCGGCAACGATTTAAAAGCTTATTTGTGGGACACCCAGACTGCGCAAATTCTGCAAACTTTTGTCCATCCAACCCGGGTAACTAAAGTGGCGCTGGACCAGAAGGGCACCCTGGCTTTTACCGCCGACAGCCAAAAACAAGCCAGTATCTGGGATTTAACCACCGGCAAACTAAAACAAAAACTGGAACTGGGCCGAGGCCGGGTTTTTACCACAGCCCGTTTTAGCGACGATGGCCGTTATTTAGTGGCTGGCTCGGCGTCTCGCCGTGTTACTGTCTGGGATGTCAACACCGGCAAAGTGGTGAAAGATTGGCAAGTCAGCGCTTTTCCGGGTAGCAAACCACCCAGCGCCGTGGTATATGATGCCGTTTTTATGGCACCAGACCGGATCCTGACCGAAAGTTCCAGTGGTCTGGCGGAACTATGGGAGTTTGAACCATGAGTGCACTGACACCCACTGAACAACAACTGCAAACGCAAATTTTTGATTTAGAGAGCAAACTGGCGTTTCAGGATGATGCATTACATCAACTGCATACCGAGTTATTAGAACACCAGAAGCGGATAGAAAAACTGCAGCGGCAGGTACTGATGCTGGCGGAAAAACTGCAGGGCGGCCCTGACAGCGGTATTTTAAGACCACACGAAGAGCCACCACCACCACACTATTAATTGGCGCAGCTAATGGATGCAGCCCACAATGGAGGTGGCGCCTTGCCGGCTATTCAAGCCGCTGGGCGCCCGCTGCGGCCCCCAGAACCACTACTTATTCAGGTTTAAACACCCCAATCACAGTTTCATTTTCCCGCGCCAGCCGTTCCACCTGAGATTCAGGCTGCGCCATCTGATAACCACAGCTGACACATTCCACTTTTTCCACATTATGCTCAAGAAACAGCGACATGGTATCCACTGCCTTACATTTGGGGCAGGTGGCACCTGCGATAAAACGTTTTTTCTTCCGGGTGGTCATGGTTTTTACATCCTCGAAACAGGCAAAAATCAGCGAAACTCTTGGTTTGTGTGGCCGATCGGATTACATTAGCAGCCCAAATCGTCTGGCCTGATGTCCGGGCCACACTGCTACAGGTACTGCTATCAATGATCCAACTGCAACAAGTCGAATTACGCCGCGGCATTTTATGTTTGCTGCAACAGGCCGATCTTACCGTATTCCCGGGCCAAAAGGTCGGAATTATCGGTGCCAACGGCTGTGGCAAATCGACTTTGTTTGCCTTGTTGCAGGGCAAACTGCAAGCCGACGCCGGTACTGTCAGTATTCCGGCCAGCTGGACCATTGCCACTGTGGCGCAGGAAACTCCGGCCGTTGAAGTCAGCGCCATGGATTATGTGCTGCAGGGCGACGAAGCTTTATATCCACTGCTGATGCAGGTGCGTCAGGCCCATGAAGACACCGACCTGATTGCCGTGCATCATCAGATTGAAGCGCTGGACGGTTACCGCGCCGAAGCCAAAGCCGGTACCTTGCTGGACGGTCTGGGTTTTACCGGTGCCATGCAGCAACAACAGGTCAAATCATTTTCCGGTGGCTGGCGTATGCGCCTTAATCTGGCGCGCGCTTTAATGCAAAGAGCCGAATTATTGCTGCTGGACGAACCGACCAACCACCTCGATTTAGACGCTGTGTTATGGCTGGAAAAATACCTCGCCAACTTCGAAGGCACTATGCTGCTGATAAGCCACGACCGCGATTTCCTTGACGCCGTGGTCGACAATATAGTGCATATCGAAAATCAGCAGCTGACGCTTTACCGCGGCAACTACAGCCAGTTTGAACGCCAGCGTGCCGAACATCTGGCACAGCAACAGTCCACTTATGAAAAACAACAACGCCAGGTCGCGCACCTGCAGAAATTTATCGACAGGTTCCGCGCCCAGGCCACCAAAGCCAAACAAGCGCAAAGCCGGATTAAAGCTTTGGAGCGCATGACTTTATTGGCGCCGGCTCATGTTGATTCGCCCTTTCAGTTTGAGTTTCTCGAGCCACGGGCTTTACCCAACCCACTGCTGAAAATGGAAAACGTGCGCGCCGGTTATGGCGATCACAGTATTTTGCAGCAAATTAATTTTCAGCTGTTGCCGGGCAGCCGTATTGGTTTACTCGGCCGTAACGGTGCCGGTAAATCCACGCTGATCAAATTGTTATCCGGCAGTCTGCAACCACAAAGTGGTGACATCTGGTACGCCGCTGGTGTGGCTATTGGTTATTTTGCCCAGCATCAGCTGGAAACTTTAAGACCGGAAGACTCACCACTGCAGCATATGGTGCGGCTGGCACCACAGGCCACTGAACAAAGCCTGCGCGACTTTTTAGGTGGTTTTGGTTTTCATGGTGACAAAGCTTTAGCTGCCTGTGCACCATTTTCCGGTGGTGAAAAAGCGCGGCTGGTGCTGGCGCTGCTGGTGTATCAACGCCCTAACCTGCTGTTACTGGACGAACCAACCAACCATCTGGACTTAGAAATGCGCGAAGCCATAGTGATGGCACTGCAAAGTTTTGAAGGTGCCATAGTGGTGGTGTCGCACGACCGGCATTTATTATCCAGCACCACAGACGAGTTTTACCTGGTGGCCCATGGCAAAGTGGCGCCTTTTGCCGGTGACTTAAATGATTATTACCAGTGGCTGCAAAATGACAGCAAAGCGCAGCAGGTAAACACCGAGCCCGCCAGCGGCGGTGCTGCTGTGCGTAAAGATCAAAAACGACTGGAAGCAGATTTACGCAACTTAACGCGCAAATTAAAACAAAACATCGAAAAACTGGAACAACAGCAGCAACAACTGGAAGCCAAACTGACGCAACTGGAAGAAAAACTCACCGACACCGGCTTATATGAGCAAAACCGCAAAGCCGAACTGACGCAGGTGCTCACAGAACAAACCAAACTGAAAGCTGAGCTGTCCACAGTGGAAGAGCAGTGGTTTGAAGCACAGGAACAGCTGGAGCAACAAACCAACGATTTCTGGCAGAAAAATGGCGGTTAACAGCAACAGGCTGCTGCCGGATGCAGCGTTATTCTGGCAATTTAGCCTGGCGCTCTACCCCGGCATCCAACCGCTGTGCCTGCAATGGCAAGACAGTTATGGTGCCAATGTAAACCTGTTGCTGCTGCTGTTGTATCTGCAAAAACAGCAGCTGCAGTGTGAACTCAGCGATATCAGGCTGCTGCAGCAAAGTCTGAATGCAGAACAGCAGTTTACGCTGGCGCTCAGACAACTTCGAAAAAGCTTACCGGCTGGCCTGAATGCCAAAGCTGCTGCACAAATGAAACAGGCGCTGCTAAAGGCTGAACTTTGTGCCGAGCAACTGGAACAAGAGCAGCTGATAGCCACTTTGCCACAATGCCGTCTGAGTCAGGTTCCGCCCGCCACCAAAGCGGCCAGTTTATTAACTTTGTATCTGCAGTTGCTTGGTGTGGCACTCACCGACAAGCTGCGGGCGCAGATCCTTGATCTGGATCAACAGGCTATGCAACTGGATTTCCCCCCCTCCAAAAGCTTGATCTAAGTCAGGATCCAGCCACCGACACCAACCTACACTGCCTTTATCAACCAGATGGAGGCAACACCATGAACCTGTGGCAAGAATTTTTAAATGACCCGGTAATTTTTATTTCTTTTACTGGCCTGGCAATTGTGATTGGCCTCTGCCTGTTTTACGCCGTGTATTTCTTTTACAAAATTGGCCATGACGACGTGAAAAACTAACAGCTTTTTTGTTTATTGTTCCTGTATGGGTTGCTGCCGGGTAAACCGCCAGAAGGTAGCAACCAACTTGCTGTGTAAGTGCCTGCTGATACCGTATTGGTATAACCGCCGGAAGCCTTAGGCTACCGGCTTTTTTATTTGTATTTTTTTATTTGTGGTGTGCCATTAATACCTGGCTGCTGAAACAATAATTTTACGGCCGCCTGCTGCTTTTTCCCCTCATCAACCACGCAACCGCGCTGCTAATACATCGGCATTACGCCAGGCCAGCGCATAAAGTGTCAGTTGTGGATTGGCCCCCAGACTGCTCGGCAGTACTGAACCATCAATCACTGATAAATTTTGCAGCTGATAATGACTGCCATTGGCATCTACCACCCCTTTGGCCGCATCGGCGCTCATATTACAACCGCCCATCACATGCGCTGACGCCAGCGCCGCGCGGTAGGTTTTGAGCGGTAAACCGGCAATAGCGGTTTTGGCCTGCTGCCAGCTGCTGTATAACATGGCGTCCTGATGCACCGGCATCACGGCCTCGGCTCCGGCGGCAAATTGTAACTCGGCCATCGCCAAATAAGCCTGTTGCACACCCCGCCATAAATAATCGGTCAGCGGATAATCCACTACGGGCTCACCATCGGCGTCCAGCTGCACCTCCCCACCCTGAGCATCCGGGTGAAAACCATCGCGCAGCAGCGCTATCATCACCTGCAAATGATTAAATTTTTGCATCATGCCGGCATGCAGCTCGGCCATACCTGTCAGTTTGGACGCCATCAGTACCGGATGCACCGGCGGCACTTCCAGCTTAAAACCGGCTTCATCCCCTTTGGGCCAGACAAACTGGTCGGAATAAATCGACTGCGGCGCACCGGCATGGCCCGACACCGCATCACGAAACAAAGCACCAGAAATCACACTGGGATGCAGATACGTATGTTTACCCAAGCGGCCTGACGGGTTCGGCACCTTAGAGCGCAACAACAAAGCCGGTGAGTTAATGGCCCCGCCCGCCAGCACATAATGCCGTGCTTTAAACCGCAGTTTTACCGAAGGGGTTGGCTGATAATGCTGATCAACAGGCACCGCATCCAGCTGCAGAATGTGCTCACCCCGCCACTGAAACTGCCGGGCCGACACTCTGCTCACCAACAAGGCACCGGCTTCAAGCGCAGCCGGAATAGTGGTCACCAGCATCGACTGTTTGGCATTAAGTGGACATCCCATACCGCAATAACCCAAATTGGCACAGCCATGCACATTGCGTTCAATCACAGTGTATTGCCAGCCCAGGTTTTCACAGCCGCGTTTTAATGCCGCATTATTGGGGTTTGGCGGCACCTGCCACTCGGAAATATGCAGCCGGCCGGCTGCTTTGGCAAAATAAGGCTCAAGGCTGTGTTCAGCGCTAAAATCCAGGCCAAACTCAGCTTGCCAATAATCCAGCGTCGGTTTGGGCGTGCGGATAGAAGTGGTCCAGTTAACGGTGGTGGAACCACCCACGGTACGGCCCTGCAAAATGGCAATGGCCTGATCTTTGGTTTTGCGGCCGGCACCATCCTGATATAAATGCGGATAAGCCCAGCGCTCCTGCTGGCGAAAATCGCTGCTACTCCACAGTGCGCCCTGCTCCAGCATAATCACCGACAAACCCGCCTGAGTCAGAATTTCGGCTGTCATGCCACCACCGGCGCCGGTGCCGATAATCACCACGTCCGCTTCAAACTGCTGATCTTCCGTTAAAGTTGCAGCATCAATATGGCGCCAGCCTTTGGCCAGGCCGGTTTTAATTGGATCATTCATAAGCGCGAAACTCCGGCGCTGTATAAGCAAGCGCCTGCCAATGCGCCGGCTGGCCATAATAAGCCGCCAGCAATAATTCCCGCAGGCCGTTATAAGCCTGTTGTAACAAGGTGAGATAACTGTCGCGCCAGCTACTGAGTAGCTGCAGCCGCTGCTCCAGCGACAATTCGCCAAGCGCCAACAGATGGCCGGTCAGCGCCAGCCTGGTCAGCTGCTGTGACAATAAAAAAAACAGCTGTTGTAATTCCGCCTGCTGGCGTTTGGGCAAAAAGGGTAAATAGTCCAGCACCGCCTGGCGGGTGCTTTGCAGCGCCTGCTGTTGCTCAGCTTCAGTTTTGGGTAAAGCGCCAAGCAAAATAGCAGGCAACAAAGCGTCCAGCACCAGACTGGCGTTCTGCTGCTGTTGGGTTTTGTCAGCCTCGCTGAACATTGGGTACAGCGTTAACCCAGTGGCTAAAGTTGCGCCAGCGGCCAGGCCAAGCATGATAAACTGTCGTCTTTGCATCTGCGGTACACTCCGCCTGCTGATAAAGGCAAGCCGGCTCTGATTAGACCAGTAGTAAAAGGCATTGTTAATGAGGAACTTCTAAATTGCAAGCACGGCAAAAACCAGAGCAAATTACTGATTTACCTGAATTTAAGCCAGCCTGGTGGCTGAAAAACTGCCATCTGCAAACCATTATGGCGAAATACCTGGCGCCGAAAAAGCCACTGCCGCACCAAGCCGAGCTGCTGCAGCTGCCAGACGGCGATGAGCTGATGTTATGTTTTGGCCAAACCCCACCTGCCAAAGCGCAGGCGCTGGTGGTGCTGCTGCATGGCCTGGAAGGCAATATTCACAGCCATTATGTGCGCGGTATGCTGCACAGTTTGCAGCAACAGGGTTTTGCCGCTGTGTTAATGCATTTTCGCGGTTGCCATGGGCAGGCTAATAAACTGCCACGGGCTTATCATTCGGGCGACACCGAAGATTTACGTTTTGTGCTTCATACTTTAAAGGCGCGTTATCCGGGCGTACCGCTGGCCGCAGTTGGTTTTTCGCTGGGGGGTAATGTACTGATGAAATATTGTGGGGAAACTGCAAAGCACTGCCCGCTTTATGCTGCTGCGGCAGTGTCGGCACCACTACAGTTATCCGCCAGCGCCGATCGTATTAACCGCGGTTTTAGCAAAGTCTATCAGCGTTATTTATTAAACCGGCTGAAAGCCACCATGCAGCGCAAACTAAACCGTCATGCCGACTTCCCACTCGCCATCAGAGCAGACGACATTCAGCGCCTGCAAAGCATCCGCGAATTTGACCAGCAGCTGACAGCACCCTTGCATGGTTTTGCCGATGCCGAAGATTACTACCGCCGCTCCAGTGCCAAGGCTTATTTGCGCACTATTGCGCGGCCACATCTGCTGATCCACGCCAAAGATGACCCATTTCTGGCTGCTGAAGCCATCCCAACGGCTGAAGAGCTGAGCCCTTATAGCCAACTGCTGCTCAGTGAATATGGTGGTCATGTTGGTTTTGTCAGCGGAGCTATACCAGGGCAACCACGTTATTGGCTGGATCTGGTGATACCGGCGTTTTTCCAACAACATTTACCTTAAGGATTGTTCTCAGATGCTGATCCCTTATCAACAACTGAACCCCGACACTTTACAGGCGCTGGTGGAAGCTTTTGTGCTGCGCGAAGGCACCGACTATGGCGACTTTGAAACCAGCCTGGCTGACAAAGTGGCCATGGTGCTGATGCAAATCCAGCAGGGCAAGGTGCTTATTGTGTATTCTGAGCAGGAAGAGTCCGTCGATTTAGTGACAGAGCGGGATTATCGCCACATGCTGGCCGCCGGGCAAAGCTGAGCGCGGTTACAGCTGCGGCAACTCGCGGCCGGAATGATGGGCAGTGATCAACTGGGGCCAGCCAACACTGGACTGGCCTATTACCATAAAATCAGGATTGGCCAGAGTTTCACGCTGGTTATAACTTAGCGGATAAAACTGGCTGTCGAGAATTTTACCGCCGGCTTCTTCCACAATAATATGCACGGCACCCGTGTCCCATTCGCCGGTGGGGCCAAGGCGCAAATAACAGTCGGCGCCCCCTTCGGCCACTAAACAGCTTTTTAAACTGCAGCTGCCAAGGGGCACAAATTCCACATCCTGACCTGTAGCCAGCAAAGCATGAATACGTTCCAGCGGCTGGCGACGGCTCACCGCAATACGCAGCGGCAAACCGGCGTGATGCTGGCGCACCTTGATATGGTTAATTAAATTGCGTTGTTGTTTAAAAGCGCCGTGGCCGCGGGTGGCGTAATAACAAATTTGTTCTTTGGGCCAATAAATCACGCCAAGCGCCGGCCAGCCATGTTCAACCAGCGCGATACTGACGGCAAAGTCGCCACTTCTGGCAACAAATTCCTGGGTGCCGTCCATTGGGTCAATCAGCCAATAACGCGGCCAGTGCTGACGCTGCGCCAGCGGCACTAAATTGCTTTCTTCAGAGATAATAGGAATGTCCGGCGTCAGGCTGCTGAGCCGGTCGATAATGATCTGGTTAGCGGCATAATCTGCACTGGTCACAGGGCTGTTGTCGTCTTTGGCGTTATGCTCGTAGTCACCACTTTGGTACATCTGCCAGAGCACAGCGCCGGCTTCAGCAGCGGCTGCTTTGACCGGTTCTAACAGTTTACTTAAAAACATCCTGATGACTTTCCAGATACTTTTTCGCCAGAAACAAGGCCGCAATACTGCGGGCTTCGGTAAAATCGGCTTGTAGTAATAACTCGTCGAAGTCCTGCCAGCGCCATTTCACCAGTTCCAGCGGCTCAGGCTCGTCGCCTGGCAGGCTTTGCGGGTAAAGACCAGTGGCAAGAACTATCTGCATTGTAGCATTAAAATATCCCGGAGCCAGCGCCACACTTTTCAGTGGTACTAAAGTATTAGCGCCAAAACCTGCTTCTTCTTTCAGCTCACGGTTGGCGGCGTCCAGCACTTCCTCACCCGGGTCGACTAAACCTTTGGGAAAACCCAGCTGATAGTCGTGGGTGCCGGCGCTGTATTCACGGATCAGGTAAAAATGTTCCGCATCAGGGCAAGCCACCACCATCACGGCGCCACGGCCCGAACCGCGCATCCGTTCAAATAAACGTTGTTCACCATTACTAAATTGCAGCTGGATTTGCTCAATTTTAAACAAGCGGCTTTGCGCCACTATTTCCTGACTGAGAATTTGCGGTTTTTGTTTGTCGTCCTGACGTTCAGCCATACCACTGCCTCTGCTACAATGCCTGTTCTGCGCTCTACTATAAATCGAACAGATGGAAAAACCTATGCTGGACTGGGCGAATATCGACACTGTGTTACTGGATATGGACGGCACCCTGCTGGACCTACATTTTGACAATTATTTCTGGCTGGAACATTTGCCGAAGCGCTGGAGTGAAATCAGCGGCATTAGCACTGAAGAGGCCAAAGCACAACTCAAAGCCGAATATGATGTACTGCAAGGCAAGCTGGAGTGGTATTGCCTGGATTATTGGGGCAAAAGGCTACAACTGCCTATTACCGAATTAAAACGTGAAGTGATGCACAAAATTGCCATGCGTGCCGACGTGCCTGACTTTTTAACGGCGCTGAAAAAAAGTGGCCGCAACATTGTGCTGGTGACCAATGCTCACCCTGGTAGTTTGTCGTTAAAAATTGAGCGTACTGAGCTCAGTAACTATATCAGCGAGCTGATTTCGACCCACGAATTTGGCGTGACCAAAGAAAGTCAGGCGCTGTGGCATAAACTGCAGGCCCGCCTGGGTTTTAACCCCAAACGCACTTTGTTTGTTGACGACAGCCTGCCCATTTTGCACGCCGCCAAAGAGTTTGGTATTGCGCATTTGCTGGCTGTTGCCAACCCCGACAGCCAGCTGCCGGTGCGCAGCATTACCGAATTCCCGGCTATTACCGACTATACGGTATTGCTGGATGAAATTTTGTTAGCCAGCCGGCTCGCCTAAATAAGCTCAGGCCAGCAAATAACCCACACTTATCGACTTTGTTGTGACTAAAGCCCTACAAAAGCCTGCACCCTTGATATTGCAGGCTTTTTTATGCCCACTTACATATGCTGTTTCAGCACACTCAGCACTTTGCGGGTAAGTAGCGCCACGGCCAAAGCCAGGATGGCGGCGGCCGGCACTATCCACCAGCCCATCACCTCGGGCATCGCCATAGGCGGCACCGACACAAAACCCACCACTATGCTGTTGCCATGGGGCGTAGACCAAACCCCCACCGACTCTGGCAGCAGAAATTTGGCACCGGCGATAAACAGCAAACACATGGCCGTGCTAAAACCAAACACCGCCATGGCAAAATACAGCGTGGCCGTTGCACTTTTTTTCATACTTTGAATGGCTTTAAAACCCCGTGGCGGCGGCGCGCCTTCTTCAATATGGGCAATATATTGTGCCGCCAGCTGCCGCGGTTCACCAAAACCACGCAAGATAGCCACAACATCAGCGCTGTTGCCGGCGGCTTCCTGCTGCTCTATCACATCAAACAAATGGCTTTCAATTTCGCGGATCACTTCCTGGCTTTCATGAGGAGCGAGGCGTGCCAGATAACGGCGTAAATCATTCAGATAACGATGAATGCTGTCGTTGTTGTTTAATGCTGACTGTTGCATCTCAGACTCCTTTCATTTGCAGGGGTTGTGGGCCGGGGTTGGCTAGCAAAAATTCAATATCGGTGACCGACTGACGCCAAAGCTGGGTTAAATCTGTCAGCTTTTGCGCACCCAAGGCCGTCAGCTGGTAATACTTGCGCGGCCTGCTGTCACCTTCCTGCACCCACTGTGCGTCCACCAGTTCGTCACGTTTGAGCCTGTCCATCAGCGGATACAAAGTGCCTTCGGTAATGGTGGTCGACGGCAGGCTTTGTAATAACTTCAGCAGTTCCAGCCCATATAAAGTGCGCTGTTGTAAAGCCGCCAGAATGGCCAGTTCCAGGGTGCCTTTGCGCAGCTGCACTTCCCATTTTTCCATCAGAGCGTCGTTCGGGTTCATTTGTCACCTTGTGAGGCCAAAGGGCTGGCCTTGCTATGTATTGAACTATACCTTGTATTGCAAGGTATGCTGTTGAGCATAGTGATGGGGGTTTCAAAGATCAAGTTTATTTTTTAAGCAATAGTGCTTTTGGGGCTTTGGATTTCAGCTTGCAGCTGATGGGGCTTTGCCGGGGGGCGGGCTACTCACACTGATAGGTGACGCTTTTGTTCAATCACATAGGTAACAGTTATCTGGTTTGTTTGCTGTTTGACGTTGTTTTTTTGGTTGATGCCTGCGGCATGGCGCGTTGTGGTTTTCAGCTTGCAGCTGAGGGTGTTATGCCGGGTTTCGCCCCGGCAGGCGAGTCACTTTTTGTGTCGACAAAAAGTGACGGAAAAAACGACCCCGGGATCATTCGAAAGCCCGCTGTTTTGACTCGCTTTTGAGGCACCGCCAAAACTCGGCGGCTGCTAGCGTCAGCCGTCTCAAACAGTTGGCGGCTTAAAACCTCAAAACCGGCCAAAACAACGGCTCACTAAACGGGGAGGAAAAGCGCTGGCTGAGGGAATTGGTTTTTGGTGCCGATGCCTTTGGTTGGCAAAACTGAAATTTTGCAGAACCAATAGAAACCAATAGGGTCAGGTCTTGTTTTTTGCCTTTGAGCCAAATTGCTATTTGGTACTCAAAGTCTGGCGTTTTACCTGGAAATGATTTAAAACTGGGCAAAACGCAAGACCTGACCCTATATGCGCGAATGAAATTAGTAAATGAAGGCTGTTTCATTTGTGTCTTGCGGGTGTTTTTTCTTTGGAATACATTAAAAGGATTTTCAATTAAGTATGAACGTTATTAATAAGTTATCTCCTACTGTTTTGCTCCTTGTCGTTGTTTATTTATTTTTTGCATATTACACACCTACAATTTCGTCGAAAGATACCGAGCTTACAAAATCCTCAAATCATGAGAAAATAAACCACAACAATACAACCTTAGATAAAAATGATTCCCCTAAAAACAAAACAACTACAAATATAGTTTACCACCAAGGGGATAGTATTGATTTGGCAGATCTCAACAATGCCAAAAATGAAAATAATTTAGATGAGTTAATTGGTAGTTGGTCTCCGCATTTAGACAAGAATTCTGAGAAATATAAACACCTCCTGGAAAAATACAAATATTCAAAAGATAATGTTATTGTCGATGGTAGCAATGCCTATATTGCAAACAAAATCAATGAAGATATTGAATTTGTGATAATAACAAAGAAATATAGGGATTTAACTATGCATGAACCACTTCATGTGCATGGCGCTCTTTTAGAGCAACTAAATAATTTGAAAGGGTATGGAGATTGGTCTTATGGGGCAGAGGTGACTGCAAGGAACATATTTTCAGAATATTTCAAACAAGGCAACTATTCAATAAATTCAATACAGTGCCGTGAAAAGACATGTCTTATAGAGTTCAGTTTCAGCGACTTTAATTTTGCAGTTGAGTTTGTAGACGAGCTCAGAGCAAATCGAAATAAATGCCAATGTATACCCGCAGAAACTATTTGGCCTGATCTCAAACTGGCTGTACTTAAACTAGATTTGATATAACAAGCGTTATCAAAAACTTGCAGGTTAGGGGCACCTTGCGAAGCGACCTCGACTCGCAACAAGTTGCTCGTGTTTTGACTGGCATTATTTCTGCAATTCGCTCAAAACAAACACTACCCCCAAACCAACGCCGGGAACTGCAAAGTGAGTATTCAAGAGTGAGCGCGGGAGGCGCGAACGGGCGACCGTAGTAGTTGCCGGTGTTGGTTCGTGCCCTGCCGGTTTAACCTGAGTTGTGCCAATAAACTTCAACTGCCAACTTCAGCAGGCAGAACGGCAGAACGGCAGAACGGCAGAACAAGAGAATTTTAGTGATTGCCAAAAGTGATACGTACAATACCGGCTTAACCGCAACCACGAAACCCAACAGCGCCACTCCGACCACAAGCAACAACACCACAGCACTACCCTGATCCGGCAGCGCTAGCTATAAAACCTACTGCCCTATCCGGCCTTGCAGCTTTAACGGGAAACGGCCTTCGGCGTCGGCTTGGCCGACAAACTGCATGGCCTGGTGTACTTCTTTGGGCATAGAGGCCGCTGGTTTGAGCGTGCCTGCTATTTGGTAACTGCCTTGTAATACATCGGCTTTTACCAATAAACCCAGTGGGTTATCGGCTTTGGTGGTTAAACTCAGGTTGCCGTTGTCACAGCTCAGTGTGCTGTCGATGGCTTGTAAATCAATCCAGCCGGTGGGGGCTTTAAATTTGGCCTGTTGCCAGCTGGCGGTGCCAACAAGCTCAGAGCAATACGGCTGGCCTAATTCAAACTTTTGTAAATTCAGTACTATGCTACCGCTGGCATCTACCGGCATTGGCAACTGTAATTGCGGAATGATAGGCGCTACCGGCAGCCGGATGGTGGATTGTTGCAGCAGCACCTTGCCAAAGCCCAGCTCGGCCTGAACCGCCAGATAAGGCAGGCTGGCATCGCGCAGGTTACCGCCCTGCAGCTTCAGGCCAAGTTTGCCGCGCCATAACAAAGACGGCTGCAGCTGCCAGCTAAGCTGTGGCAGGTAAAACGGTGCTTTTTGTACACCGGCCACCTGACCTTGCCATAAAGTGCCGGTTACCGGGCCTAACTGCAGATCGGCCGGTAAAGTCACCAGTTTTAACCACAGACTGGCCGGTGTCAGCACCAGCATAAACAGCAGATAGGCCAGCAAACCCAGCAGCCACAACATCGATTTTTTCATCTACTACAACCTGTTTCCGGGGCACCATTTGTTCCTGGGCACCGCCTGTGTTATTGGCCACCGCCTGTTTTGCGGCAGAACCTGTGTTCGGAGACCGTCTATTTTGGGGCACCCGCTGTGTTCGGATGTCACCTGTTTTGGGCAAAACTGTTCCAGACCCGCCGTTCTGTTATTCCAACACCATACGGCGTACCCGCACCTGGCCTGGTACATCACTTCTGGCAATATCCAGCTGCACCAGGGTAACGCCCTGCTGATACTGCAACTCGTGCAGCCAGCGTAATAACTGATCAAAAGGCAAGTCTTCCAGCGATAACTGCAGCTGGTCGTTTTGTGGTTGCATCCGGCTCACCTGCACCTGATAACGGCCGGCCGTTTGTGACACCACATCAGTCAGGCTGCCCTGAGTTTTTGGGCTGACCGCTGTGCTACCCAGCTTGGGCAACTGGCTTTGCAGCCATTGTAATTGTTCGGCCGCACCTTTGGCCGCCAGCTGCTGGTCAATACGCGCCTGATGCAGCGGCTGCCAAATCAGGCCGTAAAATAGGGCGATCACAACCACCACCCCAGCACCTGTTAACAGCTGCTGCTCACGTTGTTGCAAAGACGCCCACCAGAGTTGAAATTGTTTCATGCTTTGCTCCGCATCGTGATGGTGCCCTGCACTTTACCGGCAATATTGCTCAGTGCGCCTTGTTCCACGGTAAAACCCTGTTGTTGTAACTGGGTTTTTAACTGCTCAAAACTCTGAAAACCATCGGCAGTGGCCTGAAACCTCAGTTCCGCTTTTTTGCTGTCATACCGCAGGTTATCCAGACTTAAACCCGGTTGTTGCGCCAACAGCGGCTGTAACTGCGATAACAAACCGGCCAGGCTTTGATTCGGGTCGCCGCCGCCACTGGCCGCCAGCTTACGCTCTACCTGGCGTTTTAAGTTCACAATACGCTCGTTCGGGTATTTGCTTTTATACAGTTCTGTTGCTGCCATCCGGGCGCTGTCGGCTGCACGCTGATGCTGCCAGCCTTCTAGTGCCACCGTCAGCAGATACACCACCAGCACGGCAGAAGTTAACAGCGCTGTGCTGCGCCACTGTTGCCAGTATTTGTTTTGTGGTTTTTTCGGGGCGTATTCGCCCTGCAGCAGGGTAAAAGAAGTGTTTGTTAACTGCCGCGCCAACAACGCCAGCGGTAACTCAGCCGGTGCCAGCTGATGTTGCTGTAATACAGTTTCCGGCCAGGGGCTGTAACTGAGCAGCAATGGCAGTTCCAGCAGCGCCAGATAATCCGGCCACCAGCTGCTGTCAATACAACTTAATTGCCAGGGGCCTTGTTTTAATAACCATTGGCCCGACAGTTCAATAGCCACTGGTACTTCTGCATCCGGCAATAACAAAGCGTCGGGTAACATGCGCTGCACCGAAAAACCGGCTTGCTGCAAAACATCCAGCCATTGTTCCAGCATGGCGCGGCGTACCACTGCCACCTGCTGACTATACTGGCCGTCCTGTTGCAAGGTCTGGCCGTTAATCAACAGCAGCTGTTCAATATCTTCGGCCTGATCTTCTTCCAGCATAAAAGGCAGCGCCTGCAATAGCTGACGGTTCGGTTTGCCAGGCAGCGGCACTGTTTTAAGTACCACGTCACAAGCCGGCACCAAAGCCACCACAGGGCGGGCACCCAAACGTTCGGCCAAAGCCGGCAATTCTGCTGCCGTGGTTAAACGGCCGCTGGCAATAATTTCTTCCGTCAGCGCCGACCACACCAGCCAGTCCACCGGTGCACTGGCCACACTGCCAAGCCGGATTATCAGTTGTTCATTCACCCTGGGCCTCCAAAGCGCCGAGCGACCACTTGTACTGCTTGATTGTCATCAACTTTAAATACCGAGGTCAATTTAAAACTGCTGTCTGCCAACTGTACTGTCAGCTCAGCCTGGAAAAAACGCGATTTCACACTAAACATGGTTTTGACATCGTCCGGTATCGCCAGCCCGCTGAGCTGACTGCTGGCCCAAAACTGGTCCAGACTATCAAAACCTTTTTCCGGCCGGCCGCTAATCAGCGACTGCGCATCATCCAGCGCCAGCCCCGGGATCATGCCCGCAAGCACGGCCGCCTGCGCTTCGGTCACGGTATTTACATTCAGCTGCAACAACGACTGCTGCGGAATAACACAGACCAAAGGCGCCACCAGCGCATAATCGGCCGGTGTCACATCCAGAATTTGCCGCAGCTCCGACTTACTCACCATCAGGCTGTTGGCGCTGTAATAAGGAAACTCCAGCGCGGCATAATCGTTTTCTTCCGCACCACCAGCACTTTGCAGCTGATTGTCGGCATCCAGCCAGTCGGTCAGCCGTGCCACCAGATATTCGGCCGGCATCGACAAATCGCTGGCCGACTGCTCCAGCAACCTTTGCATCGCCTGCTGCGCCGGCGTGGCTTGTTGCCCCGTTCTGTTATTGCGCGCTGCCAGCTGCTGATTGTTTCTGTTCTGCTCCGGGTTATTATCCGCAGCGCTGTTCTGGCCTTCCCCGTTCGCGTTTTGTTCGCTATTGCGGTTCTGTTCACCGTCGCGGTTGCGCTCAGCATCGCTGTTTTGCCCGTTCTGCCCAGAGCCATTTTTGGCCGGCAATTGCAGCGCATTTAAGTTAAAACAACCTTGTAAATCAGTTATTTTGCCGCTGATACTGCCCTGCTCCACTGGAAAAGTGGCGCCTTCAGCCGCCCAGGGCTGGCTTAAATTCACGGTTTCTTTGCCGGCAATAGAGGTTTTCAGCAACTGCCGGCTAAACTCTTCAGCACCCAATGCCAACCACAAGGCTTGCTGGCGCTCCATCAGATTCAGCTGACGCTGTAACTGCAGCTGCAACCGGCCACTCATACTAACGGCAATCACTACCACCAGCGCCACCACCATCATCACGGCGATGAGCGCCACACCGCTTTGCCGCCGCACGCCGCTGCTGCGTTGTATCATGATGCACGGCTTTGGCCTGGTGTTTAATCTGGCCATCATTGGGTCAGTCCGGCCGGTAAAGTAAAAATACGTTCAAGCTCCCCGGTATTTTGCTGAGTAATCACCATTCGCAGCGCTTTGGGCATGGTTTCCTGCATCCAGCTGTCCTGCCAGATCCCTTCCTGATCCAGATAAGTCAGTTTAAAACTGTCGATTTCCTCTAACAGCACCTGCACCTGAGGTTCGGTGCCAGTTACCGCATCCGGATACAGATAAAACAGTCGTTCCAGCTTATTTTCTTTCAACCTGTAGCCCACCAGCTGCACTTCACTGCGTGGCAAGATCATCGCCGGATTGGTCCAGCCGGCATGGCTGAACGACAGGCCGTCGTCGTCACTTTCCAGCCAGTTGGGTGCACCGCCCATCATCACCTTGCTTGGCGCTTCACCACTGACGCGGATTTGCCTTGGCGTGATTTGCCAAAGGTCGCGCTCCATTAACATCATCACCTGCTGCAATTTTTGCAGCCGGGCCAAAGCGGCCTGTGACGCGGTGTCGCTGCGCGTCACACTGTCGAGCACAGCCACAGACGCCAGACCAACCAGCGCAAAAATGGCGGTGGCCAGCAGCATTTCAATAAAGGTAAAACCACGCTGGCTAGCCAGCTGCTGCCTGATCATTCTTTGGCAAGCTCAGGTTTAGCGACAAAAGTCTGCAGGCTGTAAATCACCCGCTCCGGCTCTTCGGCCGGGCTGACACTGACTTTCAGCTGGCGAAAATTCGGGTCGGCCGTTTCCAGGCTGCTTTGTTGCCACAGCCAGGTCCGGTTGGCCATTTTCACCTCACCCTGCTTTTTTGCTTCCGGCGGCCACTTTTGTTCCAGCCGGTTAAGCTGTAACTGATTTTCAGCAATAAAACTGGCCAGAGTCATTTCTTCCAGCTGAGTGACAGCCCGGATATGTTCAGTGGTGGCCCGCATCACCGCCACACCAGCAATGGCAAAAATCGCCATGGCCACCAACAGCTCAATCAGGGTAAAACCCTGTTGTACCGCACTGTGGCATTTTTGACCAACTGGCTCGGCTTTGCCATGGGGTTTGACCAAGCCGGTGCGTTGCAGCAGTGCTGACTTAACGGTCAAGTTCCACCTCACCACGCTCCAGCGGAATACTAAACACCGCTTTGAGTTGTTGCCGCCAGGCCGGGTTTTCACTTTGTTCTTTAAGCGTCAGCAAAAAGGGCGTGATTTCACCGGACGACAAAATAAAAATTTGTGGTTGTGCCGGGTCCCCTTGTTTACGCGGTTCGGTCACAAAACCAGTCCGAAGGGGAGCCTGCGTTTTTTTATTTGGGTCTTTGCTGTCTTCCAGTTCTTTGTCGCGTTTTTTGGCCGCGTCCAGCTCATCAAAACTGTTTTCTTCAAACAGTTTGTCTTCTTCCTGCCATTCAACCTGACTGAGCAAATTACCTTCGCTCCATTCCAGGCCTTCAAGTTCCAGCTCAAACTCTATCCCTTCGGCAAACTTGTAACTTCGCAGGGCTTTAGGTTCGCGGATGCTGTGCCACTTTTCGTCTTTAAACAACATAAAACGATAGCCTTCATCATCCAGATACAAACCCAGCTCCTGCTGTTTTAGCATGGCAGTTTCAGACGCCAGCTGAATCAGCAGCTGCAGCTGCTCTGTTTGTTTGGCCAGCTTTTTATCCCGGCTTTCGCCGGTAAAACTAATGACCACAGAAGCCGCCAACAGTCCAATCAGCAGGATCACCAACAGGATTTCAACCAGGGTAAAACCCGGTGTCAGCGGCTTTTGTTTCATTAGTTCTGTTGATCGGCGCTGTCGCCGTCCAGGTTCCAGTTGCCAATGTCGTCTTCAGTACCGGCGGTACGGTCCGGCCCCATCGAATACACGTCAATTTTGCCCATTTCGCCGGGGCTTGCCAGTTGATATTCACCATCCCATGGATCTTTTGGCAGGCGTTTGACAAAACCACCTTCAGGGAAAGAACGTGGCACAGGCTCAGTGGTTGCCTGAGTCACTAATGCCTGCAACCCCTGCTCAGTGGTTGGGTAAAAACCATTGTTGAGCTTGTATAAATCCAGCGCGTTTTCCAGCTGCTGAATATCCACCACCACTTTTTGCTGGTCGGCTTTTTCTTTATTTCCCATCAGGTTAGGCACCACCATACTGGCAATAATACCCAGGATGACAATCACCACCATCACTTCCAACAGGGTAAAACCACGTTGTTGTTGCATCTTTCTAACCCCCTCCGACTAAATTATTTAACGCTAAAATTGGCTGCAAAATCGCCAATACAATAAACAGCACCATGCCGGCCATCACCGACACCAGCACAGGTTCAAATACCTTCAGTGACACTGTCACCAAAGTTTCAAATTCACGATCCTGAGTATTGGCGGCGCGCTCCAGCATGCCGTCAAGCTGCCCGCTTTTTTCACCACTGGCAATCATATGAAGCATCATAGGTGGGAACAGTTTGGTTTGATCCAAAGCTGCTCTGAGCGACGTGCCTTCACGCACCCTCAAGGTGGCTTCGCCAATCGCTTGTTTCATATAGGTATTGTCCAGCACGTCAGCGCTAATGCGCATCGCCTCCAATAAAGGCACGGCGCTGGCATTTAAAATACTTAGAGTGCGGGCAAAGCGGGCTGTGTTCAGGCCACGACTGACTTTGCCGAGCATACCGGCTTTGAGCAACATCCGGTCGTACTTCAACCGCAGCGCAGGTTTAAGCAAGGCCTTTTTCAGTGCCACCACCGCCAGCAACAAAGCCAGCAGCACAAAGATGCCGTAAGAGCGGATAAAGTCGCTGGCCGCGATTAAAAACAAGGTAGCGCCCGGCAGGCTCTGCCCCATATGCTCAAACTGATCGACAATTTTTGGCACCACGGCTGCCAGCAAGATGCTAATCACCGCTATGGCAAAAAAGGTCAGAATGGCCGGATACAACAGCGCCTGCATTATCTGGCTGCGCATATGCTGACGCTGCTCTGTGTAGTCAGCCAAACGGTTGAGCACTGCATCCAGATGACCGGATTTTTCACCGGCTGCCACCATAGAGCGGTACAAATGATCAAACACATGCGGAAACTCGGCCAAACCTTCGGCCAGGCTGTAACCTTCCACCACTTTGGAACGCACAGTCATCATCATGCTTTGCAAACGCGGTTTTTCACATTGCTCCGCCACCGCCTGCAGCGCGTTTTCAATTGGCAGCGCTGCTTCGACTAAAGTGGCGATCTGACGGGTGATCAAAGCTAAATCGCTGGCGCTGATGCCACTTTGAAACCACTTTTTGCCGCTGGCCAGCATTTTTTCCTGCTGCGATGCCAGCTCCAGACTCAGCGGTGTTAACTTTTGCTCACGCAATAGCTGGCGGGCGTGACGGGCATTATCTGCCTCCATCACTCCTTTGCTTTTGCGGCCTCTGGCGTCAAGCGCCTGATATTCAAATGCCGCCACTATGCATCCTCACGGGTGACCCGCAGCACTTCTTCCAGTGTGGTATGGCCTGCCAATACTTTGGAAAAACCGTCCTGACGAATGCTCGGGCTTTGGCTTCTGACATATTTTTCAATGGCTTGTTCGCCTTTACCGTTGTGGATCAGCTCACGGCAATGTTCATCCACCACGATGAGTTCATGAATACCGGTCCGGCCGCGATAGCCGGTCTGGTTACATTGTTCACAACCCACAGCACGGAAAATCTGCTGACCGTCTTTTTTACTGATGCCAAGCAAGGCCCGCTCTTCTTTGTCGGGTTCATGGGCTTCTTTACAATGTGGGCATAAAGTACGCACCAGCCGCTGCGCTAACACGCCGAGTAAACTGGAAGATAATAAAAAGGGTTCAACACCCATATCTTCCAACCTTGTAATAGCGCCTGACGCTGTATTGGTGTGCAATGTGCTGAGTACTAAGTGGCCGGTTAAACTGGCTTGCACTGCAATTTGGGCAGTTTCTAAATCGCGGATTTCACCGACCATCACTACGTCAGGGTCTTGCCGCAAAATAGCCCTCAGGCCACGGGCGAAGGTCATGTTCACCTTGGTATTGACCTGGGTCTGGCCTATGCCTTCCAGCTCGTATTCAATGGGGTCTTCGACGGTCAGAATGTTGCGATCTTTGGTGTTAATGTCGGTTAAACCGGCATACAAAGTAGTGGATTTACCCGAACCTGTAGGACCTGTGACCAGAATAATACCGTGCGGTTTTAAAATCAGTTTGGCAAAACTGTCCTGCACTGACGGTGTCATGCCCAAATCAGCCAGGTTCAGGTGTGAATTGTTTTTATCCAGTAACCGTAATACCACCCGCTCACCATGGCTGGACGGCATGGTTGATACCCGCACATCCACGGCCCGGCCGGCAATACGCAAACTGATACGGCCATCCTGTGGCACGCGTTTTTCGGCGATGTCGAGTTTCGCCATCACCTTAATCCGCGACACCAGCAAACTGGATAACTTGCGGTTGGGCCTGAGCATTTCACGCAAAATGCCGTCAATGCGAAACCGCACGACCAGCGCTTTTTCAAAGGTTTCTACGTGAATATCGGAGGCACCCAGTTTAATGGCTTCACCCAACATGGCGTTGATCAGCTTAATAATGGGCGCGTCGTCTTCGTTTTCTAATAAGTCTTCAGTTTCCGGAATTTCATCAGCCAAAGAGGCCAGATTCACCTCGTTGCCAATGTCCTGCATAATTTGTTGTGCTTCGCTGGAATCCCGCTGATAGGCAGCTTCCAGCATGGCTTCAAATTCAACGGTACTGAGTTTTTGCACGGCAAAAGGCAACGACAACACCCGCCGCACTTCCAACATGGCAGCAGCATTGGTATTTGGGTTGATCAGCAATAACCAACCGTCGCCCTGCGGTTGCAGCAACACACCATGACGCTTGGCAAAACCAAAAGGCAAACGAACCCGGCTTGGGCTCACGGCCTCCAGTTCAACACCGGCCATTTAGTTTTGCTCCTCTGCGGCGTCCGGCTGTTTCAGTGGATCAATAGCGTCCAGTTTTTGCTGAATTTCCGGTGGCAATTCACGGTCCTGACCCCATACCGGCATTTGTGGTTTGTCGGTGTTTGGCATCAGCTTAATGCCGTCATCCTGGGCACTGAGCTGTTGGGCACGCATATAGTTGTATTTGCGCTGGCTGACTTCATTCATCACACCACCTTCCCGCATAATGGTGGGGCGGATAAATACCATCAGGTTGCGTTTTTTCTTCTCAGATTTATTCGAGCGGAATAACTGGCCAATCAGCGGAATATCGCCAAGCAAAGGAACCTTGGACTCACTTTCCTGTACGTCTTCGTCAATCAGACCACCGAGCACCACAGTAGCGCCATCTTCGGCCATCACTGTGGTTTTAATTTCCCTTTTACTAACAATAGGGTTGCCTTCAATTTCACCGGCACGACCCGACACTTCCTGCTCTATCGTCAGCTTAACGGCATTACCTTCGTTAATTTGTGGCGTGACTTTGAGCTTGATACCAATTTCCAGCCGGTCCAGCGTGGTAAAGGGGTTGGTGCCGCCTTGCCCCGGGCTGGTGGTGGTTTTAATCGGAATTTCTTCACCGACAATAAAATAAGATTCCTGGTTATCCAGGGTGGTGAGGTGCGGCGTGGCCAGGATATTGGAGTTACTGTCGCTGGTCACGGCTTGTAAAATCGCGCCCCAGTCGTTTTTGACAATGCCCAGTAAAGCACCATTTACACCCGATAGCGCCTGGCCGATATTGGTGTAATCAGGTTCTTGATCCGGAGTTTTGGTAGTTGTTCTGGTACCGTCAGGTGCAACTGTGGTTGTCTCTGTACCTTTTTGCGTACGGCCAACAGCTGCGGCACCTGCTGCCACAGTCGAAATAGGAATACCTGAGTTGGTAAACTGCTGCATACCCCCGGTTTCACTGATCCACTGCACACCCAGGTTAATACCTGAAGTCTCGCCAATTTCCACAATAATGGCTTCAACCAGTACCTGAGCACGGCGCACGTCAATCTGGCGGATCACATCTTCCAGGCTTCTGAGCATATCCGGCTGGGCTGTCACCACCACTGAGTTACTTTCGGTATGGCTTTCAATGCTGACATCACCCCGGCTGCTGCTGCGCGCTGCGCCCTGACCTGCCGCCTGACCTGCATTTTGCCCGGCAGCTGCAGCCACCATCGAATTACTGACACCCTGCAGCACCTTCACTAAGTCTTCGGCTTTGGCGTATTTCAGGTAATACACTCTGGTATTGCCCTGATTTTCCTGCTGTGCGTCCAGGCGTTTGACAATTTCCGCCACCCGCTGGCGTGCCTGTAACTCACCGGAAACAATGACACTGTTGGTGCGCTCGTCAGCAACAATTTTTGGAATTAAAAACTCAGGCTGATCGCCTTGGCCTTGTTTTTTATAGATATTGTCCAGAATGCGCACCACTTCACCGGCGGAGGCAAAACTGAGTTTAATAATTTCAATATCCTGGTTACCGGCTTTATCCACCCGCTGGATAATGTCGACCAGGCGATTGACCACTTCGGCCTGGCCCGTCATCATAATGACGTTGGACGGGTCGTAGTTCACCACATGGCCACCACCGGCCTGGTCGGTAAACTGGCGTAACAACGGTGCTAACTCACGCACTGAAACGTTTTTCACCTGCACCACGCGGGTCACCATTTCATCGCCAATACCGCCGTTGGCGTCGCCCACCACCGGAATATTCGACATTTTGGCGTCTTTTTGCCGCACAACTTTCAGTACACCACTTTTCATCTCCACCACTGAGAAGTCGTACACTTCCAGCACGTTCAGGAAAAACTGGTAATACTGCTGTTCATTCAGCATTTCATAAGAGCGCACATTAATGCGGCCACGCACCTGCGGGTCGACAATAATGGTTTTGTTCAGGTTTTTGCCGACAATATTAATAAACTCATTAATTTCAGTGCCTTTAAAATTGGGCTGATATTCAACCGCAGCACTGAAAAAGCTCAGCAGGGCCAGCGCACCTGCGCCCAGCCACGACAACAAAGCCGGACGACGGATAGACTTTAAATTCATTGGGTGTGAACCATTATTAGCTGATTGTTATTGTGACAGACTAAACAAAACATCTTTAATCTCACCGTCACGTTCCACTTTAATCGAGGCTTCTTTGGCCTCACGTAATTCGTTGATCAGGCCATAAGCCTGTTGCATGTCATCAAGCCGCACACCGTTAATTTCGATGGCAACGTCGTTGGGCATCAGCCCCATGCGGGCAAATAATTCCGGATCTTTGCCTGGTGTTAAGGCATAACCATACATCTGGCCATTACGATGGCGCGGAGTAATCCGAATATAATCAAAAAGTTTGGCCGGCTCTGCCAGCATCTCGCGGCGCACAGCAGCGATATCCTGCTGCGCCGGGCCATATTCCATCGGCTCAGGCATGGCCTGCACTTCCTGAATACCTTCGTTAAAAGCAGCGTTTTCAGCACTGAGTTGCTGATACTCCAGACCATCCAGCATCAGGGTTTCAAAACGGCCTGACACCTGCAGCAATACTCTGTCTTCCAGCACCTGTTTTAAGCTGGCATTGGTGCCTTCAATTTGTTCATCCACACCATAAACCTGTTCTACACCGTTACTTTCAATAATGGCGGTGCCTTGCTCGGGTTTATTTTTGGTGGCGACCACACCGGTCAGTTTTAAATTCAGACTGGTTTTTGGCGCATCTGTTGGGTTGGGTGCAGGTCTTGCCACCGGCTCTTCAGCTTTGGCCTGATACTGGCCAAATAAATGGGCAGCCAGCAGGGGTTCAATGGTGACAGATTCGTTGGATGCACTATTTGTGGCACTCATAACCTGCACCGGCGCGGCAGTTTCAGTTGGCCACAACATCCAGCTCAGCCTGGCTGCCAGCCAGGCTAACAGCAGCACCAGCACCAGAGTGCAAAACAGGTTCAGCTGTTTGACTGGTATCCGCTGGTAGAGGCGTATCAGCTCAGCAGGAAGTTCATGTCGGGAGAGAGAGGGCCAATTCATCTTTTCTAATTCTTTTTTTAACCAAAATTCATCTTACTCAGTTGCTCTGGTATCAACAAGAGCAGGCTGAAAATTTACCAAATGATAACAAGTGCCGGCTAGAGGCCAACTAAGCTTTATGTTAAGGTCGCGCCTGCTTTTTTGGGAGACGCCAATGTCACACTCTAACGCAAATCCGAACAATACCACAGCCGTATTACGTTTAGATAAATGGTTGTGGGCATGCCGTTTTTATAAAACCCGTAGTCTGGCAAAAGACATGATTGATGGTGGGAAAGTTCAGTATAATGGCCAACGTTGTAAGGCCAGCAAAAACGTTGAAATTGGTGCCACCATCAGATTAACCCAGGGCACGGATGAAAAAACTGTGGTGGTGCGGGCTTTATCAGACCAACGTCTGGCTGCGCCACTGGCACAACAACTTTATGAAGAAACCGCTGAAAGTGTGCAGCAGCGCGCCGAGCGGGCCGAACTTCGCAAACTGAATTTGTTGTTTGCGCCTCATCCGGACAGCAAACCAGACAAAAAAATGCGGCGGCAATTATTGCTGCTCAAATCGCAACAATGAGGGTGTTATGAGTCAATCTGATCAACTGGTTCGTTTTTTATTCCGCGAAAAAGACGTGCGCGGAGAAATAGTACAGGTGGCTGCCAGCCTGGATCTGATGTTGCAGAATCATCAATATGCCCAGCCGGTGAAACAATTACTGGCCGAACTGGTGGCCGCCACCAGTTTATTAACCGCCACCTTAAAATTTGAAGGCCAGATTGCGGTGCAAATTCAGGGTGATGGCCCGGTCAAATTTGCCGCCGTCAACGGCAATAATAAACAGCAGTTCCGCGGTGTAGTGCGGATGCAAAGTGAAGTGACAGGCGACAGTTTCCTTGAGCTGATTGGTCAGGGGTTTTTACTGGTGACAATCACGCCGGATCAGGGCGAGCGGTATCAGGGCGTGATCCCTGTCACCGGCAACAGCCTGTCTGAAACACTGGAAGCTTATTTTAACCAGTCTGAGCAGTTGCCCACCCGCATTTATCTGCACACCGATATTGGCGAAGTGCATAACAAAGCCGCAGGTTTGCTGTTGCAGGTACTGCCGGTGGATCAGGACAAAGCCAAGCATGACTTTGCTGAGCTGGAACAGCTGACCGATACCATCACAGCCGAAGAACTGCTGACCTTAGCACCGGAAGATATGTTGTACCGTTTATTCCACCAGGAAGTGGTGGAATTGTTTCCGGCACAGAAGGTTGAGTTTGTCTGTGGTTGTTCACGCGACAAATGTGAAGCAGCCATTATCAGCCTGGGCCAGGCCGCTATTGAAGAACATATTGCCGAAGGCAAACTGGATATCAGCTGCGAATATTGCAACACCACTTATCATTTTGACAGCAATGCGTTGATCCAGCTGGCGAGAAAATTCTAAGCCACAACTGTGAAGTCTGTATCTGCTGTGTTGTGTTCAGCATCAGGCAGAAAAAAAGCCAGTCAGATGACTGGCTTTTTTATTACTGACAAAAATGTCAGTGTTTTATCTTAACGCTGGCGACGACGTAACAGCGCCAGTGGCAGTAACAATAAGCTGAACCAACCCATAGAGCCGCTTGATTTCTTCTCGATGGTGACACTGCTGGTGGCTGCATCAGAAGTTAAACCGGCAGAGTCAGTGGCTGTCACTGTCAGATTCACTGTACCTGCATCACCTTTGATCAGAGTACGGGTCAGTACAATCTTACCGTCCGCATAAGCAAAGATGGATGGAGATACAGTAAAGCTACGGGCAGTTGCACCTGCTTCACGCACCTGAGTCACCACGTTGGCAACCACAGTACCTGCAGTGCTGCCTTGTGGCAGTGTTGCATTGACGGTTTGCAGTTGAACTGTTGGTTTTTCGTCGGCAATGTTGCTGATGTTTACAGTTACGCTGGTTGGTGCTGAAGTAGCGCCCTGGCTATTGATAGCAACAACTTCCAGCACTGCACTGGTGGCACCTGTGTCATAGTTCAGACCTGCAGTGTTTTTCACCACAATACGGCCATCTTTTTCCAGATGAATTGCCGAGTTGTTGCTGCCTGCCAGATAGAACTCAACTACAGGTTCGTTGTAATCAAACTCAGTGGTCAGCTGTCCAATCACAGTACCGGCGGCTGCATTTTCGGCCACGCTGAAAGTGCGGTTGCTGATTACCGGCGCTTTACCTGTAGCACTGGTGTCACCGGCAAACAGGGCGTCACCCGCGTCTGATAACAGCGCAAAACCAGTCACACCGTCTGCAACTTTAACATCCAGTGCCACTTCACCACCTGCAGGCACAACGCTGACAGGTTTACCACCTGAGGTCATCACTGCATCAACAGCACCCACTGTCAGTTTGGCTTTGGCAACAACCATATCATCTGCCGGTACACCTGAACCCAGACCAATGGCAAAACCGTTGTTGATAGTACGGTAACGCAGTGTCACATTCTGACCAATGCTGCTGGCTGTTAAACCTACATGATCAAAACATGCACTTAAAGTGACATTACGCTGACCTGTGGCATGGAACATATTGCCAACAAAACCACTCAGTGTTGGGTAAGGTGTGGCAAAAGTAACCATTAAACCAGCCGGATTGTTGGCATTCAGGCGGCTATATAACAGCGAGTCCATTTTATAGTCGTAGACACCGTCGTTGTTCACATCCAGATCCACACCGGTGTTAGCCTGTAACAGGTGGTTCAGGCCGTTTTCCAGCGTCAGGGTTGGCGCCAGTAAATAACCTGAAGGACACAAGCTGGTTGGTACTTCCAGCACATCTAAGGATGCAGCACGGATATCGTGTGTCACGTTTTCTTTGGCATCAGTGGCAATTAACTGAGTAGCATACACTTCAGCATCTTTGGCACTGCTGTTTCTCACCACCAGTGCAGCTTTACCATCAACAATTTTGTTTTCTACTGACAGTTGAGCCACAGCTTTTGGCAGCACGTGGTAAACCAGGTGCAGGTCATAATCACCAGTCACTGTCGGATCATCAAAGACCAGCGCACCGTCAAATTCTACTTTGGTTAAGGCCGCATCTTTTTCCTGTGTTGGCGTGGTGTTTTCCAGGCCCCATGCTGGTAATTTTTGCGGGTTGATGGTCAGGCTGACGTCAAACTTGGTCACTTGTCCCGGCTGCACTGTAACAGATGCAGGGAAAGACCAGCTCAGTGCACCTGTGGCTGTATCTTCCGCAAAACGGTCTTTGATACGCAGGTTATAGGTTCTGGCTGTGGTGCTGAAGTTTTTCAGCGTCACGGTTTTTTTCAGGGTGGTGGTTTTGGTTAAATTCACCAGACCAAAAGACAGAGCCGCCTGTTGGGTATCAAAGGCGGTGTCGTCAACCCAGGCTGCAACCGGCAGTTTCACTGCTTTGTCTACATCCACTAAACCAGCACCAATGGCTGAAATAGGCGCCAGTTTGGCTTCCGGATGTTTAGCCGGCAGGTTGTAAACCTCCGGGTTTGCCGTGTTCATCAGGGTTGCTTTGACTTCCTGCGCAGTGCGGTTTGGCAATGCCTGACGTAACAGCGCAGCAGCGCCGGCGGTAATTGGGCCTGAGAACGAAGTCCCTGAGTTTGGTGCTGTTTTATCACCTGTACCTACAGCCGCCATAATAATGTTGGTGCCTGGTGCCGTAATTTCAGGTTTTAATAAACCTTGCATTGAAGGGCCGCGCGACGTGAAAGTTGCAATACCACCGGCTGATGGGAAAGATACAGTAGACACACTGTAAGTGACCGCACCTTTTGCCAGCTCGGCTTTCACCGCATTACCGTCTTCCAACGAAATACCCACTGAAGGGATAGTGACCAGCGGATCAGCGCCACCGGCATTGGTTGGGCCTGCGCCAGCCGCATTGTTGGCAATAATGACAAATTTAGCGCCGGCATTTTGTGCATTCAGCACTTTTTGTGTGAAGTTACAGGTACCACGGTCTACCAGCACCGCTTTGCCTTCTAATGACTTTTCAGCAAATGGGTCGCAGCCAAGCGGATTGGCATCAACCCGCACCAGCGGCGCTGAAGTTTGATCAAAGCTGAACACCGCATCTTTGTTAAAGCCTGAAGCGACCATCGCAATTTTTTTACCAGCAATAGTGCTGTTGGTAAAAGCTGTGCCAACGCCGGTCGGGTGTGTCATAGCACCAACAGACAATGCATTTGGTGTGGTGCTCGGACCGCCAACACGGAATGGGTTCGGGCCGTCATTACCGGCAGAAATCACCATATTTACGCCAAGTTTGGCGGCTTGCTGAATTGCAAACTGAGTACCGCTGACTGCTGTGGCAGAACCAAACTGGCCACCTAAAGACATATTCACCACATTGACGCGGTCCGTGATATCACCATCACCGTTCGGGTCCATCGACGCATCTAACGCAGCTAACTGCGCCGCACCAGGGCAGGTACCGGTACAAACGGTATAAGCATAAAGTTCGGCTTCAGGCGCTACCGCCAGCACTGAACTGGCTACAAAGGTACCGTGGCCACCTGTTCTTGGGTCTAATGGGTTACCGTCATTGTTGATAAAGTCATAACCACCTAACACCCGACCCTGTGGCCAACTTGGTGCTACGGCAAGATTCTGCGCATCATAAGCTGCCACAGTACCTGCGCCGCCCATGGCTTTATGGGTGTAATCCACACCGCTGTCTAACACGGCAACACGTACACCTTTACCTGTCACTGTACCGGCGCTGATTAAGGCTTTGGCTTTAATGTAGTCAACACTGGGGGCCAGCATTGGCTTGCTGTCGAAGACCGGATAAATAGCTTCAACCTGAGGATTTTGCTGCAGTGCATCTAATGCAGATTGTGAAGCGCGAACCACTATACCTGCCGCCAGGTTACGGGTAGAAGCCAGTACTTCAGCATCGCGGTCCAGTTGTTGTAATTCAGCTGTTACTTGTTGCTGCGCATCAGCAATAGATAACTGGGCTGTTTGCAGCCCTGCTGCGTCCACGCCTTTTGACGCTAAGTCAGCCAAACCGGCTGAACGTAACACCACATAATAAGAAGAAGGCTGAACCTGCTGATCATCGACCAACAACTGCTGAGGTGCAGTTTGTTCACCAATCAGGTCCGTCGCCAGCGCCGTTCCCATCCGATATTGTTCAAGCGTTGCAGCAGACAGGCCGCTGGATACGGCCAGCCCGACGGCTGTCGCCAGCGCTGTTTTATAGATTTGTTTCATGTTTCCTCCAGAAGGATTTTTTGGACTTTTGTTGCATTCGCCAGGTCTTTGCCTGGGTGTTATTTTTTATGTAAAACGAAAATTTGTTTGTCAGGCCAATGGCAAATACCATCAACCTGATGAATAAGCTCACTATTGTTATTGCCTCAGCGGGAACAAACATGCAGTAGCTGATTAAATGTAAAGGAAGGCAGAGCGGTCATCCCTCACATTTATAAATTCATTTAGTAAATAAATGACAAAAACTTTACACATGTATTCTTGCTGGCGTCAATGATGCGCCGGGCAGACCAGCCACCGCTCATCTCATTTTTTTACTGACTGTCGCAAGCCAGCAGCTGTATGCTTGCCGGAAATTGCCAGCAAATAAAGCAGAGTCATAGTCACATCGCCAGTTATTGTGTGCATAAAGCGGCTGAAAGTGCTGTGATTGCTGCCGGTTGGCAGGAAATAGCGTTATAAACCAAGAGCGTTGCCTGGCCGACAGCTGATGTACATAATTATGTGCAGTTTCTGCTATTTTATCTGCTTTAGATTTTTTCATTCAGCACTTTTCCATCAGTCTGCTGAATTTGTAAGTCAGGCTGTAATAAAAAACAACAACATTCAGCTGCGCCCAACAAGAATGCATAAAAATGCAGATGAATATTCAAGATCACGCTATTTTTTGCCAGCATAGGCATATTCTAGTCGTACCATTCAAATTTTCTGTCGCCGAAACTGTCCAGTTACAGTAGAATAGCCTGAAATCATTTACTGCCTACAACACAAACTCTGTACCCCCAAGGAGTCAGCTGATAATGACCGCTCAAACTGTTCGTCACGTCGATTTAACTGTGGCCGATCTGGTCGAACACGCCATTCGCCGTCAGGAAGGAATTTTGGCCGATAACGGCGCTTTAGTTGTGAAAACAGGTGCCCGCACCGGTCGTTCACCAAAAGATCGTTATATTGTTAAAGAAGCGACCACTGAACAAGATATTCAGTGGGGTAACGTCAATCAGCCAATAGCGCCGGAAGTGTTTAACGCGCTGTGGGACAAAGCAGCTCATTATATTTCTGATCGTGAACACTTTGTGTCGCACCTGGAAGTAGGTGCAGATCCAGAGCATTACCTGCCAGTGGTCGTGACCACAGAAACTGCATGGCAACACATTTTTGCCAAAAACCTGTTTATCACCCCAGCAAGCTGGAATGCTGCCAACAAAGCACAATGGCAAATTCTGAACGTACCAGGTTTTGTTTGTGATCCGGCCCGTGACGGCACCAACTCAGACGGCACTGTGATGATCAACTTTGCTGATCGCAAAGTGTTGTTAGCAGGCATGCGCTATGCCGGCGAAATGAAAAAAGCGATGTTCTCTGTGCAGAACTTCCTGTTACCGGCCAAAGGTGTATTACCAATGCACTGTTCAGCCAACGTCGGTGACGAAGGTGATGTAACTTTATTCTTTGGTTTGTCAGGCACTGGTAAAACAACTTTATCTGCCGATCCAAAACGCAACCTGATTGGCGACGACGAACACGGTTGGGCACCAGGCAGCGTGTTTAATATCGAAGGTGGTTGTTACGCTAAATGTATCGACCTGTCGAAGAAAAATGAACCTGTGATTTGGGATGCGATTCGTTTTGGTACCATTCTTGAAAACGTGGTTCTGGACGCTAACCGCACACCAGACTACAAAGACGCCAGCCTGACACAAAACAGCCGCGCTGCTTACCCGTTGGCCCATGTAGAAAAACGTGTACTGGCGAACCGCGCTGGTGAACCACGCGCTGTGGTTTTCCTGACTTGTGACGTTTCTGGTGTGTTACCACCGGTGTCTGTGTTGTCAGAAGAAGCGGCCGCTTACCACTTCTTAAGTGGTTACACAGCCAAAGTAGGTTCAACTGAAATTGGTTCTACTGCTGCTATCGAGTCCACCTTCTCTACTTGTTTTGGTGCACCATTCTTCCCACGTCCGGCCGGTGTTTACGCTGAGCTGCTGATCAAACGTGTCCGTGAATTTGGTAGCAAAGTGTACCTGGTGAACACGGGCTGGACTGGCGGTCCACATGGTGTAGGTAAACGTTTTGACATCCCAACCACCCGCGCCATCATCGACGCTATCGTGTCTGGCGAGCTGGCAAATGTTGAAACTATTCACCTGCCACAGCTGAACCTGAACGTGCCTGTTGCTATTCCAGGTGTCGACAGCAAGCTGTTAAACCCACGTGATACCTGGGCTGACAAAGCACAATACGACCAATACGCGGCCAAACTGGCTGCTGAATTTGCCAATAACTTCAAGAAATACGACGTTTCTGAAGCTATCCGCAATGCAGGTCCAAAAGCTTAATGAATAAGCTGATAAAGCCGGTTCACCGGCTTTGATAAAAAAACCGCCACTTGGCGGTTTTTTTATTGGTTACTCCCACGCAGCACAAGTTCAGGGAAACGGAAGGCTACAGTAGCTGAAAGCGTTCACGGCAATACCGCGGTTGTTATCCTGCTTTTTTGGTTTTAGCGGCTGCTTCAGTTTTATTTTTCAGCGGTAAATACACAGTGGCCACCAAACCACCATAAGCATGGTTATGTAAGGTCACTTCACCTCTGTGCATATCAACAATCTTTTTGATAATGGCCAAACCCAGACCTGAACCTGCACTACCCCTGGCGCTGTCGCCCTGAGTAAAAGGTTCGAACATCTGCGCCATCTGGTTTTCCGGAATACCGGGGCCGTGATCGCGCACCTGCACATACACCCGCTGGCTGCCTTTTTCAAAACCGGTGCGTACTTCAATAGCACCGTCGGAATATTTAAAGGCGTTTTCAATCAGATTGGTCAGCACCCTTTTAATGGCGATACGCCGCAGCGGCACCAAAGGTAAATTTGCCGCCAGTTCAGTTTCAATCTTGCGTTGTTGCAAACGTTCGGCACTGATTTGTTCACTGACCAGCAGATTTAAATCTTCTTCAGTGAGCGACTCTTCTTTATGGTGACGGATGTAGTCAATAAACTGGTCGATAATAGCGTTCATATCATCGATGTCGTTGGCAATGCCATCCCTAATCCAACTGTCGGCTTCACTCATCATTTCACTGGCAAGGCGGATGCGGGTCAGCGGCGTGCGCAAATCGTGGGAAACACCGGCCATTAACAAGGCCCGGTCTTTTTCCAGCTGTTTAATGCCTTTGGCCATATGGTTAAAAGCCCGGGTTACCGCAATAATTTCGCTGGAGCCGACTTCAGGTAAAGGCTCGGGTATATCACCCCGTCCTACTCTGAGCGCCGCTTGTTGCAAGCCCTGCAAAGGCCGGTTCAGCTGCCGGGCAAACCACCAACCACCAGCCACACTTAAAAAGCCAATCAACAGAATATAAATCTGCAGAGGTTTAAAGTCGGTTTCATTGAGACCACTGAGCGGAATACGCACCCAATAATCCGGTGCCTGGGGTGGGCGCACCCAAAACGCAAAACTTAAACTTTGTTCAATGCGCACTTCAGCAGGGCCACCCAGCTCACGCGACATTTGATCCGAGATGTACTGGTAATAAGTGGCATCGGCCAGACCATTGAGCATAGCGTCATGCTGACGGTATACCTCAATGCCGGTTGCCTGCTGGAATCTTTCGGTAATTTCAGCCGACAACGTTGGATTGGCATGACCCACATCGATAAAAACCACCTTAATTTGTTTAGCAATCAGGTGGTTAGTTTGCTGCAGGCTAGGCTGGATCACATAAACAGCCACCAGAAAATACGACACCAGCTGGTTAATTAATAATAAAAAACCAATCAGAAAAACCGTTTTTCCAAAAGCACTGCGGGGCAACAATCGCATTTAACCGGCAACACCATCTGGCACAAACACATAACCCAGACCCCACACCGTCTGGATATAACGTGGATTGGTCGGATCGTCTTCAATCATGCGGCGCAGTCTCGACACCTGCACGTCAATACTGCGCTCCATGGCCGAATAATCACGGCCACGCGCCATATTCATCAGTTTATCGCGCGACAAAGGTTCGCGGGCATGGCTGACCAGCACCTTGAGCACGGCAAATTCACCGCTGGTAAGCGGCATCAGCTCATCGCCCCGACGCATTTCGCGGGTGGCTAGGTTAAAACTAAAAGGCCCGAATTTGACCAGGGTTTCTTCCTGAGTTGGTGCACCCGGCAATTCTTTAGATTTACGGCGTAACACAGCACGAATACGCGCTAATAATTCCCGCGGGTTAAAAGGTTTGGGCAGATAATCATCCGCCCCCATCTCAAGGCCAATAATACGGTCAACTTCGTCACCTTTGGCCGTCAGCATAATGATAGGGATTTCATTTTCCTGCTGACGTAACTTGCGGCAAATCGACAAACCGTCTTCGCCAGGCAACATTAAATCCAGTACCAGTAAATGGAAGTTTTCCCGCTCCATCAGCCTTGTCATTTGTTCAAAATTGGCCGAAGTACGAACGATATATCCTTGTTCTACCAGATAACGTTCTAACAAAGAACGTAATCTCATATCGTCATCAACCACCAGAATTTTGGTTGTTTCCTGAGTCTGCATAAAGAGTTACCTTGGCTACGATTTTTTCCCACTATAAACGAAAAACCCGCAAGGTCGGAAACACATTGCGGGTTTTGGTGTTACAAATCGTTTCTGATAAAACAGTTGTCACTCAGGGTTTTGGCAGATCGGCACTACTGACCTTTTTCAGCGGCGGATTGACCCAGACCACATGCGCCACCTGGCGATGCTGGCGTTGTGAGTTTTCTGCTTTATTTACCTGCTCCTGATCCACCACATAAGCATAATTTTGATCAAGCGTGCTGCAACCGGTAAGCATCAATGCCAAAGTCGCCACGCCAACTAACACTGTATTTTTTTTCATCTTTTTACCCTCTGGCTTGGTCTGTACCCTGACTATAGCCAACAGCACGGCAAATTCGCTAGCAGATTTTTGTTACACGTAGATGACAAAAATACATAACAGGAAAAATAAACTTATCCATATGATTTTAAATAATTTTTATTTTCTAAAATCATGTTCGGCGGCGCAGGCCTTTAATACATCAGGCACCACCTCAGCCAATTCAACCGCTGGTAAATGTTGCAACACACATTGGTGATATGCTTTTTTATCTGGCAATAACACCAGCTCCCTGTGCAGCTGATGACAGGATTGTTTCACTCTATGCCAGACTAGGGGCAGTTGCGCTTTGGGTGCATTTTTTAATAAACACTGATGATATAACTCGTTTTTATCATCCGCGGCAGCAGTGAAGGGCAGTAATAACAAAAAAATTTGCAGTCTTTTCATCATAAGCTCCTGGTTAGTTTACTTAAACTAACCACTGCAAGTGAAAACCGGCTGAACAAAAAGACAGCAGCATTTTTTACTACAGCTTTCGTTGTACATTTTTGCTAAGGTAATTTGAGTTTTCTTCGGTGAAATAACTATTTATGAGCAACTTGTTCGATACCCTCTGGCGCAGTACCCAGAACTTTTTATCGCAACCAAACTTTATAATGCAACTGGCGATTATTGCCGTCATTACCGCTGTGGGCTGGTGGCTGAATCACTGGTTACAACAAAGACTGATTGACGATGGCAGCAACAATTTACGTCATGTTGCCATCAGTAGCTCACAACGTATATTTTTCCCGTTTTTTATGGCGTTGAGCTTGTGGCTCGCCGCCGAAATCATGCTGAATTTTGATTTTGAAGTGGCCGTACTGCAGCTGTTACAACCTGTAGCACTGGCACTCGGGGTGATCCGCTTGCTGGTCTATATGCTGCGCAAGGCGTTTTTATCCAGTCCGCTGCTAAAAACGCTGGAGCCATTAATTTCAACCCTGATTTGGCTGGTGCTGGTATTACATCTGGCTGGCTGGCTCAGCGCAACTCTCGCTTTAATTGATCAATTAGCACTCACTGTCGGAACAACCCGCATCTCGCTCTTAATGGTGCTTGAGCTAATCATGCTGATCACTGCAGCTTTTACGGTGTCTTTGTGGTTGTCGGAAATCATCAGCCAACGACTAAAAAACTCCCGCAGTATCAGCCCCAGCATGCAGGTGGGACTGGTCAAGTTCAGTAAGTTTTTCCTGGTGACAGTGGCCTTTTTAGTGGCGCTGAATGCTGCCGGCATCAGCATGAGCTCATTGGCAGTGTTTGGTGGCGCCCTGGGTGTTGGTTTGGGTCTGGGCTTACAACGTATCGCATCAAATTTTATCAGTGGCTTTATTCTGGTGCTGGACAGGTCAGTTAAACCGGGTGACCTCATTACTGTCGGTGAAAACTTCGGCCGGGTAGAACAACTGAATGCCCGTTATGTGGTGCTGCGCAACCGTCAGGGGGTAGATTCGTTAATTCCCAACGAACATCTGATTATTAATGAAGTCACCAACTGGAGTTATGCCGACCCTAACGTGCGGCTGGAAATTGATGTACAGGTCAGCTACAACGACGACCCTGAGCAAGCCATGGCATTAATGCTGGAATCTGCTTACGCCTCCCCCAGAGTGTTAACAACACCGGAGCCGACCGTCAGACTGCTGAATTTTGCTGACAATGGTATTCACCTGCAGCTCAGAGTCTGGATTGCCGATCTGGAAAATGGCCGTGGTGCCGTCAAATCTGATATCAACAGAGCCATTTGGCACAAATTTAAACAACAGGGCATCAGTTTCCCTTACCCGCAACGGGATCTGCATTTAAAAAGTGGCTGGCCACCCGCTGCAGCCTCAGGCCAACAAGACGTAAAGGGTTAATATGCACAAGCTTGAAGATATTGTGATCCTCAGTGGCAGCCGCACTGCGATTGGCAGTTTTGGCGGAAGCCTGTCTGGTTTCAGTCCGGCAGAGCTTGGCAGTTTTGCCGCCCGCGCTGCCATCAGTCAGGCCGGAGTGGATGCTGCAGCCATCGACCATGCGGTGTTTGGCCACATTATTACCACTGCACCACAGGATGCTTATCTGGCACGCCATATTGCACTGAATGTCGGTCTGGCACCAACCTCAGCCGCCTTTAATGTGAACCGGCTTTGTGGTTCAGCGGTGCAGTCGGTGATTTCAGCGGCGCAAATGTTGATGCTCGGCGACAGTCAGCTGGCGCTGGCCGGTGGTGCTGAGAGTATGAGTCGTGGCGCTTATTTATTGCCTGGCCTGCGCAGTGGTTTACGGATGGGCTCGGCGCCTGTTACAGATTTGACTTTAGGTATTCTGAGCGACCCTTTTGGCAGTGGTCATATGGGTTTAACCGCCGAGCGGATTGCCGCTCAATACCAGCTAAGCCGGCAGGAGCTTGACGAGTTTGCGCTGCACAGCCAGCAAAAAGCCGCTGCCGCTATGACAGCCGGTTATTTTGCCAGCCAGATCACACCAGTGACTGTCACTCAGGGCAAACAGAGCAGCCAGTTTGTACAGGATGAACATCCAAGGCCAGAGACCTGCCTGCAAAGTCTGGCCGCACTCAAACCTGCTTTTAGTCAACAAGGCATAGTCACAGCAGGCAACAGTTCTGGCCTGAATGACGGTGCCGCCGCTTTGGTGCTGAGCAACCGCCAGTTTGCCTCAAGCCATGGCCTTGGAGTCAGAGCCAGACTCAGAGGTTATAGTTTTGCCGGCGTTGCACCAGAGGTGATGGGGCTGGGCCCGATACCGGCCGTGCAGCAACTGCTGAAAAAAACCGGTTTGTCTGTGGCAGATTTGGCGGTAATAGAATCCAACGAAGCTTTTGCTGCTCAGGCTATTGCTGTGAATCGCAGCCTGGGTCTGGATGAAACCAGAGTAAACCCCAATGGCGGAGCTATTGCATTAGGGCATCCGGTTGGCGCCACAGGTTCGATATTAATTATTAAAGCCATGTCTGAGCTGGAACGGATTGATGGCCAGTTTGCTCTGGTCACCATGTGTATCGGCGGCGGTCAGGGGGTGGCTTTGCTGCTGGAGCGCTGCAGTTAACTCAGCGCTGTGACGGCTTAGCCAACCCACAGCGGGCAAACCGGCACTTGGTAAAAAGCTGGCGCCGGTAACACCTCAGCCTGGGTTTTCGTCATTGTCATCAAGTTCAGACGCATCCAACTCGTCGAGTGAGCGCGCCGTCCAGTCCGGCGCCAGTTCAGCACCAGCTTTGGGGTAATAAATCTGGCAGACCAGCCACTCTTTGCTGCCGGCCGGGGTTTGCACCACAAAAGTGTCGTCCACCTGTTTTTTTAACAAAGCCCGCGCCATAGGGGCATCAATTGAAATGTAATCTTTGCGGCCATAAATTTCATCGGGCCCGACAATCCGGAATTTCAGACTGGCCCCTGCTTCATCTTCAATTTCTACCCAGGCGCCAAAAAACACTTTGCCTTCCTGCTCAGGTGCATAATCAACAATTTTTAAGTCATCAAGCCGCTTACGCAGGTATCTGATCCTGCTGTCTATTTGCCGCAAAAGCCTCTTATTGAACTGATAATCGGCGTTCTCTGACCTGTCGCCCAAACTGGCGGCCCAGCTGACGATGCGGGTGACTTCCGGTCTTTTTTTAAACCACAGATGGTCATGTTCCGCTTTTAATGCGTTATAACCCTCGCGGGTGACTAACTTGGTTTTCACCTGATGAATAATCGGTGTTTTTGCCACTCTGCTTCACTCTATTCAAGGTTGCTAATACCACAAAAACTGGCCTGCCGCTGCCCCGGTATCGGTAACAACAATGGATTTTTTGCCGCTGAAGATAGACAATACCGGCCATCTGCATTGTTAGCCAGCCCGCACTTAGTTTTTGCCGGTGCAGGACTTGAGGAATATAAGAATATGTCGTTGATTGTCAAACAAATTGCCACGGAAATTTCTGCACGCGCTGAACAGGTTGCCGCCGCCATTGCTTTATTGGACGAAGGCGCCACAGTGCCTTTTATCGCCCGTTACCGTAAAGAAGTGACAGGCGGGCTGGATGATAACCAATTACGTGCCTTAGAGCAGCGCTTAACTTATTTGCGTGAGCTGGAAGACAGGCGTCAGGTAATTTTAAAAACCATTCAGGAACAAGGCAAACTGACCGCTGAGCTGGAACAAGATATTCTGGCCGCCGACAATAAAACCCGTTTAGAAGATTTATACCTGCCATACAAAGCCAAACGCCGCACCAAAGGCCAAATTGCCATAGAAGCAGGTTTATTACCGCTGGCGGATGCCTTGTTGGCCGACCCGGATCTGGCGCCGGAAAACGCCGCTCAGGCTTATATCAACAGCGAAGCCGGTTTTGCCGATGTCAAAGCAGTATTGGACGGTGCCAAATATATTCTGATGGAGCGTTTTGCTGAAGACGCTGATTTACTGGCTAAATTACGTCGTCATCTGGCGCAGCATGCGGTATTAAAAAGCAGCATGGTGGCAGGTAAAGAAACCGAAGGCGCAAAATTCCGCGATTATTTTGCCCATCAGGAAGCCTGGAAAAACGTACCGTCGCATCGTGCCCTGGCCATGTTCCGTGGCCGCAACGAAGGGGTGCTGAATCTGCAGTTACTGCCTGATGCCGACGAAGAAAACGCCCACGCCAACTGCGAACAAATGATTGCCAGCCATTTTAATTTGCGTCAGCAAAACCGCGCCGGCGACGCTTTTATGCGCACTGTGGTGCAGTGGACCTGGAAAGTAAAACTTCATCTGCAGCTGGAAAATGACCTGCTCGGTGAATTACGCGAAAAAGCTGAAGTGGAAGCCATCGCCGTATTTGCCCGTAATATGAAAGACTTATTAATGGCAGCTCCTGCCGGTATGCGTGCCACTCTGGGTCTGGACCCTGGTCTTCGCACCGGGGTGAAAGTCATAGTGGTGGATGAAACAGGCAAACTGGTGGCACATACCACTGTATTCCCGCATGCCCCACAAAACCTGTGGGACAAATCGGTGAAAACCCTGGCCGCTTATTGCAAACAATACAAAGTTGAACTGATTGCCATTGGTAATGGCACCGCCTCCAGAGAAACCGACAAACTGGCCGGTGACGTGATTAAAATGCTGCCGGAAATGCGCCTGACCAAAGTGATGGTGTCAGAGGCCGGTGCTTCAGTGTATTCCGCTTCTGAACTGGCGGCGCAGGAGTTCCCGGAGTTAGACGTATCATTGCGTGGTGCTGTTTCTATTGGCCGTCGCCTGCAAGATCCGCTGGCCGAACTGGTAAAAATTGAGCCTAAAGCTATCGGCGTTGGCCAGTATCAGCACGATGTTAACCAGAGTTTGTTAACCAAATCACTGGATGCGGTAGTGGAAGACTGTGTAAACGCCGTCGGGGTGGACCTCAACACCGCCTCAGTACCGCTGTTGGCGCGGGTTGCCGGTCTGAATAAAACGCTGGCGCAAAATATTGTGTTATACCGCGACAGCAACGGCCGTTTTATGCAGCGCAAAGATTTATTAAAAGTGCCGCGCCTTGGCCCTAAAGCTTATGAACAAGCCGCCGGCTTTTTACGTATCAGCAACGGCAGCAACCCGCTGGATGCCTCAGCGGTGCACCCTGAAGCTTATCCTTTGGTGGAAAAGATTGTCAGCAAACACCAGAAGTCGGTGACTGACATTATCGGTAACAGCAGCTTTTTAAAGTCGATTAACCCGGCAGAATTTGCCGATGACACCTTTGGTATTCCAACCATCAGCGACATTTTAAAAGAGCTGGATAAACCGGGCCGCGACCCGCGTCCAGAGTTTAAAACCGCTAACTTTAAAGACGGCGTGGAAAAACTGTCGGACTTAACACCTGGCATGTTACTCGAAGGGGTGATCACCAATGTCACTAACTTTGGGGCTTTTGTGGATATCGGCGTGCATCAGGACGGTTTGGTGCATATTTCATCGTTAACCGACAAATTTGTCAGCGACCCCCATCAAGTGGTCAAAGCTGGCGATATCGTGAAAGTTAAGGTGCTGGAAGTTGAAGCCGACCGTAAGCGTATTGCACTGACGATGCGGATGGATGAACAACCACAACAGCGCGGTGCGGCCAAAGAAAACAGTAAAACACAAAGTTCAGGCGGTTACGCCGGCAAA
This sequence comes from Rheinheimera sp., assembly GCA_003543135.1. GTDB lineage: Bacteria > Pseudomonadota > Gammaproteobacteria > Enterobacterales > Alteromonadaceae > Pararheinheimera. The sequence goes on from DPJG01000022.1 coordinate 53,013, forward strand.
ACTGCGCCAAAAGCAGCAAAAGCGGTTGATCAGGGCAATGCCGCCATGGGCAATGCTTTTGCAGCCGCGCTCGCCAAGCTGAAAAAGTAATACGGCCCCTGGGTGCTGGCATAAAAACGCCGTCTTTAAGACGGCGTTTTGTTTTAATACCTGAAAAACTGAATGACTGAATGACTGAATGACTGAATGACTGAATGACTGAATGACTGAATGACTGAGTGACTGAATGACTGAATGACTGAATGACTGAGTGGCTAAGTGCTTAGTGATAAGTGCTTAGTGATAAGTGATAAGTGATAAGTGATAAGTGATAAGTGATAAGACATCTCAGGTGTCGCCTGGCTCTGTGGCAACATCAAGCTGTAATGATTTAAATGCTTTGGATGAGTGGCCTTTCAGCAGGCATGGTGGCACGGGCGTAAAAACCGGCAATCACGTCACTACGCAATTGCATCTGCGGGTCCCGGGCAAAAGAACGGGTTTCAGGAACCACATAACGACTGGCGTTTTCTTTTATTGCATTGTATTGCTGTTGCCGCTCTTGTTGCATCTTGCTGGCAACATCTTCATCCTGCCGGGCTACGGTGTTGGCCTGGTCAGAAAATATCTCCGGCTCAGCTTCAATATCAGCAAGTTCAACCCGGCCTGTCATTTCCGCAAAAGCAGCAGCGGCATCATAATCACCATCCGACGCCGGCGGGTCATTCAGTGGCAATAATTCCTGCGCCAGTTCAATCTGAGCTTCAACAATACGGCGACTGGCTTCTGCAGCAATTTGTTGATCCGTAGAGGAAGGGTCGGCTGGCGCCAATGCGGCCGCCTTGACCTGCTGCAATTTGATAATAGTGGCCTGAGGATCACCAGGCACTTCCGCCAGATCGATGTTTACCTCACCACCAACGGCATATTTCTGACCGTCAGGGCCTGTCTGATAACTGTAACTTGGGCTGCCAGCAAGCTCACCGCCGACCGACGCATGCGCCTGCTCGTGTGCTCTGACTTCAGCATCACGTTTTTTCAGTTCGGCAATTTCACGTTGTTCTGCTGTTTGTTGACGTTGTTCTGAAGGGCTGCCTTGCCGGCCATCCTGATTTTGTCCACCCTGCTGACCACTGTTTTCGCCTTGCTGTTCACGGCCAGAGCTTTCTTCACCACGTCCTTCAATGGCTTGTTTGAGCTCAGTGCCGCGGTTTTTAATGTCATCGCTGTAGGTATAACCGTTGCTGGCATTATGGTTGCGGCTTTTATCTTCGGAAATCACGCCTTTTTCAGCAGCACCACGCTCGGCCTGAGTCACAGGCTCGATAATGTCGCGTTTTAAATTTTCCCGGCGCGCCAAATCAACGGCAGGGTTGCCGGGATAAGGGTTGATATTGGTAAAGGCCGGAGGGGTGATGATCATCTTGTGTTACTCACACCCGGATATCGATGACAGAACCAAGCACTTCATCTGCCGTCTGAATAGAACGCACATTGGCTTCGGCATTGATTTGTTCTGTAGTCAGTTGCACCAGGCTTTGTGTCAGGCCCGGGGTTTGAGCCTCTGAGCTTAAAGTGACTCTATCGGTTTCAGCACGACTTTGTTGAGCTGCAGCATCTTCGCGGGCATTTTGCAGCCGCTGCTGATTGGCGGTTTCGCGGTTAATATTCACTGTAGCTTCGGTAATGCCATAAGACGCACTTTGCAGGCCCTGAGTGCCTGAAGCAAAAGCTGATTGAATGTCCATGGTAGATCTCCGGCGTTTAGCGAACTTGATTAAATTCTAATCAAGAACACTGCCAGACTCAAGCTAAAGCCGGCAAAAGCGGCAAATATTTGCCGCTTTTGCCGGTATTTATGGCCAGTTATGCTGACATCAGCTGCAACCTGAGGATGCTTGTGCCGCCCATTGCCGCAGCCATTGCATAAACTCGGCCTGGTGCGAGATAAAGGGGGCGTGGGAAGCCTTTGGCAACAGCGTCACTTCAGCCGCAGGACAGATTTGACTGAGTGTATCCAGCATCGCAACAGGGACCAGCGAATCCAGCCGGCCAAAACAATAAGTAAGCGGCATTTGTAGTTCCGCCAGCCTTGATCTTAAATCACCATCCGCCAGCAGCTGTAAACCACCGGCCAATGCTTCTGAGCTGGGTAATGGCAAACTTAACACAGCCTGTTTTAATGCTTTAATATCCTGCCTCGCAGTTTCACTGCCAAGGGCCTGGATAGCCAGAAAACGCTCGACTGTCAGCGCCAGATCTTTTGATAAAGCACCGGCAAATTGACTAAGCACCCGTTCATCCATGCCTGGCCAGCCTGCTTTGGCTAAAAAACAGGGGGAACTAGCCACCAGCGCCAGCGCTTTGACTTTTTCCGGATGCTCCAGCGCCAGCTGCGTGGCTATTAAGCCACCCAAAGACCAGCCCAACACCAGACTCTGCGGCGGAATCGTGGCCGCCATTTCAGCAGCCACAGCACTGAGTGTATAAGGACTCGGGCACTGCTGATTCAAGCCAAAACCAGGCAGGTCAGGAGTCAGCACCTGATAATCGTCAGCTAATAACGGAATAAGATGTTGCCAAACAGCATGATTTAACCCCCAACCGTGCAACAGTACCAGACTGGGTTTGCCTCTTTGCGGCTGAACTGCCATAGTGAACCTAAATGTTTATTTTTTGTGAAAATGCCAAGAATCATCTCTGTTGTGCACCAGTGCCTGCACCTGCTGTTGCCCAACTCTTGTTTATGGTGCCAGCTACCGGTGCAACAGCCCGAGGCGCAGCTGTGCGATTATTGTAACTTGGCCTTACCCCGCTTGTCGCCGGCATTACCAACACAAAATGCCTTGTTATTACCCGCTGTTGCGCGTGGTCTGAAACCCCGTCACTTTGATGCACTTTATAGCCTGAGCTGGTACCAGAATCCCTGGTCACACTGGATTGTGGCCTGGAAGTTCAACCGGGATCTGGCTTGTGGCGCCTTACTTTGTCAACAACTGGCCACCGCAACAAAAAGTTATCAGGCACCAGCTGATGCGGCTGTGTGTTATGTACCTATGAGCAGCAACAGATACAAAGAACGAGGTTTTAATCAGGCGGAAGAGCTGGCGCGTGCCCTGGCAACCAGTCTGCAATTGCCGTTATTGTCGGTATTTTCCAGTAAAGCCGGTGTCAAACACCAGGTGGGGCTGAGTCGGGCACAGCGCAGGGCCAATCTGCGCCGCCAGTTCAGCTTACAAACAAAGCTGGAATTACCGGCGCATATGCTGTTGGTGGATGATGTGATCACCACAGGCGCGACGGTGAATCAGCTGTGCTTATTGTTAAAAAAACACGGGGTCCGGACTGTCGATGTCTGGACCCTGGCCGTCACTTCTGCCAAAAGGCAAAGGCGTTATTCAGCAGCCCCCTCATCGTCACCGGACGCCGAATCAAAAGCTTTGGCAAAATAAAGTGCGTTCACCAGAATACGGCTGGAACCAGTGAAATAACCGCGAAACACCGGGTTGTCCACCATGGCGATGACTCTGCCTTTGCCCATGGTCTGTGCCAGCAAGGCCGGACTTTCGCTGATCTGTCCGGCCAGCTCAGGGGCGACAAAACCCGCCAGCTGCTTGCCACTGCGGTAAGAGCCCACTGTGACAAAATCCTTGCCGGGGGCTTTGAGTAACATCAAATCGTTTTTAAATACCGGCAGTTCGGCTCTGGGTAAACCAAAACTCAGCGGATGGCTTAAATCGAGCTCCAACTGGAAAATGGCACCGGCAATCCGTTGTTGACCCGCCAGCTTTTCTTTGTCGTTGTAACGCAGCTCATCAAGCTTGACCAGCTGCTTCAGCTCTTCTTTATTGGCAACTGCACTGGCGATCCAACCTTGTTTGGCGACAAACTCCAGCGCTGATTTTTGCGCCCATAACACACCGCCGGCTTTAACCCAGCTTTCCAGTTTGGCAATATCACTTTCTTTCCAGCTTTGATATTTACCATCCGGCAGCAGAATATGGCTGTAACGGCTTAAATCTATCTGGCCAAGCCGCGCCGGCTCCACCAAACTGGGTGACACACCAGCCAACCGCTCCAGATTAAACCACAGCTCCCCCGCTTCACTGGAATTCACGCCAGGCCCGGCAATTACCAGCACTTGCGGCAGCTTTAGCGGCACCATTTGATTACTGCCTAAATCCTGCCCCATAGGTGTTAAACCTGAACTGATGGCCGCAAGCGATAAAGCATGCTGTTGCTGGGCCTGTTGCAGCACACTGAACCAGTCACCTTGTTGTAAACCGGCCGGCACCAGCACAGTGCCGGCGGCAAACTGCTGTACACCTTCAGCCGTCTCTGCACTAAAGGCTTTACTGGCCGCTCTGAGCTGCAATCCTTTAGCCAGCAGCTGCTGCACCAGCACGGGAGCCCGTTGATCCTGCCAACGGATTGCATAAGCGTAAGCACCGGCGGTGACAGGCGCTGCCGCAGTCGCTGTGGGCTGCCACGGCGTTTTGCTCAGCGCTGCCGGTACTTTACGGCTGCTGGCAAAACTGATGTTGTAGGCATAAGGTAAGGTCCAGGCCGACACATCATAAAAAGTATTGTCACGGAAATTGGTTTCTGTGCTGAACGCCGCTTTGAGCAGCCGGTATTGGCTTTGTTTTAACGGCACAAAATAACTTTGTCCGGCCGGGAACTGCTGCTCACCCTGACTGACATCTTCGGTCAGCGCATAAGCCTTGATTTGGTGTTGTGCCAGCAACTGCAATAGATCCTGCAACCGGCTTTGATCAGCACTTTCAGTTAATAAATATCCCTGCACCGCATCATCGGCTGCCAGTGACTGACTGTCGCGGAAAAACTTGCGCTGCCACTGCTGTAATTCGGCTTTGTGAGCAACGGCGCCTCTTAAAGTCGACAAAGACGTCAGCAGCTGATTTTCAATAGTGGTGGCAAAACTTAAGGGGCCATTGATGCTGTCCTGCAAATGGCCGCGGCTGCTGGCCTGTTCAAATAAAATGCCGACTGAACCATGCACGTCCGGATAGGTAGAACCCTTGCCAATATAAAAGTCATCAAAACTTTCTTCGGTGTAATACAACTTGCCTTTGTCATCAAAGGCTTTGGCATGGTACTGCGCCAATAATGCGGTTAATTTGTAGTTTTCATCCGGAGTGGCCGGATTGTTGCGGCTTGGAATACCGGGCTGGAAAAAATAACTGCTGTTGGTGCCCATTTCATGGAAATCCCCCAGCACCTGCGGCAGCCAGTGATGGAACTGGGCAATACGGGCGCGGCTTTCCGGATGTTGTAGCGGCAGCCAATCACGGTTTAAGTCAAACCAGTAGTGATTGGGCCGGCCATTCGGCCAGGGTTCAACATGCTCACGGTGTTGTGGGTCGGCCACAGGATTCAGCCCCTGATGCATATTGGCCCAATTGGCAAAACGGTCATGACCATCCGGATTTAAACTGGGTTGGATCAGAATAATAGCCTGTTCCAGCCACTGACTGACTTCAGCAGTATCACTGCTCAGCAGATAATGCGCCAGCTGCATTGCGGCATTGGCGCCGCTGGGTTCATTACCATGAATGCTGTACCCCAGCCAAATCACCAGGGGCAGTTGCGCATCGGCCTGCTGTTCACCTTTGGCCACCGCCAGATGCTGACGCCGGATTTCTTCCAGCTTTGCCATATTGGCTTTTGAGCTGACCACCAGCTGCAACAGCGGTCTTTGCTCGTGGGTTCGACCTATTTCCTGCAGCAGTGCACGCTCTGGCTGGCTTGTTGCAAGCTCACGGAAATATCGTTCAATCTGATCATGCCGGGCATGCCACTGGCCTGGAGCAAATCCCAGAATTTGCGCCGGCGCCGGTACCTGGACTTCAGTCTGTTGCTGCGCAGCAAGGCCGGCAGCAGCTGTGAAACCGGTTAAAGTTAAAGCGGCCAATAAGGTGAATGTTTTCATCACAACTCCTGTTACTTTGGCACCACCTTAACAATAAAGATTGGGATTGCTCAAGCGGGGTTGGCAGGGCTGCGCCCAAGGAGTATCATAGCCATTAACCTAGTAATTTAGTCAGGTACTAAGCAATGATTCATATCTCAGAAGCTGCGCAAGCGCACTTTGTTAAGTTGTTGGAAAAACAGGCGGCCGGCACCAATATCAGAGTGTTCGTCGTCAATCCTGGCACGGCTCAGGCTGAATGTGGTGTGTCTTATTGCCCTGTTGATGCGGTGGAAGAATCGGATTTAAAAGTGGCTTTTACCGGCTTTTCTGCGGTGATTGATGCCGACAGCAAACCCTTTTTGGTGGACGCTGAAATTGATTTTGTCACCGATCAGATGGGTTCACAACTGACTTTAAAAGCGCCGAACGCCAAAGTACGCAAGGTTAATGACAATGCTCCACTGAAAGAACGGGTGCAATACGTCATTGACGCTGAAATTAATCCACAACTGGCCAACCATGGTGGTCGGGTGTCTGTGGTTGAGCTGACCGAGGAAGGTGTGGCTGTGCTGCAGTTTGGCGGCGGCTGCAACGGTTGTTCTCAGGTGGATTTAACCTTAAAAGAAGGCATCGAAAAAGAGTTGCTGAACCGCTTCAGCGGTGAGCTGAGTGGCGTGCGCGATGTCACCGACCACCAGCGTGGTGAACACTCTTATTATTAAGCCTTGCCAATGCGGCTAAACATCACCTTACCAACGGCTGCCCAATGCGGCCGTTGTTTTATCTGGGGCATGGCAGGATTCTGGCTGCTTTTGCTGGTGTTTCTGCTGTTACCGGCAGAACCACTCTGGTTACTGCAAACTGTGATTCTGTTATGGTTGGTGAGTTTTATCATCACTTTTGGCAGTTATCTATTGCTGTTGCTGCGTCGTATTGGCCTGTTGCCCAAGGACGAATAGTTTTAAGGATCTGTTGATGCGTTGTCTGTTTTTGTCTGCGTTGCGCTTTATCTTCACCACAGCTTTAACTATTACCGCGCTTAGCACCACAACAGCGCAGGCTGCTATTATTCTGCAATACCATCATGTAGCCACTAATACCCCTAAAACCACCAGCGTCACCCCGGCTGAATTTCGCCAGCAAATGCAGCTGCTCAAAGAGCAGAAGATGAAAGTGGTGAGCCTGGAACGACTGATTAACCAGCTTAAAGCCGGCGAGCCTTTGGCAGACAATGAAGTGGCCATCACTTTTGACGATGGTTTTGAAAATGTCTTCACCCATGCCCGTCCTATCCTGCGGGAGTTTGGTTACCCTTACACCATGTTTTTAGGTCCGGCTTTAATAGACCGCAAAGAAGGCCCGGTATTAAGCTGGCAACAAATTCAGACCATGCACAAAGAAGGCGTGATTATTGCCAACCACAGCTCTTATCACCACAGATTGGCAGTACCGAATAAAGGCGAAAGCAAAGCGCAATGGCGGCAAAGGGTTAAAACCGACATTCTGCTGGCCGAACAACAACTGGAAGAAAAACTGGGCGTGCGCCGCCAATGGCTGGCTTACCCTTATGGTGATTTTAGTGCTGAGCTGGAAGCTCTGGTCAAAGAGCTGGGTTTTATTGGCATTGGCCAGCAATCCGGCGCTGTTGGCCCTGGTGTTTCTTTAACCCGTATTCCACGTTATCCATCATCCAGCCAGTTTGCCGCGTTAAAACATTTTGGCCCTAAATTAAAAACCCTGGCCTTGCCGGTGACAGACTACAGCGGCGCTGACCCCGTCAGCAAAACCAATCCGCCCAGCCTGAAGTTAACAGTTGATGCCAAAGACTTTAAAACAGCACAGCTGAACTGCTTTTTTAATGGAGAAGCGATACCGCTGACATGGCTGGACGAGCGTACCTTTGTTGCCAAAGCCAAAGCACCGCTCAAACTCAGTCACAACAGATATAACTGCACAGCCCCCAGCCTCAGTAAAAAAGGGTATTTTTACTGGTTCTCCCAGCCCTGGGTGTTTTTGCCTTAGCCACCAGAATGCTGCTAAGGCATCGCCTTATTGCAGTTTGGCCATCACCAGCGGGAAGTCGGCCAGTAACATGGTTTTACTGACCAGCGGCACCTTGCCGGCTGCCATTTCTGGTTTAAAGACAGCCGCCAGCTGCGCATCCGGGTTGATCAACACAATAGAAGCACTGTGATCCACCAGATAATCCGGCTCTGTAGTGCTGCTAATGGCATACATCAGCCCCAAGTCCCGCACAAAAGGAAATAACTGATCATGGCCTGCGGTCACGCCGGTAATGGCCGGTTGCTGAAAATAACCGACATAACTGTTGAGCTGACTGACAGTGTCACGCTGTGGATCAGCTGAAATAAACCAGATTGCCAGCTTGGCGTCCGCAGGCAACATTTGCTTTAACTGGTTATAGCTGCCAGACAAAGTGGCCATAGTCATAGGGCAAATATCAGGGCAATAGGTGTAACCGACAAAAGCCAGCGTCCACTGACCACGTAAGTCTTGCCGGCCCAATGTAGTACCCAGATGGCTGCTTAGTTTAAATTCCTGCAAATCACGCGCTTTTGGGTACACCAAAGCCGACACCGGCTCGTCCACCTTTTGTAAATGCTGATAACTCAAGACACCGGCCAGCATCACCAGTATTAACAATAACGCCACCACAACTTTTTGTATTTTCACAACCTTATTCCCTGCATCAGTTCAGTGCTGAAAAAGCTGTCCACTTAGCGTAATGGTCCAGCATCAGCAGCAAGAATAACAACATCAGGTGCACAATGGAAAACCTGAATGTTTTGATGGCGGTATCTGCTTTGGCATTAAATTTCAGCTGCCAGGCCCAGGCCATAAACCACAGGTTTAACACCACAGTACCCAGCAGGTAAATCACCCCAGTCATACCCACCAGATAAGGCAATAAACAGACTAAAAACAAAATCAGCGTATAAAGGAAAATAGCGGTTTTGGTAAATTCTATGCCATGGGTTACCGGCAGCATCGGCATATTGACCTTGGCATAATCGTCACGCCGGTGAATGGCCAGTGCCCAGAAATGTGGGGGTGTCCAGGCAAAAATAATCATCACCAACAACAAGGGTTCAGCGGCAATTTCACCTGTCATACAGGTCCAGCCCAGCAGCGGTGGCATGGCACCAGCCAGACCACCAATCACAATATTCTGGGGGGTGGCTCTTTTTAAATACAGGGTGTACACCACGGCATAACCAAACAAACTTGCCAACGTCAGCCAGGCGGTCAAAGGGTTTACCATGTTGTATAACAACACAAAACCTGTGCCTGCCAGAACAACAGAAAACAACACGGCCTTTTCGGCACTGATGCGGCCACGCGCCACCGGCCTGTGATGGGTTCGTACCATTTGCGCGTCAATGCGCTGATCCAGCACATGATTAAGTGCAGCTGCCGCCGACGACAAGAGCCCAATGCCCAGAGTGCCAAAAACCAATAAATCGATGGCCGGAAAACCGGGCTGCGCCAATAACATGCCCACCCAGGCAGTTAACAACAACAACGCAACGACTTTGGGTTTGGTCAGCTGATAATAATCACGCCATACACTTTGGGTTCTGCCAATGACCGTCATAGTTTTTGCTTGGGTCATGCTGACCTCCTTTGTTGTTGTAACCGGGCACAAATCAGTGTCAACACCATCAGCAAGTTGGCTGCGACAAAGTTATGCGCCACGGCATTTCCCAGTGGCAACAACCACCAGATATTGGCCACACCTAAACTAAATTGCAGCAGCAATAAAGCGCCTAGTAACATGGGTAACCTCGCCATGCCAATTTGCTGGCGTTGTTGCCACAAACGCACTGCAAACCAGCCAACCGCCAGCAGTGTCAGCACAGCGCCAATACGGTGACTGATATGAATGGTTTGCCGCGCCCCGGCGCTCATCACGCCAAATTCGTAATTGTCATGTCCCAGATGTAAGTCAAAAGCTTCGGGGAAATTCAGTTGTTGTTGCCAGCCACTATGGCAGATCGGCAATTCAACACAGGCCATGGCGGCGTAATTGGCTGAAGTCCAGCCGCCCAGAGCAATCTGACCAACCAGAATCAGCAGCACCAGCCAGCCCGCCCTTGCCAGGCTGGCCGGTGCCTGATATTGCGCCAGCTCAGGTCGCAATTGTTTCGACAGTTGCCAGCGATACAACATCAACAGTGCCAGTAAACTAAAACCACCCAATAAGTGCCCCATCACCACCAGCGGGAATAAATTTAATGTCACTGTCCACATGCCAAGCGCAGCCTGAAATACCACTAAGGCTAAAAGAACTGTTGGCAGTACTGTGACTTTTTGCTGTAACCGCCAGCTCAGGAAAAAAATGCCCGCAATTAACAAACCCAGGGTGCCGGCAAAATAACGGTGGATCATTTCATTCCAGGCTTTGTGCGCCTCCACTGGCCGCTCCGGAAAACGGGCTTCAGCGATGGCCACATGGGTTTCGTGTTGCGGCACTTTCAGAAAACCATAACAACCTGGCCAATCCGGACAACCCAGTCCGGCATCGGTTAAGCGGGTATAAGCACCTAAAATAATCACCAGCATGGCCAGCACTATGGCCATACTCACCAGCATCCTTAACAGTTTCATACCGGCCCCCGGTCAAATTTCATCAGCTTCTGTAAATCAGCCATCACAGCTTTGCCCGTTAACGGCAGCTGTTGTAACTCCTGTGGCATTGCATATTGCAGTAAGGCCAACCCCTGATGTTCAACCAACACCAGCTCGCCTATGCCGATACTATTGCCGCTGATGTTGCCGCTATTGTGCTGGAACTGCAGCGGCTGCGCTAACTGCGCCGGCGCCTGCTCAGCCAGCACCCAGAGTGTCAGTTGATCTTGTTTGCGGCCAAGGGCAGTGTGAATTTGTGTCATCAGGCTTAACACCTGCTGACAATGTTGCAGGCAAGGGCTAGGCGCTAAATACACCAAACGCCAGTGCGGCTCTGACGCGGGTACTGCCGGCAACAACCGGACTTCTTCACTAAGCCACTTGCCTTTACTACTGGCGCCTGCGGAAAACCAGCCCTGAGTCAGTACCAGTTGCGCCAGCGCCACAGGCACCAGACAAACCATGGCAAACAACCAGATAAACTTCTTTTTTGGCATTCAGGCATCCTTCTGATAGCTGGCAGCCATTGCCACAATTAACACGGCAACAGCCAATAACAACCACTGCACTGCATAAGCCCGGTGTTTTTCCGGTGGCAGTACCACGGCTTTGTAATGATAAATAAAAGGGGTTTGTTGCTGATAAAACACACCACTGTAGAGTTGCTGCCCAATCTGACTTTCCAGCAACTCCGGCTCCACTGTTTGTAAACGCATGGGCCACTGCCCCTGGTCTTCCAGATTTTGCCCAAGCCGCAAACCGGCCAGTCTGGTGCGTAGCACACCATCAAGCACAAATTCAGCGGGCACTTTAATGTGTGGCAGCTGGCTGCGCTGTGCCGGAGCGGCCACCCAACCGAGGTTGACCAACAACACCGGTGTGTTGTGACTGAGTTGTACCGGCACTAACACGTCGTAACCAGCCTTGCCTTGCCAGATTTGGTTATCGATCAGCCAGACAAAAGGCGCTAACCAGTGTGCAACACCTTGCAGCGGTGCACCGTCGATTTCTGCGGAAGATTTTTGATAAGCATCAGACCAGGATAAAGGTCCTTGTTGCTGCCAGCTTTGAATTTGCTGCAGTTGTGCTTCTTTTTCGGTGGATCTTTGCCATTGCCACCAGGCCAGCTTGATTAACAGCAAAAAAGCGGCCAGAGTAATCAACACTAACCACCAACGCAGCATAAAGATCTGATTAAACAAGCGGATCTGCATCTGCATCTCCGCCAAACTGAGGTTGTATGCTGGTCAAACTGATACTCATAGCGTTACTGCTCTTTATCGTTTTTAACCTGTTCCGCGCTTTGTGGCTGATGCTGAAAAACGATCCCAATAAAGTCAGCATGTCGAAATATCTGGGCCGGCGCGTGTTATTTTCCGCCATTGTGATGGCGCTGCTTATTCTGGCGCTGGCGATGGGCTGGATAAGCCCACATCAACGCCCTTATTAAAAACATCCCCAAACTTTCCCAAGAGCCCTGAGGCTGTCAGGCTTCCCAAACAAGATAGCTGGCCGCTTTATGCAGCCAGCTTTATGCTTATAAAACGTACACAAAGACAAATAAACACAGCCAGACCACATCAACAAAATGCCAGTACCAGGCAGCCGCCTGAAAGGCAAAATGATTGTGGGCGGTAAAGTGGTTTTTCAGCAAAATCCGAAGCAAAATCACCAGCAGGAAAATGGCCCCCAAAGTCACATGCATACCGTGAAAGCCGGTCAACAGGAAAAAGGTATTGCCATAAATACCAGAATCCAGTTTTAAACCCAGGTCACGATAAGCATGCACATATTCATAAGCCTGACAGGCCAAAAATGCCACGCCCAGCAGTACTGTCAGAGTCAGCATCAACTTCAGCTGCAGCCGTTTGCCCTGCTCCAGCCCAACATGGGCAAAGTGCAGGGTCACTGAAGAGGTCAGCAGGATTAAGGTGTTATAAAGCGGTAGCCCCTGCCATGGCATGGCTGTGGTCTCAGTGCCACCCGGTGTTTTGGTCATTGGCCAGTGCGCGCTGAAATCCGGCCACAACAACTGTGCTGTCATGGCGTTGTTACTTGCGCCGTCCAGCCAGGGCATGGCAATCATCCGGGCGTAAAATAAAGCACCAAAAAAGGCCGCAAAAAACATCACTTCAGAAAAAATAAACCAGCTCATGCCCTGCCGGAACGACCTGTCCATTTGTTGGCTGTACAAACCATGCATGGATTCATCGATGACGTTGCGAAACCAGCCCACCAGCATAAATAACAACACAGCAACACCGGCCAGCAGCAGATAACCGCCATACCCTTCTTTGTTGCGGGTGACTTCATTGACAAAGTTACCGGCACCAAAAGCTATCATAAAAAGCGCCACAGCCCCGACTATCGGCCACGGGCTTTGTTCAGGTACATAATATTTGTCGTAAGTTTTACTCATCATTGCCCCCTGTTGAGACTTGCGCTGTCACTGTTTCAGCAGGTGCATGTTTTGTCATGTCATACAGCGTGTAAGACAAAGTGATGGTGCTGAAATGCTCCGGCAGTGCAGGATCCACATAAAATTGTAATGGCATCAGTAGTTTCTGACCTGCAGTCAGAACTTGTTGGTTAAAGCAAAAACATTCCATTTTATTAAAGTACAAGGCAGCCTGACCCGGTGATACCGAAGGCACAGCCTGGCCAGTCATGGTTGCTGCCGTTGGATTTTGCGCTTCGTAATACACCAGTTTGATTTCACCCGGATGTACCGTCATTTTTTTTGTTTGTGGCGCAAACAACCAGGGCATATCGGCATTGGGCCTGGCCAGAAACTCGATAGTGATGGTCCTTTTGGCATCAACCACCGCTTTGTCGGCCGTTGCCGCCATAGTGCTGGTTTTGCCATTAATACCGGTTAAGTCACAAAACACGTCATACAGCGGCACTAGCGCAAAACCAAAACCAAACATCAGCGCAGTTGCCAACAACAGACGTTTAATTAAAGGTAGATGATCAGGTTGCCGCTGCATCAGACTGCTCCTATTTCACTTCGGGTGGCGTGGTAAAGCTGTGATAAGGCGGTGGTGACGATAAAGTCCACTCCAGCCCTTCAGCCCCTTCCCACACCTGATCCGTTGCTTTTTCACCACCTTTAATACACTTCACCAGCACCCAGACAAACAACAGTTGTGACAGGCCAAAGGCAAAACCACCAATACTAATAAAGGCATTAAAATCAGCAAATTGCAGCGCATAGTCTGGGATCCGTCTTGGCATGCCGGCCAAACCGACAAAGTGCATCGGGAAAAACAACATATTGACGGAAATCAGCGAACACCAGAAATGCCACTGCCCGAGTGTCTCGTCGTACATATGGCCTGTCCACTTTGGCAGCCAGTAATAAGCGGCGGCAATAATGGAGAAAATAGCCCCTGTGACCAGCACATAGTGGAAATGTGCGACCACAAAGTAGGTGTCGTGGTACTGGAAGTCTGCCGGTGTAATGGCCAGCATCAGACCGGAAAAACCACCTATGGTAAAGAGCACAATAAAGGCCAGCGCAAACATCATCGGCACTTCAAAGGTCATGGCGCCTTTCCACATGGTGGCCACCCAGTTAAACACTTTGACCCCGGTTGGTACTGCAATCAGCATGGTGCAATACATAAAAAACAGTTCTGCAAAGACCGGCATGCCGGTGGTGAACATATGGTGCGCCCACACCAGGAACGACAACAAAGCGATACTTGAAGTGGCATACACCATAGAAGCGTAACCAAACAGCGGCTTGCGGGCAAAAGTAGGCACTATGCTGGAGACAATACCAAAGGCCGGTAAAATCATGATGTAGACTTCCGGGTGACCAAAAAACCAGAAAATATGCTGGAACAACACAGGGTCACCACCACCGGCGGCATCAAAAAAGCTGGTACCAAAGTATTTGTCGGTCAGCACCATAGTGACTGTGCCTGCCAATACCGGCATCACCGCGATCAACAGGAAAGCGGTAATTAGCCAGGTCCAGACAAAGAGCGGCATTTTCATCCAGGTCATGCCAGGGGCACGCAGGTTAAAAATGGTCACAATGACGTTAATTGCGCCCATAATCGACGAAATACCCATGATGTGCACAGAAAACACAAAAAGTGCTGTGCTGTCACCGCTGTATTTAGTCGATAAAGGGGCGTAAAAAGTCCAGCCAAAACCAGGCCCGCCGCCTTCCATAAACAAAGATGCCAGCAAAATGGCAAAAGCAAATGGCAGTATCCAGAAGCTCCAGTTGTTCATCCTTGGCAACGCCATATCAGGCGCACCTATCATCATCGGAATTAACCAGTTAGCCAAACCGGTGAAGGCCGGCATCACAGCACCAAACACCATGATCAGGCCATGGACTGTGGTCATCTGATTAAAAAAGTCTGCCTGAACCAACTGTAAACCAGGCTGAAATAACTCAGCGCGGATCACCATGGCCATAGCACCACCGATAAAAAACATCGTCAGCGCAAACAGCAGGTACAAAGTACCGATATCTTTATGGTTGGTGGTGTATAACCAGCGTTTTAACCCTGAAGGCGCATGATGATGGTGTTCACCATGATGCGCAGTGTCGTGATCATGAGTCACTGTGCTCATCTGCTACTCCTTTTTACCGGTTTTGGCCGCGTGAATATCAGCAGCCTGAATAAGATCGCCGGTATTGTTATCCCAGGCGTTACGCTCGTAGGTAATGACAGCCGCAATTTCCTGCATGGTCAGTTGTTTACCAAAGGCCTGCATTGCAGTACCTGCTTTACCATTGAGCACTATGTCGATATGGGCAGCTTTACCTTCGGCCGTTGTTGCCATTTTGCTGCCCTTCAGTGCAGGGAAAGCACCGGGTAAACCACCACCACCGGCCTGATGGCAGGCAGCGCAATAACCAAGATAGGTTTTTTCACCCAGAGCCATGGCTTCATCCATGGTCATATTCATCGCCAGCAACTCCTGTTCAGCAGCTTTGGCTTTGGCCTGAATATCGGCTTGTTCTTTGATCCAGGCGTCAAATTCTGCCGGCTCTTTTGCCACCACCACCACCGGCATAAAACCATGATCTTTGCCACAAAGCTCAGCACACTGGCCGCGATAGATGCCAGGTTCATTCACTTTGGCCCAGGACTCATTGATAAAACCGGGGTTGGCGTCTTTTTTCACCGCAAAAGCCGGTACCCACCAGGAGTGGATCACGTCGTCAGAAGTGGTTAAAAAGCGAACTTTTTTACCGGTAGGGATCACCAGAGGCCTATCTACTTCCAGCAGATAGTTTTCGCCTTTAGCGATTTTGTTGTTGATTTGTTTTTGCGGTGTCGCCAACAGCGAATAAAACTCAACCGGATAGTCGAGATATTTGTAATGCCACTTCCACTGCGAACCAGTGACCAGCACTGTCACTTCAGCATCAGTAGTATCTTCCATCGCAATCAGGGTTTTAGTGGCCGGAATAGCCATGATGATTAAGATGAAAACGGGGATAGCTGTCCAGAGAATCTCAACTCTGGTGCTTTCATGGAACTGTGCCGGCTGTACTCCTTTTGCCTTGCGATGATGGAGAATGGCCCAGAACATAGCGCCAAACACCACCAGGCCAATTGCACAGCAGATATAAAATATCGTCATGTGCAGGTGATACACCTGCTGACTGATATCAGTGACACCCTGAGTCATATTCAGGGGCATTTCTGCGGCAGAAGCCATTTCGACAAACAGCAAGGATAGCAGCGAGCAGCGATAACGACTCGTTTTCGCCACGTAACGTCTCCTCTGTCATTTTGCATAATTAGCAAATTGTCAGAACCAGACACTACAACCCACTCACCGTATCTTGTTCTGCAATTTATTGTTTTTTATTATGTAATCCCACAAGTACCCAATTTTAAAACTTCCGCTCAACTATGTTTTTATCGGGCACAGGCTAAGAATTGACCACAAAGCCTGATCTGTAAACCCCAGAATGCAAAAAGCACCGGCAAACCAATCAGGTCATACCAGTGCCTTTAACAGAAAGATATTGAGTTTATTTAACTTTTATCCGCATTTTTTACCAGGTTTGGTTGCGAATCACACCAACAGCCAAACCTTCTATTGCAAAAAACTGCTGTGTTAAATCCACTTTTATCACATTAAAGTCGCTATTTTCGGGGTGTAAGTACACAAATTGGCCATCACGCCTGAAACGTTTCACTGTCACTTCATCTTCTACTCTGGCCACCACAACCTCGCCTTGTCGGGCTTCCGTGGTTTTGTGCACAGCCAACAGATCGCCGTCCAGAATACCGATGTCTTTCATGCTCATGCCTGAGACTTTTAACAGGAAATCAGCTGCCGGATGGAACAGGTTGGCATCAAGCTGGTAATACTGATCGATATGCTCAGTCGCAAGAATCGGCTGACCCGCAGCCACCCGGCCAATCAGTGGTAAACCACTGTATTCAGGCTCGTTGGCCACCACATCATCATCTTCCAGCAAACGGATGCCACGCGAAGTGCCCGGCATCATTTCGATAAAACCTTTTTTTGCCAGTGCTTTTAGATGTTCTTCAGCAGCATTGGCCGATTTAAAACCCAGCTGACTGGCAATTTCGGCCCGCGTTGGCGGCATGCCTGACTGCGCCTGATAATCCTTAAGTAGTTGTAATATTTCGGCTTGTCTTGGAGTAAGTGGTCGCATGGTGCTGAATGCCTATACAGTGAATACTGGGATTATATACAGTGAGTTTCAGCCTGCCAAGCGGGGAATTACAGAAAATGAGCAAATTTGTGCGAAATTGGCGGGAATTTCATTCCATGGTATCTTAGCCGGCTGTTTTTGACTGCAGGTAACCTATGTTCGCGCGATTAAAGTGGTTTGCCAGTGTATTACAATGGCCATTAAGGCCACTGGTAAAATATAAAATCATTCCGGCCCAACCGGTCAGTAGCCTTGAATTAAATCTGAATAAGCCGCTGTTTTATATCAGCAGAGTGGCTTCTGCCAGCGATCTGGCAACGCTCAAACGCGCCTGTCTGCAACTGGGATTGCCTGATCCTGCCGAACAGGTTCGCATCGGTAATGTGAGTTTGCCGCGCACTTTGTTTTTACAACAACCCACCCCTTTGTGGGGCACAGCCAAGGCATCGCTGGCATTGCAACAAGGGCAAAAGTTACTGCAGGCCCATTTAAATCAGCCGGATCAGGATGCACAGCTGGTGCCGGTTGCCATCAGTTGGGGCCGTGCGCCCGGCAAAGAAGCCAGCGTTAAATCTGTGATAGGTGAAGCCGCAGCGCCAGGCTGGCTGCGCAAATTATTTGTGGTACTGATTTCCGGCCGTCATACCCTGGTGCAGTTTTCGCGTGCGGTTTCGTTAAAAGAAATGGCCGCCGAGCATGGTGCCAGCGAAGAAAGCTCGCATAAATTATTACGGGTGGCCCGTTTTCACTTTTACCGCCAGCAACTGGCCGCGACCGGGCCACGACAGCCGAATCGTGCGGCGCTTTTTAATGCACTACTGGGCTCAGAAGCGCTGAAAAAAGCCATCGCCGATGAAGCCAAAAGTAAAAATATCAGCCAGGAACAAGCGCGGCTGGAAGCGCGGAAGTTATTGGAAGAAATTGCTGCCGATTACCGCGAATCCACGTTACGGGTAGGCGATCGTTTATTAAGCTGGTTGTGGCGCAAGTTATTTACCGGTATCAAAATTCATAACGCTGAAGTCATCCGCGACTTAGCCCAGCGTGGCCATGAAGTGGTTTACCTGCCCTGCCATCGCAGTCATATGGATTATTTATTATTAAGTTATGTGATTTACCAGCAGGGTCTGGCGGCACCACATATCGCCGCCGGTATTAATCTGGATTTCTGGCCTATCGGCAAGTTTTTCCGCCGTGGCGGTGCCTTTTTTATCCGCCGCAGTTTTAGCGGCAATAAATTGTATTCAGCGGTATTTCGCGAATATCTGTCACAGTTATTCCGCAAAGGTTACAGCGTTAAATATTACAGTGAAGGTGGCCGCAGCCGCACCGGACGTTTACTGCAACCCAAAACCGGCATGCTGGCCATGACAGTACAGGCCTTGCTGCGCGGCATCGACCGCCCTGTCACTCTGGTGCCTGTGTATCTGGGGTATGAGCATGTGATGGAAGTCAGCACTTATCTGCGGGAGCTGAAAGGTTCGGCCAAAACCAAAGAATCGGCCTTAGGTATTTTGCAGGCAATACGTCAATTGCGTGACTATGGCTATGGTTATGTGAATTTTGGCGAGCCCATTTCGCTCAATAACTATTTACAACAACATGCCCCTGACTGGCGTCAGAGCATTAACCCTGTTGAACCACAAAAACCACAATGGCTGAACCCTGTGGTGGCTAAACTGGCACACGAAGTAATGACCAAAGTGAATCAGACAGCGGCGCTTAATGCGATTAATCTGATCGCCACTACTTTACTGGCAACAGAACAGCATGTACTGACCCGAAAAGCGCTGGTGGCGCAGCTGGATTTATATCTGGCTTTGCAACAACAGGCGCCTTATCACGACTCAGTGACCCTGCCGGAGGGTAATGGCAGCAGTCTGGTACAGCATGCGCTGGACTTGCACAAAATTCATCTGCAACAGGATGAGTTTGGCGATTTAATTCAGCTCAGTGCTGAAGAAGCAGTTGTGATGAGCTACTACCGAAATAACGTCAGTCATTTGTTTGTGATCCCAGCCTTGCTGGCCACTGCACTGCTGCAACATCGCAGCCTGAGTAAAATGCAGTTGCTGAATATCTGCCAGCAACTACAACCGCTGTTACAACAGGAACTGTTTTTAGCGTCCGCTGATTTAAGCCAGTATGTTGGTCAGGTGCTGGCGTTTTTGCAGCAACAGGGAATGATTGAAGAAGTGGAGCACAGCTATCAGTGCACCGATAGCCAAAACCCGGCTTATCATCAGCTGCAACTGTTGGCGCACAACAGCGATGCCATTTTGCAGCGGTATGCCATGGTGCTGAACTTAATAGCGCTGGAAGCACCAGTTCAGCGCGCTGAGCTGGAGCAGCACAGTCAGCAACTGGCACAGCGCCTGTTAAAGCTGCATGGTATTGAGTCGCCGGAATATCATGACAAACAACTGTTCGCCACTTTGGTCAATGCACTGAAAGAAGCGCACTATATCCAGCTTGATGAACAATACCAGCTGACCAGCGGCCAGAATTTCCAGCCGCTGCTATCTACAGTAAACGCTTTATTACAACCAGAAGTGCTGCAAAGTATTCAGCAAATTACCGCCAATAAAGACTCCGGCTAAACCGGAGTCTTGTGGATTATTCGTTGCGGGCTTTGTCGTAACTGCGGATCACCCCTTCCTGCATGGTAGACGCCACCAGTACACCGGCGCGGTTAAAAAACTGTCCGCGTACTAAACCACGGGCGCCGGACGCACTCGGGCTGTCTACCGCATATAACAACCAGTCGTCAAAGCGAAAATCCTGATGAAACCACATGGCATGGTCAATAGTGGCGACTTGCATATTAGGCGCCATAAAAGACTTGCCATGCGGCTGCAACGCCGTTGGTAAAAAGTTAAAGTCTGAGGCATAAGCCAACAGATATTTATGCACCCTTAAATCGTCGGGCATAGCACCGTTGGCTTTAAACCAGACATAACGTTTGGCGTTACTCACCTGAGGTTTAAACGGGTTGTGAAAGGCCACAGGGCGCATCTCAATAGGTTTTTCACATATAAACTTGCTGCGCAGGCTTTGTGGGATCAGGTCAGCGTGTTCACGATAAAATTCCAGATCGGAAATTAACTCTTCCGGTGGCGGCACCTGCGGCATTAAATCCTGATGTTCAAAACCCACTTCATCGGCCTGAAAAGACGCCGTCATATAAAAAATTGGCTTGCCAAACTGGATGGCGCTGACGCGTCTGGTACTGAAACTTTTACCATCCCTGATATTTTCTACTTCATAAACGATAGGGCGGGACGCGTCACCCGGGCGCAAGAAATAAGAGTGAAACGAATGGACTTTCCGGTCTTCCGGGATAGTCTCTTTGGCAGCCGACAACGCCTGCCCCATCACCTGGCCGCCAAATACCGCTTTAAAGCCTAAATCCTGACTTTGGCCACGGTACAATCCCAACTCGATAGTTTCCAATTTTAATAACGACAATAAATCGGCTAACACCTGGCTCATCATGGGCTCCAAAAATGCTGACAGAATGCAGCATTGTGCAGCAGTGCTGTAAAAACTGCAAAACAGAGGCGGCACCGCATGCTTTAAGACATCTGACGCAAATACCGCAGAATTCACGGCAAAGCTGCTGGCTGCAGCGTAAAAAGCACGGCATAATCGCGCCAGCTTGCATAAAGGAGCCATTCGAATGGCCTGGCTGTTTAAAACAGAACCCAATGAATGCAGTATTGATGATATAGCTGCAGCCCAAGACGGTGTGATTTGGGAAGGTGTGCGTAATTATCAGGCGCGAAATTTCCTGCGGGATCAGGTTCAACTGGGTGATCTGGTGCTGATCCATCATTCAAGTTGTAAGCAAATTGGTTTAGCCGGTCTTGCCAAAGTATCGGCAACAGCTTTTGCTGATCCAAGTCAGTTTCAGCCGCGTAGCCCTTATTACGACGCCAAAGCCAGTGCTGAGCGCTGGCCCTGGTATGCAGTGCAGGTGCAGTTTGTAGAAAAGTTCAGAAAAATCATCACAATGGATGAATTGAGAACACAGCCAGCTCTGGCGCAGATGCAAGTGTTGAAAAAAGGCAACAGATTATCTGTAATGCCGGTAACAAAACAGGAAATGGAGCTTGTACTTTTTTTAACCAGAGCATAGAGTATAAACAACCCATGCAGCCTGCTTGCAGGCGTAGCCCTGAAAGGGAGTAAAACAGATGGCAGCACTACTTCAAGAACGTCGTGATCAGACCAAAGATGTAAATTATTTTTGGAATGAGCTGAATATGGCGCAAAAATTTTCAGTCGCTGAATTACAACGTTTTGGTTATGAACTTGCTTTTGTGCGCCGCAGCCCAAGTTTTAGTCTGGCAGTGCTGCGTGCCGGTGACCGGATTGCTGCAGTAGATCAGGATGGCCAGATTGATACCGAACCTAAAGTAGTGATCCGGCATTAAATAATACCGGGCTTATCAGCTCAGACCGGTTCCGACAACGGACGTGGTGTTTTTCCAATTTCTTTATAACTTTGTTCTTTCACCAGCATAACCCCCGACTGACATAACTGCAGATAACCAGCCAATGAGTTTTTCTGCCAGCCCTGAATTAAGCGCCCGTGGCGATTGATAAAAGCTTCCAATTCTGAATATTCCACTGCTAAATTACGTTTGCAGTATTTTTTCAGCGCCTGTGGCAATGACTGTTGTTTTTGCGCCAGTTCTTTGCAGATCATTGGAATAGCCTGACATAAAGTCTCAATACAAAAAACTTCACTGGCTGGCAAACGGCTGTTGATTTTATCGTGCAGCAGTTGTTGTAACAGGATCTGGCAACTTTCTTCGGCAAGCTCATAGGTCAATTGCTGGATATGCGAAGATTCCTGATCCCTCAGTTTATATTCCATTACCATACGTTTATGTGCTTTGCTCAAGCTGTCAATTTTAATGACCAGCAGTACAACAACGACAAAAAAAACAATAAATATCAACAAAGTCCACATATACAACTCAGAATATCCGACAACCAATCCAGTCTGAAATCAGCACAGAAAAACGCCGTGCATCAAACACGGCGCCGAGTATAACACTGCGTTACCACAATCCAACGACGCCTGCGCGAATTTCACCGCAGGCGTGCTGGCGTGGTGTATTAGGTTTTTTGCTTACGTTTGATGTAGTTATTAATTTGCTGCTCCAGAATCGGCAGTGGCAGGCTGCCATTTTGCAGCAGGGTGTCATGAAACTCCCGTACATCAAAGTCGGCGCCAAGCGCCTGCTCAGCCTGCTTTCTTAAGCGTTTGATAGTGATTTCGCCCAGCTTGTAAGACAGCGCCTGCGCCGGCCAGCTGATATAACGATCAATTTCTGTCGTGACATTATGTAAGGACAAAGCACTGTTACTGGCCATAAAATCAATGGCTTGCTGTCTGGTCCAGCCCATAGTGTGCATACCGGTATCCACCACCAGTCGTGCTGCACGCCACATCTCATAGGTCAGCCGGCCAAAGTTACTGTATGGATCCTGATAAAAGCCAACTTCCAGTCCCAGATATTCAGAATACAAACCCCAACCTTCGCCAAAAGCTGAAGTGTAAAAACTGCGACGATAAGAGGGTAAATCAGTTTGTTCGTTCGCCAGCGCGACCTGCAGATGATGGCCTGGTACAGCTTCATGCAAAGTCAGAGCTTCCAGCTCATACAACGGACGCCGGTCCAGCGCGTAAGTATTAACCCAATAAAAGCCAGGTTCACCGTCGCCGCGGCCACCGGCATAACGGCCTGTGGTGTATTTAGGTGCAATTTCGGCTGGTACCGGCTCCACGCCATAAGGGGTGCGCGGTAATTTTTTAAACAGTTTTGGTAACTGGGCGTCTATCTTCTTCGACAAATAGGCCGCTTCTTTGAGCAGCTGCTCCGGTGTTGTGACATAAAACTGCTTGTCGGTGCGTAAAAACTGAATAAATTCAGCAAAACTGCCGTTAAAACCGGTGTCACTGATCACTTTAGCCATTTCAGCTCTGATCCGCGCCACTTCATTCAACCCAATCTGATGCACCTGTGCCGGTGTCATTTTTAGTGTGGTGTAATGCTCCAGCCGGTTCTGATAAAACTCTGCGCCCTGCGGCAGGGCAATAGCGGCAATATTATCCCGTGCACCAGGTAAATATTGCTGCACAAAAAAGTCATGATATTGCTGATAAGCAGGGAAAATCTCTTTGTTGATCAGGTTTTTTGCCTGCTGCTGATATTGCTGCCACTCGGCTTCAGTCAGACCGGCTACAGGTTTTTGTAATGGCCGGAAAAATACCGATTGCTCGGCGTCTTTGGTGATAAAAGAGCGGATACCTTCGGCATAACCATTGAGCACAGCTTTAGGCTGGGTATAACCTTTGGCCAGCCCCTCGCGCATCCACTGCGTTTGCTGTTGCATATATTTGGGCACTGACGCCAGGCGCTGCAGGTAGTTTTCAACATCTTTTTTGCTTTTCAGTGCAGCGCCAGTCAGCATAAAAGTCAGATCGCTGTGAAAACCAGACTCGGAGGTCAACGGCATATAATGCGCACCGTAACGGTACTCATCGACATCATTCTGCAGCCGGTAAACTAAAATCGCGTGGTTGATCTGCTGCTGTTCCGTCAAAGCGCTCACATCCACAGCTTTTAATTGCGCCAGCAGCTGTTGTCTTTTTTCATCAGCCAGCGCCAGCGCTTGCGGTGACATATCCGGTAGACTGGTTTCACTGCGCGGGCTTATCTCCTGTGCCTGTTGCCATATTTTATCGGCAAAAGAGTTAAAGTCTGTGCTGGCCGCAGGCGGCTGGTTGGCACAGGCGGTTAAAGCTGCGGCGCAGAACAACACCAGTAGTTTACGTTTCATAAAAAGATCCCAAAGAGAAGTGGCCAGCTGATTGTATACAATTCTCTACGTAGCGACGAAACCGCCCGCCTGACAAAATTGCCGTTTGAGCCGATTTTATATCAGCAAATTGGGCAAAGCCGGAGCAAAAAGCAGCAAACAGCTGATAAATTTGTAAAAAAACCACAATTTTTAAAAAAAATCTTGGCGTATGGCAGCGCTGTCGTTATTTTAAAGATGCGAGAAGCTCAAGATGCGCGCCAACCCTTGCGTTCAACCGGCATTTACGTAACATAAGGGCATTCATTTGCGCTAAGTCTATGCAGTATCCATTGGAGTTTTACTTGGCATGATGTATCAGGATTCAATCGATCAGGCGAGCGAAAAAGCTGCTCTTGCAATGGCTTTTTTGCAGCGGCATCGTTTGGCAGCACACCCGGTAAACTTCACCGTTGCTTACGAATATATCAGTGGCGTTCACGCTGCCTTATGCCAAACCGTAGAACAGAAGCTCGAAGCCCGCGTGCATTTTGATGACTTTGTCATGATTGAGCTTTACAGCAATTACATCGTCACCACCAGCAAAGAAAACGAACAACTGGTCAACAGAGTGAACCAGATTGTCAGCAAGTTAAGCGGTACCGCCGATCTGGCCAGTGAAACCATCAATGAATATCTTGAAGTGCTGGATCAAGGCATGCAGCTGCTAAGCAGCAACAGCATGGTTGATCCTAAAATCACCATGCAACGCATGATGGATGCTACTGTTGAGCTTCGCAGCAGTCAGGAAAAATTACGTGATCAGCTGCAGCACTCAGCGGAACAAAGCCAAATTTTACGCACAGAGCTGGAGCAGCTGAAAAAAAGCCGTCAGGTAGACGCGCTGACCGGTTTGTATAACAGGCTCAGTATGCAGGAACACGTCGATGACTGGCTAACCCAGGACCCACAACGCCGTATTGCCGCTATTGCCGTTGATCTCGACCATTTCCGCCAGTTTAATCACGATTATGGCTTTAACATCGGTGATGTGATCCTGTCGAAAGTGGCGAAAAAAATCAGTGCCTATGTGCAGGAAAGTGGCCTGCCAGTGCGTGCCGGTGGTGAAGAGTTTTTAATTCTACTGCCGGATGTGGATTTACGCACGGCCAGCGAAATTGCCGAACAGGTGCGCCGCGGTGTGGAAAAACTGCGTTTTGTGTCATCGCGCAGCAAAAAAGCCTTGCCCAAAGTGACCATTTCGCTGGGTGTGACCTTGTATCAGTCGGAAGAAAACTGGCATCAGTTTCTGGCGCGCACCAGCCAGGTGTTGACCGTGGCCAAAAGACGCGGCCGCAATCAGGTTGCCACTGAAGCCATGCTGTAAGCACCATGGCCGCCGCGCTGCTAAAAGAACAAATCAACAGCACTTTATTAAACGCCATTGCAGCGCGTTGTCGCCAGTATTATCCAGCCTTTGATACCGCGGCTTTTTTACAAGAGTTCAATGACGATTTTCACACACTTGAACTGAAACAACGCATCAACCGCACCGCCCGCTGTTTGTATCAGACGCTGGGATTGCCGTTCGGTGAGGCCTGCGCCGTGCTCAAACCGGTCAGCAGCCATTTTGGCGGTATTCCGGGTTTTATTTTCCCCGAAGTGGTGGCGCAATTTGGCTTACAACAACCTGACATAGCGCTGGATGCGCTGGGCCACTTCACCTGTTTTTCCACCAGCGAATTTGCGATCCGGCCTTTTATCCAACAATATCCGGCAAAAACCTTTGCGCAAATGCTGATATGGGCAGAAGCAGACAACCATCACCTGCGTCGTCTGGCCAGTGAAGGTTGCCGGCCACGTTTGCCCTGGGGTACAGCGTTAAAAACCTTACAGCGGGATGCCAGCCCGATTTTGCCGATACTGGAAAAACTCAAAGCCGACGCTTCCGATTATGTGCGGCGTAGTGTGGCCAATAACCTGAACGACATCAGTAAAGACCAGCCCGAGCTGGTGCTGGCGCTGGCTGCCCGCTGGCGAGGGCACAGCGACAACACCGACTGGATCATCAAACATGCCTTACGTACTCTGCTGAAAAAGCGCCACAGCCAGGCGCTCGCCTTGTTTGATTATCAAACCCCAGCCCTGCAGGCCAGCCTGAGCCTTGACAGCGCTACGGTGCAGATGGGCCAGCCACTGCAGTTTCAGGTGCAGCTGCAAAGCCAGGCACCGCTTGGCAAACTGCGGCTGGAATATGCCATCGACTTTGCCGGTAAAACTGGCAAAATCCGGCACAAAGTATTTCAGCTGCTAGAGCGCACTATTTCGGAACCAAGACTGCAATTACAACGTAGTTATCGTTTTGTCGACATGACCACACGCAAACATTATCCGGGGCCACATCAGCTGCATCTGTTTATTAATGGTCAGCCTTATGCGTCTGCCCCTTTTGAATTACAACCAGCAGAAAGCAGCTAATTTGCAGCATTTACCGCCTTTTGATTGGCGTAGCCGGACGGATCTTTTACACTAGCGCCAGTTTCGAGCTGGCAAAGGCCTTATCATGACAGAGCAGCATCAGGATGCAGCAACAGCTGCAGAGCAAAACACCACCCATTTTGGTTTTAAAACAGTCGCAGCCCAGGAAAAAGTCTCATTGGTTGCCAACGTCTTTCATTCAGTTGCCGCCAAATATGACGTGATGAATGACCTGATGTCACTTGGCATTCACCGGTTATGGAAAAGATTTACCATCGACTGCAGTGGTGTACGCCCTGGCCACAAAGTGCTGGATTTAGCCGGTGGCACCGGCGACTTAACCGCATTATTTTCCAGAAGAGTCGGCCCGACTGGTCAGGTAATCCTGGCTGATATTAACGAGTCGATGCTCAATGTAGGCAAAGACAAGCTGCGTGATTTGGGGCTGGTTAACAACATCAGTTATGTGCAGGCCAATGCTGAAGCTTTACCTTTTGCCGACAACAGCTTTGATATTATCACCATTGCTTTTGGCTTACGGAATGTCACCAATAAAGACGCAGCTTTGCGTTCTATGTTCAGAGTGTTAAAACCGGGTGGCCGTCTGCTGGTGCTGGAATTCTCCAAGCCAACAGAAGCCTGGCTCAGCAAAGTTTATGATCTGTATTCATTTAAACTGTTGCCGGCCATGGGGCAACTGGTGGCCAATGATCGGGAGTCTTATCAGTATCTGGCTGAGTCTATCCGGATGCATCCGGATCAGGATACGTTAAAACAGATGATGGAAGATGCCGGTTTTAGTCAAACCAGCTACCACAATTTAACCGGTGGTATTGTCGCGCTGCACCGCGGTTATAAGTTTTAACAGGGCACTTCAGATGCAAAAAGCCGGTTTGCTGCCGTTTTTTCCGCCGCTGTTGCCACAGTTGCTGCTGAGCATCGCCGAACCCGTACTGAATAAAGTGATCAGTATGGACCCGGATGCGCCGGCGCGACTGCAACAACTGCAAGGCCGACAACTGGCGGTGGAGCTGACCGATATCAAATTACGGCTGGTGCTGACCATTCAACCCAACGGCATCTGGCTGAACCAACATCAGGAAAAAGTGGATTGTGCGCTGATCACTAATCTTGAGAGCCTGCGCCAGTTAAAAGATCCCAGCCAGCTGACCCGGCTCATCCGCGAAAATGCACTGGATATCGAAGGTGATTTGCAGCAACTGCAACAGTTTAATCAGTTTTTTGCCCGCTTAGAGCCCGCATGGGCCGACCATTTATCCGGTTATATTGGCGACGCCGCAGCTCATAAAGTTGGCCTGTTGCTCAAACAAACACAGTTATTATTCAGTGCCAAACTCTCTGAAACAGAGCAGATGCTGACCGAGCTGGCGCAGGATGAATTACAACTCAGTCCTCATCCGGCACAGCTGCAACAATTTAGTGCCGAAGTCAGCCAGCTTAGTGCCCGCACTGAACAACTGGCGCGTCAGCTTGCGCTTATCAAGGGGAAATAAGTGAGTCTGAGCCGTTTTTACCAGATCAAAAAAACCTTGTTGCAATATGGGCTGGATGAACTGATCCCGGCGCAGTGGCAGCCCTGGTGGGCCAGAGGCGCCAGACTGTCGCTGTTTTGGCTGCGCAATCAGCATCCGGACAAAAGTCTGGGTGAACGTCTGCGTTTAGCCTTACAGAGTCTGGGCCCGGTCTGGGTAAAATTTGGCCAGATGTTATCCACCCGCCGTGATTTATTCCCGCCTGAGCTGGCCGATGAACTGGCCAAGCTGCAGGATAAAGTGGCGCCTTTTGACGGTCAGGAAGCACAACAACTGATTGAACAGGCACTTGGCCTTGCGCATATCAGCGAGTTATTCAGTGACTTCTCAGTAACACCTCTGGCCTCTGCCTCCATTGCGCAGGTGCATACGGCGCGTTTAAAGCAGGACGACGGTACAGAGGCCGATGTGGTGGTCAAAGTGATCCGCCCTGGTATTGAAGCGCAAATTCTGGCCGATCTTGACCTGATGGCCGATATAGCCGGTGCCGTGGCGCGGTTTTTACCGGACGGCAAAAGACTCAGACCCCGTGAAGTGGTGGCGGAATACCGTAAAACCATACTTGACGAGCTGGATTTACAGCGTGAAGCCGCTAATGCCATTCAGCTGCGCCGCAACTTCACCAACTCAGATTCTTTATATATTCCTTTTGTTTACAGTGACCACAGCCGTCCTAATGTGATGGTGATGGAGCGGATTTATGGCATCCCGGTGTCTGATATTGCCGCGCTACAGGCACAAGGCACTGACATGGAACTACTGGCCAAACGCGGGGTTGAAGTGTTTTTTACCCAGGTATTTCGCGATAGTTTTTTCCATGCCGATATGCATCCTGGCAATATTTTTGTATCGCGCGACACACCACACAACCCCAAATATATTGGCATTGATTGCGGTATTGTCGGTACGCTGAATCGCGAAGATAAAAGATACCTGGCGGAAAACTTTGTCGCCTTTTTTAACCGTGACTACCGTAAAGTTGCTGAACTGCACGTCGATTCAGGCTGGGTGCCTTACGACACCAGCATTGAAGAATTTGAAAGTGCCATTCGCACTGTCTGTGAGCCTATTTTCCAGAAACCACTGGCCGACATTTCTTTTGGCCAGGTGCTGATGAACCTGTTTAACACAGCACGGCGTTTTAATATGCAGGTACAGCCACAGCTGGTATTGCTGCAAAAAACTCTGCTTTATATTGAAGGTTTAGGCCGGCAGTTATATCCACAACTGGATTTGTGGAAAACCGCTAAACCCTTTTTAGAAAACTGGGTAAAAGAGCAGATAGGCCCCAAAGCCATGCTCAGGCAAATTAAAGAAAACCTGCCGTTCTGGGCGGAAAAACTGCCGGAAATGCCAAATTTATTACATGGTTATTTGCAGCAACAACCTAAAGCACAGCAGGCGCTGCTGCAACAAATGCAACAACTGCAGCAACGTCAGCTGCAACAGAGCCAGTCGCTCAAACTGGCGGTGCTGGCCAGCGGTGCAGCTGTCAGCGCGGCAGTATTGCTTGCCATTGGCTGGCCTGTGCTGGCCGCCGCTTTAGCTGTTGGCGCTATGTTTTTTGCGGTAAAAGCGGTATTGTCATAATTATTTCTTACAATACAGCAGACAACTGCCGGGCCTTTTAACCACAGGGTCTGGTTTCTGACAAAACAACTGATAATACAAGGGTCGTTTCTATGGGTTTTGGTGGTATTAGTATTTGGCAACTGCTGATTATTCTGGTGATTATTGTGCTGTTATTCGGCACTAAAAGACTGCGCAATATCGGCACTGATTTAGGCTCAGCGATTCGTGGTTTTCGCAGCTCGTTAAAAGAAAACGACAGCGAAAATACCACAGAAGCAGACGCCACTTTTCCTGAAGCGCGCAAAGAAGTGACCAACAGCCAAACCACAGCTGCACCTGCTGCACAAGCGACTCCTGTTGCGCCCGCCACAACCACAGCAACACCAGCGCAGCCTGGGGCCAATAATAACAGCGGCGCAGAAAAACACTAATGAGCTTCTGGGAACTGGTTTTATGTGGTGTAGTGGCGCTGATAGTGCTGGGGCCTGAAAGGTTACCCGGCGCTATCCGCAGTGTCAGCCAGTTTATCAATGGTGTGCGTCAGTTTGGCCAGCAAATGAAAGCCGAGCTTGGTGACGAAATCCGCGCCCATGAACTGCATCAAAAACTCAAAGATGCAGAAGAAAAAGGCTTGTTAAACCTGACACCGGCTGAGTTAACCGCTCTGGCCGAGCTGCGTCAGGCGGCCGCCGACGTGACCAACCCGTACGCCGGCACCCAAACCGGCACCACAGCCCCTACCGCTGAAGCCAAAGCGGAACCAACTGCAGCCCCCACTGAACATAATGAACAAAAAAACGACAAGCCCGTACAACCCTAACAGCCTGATGGGACATTTGATCGAACTGCGCAACCGCTTGCTGAAAAGTATTGCTGCTGTGGTGCTGGTGTTTTTGTCGCTGGCTTATTTTGCCAATGACATTTACCACCTGCTTAGTTTGCCGCTGATGAAAGTGCTACCGCAAGGCGCCAGCATGATAGCCACAGATGTGGCGGCGCCGTTTTTTGCGCCCTTTAAACTGACCTTTATTGTCGCCTGTATTCTGTCTGTGCCTTATATCCTGTTTCAAATCTGGCGTTTTGTTGCACCTGCTTTATATACCAGAGAAAAACACCTGATAGCGCCACTGATCGCCTCCAGCACTGTGTTGTTTTATGCCGGCATCGCCTTTGCGTACTTTTTTGTATTCCCTATTATTTTTGGCTTCTTTACCAGCGTGGCACCTGAAGGCGTCACCATAGCCACCGATATCAGCAGTTATCTGGATTTTGTGTTAAAGCTGTTTTTTGCTTTTGGCCTCAGCTTTGAAATCCCGGTCGCCATTTTGTTGTTGATCTGGACAGGGGCCATGAGCCGGCAGGACTTGATTGAAAAACGGCCTTATTTTATTGTCGTAGCCTTTATTATCGCGATGTTTCTGACGCCACCTGATGTGCTATCACAAACCTTGTTGGCCGTGCCTATGTGCCTGCTGTATGAACTGGGCATCTGGATGGGACGTTTTTATCAGCCTAAAGCTGACGAAACAGAAACTGACGAAGAAGCGGAACCTCCGCACCAATAACTCAAGGATTTTTATGAAGTTAAATCAGGCCCTATTGCTGATCTTGTGCGTCCCCCCACTGACAACGGCCGCTGCAGCTGACTCTCAGCTGTACAACCAGTTGCAACAGTGCCGGCAACTGCAGCAGGATCAGCAACGTTTAGCCTGTTTTGACCAAATCCAGTTACAGCCGGTCACAGCACCTGTCTCTTTACCGCCGCCGGCCAGCCACATGCCTGCCTCTGCTGCTGCGGCCGTACCTGCCACTTCGGTAGCCGTTAACCCGGAAGCCGCTTTTGGCGCGGAAAAACTAAACAATGTGGGACCAGAAAAAGCCGAAAAAATCAGCAGCGCCATTACAGCTGTCGAAAGCAATGCATTAAAAAAACTCACACTGACGCTTGAAAACGGCCAGCAGTGGCGCCAGATTGACACTGACTATATCCGGATTAACGTGGGCGACACCGCCACTATCCGTCGTGCCGCTTTTGGGTCGTTCTTACTTGGCACAGACAAAGTCAACAAAACCATCCGGGTTCGTCGTGTTAAATAACGGCTTACGCTGGTTTGATGCCGGCGTAAATTTATTCAGTGCCCAATATGACGCTGATCGGCCCCAGGTGATGCAAAACGCCAGCGCCGCCGGTGTTGACACCATGCTGCTGATTAGCAGCGATCTTGCCGAAACTGCCGATAATCTGAGCTGGTGCCAAAGCCATAACAACTGCCTGACTACAGCCGGCGTTCATCCTCATCAGGCGGCTGCTGTAGCGCCAGACTGGCAAACGCAGCTGGAACAGCTGCTCAAGCTGGAGCATGTCGTGGCTGTGGGTGAATGTGGCCTCGATTTTAACCGGATGTTCTCACCGCAGGCGCAGCAAATTCAGGTATTTGAAACCCAGCTGAGTCTTGCCAAAACCACAGGCAAAGCGGTGTATCTGCATGAAAGAGACGCTTTTGATACCCAAATCAGTTTGCTGAAACAACATCAGATCAGTCACGGCATCGCCCATTGTTTTACCGGAGATACCACACAGCTGAAAGCTTATCTGGATTTGGGTTTATATATTGGCATTACCGGCTGGCTTTGTGATGAACGCCGTGGTCAGCTGCTGCAACAAGCCATGCCTTATCTGCCGGCCGACCGGCTTATTTTAGAAACAGACGCACCTTATTTGCTGCCACGTAATCTGGCAAACAAACCTAAATCCAGACGCAATGAACCGGCTTTTATCAGCGCCATTGCAACTCAGTTATCCGACCTGACCGGCTGGTCTGTGGCTGATATTGCCAGACATAGTGAGCATAATGCCCGCCAGTTATTTCACCGGGAGCACAGCTGATGACAATGCCCGATTTCAAGCTGTTATTGCAGCCGCTGCAACTGTACCCCTGGCACTTTGTGGTGCTGGCGTTTTTGGGCGCTTTGTTTGGTGCCGCTTTATTTGCTGTGCTGGTCTATCGCCGGCAGCTGAAATGGCAGCAGGAAACCGCCGAGCAGCTGGAAGAGAATATTCAGACCCGCACCTTCGAGTTGCAGGTGGCGTTAAATGAACTGGCCGACAAAAACCGCATTCTGGAAGAGCAAAATACCCAGGATGCACTAACCGGCGTGCGTAACAGAGCTTATTTTGACAAAAAAATTCAGGCTGAACTTAAACGCAGTCGACGTGAACAAAGACCCTTGGCTTTAGTGATGCTCGACATCGACCATTTTAAACAGATTAATGACAACCATGGTCATCTGGCAGGTGATGCCGTGATCAAGGGCGTGGCCGAAAAAATAGCCCGGTCACTCAAACGCAGCAGCGACTATGTTTGCCGTTATGGTGGTGAAGAGTTTGCGTTGATTTTGCCCAACACCGACGCTGCCGGTGTATTTGAGCTGGCAGAACAAATCAGGCTCAGCATTGCCGCTCACCCCTTTGATACTGAAATTGGCCCTCTGCCGGTGCAGATCAGCGCCGGTTGTTATGCAGCAGTGGCCGCACCTGACATGGTCAGTACAGATTTTATTCACGCAGCTGATCAGGCGCTTTATCAGGCAAAAACGGCCGGCCGCAACCAGGTGATCCTGGCAGCAGCTTCCGACCCCGCAGCACCTGCTCCTGCCCAAGAAGGAAACCCCGATGAACTCGTCCAGTAGTTATTTCCCGGCCAGCCGTCTGCGCCGGATGCGTCAACATGACTTCAGCCGCCGCTTAATGGCTGAGCATCAACTGACGGTGAACGACCTGATTTACCCGATGTTTATTATTGAAGGCGACAACAAACGCGAAACTATCGCTTCGATGCCGGGCATTGAACGCCTGACGCTGGATTTATTGCTGGAAGAAGCCAAAGAGCTGGTAGCGCTTGGTATTCCGGCAATAGCACTGTTTCCGGTCACACCACTGGATAAAAAGTCGTTAATGGCAGAAGAAGCCTACAACCCGGATGCTCTGGCACAGCGTGCTGTACGTTTGTTAAAACAGCATGTGCCTGAACTTGGCATTATTACCGATGTGGCACTGGATCCTTTTACCACCCACGGTCAGGACGGCATTATTGATGAAAGTGGTTATGTGCTGAACGACATCACCACCGACATTTTGGTAAAACAGGCGCTGTCACATGCACAAGCGGGTGCCGATATTGTGGCTCCGTCCGATATGATGGATGGCCGTATTGGCGCTATCCGCGAGGCTCTGGAAGCCGAAGGTTTTCACAATACCCGTATTCTGGCGTATTCCGCTAAATATGCTTCAGCCTATTACGGCCCCTTCCGTGATGCGGTAGGCTCTGCCGGCAATTTAAAAGGCGGCAATAAAAAGTCCTATCAGATGGATCCTGCCAACAGCAACGAAGCGCTGCGCGAAGTGGCATTGGATCTGGAAGAAGGCGCGGATATGGTGATGGTTAAACCTGGCATGCCCTATTTAGACATAGTGCGCCGGGTGAAAGACGAGTTTGGTGTGCCTACTTTTGCCTATCAGGTCAGCGGTGAATATGCCATGCATATGGCCGCCATTCAAAACGGCTGGCTGGCCGAAGAAGCAGTAGTGATGGAGTCCTTATTGGCCTTTAAAAGAGCAGGCGCTGACGGCATTCTGACTTATTTTGCCAAAAAAGCAGCTATTTGGTTAAAAGGCTAACACAGCTGCCACCAAATCTTGGCCCTGACCAATAAAAAAGCGCCTGACGGCGCTTTTTTTATTTTAGCTGCAACAACCAGCCGGCTTGTTGCTGATACGCCACTTCCTGCTCCAGCTCAGCGCGCATCAGTGGATGCTGCTCCAGCCAGCCGCCTGGCAAAGTTAAAGTCAGACTTTCCGCCTGAGCGCTGATTTGCACTTCCGGCAGTACTTCATGGCGACGGCGCATCGACAACACCACAGCTAACCGTAGTAACCGGGTTAAACGCACGGCCAGCAGCACTGAAGTCATGGTCTGGCGGGCAATAATGTCGCGGTTAATATCAGCCCTGTGGTTATAAACCAACGCCATCAACAGCTGTTGCTGCGCCCGGGTAAAACCTGGTAATTCAGTGTGACTGATAATATAAGCACCATGGTGATGATGGTTTTTGTATTCGATCAGCAGGCCAAGCTCGTGCAGCAAAGCGCCCGACCTTAGCATACTCAGGCCTTCAAATTTACTCAGTTGCCACTGCGCCTGTAACTGCAGCGCCAGTTGCAGCGCCATATCGGCCACTCTGTTGGCATGTTGCTCGTCAATGTAATAACGCACCATTAAACTGGCGATGGTTCTGTTACGCACATCAGTGTGTTGCAGCTGGGGCAACATGCCGTACAACACCCCTTCGCGCAGAGCGCCCCCCGACAGAGTCATACCGGGAATATGCAGTTTGCGGAACAAAGCGATTAAAATGGCAAGGCCAGAAGGGAAAACCTGTTTACGTTCCTGCGCCAGTCCAACCAGGGTTAAATGCTCCAGCTGACCACAGACCAGCGCCTGCTGCATAATACTTTCCAGCCTGGCCAGCGTAATCACTTCGTCCTGCCCCTGCGCCACCAGAATTTCCTGCATCGCCTGCACTGTGCCCGAAGCGCCCACCGAAATTTGCCAGCCTGCCGCCAGAAAGGAAGTCGCTATGCTGTCGAGCTCTTGCTCTGCCGCGGCAATAGCGGCATTAAAATTATCTTCGGTGAGCAGGCCGTCGGTAAAATATCTGTCCAGATAAGTAACACAGCCCATATTCAGACTGGCAAGCAATAAAGGGGAAAAACCACTGCCGACCACCATCTCAGTGGAAGCACCGCCAATATCAATGACTAACCTGTTGGTTTCACAACTGGAAGTATGGGCAACTCCCAGATAAATCAGCCGGGCTTCTTCTTCACCGCTGATAATTTCAATGTGATGACCGAGGATTTTTTCCGCTTCATTGAGGAAAGTTTTGACATTACGCGCCAGGCGCAATGTGGCTGTGCCAACAATACGGATATTTTGCGATGGAATGTCCTGCAACCGCTCGGCAAAGAGTGCCAGGCACTCCCAGCCGCGGGTCATGGCTTTTTTACTGAGCACCAGGCTGTCATTCAGGCCAGCGGCAAGCCGCACTTTACGTTTCACCCGGCCTATCACCTGCACACTGCCACCAACCACTTTCACCATCAACATGTGAAAGCTGTTGGAGCCAAGGTCAATCACAGCATAAATATCTTCATGCTGTGATTGCTCCGGTGTGCTGATGCCCGGCTTAACGTGGTCTGGCGCGCTGCGGTCTTGGTCCATTCGGATGAGGTCGTCCTGCACTGCGGGCCTGGCCCGGACGGCGGCGTACACGCGCCTTCGGCTGGGTTAAATCCGTTAATAAAGCGGAAGGGTCGTATTGACTGACCGGAATTGGATGTTTGATATAGTCTTCAATAGCGGTCAGGTTCAGCGCATAACGCTCACAGGCAAAACTGATAGCTTTGCCGCTTTCACCGGCACGGCCGGTACGGCCAATACGGTGTACGTAGTCTTCACAATCATCCGGCAGGTCAAAGTTAAACACATGACTCACCTTTGGAATGTGTAAACCACGGGCCGCCACATCTGTGGCTACCAGAATATCCAGTTTGCCGCTGGTAAAATCGTCGAGGATTTTTAAGCGTTTTTTCTGCACTACGTCACCGGTGAGCATGCCAACACGATGGCCGTCGGCTTCCAGCCAGGCAAAAATGTCTTCACACCAGTGTTTGGTATTGGCAAAAACAATGGCTTTATCCGGCCATTCTTCTTCCATCAGCGTCAGCAATAACTTCATTTTATGTTCGTTAGACGGATAAAACAGTTCTTCGCTGATGCGGCTGCCGGTCATTTGCTCAGGCGCAATATGGATATGTTCCGGCTGGTTCATTTGTTCAAATGCCAACTCCTGTACCTTGTACGACAAAGTGGCAGAGAACAATAAACTTAAACGCTCGGTGGCAGGCGGCATCCGGTTAAACATATAACGGATGTCTTTGATAAAGCCTAAATCGAACATACGATCGGCTTCATCCAGCACCACCACCTGAATTTGTTTCAGGTCGTACAGGCCTTGTTTCATGTAGTCGATCAGGCGACCTGTGGTACCAATTAAAATATCAGCACCTTTTTCCAATAACTGGCGTTGAGAATCGTAACCTTCGCCCCCATAAATCAGAGCAAGCTTTAAACCGGCATGTTTTGCCAGTTCAACAGCGTCCTGATGGATCTGAACTGCCAGTTCCCGCGTAGGAGCCATAATAATGGCGCGCGGCTGGCCTGAACCTTTAGGTTCATGGGTCAGCAGATAATGGAAAGTTGCCGTCAGAAAGGCCAGGGTTTTCCCTGTGCCGGTCTGGGCTTGTCCGGCGATGTCTTTACCGGCCAGTGCCAGTGGCAAACACTGTGACTGGATCGGTGTGCAATGAGTGTAACCTTGCGCATGAAGTGCGGCAAGGACCTGAGGTGCCAATGCAAAATCGGCGAATTTATGCTGAGTGAGGTGTGTTTTATTCATACCGGGTTAGCATAACCGTTACGCTTGCAATAAGGAACAGTCAGGATAAAATTGATGCCAGTTTTTTCACGGGTCGGTTCATCCGCAAAGCAGCGCAATTACAACAGCGCAGCGCCCTTGCCGGTTGTGCCAACCCAAAACGCTGAATAACGCAGTAACCCTGCCCAGCCCTATCGGAGAATATAATGAGCGAACATATTTTACAGGTTTCTGATGACAGCTTTGAAGCTGATGTTTTAAAAGCTGCCAGCCCTGTGTTGGTGGATTTCTGGGCAGAATGGTGTGGTCCATGCAAAATGATCGCCCCAATCCTGGATGACGTGGCCAAAGAATATGCCGGCAAAGTGACAGTGGCCAAAGTAAACATCGACCACAACCCGGGCACACCACCAAAATTTGGTATCCGTGGTATTCCAACTTTACTGTTATTCAAAAACGGCCAGGTTGCCGCCACTAAAGTTGGTGCCCTGTCAAAAACTCAGTTAAAAGAGTTTCTGGACAGCAACATCTGAGCTTGATCCGCACAGAGAAAATCAGGCGTATATTTGTACGCCTTTTTTTATGGCGCCGCTGGACGGCCAAAACTTATCCTGCTATGGTGTAGCTCAGCAACTTCTCTAATAACCCGCTTGTTCGTTGACTAATTCATTTCCAAACCTAAATTGCTCAGCGAAAAGCTATCTTTCTGTTTTGATACACAAGAACCCATCAATATGCATTTAACCGAACTGAAGCTGAAGCCGATTAACGAGCTGGTTGATCTGGCTGAGTCCATGGGCCTGGAAAACATGGCCCGTCTGCGCAAGCAAGATATTATTTTCGCCATCTTAAAATCACATGCGAAAAACGGTGAAGAAATTTACGGCGACGGTGTTGTCGAAATTCTGGCCGATGGTTTTGGCTTTCTGCGCTCATCAGACAGTTCTTATTTAGCAGGCCCGGATGACATTTATGTGTCGCCAAGCCAAATCCGCCGTTTTAACCTGCGTACCGGCGACAGTATTTCTGGCCTTATTCGTCCGCCAAAAGAAGGTGAACGTTATTTTGCGCTGCTCAAAGTAAACGAAGTGAACTTCGGTCGCCCTGAGCAAGCCCGTAACAAAATTCTGTTCGAAAACTTAACCCCTTTGCATGCCAATTCACGGCTGCGGATGGAACGTGGCAACGGCAGTAAAGAAGACATCACGGCGCGGGTACTGGATTTAGCTTCGCCTATCGGCCGTGGCCAGCGTGGTTTGATTGTGGCCCCGCCAAAAGCAGGTAAAACCATACTGTTGCAGAATATTGCCCAGTCTATTGCCTCAAATTACCCTGAATGTGTGTTGATGGTGCTGCTGATTGACGAACGTCCGGAAGAAGTAACCGAGATGCAACGTATGGTCAAAGGTGAAGTGGTTGCGTCAACCTTCGACGAACCAGCCAGCCGCCACGTCCAGGTTGCCGAAATGGTCATTGAAAAGGCCAAACGTCTGGTTGAACACAAAAAAGATGTGATCATCCTGCTCGACTCTATCACCCGTTTAGCCCGAGCTTACAACACTGTGATCCCAAGTTCAGGCAAGGTATTAACAGGTGGTGTTGACGCCAACGCACTGCACAAACCAAAACGCTTTTTTGGTGCCGCCCGTAATGTTGAAGAAGGTGGCAGCTTAACCATTATCGCCACTGCGCTGGTGGACACTGGTTCGAAGATGGACGAAGTGATTTACGAAGAATTTAAAGGTACAGGTAATATGGAACTGCACCTGTCACGTAAAATTGCTGAACGCCGGGTGTTCCCTGCCATCGACTTTAACCGCTCTGGTACCCGTCGCGAAGAATTGCTGGCGTCGCAGGAAGAACTGCAAAAAATGTGGATCTTACGCAAAATCCTCAATCCAATGGACGAAACCGATTGTATGGAATTTTTGATCGACAAACTGTCGATGACCAAAACCAACGATGAGTTTTTTGAGTCAATGAAACGGCAAAAAAACAGCTAAGTTGAAGCCGGCCTTGTGGCCGGCTTTTTTTTGCTTATTTTCCGCCAGCCCCTGTGTTTCTGACCGGCATTTGCAGCCGGTGTTTTGATCCCTGGCGGCAAATCGGCAAAGGCCGTGGGCCCGGCCAGATGTGCCCGCACAGAATTTATATTTATCAGGGTAATTCACCATGGCACTTGCACGTATTGTCATTATTGGCGGCGGCGCCGGCGGTTTAGAGCTGGCCACCCGTCTTGGAAATAAACTCGGCCGTAAAAACAAAGCTGCTGTCACGCTGGTTGACCGCAACGCCACCCATATCTGGAAACCGCTGCTGCATGAAGTAGCCACCGGAACTCTGGATGTGGATATCGATCAGGTCACCTACCGCGCTCATGCCGCCGCCCATGGCTTTGATTTTCAGCTTGGCACCATGACAGGGCTGGATCGCGAGCAACGCCAGGTGATTCTGGCACCACTGTATGATGAAAATGGTGAAGAAATTTTGTCAGAGCGCCGGTTAAGTTACGACTATCTGGTGCTGGCGCTTGGCAGTGTGTCGAATCATTTTGGCACCCCTGGGGTGGTGGAAAACTGTATTTTCCTCGACAGCCCGGCGCAGGCCAAAAGGTTCCACCGCCGTTTGCTGGAAGCTTATTTAAAACTGAACTCACCGGGCCACCCCAAAGACAACCTGAATATTGCCATAGTAGGTGCCGGTGCTACCGGTGTTGAACTGGCCGCCGAGCTGCACCACGCTGCTGCTGAGCTGAATTTATACGGTTTTAGCGATATGAAACGCGACCGGTTAAAGATCAGTGTCATTGAAGCAGGCCCGCGTATTTTACCTGCGCTGCCGGAGCGTATTGCCGCTGCCGCCCATAAAGAGCTGGTGAAACTGGGCGTCAATGTAAGGGTGGCGACCAAAGTCACAGCAGCAGATGAACACGGATTACAGCTGGGTGATGAACATCTGGACAGTGAATTAATGGTCTGGGCGGCTGGTATTAAAGCACCTGATTTTCTTAAAGATTTGGCAGGTCTGGAAAACAACCGCATCAATCAGCTGCTGGTGTTACCCACTTTACAAACCACCCGCGATTCGCAGATTTATGTGATAGGTGATTGTGCCGGTTGCCCGCTGCCTGACAATAAATGGGTGCCGCCACGGGCTCAGTCAGCGCATCAGATGGCTGAGCTGGTGGCCAAAAACCTGATTGCCGCTGTCAGTGGTAAACCGCAGCAGCAATACCATTACCGGGACCACGGTTCGCTCATCTCACTGAGTCGGTTTGGCACTGTTGGCAGCCTGATGGGTAATCTGGTTGGCGGCGCTATGATGATTGAAGGCCGGATTGCACGGATGGCATATATTTCGTTGTACCGCATGCATCAGGTAGCTTTACATGGCTGGTGGCGCACTCTGATGATTTCGGTGATAGGCCGTATTAATAAAATTATCCGGCCAAGGCTAAAGCTGCACTAAGTAGCACTCACAGCACATCCCCACCACAGACAACAAAGGCAGCTGTTCATCAGCTGCCTTTTTTATTGCCGCACAAATTCACAACAGCCGCATCTTAACGCCGGCGTGAAATGGCCGGCTCGTCAAAATAGTCAAACTGTCCGTCAGCCAGGGCTGTTTTACGTTGTTGCTGATAATCCAGCCTTTCGCTCAGCGCATAACCAAAAACTTCCAGATGTGCCTCGGCCATCAGCTGCTGCAACTCGGTTTTGTCGGTGAGACCCAGCAGTTCACCGGCATATAAAAACCCCTCAGCCCGGTGTTTTTCTACTGTCACTGTGTCTCTGGCTTTGCTTTTTTGAAATATCAGCAAAAACTGCTGTTTTGCCTGCTGTAAAAATAAATCTTTATCCATCAGTTTTCTCCGCTTTGTACCGCTGCGGCATTGCTGGTTTTGTTGCTGCTAAACAGGCTCTTAACGTCATCCAGAATCACATACAAGGCCGGGATCAGCAGCAAAGTAATCACAGTGGCAAACAAAATACCAAAAGCCAGCGATACTGCCATCGGTACCACCACTTTGGCCTGCAGACTGCGCTCCAGCACTATGGGCGCCAGGCCAACAAAGGTGGTCAGCGAGGTCAGTAAAATAGCCCTGAACCGCTGAGTACCGGCATCCACCACGGCTTTGGTGAGGGCTACACCTTCGGCCCTGGCTCTGTTGACAAAATCAACCATGATCAGACTGTCATTCACCACGACGCCGGCCAGCGCGACCAGACCAAACACCGACATAATGCTCATGCTAAGCCCAAGCACCAGATGTCCCAGCACAGCACCCACCAATCCAAATGGGATCACACTCATAATAATCAGCGGCTGACTATAAGATTTCAGCGGAATGGCCATTAAACCGTAAATACAAAACAGCGCAAACACTGCACCTTTGAGCAGTTCAACCATTGCATCTGCTTCATCCTGCGTATTGCCTTCCAGCTCAGAAGTCACACCCGGATATTTTTCACTGATTTGTTTTAGCGTGCTTTCACGGATTTCTTTAACCACTTTTGACGGTTCAATCAGGCCTTTATCGGCTGCAGCATTCACCGACACAGCTCTCATCCCATTCACCCTGTTAATTGCACTGTAGCTGGGCTGCAACCTGTAAGTTGCCACCTGTGAAAATGGCACCACGCCGCCGTTGGCGGTGCGGATCCGCATATTTTCCAGGTTGCCAATCGATGAGCGCTCATCTCGCGGATAACGCACCATCACTTTAATTTCTTCACCGTCACGCTGCACACGCTGAGCTTCAGCACCATAAAAACCATAACGCACCTGCTGCGCCAGATTCTGCAGACTGATACCAAGCGCATCAGCCTCGGGTTTAAGCTGCAACACAATTTCGTCATTGCCGCCAAGCAGGTTATCTTCAATGTCAAAAACACCGTTGTAGCCGGCCAGCGCAGTTTTTAATTCGCGGGTAGCTGCCTGTAACTGATCTAAGTCGTTGCCGCGTAACTGAAAAGAAATATCAGCGCCGGCACCACCGCCCATGGAATTGGCATTAATTTTAAAAGACTTCAGACCCGGTATTTCCGGTACTTCTTCGCGCCAGCGCTTGGCGATTTCAAAACCGTCAATTTCACGGCCTTCACTTTTTTCCAGTTCCACCACAATTTGACCAGCAGTATCAGAGTTCAGGAACATCAGCCGGTGTTTTACCACGTCCTCACCTTCCTGCTGCCGCATTTTATCGTTAGCACGGATCAGCGCCTGTTCAATCTGTTGCATTGCCAGCACTGTGGCTTTATTGGACGCACCTTCTTCCATCTGCACATTGGCCTGGATAAAGTCGCTTGGCAGTTCAGGGAAAAACACCCAACGCACAAAACCACCGGACATCAGACCGCCCATCAGGATCAGCATGGCAACAAAACTACTCATAGTGACATAACGATGGCGGATACAAATTTCGATAAAGGGCCGGTATTTCTGTTCAATATAGTTATCCAGCCAGCCTGAAACGGCTTCACGCACCTTTTTTAGGCCATTGCTGCCGGAACGTCCTAGCCCATAAAAAAAACCGGTCCGGGCCGGATCCCAGGGTTTGGTGTCCATTTTGACCAAATGGGCCGGTAAAATCAGTTTGGATTCAACAATGGACAACAACAAACACAACACCACCACCCAGGCAATAGAACCCCAGATAGCAGACATAGTGCCGCCTACCATCAACATAGGCGCAAAAGCAGCCACTGTGGTCAGCACACCAAAGGTGGCTGGCATCGCTACTTTTTCGGCACCTCGGATCACGGCTTCGGTACTTTTGCCATATTTTTCGATTTCACTGTACGCACTTTCGCCGATAATAATGGCGTCATCTACCACTATGCCCAGCACCAGAATAAAACCGAACAAACTAATCATATTGATAGACACGCCAAACCAGGGCAATGGCAACAGGGCCAGTGCGCCGAGGAAACACACCGGAATGCCCACCATCACCCAGAAGGCGATGCGAAACTCCAGAAACAGCGTCAGCGCCAGTAACACCAATAAAGCGCCCATCAGCATATTGTCTGTCATTAAATCCAACCGGCCCTGCAGGTAATAACTGGCATCCCCCCAGGTCGCCAGCGTAACACTGGCGGGCAATTGTTGTTTTTTCTCTGCAACATAGGCTTTGACGGTTTCGGCAATTTTTAGGGTGTTGTCATCACCCACAGCGTCAATTTTTATCGACACCGAGTTTTTGCCATCAAAAGTGGCCAGCCGCTCCCGCTCAATAAAACCGTCGGTTACTACAGCGATATCACCCAACAATAACTTACTACCGTCAGCAAACTTCAGCAGCACTATGCTGGCAAAGTCGGCAAAGTCGTAAGCCTGACCTTTGGTGCGCAATAAGATATTGCCGCTTTCAGAGCGGATAGAACCACCGGGTAAATCTACTGAGCTGCCACGGATAGCGCTGACCACCTGCTCAAAGGTCAGGCCGTACTCTTTGAGTTTGTGTTCAGACAACTCAATGGCAATTTCATAAGGACGCGCCGCCACCACTTCCACTTTGCTGACGCCGGGTTTGGCTTTGAGCTCATCACGAATATCTTTGGCCAGCTCTTTGAGGCTATGCTCGGGTAAATCACCATATAAAGATACCCACATCACATTACTCTGAAAACGTACCCGGTACACCACAGGTTTTTCCGTTTGTTCAGGCAAA
This sequence comes from Rheinheimera sp., assembly GCA_003543135.1. Taxonomy (GTDB): domain Bacteria; phylum Pseudomonadota; class Gammaproteobacteria; order Enterobacterales; family Alteromonadaceae; genus Pararheinheimera. Next base: position 96,830 of record DPJG01000022.1, read on the forward strand.
GACGAAATGGAATTGACCTGGGTTTTAATTTCCTCCATCACTTCACTGATGTCATAGCCGCTGGCTATTTCCGCCTGAACTGTGGCTAAACCCTCAACAGCATTAGAACGGATCCTTTTAATACCGTTGACACCACGCAGGCTTTCTTCAATTTTATCAATGACACCACTTTCCACTTCCTGTGGCGCCGCCCCCAGGTAAGGCACGCGGATATTCACCTGCTCCAGCTGGATTTCCGGAAAAACCTGTTTTTTGATGGTTAACACTGAGGCCAAGCCGGCCAGTAACAACACCACCATCAGCAGATTGGCTGCTACACTGTTGCGGGCAAACCAGCTTAAGATACTCTGATTACCGGTCATGACTGATCTCCGCCCTTCGCCACTGTGTCCGCAGTTTCTTTGTCGGATTTTTTAGCGCTCGCTTTGCTGTTGTCTGTACTTAACCGCACCTGCAAGCCGGGCAACGGGTTGGTGACAGGTGATACCAGAATTTGATCGCCAGGCGAAAAACCCGCTGCAATATAAGCTTGCAGCTCGTCAGCTCTGTCCAGCTCCATGGTTCGCAGCTGTAGTTTCTGCTCAGCGTCCACCACCAGCAACTGATTGGCTGGCCTTAATAAATGCCGCGGTACTACGACAACCTGTTGCGCCTGACGGCCGGCAATACTGGCTTTGACAAAGCGGCCAAAACGCAGCGGTTCAGCATTTGGCACCCCCAGCTGATAAGGATTTTTCACTTCAGCCACGGCATGGATCACCCTGCTGCGATCATCCAGCACGCCTTCGGTACGCACCAGCGCAGCCTGCCATGTCAGCGTTTTACCAGCCACTTGCGCACTCAGTTGTACCGCAGGCGCCGGATTGCCCGGTTTTAAATCGATATAAGCCAGGTCGTGGTCCGTCAGTGGCAACCGGACTTCCGCCACATCAGTGCCATAAATCACGCCTATACTGCTGCCGCGGCTGACAAACTGGCCTATATCTACACTGCGGTTTTTCACCATACCGGCATAAGGGGCGCGGATTTCGGTGCGGCTTAAATCACGTTTGGCTCTGTCAAGATCGGCTTCAGCTGAACGTACTTTGGCCAGAGCACTGGCCAGCTGCGGCCGACGTAAACCTAATGCCGGTGCCTGTCCAGCTTTAAAAGAGCGCCAATCTTCTTCTGCCACCCTCACTCTGGCTTTTTCTTCTTCCAGTGCCGCCTCAGCTGTTGCCAGCGCTGCCTCAGCCGCTTTCACTGCGGTCAGGTAGTCACTGCGTTCCAGTTGTACCAGCAAATCACCCTGCTGAAAAAAACCACCTTCCACAAAATTGTCGGCAAGCTGCACCACCCGGCCATTTACTTCAGATACCAGGCTGGTTTCCAGCTTTGGGATCACCGCCCCTTGCGACTCAATCTGATAATTTAAATCCTGCGGCTGCACTTGTTGCACTTCCACCAGTAGTGCTTGCTTGGTTTCGGCCTTTTTTTTCCGGCGGTTTACGCATTGCCGCCAAACCTGCAGCAATTAAGGCTGCAGACAACAAAATGACAGTGGGAACGGCAATTTTTTTGAATTTGGCGGCCATATTAAATTTCCATCTCATCAATGCCGAAGCCCAAGAGCTGCGGACATACCAGAAGTTAAAGTATTGATTATTGCCAGACTAACAGGTCTGGCGTTTTGTGACAGCAATTGCCACAGCAACAAAATGTTACTGAAAGTTACAACCAAGCCTGGTGCGCAACACCCCCATAGTTAACGTTTGGCAGCCTCTGTGGGATCAGGGGAAAGATTGCGCTGGAACAATGTTTTGGTCATATAGCAGGACTAGAATGGCGCCGTCGAAAAAAGCATCTACAAGGAAATTCTGATGGCTATCAGCACCCAACACAAAGTGTATATTCCGGATACCGCCAAAGATAACCAATATATTTTGGCCGAGCTGCAACTGAGCGAGGGATTTTTTGCCAGTTACGCCGACACCTACAGCTGTTATCAGCAGCTGAGCCAGCAGTTTTTTCAGCTTTGTGAACAAGCAGGCTTAAAAAACGTACATTTTATTGCCAACGACAAACTGCCGGTGGTGCGTTTTCATACTGAGGCTTTTAGTTTTCAAACCGCCGACCAGATGTTGTTTTTTTATAACCCGGCTTACCATGAAGCGCAGCACAGCCACTTTGATCCCAACTACCGCGCCCGTAAAATCAGTTTGTTATGCCTGGCCACAGGCGCCGAAATCCGCAATCAGGCGGCTGCATTCCACCGCACAGTCAAAGCAGTGTTGCAGGAGTTTAAAGCCCAATTGCCTGTTGCTGCGCCGCTGAAAATCCGCGACCACCAGCATTTGTCTTATGATTTATTCGCCCGCGCTAAAGGCTGTGACAGCAGCTTTGGCTATAAATTACGTTCTATTTCAGCCCGTTATATGGCCCGCGATGTAGAAGTTCCGGCTGATCATCAGGCTATGACTTATGCCGCCGCCACTGTGCCTCTAAGCCGCAAACTGGCGCAGCAACTGCAACAGCATAGCAACGCACCTTTTACTGAACTCTACCAGCAGCTGGAGCAGCGTTTTATCAGCGCCGCCACAGCACAGCATCTGACCAGGCTGGCACTGGTGGCCGACGGCAGCACACCGCTGGTGCGCAGCAGCCAGATTGAAAAACCCAGACGCAGTCAGGAACTGCATATGCTGAGTTTTGATTTAACGTCGGATAAAGCCCAGGTGTTCAGTCACTGGCATCCGGATCAGCGGGTGGAAACCGCACATTTATTGCTGGTGGCAGGTCAGGATGATCAAACTGAGTTTGGTTATGGCCGTTTTATGAATCAGGTGGAGCAGGCGTTAAAAGCGCTGGCGCAACAACTGGAAATGGACCCGGCCAAAGACGATTTAATCGTCCGTTTTCATCAGCACATCAGCTACCAGCTGTGATGTTTTAAGGCCAACAAGCCGTCTCCTCTGTCGTGCTTGTAATGCTGTGCCACACCGCGTCCGCCAAGTCCCGGCTGACGCGGTTTTTTATTGCCGCCGGCAAAGCCTGGTCAGCGCTGAAGCGGCAAACTGGCCAAAGGCAGGTAACGAACTCCGGTAGGGGTTGACAGCGAATGGTACAACGTCAATTTTTCCGGTGCTAACAACACTTCTGGCGGCTTTGGCGCAGCTGCTGGCAACAGTTTGGCTTTGCGCGCCAGCGTGATATGGGGGCGCAGCGCATGCTGTGGCGGTAAAAAACCGGCTTGTAATGCAGCTTGTCGCAGCTGAATATCTAAATGAATCAAGCCGGGATGCTGTAAAGCACCGGTCAGGCAATACACGCCAGGCCCGGGCCATAATTCCAGCTGATTAAGCAACACCGCAAAAGCAGGTAACTGCTGCGCTTGAAGATGGCGCCATAACAGCTCTGTTTGCGTCGCGCTGCTTTGGCCTAAAAATAATAACGTCAGATGTAAATTAGTTGGCTTCACCGGCTGTAATGGCGGTTGTAGCTGCTGCAACAAAGCGGTGAGCTCTTCTTGTTGCGCTGTTGAAGGTGCTACGCCAATAAAAAGCCGCCGCTCTCCCTGCCAATTAAACGCAAGGCTGTCGCATTCAAACCGATCCAGCTCAGTCTTCATCCGGTAACTGCGATGGGGTTAATCTGGATGCTTCTTCGGTTTTGCTCGAGCTTAATAACATGGTTTCCAGCTCAGCCATTTCGCTGGCGGTTAATTCACGCCACTGTCCGGGGGCAAGCCCAACCAGCCGCACATTCATAATGCGCACCCTTTTGAGTTTAGTGACATTAAACCCCAGATATTCGGTCATACGGCGGATTTGCCGGTTTAAGCCCTGACGCAGCACAATATTAAACGTATGCCGCGATTTTTGCGTCACCTGACAAGGCAGGGTCACAGTGTCGAGAATAGGCACGCCGGCGGCCATTTTGCGGATAAAAGCATCGTGAATAGGCTTGTCGACTGTCACTACATATTCTTTGTCGTGGGCGTTACCGGCACGCAGAATTTTATTGACGATATCACCGTCATTGGTCAGGAAAATCAGACCTTCAGATTCTTTGTCGAGCCGGCCTATCGGAAAAATCCGCTCCGGATATTTCACCGCATCCACAATATTGCCTTTGACATGCAGCTCTGTGGTACAGGTAATGCCCACCGGCTTGTGGTAGGCCAGATACACTCTTCTGGGTTTGTTTTTCAGTGGTTTACCAGCAACTTCCACCTGATCAGTGGCCGCCACTTTAGTGCCCACCAGCGCCAACTGCCCGTTCACTTTCACCTGGCCAGACTCAATCAGCTTGTCGGCTTCACGTCTGGAACAAAAACCAGTGTCGCTGATAAATTTATTTAAACGAAAAAGCTCGGTAGATGCTGTCAACTGGAGTACGCCTGTGGCAAAAAATGATGCAAAGTTTAAGGCTCCGTCAGGCTAAGGGCAAGCTTGGGCTTTGATTGGCGCTGATTAAGCCGGCGCGGTGCAGCCGGTTTTTGTCTTTGGCTACAACAACACAGCCAATATTTATTCCGCCCAAATAGCAAATTCATTGCCGCCTGGTTCCAGAAACTGAAAACGCCGGCCACCGGGGAAACTAAAAATGGCTTTAGTGATGGTTGCTCCTGCAGCCTGCACTGCCGCTAAACTTTGTTCCAGATTGTCGCTTTTTAACACCACCAAAACACCACCCTGGGCCGTGGTCGCCACCTGAGTAGCGCGGTAAAAACCACCTTCCAGACCGGCATCAAAAAATGCCAGATAATCAGGGCCGTAGTCGACAAAACGCCAGCCAAACACGCGGGTAAAAAAGGCTTTGCTTTGTTCAGGTTGCAAGCTTGGCAGCTCAAGATAATTAATCTGATCAGGGCGGGTCATAGCTTTTCCTTGTTGAAATAACACACTGTGGCGAGAAAGAATTCTGAGGCTAACAAGGGGTTGGGATTTAGGCAATCACAGCAAGGGGTTGGCTGGTAAAAAATGCAGCCTAAAACAGAAAAACTGTCAGTTAATACAACAAACAACAGGCCCCAAATGCATCAGGGGCACCCTGTAAGTGCCCCTGACGGTTCTGTTTGCGGCTGTATGCGCCTTTGCCTTTTTTCGGTTTTTCCACTTTGCTGCGAAATAACGGGCTGGTGACTAAAGCCGCGAGAGCATTGTGGTGGATGTCACCACGGCCATGGGCAACTTTGCCCTTTGCTGATTTTTTCATTGTGCTGCCTCTCTGGTTAAAAAACGAGCGCATTGTAACAACAATCACAGCAGCCACAAGTGTTTTTTATAGGTACATTTTTGTGCGGCGCCATGTCTGGCTGCGCAGATTTTTGCCATAATGCAGCGCCTGCTGTTTTAGTTTATTTGCCCGCGGAAAAACCATGTTATTTGACTGTATTTTGTTCGACGCCGACGACACCTTATTTCATTTTGACGCTTTTGCCGGCTTAAGCCGGTTGTTCAGCCGGTATGAACTGGCCTTTGATCAGGCCGAATTTCAGCGTTACCAGCAGCTGAATCTGCCACTCTGGCAACAATATCAGGCCGGTGACATTAACGCTGAACAACTGCAAAGCCGCCGTTTTATGCCTTATGCCGAAAAGCTGGGCTTAGATGCAGCCGAGCTGAATGATGAGTTTTTGCTGACCATGGCCGATATCTGCACTTTATTGCCTGGTGCCCTTGAGTTACTGCAAGCAATCAGCGGCAAAGCACAACTTGGCATTATCACCAATGGTTTTAGCCGGATGCAGCAGCTGCGGCTGGAACGTTGTGGTGTGGCACATTATTTTGACAGCCTGGTGATTTCCGAGCAGGTGGGTGTGGCCAAACCCCATCCGGCTATTTTCGCCCATGCTTTAGCAAGTCTTGGCCATCCGGCAAAACACAAAACTCTGATGGTCGGCGATAATATTCTGGCTGATGTGCAGGGAGCCCAGCAAGCCGGCATGGCCGCCTGTTGGCTCAATCATCAACAGCAACAGGCACCACAGGGCATTCAGCCCGACTACACAGTACAGTCTTTGTCTGAGCTACAGCAATTACTGCTGGCCTAAGCTGGTTGGCCGTGCTTCGCTTTGACCACTGGTGCCGTTTTGCGCCTGGTTGTGCTGCGCTATCGCCTGATGTTCGTTTTCATATTGCATCAGCAATAAGGTCAGATAAATTTTGGTGGGTAAAGACAAAATCAACCCCAAAGCACAGCAGAGCGCCACAATAATAATGCCCTGCACGCCCATGGTTTCCGGCAATTTTGCACCCACCCACAAATAATGGCCAAAGATAATCAGGCTGATGCCACTCAACATCACCAGCTTTAACCAGAACATCAGCCTTTTGGTGGCGGCAAGGGCTGCAGTTCGCTGAGTGACAGCTTCGGCCTGTTGCTGCACCGTGAGCAGCGGCGTTTTAAGGGGTATTGCTGCCGCAGCTTCTGCAGCCTTTGGTTCAGGCTCTGTCGTCATGATTGTGGCTCCGCAAATCTGCATCCCGTCACTATAGAAGCCGGTCACCAACAGCGCTTGATCCAGCACAACAGAGTTGCGGATCAGGCGCAAAATACCCCTGGTGTTTATTCGCTGTGCTGATTGCGACTGTTATTGGCAAGTCTGAATTTTAATCCAGTCTCTTTCTGCAATGCCAAGCGCTGCGGCCGCCTGATAAAACTCAGCACATTGCACAGCTGCAGGTTTATCACTACGCGCCAGCAACCAGGCGTAACTGAGATCAGGCCCCACCACCAGCGCCATACTGTAATCCGGCGCCAGTTTGGCGATATTGTAAGCACCGTAAAAAGGGCCAAAAAAGGACACTTTTAACCGGCCTTCATTCACAGGCCCAACAAATTTAGCCACCCCCTCCGCTTCGTCCCATTGTTGGTTTTCTTCGGAAAACCCCCGGTTCAAAACTTTCACATGACCATCTTCCCGCAGGCTGTAAGTGGCGCTCACCTGAGTTAAACCACGCTCAAAGCTGTGGTCCAGCCGGGCTATTTCATGCCACTGCCCCAAGTAACGCTTTAACTCAAAAGGCGTGACCGGTGTGACATTGTCCGGCACGCCGGTGCAGCCCGTCAGGAGCAAACCGGCCAGCAACAGCGTCAAACCTGTCTTTATAACACTGAATTTTTTCATATTTTTTCCTGTTACTCCAAGCTGCACCTGCTGCTGAATACGCTGCCACAACACAAACAGAGCAGCTGGCGGCAAAAAATAATGACAGTTGCTCTGATGCAAATTGTTGCGTCAACCTTGAATATCGACAACTAACGATATATATTTCGATTTATCGCGATATAAGGATATTGGGATCCCAAATGAGTAACCCTGAACTTGATGAACTGATCAAAGCCCTGTCACACCCGGTCAGGCGCGACATATTGCATTGGCTGAAAGAGCCGGAGCTGTATTTTGCCGACCAGGAGCACCCACTGTCGTTTGGGGTTTGTGCCGGCAAAATTGATCAAAAAACCGGGCTGTCGCAGTCCACAGTGTCGAACCATCTGGCCATTTTGCAAAGAGCTGGTTTTATCAGCAGCAAAAAAGTGGGTCAGTGGAACTTTTTTTCGCGTAATGAAGCGGCTATTCAGGTGTTTTTACAACACCTGCAGCAGCTTTAAACCACAAGGCTGAATATTGATGAGCACAAAAACTTTGTTTGATCCGCTGCAACTGGGCAGCCTGACGTTAAAAAACCGTATTGTGATGGCGCCGTTAACCCGCTGCCGCGCCAGTGAAGGCCGGGTGCCTAATACACTGATGGCCGATTATTACCGCCAGCGCGCCAGTGCCGGTTTAATTTTATCTGAAGCCACTTCGGTGACCCCTATGGGCGTGGGTTATCCCGACACGCCAGGCATCTGGTCTGACGAACAGGTGCAAGGCTGGAAGCTGGTGACAGACGCTGTGCACCAACAAGGCGGGCTGATTTTTCTGCAGCTGTGGCATGTCGGCCGGGTATCGGACCCTTATTATCTGAACGGTGAATTACCTGTTGCACCCAGTGCAGTCAAACCGGCTGGCCATGTCAGTTTATTAAGACCGATGAAAGACTTTGAAACGCCAAGAGCCTTAACGCTGGAAGAAATTAAAGAGGTGATTGCGGCCTACCGTCAGGGCGCTATCAATGCCAAAGCGGCCGGTTTTGACGGTGTGCATGTGCATGGTGCCAATGGTTATCTGCTCGATCAGTTCCTGCAGGACAGCACCAATTTGCGTACCGATGAATACGGTGGTTCGCTCGAAAACCGCGCCCGTTTATTGCTGGAAGTGACAGACGCCTGTATTGAGGTTTGGGGCAAAGACAGAGTGGCAGTGCATTTAGCGCCCAGAATGGACGCCCACGATATGAAAGACAGCCAACCGGCTGATACTTTTGGTTATGTGGCGCGTGAACTGGGTAAACGCCAGATTGCCTTTATTTCAACCCGCGAGCATGCCGCAGACGACAGCTTAACGCCGATGCTCAAACAGCAGTTTGGCGGTGTAGTCATTGCCAACGAAGGCTTTAATAAAGCCCAGGCCAATGCCTGGCTGGCTGAGGGCAAAGCAGACGCTGTGGCTTTTGGTGTGCCTTTTATTGCCAACCCGGATTTACCGGCGCGGTTGCAACAAGACGCACCACTGAATCCACCGCGTAAAGAGCTGTTTTACGCCAAAGGTGCTGAAGGTTATACCGACTATCCAAGCCTGCAGCAGGCTTAATCACAGCCGAAATTAGCTGCTGATAATAAAAAACCACCGGCGACGGTGGTTTTTTATTGTTAAAGCCTGGTTGCTGTTTCAGGCGCTGTATCAGACAGATGACACAAGCCCAAATCCAGTACAGACCTCAGTCCATACGCTGTGTTGATCAGTGGTGATGGCTATGGTCTTCAGTTTTTTCAGCGTCATGCTGATGTTTTTCACCATGTTCATGATGATCATGATCTTTGGCCGCTGCCGCCGTTGGTTTTAATGGCTCAAACTTGGCTGTTTGTGCACTCTGGCCTGGCATAGTGACATTGGCCACCACTTTCATCTCAGGTACAGAAGCGTATACAGCCTCACCCACCAGGGCATTGTTGCCTTCTGGTTTTAACTCCACCTTGGCTTTTTGTTTGCCGGCCACCAGCACCAAATTGGCGGTGGCGCCTGCTGTTGCGACCGGCGTGTTGGCATGGTCCATCACAAAGACTTTAATGGCATTTTTTTTAGCATCTTTGCTGTTTTTCACTACCAAAAGCTCAAAATGATAAGCACCGGCCATCCGCAATTGACCACCATTGGGGCCAACCACTGTGTCCAGATATTCATCGGTATGGGCCTGGGCTACACCGGCAGTAACCATAGCCAACAGCGCCGCTGCTTTGGTCAGTTGGGAAAAAGTGGTTCTGAACATAATAATCTCCAAAAACTGTTAGTTAAAAAATTAGTAAAAACAATAACTTTAATAAAGTTGTGTTTGGTCGGTCCCGGCCATTAACCGCTCCAGCGGTGCCTTACCCCATAACCAGAACATCAAAGGTGTCAGCACTGTATCCAAAATAGTGGAGCTGACCAGGCCACCAAAAATCACCACAGCTACAGGGTGCAAAATTTCTTTGCCCGGCGCGTCGGCCGAAAATAACAAAGGCAACAGCGCAAAAGCCGCCACCAAAGCGGTCATCAGCACAGGTGTTAATCGCTCGAGCGAGCCACGGATAATCATCTGAGTGCCAAACACCTCAGCTTCAAACCGGCATAAGTTGATGTAATGGCTGATTTTTAAAATGCCATTTCGGGTAGCAATACCGGCCAGTGTAATAAAGCCCACCAGCGCCGCCACCGACAGCGGCTGATCAGCCCACCACAACGCCAGTACAGAGCCAATCAGCGCCAGCGGAATATTCGCCATAATAATCAGCGTTAACCGAAGCGACTGATATCTACTGTACAACACCAGCAAAATGGCAATCAGGGAACCCAAAGCCAGCAAAGTGATCAGGTTCGCTGCTTCTTCCTGCGCCTGGAACTGGCCTTCCAGCGCGGTAAAATAACCTTCAGGCAATTGAGTTTGTGCCAGTACAGCCCTGATATCGGTAATGGCATGGCTTAAATCCCTGCCCTCCACATTAGCCGATAGAACTATACGACGCCGGCCATTTTCGCGACTGATTTGGTTCGGCCCGTCTGACTCCAGCACCTGCGCCAGCATACTCAGCGGCACTGTTCCTTTTGGCGTTTGGATCAGCAGTTGCGCCAATGCCGCTGGGTCACGTGCGCTGTCGGGCAAACGCAACAATAAATCAAAACGCCGTTCATTACTGATCAGCTGACTGAGTTTTATCCCATCAATCTGTTGCTGCAGGCTATGCAATAAAGCGCCGGGCGCCACACCATAAGCAGCTGCTTTTTGATAATCCACCTGAATTTTTACCTGTGGGATCAACACCTGTTTTTCCAGGCTGAGGTCGGTAACCCCTGCCACTTTGCTAAGCTCCTGCTGCAGGTTATTACCAAGGGCACGTAAGGTGGCAATATCATCACCAAAAACTTTAATGGCTATTTGTGCCCGGACCCCAGACAACAAATGGTCCAGCCGGTGTGAAATTGGCTGACCTACACTGACACTGCCCGGCAATACCGAAAGTACCCGGCGGATCTCGGCCAGCACTTCAGCTCTTGGCCGTTCTAACACCTGTAAATCCACGTCAATTTCGGTGTAATGCACCCCTTCGGCATGTTCATCCAGCTCGGCACGGCCGGTACGACGGCCCACCTGCGTCACTTCCGGCACCTGCAACAGCAGTTGCTCAGCCAATGCACCTACTTTATTGGATTCAGTGAGCGCAGTGCCGGGCTGCAACATCAGATTGATGGTTAAAGTGCCTTCGTTAAAAGGCGGCAGGAAACTTTTGGCAAAAAACGGCACCGAAGCAGCAGCGACAGTGACGGCCAGCAGCGCGGCCGCCAGCAAAGAGCGGGCATGACCAAAAGACCAGCGCAGCAGCTGCTCGTCACGTTTTTTCAAAAAACGCACCAGCGCGCTGTCGCCATGTTGCTGCTGGGCTAATTTTGGCAGCAGGTAATAACAAAGCACAGGGGTGACGGTAATAGCCACCATCATACTGGCCAGAATAGAGGTGATATAAGCCACACCCAGCGGGCTGAATAACCGGCCTTCAATACCGGACAGTGCAAAGAGCGGCACAAACACCAGCACTACAATTAAAGTGGCGTACACCACCCCACTGCGCACTTCACCGGACGCAGCAGCTATGACTTCCAGCACAGGTTTAGGTACTGCCAGCTGCCGGTTTTCTTTTAACCGGCGCAGCACGTTTTCCACATCCACTACTGCGTCGTCCACCAGCTCACCCAGCGCAATGGCCAGGCCACCCAGCGTCATGGTGTTAATTGACAAACCAAAATAACGGAATACCAGCACAGCGGCTAATAAACTCAGGGGTATCGCCAGCAGCGAAATGGCGGTAGTGCGCACATTCAGCAAAAACATAAACAGAATAATGGTGACCATAATGGCACCATCACGCAGCGCTTCTTCAACGTTATTGATGGAATTTTCAATAAAGTCAGCTTGTTTAAACAAAAACTGCGGTGCCTGCACGCCATCAGGTAAGCCTTTGCCAAGTTCTGCCACCGCAGCTTCAATCTGCCGCGTCAATTGCACACTGTCGCCGGCCGGCTGTTTTTGCACCGACAAAATCACTGCCGCTTTGCCTTTATAACCGGCATCCCCTCTTTTGGTCGCGGCCACAATATTGACGTTAGCCAGCTGCTGTAATAACACCGGCTGACCATCTTTGACCGCCACCACCAGCTGCTGTAAATCTTCCAGCGCTTTGGTACGGCCAATATTACGAATGAGCCACTCACGGCCCTGGGCTTCGAGAAAACCACCGCTGGAATTGACACCAAAATCAGTCAGCGCCTGCTCAATTTCATTCAGGCTGACGTCAAGCGCCGCCAGTTGTGAAGCAATAGGCTCGACTCTGTATTGGCGCACTTCACCGCCAATAGGGATCACCTGAGCCACACCCGGAATACTCAATAACCTGGGCCGCACCACCCATTCGGCAAATTCGCGTACCGCCATAGGGCTGACCTTGGCCGGATCGGCCGGAATAGCCAGCAGCAGAATTTCCCCCATAATGGACGACACTGGCCCCAGCTGCGGCGTGACGCCATCGGGCAGTTGCTCCTGCGCCAGGCTCAGCCTTTCGGCCACCATCTGGCGGTTGCGGTAAATGTCTGAGCCCCAGTCAAATTCGATATACAGCACCGACAAACCCACACCGGACACTGAACGCACCCGGCTCACCCCCGGAATACCATTCATGCTGGTTTCCAGCGGGAAAGTGACCAGCTGCTCGACTTCTTCCGGCGCCATACCGCCGGCTTCAGTCATTAAAGTGACCGTAGGTTTATTTAAATCAGGAAATACATCCACCGGCAGCTGCTTCAGGCTCATACTGCCAAATACCAGCAATAACAAAGCACAGCCCAGTACAAACAGCCGTTGTTTTAAACTAAAGCGGATCAGCGCATCAAACATGCTTACCTCACCTGCGCCAGCAACGAAGCGGCCTGTACCACCACTCTGTCACCGTCATGTAAACCACTGACAATCACCACTTCGTTGGCATTCAGCGGCAACGGGCTCACTTTTTGTGCAATAAAACGTTCCGCCGACTGATGCACCCAAACTGCGGTTTCACCTGTGTCGAGTTTTTGCAAAGCTGTTCTTGGCACAGCCCAGCCGGAAAGCAGCTCACCTGTTGCCAGCACCACAGTTAAAGGCTGACCTACGCTCAGTTGTGGTGTGGTGTTTGCTGTAGTGTTTTCTGTTGTATTTGCTGCCTTAGGCTGTGGTTTAAACCATAAAGGCCTGGCCTGCTGTTGTAACTGCAAACCTTGCCCCTGGAATAACAACGGGAAACCTGAGCCTGTGTTGTTGCCCGCCAGCAAAATGGCACTGGCGCTGGGTGCTGCCGGCAAGGTCAGGCTGTTGTCATACAAACGGGCGGCAATTAACAGCTCGGCCGGGTCGACAATCTGAAATAACGCATCCTGACTTTCCACCACCTGACCACGCAGTTTATGCACCTGACTGATCACGCCCGACACTGGCGCCACCACAGGCACCAGCTGGCCTGTACCTTTGGCCGCAAATTCACGGCGTCTTTTCAGGCCGGCTAAATCGATATTCAGTGCGTCCAGCTCATTGGCCGGCACCAGCGTGCCCAATTGTTTAAAACGACGGATACGATCCTGTGTTAATGCGATCTGCGCATCCAGCTCCGCCAATAACGCCTGCTGATTGCTGCGATCTAAACTGGTATCCAGCGGCGCTATCGCCGCCAGCACCTGACCGGCCCGCACCTGCTGACCCAAAGTTGGCCAGCCATCCGGCCCGGCTTGTAGCTGCCCCAACTGGCCGGCTTCAATCAAACCGCCAAAAGCCGGATCCAGGATCACCTCCGCCTGTAATTCAATACTGCGCTGATGCTGCGCCTGTTGCACTTTGCGGGTACGCAATTGCCACTGATGTTGCGCCGCTTTAGGTATAAATAAACTGCCGTCTGTTAACCGGCTGGGTTTATCACCACTGACCTGCACTTGAGGGGCTTCATCATGGGAATGATCTTCGCCGCCATGGGCGGCTACCTGCGCAGAAAACATCGTTGACACCAGGCTCAGTAACAGCAGGTTTTGCAGAAATTTGTTCATTATTTTGCCCCCTGCGAACGACGTGACGCCAAACGCCAGAACACCAAAGCCAGTATCAGCACACCCAACGCCAGCAATAACTGCGAGCTGTATTCAGTCCAGCTATGGTCGTGTGGCACCTCCGTGCTGACCGGCGTTAAATCCAGTGCTGTGGTCAATAAATCCAGGTCCTCACCTGCTTCAATCGTCAGGGTCACATTGTGGCGCTCAGCTTTCAGTGCCGGTGTTTTCAGCTGGTAAAAACCGGGTTGCACCATAGCGGCTTTGCCAGAAAAACCAGCCAGGTCCAGCTCAATCACTGCGCCTTCTACCGGGCTGTTATCGGCAAAATAATCCAGATAAATACTGAGTTGTTGCTCAGCATTACCGACAGCAGGCGCAACCAGCACCAGCTCAAATAATTCGGAGCTGGCATAAGCGCGGCTACCAGTGCTGGCCGGCATAGCTGCGGCTGCTTTTTGTTCTTCCTCGCCATGGTCTTCACCGCCATGGGCCCAAAGCTGCAGCGGCAAACAAAACAAAATGAGCCAGAGAAATTTCATCACGATCCCAATAAAAACAGTATTGATGGCAGCAGTTTGTCAGAGCAGAGGCAACAGCAGCCTGACCGCAAGATTACAAATTTGTCATCTGGGCTTTTAGTGATGTGATCGAACCTTCAGGCAATGTGGTGCGACAAGCTGTAAAGGGAATACCAGGCTGCAGTCACGCCACAGCCTGAACAGAGGGGCAGCTGCTAGGACCAATGCACCAGCACTATTTGCCACTGACCTTTGATATTGCGCAGCACCAGCGACTCGGTGCCGGTGCGGTCAATTTTTTTGCCTTTGATCTCACCTTTTTGGCTGCTGCGGCTCACGGCATAAGCAACATCACCAATAATTTCAATTTGCTGCTCCAGCAATTCACTGCTGACCTGTTTTAAATAATTGATATCTGCGTCCAGGTGATGGGCTTTGTATTCATCGCGTGATCGCTCCACGGCCCCCCCTTCAAAAATTTGTACTGATGGTGAGAGTTGCGCCAGCACAAGATCGCGGTTGCCTTGTTGCAGCGCTTGATGAAACTGCTGCACCACTTGACCTGCCGCGCTTTGGTACACTGCGCTGTTCACGCCTTCAGTGCTGCTGCTTTTGCCATGGGCCCAGAGCGGATTGCTCACCGCCGCCAGCAACATCGCCAGAGAAAAGTGTTGATAAAACTGCATTGTGGTTCCCTTATGATTGTAATAATTCTGAAAAATACCGGCCTGCTGCCCGCCACAAGTGGCGCACTATAAGTTGTGACAACAAACCAGGTTTCAGGCAGTGTGCCGCCTGCTGCATTGCAGTACTCTGTCACAAAGATGACAATATTGTCATTTATTCCTCAGGCCACAGCCCTCTGCTATGCCTGCCTGACAGATTGGGCTAAGCTGGAGGCCGCTGTCGCCCTGGCGAAACCGTGGATACTCAGATGCGTTTATTAATAGTTGAAGATGAAATTAAAACCGGTGATTACCTGAAACAGGGTTTTACTGAAGCTGGTTTTAACCCGACTTTATGCCGCAATGGTCTGGACGGGCATCACCTGGCCATGACCGAAGACTTTGAGCTGATTATTCTGGATTTAATGTTGCCCGACGTTGATGGCCTGCGCATTTTAACGGCGCTGCGTCAGGCTGGCCGTTATACCCCGGTGTTGTTACTCAGTGCTCTGGACAGTGTGGACGACCGCGTGCGCGGGCTGGAGCTTGGCGCTGACGATTATCTGGTGAAACCTTTTGCTTTTAACGAACTACTGGCGCGGGTGCGCACTTTGCTGCGCCGTGGCCAGCTGCAGCCTCAGGCCGACCGATTGCAGGTGGCTGATTTAATTCTGGAATTTAGTAAACACAAAGCCAGCCGTAACGGTAAAAAACTGAACCTGACACAAAAAGAATTTGCGCTGCTCGAGCTTCTGATGCGCCGCGAAGGGGAAGTATTGCCACGTTCTTTAATTGCAAGCCAGGTGTGGGATATGAATTTTGACTCAGACACCAATGTGATAGATGTGGCGATACGGCGGCTACGCAGCAAAGTGGACGACGATTTTGCAGTCAAACTGATTCATACAGTGCGTGGCATGGGTTACAAAATAGAGGCGCCTGAGCATGAGCTTTAACAGGGCGCCGCTGTCGCTGGCCAACAGAGTCATGCTGTTTGTGGCTGTGGCCGTGTTGTTATGCGCCCTGTTGCTGGCGTCGATGTTACAAAACTCTATTGAACAACATTTTTCCGAACAGGATGCCGGTGAATTACAGGCAGTGGCGCACTCGGTATTACATGCACTGGAAGATGATCAATTATCCCCACAAAATTATCAGGCGCATTTGCATCAGGTATTAACCGGCCATCACCAGAGTTATTATTTGGTGCTCGACAGCAGTGCCCAGCCGGCACTAAGTGCTGACGGTGCCGATCTCACCCCTTTGTTAAAACTCACGACCCCGGTGCGGCAAATCCGGCCAACAGATTTAGTCAGCTGGCAGCAGGACAACAGGCATTTTCGTGGTGCTATTTTGCAGGGCGACAGCGGCGTTAAAGTGGCTGTGGCCATGGAAATGGAATTTCACCTGCATTACTTGCATTTATTACGCTGGACTTTATGGCTGACCATCACAGCCGCAGTAGCGGTCATTCTGCTGGCCGCCTGGTTTGGGGTACGGCAGGGGCTGCAACCTTTGGCCAAACTCAGCAGTGACATTCGCCATATCAGCGCCGAACATTTGCACCTGCGGCTGGAACCTTCGGCGGTGCCACAGGAACTGCGCGAGCTGGTAGAAAGTTTTAACGAGATGATCAACAACCTGCAGCAGGGTTTTACCCGTTTGTCGGAATTTTCTGCCGACATCGCCCACGAACTGCGCACGCCGTTAAGTAACCTGATCACCCAAACCCAGGTGACACTGGGTAAAGAGCGCAGCCTGGAAGAATACCGTGAACTGCTGTACTCCAATCTGGAGGAACAGGAACGGCTGGCCAAAATGGTCAGTGATATGTTGTGGCTGGCCAAAACCGATCACGGCCTGCTGAAACTTCATCGGCAAACTGTGTTGCTGCAGCCTCTGATCAATCAGCTGTTTGAGTTTTTTGAATTATTGGCCGATGAAAAACAGGTTCGGCTGAGCTATACCGGGCCAGAACTGCAGTTATCGGCCGATAAAGTGATGCTACAACGCGCTTTGTCGAATTTATTGTCCAACGCCATTCGCCACGCTGACGCCGGCAGCACCGTAAAAGTTGCTGTAAGCCTACAGCCACAACATTGTTGTATTCAGGTGAGTAACAGTGGCACCACTATAGCACCACAACATTTACCCTTATTATTTGACCGTTTTTACAGGGTGGACCCGTCCAGGCAGCGTCACAGCGAAGGTGCCGGTCTGGGTTTGGCCATGGTGAAATCTATTGTGGAACTGCATGGTGGCCAGGTTGCGGTCAGCTCAGAACAGGGCCTCACTTGTTTCAACCTGACCTGGCCTGTGGCAGGGCAAAACCAGGGACAACAACCATAACATTCAAAGCTAAGGGCTGCCCTGTTAGGATGCAGAACTTTACAGCGCCGCCCGGCTTTCGCTTATGCCAGCTTTTGCTAAAGTAATAACATTCTCCCTCTAGAGCGGCTGTGTTGCTGACAGGATGCCGGCCTTTGCTGCAGGTGAAACCTTATGCAAGCCCTGTATGTCGCCGTTTTTTTATTGTTGCTGCCTTGCTATTGCCTGGCGGCACCGGAACAAATGTGGTTACTGCTCAATAACACCAGCGACAGCAGAAACAGCCGCGGTGATGTGGATATTCAAATCCTGGCTTTATTACAGCAGCTGGCGTCACCCGATTTAAAAATAGAACCGCTGCGCCTCGGCGACGCGCGTACCTGGAAGCTGCTGCGCGAACAAGGCAACTATTGCGCCTTAAGTAAAATCCGCACTGCTGAACGCGAAACTTTTTTATTATTTTCCAAAAGACCCACTTCGGTCTATCCGCCGGTACAACTTATCAGCAACAAACGCCTGGCCGACAATCCTGTTGATTTAACCTTGTTATTCCGCCAGAACCCCAGAATGAAAATTGGCATAGTGCAGGGGCGCAGTTATGGGGAAAAACTCGATGAGCTGATCGAACAATATCCTCAGCATTTTTATCAGCGCAGTGGTGAATACGCGGCCGAAACTTTATTACAAATGCTGGCAAAACAACGGCTGGATGCGCTGTTGGAATTTGCCGCCACAGCACGCGGTCACCAGGCACAGGTGCCGCAAAGCAGCCATTTTGTCACCCATCAGCTGCTGCATCAGCCGGTAATTATGGGTTATCTGGTATGCACCCACAGTGAAAACGGCCAGAAGCTGATTAGTCTAATCGATGCCAAAATGCAGTTACCGCACTACCGCAAACAAGCCATTGAACTGCACCGGCAATATTTTACGCCGGAAGATTTTTTATTAATTGAAGCGGATTTATTGCAGATTTTTTAGCGAAGAACCTTGCCTGAAAGCTGAAGTTTTTTACTGAGACCAGTCGGATCTTAACAGGCACCATGCCAGCACCCTATTGGGGTTGCGATATCTAGTTCGCACCTCTGCTCATCGTTCACACGCCACCATCAAGATGATACTGCATCACACTGACCCAATGGCCTTCATACCATTCGGTATGATGCAGCTGCCAGCCCAAACGCTGATAAAACGCCTGCTGATCTTCGGTAAACAGATACAAAGTCTTGATGTTCAGCACAGCGGCTTGCTGCATTAATTGTTGCACCAGCCAGCTGCCCAAACCCTGTCCGCGCACCTCGGGCCGCAGATAAATATTGGCCAGCCAGGGACTGAGTTCCTGATTGGTCTGCATATCATGCACCAACAACGACCCCGTCCCGACAACCTCGCCGGCTACATCCAGCAACAACCAGCTTTGCGGCACTGTGTCTTCAGTCAGGCACAAGGCTAATTCTGCCGAAAAATCCGCCAGAGTCCGCTCAGGAAACAAGGCGCCCCACTCGGCAAAATGCCAGGGTGCAATAAGCGCAATAGCCTCCGGCCTTTGGCGTAGATTGATCAGTTGCATAAGCTTGCTCTTATCCCCGTTTTGACTGACATCTTAACAATAAAAAACCCGGCATCAACCGGGCTTTTTAATATAAAAACAACGACTTAAATTATTCAACAGTGACAGATTTTGCCAGGTTACGTGGCTGATCCACATCTGTGCCTTTGATAATGGCAACATAGTAGCTTAATAACTGCAGCGGAATAGTGTACACAATAGGTGCGATCAGCGGATGCACGTGTGGTACGTTCACCACACGCTGGGTGGCGTCTGATTTAAAGTGGGCATTGGCGTCGGCAAACACATACAAAATACCACCACGGGCACGCACTTCTTCCACGTTCGACTGCAGTTTTTCCAGCAGTTCGTTGTTTGGCGCGACCACAATAATCGGCATCTGGGCGTCAATCAGCGCTAAGGGGCCGTGTTTTAATTCACCGGCGGCATAAGCTTCAGCGTGAATATAAGAAATTTCTTTGAGTTTCAGCGCACCTTCCATTGCAATCGGATACTGGTCGCCACGGCCTAAAAACAACGAATGGTGTTTATCGGCAAACTCTTCCGCCAGGCTTTCAATGCTGCCGGCCAGTTTTAACGTTTCTTCCAGCTTGGCAGGCAATGAACGCAGCGCGTCAACCATGTCTTTTTGCTGAGCAGCGGTTAAACCATTGTATTTACCAATGGCCAGCGTCAGCATAGCCAAACCAACCAACTGAGTGGTAAAGGCTTTGGTTGAAGCCACACCAATTTCAGCACCGGCGCGGGTCATAAAGGCTAAGTCAGATTCACGCACCAGCGATGAACCGGCCACGTTACAAATGGTTAAGCTGCCAACATAACCAGCTTCTTTGGCCAGACGCAGCGCTGCTAAGGTATCGGCAGTTTCACCGGACTGAGAAATGCTGACTAACAGGCTGTTTGGCTGTACAAAAGATTTGCGGTAACGGAATTCCGACGCAATCTCAACGTTACAGGAAATGCCGCCTAAAGATTCCAGCCAATAACGGGCCACCATGCCTGAGTGATACGAAGTACCACAAGCCACAATTTGTACGTGTTTTACTTTTTTAAACAGTTCTGCCGCGCCGTTACCAAAGGTTTCGTCCAGCACTGACTCGCTGCTTAAACGACCTTCCAGCGTGTTGTTAATGGCATTTGGCTGCTCATAAATTTCTTTGAGCATAAAGTGGCGGTACTGGCCTTTGTCGCCGGCGTCATAACTGACGTTGGACTCATGCACTACACGGTCAACCGCCATACCGTCTTTATCAAAAATGCGCACTGTGGTGCGGGTAATTTCCGCCACATCGCCTTCTTCTAAAAACATAAAACGACGGGTCACCGGCAATAATGCCAGCTGATCAGAGGCAATAAAGTTTTCGCCAATGCCTAAACCAATCACCAGCGGGCTGCCAGAACGGGCAACCACTAAACGGCTTGGGTCTGTTTTATCCATTAAAACAGTGCCATAGGCACCAGAGAATTGTTTCACAGCTTTTTGTACTGCGGCTAATAACGACTCGGAGGTTTTTAATTCTTCTTCCACTAAGTGTGCAATCACTTCAGTGTCAGTGTCGGAATTAAACACATAACCTTTGGCTTTGAGCATATCGCGCAGCGGGTTATGGTTTTCAATAATACCGTTGTGTACAACGGAAATTTTGCCGGAAACATGAGGGTGGGCGTTTCGCTCAGAAGGTTCACCATGAGTCGCCCAACGGGTGTGTGCAATACCGGTGCCGCCTGGGGTTGGCGTCAGTTTTACCGCGTCAGCCAGCTCTTTTACTTTGCCTAAACGGCGAATGCGCTGCAGCTCACCGCCCGGGCTAACCACGGCCACACCTGCTGAGTCATAACCGCGGTATTCCAGGCGGCGTAAGCCTTCCACCAGAATGTCGACTACATCACGTTGCGCTACTGCGCCTACTATTCCACACATATTTACTCCGAAAATTCCGTATTGAGTTGCACAGGGGCACAAATCACTCTGACACCCTGCTGTTCTATTTGCCTTTTTGCCGTGTCGGGTAACTTGTCATCTGTTACCAGGATTTTTATCGACGTCCACGGCAGTTCGAGATTATGAATTTTGCGGCCGATTTTATCGGACTCAACCATCACCACCACTTCACGTGCCACCTCAGCCATTACCCGGCTTAAGCTGGTCAGTTCATTAAAAGTGGTAGTGCCGCGTTGTAAATCAATGCCATCAGCACCGATAAACAGCTGATCAAAATCGTAAGCGCGCAGCACTTGTTCCGCCAGTTGCCCCTGAAAAGACTCAGACTGAGCGTCCCAGCTGCCACCGGTCATCAGTAATTTGGGTTCGTGTTCCAGTTCGCGCAGGCTATTGGCAATAAACAACGAATTGGTCATCACCACCAGGCCTTGTTTGGCAGACAATTCCGGCAACAAAGCAGCTGTGGTGCTGCCACTGTCAATAATAATGCGGTAATGGTCGCGGATAAGGCTGGCAGCGGCTTTGGCCAGCGCCTGTTTGCGGGCGGAAATTTTACCTGCAGTTTCAGCCATCAGCTCTTGTGGCAGTGGCACTGCCCCACCGTATTTACGTAGCAATAAACCGTTATCTTCCAGCGCTGTTAAATCTTTTCGAATGGTGACTTCTGAAGTTTCAAACCGTAACGCCAGTTCATCCACACTGACTTCGCCCTGCTGATTCAGCAGTTCCAGAATAGCTCTGCGGCGTTGTTGGGTATTACGTTTATTCATCAGTTTCCGCTTAAGTTTCGATTCGAAAGATAAATAACAAACTCGAAAGACATTCTATCTATTCGAAAGATAATTGCAAGACGAAAACGGCGGCTTTTATGCAGGCCGCCGTTGTACTGGTAACAGAATGCGGTAATACACGCCCTGACCTGTTTCACTGCTGACATAAATGCTGCCACCCAGTTGTGCTGTGACCAGATTGTAGACGATATGTGCGCCCAGGCCGCTGTTACCTGCACTGCGTTTGGTGGTAAAAAACGGGTCAAATAACCGTTTTAGCGTATCACTGTCCATACCCACGCCATTGTCGCGGTATTCCAGCTGAATTTGCCCGCCCTGACGGCTCAGTTTTAAGGTGATTTTTGGCTCGGCCGGCAAATCTCCGGTAAAACCATGCTGCACCGAGTTCATCACCAGATGGGTTAACAACTGCGCCAGCGAACCGGCGTCTGCATATAGGGTTAAAGCTTCGTCACTGTCGAGCTGCCACTGGCAATGACAGCGGTTCAGCTCAGGCTGCAACGACGCCATCACATCCTGCAGATAAGCCGACAAATCAAATTCACGGGCGCTGCTGGCCGATTTATCGACCGCCACCTGTTTAAAACTTTGAATCAGCTGCGCCGCCCGCTGAATATTGCTACTGAGGATCTCTGCAGTGGCAGTGGCGGTTTCAAGAAAACGGTTAAATGCAAGCGCCCCAAGCTGTTGTTGCTGATGTGCTTTATTCACACCGTTCAGTTCAGCCTGCAAGTGACTCACGGCCGTTACACAAATGCCAAGCGGCGTATTCACTTCATGTGCCACACCGGCAACTAAGCCGCCCAGAGAAGCCATTTTTTCCTGCATCACCAGCTGCTGCTGGGTTTGTTGCAGCCGCGCCACAATATTGGCATTCGCCACTGCGATGGCAATATTGCTGGCCAGGGTGCGCACCAGATTCACCTGTTGTGGGCTAAAAGCGGCCACCACCGGGCTTTGTACCGTCATACAACCTATTTTTTCGTGGTTGACGACCAGCGGCAAATACAACACCGACTGCATAGGCTCGCCCATCAGCGGCTGTGGAATTGTACTGAGGAAGTTCAGGAAATCCTGGCGTTTTTGAATATTCATTTCGCGCTGCTGATTAAAACACACAGTGGCCAGATGCTGTTCAGGCTGTAGTTTCAGCTCAAAAGGCGCCATCAGCCGGCCGTCTTCCAGCCAGTGACTAAACTCCAGCGACTGACGCTCGGCCCGGTAAATACCAATAGCCAGCACATGCACGTCCATAATTTCGTTCAGGCTTTGGTGGCATAAAAACAAAATTTCCTGCAAATCCAGCGAAGCGGTAATTTGTTTTGCCAGCATTTGCAGCAAGGTCATATCGCGGTAAGAATCGGCCAGCGCCTGATTTTGGGTTTGTAGTTCAGCAGTGCGGTTACTGACCACCTGCTCCAGCCAGTTGCGGGTTTTGCGTTCACTGCGCAGCCGGTATTGTAACAACAACCAGATGCTGCCAAATAACAACACCATCGCTGCCAGTTTGCTGTACCAGGTCAGCCACCAGGGCGGCAGAATACGGATTTGCACTTTGCTGACTGCTGCCTGATCCCAGTCCTGGCCCGGGCTTTTTGCCATCACTTCAAACTGATAATCATTGGGGGCCAGCCGGGTATAGGTGGCGCGCCTGCTGTTGGCATCTGTTTCTATCCAGTCACGGTCAAAACCAATCAGCCGGTAGCGGTAGCGTGTTTGTTGTGGCTGCACATAATCCAATGCTGAAAACTGCAGCGTAAACATATCCTGTTCGTAATCCAGCCTGATTTCATCGGCATAACCTATGGCTCTTTGTAATACCGCGTCAGGGCTGTTTTGTGGCCGGACTTTTTTGTTAAATAAATTAAAGCCGGTCAGCCGCACCGCCAGCGGTGCCGGAGTGGCAGGGAGCTTGGCCGGTGAATAATAATCCAGCCCCTGATTACCACCACGCAGATGCATGCCCTGTTGATTCACCAGCCAGCTGCCAATCCAGGTGGTCGCCATAAAACCATGAGGCTCGCCAAACTGCACTAAATCCTGCTGTAAGCTGGTGCGGTACAACCATAAAAAGTGAAAAGCCTGACGCAGTTTTAAGTCGGCATCGTCGGCACCCAGATAAGATTTAAAACCTTCGATAATTTGCGGATCCTGAGTGTTTCTGAGCACGCGATGATTAATATTGCCGGCACGCACCCAGAGTTCACCTGCTTCCTGATAAATCAGCTGGATACCGTTAAAACGTAACCCAGCCCCGCGACCGTCACCTTCGCGCCAACTCTGAATTTTGCCTGTGGCATGCTGCAATCTGGAAATGCCCTGATCGGCATAACCTATCCACAAATCGTGATAACTGTCGGACTGCAAGGTGCTGATGGTATTACTGCCAAGACCGGTGTCGGATGCCGGGTCCTGTTTAAATTGCCGGATATCACCAGGCTTTAATAAAAACAAACCGTCGCCGCGGGTGCCTACCCAGAGTTGTTGTAATCCGTCTACATACAAGACGCCAACATTCGGTTGATCAGGTTCGGCGTTGAGCGCAAAAGGTTGCCACTGTCCTGTTTGCTGGTCGAGCTGAAATAAACCAGTGTCTGTCCCTATCCAGACCACCCCATCAGCATCCTGTAACACGTGCCTCGCCAGTGTCGGTTTGCGTTTTACCTCATCAGCCACCTGAATGGGCCAGCGTTTTACCGACGCGGTGGCCGGGTCGAACAGGGCAATACCACCATCGCGGTTGGCGAGCCAATATTTTCCGGACGGCGCCGGGGTAATGGCAAACACATCATTATGCGCCAACAAATTTGGGTTACTTGGGTCTGTCGGCAGAGAACGGACTTTTTGCGCCATGGCCGATAAAGCAAACAAACCGGCCGGACTTTTTAACCACAATGAACCCTGGGTATCCAGCAACAAGCCGGTCAGGTTATTACTCTGGATCTGATAAGGCACCATAGGATTGGCTTTAAACTGCTGCCAGTGCGGCTTATCCGGCGGCAACAGCCACAACCCCTGATCATAACTACTGACCCAGAGTGCACCATCTGCGGCAAAATCAAAGTCGGTGACCAGGCCCTGTGCCAGGGTTTTGGGTTGCGCCGGCACAGCTCTGAGTTTGGCTGAGCTGGTTTGGTAATGGTACAAACCGCCACCATAACTACCAAGCCAGATTTGACCGGTTAAATCGGTTTTAATGGCGGTAACAGCAGCTGCGGTCAGCGCTGAATTCTGGATGGTAAATAATTGTTTATCCAACCGCTGTGGATGCCAGCGTAAAGCGCCGCCTTTGGATTGTCCTCTGCTGCGCAGCGGCGCATTGCCGGTACCAATCCATAAATAACCGTCCTGATCCCGCAGCAGGGTGTTGATGTACTGACCATCAATTTCACCGGCCACACCCGGCAGCTGTACCACTTCCAGCTCTTTGGTTTCAACCTGCCAACGGAATAAGCCGGCCCCATAGGTACCCACCCAAATCTCATGCTGCTGGTCCTGGTACACCACACTGATTTCAACCTGTTGGGCTACACCACTGCCGCGCGGCAGCGGAATACGGCTGAATTTTTCTGTGGTGGGGTCAAACAAATTCAGGCCACCGTAACGGGTGCCTATCCACACCTGGCCACGATGGTCAACCAGCAAACTGGAAATCCAGTCTGCCGATAAGCTGCTGTTATCACTTGGATTAGAGCGGAAAGTTTCAATCTCCTGGCCGTCATAACGGTATAAACCATGCTGAGTGCCAATCCAGAGAAAGCCCTGTAAGTCCTGAGTTAAAGCTGTAGCCTGAGATAAACCCGGATGCTGACGGGACAAATGGATAAAGCGGCTGTAAACGGAAATTGGCTCTGCCGCAGTGCGGCCAACTGTGGTGTCAACACTGTTTTGTGCCAGAAGTGGTGCGGCGCAGAACCAGCAACAACAATAAACCAGTACCCACTTTAACCACATAGCCGCTCTGTTCCGACAACCTGATGTTAGAGCCTAGTATTGTTGCTTTTTGCCAGCGTCGCAATAGCTCAGTTACAGCCTGATGACGGCTTTTAACAAAGAACAGCATAACAGCAATAACACCAGCACGACCGCCAGTGACAACACCCGCCGGTCGAATGATTGATAAAGCAGATAGTCGATACCCATCAGTACCAAACCCGGTAACAACAGCAATAAAATCAACAGCAGCTGTACAGGCATCGCAGTTTGCATCTCCTGCATGTTTTTCTCCCTGTTCCGGCAATACAACATCAGACGGAAAACCCTGGCTGGATAAAAAACAGCATAATTTAAATGAGAATTATTTGCAATAACTTAAAAGAGCTTGTATAGTTTCTGGCGTCAGGAAGACAAACCGTACTTGCACGGTTGACACAAGGATGCGACTCCACGGTGTAAATGCTTTTCTGCAGTTTGGGAGCTGGCCTGTACCAGCTCCCTTTTTTTCGTCAAGCCGACAAGTGCATGCAGCTCAAGCCTTTGTTGCGGCCAGTTATAACGGCGGGTGATTCTCCTGATATTGCAGCATCAGTTGCAGCGTTTGCGCCACCAATTGGAATTCTGCAAACTGACGGTTTGTCAGCGACCGCCCTGCCGCATCGGCATATAACAGCGCAAAAATCCGTTTTTCCACTTTTAAGGCCGCCACCAGACAATCGCCGTCGCTGGGTAACAACACCTCCAGCCGGCCCAATGGCTGTGATGTGGTGTTTTGCACGCGCCAGATAGGTTGCTGATGGGTCAGCAAGTCATGTAATAACTCACCTTTTTGCAATTTATCCAGCTCAAGTTTTAATTGCTGGCGCCACAATAAAGTGTCACGCCCTGCGACATAACGGGGTTCAAACGACTTACTTTTGTAGTCCATCAACATCAGACTGACCCTTGGCAAGGCTGCACCTTCATGCAGGCACAACACAGCCGAATGCAAAATTTTCGATAAATTGTCCTGCAGACTGAACAACTTAAATAACATATTCAGATGGCGTACCAGCTCAAAGTCGGTCACTGAATATTGCGCTGTGGCTTCCAGCACTTTTTGGCGGTCCGGCAATTGCGGCAGAATTTTATCGGCGCCATAACTGCTGGCCACTACTGCAGCTTCGTCTGCCATCAGCAGAATTTGTTGTTGGCTTTCTTCCAGCTTTAAATGACACATCATTGCCAATTGCTGGCAATTACGTGCCATCTGAGGCGAGGTCAGCCCTTGCATAATATGCTGGCTGATACTGTCGGCCAGATTGATCACAGCGCTGATGGCATTGCCTTTTGCGTTCGGATTCACCACATCCTGCAACATGTCCCCCAGCTTCCATTCTTTCACCAGCTCCCGGTTCAGGGTATCGATGCCGACACCCAGATATTTCATCGCAATGGCATGTTCATCGTCCGGGTACAGATCCCGTTCGACAATAAACTGTTCGGCGGCAGGCTCTCCGCTCGCCAGTAAAGCAAGTTCGGCCACATGGCGTAATAAAGCGGCTATAAACACCTGCTCGCGGCGCTCGCTGTCCAGTTTAGGCACCATAGCACGCGCCTGCACCGCAGCGTGAAACGAACGGGCCAGCCGTTGTAACAACAAGGTTTTGGGTTTGCCGGTGAGAAAACTGTCAATCAGCACACTGGCCAATGTAATGTTTTTTACTTCAACAAAACCTATCTGCACTATCGCACGCGACACCGTTTGGATAGGTTTACTGGATCTGTTGTAGTGCACAGTGTTGGCGACCCGCAACACTTTGGAGGTCAGGCTGGCGTCACGCAAAATAATTTGTGCCAGATCATCTGCACTGCTTTCTGCGCTGTCATTAAGCTGACACACCTCCAGCACCACACTCTGGATGGCCGGCAATTTGATTTGACCAAGCAACCGCATCCAGGCCGCCGGCCCTCTTACTTCAGCCATCTTAGCCTCCACAGCACCGGCAGCAATATCTGGCCGGCAAATGACAATCTGATGTCAGTGTAGTGCCTGCTGCAGGCAAAACACCAGCGCCAACAAAATTTGCCTGCACCGGTGTTGCTGCAATTAATAGCTGATGGGGGTTTTAATGGGTGTCGCGTTCGGTTTTTTGCACCAGCACCCAGGGAGAGATCACCACAGCCCAGAGTTCAGCTTTTTGCTCATACCACTGCTGCGCCTGTGCAGGTTCTACCCGCGCTATCTGATGTTGTGCCAGCCAGCTGGCCACCTGGGTTTTGTCATCCACGGCAAAAGCATAAGCCACATCCACCAAATCTAACTGCGTGCTCACATGCAACACTGCGCCCGAAGCATAAAACTTTTGTAATTCCAGCCAGCTGATGCGGGCTGTTTCTGCGGTAATTTTGGTTTTCAGGACTTCGGGTTCGACTGCAAAATTTTCATTCATGCGTCTGACTCACTCTGATCACGGCGCCTGCTGGCGCCTGGGTTGTTATTCCGGCTCATCAGCCTGCTCTGACACCTGCGCAGCACTGAGCTCATGTTTTTTCAGCAGTTTATGAAAATCGGTTCTGTTACGTCCGGCGAGCTCAGCCGCACGGGTGACATTGCCTTCTGACATTTTCAGCACCCGCACCAGATATTGCCGTTCAAACTGATCGCGTGCTTCGCTTAAGGTTGGCCAGAAACTGCGGTTTTGCGCCAGCGCCTGTTCCACCAGCGCCAGACTAATCACTGGGCTGCTGGTTAAGGCCACACATTGTTCCACCACGTTGACCAGCTGGCGCACATTACCCGGCCACTGCGCCGTAACCAGCGCCTGCATCGCATCTTCGGAAAAACGGTTCACCTGTACATGATGGCGCTCGCCACTTTGTGCCAGCACATGGCGCGCCAACAGCGGAATATCTTCAGCCCGCTCGCGCAGGGTCGGCAGCTGCAAATTCACCACATTCAGGCGGTAATACAAATCTTCGCGGAAACTTTGTTCCTGCATCGCCTGTTTTAAGTCGCGGTGGGTGGCGGAAATAATCCGCACATCAATAGGAATAGACTTGGCGCTGCCAACAGGGCGGATTTGCCGCTCCTGCAGTGCCCTTAATAATTTCACCTGCAGGGGGAGCGGCATATCACCAATTTCATCGAGAAACAGTGTGCCACCGTCCGCTTCGCGGAATAAACCAGCGTGTTCAGTGACAGCACCGGTAAAAGCACCTTTGGTATGGCCAAATAATTCAGATTCGAGCAGATGTTCCGGCAAAGCCCCGCAGTTAATAGCCACAAAAGGCCGGCGCGCTCTGGGGCTGGCCTGATGAATCGCCTTGGCCAGCAACTCTTTACCAGTACCACTGGCACCTGTGATCAGTACACTGACATCACGCTGCGCCACCCGGTAAGCCTGCTCCAGCAGCTGCTCCATACCTTTGCTGCGGGTCACTATGGCCTGACGCCATTCGTCTTTGCTCGGCACGTGCGACTGATGCACGGCTTTTTGCAGAATGTCCCTAAGCTCAACATTGTTCAGGGGTTTGGTTAAAAAACCAAAGACGCCGCGCTGCGTGGCGGCGACGGCTTCCGGAATAGAACCATGGGCAGTCATCAGTACCACAGGCAAACCCGGATTACGTTTGGCAATTTCGTCAAACAGCGCCATGCCATCCAGCCCCGGCATACGTAGGTCACTGAGCACCACATCCACCGGATTTTTTGCCAGTAAAGTTAAGGCGGTTTCAGCACAGTCGGCGCTAATTACCTGATAACCTTCACCTTCCAGTCGCAAGGTCATCAACCGCAGCAGACTTGGATCATCGTCAACCAACAATAAACGGGCGTTGTTACCACTCATGCTTAGCCTCCGCCATTCTGGTTCAATTTGGCTTCGATCTGGGTCAGAGCGTCTATTTTCTTCTGCAGATCAGCATTTTGCTTTTGCAAACGGTCCAGATTGTCTTGCTGCTGGCCATTGAGCCGACCCAGCGCTTTGACTGCCGACTCCGACTCCAGCAGTTTCTGATTGTAGGCATAATCCCAGCGTAATAACTCGGCCAGCCCTTTGGGCAGAATGGTCAGCTGTTCACCCAGCTGCATCTGCGCTTTAAAACGCACGGCATAAGGAGTGTCGGGGTGAATACGGATCAACAACTGCTGCAAATTGCTGACCGCAGAAGGGGCCAGCTCTTTACTGAGCGCGTCACGTTGCTTGCCATTCATGGCAAGTAACTCACTGCGAAACTTTGCCCAGGCCGTTAAACTCAGCGCATCGTCGCTGATCGCCAGCACGGGTTTTACCGGCTCTGGTGCCTGGCGTGGCAACTCCACCACTTTTTCTGGTGCCGGCAAGGGTTTGTGCACCACAGGCAGTTGCACCGGGCCACCCTGACATCCTGCCAGCAACACAGTTCCAGCCAGCACAGACCATAACTTCATAACGATTCCTCAACCAAAGGTAAACGGATGCGGATACACACATCGGCATAATTCACATCAACAATTTCTGCCAGACCACCGAGTAAACGGGCGCAGTCGGCAACAATAGATAATCCTAAACCTGATCCCTGCACTGCATCAAAACGTGGCGCCGTGCCCCGCTGGAAGGGTTCAAACAGTTTAGCCCGCATTTCTGCCGGAATAGGAGTACCGTTATTGGCAACATCAAGCAACATAAACTTGTCATGTTGTTTTAAGATCACCCACACCGGACTGCCCTCAGCGCCATAGGCCTGGGCGTTGTTAATCAGGTTGTCCAGAATACGGCGGAACAACATGGCGTCGGTATAAATACGCGGTAACTGACAATCCAGCTCGATATATTGCTGACGTTGCTGTAACGACAACGCATGGTCATTAAAACAACTTTGCAGCAGCTGTTGGCTGTCATGCCAGCCAAACTCCGGCTTGGCCTGTTGTAATAACCTGTTGTAATCCAGCAGCTGTTCGGTCAGCTGACTGAGCCGGTCGGCACTGCCATTTAATAAGGTCACCACTTCCATCTGCTGCGGATTTAAACTGCCCACCAGCTGCTCGGACAACAAAGCACAACCTTCGCGGATACTGGACAGCGGGGTTTTTAATTCGTGAGAGGCATGGCGCAATAAAATCAGCCGCAGCGCTTCGAGTTGTTGTAAACGCGACGCCAGCCAGCGCAGCTGCTCACCCAGCTCGGTCAATTCGCGTGGCCCTTCCACTTTTTCATTTGGAAAATGATGACTGGCCTGACCGACAGAGCGGATCATGGTATCCAGCTGTTTAATAGGTGAAGCAATACGGGCCGACGCCCAGAGCACCAGGAATAACGTCAGGATCACCAGCGCCACACTTTGCCACGCCAGCTGGTTTTGTGCGTCCACCACATAATTTTGCTGGGTTTGCAGCCGAAGTTCTAACAGCTTCCAGGTTTGTTCAGTCAGCTGTGCCTGATTTTGCCGCAGCGCCACAAGCACAGGCGACAACTCTTCAATACTGCTTTGCGGATACACCTGCAGCAACACCGCCAGCTGCCGCTGTTGTTGTTCACACAACTCTTTGGCATCCAGATTCTGACAAACGGTATCCAGCATTTGCTGATAATTGCGCAGATGGGTGCCAGCCAGCTTTGCCAGCGCTTCGGTGCGTAAAATACTGAACTGACGCACTGCCCTTTCAATATCAACCACCAGATTTTGCATGTTTTCTGTCACTTTAACGCTGTCGACCGAGTTCTCAGCTTCCACCACTGCATAACGGCTGACATCAGACAAAGCACTGTTACTTTGCCACAGCAGCACGCCCAACGGGATTAACGCCAGAAAAAAACTTAATAAAATAAATTGCCTGAGTGACGCAGGCTGAAATGGCATACGCATAGAAGCCAGTGCTCCGGAACAAGGGAAGCCAACAAAAGCCTATCATAACGGATTTAACGGTGCGGCCAAACCTAATCAGAGAACTGCGCTGAAAAACAAAGATTTAGCCTGAAATCTGGCATAAAAAAGGCCGGTATCAAACCGGCCTTTTCAGGATTTGTGTACTGATGCCCCAGCATCAGTGGAACTTAAGCGCGGGCAGCAACACCAGCAGCACGGGCTTTACGGATTTTGGCAGACTGACGGGCATAAGCATCAGCAAACTGCGCTTTTTCCAACTGACGAACAGCAGTACCGTTCAGGTCAATTTTGCGTAAGTAAGTAACAAACACTAAAGCATTAATCACGAAGAATACGGCTGCTGCGATTAAAAATGTGTCCATGGTGTACCTCTGTCATGTTGCCAGTCGTCGGACCGGGCTTAAATTTTTTCACTTCACTGCTTGTTTCATCAGGTAAAAAACGGAAGTGGAACCTTGTGTATCACTTGCGTTATTTACCTGGACAATCTGTTTAATGCAGGCGTTGTGCCAACTTTTAAAATTTAGTTTTTATTGATTAATATCAACAACTTAAAATACAGTCGAGCACAAAAATAATAAGAACACCTGAAACTGACCAGATGATCTGTTGCTAATTAGCGACAGCGATCTGCAGCCATAGAAAATATCTATGTTATTCAACATGTTAGTATGTATCTTTTTTGCGACACTTAACCGAGAATTTTGCGAACCTATGTTTTTAAGTTATTTTTCAACAACTTAAAAACATAGGTTTCAGAGGGGCAGATGCAGACTTAACCGGACACGCCGGCCCACTGCAGCAGGAATGGTATTGATGGTCTGGCCAACAAACTCGGGCTGATAAATATCTTCATCCAGCAGATTGGCCACATAAAAACGCAGCTCCGCACTTTCAGGCAAAGCGGCAATAGCAGTGAATGGCAGGCGCCAGTGTAAGTCGAGGCTGTGATAGGCATCAGCCGGGGGGTTCAGCAATAACCGGTTGGGGTTACGCACTGCAATGTCGGTGGCTGTTCCGGTGTAACTCCACAACAGCGTCAGGTTGCCATAAGACCCGGGCAAGGCCAGTTCGACCGAAGATTTTGCCAGCCAGTTTGGCACTGTGGTGAAATCTGTGATCTGATTCACTTTATTCTGCTGGTAAGTTACCGCTGTGCTAAATCTGACGTGCTCGGCCCACTGCTGCTGCGCTTCAAGCTCAATGCCCTTTAATTGCATCTGGCCCTGATTGACAAAATCAATCACCCTGTCCGCCGCCCTTTGTCTGCTGATCAGGTCACGGGCTTCACTGTGAAACAGCGTCATCGCCAGGTTTAACTGTGAGTTTTGAAAAAACCACTGCAGATCGGTACTGTCTATTTGTTCGGCCAATAATGCCGGGTTACCGCGCAAACCGCCGGTGATTTGGCCGGCAGCATTACGCAGCACAATATTAAAATCGGTTTCCACTGCATAAGGGTCACGATAAGCGCGCGCCTGTAACAGCTTCAGCCCCCACTGTTCTGTCAGCTGCCACACCAGGCCGAACCTGGGCAACCAGTCGCTGCCGCTGCGCTGACTACGGTTAAACTGCACGCCGGATGACAGACTGAAGTTATGGAGCAGTTGCCAATCGGCCTGCAGATAAGCGGTGTCTCTTCTGTTATCAGTATCAGGTACAGGTGCTGCCGCCAGGCCAGCTTTGGTACCGAAGTTTTGCCACCAGCGGGCAATACCGCCTTGCCACTTCCAGTTGGGGCTGGCCTGCCAGTGTTGATCCAGCTCCAGCAGTAAGTCGTTGGCATAAGCGTCGTAGTTGTAATGGGAAAAATCCATCCGCGCCCAACTTAAACTGCTTTGTAACCAGCTGTGTTCTTGCTGTTGCCACTGATGTTGCAGCGCAATATGCTGACGACTGCTATCCACTTCCCGCTCGTCAGGTGCTATACCGCCACTCCAGTTGGTGGCGGCACCAAAAAAATCCTGCTGACTGCGGGCAAAGTTCCAGTCCAGTTGCCACTGCTGATAACTGGCAGAAGCAAAAAGCCCGAGGTTTTGCTGACCATAGTCAATCTTGCGCCACTGCCTGTTATTGTCATAAGAAGCAAAAGGCCAGCCGTCATCCTGCTGTAATTTTGCGGCAAGATTGATCACCCAGTCTTGCTGCTGCAAATGGCCGGCCAGGCCGGCGCTTTGTTGTCCTTGCTCGCCAAACCCCAGTTGCAGCTCAGGCGCAATTTGTTTGGCTGTCACCAGGTTAATCACGCCGACATAAGCATTAGAGCCATAAAGCACAGAGCCTGGGCCACGGATAATTTCAAGTCGTTCAATGGCCTGCAGCGGAAAAGCGTTATAGATAGCAAAGTTAATACCGCCGGAATAACTCTCACGCAGTGGGCGGCCATTTAGTAATAACAACACATGATTGTCGGCGTGGGTCAGCAGATTTCCGCGGATAGAAGCGACATTACGCGGGAAAAAATGCGAACCTGTCATATAAAAACTGCTGACCTGCTGCAGCAGTTGCTGCAGGTTTTCCGCCCCCAGATTACGGATGCGGCTGGCGTCCAGCACTGTCATTACAGCCGCAGCGCTCCTGAGGTCTTGCTGGTATTTACCGGCCGTCACCACAGAGACTTCAGCCAGTTCTTCCAGCGATAATTCAAATAAGTCTGTACTGTCTTGGGCTATGACGGTGCCGGCAAAGAGGCAAAGGCTAAACACAGGAAAAATTCGCTGCAGTTGATGCATATTGACACTGATTGACTAGACTCTGTTGTAAATAGCAGTTTAGGAATCAGTATCTTAAATGACAAGGCGGTCTGAAATTAAAGTTAAACCACAGCTCAGAGCGCCCAAAACACGGACGTTATTTGTGTTGCTGGCAGGCTTTTGTCTGGCTCTGACCGGCAAAACCGCCGCCGAATCTGCCCTGGATCAGCAAAAATTTATCGGAGTACAGGCTGCTTATATTTTTAACCTGGCCCGTTTTGTTCAATGGCCAGCTCTTGGCAGCAGTACTTTTCAAATTTGTCTGCTAGGTGAGTTGCAACAAAAACTGACCACGCAGCTGCAGCAAGGCACCAAAGACAAAACCATTCAGTCTTTACCAGTGCAGATCCTGGCCATCGATCCGGCTCTGTTATCACAGGCAGAAGCCGAACAACAACTGCAGCAGTGCCGGGTGTTGTATCTGATGGTAGATCCGGCCGAAACCGGCTGGGCTCTGCTGGCACAACTGAAACAACCTCAGATTTTGCGTATCGCAGCACCCCAGGTCACCAGCCAGCATTTTTCGCAGGTGGATCTGGTGTTTGAGCAAGGCCGGATTTTGTTGTATCTGAACAGTGACAGCCTGCAGCAATCAGGCTTGCAGGTAAATCCGGCGTTATTGTCTATTGCCAGACAAAGGACAAAATCATGAAAAAAGTGTCGTTTCAGCACAAAGTATTCTGGGGTTTTGTGCTGGTGGCCTTGTTAAGCCTGGTTTTGGTGGTGCTGCCGGTGCTGTGGAATATCAGCAATCAATTTCAGTTGCAGCTGGAAGCCTATAACAGATCCCAATCTAAAGTGCTGGCTGATATGAGCGCCGCCGCCATGATGTTTGATCAGGCGGATAGCGCGTCGTCGTTATTACAATCGCTGCAACAATCACCCGATATTCTGCGGGCGGCTTTATATAAAACCGAGGGCGGCCAACACCGGCTTTTTGCAGCTTTTGGCCCTGAAGCCCCACCAGTGATTGACCCGGCGAACTTTGTGCACCCGGTACGGCAGCAAGGCATGTACCGGCTGCTGACCCCTGTGACACTGGACGACAATGTCATTGGTTATTTGCTACTGGACAGCAACTTACAGCCGATGGAACAAAAACTCACCCAAAGTTATGCCCTGGTACTTACCACAGTGCTGATTGCCATAGTGCTGGCCAGCTGGCTGGCATTAAGACTCAGCCGGACCCTGTTACAACCGCTCAGCGATCTGCGAGCTGTCACCAGTTCTATTGCCGATACCAAAGATTACAGCCGCAGGGCTCAGCTGTCGGATGACCCTGAGTTGGCGATTTTTATCCGCTCTTTTAACAGCATGCTGGACGTGATCCAGCAATTTAATCAGCTGCAGCAAGACAAAGAACAACAAATTCTGGAACTGAACAAAACACTGGAACAAAAAGTGACCGAGCGCACAGCGCAGCTGGAACATAGCCTGAACGACTTAAAAAATACCCAGAGTGCGCTGGTAGAACGCGAGCGTTTGGCCTCTTTGGGCGGACTGGTAGCCGGCGTGGCCCATGAAATTAACACCCCGGTTGGCGTGGCCATGACGGCTGTGACCCATTTAACTTACCTGACACAACACCTCAATGATGAAATGCAGGATGGCACCTTAAGTAAATCAGGTTTGCTTCGGCATATTGCAGAGCTGAACGAAAGTGCATTGATTATTCAGAAAAATCTGGAACGTGCCGCCGAACAAATCCGCAGTTTTAAAATGGTGGCTATTGATCAGTCGACCGAAGAAGCACGCGAGTTTTATTTATTGGAATATTTGCAAAGTATTGTGTTGTCGCTGCGGCCACAGCTGAAAAAAGGCGATTATCAGGTAAAACTGGATGTTGACCCCGGGCTTCAGCTGTACAGTTTTCCCGGTATTTATTCGCAGATTTTTACCAATCTGATTATGAATTCGCTGATCCACGGTTTTGCCGGGCAAAATCAGGGCGAGATCCGTATTGAAGCCCAGCTGCAGCCCAATTTTTTACAGCTAAATTATTACGACAACGGCAAAGGCATAGATCCAAAAATTAAACCTAAATTGTGGGACCCTTTTGTCACCAGCAACCGTCAGCAAGGCGGTAGTGGCCTGGGCACTTATATTCTGTATAACTTAATTACCCAGGCACTCAAAGGCCGGATTGATCTGGTGGAAGATGTGCCAAAAGGGGTGCATTTTGCATTATTGATCCCACTGACAGACCGTAAAATTGGGGTAGACCAGCACAACGACCTGGCTTAAGGCTCATGCAAGAGTGGCTGGCAGCGCCATTACAGCGCAGCCATGGAACAACCAACAGCTGGTTAATAAATAAAACCGTATTTACGCGCTACCTTGTCAAAATATTCCAGGCACTGTTTGGCATATTCGCGTTTTTCCACATAACTGCCCGGGAAAAAACTCTTTTTAAAACCATAAGCGACTATGTCTTTTAAGCGTTTGAGCGGGATATCAAAGTTATCCACCGCCAGCTGATATTCACGGCTGACCGTGGTATTGGACACCAGACGGTTGTCGGTACAAATCACAGTCGCCATGCGGTTTTCCAGCATATCGCGGAACTTATGCTGTTTAATGTCGGTAATAGCCGGATTGGTTTGCAGGTTCGAGGTCAGACAGACTTCGATGGCAATACGTTTATCGGCAATATAAGAGGCTAATTCTTTGATATAACGCTGTTTATCTGTGATTGTTGGATCCTGAATCATCTCAGGAATAAACATCGAATAACCATGGCCAATACGGTCGGCATAACATTCGGTAATGGCTTCAAACACAGATTCAGCACCATAAGCTTCACCGGCATGCAGGGTTTTTAATAAAAAGTGCTGATGGGCATATTCATACACTTCTTTAAAATTATGCGCCGGATAACCGGATTCCTGTCCGGCTAAATCCAGTGCCACTATCGGCAGCCCCTCTTCGTCACGCAAACGCACACTGGCGCGTACCAGTTCCATCGCAGCAAGTTTAATCACCTGCATAGGTTCAAAATCGCGCATCAGCTGGAACAAATTGGTGTAATAAGGTGAAAAACCTTTGTCGCCAAACATCCGCATAGCGCAGTTGATAATGCCATAAGCAAAAGGAGGTTTGTCGCCGGCAATTACCGCAGCCTGTTGATTATATTCAGTTTGCGCCTGCTTTAAGCCGTTATTCACCGCATGCATCACTTTGTCAAAGTCAATACCGGCCGGTAAATCAATCAGCAACTGGGGAGCAAAACGCACTTCGATGTAATTGACACCTTCCTGCTGGTTATCAATGGCCAGCTCATAAGCGGCCTGCTGCAGGTTTTCCATATTTCGCAGCACACCACAGGTGTACTGGAAACAATGCAGGTATTCACCAAGGTTGTTATAAGACTCTTTAAACACCAGCTCTTTTAAACCGGCCACAGTGTTGGATGGCAGCTGTAACTTACTGCGTTTGGCCATCTCAATCAGCGACTCTAACCGCAAACTGCCATCGAGGTGCAGGTGCAGATCAGACTTTGGCATTTCTCTAATAAAATCAGCGGAATAAAACGGCATTTGATGGGCTCTTTGCATAACAGAACAGGTTTTTAGTTATAGCAGCTGGCCGCATCGGGTGCGATAGCAAAAATTTTGTTTTGTAGGAAGTATGAAATTTTTAAGGGATGTAAAACAATAAGCGGGAATAAATGGTGCCCGGGGCCGGACTTGAACCGGCACGCCCTTTCGAGCGAGGGATTTTAAATCCCTTGTGTCTACCGATTTCACCACCCGGGCAGAGTCATGTGTGCAGAAAGCACTGGCAGAACGGCGCGCATTTTAAGCCTGAGTCCGGCAAATTGTCATGTTATTTTTGTCATTTCCGGCAAAAAAATGTCAGTTTGTTGTTTTTTCCGGCAAAACCCAGCAAAAAATAGCGGCGGCAAAGCTGATGATCCTGCTGGATAATTTGAGAAAACAGCCGGAACTGCCCAAAATAAAACCAGCTGGTTTGGCCATCTATACTGTTGCATTTCCAAAAGTGCCGTGATATTACTAAAAGCATCAACCCAAGCGGTGCAGAAATAACCAGAATTTTTATGAACAACCAGAAACCTGTAAACGCCATTATGCTCAACCTCCTCGTGCTCCTACTCAGGCCACGGGGTTTTGCGCATTGGTAATACAGGTTTACCTGAACCAGCAAAAACCCCGTGCCACAGGCCGGGGTTTTTTGTTACCTCCAGGTCTGATAACGGGATAAAAAATCAGCGACAGAGGAACAAAGTATGAGCGGCCAAGAGAAAATCTGGATTTTTGATACCACCTTAAGAGACGGCGAACAGGCGCTGCGCGCCAGCTTAAGTCATAAGCAAAAAATCCAGCTGGCGCACGCCATTGCCAGGTTAAATGTCGACGTGATGGAAGTGGGTTTTCCGGTGTCATCCCCAGGTGACTTTGAATCTGTGCAGGCGATAGCCCAAAGTGTCAAAGGCCCTATTATTTGTGGCCTGGCCCGCGCCGTTGCCGCCGACATTGAAGCCTGTGGCGCCGCGTTAAAAGACGCCGAACGCCGCCGTATTCACACCTTTATCGCCACCTCACCGCTGCATTTACAATACAAATTACGCCGCACTTTAGAACAAGCCACCGAACAAGCTGTTGCCGCCATTCAGTTAGCCCGCCGTTTTACCGACGACGTGGAGTTTTCCTGTGAAGACGCCGGCCGCACACCCATCGACGATTTGTGCCGTATTGTTGAAGCCGCCATTAAAGCCGGTGCCCGCACCATTAATATTCCGGATACTGTGGGTTACACCATTCCGAACGAGTTTGCGCAAATTATCACTGGCCTGCGCAACAAGGTACCAAACATCGATCAGGCCATTATCAGCGTGCATTGCCATAACGACTTAGGTTTAGCGGTGGCCAACAGCATCAGCGCCATTCAGGCCGGTGCAAGGCAGATTGAATGTACCGTCAATGGCATTGGCGAACGTGCCGGTAACTGTTCGCTGGAAGAAGTGGCGATGATTATTAAAACCCGCGCCGACGTGTTGCCGTTTTACACCGACATTAAAAGCACCGAAATTTACCGCTCCAGCCATTTGGTCAGCCAGATCTGCCATATGCCGATTCAGCCAAACAAGGCCATTGTCGGCGAAAACGCTTTTGCCCACAGCTCAGGCATTCACCAGGATGGCGTGTTAAAAGCACAAAACACTTATGAAATTATGTCACCTGAGCAGGTTGGCATTCGTCAAAACGAATTAAACCTGACGTCACGCTCAGGCCGCGCTGTGATTGCGCACCGTTTAGCCGAATTGGGTTATGGCAAAGAAGATTATGATTTAGAACAGATTTACAGCGCCTTTGTGGCTTTGGCTGACCAAAAAGGCCGGGTTTTCGACTACGACCTGGAGGCTTTGGTATTTTTCCAGAATCTGCAGGATGATGACGAGCATTACCAATTGGAGTTTTTAAGCTCCAGCACCCACACCGGCCATGTCGCCAGCGCCACTGTTGGCATCAAAGCAGGCAACGAAGTGTTCACCGAAGCGGCCACCGGCAATGGTCCGGTCGAAGCGGCTTTTTCGGCCATTCACCGCATCGCCAAACTGGACGTCAAAATGGTGGATTACAACTTACAGGCCAAAGGTGAAGGTGAAAACGCCTTGGGTCAGGTCGACATTATTGCCGAGTATCAGGGCCGCCGTTTTCACGGTGCAGGTTTGGCTACCGACATAGTGCGCTCTTCAGTTTTAGCCTACGTGCACGTATTGAACCTGATTGAGCGCAGCAAACGCATTGATGCCGTTAAACAAGCACGCAAACAGGCCTGAACCGGCCGGTATAAAAACAACATTCCAGGAACAGAGTTTATCCAGAGAAACCTATGAAAACTTACAAAATTGCAGTATTGGCCGGTGACGGCATAGGCCCCGAGGTGATGCAGGAAGCATTAAAAGTGCTGGAGGTGGTGTCCGATAAGTTTGGTTTTGCCATTCAGACTGAAGCGGCCTTAGTGGGCGGCGCCGCTATTGATGAACATGGGCAAGCCCTGCCCGCCAGTACTCTGGATTTATGTAAACGCAGCGATGCTATTTTATTTGGCTCAGTTGGCGGCCCCAAATGGACCAGCCTGCCACCGGCACAGCAACCGGAGCGTGCTTCGTTATTACCGCTGCGTAAAACCTTCGATTTATTCTGCAATTTACGCCCGGGCAAAATTTACCCGGCTTTTGCCGAATTATCGCCGTTACACCCACGCACTAGCAGTCAGGGCATGGATATTTTGTGTGTACGCGAACTCACCGGCGGCATTTATTTTGGTGAAAAAGGCCGCTCGCCAGACAGCGCTTTTGATACCCAAACCTATAGCGTGAAAGAAATTGAGCGCATCAGCCGGGTTGCTTTTGAAGCTGCAACCAAACGCAATCACAAAGTGACATCTATTGATAAGGCCAATGTGCTGGCCACCTCGGTGTTGTGGCGTGAAGTGGTTGAACGCGTTGCCAAAGACTATCCGGGCGTTGCGCTTGAACATATGTATATCGACAACGCCGCTATGCAGCTCATTCGGGCGCCCAAGCACTTTGACGTGCTGTTATGCGACAACCTGTTTGGCGACATCTTATCTGATGAAATTGCCGCTATTGCCGGCTCTTTGGGTTTATTGCCATCCGCCAGCTTAAACGGCTCCAACTTTGGTTTATATGAACCGGCCGGTGGCAGCGCACCGGATATTGCAGGCCAGGGCATTGCCAACCCTGTGGCGCAAATTTTATCGGCCGCCTTATTACTGCGTTTTAGCTGTGGTGAGGACGCCGCTGCCCGCGCTATTGAGGCCGCAGTTGAACAGACTTTAGAGCGCGGCATTGTTACCCGCGATATCAACCCAAATTCCAGTTACAGCACAAGCGATATTGGCAATGCCATAGTTAACGCTATTCGCGAAGGAGCATAAAAATGAGCCGCACTCTTTCTCAGAACCCTGCTGAGCAGCAAACAGGTAAAACCCTGTATCAGAAAATTTATCAAAGCCATGTGGTGGGCGCATTAAACGGCAGCACCGACTTATTGTTTGTTGACCGCCACCTGATTCACGAAGTGACCAGCCCGCAGGCGTTTTCCGGTTTAAAACTGGCCGGTCGCAAAGTACGGCGGCCGGATTTAACCTTCGCCACTATGGATCACAACACCTCCACCCAGGTGCGCAGCTACGACGCCGCTGGTGAAACTTCCCGTAAACAACTGGAAGCCTTAGCGGCCAACTGCGCTGAACATGGCATTGAATTGCTGGATTTATATCATCCGGATCAAGGCATAGTGCATGTGATAGGCCCTGAGCTGGGTTTAACCCAACCTGGCATGGTGATTGTGTGTGGCGATTCCCATACCTCCACCCATGGTGCTTTTGGCGCCATTGCTTTTGGTATCGGTACCTCTGAAGTGGAACATGTGCTGGCCACCCAAACTTTGCCACAACAAGTGGCTAAAACACTGAAAGTGGAAGTAACAGGCCGGTTATCGCCTTTTGTCACGCCTAAAGATGTGATTCTGGCCATTATCGGCAAATTAGGCACAGCAGGCGGTAACGGTTATGTGGCGGAATTTTGTGGGGAAGCCATTCGGGGCATGACAATGGAAGGTCGTATGACTTTGTGCAATATGAGCATAGAAATGGGCGCCAAAGCCGGTTTAATTGCGCCGGATGCCACCACTTTTGCTTATTTGCAGGGCAAAGCCCATGCGCCCAAAGCAGAACATTGGGATGCCGCAGTGGCCTACTGGCAATCACTGTATTCAGACGCCGACGCGAGTTTTGATAAAGTAGTCACTATTGACGGCAGCCAGATCAAACCTCAGATCAGCTGGGGCACTAACCCTGAGCAGGTAATAGCCGTAAATGAGCCGGTGCCTGCGCCTGAGTCTTTTACCGATTTAATTAAAGCCGACGCCGCCAAACGCGCTTTAACCTATATGGGTTTAGAAGCAGGCCAGAAGCTGACTGATATCAAGGTGGATGTGGTGTTTATCGGCTCCTGCACCAATAGCCGTATTGAAGATTTGCGCGCTGCCGCCGCTGTGGTGGGTCGCCAGAAAGTGGCGGCCGGTGTGCGTGCTTTAGTGGTGCCGGGCTCTGGTCAGGTCAAACGTCAGGCCGAAGCCGAAGGTTTGGCTGATGTGTTTAAAAATGCCGGTTTTGAATGGCGTGAACCTGGTTGTTCTATGTGTTTAGGTATGAATGACGATCGGGTTGATGCCGGTCAGCGCTGTGCATCGACGTCAAACCGAAACTTTGAAGGCCGGCAGGGTCGCGGCAGCCGCACCCATTTAGTCAGCCCTGCGATGGCAGCAGCGGCCGCTATTGCCGGTAAGTTTGTGGATGTTTCCCAGATTTCATTTTCAGAAGGAGCGCAGGCATGAGCCAGATTTTCGCCAAGGGTTTAGTCTGCCCGCTGGATAAAAATAACGTGGATACTGACCAAATTATCCCAAAACAGTTTTTAACTTCGGTCAGCCGCGATGGTTTTGCGCAGGCGCTGTTTTTTGACTGGCGTTATCAGGCCGATGGCAGCGCCAATCCGGATTTTGTGCTGAACGAGCCGCAGTATCAGGGCGCGTCTATTTTGTTGACCCGTGCCAACTTTGGTTGTGGCTCGTCGCGCGAACATGCGCCCTGGGCCATTCAGCAATATGGGTTTAATGTCATTATTGCCGAAAGTTTTGCCGACATTTTTTTTAATAACAGCGTCAACAATGGCATGTTATTGATTAGCTTAAGCGCGTCCA
The DNA here is from genome assembly GCA_003543135.1 of Rheinheimera sp. GTDB lineage: Bacteria > Pseudomonadota > Gammaproteobacteria > Enterobacterales > Alteromonadaceae > Pararheinheimera. Next base: position 139,623 of record DPJG01000022.1, read on the forward strand.
ATATCGAGTTTTTATTTAACCGCTGCAAACAAGGGCCGCAGCAGTGGCAAATTGATTTGGCCAATCAGGAAATTCTGCTGGGTAATAATGCTGCTGTGGGCTTTCAGATTGATCAGGACGTAAAACAGCGGCTGCTGTCTGGCCTGGATTTTATTGGCGCCAGTGAAACCTTAAGTGCGCAGATAACACAATATGAAGCGCAGCGCCGCCAAAACACCCCCTGGCTGGGCTGATTGGCGATTGGGACTCAGCGGGCATAAGTGGCAGGAGCATGCGCGAGCAGTTGAGGCCTGAACACACTGATGTACCTTGGGTTCACCGCATAAAAAACGCAGGATTTTCCTGCGTTTTTTATTTAAGCCAAACTGCGATTGCGGTATTTGGCTCGTTAGCGAACTCTTTATTCGCTTTTTACTTTTCCCAGCCTTTAACTGCGTACCTGGCCGTCACCAATCACTATATATTTTTCCGTGGTTAAAGACTCCAGCCCCATAGGACCGTAAGCATGTAACTTGCTGGTGGAAATACCAATTTCAGCCCCTAACCCCAGCTCGCCGCCATCAGAAAAACGCGATGAAGCATTCACCATCACCACAGCTGAGTTAATCGCTTTTAAAAAACGCTGGGCGCGGCTGATATCCTGGGTGCAGATCACTTCGGTATGGCCTGAGCTGTGTTGTTCAATATGCGCGACAGCAGCGGCAAAGTTGTCGACCACTTTCACCGACATGGCCAGCGCCAGATATTCAGTATCAAACTGATCGTCGGCGGCCTGTTGCACCTGTGGCAGTAACGCTACTGTGTTGGCACAGCCAAATAGTTGTACACCTTTTTCTGTCAAAGCCTTGCCGGCCAAAGGTAAAAACTTAGCGGCAACATCAGCATGCACCAACAGGGTTTCCAGCGCATTACACACTCCTGGCCTTTGTGTTTTGCCATTCAGTAACAGCGCCAGCGCTTTGTCAAAGTCGGCCGCTTTATCCACAAATAAATGGCAAACGCCTTTGTAATGCTGGATCACCGGAATACGGCTATGTTCGCTGACAAAACGGATTAAACCTTCGCCGCCGCGTGGGATCACTAAGTCCACTGTGTTGTTTTGCTGCAGCAGCTGCAGCAATAAACTCCGGTCCGGATTGGGCAATACACTAATAGCGGCCGGATTGAGCTGATGAGCAACCAGTACCTGTTGCAGCACCCGGGCAATAGCCAGACTGGAATTGAGTGCTTCACGGCCGCCGCGTAAAATCACCGCGTTACCGGATTTAAAACACAAGGCACCGGCGTCGGCCGTGACATTGGGTCTGGCTTCATAAATCATCGCTATCACGCCAAGCGGAATGCGCATGCGCCCCACCTGAATACCATTGGGTCTTGGCGCCAGCTGCCGGATTTGCCCGACAGGGTCAGCCAGACTGGCAATTTGCCGCACTGCGCCCGCCAGCGCCTGAATGCGCTCCGGCGTTAATAACAACCTGTCCTGCATTGCAGCTGCTAAACCATTGGCAACAGCATTTTGCATATCCAGCTGATTTTGCTCCAGAATGCTGCTGGTTGCCGCCTCCAGCGCATCGGCCATCGCCAGCAATACCTGGTTTTTTTGCGCTTCAGACAACTGCGCCAATTGCCGGCTGGCCGCTTTGGCTTGCTGGCATAAAGCCACTACTTCTGCGGCTGTATTCACTTGCTGCTGCATTATTGCTGCTCCATCAGAACTAAATCATCACGGTGAACCGCCACTTCGCTTGGGCAATAACCCAGCACGGCCTCAATCTGGCTGCTGTGAATACCTTTGATTTTATTCAGCTCAGGTGCGCTGTATTGGCAAACCCCTTTGGCCAGTCTGGTACCTGCGCTGCTCACCAGCCAAATTGCATCCCCTTTATCAAAATCGCCCTGAACAGCCGTCACTCCTTTGGCCAGCAATGAAGCGCCTTTATGTAATAAGGCATCCACAGCACCGGCGTCCAGTGTCACTTCAGCACTGGCTTTGCTGCTGTGTAATAACCAGTGTTTTTTGGCCGATAAGTGGCCAGGCTGAGCACAAAACAAAGTGCCCTCCGCTTTGCCTTGCAACAACGCATCAAAACTACCGGCTTTCTGGCCATTGATGATTAGCGTTTCGATGCCCTGAGCTGTGGCTTTGGCGGCTGCCTGTAACTTAGTCACCATACCCCCTGTGCCAACACTGTGGTGGCTGCCACCGGCCATGGCATAAATATCCGCCGTGATGGCATCAACCCGGGCGATAAACCGGGCGTCCGGATTGGTTTTTGGGTTAGCGCTATATAAACCATCAATATCAGAGCAGATGATCAATGCATCCGCATCCACCACAGTAGCAACCATGGCCGCTAAATTGTCGTTATCACCTACTTTGAGTTCGGCTGTGGCCACAGTGTCGTTTTCATTGACCACAGGCAAAGCGCCATGGCTTAACAAAGTACGCAAGGTATTGTCGATATTCAGATATCTTTTGCGATCGCGTAAATCGTCATGGGTTAATAAAATCTGCGCACAGGGCCAGTCCAGCAGCTTGCTCCAGATCATCATCATCTGACTCTGGCCAATAGCTGCCATGGCTTGTTTCACGTTGATGGGCAAGGGTTGATGGCTAAAGGGGATAGCGGCGCGACCTGCAGCCACACTACCGCTGGAGACCAGCACCACGTCCACTCCCTGTAATTTGCATTCGCTGATAAAGCGGGCAATCGCCAGCAAATAACGGGTGGAACAACCTTTGCCTTCCGGCGCAATCAAAGCACTACCCACTTTGATCACAATCCGCTTCCAACGCAGCGCGTTCATCTTGTTAAAAACCTCTGTCATTCCGGTTAAATCCGGCCTGAGCTTAACTTTTCAGACGTATATATGTCCAGTTCAATCCAGTGGCCAGACTAGTTCAGTAAAATACAGCCAAATTTACTGGCATCCACGCCTTGCTCTGACTACACTGCCGCCGCCTTTAAACCAGAAATTCAGCCAAAATTCAGTTCTGCCGAACTAGGCTGCCTTTAATGCTTACATCAAGGAACGCTGATGAATACACGTCATTTTTTGGTTGCAGCCTTATGCACCAGCTTAACTTTAAGTGGTTGTGCCACTATCAATCAGAACAACACCACCAGAGGTGCGGCTATTGGTGCCGCAGTGGGTGCTATTGCAGGTAAAGCCACTGGCAACCACAAAAACAAAAGGTTAGCCATTGGCGCGGCTTTGGGTGCATTAACAGGCGCTGCAGTGGGCCGTTATATGGACAATCAGGAACAGGCATTGCGTGAGCAGCTATCGGGCACTGGTGTAAAAGTGTATCGCGACGGCGATATTCTGCGTCTGGACATTCCGGCTCAGGTCACTTTTGCCGTTGGCCGCTCTGATATTCGCGCCGATTTATATCCGGTGTTAAACGATATCGCCAAAGTGCTGGGTGAATACAACAAAACCATGCTGGTGATCACAGGTCACACCGACGACACAGGCCCAATGGCGCTGAATATGCAGTTGTCACAATCCCGTGCTGACGCTGTAAAAAGTTACCTGATTGCCCAGCAGGTTGACCCTATCCGCCTAGAAACCCGCGGCGTAGGCCCAAATTATCCGGCAGTACCTAATACCAACGAAGCCAACCGCGCTATGAACCGCCGGGTGGAAATTCATATCGAACCCGTGACTGAATAAGGTTGTCCCAGGGGCGGTTGTTGGTTGTTTTTTAAACCGCCCTTTTTTCTGCTGAACTCTGTGCTGTATTGCCCACATCCACACCACCCACTAAAACCTGATGCTGGTTTTAAGTATCAGCAGCATAGCCCCACCGCCATACTGTTTAATCCGGCGAAAAAACGGTAGTCTTGGCCGGTTTTGACATCAAGGGCAATTTTGCATGCAGTTATTAATCTGGGTGACACTGATCTGGTCTTTTAGTTTTTCACTGATAGGTGAGTTTCTGGCTGGTAAAGTCGACCCTTATCTGGCGGTTGGCAGCCGGATGGCACTGGCGCTGTTGTTGTTTTTACCCTGGTTAATCCGTTATAAAACACCGCCCAAACAAGCATTGGCATTGGCCGGTATTGGTGCAGTGCAGCTTGGGCTGATGTATCTGTTTTTTTATCACAGCTTTTTATATCTGACAGTGGCTGAAGTGCTGCTGTTCACTATTCTGACACCTGTGTATGTGGTGCTGTTTGACCGCATTTTGCAGCGCCAAGTCATCAGCTGGCGCTGGCTTGGGCCGGCCACTTTGGCTGTGCTGGGGGCTCTGGTGATCCGCTTTACCGCCCCAACCACGGATTTCTGGCTGGGCCTGATGCTGGTGCAGGCTGCTAACCTCTGTTTTGCTTTTGGTCAGGTGGCTTACCGTCAACTAAACCTTGGCAGCAGCATGCTACAACAACAGAGTTTTGGCTGGTTTTTTGTCGGTGCTTCCCTGGTTGCGGCTGTGGGTGCCTGGTTATTTGCCGACTGGCAAAAAGTGCCACAACAAGGCAGCGAATGGGCCATTTTAGTCTGGTTGGGGCTGGTGGCATCAGGCCTCGGTTATTGGTTGTGGAATGCCGGCGCGCGGCAGGTGAATGCCCATCAGCTGGCTGTGATGAATAACCTGTTGATCCCGGCCGGTTTATTGGTGAATTTTGTGCTCTGGCAGCATCAGGTGAACTGGCTGACTTTTAGTCTGGGGTCGCTGTTGATTTTGTTGAGTTTAGGCTGGGGTAAAAGGCTCAGCAATTAGCTGAGCCTACAGGGAATTAGTTCACCGCATACTGGCGTTGCAACGCGTTCATCTGGTTTTGCAAAGCGGCGAGCTCGTGTTGCTGTTTTTGCTTCTGCTCGGCAAATTCCTGCCGCAGTTTTTGCATTTTCTGATTCAGCATCGCCAGGTAATTCGACTTGGCACCTTTTTTCTGCGCTTCGTAATATTCATCTTCAAGTGCTGTTAACTGCTTTTTTTGCTGCTGCTCAGTGACAGACAGCTGATATTCCAGATAACGGCCTTTTTTCTTCAGACTTTCTATCTGCAGATCGGTTTTTTTATTGCTGCTCAGCACCACATTACCGGCGTTCACTTCCTGTGCCAGCTCTGCGTTTTCTTCACAAGGGAACTGACTAAAAGTAACTTTGCCGTCCTGTTCGCATTGATAGACGTTGGCATGTGCACTGGTGGCACAAAGTAATAATAAGCAAAGACTATGACTTTTCATCGGCAGTTCTCCCAACTTGAACGTTAAATGTACAGAAGCATTTAAGATCAAGCAAGTACTGAACCAACAAAGTTACATATTTCTGACGATGTTACAGCTGGTTAACAATAGACGCCGGCAGCAGCGCCGGCGTCAAAGCCTTTAACCACGCAGCTTGCGGCGCATAAAGTTAGGCCATGCCATAGCGGCCTGATGGATATCGGCGTTGTAATATTCAGTGGGAAAATCGGCGTTATCAGCATCTTCCCGACGGAAACCGTCAAAAGGCTGACCTTTGCGTGCCAGAGTGCAAGTCCACCAACCACTTGGGTATACCATTTGTGGAAAATTCAAGGTTTGCAGTGCAGCAAAACCCGCGTCTTTCATCGCTTCACGCATGGCGTTCAACAGCTCCAGATGGATCAGCGGCGACTCACTTTGTTGCACCAGAATGCCGCCTGGTTTTAACGCATGAAAACAGCTCTGATAAAAAGCGCGGTTAAATAAACCTTCACCAGGACCAATAGGATCAGTTGAATCCACAATCACCACATCCAGGCTTTCAGGCGCCGCTTCACGCATATATTTAATGCCGTCATCAAACAATAAGGTGACACGCGGGTCGTTATTGGAGGCGCACAGCTCGGGGAAATATTGCTCCGCCATCCGGGTAACCTGCTCATCAATATCAATTTGCGTGACAGCTTGTACTGATCGATGTTTTAACACTTCACGTAAGGTACCGCAGTCACCACCGCCGATAATCACCACCTGCTGCGGATTGGGATGAGTAAACAATACCGGATGGCTTAACATCTCGTGATACAGGAAATTTTCCCGGCTGCTGAGCATAATAACGCCGTCGATCACCATCATATTGCCAAAGTCTGTGGTTTCGTAGACTTCAATATGTTGGAAAGGAGACTGAACTTCAGCTAACTTTTGGTGAATTTGCAGCGAAAACGCACTTCCGCTTGGTTGAAAAATCTCGGTAAACCATTGTTTAGAAATAAGTTCTGACATAGCTCCACTCCGGGCACAGGCAAAGGGGGCAATTATTTTGCCAGTGAAGCCGCTTTGGGACAAATTTTTCATGTTTTTTTGCTGCTATTGCACTTAAAATAGCGGCCTAATTTTTTGAAGGGCACGACAATGGCAGAATGGGGTATCGACAAAGCAAGATCCATCTATAACGTAGCAGTCTGGAGCGAAGGCTATTTTGACGTCAACGCACAGGGCGATCTCGTTGCTTATCCGGATCAGGATCACAGCAAACCAGGCATTAGCTTTCCGGAGCTGACTGCACGTTTTAAAGAAGAAGGATTAACGCTGCCAGTGTTGGTACGTTTTACCGACATTCTGGAACATCGTGTTGATACGCTGATCAAGTCTTTTGCCAAAGCGAAGCAAGAACGCGAGTATCAGGGCGAATACACAGCGGTTTACCCAATCAAAGTAAACCAGCAGTTTTCCGTAGTCAGCAAACTGGTCAGCCATCACAGCGGCAAAGTGGGCCTGGAAGCAGGTTCCAAACCTGAGCTGATGGCCATTTTAGGTGTGACAGAACAGCCTCTGCGGATTGTTTGTAACGGTTATAAAGACAGCGAGTTTTTACGTCTGGCGACTATTGGCCAGATGATGGGCCACAGCGTTTACGTGGTGGTGGAAAAACTGTCGGAATTAAAAACCCTGATCCGCGAAATTGACAGCCTGGAAGCGGCGCCTTTTATCGGTATCCGTATCAAACTGAATTCAGTGGGTAAAGGCAAATGGCAAAACACGGGTGGTGAAAAAGGCAAGTTTGGCCTCACCGCCACTCAGGTGCTGCAAGCCATTGATATTTTAAAAGAAGCCGGCAAGTTAGATTTATTACAGCTGGTGCATTTCCATATAGGTTCACAAATTGCGAATATCCGTGATATTCACAATGCGATTCGTGAATGTGCCCGTCATTATGCCGAACTGCGTACCTTAGGCGTGCCTATCACGACAGTGGATGTGGGTGGTGGTTTAGGTGTGGATTACGAAGGTTCGAACTCACGTTCAGCCTGTTCGATGAACTACACCATGTACGAATATGCCCGTAACGTAGTCTATGGCTTAAAAGAAGTCTGTGACGAATACGATTTGCCACATCCGAATATCATCACTGAATCTGGCCGCGCCATGACAGCCCACCACGCTGTACTGGTCACAGACGCTATCGACGTTGAACGTGCACCGGGCCTGCGTCATCTGCCGGAACCAAGCGAAGATTCACCTCAGGTGGTTTGGGCCTTATGGGATTCTTACCAGAATGTCACGGCCCGCTCTGCGGTTGAGGCTTACCACGACGCTGTGCATTATTTTACCGACGCCCACGCCCAGTATGTGCACGGTTTGCTGACGCTCAAAGACTGGTCGTTACTGGAGCAGATTTATTTTGCCACCATTAACAAAGTGAAAGACAAGCTGGACTTATCCTCACGTTCACACCGTGAAATTCACGATGAACTGAATGAAAAACTGGCCGACAAGTTATTCGTTAACTTCTCATTATTCCAGTCGATGCCGGATGCCTGGGGTATTGACCAGCTGTTCCCGGTGATGCCCCTGGAGCGGATGAACGAATCGCTGGAACAACGCGCCATTATTCAGGACATCACCTGTGACTCAGACGGTGCACTGAAGAGTTATGCTGACGGCAACGGTATTGAATCCAGTTTGCCGCTGCCAGCGTATAAAGAAGATGAACAGTACCTACTGGGTATGTTTATGGTCGGCGCTTATCAGGAAATTCTGGGTGACTTGCACAACCTGTTTGGTGACACAGACTCAGTGCATGTTGAACTGAACAACGATGGCAGCTACAAACTGACCAACGCCATTAAAGGTGACACTGTGGCAGACGTATTACGTTATGTGCAGTTTGACGCGGAAAAACTGCTGCAGTCGTACAAAAACCAGCTGGCGACCTCGAAGTTTAACCCTGAACAACAGGCCTCTATGCTCGAAGAGCTGAAAGCCGGTGTTTATGGTTACACCTATTTCGAAGATTAAGGTACACTGACACAGGTCGGAGCAGTTCTTCACTGTCACGATGCATTGAGATATAAAGAGCAGGCCACCCTGCTCTTTTTATTTGTGGAGGAATACTTATGTTGCACGTTTTGCCTAAGCCTTTGATTGGCATTATTTCTTTTCTAATGTATCTGCTGAATACCCTGTTCTGGGCCGGCCCTATTTTGTTATTGGCTATGTTAAAACTGCCGCCGATCCGGTTATGGCAGGTAGCCATCACCTATTTACTGGACACCTGCGCCAGTGCCTGGATCAGCCTGAACAACTTCACCACGAGTTTATTCAGCAAAATTCATTGGGATATCAAAGGTCTGGACAAGTTGTCAGTGAAGGATTGGTATCTGGTGGTAGCCAATCATCAGTCCTGGGTCGACATTCTGGTTTTGCAAAAAGTGATGAACAGGCAAATCCCGTTTTTGAAGTTTTTCCTGAAAAAAGAGCTGATTTATGTGCCTGTGATTGGCCTGTGCTGGTGGGCGCTGGATTTTCCTTTTATGAAACGCTACAACGCTGCTTTTTTAAAAAAATATCCGCAGCTTAAAGGCAAAGACATAGAAACCACCCGCAAAGCCTGCGAAAAATTCCGTTATAAACCAGTGTCTGTGATGAATTTCCTCGAAGGCACCCGCTTTACCCCGGAAAAACAACAACAGCAGCAGTCACCATTCCGGCATTTATTAAAACCCAAGGCCGGTGGCATTTCTTTTGTGCTGAATGCCATGGGCGAACATCTGCATAAATTGCTGGATGTGACCATCTATTACCCCAAGGGCGCGCCAAGCTTCTGGGATTTTATTTCTGGTAAAGTGCACGACATTAAAGTAAGAGTAAGGGTACTGCCGATTGAACAACATTTAATTGGCGACTACGAAGATCCGCATTTTCGCGAACGTTTTCAACACTGGGTTAATCAGTTATGGCTGGACAAAGACCGGCAACTGAGTGCTCTGCAACAGGGAGAAGTATGATGCTGATGGATGTATTCCGGCTGTTGCGTGCCCCGCTCGCACTGTTGTTGTTTAGTCTGAACCTGAGTCTCTGGGGCATCATTGTGACAGTCTGCGGCCTGCTGAAACTGCTGCTGCCAGTGCCTGCACTGCAGCGTCAGGTCTCGCGGCTGGCGCACTGGGCTTACCGCCACTGGTCTTTGCATAACCGCCAGCTGATCAACCTGTTTAACCCGGTAGAGTGGCAACTCTCCGGCCTGACCGAACTGAAACAGGACAGCTGGTATTTATTAATTTCCAATCATAAAAGCTGGCTGGATATTCCGGTATTGAGTCAGTTTGCGCTGGAACGTATTCCGGAGCCGAAGTTCTTTTTAAAAGAAGAACTGAAATGGGTACCTTTTATTGGTTCCGCATCCTGGGCGCTGGATATGCCTTTTATGAAAAGATACAACCAGGCGCAAATTCAGAAAAACCCGGCACTTAAAGGCAAGGATATTGAAACCACAAAAAAATCCTGTGAAAAGTTCCGCCATACGCCCACCACTATTATTAATTTTGTCGAAGGCACCCGCTTTACCCGGGCTAAACATAAACACAAAAACAGCCCGTTCCGGCATTTATTGCCGGCCAAAGCAGGCGGTATTGCCTTTACGCTGGCCAGTATGGGCTCGCAGTTTGATGCTGTGCTGGATGTCACCCTGATTTACCCTGACAATCCCAATCATGTGCTGATCGACATGTTATTGGGTAAGTTAAAGCGGGTGGTGATCCAGGTGGAAGTGCTGCCGGTGGATGACAGCATTATTGGCGATTATTTTAACGACGAAGCTTTTCGCCAGCGCTTTCAGCAATGGCTGAACCAACGCTGGGTGCATAAAGACCAGCAAATCAGCCATTATCTGGGCACTGCGCCTGTCACTCTGACAGAGCTGGATTGTTCGTCGGTGTAACGATAAGCACTGAGCAGCAGATTGCGGGGGGTCACACTGGCCTGACACAACTGCTGCAGCTGCACCTGATACCCCTGCTCCGCCAGATATAAAGCCCTATCCAGCACCAGCCACAGTTCCAGCGGCCGGCGAAACAAATGCTGCACCAGCTCAATGCGTCTTTGCAGCAACAACAATTGTTCGGCCTGCACTAAATAACACTCGCCGTCTTGCCATGCCGGCCACTCAAGCTGATGCTGGGCCGCAGCCCAGTGGGCAAAGTCGGCAAAAGCGCCACTAAACCAGTGCTTAGCGGTCGAAGGCAAAGCTCGGTATAAAGTACTGCCGCTTTGTTCACTCAGCCACAGCTGATAAGCACGGCGCCATAACACTTCGGTATGACGTAACCGCCGCACCCGCTCGCCCGCCGTGTTTTGCCCCTGCACCGCCAGTTTCAGCTCAGCACGGCTTAACCGCAAACGGCTTGCCAAAGCCTGCACCGACAACGGCTGATACCACTCATCCTGCTGCAAATGATAACAACAGGGCAGCAGATGCAGCTCAGGACAACGGGCCGCCACCCCGGCGGTCAATGCCACCCGGTGTAAATCACCACAGGCATGCAGCGCCACCAGCTGATCAACACCGGCCAATAACGGCTGCGACTGCGCTTGCAGCACATTGTGTTCGATAAAAAACTGGTCAAGGTTAAGTTTATTGGCACTTTGCTGACCTTGTTGACACAACTCAGCCTGCCATTCCAGGCTTGTCACCTTATTTTGATAAGCAAAACACAACACTTTGCCTAAATGGCCTTTACCGGCGCACCACTCCAGCACCTTGCTGCCGGGTTTGCCAACGGCTTCGGCAAACAAACTGATTTGCTGCCATTTGCGCCCGCCAATATCGGTGCTGAGCCAGAACGGTAATTCCAGCCCCTGTGGTGCAAAGTGCTGAAGCTTTGGTAAAGCCGCAAATAACAATGGGAAAAAACCGGCAAAATACTGCTGTTGTAATGCCGGGCTTTGGTCGATAGCGTCACATTGTTCCAGACTGAAAGATAACAACAGCTCGTTTAGGCTGTGATCGGCAAAAGGCAGATCATTTTGCTGCATCGGCTGCAACCGCCAATAAGCTTGCTGCTGCTCCAGTAGCTGGTCCAGCTGTAAAAACCACAACTTCAGATCGTCAATCGACACAGATTATCCGCTTTTAAGGCCATATCAGATTGGCATTATACGAAGGCAAGTTGCAGCAAAGCTACTGTTCCGGCGCCCGGCACTGGCCTATGCCGCCCAGTTATGCCAGACTAAAACAACCCCGGTTTTTGCGCAGAATAAACAAATGAATGATTTAGTTCGTGTAATGCATGTTGAAGATGATCAATCTATTCAGGATGTTGCCAGAGTGGCACTGGAAATAGTCGGCGGTTATCAGGTGTGCACCTGCAGCTCGGGTCAGGAAGCCCTGGACAAATTCAACAGCTTTGCACCGCAGCTGGTGCTGCTGGACGTGATGATGCCTGGCATGGATGGCACCACCACCCTGAAACAGCTGCAGCAAAGGTATGATCTGCGTCAGGTGCCGGTGGTGTTTATGACGGCCAAGGTGCAGGCCAGCGAAATTGAATCTTATAAAGCGCTGGGCGCCAGTGACGTGGTCGTCAAACCTTTTGACCCTATGACCTTATCAAGCCAAATCAGGCAGATCTGGCTTGACGGTCATCAGACTTAGTCTTGTTCCTGCCGCGCTTTAGCGGCAGTTTCAAACAACTGATTGTTTTGTGCGGCAAAATCTTCGGCCGAAACAGGGCTATTCAGATAAAAATTCAGTGGTAATAAGCTGTTATCAAATTTAGGCGCCAGCTGACGCGACTCATCAAACCAAAAACCCAGCCCCAGGCTTTGCACACTGAGTAACAACGCCAATCCAAAAGCCATGGCTATTTTTTTGCCGGTGCTGATCTGCATCGCCAGATAAAAGTTCGCCCCCAGCAGCAAGGTGAAAATCAGCAAACGTCCGCCTTCCTGCAACCAATTGATAGCGGCGGCCCCGTCAAAACTGAAATTGAGGATCACCATCAGACCCTGCCATACCGCCAGCACACTGAGCCCAATAAAAGTGATGCCTAACTGGGGCAAAAACCTGGCTTCGTGCTGATTAATTTTCGACCAGAGCGCCAGCACGGCCGGCCATAAAGTTAACACCAGTAATAACAAGGGCAAATTTGCCAGGCTGCGCGACCACTGCGCCTGTTGTTGCTCAGGTGCCGACAGCCAGATATGAAATACTTCTTCGAGCAACACAAACAGCAACAGCAGCAGGATCATGCCAAGATGACCACAACGCAACAGCAGTTGTTCCAGCGGATTAAAAGGCAAGGCCGGCGCCACCTGATGGCTGTCGTCGTAAATACGCACCGCTTGTTCACCCAGCCAGCATAACTGACCCGACGCCAGCGGCTGAGCTTCGGTCAGTGGTTGTTTTGGTTGCAGGTAACTGCCATTCATCGAGGCCAGATCCCGCAATAACCATTGCCCTTGTTCGTCCTGCACCAGCTCGGCATGATGTGGACAAATATGTTTGTCGTACAAAATCACATCATTGTCATAAGCCCGACCCAGCGCCACTCTGTGCTGGCTGAATTTATGGCGTTCTGTCACTTTGTGCTGTTTATTCAGCACCTCAATAATTATTGCCATAACACAGCCTCACTGAATTTGCGGGCAAAAGCCTGAGCGTTTTCCTGACTGACCCCTGACAAGGTAAAGTGGCTGATCACCCCTTGCTGCTGATGGTCCAAAGAAGCGGCCAGATACAACACATCAAATAAAGCGGCAAAGTTGCGGTAAGCCCGCACACAAAAAATAGTTTTGGCGTGTTGGCCATTGGCCTGCTGCACCACCTTGTGCTGACACTCAAAAGGGGTCACATCTTCTTTGCTGGCCTGATTATCGGCATTGGCACTACTGATATTCTGCTGATAACGGTTAAAAAACTGCAGTGGATGTAAAGCAGCACCATGTAACCACTCAAACTGCATCTCAATACGGCCAGTGCTGAACTGCTGAGACAGGAAAATTTCTTCACCCTGACTACAAAATGCCGCCACTTTTTTCAGCTGATCTTTGCTTTTTTCCACATTGGATTCACCCCAGCAGCGGATAAAAGGCACCACTTCGTCCGGCACCTTGCCCGGGCCAAAATCTTTGAGTTGCCAGTTAGCCGCTAAAATTTCACTGAACATTTTTTGCTGACTGTCAAACAACTGCTGCGCTATTTGTTTGGGTAAATCGGCATCATTCTGGTGTTGCTGATAACTGGCGAGCAAGCGCTGTAGCGCATCGGCAGGCACCAAAAAACCAAGCTGATTGCCAGCAGAAGCGACGTTCACCCCCACCACTTTGCCACTGGCATCCACTGTGGGGCCGCCGCTCATGCCGGCATTCACAGCACCGGTAAAATGAATACGCGGGTAATAACTGTATTTTTGCAGGCCATTGTAGGTACCAGGCACCAGAATCATGCCCAAATCATGCGGGTTGCCCAGTGAATACAAGGTCGCGCCTTGCACCGGCTTTTCGGTCTGAATGCTGAACCTGTGCTCTGGCTGATAATCGGTTTGCACCAGCGCCAGATCGTTGACCACATCCACCGCCAACACTGTTAAAGCGCCTTTCTGCTGATTGACCGCCAGATATTCCAACTGATATTTGTCGGGAAATAACACAGCTTCCGACACCACATGGTAATTGGTGACCAGTAAATTGGGTTGCTCCAGCACAAAACCGGTGCCAATCGAAGACTTGGCACCCGAGGCTTTTTCCAGCACCCGCACCTGCAATAACGCGGGTTCATAACGGGCGAATAATTGCTCCGCCGAATCGGCTTGCACCTTCAGAGTGGTGAGCAACAACAAACAACAGCAAAACCAAATCCAGCGCATAACAGATCCTTGTGAACTCAGATGCCAGCCTGCATCTGCAACAGCCGAAAACCGGCTGTATTGCCAGGTTAATACAATAAACTATACAGCTTACGCCGGTAAGTTGCGGTCAGGGCATCCCCTTTGGGTTGCACCGCCAGCATATCCAGCATCAGTTTTTTACTTTCGCCAAAATTTAAATCCTGTTGCAGAATTTTATACAACAGCGCCAGCGCATCAGCCACTCTGTTGGCTTGCTGATACTGCACCGCCAGCTGCTGACACAACAATAAATTATCCGGCTCTGTTGCCAGCTGCTGTTCCAGCGCGCGGATCTCCGGGCTGTCGGCTGCTTGCTCGGCCAATTCGATTAATGCCAGCACCTGCTGATACAAGCCATCCTGATCGGCCAGCAGCACAGTACCCAGCAGCTGTTTGGTTTCATCAATTTTGCCAAGTGAAGCAGCGCAATACGCCAGCATTTTGCGGATATCCGCCCGCTCCGGTGCCATTTGCTGCGCCTGAGCTAACAGCGGATAAGCCTCGGCCCACTGCTGCGCTGCCAGCAGCGGCTCTGCCTGTTGTAACAACAAGTCGTCTGCTTTGGGCAAATAAGGCTGCAAGCGCTGACGGATTTGCGCTTCGTTTTCAGCACCGGCAAAACCGTCCACCGGTTGGCCATTTTGAATAAAAAGCGTGGTTGGCACACTGCGTACGCCAAATTGCATCGCCAGTTCCTGCTCCAGATCACAGTTGACTGTGGCCAGCACTAATTGTTCCGGATAAGCAGTGCTGATCGCCGACAGCACCTGCAACAACATTTTGCTTTGTTCAGCACGTTCAGACCAGAACGCAAAAATCACCAGTTTTTGTTGGGATAAAGCCAATAAATCCCGCACGTTTTCAAAACCAGCCGCAACCTGATTCACCAAGACAACACCTGTAACTGAATTAACTTATTGATTTAATACTATGTGGTCAGGCCGGTGTTTTTGCAAGGCACAGCCTTGCCGTTGCCGTAATTGTCGGCAACGGCCGGAAAATATGCCGCCAACAGCGGCAAAAGCCAAAAAAGAAGTCGACAAAGCCTGAGTTTTTCCCTTAGAGTAACGCCCTGACGAGCCTGCAAAATGAACTTCTGAGCACAGAAGTCACCACTAAAAATCAGGGCCGTAGTTTGAACTATTTGTTGCCAGTGCCTTACGCTGCCAACCTGTCCACGTAGCAAAAGAATTTCTTGTTTCGACAAGACCCAACCGGAACTGCGCCCGTGTTTTTTCACCACAGCCGCAGTGCCGATATTTTTGCATACGCAAACTATGAGACCTGAGTCATGAGCCAACAAAACCAACCAGAAATGCTGTCTGGCGGTGCCATGTTAGTTCGCGCCCTGCACGATGAGGGCGTGGAATACGTTTATGGTTACCCCGGCGGCGCCGTGTTACATATCTATGATGCGCTGTTTCAGCAAAATGATGTGAAGCATGTGCTGGTCCGCCACGAACAAGCTGCAACCCATATGGCGGACGCATATGCCCGTGCCAGCGGCAAAGCTGGCGTCGTGCTCGTCACTTCAGGCCCTGGCGCCACCAATGCGGTCACCGGCATTGCCACTGCTTATATGGATTCTATTCCGATGGTGGTGATTTGTGGTCAGGTGATGAGCCACCTGATTGGCGACGACGCTTTCCAGGAAACCGATATGCTCGGTATTTCCCGCCCTATTGTGAAACACAATATGTCGGTCAGGAACCCGGCTGATATACCGGAAATGGTGAAAAAGGCCTTTTATATCGCCCAAAGTGGCCGGCCTGGCCCCGTGGTATTGGATATCCCAAAAGATATGACCATGCCCAATCAGAAATTTCCGTATTCTTATCCTAAAGATATCAAGCTGCGCTCTTATAACCCCAATGCCAAAGGCCATCCGGGGCAAATTAAAAAGGCGCTGCAAACCTTATTGGCCGCCAAAAGGCCGGTACTTTATTCAGGCGGCGGGGTGATTTTAGGCCGCGCCTCTGAAGAGCTGACTGAGCTTGCCAGAAGGTTAAACTTACCTGTCACCAATACCCTGATGGGACTGGGCGCTTATCCGGCGTCGGACAAACAATTTATCGGCATGCTGGGTATGCACGGCAGCTATGAAGCCAACCAGGCCATGCATCATGCCGATGTGATTTTTGCTGTGGGCGCCCGTTTTGATGACAGGGTCACCAACGCCACCAAAAAATTCTGCCCCAACGCCACTATTATTCACATCGATATAGACCCGGCCAGTATTTCCAAAACAGTTAACGCCCATGTGCCTATAGTGGGTTTGGTTAAACCTGTGTTGCAGGAAATGCTCAGCCAGCTGGACAAACAGGACAGCAAATCTCAGGCACAGCTGGACCAAACAGCGCTCAACCAGTGGTGGCAGCAAATTCAGCAATGGCGTGAAGTGCATGGCGGCCGTTATGAGCAGCGCTCCGATCTGCTGAAACCTCAGGCGGTGATTGAAGCCGTGCACCGTCATACCAAAGGTGAAGCTTATGTCACTTCCGATGTGGGCCAGCACCAGATGTTTGCGGCGCAGTATTACAAGTTTGATAAACCCAACCGCTGGATCAACTCTGGTGGCCTTGGCACCATGGGTTTTGGTTTGCCGGCCGCTATGGGCGTGAAACTGCATTACCCGGACGCTGAAGTGGTCTGTGTCACAGGTGAAGGTTCCATTCAGATGAATATTCAGGAGCTGTCGACCTGCAAACAATATGGCCTTGGCGTCAAAATCATCAACCTGAACAACGGTTATCTGGGCATGGTGAAGCAGTGGCAGGATATGAACTACGACTCACGTTATTCCAGTTCATACATGGATTCGCTGCCGGACTTTGTCAAGCTGGCCGAAGCTTATGGCCATATTGGTATCCGCGTCACCAGTCCGGAAGAGTTAGAACCAGCGCTGGAGCGGGCTTTTGCCTTAAAAGACCGGCTGGTGTTTCTGGATATTCATATTGATCCCAAAGAACATGTGTACCCGATGCAGGTGCCGGGTGGCGCCATGAATGACATGTTCTTAAGCAAAACGGAGCGGACTTAACATGCGGCACATTATTGCAGTTCTGCTGGAAAACGAGTCCGGCGCCCTGGCCCGTGTGGTGGGTTTGTTTGCCCAGCGGGGTTATAACATTGATTCGTTAACAGTGGCTGCCACTGAAGACCCAACCATGTCACGCCTGACCTTGGTCACGCGCGGTGACGACCAGGTCATAGAACAAATCACCAAACAGCTGCATAAGCTGATTGAAGTGGTCAAGCTGGTGGACTTAAGCGAAAGCGCCCATATCGAACGGGAGCTGATGATGGTGAAGGTGAAAGCCAGCGGCGAACAGCGGGAAGAAGTCAAACGTTGTGCCGATATCTTCCGCGGCCAGATCATCGACGTATCGCCCACCACTTATACCATTCAGGTAGTGGGGACCAGTGACAAACTGGAAGCTTTTATTGAAGCCATGCGCAACACCCAGATCCTGGAAGTGGTACGTACCGGCGTTTCGGGTATTTCCAGAGGCGAAAAAGCGCTGGCCCTCTGAAACCGGGCACTCTCACAAGGGTAACAACAACCAGGGGCGCTGCTAATAGCGGCGCCCCTTTTTTATGTTGTATCAAATGAACTCAGCCCGCTTTCAGCGCTGTTGGATTGATATCCTGCTCTGCGGTTTGGGGCGCTGTTTTGGCCATATGCCGGCCGTACACCAGCTGAAATAATGGGGTGGCCATTAAGGTGGTGACTATCGCCATTAACACCATAATGGAAAATAATCCCTGCTGGATCACGCCATAACTCAACGCAATATTAATAATAATCAGCTCCATCAAGCCACGGGAGTTCATTAAAGCGCCCACTGCCATTGCAGTGCGGTTATCGGCTCCGCCAATACGCGCGGCAGCCCAACAGGCCACGCCTTTGGCAAAAATAGACGCCGCCAGAATAATCAGTGCTGTCGAAAACACCTGCCAGGAGCCCAGCACATCAAGCTTGGTTTTTAAACCTGAATAAGTAAAAAACATCGGCAACAGCAAAAAAACAGTGATGTTGCTTAAACGGGCGCTGACCATTTCAGTCATTTTGCCCCTGGGCATCGCAATACCCAATAAAAAACCACCAAACACAGCGTGCAGGCCCACCCACTCCATGGCATAAGCTGACAGCGCCCACAGCAGCAGCACCAGCAAAAACACCGGCTGAGTTAACACTCCGGTGTGCTCGACCTTGTCGGCCAGCGGCTGCAACCAGCCACGGACTTTGGTCAGCATCAAAGAAGCGTAAATGGCTCCACCCAGCACAGCCTTGATGGCCAGCAAAGCCCCCCCACCAAAACTGGCCAGGACCACAGCAAGCACTATCCAGGCCGCAGCATCATCAATAGCACCGGCAGCCAGCGCAAGGGTGCCTAAAGCAGTGCCTGCCAGTTTACGTTCATAAATAATGCGCGCCAACATTGGAAAAGCGGTAATGGCAATAGCAGCGCCCATAAAAAGTGCGGCATTGGTGTAGGAAATGTTGGCGGCGAATAAACCGGGTTGCTCCAGCAGCCATACACACAATAAAGCACCCACAATAAATGGCACTATCATGCCAGCAAGCGAAACCCCGACAGCACTGCGGGCTTGTTGTTTGAATAACCGGATATTAAATTCCAGCCCAACCAGAAACATATAAAGGCCAACACCAATTTGGGCACCTATGTACAAAATGGGCATAGTGTCGGCGACAAAAATACCTTGTTGCAGCTCTGGCCAAAACAAACCAAATAACGAAGGCCCAAGCACCACACCGGCAATCATTTCACCCACTACACGGGGCTGGCCGATAAATTTAGCTAAATAACCAAAGAGTTGTGCGGCCAGTAAAATGACCACTAACTGCTGGAGAAAGGCCCAGGCCAACTCGGGATTTGTCATAGATATCACTCGCTATTGCTGTTGTTTTATAAGGCAATGCAGGACTGAGGGTTGTTATACCGAAAGACCGGGCGCTGGCCCGCTTCACCGCCGGCTTCAGCCGGTCTGTGTTGTTATCACAGCAACATAACGCTGCGCCAAAGCCATAGCAAGCACTTTATCAACGGCGGTATTTGGCGTGATGACAGGCTATTTATCGGCTCTGCGCCTAGGCAATACGGGGCATTTCTGGCATGCTGCAGCTTTTGCATACGGAATATACTGATGTCAAATCAAGAGTCTGAACAGGTTGATCAAAGCCTGCTGTTTGAAGTGATTGAAAACCAGCTGGCTGACGCTTACCCGGCCAAAGTCAAAGCCACTTTAATGCGCCTGCGCATGACTGGTCATAGCCAGGAAGAAGCGATGGAATTGATTGCCTGCGCCCTGGCACCGGAAATGCTGGCCGTGGTTGAACAGCAACAACAGTTTAATCTGGCCCGTTATGAACAACATCTGGATCTGCTGCCGGAAACACCCTGGCTGGAATCCGAATAACCACTTTTGTTGTTGCTAAATAACAGGGAAGCATCTTGTGATATTGCGTCTGATAAGCCTGTGTTGTTGCCTCTGGTTGTTGTCTGGCTGTCAGAGCAAAGCCACTACGCCAACTGCAGCACAGTTATATCTGCAGACTATCAATAACTTGCCTGCCGCCGAACAACTGCCGCCTTATGCCACCTTGTATCAGAGTTATCTGCAAAGCGCTGAAGTGGCCAATACTGCATCTGCCTGGAATAAATGGCAAAAGCAGGCTGCAACTAAACAATGTCAGCAGCTCAACTGGCAACAAGGGCAAAAAGACAATTTCTGGACTCTGGCGTTTTATCGTCATGCCATTCAGTGTTTTAGCGAACAGCCAGATAAAGCTCAGTTAAAACATTGGCATAGTTATCTGAACTATCTGCGCAGCGGTATTTTGCAAAGCGGTCATGGCAAAACCGCTTATGGTGCTTATCAAATCAATCTGTATCAGGACGGCCACGATTTGGTGCAACTGCTCGGAATGCAGGTGCTGGATTATTATGCCGAACTTTCCGCCAGCAACAACGCCCTGCATTATGTGCTGCAGGTCTACGACAACAACGAGCAGAAATTTAAAGCTATTTATCTGGAAAATCAGCGTTATCTGCATGCATTGGATCAAATCCCTTTCCCTTTTACCGGCCTGGTTGACGGCTGGAGCCGGCAGATGCAACCGGAATACACTAAAACCAATTCAGTGTTGCTGGTGCCTGTGGCGATGATGCTGCAGCAAAAAGGCGATACAGCACAGGCGGCCAGTCTTTATCTGCAAGGCATCGGCCAGGGTTCGCATCAGGCGGCGGTCAAACTGGCCGAACTTTGTTATCAGGTGGAACTGACGCTTAGCAAAAACCAATGTCACCAATGGTTACTGGCTGCTGCCGACGATGACTATGTGCCGGCGCTGCAATTTTTGCTGTTCCTGCATCAAAGTGGCCGGCTTGGCAAAGTGGATGAAAGCAATATCAGGTTGCAACGCGCGCAAATCAACGAGCTGGCCGGTGCTGGTCAGGCGGAGTTACAGCTGTCGCGTTATTATTTTGGTAATAAATTTGGCAAGTCCGACCCGGCGCAAGGTGATTTCTGGTTAAAAGAAGCAGCTGCCGCCGGCTTGCAGGACGCCAGGGCTTTTTATCTGTTGTCGCAGCTGGAACAACACCCACAGCAACAGGCTACTCTGGCGGCACAATTAAAACCTTTGGCCGATCAAGGCAATAGTGTTGCCGCTTATCTTTATGCATCACAACTGATGCAGGAAAACCCATTGCCTGCCAAAGTACCGGCGGCCGAAGCGTATTTGCTGCAAGCCAGTAAAAACTGGCATCCGGAAGCGCTTTATCTGCTTGGTTATGGTTATGAAGAAGCAGTGTTTGGCGAAGCCAACTCCAAACTGGCACTGCATTATTATCAACTGGCTGCAGAGCGTTTTTTTAGCAGAGCTATGTTAAGGCTCGGCACTTTGTACCGTGATGGTCAATTGCTGCCCAAAAACAGCGAAATGGCCAACCGCTGGTTTATGTTGTGCAGCAAACAAGGCAATGTGGCCTGCGCTTTTAATGCCGGTCTGATGTTTGATGATGGTGAAGGTGTTAGCCAGGACGCCAAAACTGCCGCGCATTTTTACCAGTATGCCGCCGCCGAAGGTTATACCCCGGCCAAAAACCGGTTGGCCCTGTTGTATCTGTTTGGCAAAGGGGTGAAGGAAGACACAGCCAAAGCTTTGGCATTATTGACTGAAGCGGCTGCTGCCGGCAGCAACAGCGCTAACTACTACCTCGGACTGCTGTATTTTGAAGGCAAAGTCGTACCCCGCGATTTTGCCAAAGCCAAATTGTATTTTGAGCAGGCAGGCGAACACCCCAACGCTATCCGCTACCTGCAAAACTGGCAACAACTGACAGAGCAATAGTTCAGGCCTTCAGCGGTGACTATTTAATAACCAGTTGTTTTACAATGATCTGTATTCAATTAGTGACTAAATGTAATGGCGCTGGCATCTGCACTCAGCCGTCGTATAAGCTGCGGCTGATATTCAAATCCGGAGTAACCCCCAATGCAGAAAAAAACCGCCCCAGTGCTGGCTAGCCTGGCCACCGCCCTGTTGTTTATTTGTGCGCCAGTCAGCGCGACAGTGGTGCTGGTGAAAACCAGTCTGGGTAATTTTGAAGTGAACCTGTTTGATCAAACCACCCCAGCCACAGTGAATAATTTCCTGGCTTATGTCAAAAACGGCAGTTACCAGAACACTGTATTTCACCGTAGCGTCAAAGGTTTTGTATTACAGGGTGGTGGTTTTCGCTTCAGTGGTGACAACAACGCCCCTTTTGTTGCAGTTCCGCAGCTGGCTGCCATTACCAACGAACCTAAGTTATCCAATGTTCGCGGCACTATTGCGATGGCAAAAGTCAGTGGCAACCCGAATAGCGCAACCAATCAGTGGTTTATTAATTTAAGCGACAACAGCGCCAATCTGGATCTGCAAAACGGTGGTTTTACCGTTTTTGGTCAAGTGACAGGCACTGGTATGGAAATTATTGATTCCATCAGCAACTTACCGAACAACCTTAATACCAATTACCCGGAAGTACCGCTGCGTAACTACACCGCAGCCGACGGCACCGCCAAAACGCCGGTCACCAGCAATAACCTGGTGATGATTGAAAGCATTACCGTGATTAATGCTGAAGTGAATACCGCTTCGGGCCTGAATCCCAAAACCAACACACTGATCACCAGTACGCCGGCCAGCGGTAGTGGTGGTTCCTCAGGTGGCAGCCTTGGCTGGTTCAGTTTGCTGGCTGGCGCCTTACTGGTTTGGCGTCGCCGCAGCTGCTAAGTCCGTCAAAAACCCAGTACTCAAAAACATTAACCGGGCAACAGCCCGGTTTATGTTTTGTGCTCAATGCTGGACCCGGTATTGGGTTCAGTGGCGGGTTTTGCCGCCAGAGTTGTCAGACAAGCCTGACAATAACAAAACTCTGTTGCCTGTAAACCGGCCTGCTCAGCTAAACCAAAGGGCAAGCGCAAACACCAGCAATTTTCAGCCGGTTCACCGGCACTGACCGCACACAGATTTTCTTTGCCACAACCCGGACACAAGCTCATCATCCCCTCCGCCAGTTCAGCAGCACCAGAGTAACAACACCAGCCACTAAGCCCCAGAAAGGGGATGCAATCCCCCAAAAACTCAGGCCAGATGCGGTGACCAGAAAAGTCAGCATAGCGGCATCACGATGCGGCGACTCCGCACTGACCTGCGCCAGATTGGCGGCGATAGTCCCAAGCAGAGCAACCCCCGCAACTGTTGCCACCAACGCCTTTGGAAAAGCCGCAAACAGCGCTACCACTGTGGCACCGGCCAGGCCGGTCAACAAATAAAACACCCCGGCAGCAATGCCGGCAGTATAACGTTTTGCCGGGTCCGAATGAGCTTCAGGACCACTGCAGATGGCTGCCGTAATAGCGGCCAGATTAATCGAAAAGTTACCCAAAGGGGCCGTCAGCAAAGTCACCAGGCCGGTCCAGCTGAGCAATGGCGACACCGGCAGCTGATAACCACTGGCCTTCAAGACCGCCAGACCGGGAATATTTTGTGACGTCATGGTCACCAGAAACAACGGCACACCAACGCCAAGCAGCGCCTGCCATGACCACTGCGGGCTGACCCACACTGGTTCCACCAGCATCAAAGACACCTGGTTCAGCTGCAATTGTCCCGTGACGGATGCAAACAGCAAACCGGCCATTAACACCAGCGGCACCGCATAACGGGGCCACCATCTTTTTGCCGCCAGAAACACCCCTAACATGGTGATCACCAGCACGGGAGCATCGGGCAGGCTGATAAAAATGGCCAGACCAAACTTAAATAAAATACCAGCCAGCATGGCAGCGGCAATAGGTAACGGAATGCGGCTACTGAGTTTGTCAAACCAGCCGCTTAGACCAAGCAACAAAGTCAGTACTGCACTGAACATAAAGACGCCAACAGCCTCGGCTAAACTGACATCCGTTAAACTGCTGGCCAGCAAAGCTGCGCCCGGCGTAGACCAGGCGGTCAGCACCGGCGCTTTAAAATACCAGGAAAAGCCAATACAGGTGATGCCCATGGCAAAACCCAGCACCGCAATCCACGACGCTGTCACCGCCTGATCTGCACCTGCCGCGCTGGCCGCCTGAAACACAATAGCCACTGAACTGGCAAAACCTACCAATACAGCGACAAAACCTGCCACCACTGCCGACACACTCCAGTCCTGCCATTGCATTGGCGTTCTTTCCGGTTTCATCACGACTCCCAGTGTTCTGTAACAACAACCACTAACGCAAAAACTTCGCCACGTACCAGCAGCTGGCGACGATTTGCAACTGCTGCGCCCTGGCCCAACTCAGCCCCGCCCGCACCAGTTGCTCGGCCAGCCCCTGGCCACGCGCTGCTTCAGGCACAAAAGTATGGGTAAAATTAACCTGCACGGCATCACCTGACGCATCGGTAGCAAGCTGATAGTCCAGCCGGGCTTGGTGGCCGGCAAAGTCCAGCACAAAACAATGTTGCTCCGGCAAATGTCGGATAACTGCCTGATCCATAATAGGCTCCTCAGCTGATGACCATAGAAAAACTGCCCAGCTACTTTACGCCGCAGCGCAACAAAGTACCAGCGCCTGGCTCAGTCCATCCACCGTGGCAACAATTCAGCGAAGCTGCTCATCACGACACCTCAGCCGTGGTTAGGTATGCATGAACCAATACAGATAAAACTGCAGGCAAAGCGCCAATTTCTTGTTAATCTACCAAAAATTTTATCGCCCCAGCCCAAAGCGTCTGCGGCTTTTTCAGATGGAGTGGTTATGACCCGCATTGGCACCCCGGCCAGCCCAACCAGCACCAAGGTTTTGTTACTTGGCGCCGGCGAGTTAGGCAAAGAAGTATGTATCGAATTAAAACGTTATGGCTGTGAAGTGATAGCGGTTGACCGCTACGTAAATGCCCCAGCCATGCAGGTGGCAGACCGCCATCATGTGATTTCAATGCTGAATGGCGCAGCCTTGCGTCAGCTGGTGATCAAAGAAAAACCTGATCTGATAGTGCCTGAAATAGAAGCCATCGCCACGGCCACTTTACTGGAGCTTGAGCAGGAAGGTTTTCAGGTGATCCCTAGCGCCCGCGCAGCACACCTGACGATGAACCGCGAAGGCATTCGTCGTCTGGCCGCTGAAGAGCTGCAACTGCCGACCTCGCGTTACCAGTTTGCCGATGACCATGCCAGTTATCTGGCTGCTATTGCCGCCGTGGGTTATCCCTGTGTCGTCAAACCCATTATGTCGTCATCCGGCAAAGGCCAGTCGGTATTAAAGTCTGATGCCGATGTCGAAACAGCCTGGGCTTATGCGCAGGAAGGCGGCCGTGCCGGCAAAGGCCGGGTGATAGTGGAAGCTTTTGTGGATTTTGATTACGAAATTACTTTATTAACCGTCTGTTCTGTCAGCGGCACGCAATTTTGCGCGCCGATTGGCCATCGTCAGGAAAAAGGCGATTACCGAGAGTCCTGGCAGCCACAAGCCATGTCTGCCGCAGCCCTTGCCAAAGCTGAAGATTATGCACGCCGCATTACCCAGGCACTGGGGGGCCGTGGCGTTTTTGGTGTTGAGTTATTTATCAAAGGAGACGATGTCTGGTTCAGCGAAGTGTCGCCGCGGCCACACGACACCGGCATGGTGACGCTGATGTCACAGAACCTGTCTGAGTTTGCCCTGCATGCCCGCGCTATCCTGGGTTTACCCATTCCGGCAATACGGCAGCTTGGTCCAACCGCCTCTGCTGTGTTACTGGTGCAGGGACAATCACAACAGATGCGTTTTCATGGGCTTGACCGCGCATTGACCGAAGCAGATACTGAAATTCGTTTATTCGGAAAACCTGAAGTACAGGGTGAACGCCGGCTCGGTGTTGCCCTGGCGCAGGCCGGCACTATTGAACAAGCGGTAGATAAAGCCCTGAATGTAATTCAGCAGATCAGGGTGGAGTTATAGAGGGACACAACAACTGCAAAGACTTATTGGCAAACTTTGCCAGTCTGCAGAGTTGTCTCCTACACTAAGAAACTGATAGTCAGCAACATCTGTGCACTGAACTATCAGTTTAACCTGCAGTTCTGCAGCAGCAGTGCTGAATTGTCGTGGTCGCAACGAAGAGGGAATGTGCATGATTTTGTTAGTCGGTGGGGAAAAAGGCGGTAGTGGCAAAAGTTGTCTGGCCCAAAATATCGCCGTGTATTTTTCAACCCAGAAAAATGCCAACGTGATTCTGGTGGATTGTGATCCGCAGCGAACCACGTCTGATTGGGTGCAGGAACGCCACCTGTCACCGAACGTACAATGGATCAACTGTGTACAAATGTACGGCAAGATCCGTTATGAACTGAAGAGCCTTGAACATCACTACGACTATGTCATCGTCGACTGTGGTGGTCAGGATAGCGTGGCGCTGCGTTCCGCCATGTCGGTTGCCTCTCATGTACTGTTACCGCTGCGGCCAAAACGCCGCGACTTAAAAACGCTGGAACACTTAGAAGATTTGGTCAGCAACTGTAATGTGGTCAACCCCGACATGATAGTTGCGTGTGTACTGACCCAGTGCCCTTCGTTACCGAATCAGGCCAACCGCATTCTCGATGCAAAAGAAGTGGTACGCAGCTTTAATTTACGGGTGTTAAACGGCGTCACATACAGCCGCAATATCTATGATGACAGTGAAGAAAAAGGTATGTCTGTGATGGACACTGAGCCGGATGGTAAAGCGGCTACCGAAATCAAAGACATTATTGTTGAACTGATGGCAATGAAGGCAATTCAAGAAGATGGCATTGACCGATCTGAAAAAAAATTCAACACGATCGAATAAACGCGCTTTCACCGTGGAAGAATTTATTGCCGATGCTGAAAACTACGCTATGGGGATCCCCAAAATCGTTAGTGTCAGACAGGCACCGGAAGAAGATTCAGCAAACCTGCTGAGTCAGGGGCCAATGCGTCATGCAACTTTCACTTTAAGTGCCGAAGCGATTGAAGTGTTAAACAATCTGAGTAAAGAAACTGGCGTATCAAAATCAAAATTGATCCGCCAGCTGATTCTCAGCGTCAACGAACAAAATCAAAGTGCCGCTGTGGGCGTAGGTAAGTCTGTGGTGGTGAAAAAGGTAGAGTAACACCGCTGTGCGGTCTGGTTAATTTGTCAGACCGCCACGGTTGTTCTCGATGACAGCACACACCTGCGTAATACTGTCACCATAGAGCTGTTGGTGAAACTGCCGTTCCACACAATAACGCTGATAAAACTCCAGAACATTGGCCGCACTACTGGCAACCCGTTCCAATTCGGTTTGCTGACCTCTGCCCAGACTGCCGCCAATTTCAGCAAAACGGGTTTTAATGGCACGCATACTTTGATCCGACTTCACCTTGCTGGCATTGTGCGTCGAATCACTGAATTTTGCGTACAGTTGTTGTTTATAAGGCAGCAACACAGGATGATCTGACAATGTGGCAAGCGCCAACACTAACACGATAAACCATAAGACTTTTTTCATCATTACACCTTTATTTGCGCATTGTCGCTTATTCTACGCATAAAATAACCCGAACGAAATCCGGCATTGTGTTTTGACGGTTTGCAACCGATTCACACAGTAAAGTGTCATCAGTGTTGACACTTTACTGTTGCCAAAGTTTACATATTTTTGGCTGAACCTGCGCTTTATCAGGCATTCGGGTTCGCCAAACACTGGTACAAAAATTGCTTTTTAGGACTGACTTTCAGGATATAGCCTGCGGTTGATCTACCGCAATGCAGGCAAGACCATGATCCATCAGCATTTACTGCTATAATCGCCCACAGCGCCGGCCACATAGATGCCGGCCAAGTTGCAGCATCAGAGGTACAGCGTGGAACCACAACAAAAGCAACAGGCTATCCCTATTAAAGTGGATATGCACAATCCAAAAGAGCAAAAAAATTACCCGGTTCGGGATCGGATTTATGTGCGGGCAGTCAAAGGCTTACATCAGAAATTACGCCGCAATATGGGTTTTATTTTTATGGGCCTGTTTATGCTGTTGCCCTGGCTGCAGTTTGACGGCCATCAGGCCATTCTGCTTGATATAGGCGAGCAAAAATTTAATATTTTTGGCATGACCTTATGGCCACAAGACTTCACCATCATGGCCTGGATTTTTGTCATCGGCGCTTACGCCTTGTTTTTTGTCACTACTTTTTATGGCCGGGTTTGGTGTGGTTATTTATGTCCGCAAACGGTCTGGACCTTTATTTTTATCTGGTTTGAAGAAAAAATTCAGGGCAACCGTAATAACAGAATGAAGTTGGATAAAGACCCCTGGTCCGCGCAAAAAGTGCTGAAAAAAGGTCTGACCCACTTCGCCTGGCTGGCATTTTCCTTGTTAACTTCATTGATTTTTGTCGGTTACTTTACGCCTGTAGATCAACTATTTATCGATTTTTTCAGCGGTAATGCCGGTTTCTGGGCCCTGGTATCTGTGTTGTTTTTTATGGTCTGTACCTATGGCAACGCTGGCTGGATGCGCGAAATTATGTGTACCCACATTTGCCCTTACGCCCGCTTCCAGTCTGCGATGTTTGATAAAGACACTTTTACCGTGACCTATGACGCAGTGCGGGGTGAAAACCGCGGCCCGCGTTCGCGTAAAGACGCCGACTATAAAGAAAAAGGTCTGGGTGATTGTATTGACTGTAACCTCTGTGTGCATGTGTGCCCAACAGGTATTGATATCCGCAATGGTCTGCAATATGAGTGCATCAACTGTGGCGCCTGTATTGATGCCTGTGATGACACCATGGACAAAATGGGTTATGCCAAGGGCCTGATCAGCTATACCACCGAGCACAGCCTGGCTGGTAAACCGACCAAAGTGCTGCGGCCAAAACTGCTGGGTTATTTTGTGGTGCTGCTGGTGGTTTGTACTGCATTTGCCTGGACCCTCTGGACCCGGATGCCGGCAGAGCTGGACGTGGTGCGCGACCGTGGCAGTTTGTTCCGCGAAACGGATGAAGGTTTAATTGAAAACACCTACACCTTAAAAATCATTAATAAATCGCAGCAGGATCAAACCTTTGTGCTGAGTTTCACCGGTCTGGAGCAAGCCAGCTGGATAGGTGAAAAAGAAGTCACCATCAAAGGCGGTGACACAGCCGGCATTCCAATCAGTTTGTCGTTGGACCCGGCCGATGCGAAAAAACCTGTAATGGATATTCAGTTCCAGGTACGCGACAAAGACGAGCCTGACGTAGAACTAACCCAGGGCAGTAAGTTTTTTGCCGGCCGTTAATCCTGCTATTTAAAGGCTGAACCGGAGCAGCAGTTTAAGCTGCTGCTCCAACAAAGCCATCGCAGTCTTGTCCAGAGCCGGTTACACTGCCCACTGCTTTTGATGAGGTTGGTTATGGCCGCTGCTTTTGATTTTTCTGAACTCTCCCCCGACTTAATTCTTGATGCCTGTCAGCATTATGGTTTTTATGCTGAATCTGGTTTATTGGCGCTAAACAGTTATGAAAACAGGGTGTATCAGTTTAAAGCCGACGATGGCCTTCGTTATGTGGTGAAGTTTTACCGGCCGCAGCGCTGGAGTACGGCACAAATTCTGGAAGAGCATCAGTTTGCTTTTGAACTGGCCGAAGCCGAGATCCCTGTGGTGGCGCCACTTAGAGTCGAGGGGCAATCCCTGCTGCCCTATCAGGGTTATCAGTTTGCCGTATTCCCAAGCCGCGGTGGCCGCCCATTGGAAATTGATGATGATGAACAGTTATGCCAGCTCGGGCGTTTTTTAGGTCAGCTACATCAGCTTGGCGGTGCCAAAGACTTTTTACACAGACCAAAGCTGTCGGTGCAGGAATTTATCGGTGACAGCCGCAGCTTATTGCTGCAACAAGGCCGGTTCAGCACCCACACAGGTCAGCAGCTTGAGCAGTTATTACAACAAATAGAGCTGCTATGCCAGCAACAATACCAGCCTAAACGCACCATCCGCTGTCACGGCGATTGCCATCCAGGCAACCTGTTTTATCATCAACAGCCATTTTTTGTTGATCTCGATGATTGCCGTCAGGCACCGGCCATGCAGGATTTATGGATGCTGCTGGGAGGCGAAGCGCCGGAGCAAAGAATACGCCTCGAGCTATTACTTGATGAATATCAACAGTTTTGTGATTTTGATTTTGCGGAACTTAAATTGATTGAAGCACTCAGAGCGATGCGGATGGTGCATTATATGGCGTGGCTCGCCAGACGCTGGGTGGATCCGGCTTTCCCTTTGCATTTTCCCTGGTTTAACACCGAGGCATATTGGCAACAGCAGCTGGTGGTATTGCAGGAGCAAATATGGCGTTTACAACAGCCATCATTGCAAATGCATCCGTTTGATTATTAACAATGAAATTTCATCAGGCCAAGCCGCTATACAGCGGAATTTAGCTTGGTGTAAGCTGTGCGCCAGCTGACTGCCGGCTTGCCGGTAATGGACGATAGAAAGTAACTCTGGAACTGAAAAATGAAAAAATTAATGATGTGGTTTGCAGCGGCTTT
Source organism: Rheinheimera sp. (assembly GCA_003543135.1). Classification (GTDB taxonomy): domain Bacteria; phylum Pseudomonadota; class Gammaproteobacteria; order Enterobacterales; family Alteromonadaceae; genus Pararheinheimera. The sequence continues at coordinate 169,785 of DPJG01000022.1, forward strand.
ATTGCTGGTGCCTGCGGTACAAGCTGCCGGTAAATATGAAGAAGGTGAACACTATCAGGTTATTTCTGAGCAAAAAACCGCCAAACCTGAAGTGAAAGAGTTTTTCTCTTTTTATTGCCCACACTGTAACGCATTTGAACCTGTAGTGCAGAGCCTGGAAAAATCTCTGCCTGAAGGTGTGGCGCTGAAAAAATTTCATGTTGATTTTATGGGCGGTGCCAAACAGGAAACTCAGGCCGCATTAAGCCGTGCTATGGTACTGGGCAAAGTTAAAGGCAAAGGCAATGAAGTGAACCGTGCATTATTTGAGCACATTCATACCAAACGCAAAGCTTTCGCCAGCGAGCAGGATATTCGTGAGGTGGTATTAAGCGCAGGGATTGACGCCGCCGACTACGACAAAAACATCAACAACTTTGTGGTGAAATCTCAGGTTAGCCTGATGCAAAAAGAACAAAATACCCTGTCAAAGTCCCGTGTGCTGACTTCGGTGCCGACTTTTATTGTCAACGGTCGCTACAAAATCGACATCAGCAAGCTGGATCAGTCCAACCTGGAACAGGACTTAAAAGCGCTGGTTAACCATTTACTGCAACTGCCTTAATTTTCCGGAGGTTTTATCATGTTTCGCCGTATTTTACTCAGTGCCGCTGCACTGCTTAGCCTGACATTGACCGTTCAGGCGACAGAATTTGTTGAAGGTACCCACTATGAAGTGGTTGCTGAAAAAGCCACTGCCAAACCTGAAGTGAAAGAGTTTTTTTCGTTTTATTGTGGCCATTGTTTCCGCTTTGAGCCTTTCGCCAATAAACTGGCCAATCAGCTGCCAAAAGGCGTGATGCTGGAAAAAGTGCATGTGGATTTTGTGCAAGCCGCAGCACCAGACATACAAAACGCGCTGGCCCGTGCTTATCTGGTGGGTAAATCCGCAGGTCAGGGTGAAAAAGTTGCAGCGATGATTTTTGATTATATTCATCAAAAACGCGCTACTTTCAGCAATGAAGCTGATATTCGCAACCTGTTAGTGGTCAATGATTTTGACGGCAAAGTGTTTGACGCGAAAATCAACAGCATGCCAATTGTGACTGGCGCCAACGCGATGAAATCTGCCCAAAACCACTGGTCAGAAAAGCGCGTACTGACCGGTGTACCTATGCTGTTGGTGAATGGCAAATACAAACTGAAGTTTGACCAGCTGAACTCAGAAAATTTTGACCAGGAACTGCAACAGCTGGTGACCTACCTGCTGGCGAAAAAAGACTAATACATGCGTTATCTGAGCCCGGCCTGCTGCCGGGCTTTTTTTTGCTTTAAAAACGCTGGCACAATGATTCATTCCAAGGCATGGCAAACTAAGGTATAACGGCTGCATGAAAATACCAAAAAGAATCCAGCCACTGGTTGATGAAGGCCTGGTTGATGAAGTACTACGGCCACTGATGAGCGGCAAAGAGGCCGCTGTGTTTGTCGTACGTTGTGGCGGGCAGATCCGCTGCGCCAAAGTATATAAAGACGCCAGCCAGCGCAGTTTTAAGCAGGCAGTGCAGTATCAGGAAGGCCGCAAGGTGCGCAGTTCGCGCCGGGCCAGAGCGATGGAAAAAGGCTCGCGATATGGCCGGGAGCAACAGGAACAAAGCTGGCAGCAGGCCGAAGTCTCAGCCCTGGCTAAATTAGCCGACGCCGGTGTTCGGGTACCTGAACCTTATGGCTGTTTTGACGGTGTATTGCTGATGGAACTGGTCACCGACGCCGATGGCGATGTGGCGCCAAGACTGAATGATGTGTCGATGTCCGCAGAACAGGCCATTGAAGATCACGCCATTATGATGCGTTACATTATGCGGATGCTGGGTGTGGGTCTGGTGCATGGCGATTTGTCGGAATTTAACGTACTGGTCGACAGCTATGGCCCTGTCATTATCGACTTACCTCAGGCGGTGGACGCAGCCGCCAATAATAATGCACTCTGGATGCTGGAGCGCGACATTAACAACATGACGCAGTACTACGGCCAGTTTGCGCCAGAACTGCTAAAAACCCGGTACGCCGAAGAAATCCGGGCTTTGTATCAGGCCGGTGATTTTGACCCTGAAGCTGAATTAACAGGGCAATTCCAGGACACAACAGCGGCAGCCGATGTCGACGCTGTGTTAGAAGAAATTAAGGCAGCTTTTGCCCAGATGCAGGAGCGGCAACTGCGCCAGCAACAACACGACGATTGACCGCTGTACCTGGCCTTTGTGTGCTTAGCGCGGGATGTTCTGCAGCAAGCCAAAAGCAACAGTGCACCAAAGGACAGCAACCGACACAGAAAAACTTTGATGCCGCAAGTTTGCCTGCCATGATCACCAAAGGCAACCAGCGGTGTGAAACCAGCAAACTGCAACCACAGGAGTAGGTCATGCGACTGGAGCGGGAACAAAGCCTTGTAATACTGATTGATATTCAGCAAAAACTGGCACCAGCCATTTTTCAAACTTCCCAGGTGCAGCATTCAGCCCTTTGGGTGTTACAGGTGGCGCAGCAACTAAAGGTGCCTGTGCTGGCTACTGAACAATATCCGCAGGGGCTAGGGCAAACAGTGCCTGATTTGCGTCAACTGCTGGCACCGGCCAATATTTTCAGCAAAATTCATTTCAGCGCCTGGCGTGAAGCCGATATTGCTCAAGCAATTCGTGTTCAGCAGCGTCAGCAAATTGTGTTACTAGGCACCGAAAGCCACGTCTGTGTGCTGCAAACCGCACTGGATTTGTTAGAGGCTGGCTTTGCGGTCTTTGTGGTGGCCAGCGCCGTGGGCTCACGCACCGAAGAGAACAAACTACTGGCACTGGCCCGGTTGCAACAGGCCGGCGCCAGTATTATCAGTCTGGAAATGCTGGCTTTTGAATGGCTGGATAAAGCCGGCACCGACGAATTCAGGCGTCTGAATCAGGGCTGGATCCGCTAACGGCCACAGCCTCGTGAACATTGTTTATTCAGCCAGAATTTCCACTGCAGTTGGCACCAGTTGCCAGCTGACCTGTGGCTTCGTTACTGTTGCCGGGTCAAAACTTTTCCCCTGCGCTTTTGCCTCTGCCGCCAGCTGTTCATGGCTTGAAGCTAAATCCTGCTCAATTTTAACCAGCTGACCTGTCGCCAGCGCGTTTTTGCCACGGGCACTGACCGGAAACACCATATCGCCATCCCGGACCTTAATTTTAAAGGTGTGACCGGAATTTACCGCCAGCTGCATCCAGCAACCTTTTTTCTGGCAAACACTGACAATTTTGCCTTGCACCGTAATGGTCTTGCCGACAAATTGCTCCGGCGTCGCCTGCACTTTGGTCAGATCTGTCAGCAAGGTTTTATCTACCCCAGAGCCAAACTGCAATGAAGCGGCCAGCAATTGGCCACAGAATAATGCCGGTAATACAAAAAATATCCATTTGTTGATCATCATCTCTCCCGGGTGCTTTTGGTTGTTTATTAGTGTTTATGCGCGAACTTCTTTATTTTCAGTGATATATCACAGCAATATCATATTTTTGTCAGCCTTTTACTGCTGCGCCGTAGTGAAATTCAAATACGGAAGTTCCACTATAACTTTGGTACTGCAAGTACGACAACAACAGTGAACGTTCAAAATAGGGAGAAATTCTAATGAACACCAGCGGCATTAATAACCTGCAAAATCAATATGCACTTTATAGTGGCAGCACCAGCAATACGACCACTTCAACCAACACAACCAGCACCGTTGATACTCAAAATACCGTCAGCAGCACTGCAGATACCGTGACTTTAAGTGCGGAAGCGTTAGCGTTGCAGGCGACGATTGAAGAACCTCCAATTACTGAAGAACCACCGGTAACACCTAACTATGGTGGTGGTTATAGCGCCCGCCCGCCTCGCTAACATGCAGGAGTTATTCAACTGATGGATGAAAAGTTTCAACAGCTTATGCTGACACTGGCAGCTGAAAGTCAGATATTTCTGTACATCGCAAACTACGCTATTGTCGGCAATTTACTATTGTTGGTGCTGGCGTTGGTTTACGAGAAAAAACTTAACTCCATTACTATTTCATTTTTTGTCATTTGTTTGAGCTTAACAATGTCGAGGTTGTTAAGCCCTTTGCTCTACGAAATTGCGTCCGGCCCAACGGTATTGCACAAGTTTGCCTGGTACGGTGGTTGGATACTGATCAACGTATTTTGTATCTGGTTCATTTATTACATGCACTGGCTACAAAAGATAAGAGCAACACAATTGTCGATGGTCACTTCGTTAATTTTTATCGCGATGTGTTTGGTTCAAGCTATTGATTTTATTGATAGAGCCACACTGCAAAGCAACTTTTTCGCCGATGCTTATCAGATACTGATTGCAGTCATCAACCTATGTTCGTTGCCATTAAGTGCATATTTCTGGTTGGTTGAAATCCGCAAACGCCAGCTCATTGCGGCAGGAGCATAACCATGGCTTTTTTCCTGATTCTTTTTACCTGCTGTTTGTTGATCCTGGCTTTGCATCTGCATTTAAAATTGCGGCAACTGGCCAGCGAACCACAAATTTTTGCCGAAGTTGCCGTTGAGCTGCAACAACGCGCGCACGATTTGCTGGTACGTAAAGACCAATTGGATGCAAGACAAAACAGTGTGAGCAAGGATGAAGATGAGCACTGGCGCAATGATGTCGCCCAGTATATGGAAGATTATGAGCAGGAAGCTTTGGCGCGCGCCAGAGTGCATTTAGGCCGTAAAACTCCGTCAGTCAGCTGACGGAGTTTTATTTTTACCTTTATCAGCCACCACTACGACGCACCTTTGTTTGTGCTTGTTGTGCCAGCTTTAACTGTTGCGGTCCAGCCAACACCTGCTGCCAGAACCAGCCAGCCAGAGGTCCTATCACATCCGCTTCCGCATTGGTCAGCAGCACCAGGCCATAACCACTTTGGGGTGAATAGGCAATATAAGGCCGGTAACCGTCTACCACACCAGCATGGTAATACAACTTTTCATTGTCATATTGCACCATCCGCCAGCCGCGGCCGTACCAGGCACTCACCTGTTTAAACTGCTGCCACACCGGCCAGCGTGGTTTACCCGGCATTCGGGTTAACGGCTGCTGCAGCTGGCTCAGTAACTGTGGTGGCAACACGTCTGGCCTTTGCCCCAGCATGGCCTGTAAATAAATGGCCAGATCCCGCGCGCTCGCATTCACCCCGGCTGCAGCGCTTACACGGTAAAAATTGGCTTTGGGTTTCACCTGCCGCCAACCTTTGCCGCCCCGTTCATGCGGCATGGCTTTGTTGCGTGACGCCAGTAGTGGTGCAAGGCCAACAGAAGCGGTTTGCATACCCAAAGGTTGAAACAAACGCTGCTTTAATAACTGATCGTATTTTTGGCCTGTTGCCCGCTCCAGCGCATTGCCGAGCAAACCAAAAAACACGTTCTGATAACTGTAACAACGCCCCAGCGGACACACCGGGCTGAGCTCTTTCAGGCGTGGCAGGATTTGCGCCGGCGTTTGGTCGGCTTCAATTAAGTCTTCAAAAGCATGAGCCCAAAAACCACTGCTGTGCGACAACACCTGCTCCAGGGTCAGGCTTTGTGTCAGCTCCGGGGTTCTGAGCTGCAGTTCAGGCACGTATTTAGATAAAGCCTGCTGTAATTCCAGCTGCTGCGCCTGTTGTGCCTGCACCAGACTGACACCGGCAAAAGTTTTTGATACTGACGCCAGACGAAATACGGTATCAGCATTAACTGTGGCACGCTCGCCCACAGATCGCACACCATAATGTCCCAGCTTCAGAATACGGTCGCCCTGCACTATGGCATAAGCACCGCCCGGCACTTTGGCTTTTTGCAGCTTTTCTCTGAACTGCTGTTCAAAACTGTGCAATAACTCGGCTTCTGACACAGGCGCGGCCGGCACAGCCGCACTCAATAGCGCCAATATCAGCAACACTTTGCGCAAGCGCGATTCTTTTAACAACATGCCAAACTCCGGAAAATAATACTTCATCGCTCAAAGGCGTTGCGCCTGTTTAAGGTAAAGCCGGTAAATACAACATAGGATCCTGGGGTACACCCTGGTGCAGCAGTTCAAAATGCAAATGTGCCCCTGTAGCTTTGCCACTGCTGCCCACTGCCGCTATCGGAGCCCCGGCCAGCACCCTGTCACCAGGCTTAACATTCACCTGTTGCAAATGTGCGTATAAGGTCTGGTAGCCAGCACCATGGTCCAGCAACACCACCAAACCAAGATTGGGGTGCAAAGTGCTGTCATCGGCAATCAGGACTCTGGCCGTCGCCACGGCGCGGACTTCATCACCGGTATGTCCGGCTAAATCAAGCCCCGAATGAGGTCTGTACTGACGAAGAGCACTTTTCACACCAAAAGCTGAATTCACTTCCACCTGTTGCAGCGGCCATTGCCACTGCCGGGGAGCTGCGTGTTGCCCCCACACCTGGCTCAACAACAAATAACCCAACAACATCAACAGCAGCAGCACAACAACCAGCGCTGTCAACCGACGTGCCGGCCATAACGGCACCGGCTGAAACAGTTGCACTAAGCGCTGTTGATAAAACTGCTCGTCCAGCTGCTGCTGAGTAAAACCGGCACTGACCTGGCTGGCATGTTGCTGATATTTCAGGCTGGTCAACATGGCTTTGCCATAACTGAGCGCCAGCTCAGGCTGAGATGCCAGTACCTGACGGTCTACACAAAACTCCATGGCACAGACAAAAGCCGCCTCCAGTTTGCTGACCACCGGATTAAACCAGCATAAAGCGGCCAGCAGCCGCCAGCACACCAATTGTTGTGGATCGCAGCGCTGCACATGACAAAGCTCATGTTGTAATAACAACACACGTTCAGCAGGGGGAAAATCGCTAAAATTGGCCGGCAACAGCAGTGACAAGCGGAACAAGCCAAACACAAAAGGTGAGCCGGTACCCTGTTGCTGTTTTATCTGTAATTTAGCAAGCTGTGCCCCCAGTTGGTCAGCAGCTGCCGGGTTTATCCCCTGCAGCACAGCGCTCAGCACCAGATTGTCTGCCTGAGCAGACAACAGAGACAACCGCCGCCATTGTTGCCGGAGCTGCCATAACCGCCAGCAAGCACCGCTGAACCAGATGCAGCTCAACAACATCAGCAACAATTCGGACCAATGCAACTGCGCACTCAGACCTGGATGCATAACCTTCGCCGTCCAATAAGCTGTGGTACCGGCAACGGGCTCTAATAAAGCAGCAGGGATCACCCATTCTTGTTGCCATTTTAACGGTGGCCAGAGCGGCAAAGTGCAACAAAAAAGTGCCAGCCAGTATCCTGTCGACCACTGCGCCAGCGCGGGTCTTTTCCTTAGCACAACCTGCAATCCAGACCAGAGCAAAAAGCTCCAGAGTACAAAAACACAAAGTTGCAGCAAGATCAGCATTTGTTGTCCGCCTGCTCTGCTGCCGCCAGCCTGCTGAGCAACTGTTCCAGTTCGGCAATTTCTGTTGCATTCACCAGTTGACTGCCAGCAAACATGGCCACAGGCAAAGGCCCTTTCAGCTCAAAAATGCGGCTGGCAAAGTCCTGGGCAAAAGCCGCCAGCGTACTGACTTTATCGGCCAACGCGCTGTAACTGTTTTTGTGACCCTGACTTTCAAAACTAACCAGTCCTTTTTCGGTCATACGCTCCAACGTTTTGCGGGTGGATGAATAACCCCAACCCAATACCGGCGCCAGCTCATCGTGCAGTTCACGCGCCGTCAGCGGTTGTTTTGACCATAACAGTTTCAGAATTTCCAACTCAGGCGCCGTTGGTTGTTGCATCAGTGAACCCAGCGTAAAAACAATAATAGCGTTATAGTGCGACATATGTCGCAGAGTAGCAAGCAAAAACTGCGACTACTGTCGCAGCTTTTATCCTTCTGGAAAAACCGTTGCAACCGCGCTTTAGCTGAGTCACACAACTTTTTTGCCTGTGGCTTGAAGCTGCAGTGGATAAACCCCATCTTTATGGGCATAGCAGCCAGCCTGACTGGCACCCATTTATTTTCAGGAGTTGTTATGTCTGTTGTTCATCGTTATACCCTGCCTGTGTTGTTGTCATTTTTTCTGACCAGCTGTGGTTATTTTTCTGCTGATCCTAAACAACTGGCTGAACAGGCCTGGCTTGCCAAAGATCAACAATTAGCAGAGGCAGTGAGCCAAATTCGTGAACAGGGGCTGGATGCAGTGGTAGCCTCTGCAGAAGCAGGTTCGGTGGCTGCCTGTGTGGCCGGAAAACTGACCACAGACCCACTGGGGAAACTGATTAGTGTTGAAGGTGCTCTGGCGGAATCGGCCAAAGTGGCGCAATTATTAGCCGACTTAGAACAATTGTTACAGCAGGATTTTAGCTTTGAACAGCTGGCCAGCACCCTTGAAAAAGGTGCAGCGGCTGCAGCTTATGCCAAAACCTTAATCGACCAGCAAGGTCTGGAACAGGCGCTGCAGACGTTAAAACAAATGGTGAGTGCCAGCAGCGCTGTTGCACAGCAAGACTTAGGGGCGCATTTGCAGTCCTTATTACAGTCTTGTCAGACTGCAGCCCCGGCAGAAACAACTAGCACCACATCACAAAAAGTCTGAGTACTTTTGTATCTGCTTCATTAAAAAACGGCGACTCAAGTCGCCGTTTTTTTTGCTCAGAACTGATACCGCAGATGTATCAGATACTGGTTTACATCCGCAGGCTCCAGCAACACTCGCTGGTAGCTAATGCCAGCCTGCCAGTCCGGACTTAACTGATAGTTCAGCGTCAGCCCGGAAAACCAGTCGGTGCCGTCCAGCTCCTGCGTTAAAGTGCTAGCTGCCATCTGGCTGCTTAGATCGGCTTGCCAGTGGAACACTCCCAGTGGCAGTTCAAACTGCCAGTTATTAAACTGCCAGAATTGCCAGCGTATTGCTGCCGACACCCCGTCACCTAACACCGGTGTGGCCTGGGCTACCAGCTGCTGATATTTGGTCGCATCCAACACTGAGCCGGATATAGTGGCACTGCCTTCCCCCAGCTTTTGGTAACCAGTGTCAGTGCTTATCGAATTGGGATTATGCTGAAAAGTGTTTGCAGGAGAACTTTTTACGGAAAGAGAAGCTCAATATCTTGGCCGCCACTGCAGCAAAAACGGAGCACTCGGCCCCGCTACAACCACCGCCTCACTTTTTGTTGATATTGCAAAAACGCTGCGCCAAATAAGGCGGTGAGGGCTCGCTCTTCCGGCTTGATCTGAAATTGATTCAGGTACCAGACAAAAAACGGCAAAGGTACAAAAGCACTGACGTCCGCCAGCCATAAAGCCCAGCCGAACAGCACCAGCAACATACCCAGATACATCGGATTGCGGCTGTTCCGGAAAATACCCTGTTGCACCAGCTGACTGGCAGCCTGGGGATTTAACGGGTTCACAGTGGTTTGCGCGCGGCGAAAAGTAATAACGCCAAGCAGAGCTATCACGATCCCGGCTGCGCACCAAGCACCAGCCAACCCTGCTCGCCAGAACACAAAATCCACCGGAATAAATTGCCATAATGGCAGCAGATGGGTGCAGCCAAACATCAGAACGGCAAAAATCAGCATCAATAAAAGCGGGGGAATTTTTAATTCAAGGCGGGACATCAGAAACTCCATCTTGCAAAAACAGGCAATCCTTTGCCTGTTTTATCAGCGTTCTTGAAAAAGTGCCAGCCTAATCAATCACTTTATGCACTATCGGGTGCAGCAGCGCAGCGCTGTCACTGAAAGTTAAAGCGGCCAGATATTCACTGCAGGCTTTATCAGCCGCTTCTTTTGAAGCAGCATGTACCCGCGCCAGCAGATCACCTTTGGTGACCTTATTGCCAAGGGCAAGCACATCACTAAAACCAACGGCTGGGTCTATTTGTTGGGACGGATGGGCACGGCCCCCCCCTAAACGCACCACAGCCATCCCCACAGCGACAGTATCGCTAGCTGCCAGGAAGCCATCCTGAGGCGCCAGAATATCCTGCACCACTGGCGCTGCCGCCAGGTATTGCTGTGGTTTTTCCATCAGATCCACAGGTCCGCCCATAGCCGCAACCATCTGGGCAAATATTTCCGCCGCTTTGCCTGATGTTAAGCTGTGTTCCAGTGCTTTAATAGCGCTGGCTTTATCAGGCTGTAAACCAGCCAGTTGTAACATGCTGGCACCCAGCTCTAAAGTCACCTGATGTAGTCTTGGCTCGCGGTATTTGCCGGTTAAATAATCCAGCGTTTCCAATACTTCCAATACGTTGCCCGCGGTCGCGCCCAAACATTCGTTCATATCTGTCAGCAGCGCCTGAGTTTTTACACCGGCGCCTTTGGCAGTATTCACAATGCTGGTGGCAAGGGCTGAAGCGTCGGCCACATTTTTCATAATGGCGCCTGAACCGATTTTGACGTCCATCGTCAGCACATCCAGACCAGCCGCCAGTTTTTTCGACAAAATAGAAGCGGTAATAAGCGGAATAGATTCCACAGTGGCGGTGACATCACGAATAAGATACAAACGACGGTCGGCCGGCGCGAGTTCAGCACTTTGGCCAACGATGACACAACCTAACCGTGCCACTTCGGCCTGAATTTTCGCCAGTGGCTGAGTGCAGCTATAACCCGGAATAGTTTCCAGTTTATCTACAGTGCCGCCGGTATGGCCTAAACCACGGCCAGCAATCATCGGCACATAAGCACCACAAGCCGCTATCATCGGCGCCAGCATTAAACTGACTTTGTCGCCGACACCACCGGTGGAATGTTTATCCACCACAGGGCCATTGAGTTTACCGGCCCAGTTTAATACAGCGCCTGAGTCACGCATGGCACGGGTTAAGGCCACAGTTTCTTCGGTGACCATGCCATTTAAATAAATCGCCATGGCAAGGGCTGCGGTCTGGCCTTCGCTGAAACTATTGTCAGTAATACCTTTGACAAACTGCTCTATGGCCGCCTGAGGTAACTGGCCGCCATTTCGTTTTAATTTGATAATTTCCTGCGGTAAATACACGTTGAACTCCGTTAAGATTTGGCAGCTGCGCTGGTGTCAACTTTAGTGCTTTCAGCTAAATACAAGGGAGTAAAAGCACTGGGTAATAATTCGCCTAAAGTCCACTGCTGGATTTGGCCCAGATGATTACAACTGGCTATCGGGCTTTGTGGGGTAAAAAATTCGGCAATCACCTGACGGCAAATACCACAGGGAGGGGTCAGTTTTTCCTGGGGTGTATAGACCACTAAAGCCTGAAACTGACGCTCACCCGCCACTACGGCGGCAGCAATAGCATTACGTTCAGCACAAGTAGTACCGCCATAAGAGGCGTTTTCAACGTTACAACCGGTATAAATTTTGCCGCTTTGCGCCAGAATGGCCACACCCACCGGAAAGTGGCTGTAAGGGGCGTATGCTTGCTCAGAGGCAGCGCGGGCTTGTTGTTGCAGTAAAGCCCAATCCACAGATGTTTTCATCAACTGAAAATCTCAGGTTTGTTAGGGCAGCCTGTTATGCACCGATTTTTGCGCGGAATCAAGAGTGGTTTTCGCAAATTTGCCGAAATTACTCACAGATTGTTGTTTTTAGCTACAAAGTAGCAACAACCATACTGCCGGATGGCTAAATGCTGGCAGCAGCCTGTGCAGCACGGGCGCGCTGACTGAACAACCAGACTGCAGCAAATAACCATAAAGCCACCAGTGGTAACATCCAGAATGCAGTACCAATACCGGCCGCGTTGGCCCAAAGCCCGGTGCCAAGGCCTGCCAGCTGGCAGCCTAAAGAACCGCCGATATTCGATAAACCCGATAACACCGGGCCCTGCTGCGGTGCCAGATCCATGGCTGTTGCCAGTAGCAGCGGATAAACACCACCAAGGCCAAGCCCCAGTAACAGATTACCTGCCGACAAAACCCAGCTGCTATCGGCCAGTTTTAATACCAGAGCGCCGGCCAACATCATCAGCACGAGTAGCCGCAGCAAAGACGTGGCGCCAAGATAGGGGATCAGATAAGCAAAACCCAGGCGGCTTAGCACCATTCCACCGGTAAACCAGGCAAAAATTAATCTGGCCTGTTCAGTTGGATACATCAGGGCGGAACTGGCATAACTGACAAACCAGTTGCCATTGCCCCATTCCACAGCACCATAACCAAACATCGCCAAAGCCAAAGCAACAAACACCGGCTGTTTTAATACCGCTTTATACGACAAACTATGCCTTGGCGCAGGCTCAGCGGCCGGGTCTGCTTCTACCCTGCGCCCTATCCATAACGCATACATCGCCAGCACCACTAACAACAAGGCCAGCAGTCGCAAAGGCCAGCGCCAGTCAGGCAACCACCAGTACATCACCACCACCAGAAAAGGCGCCGCCAGGGTGCCAAGACTAAACATAAAGTCCATCAACCCCATCATTTTGGCTCTTTTATTGGCGTGCAGACGGGCGATCAGGGTATGACCAATGGTGAACATCACAGAGCAGAACAGCCCAAAGAAAAAAATGCCCAATAACAAATGCCAGGCCTGATATGCCAGTGAAATGGCCAGCAGAATCACTGTTTCAGTCAGCGCTAAAAAGGCGAATAACGGCAGAAAATGAAACTTCTGCACATATTTGCCCCCCAGATAAGCGCCGGACACAGTGCCAAGGGCCATCACCAGAAAAAACCAGCCACTTTGCGCTGCGCTCATGCCAAGCTCGTGGTTTAAATCCGGTAGCAATACGCCCCACAAAATAATTAATAAACCCAGCAGAAAAAATCCGCTGAAGATCAAGGCTGTGGGGTGAAGTCTGGACATCTGCTCAGGATCCGCTGGCTGGAAAACCGTGATTATAAAGCAGATCATGTTGTTGTAAGCGCTTTAGCGCAGCGTTTTTACCCGCATACGAATGCAGCGCCTGTTTTCAAACGAGCGGCAGGCCATGCTTATAGGCAAGTGAGCCTGCCGTTACAGCAGGCTAAAATCGTCGGCGTCCAGCATGGCCGGAAATTTCTGCCGGAAGTCCTGCAATTGCACTAAATCCAGGTTGGCCAGCAACACGCCGGCCTGATGTGGCTTTAGCTCAGCCTGTGGTTGCCCCAGATAATCCAGCACCAGCGAATCACCGCTGTAATCAAAACCATTGTCGTCCTGACCCACTCTGTTACAGCCCAGCACATAAGCCTGATTTTCAATAGCACGGGCAGCCAGCAGCGTACGCCAGATGTCACGGCGCGCCTGTGGCCAGTTGGCTACATAGATCAGCACATCATAATCGCCCCTGTTGCGGGCAAACACCGGAAAACGCAGGTCATAACAAACCTGCAGCATCAAACGAAACCCTTTATATTGCACTACTTTGCGACAAGCACCCGCCACATAATGCTGATGTTCGTTTGCCATCCGGAACAGGTGTTTTTTATCGTAATACTCAATCGACCCGTCCGGGTGTACAAACAACAATCTGTTGTGCACCCCTTCGGCGGTTTTTATCGCCACAGAACCACAAATGGCCCACTGATAAAACATCGCCTGTTGCTGCAGCCACTGTACTGTTGGCCCTGTCATCTCTTCGGCAATCAGGTTGCTTTGCATCGAAAAACCACTGTTAAAGGTTTCCGGCAGCAGCACCAGATCAACCTCTCTGAGTTTGCTGAATTGTTCCGCAAAATAGGCTCTGTTGGCCGCTGCGTCCTGCCACACCAGCTCAGACTGAATGAGCGCTACATTCAGCTGTTTTGTTATCGGCTTAACCGGCATAACCGCTCCGCTGCTTGTTGTAAGGTTGCATCCTGTTTGGCAAAACAAAAACGGATAATTTTACTGTCCTGCTCCTGGCGGGAAAATACTGACAAAGGAATGGCTGCCACGCCAACATCTGTTGCCAGAGAGCGGCAAAATTCCAGGTCATCAAGATCACTGATGGCGCTGTAGTCAGCCAGCTGAAAATAAGTGCCGGCACAAGGCAATAACTTAAACTGGCTCTGGCTGAGTAAAGCGGCAAAACGGTCGCGTTTTTGCTGATAAAAACCAGCCAGGCCTGTGACCAGCTCAGGTGACGTTTCTAAGATGCTGGCAATGGCATATTGCGCCGGGGTAAAACTGGAAAAAGTCACATACTGATGAATTTTGCGAAATTCCGTGGTTAATGCCGGCGGTGCCACGCAATAACCGAGTTTCCAGCCAGTGACATGGAAAGTTTTGCCAAAAGAGCTGACGACAAAACTACGCTCCTGCAGCGCAGCCTGCTGATGTGCACTGAGCTGTGGTGCCCCATCAAACACCATATGCTCATACACTTCATCACTGATACAAAACAGGCCATGTTGCTGCACCAGTTCTGCTAAGGCCTGCCAGTCTTGCTGACTAAATACCATGCCTGTTGGATTGTGTGGGCTATTGACGATAATCAGTTTGGTTTGGTCACTGACTCGGCGGTGCACCGCCGGCCAGTCAATCCGATAATCCGGCGCCGTTAACTGAATATGTACAGTTTTACCACCGGCCAGTTCAACAGCTGGCTGATAACTGTCATAAGCGGGATCAAACACCAGCACTTCATCACCGGGCCGCACCACCGCCTGAATGGCAACAAACAGCGCTTCAGTGGCACCAGAGGTAATAGTAACTTCGGTATCGGCATTGACCATACGGCCATAACAACGCTCAGTGAGCCGCGCAATTTGCTGGCGTAATTCCAGCACACCTGCCATTGGCGCATATTGGTTTTTACCGGCCAATACCTGTTGATTTAACTGTTGCAATAAGGCTTCCGGCGCCGGAAAATCCGGAAAACCCTGAGACAAATTAATGGCTTGCTGTTCTAAAGCTAACTGAGACATCTGGGTGAAAATAGTAGTGCCCACCCAGGGCAACTTACTGCGCAAATCCATAAAACTCCTTTTGACCTCATGTTGCAGCGCGGCAGAACAAGCTGATGCTAGCATTTTTGCCGGCCAATTGTCTGTCAGCACCGAAAAAAACGGCTTGGCCTCAAGCTGCCAGCAATGTTACCATCCAAGACATTTCAACACCTAGACGTCTAACCATAAAGATGAATCAACTAGCCAGCAGCAATCAACTCAATCCATATGCCATTCAACTTTGTGCTTTGGGACGCTGGATCAGCGCTAAACAATGGGCACCGGCCGGCAGCGGTAATTTTTCTATCCGGCTGAATGAGCACAGTGCGCTGGTCACTCCGGCATATAAGGACAAAGCTGAGCTGAGCCCACAAGATTTGGCTTTACTGACCTGGCACAATACCCAACCAAATCAGAACCCAACACTTTCACCCTGCACTTTGCTGCACAGCACTATTTACCAGCTGGTTAGCAGTGCCAGAGTGGTGCTGCAAACCCAGTCTGTTGCGGCAATAGTGTTTTCCAGGCTGATGAGAGCCGATCAGCATCTGTTTTGTGGTTATGATCTGCAGCAGTTGATCCAGCCAGAGACGCGACATCAGGCCGGTGTGAATCTGCCGATTCTGGATGCCAACCTTACCTGGCCACAACTGGCCCGGGAACTTGAACATCGTCAGCATCAGCTCAGCTCCGCCTTCTTAGTGCGGGGCCAGGGCCTTTATGTCTGGGCCGACAATCTGGAGCAAGCCAAACGGCAACTGGAGGCGTGGGAGTTTTTATTCAGCTGTGAACTGGAAAGACTCAAAGTGTCAGGACAGCTATAACAGCAGCAATCTAAGCCCCGTCATTTCTGCCCGGCAGCCTGCGCGCTTTTTTGGTGCATTTACGCGCCAGCAAATAGCAACCAGGTAACACGTCAACCAATATTGTTCATATAATTCAATTAATTACACACAGGAACAACAATTGCTTTATGCCTGTAATCTCTGAGCATGGAGCTGTTGCCACATGGCCGTTCATACCCCACTGCGAGGTTTACGCTGTTTTTGCGTGGCCGCTGAATGTTTAAGTTTTAAAGAAACCGCCAGTCAGCTGTATCTGACCCCTTCGGCTGTCAGTCATCAAATCAAACAACTGGAAGAAAGCCTGGGTTTTAGCCTGTTTGAACGCCAGACCAGAGCCGTGATATTAACAGCCGAAGGCCGGCGTTTTTACCAGGCCATTCACCCTGTGTTACATACATTGTCGGCCACTGTTGCGGAGTTCTGTCAAAGCAAAAGGGAGCAGGTGGTTAGCATCACACTGCCGGAATTTTTTGCCAGCGAATTTTTTGTCCCCAGATTGGTTGGTTGGTCAACTCAATATCCACAAGTAAATTTACGGCTGGAAACGGTGAAATCACGTCAGGACGCGAGTCGTCACACCGATTTGCAAATAGTGCTGGCCAGCAGCAAACCAACAGATAAAACAGCTTATCAATTGTTTGCAATCAGTTATGTGCCAGCTTGCAGCCCTGAGTTATTTCAGCGATTGCAAACCGGGTCGGCAGATTTACCCTTGCTGGAAACAGTGCCGCTGATCGTGCATCAGGCCAGGCCCTGGTGCTGGCATCAATGGGCTGATCAGGCCGGTTATGACGACTTCAGACCCAGACAAATTATCCAGCTCGACAGCATGTTCAGCGTGGCCAGAGCGGCGCAGCAAGGCCTGGGGATTGCGCTGATCCCTTTGCCTATCAGCCAGAGCTGGTTTGATAGTGGCACTCTGGTGCGGTTGTTTGACGAGGAGCTGCACACCCGGGACCATTATTATCTGGTGCAACATGAGCAACACCAGCAAAAACCGGAGATCCAGTTATTAATCGACTGGATATTGGCTGGTTTTGCCAAATGCAACAACAGTGGTACAGATGAATGAACTTCAGCTGTCAGCTGCAATTTTCTCGTTTGTCAGCTGACATCCCGGCCCCTAGAGTTGGCGATACAACAGGCAGCAGCTTTGTTGTATACCAACCAGGAGCAAAACCATGAAACTGATTCAATCACGCTGTTTATTGGCCACCTCTTTGTTGTTGGCCAGTTTTGCCAGTCAGGCTGGCAGTCAAAGTTATCAAATGGTGCTGATGACGGAAAATACCGCAACAGCACAGAGCAAAACCCAGCCGGCTGCCAGCGCAGCAACAACAGATCCCTATATCCGGCAAACCAGGCTCTGTGTCGCTTACAGCCAACAAGGCCAAACTGCCGAGGCAATGCGGGCTTGTCATCAGGCCGTCATGCTGGTGCGGCAAGCTGGCGACCGCCCTGTAGGCATGCAGCGGCAGCTGCGCTCTTATGCTTATAGCAACAGGGGGGTGGCCAAGGCACTCAGTGGCGACCATCTTGGCGCCCTGACAGATTTTCAGCGTGCATACCTGATTAACGCCAATGCAGTCAGCCAGCACAACCTTGGCAAACTGGTCAAGGCGCTGCATTCGGACGCGCCTTTACTGGCAGCTTCCCTGGCTGATAGCAACAACGACTAATCAAACTTTTGGGTGCCGGTATAGCCCCCGTTATTACAGGAGAGGCAGATGAAAAGTTATCACAGCATTTTTCCAAGCCAGACCAGTAACTTACAGCTGTTCTTCTGGCATTGTTGGCAAGGCATAACAGAGCAGTGGCAGTTTTATCAGCACTTAGCCGTCAGCCAATGGGATCCACATGACGAAAATCTGTAAGCCAAATGTCGATTAATCAGCACAGCTATATGATGTTACTGCTACCTTTAGCCTTTTACATGGCATAATAACGGCCTTTTGCAAAATGGCGGGTAAAGAACATGCGGGTATGTGGCGTTGAGATTAAAGGCAGTGAAATAATTTTGTGTTTGATGGAAATGGATAACGGCCTGATGGTGTTGCCCGATTGCCGTCAGGTGCGTTTCCCACTGCTAAACGATCAGGATACTGAGCAGATGCGCAAGTTTCAGTTCAGTATGGCCAAACTGGCAGAAGATTATAAAATCAGCAAGTTTTTGGTGCGTGAAAGACCGCAAAAAGGCAAGTTTTCCGGTTCAGCCGTTGGTTTTAAAATTGAAGCTGCACTGCAGTTGATCCCAACAGTAGATACTGTCATTTGTACCAATGCAGCCATTAAAGACAAACTGGCCAGGCACCCTGTTCCTGTTGATTTCAGAGATACAGGCCTTAAAGCCTTCCAGGAAAGCGCCTTTATTACCGCTTACGCCTATCTTATTTATTAATCACAAGTTTCTGCCGGTAAAAGTCCCTGCTCATGCGGGGATTTTTTTATGCTTTTAAGAAGCGGATTGGTGGGGTTAGTGGCTTTATTGGGAGCCTTGATATCCCTCGCAGAGCTCGGGATTGTTCGGCACCTCCTGTGCCTCGTCCCTGCGGGACCAGCCTGCAGCTGTGCAAAAACGTTCCTGACGTTTTTGTGTTCAGACCGGACGACAGTAGACTGTTTGCTGAAGCGGTCTAAATTGGCTCCCGGCCAATTTGTCGCATGGGAATGCCATGCTCGGGCAATAGTCCGACAGGCCACATAAAGCACTAAATCCGCTGGAGCGGATTTGGACGGCGCAGCCGGTCCGAAGGACATTTTACGTCCTGTAAAATGCAAAAACCCCGCTCAGTGAGCGGGGTTCTTTTGTATTGGGAGCCTTAATGCCCTTCGCAGAGCTCGGGCCGTTCAGCCGGAGGACTGCAAAATTGTTTGCAGTCCTAATTCCCG